>NZ_BPQX01000044.1 GCF_022179525.1 Methylobacterium persicinum
TCGAGGCCCGCTGACGCGGGCGCGTCAGGATGAGGGGGAAGGATGGGACCAACTCATTCTGATTGGCCAGCACTGAGAATCGCTTCGCCACGCTCGTGAAGGCGATGTAAGTTCGGGGATTGGATCATCCCCGACTCCCGGGCGACAACGCGCCGTCCTTTGTCCACCTGCGGCCGCGTGAAAATCTTTGCACGGCGTGAATTTTCCGGCAGAACGCGGCCAGATCACAGGCCCTGTCAGGGTCGGACCGAGCCGTAGGCCAGGGGAGGCCACGCCATGACCGCCATTCAGAAACACGGGCCCTGGGCCCTCGTCGGGGCGCTCGGCGCCGCCGCCCTGTCCATCGTCGCCGTCGAGCGGGGCGAGGCCGTGAATGCCCTCTGGATCGTGGTCGCCGCGGTCTGCGTCTATCTCATCGCCTACCGGTACTACTCGAAGTTCATCGCCGACCGGGTGATGCAGCTCGATGCCAAGCGGGCGACCCCGGCCCTCCGGCACAATGACGGGCTCGATTACGTCCCCACCAACAAGAGCGTGCTGTTCGGCCACCACTTCGCGGCCATTGCCGGCGCCGGCCCCCTGGTCGGCCCGGTGCTCGCCGCGCAGATGGGCTACCTGCCCGGCATGCTGTGGATCCTGGCCGGCGTGGTCCTCGCCGGCGCGGTGCAGGACTTCATGGTCCTGTTCGTGTCCATGCGCCGGGATGGCCGGTCGCTCGGCGAATTGATCCGGGCCGAGCTCGGGGCGGTGCCGGGCGTCATCGCCCTGGTCGGCACCTTCCTCATCATGGTCATCCTGCTGGCCGTGCTGGCGCTGATCGTGGTCAAGGCGCTGGCCGAGAGCCCGTGGGGCACCTTCACGGTGATGTCCACGATCCCGATCGCGCTGCTCATGGGGGTGTACACCCGCTACATCCGCCCCGGTAAGATCGGAGAGGTCTCCGTTGTGGGTTTCGTCCTGCTCATGGCGGCGATCTTCGGCGGCGGGCAGGTCGCGGCGAGCCCGGTCTGGGCCCCGGCCTTCACCTTCACCGGCACGCAGCTCTGCTGGATGCTGATCGGCTACGGCTTCGTCGCCTCGGTGCTGCCGGTGTGGCTGCTGCTGGCGCCCCGCGACTACCTCTCGACCTTCCTCAAGATCGGCACCATCGTCGGTCTGGCGCTGGGCATCGCCTTCGTGGCGCCCCACGTGCAGATGCCGGCGATCACGAAGTTCGTGGACGGCACCGGTCCGGTCTGGGCGGGCAGCCTGTTCCCGTTCCTGTTCATCACCATCGCCTGCGGCTCGGTCTCGGGCTTCCACGCCCTGATCTCGTCGGGCACCACGCCCAAGCTCATCGCCAACGAGCTCGACGCCCGCTTCGTGGGCTACGGTGCCATGCTGATGGAATCCTTCGTGGCGATCATGGCCCTGGTCTCGGCCTGCGTGATCGACCCGGGCGTGTACTTCACCATGAACTCCCCGGCGGCCCTGGTGGGCACCACGCCGGAGACCGCCGCCGCCGCCGTGACCAAGCTCGGCTTCGCCACGACGCCCGACGTCATCACCCAGACCGCCGCCGATGTCGGCGAGCGCACCATCATCTCCCGCGCCGGCGGCGCCCCGACGCTGGCGGTGGGCATGGCCCACATCATCTCCTCCGCCATCGGCGGCAAGGCGATGATGGCATTCTGGTACCACTTCGCCATCCTGTTCGAGGCGCTGTTCATCCTCACCGCGGTCGATGCCGGCACCCGCGCCTGCCGTTTCATGGTGCAGGATCTCGTGGGGCTCGCTGCGCCGGGGTTCAAGCGGACGGATGCCTGGGTGCCGAGCATCCTGGCGACGGCGATCTCGGTGGGCGCCTGGGGCTACTTCCTCTACCAGGGCGTCACGGATCCGCTGGGCGGGATCAACACCCTGTGGCCGCTCTTCGGCATCTCGAACCAGATGCTGGCGGCGGTGGCGCTGACCCTCTGCACGGTGGTGATCTTCAAGATGAAGCGCGAGAAATACGCCTTCGTCACCATCATCCCGACGGCGTGGCTGTGCATCTGCACCCTGACGGCCGGCTGGCAGAAGATCTTCTCCGCCGACGCGAAGATCGGCTTCCTGGCCCATGCCGACCGCTACGCCACGGCCGCCGCCGAGGGCAAGCTGCTGGCCCCGGCCAAGAACGCCGACCAGATGAGCCAGATCATCCTCAACGACCGGATCGACGCGGTGCTCGCGGGCCTGTTCATTGCCCTCGTCGTGGCGATTGCGGTGTTCGGTGTGATGGCCTGCCTGAAGGCTCTCCGGGCTGACCGCTGGACCGCGCTGGAGACCGATCCCAAGATCGTCGCGGCGGAGTGAGGCGATGGCGTCGACCCTGGGCTTTCGCGACCAGTTGCGGACGCTGACGAAATGCGTCTGCGACGGTGCCCGGCTGATGGTGGGGCAGGGGGATTACGGCGCCTATGCCGAGCATATCCGCCGGACCCATCCCGACCGGGAGCCGATGACCGAGACGGAGTTCTTCCGCAACCGGGAGAATGCCCGCTTCGGCGTGGGCAACACGTCGGGTTTCCGCTGCTGCTGACGACACGCTTGACTCGGGCGCCCCTTCTCCCGCCATCATCAATCAACGGGAGAGGGGCATGAGTATTTTCCAGGACGCCATCCTTCGCTTCGGCCGGACCATCATGTCCTATGCCGGCGACGCGATGTTCCTTCAGGCGGCGGTGTCGGCGGCCGCCAACGTCATCGTGGCGGACGGGGATGTGGCCGAGGAGGAGGTCGAGGCAGCCATCGTCGGCATCCGGGCCAACCCGATCCTCGAGAAGTCCTACGACACCCTGCGCGTCGAGCAGGAATTGTACGAGGCAATCACCCGGGCCAAGAGCCGCGCCGGGCGCATCGAGAACCTCCGCGCCGCCTCGGCCATCGCCGAACGGCCGATCGAGCAGCGCCAGGATGTCTTCCTGATCGCCGCCGACGTCGCCGATTTCGGCGGCATCAGCGAGGTCGAGCACACAGCGCTCGACGAGATCGCGAATGCGCTGGAAGTGGAGAAGTCGGCGCTGCTGCGCTGATGCTGCCTTACTCCGATCCATCCTTCACCTCATCCTGAGGTGCCAACGCGCAGCGTTGGCCTCGAAGGAGGTCTCCAGGGATCGCGCGACTTCTGGAGCGCTCCTTCCAAGCCGCTTCGCGGCACCTCAGGATGAGGGAAGTCATGGGACAGAGGCGATACGCCCTCCCGCCCCGTCATCGCGAGCGCGGCGAAGCAATCCAGGGCAGCGGGCGGTGTCCAGGCGTGGCGCATCCCGCAATTCCTTGATCCCGCCCGCCACGACGAAGTGTTTCCGCGGGAAACAACTTAGCGGAGCCTGCGGCAATGCGGATCCGCTTCTTGCGGATGCGAACGCGCTAGTACACTCCTCGTGATCGTCGCGTCGGATCGGGCGGCGGGCCGGGAGATCGCATGGGCCTCGTCCTCTACGCCCTGAAGTTCCGCATCACGACCTACGTGCTGGCGGTGCTGATGATGCTCGGCGGCCTCGGCGCCATCATCGTCACGCCGAAGGACGTGCTGCCCGTCGTCAACATCCCCGTGGTCGTGGTGGTCTGGACCTATACCGGCCTGTCTACGCCGGAGATGGAGCAGCGCGTCACCACCTATGCCGAATTCGGCATCTCCAACAACGTCAACAACATCCGCCGGATGGAATCGACCACGCTCCAGGGCACGGCGGTCCAGCGGATCTACTTCGACCCGAGCGTAAGCATCGATCTTGCCATCGCACAGGTCGTGTCCTCTACCAACTCGATCCGCGCGGCGATGCCGCCGGGCATCCAGCCGCCGGTGATCGTGCGCTACTCGGCCTCGTCCGTGCCGGTGATCCAGCTCGCCCTGTCCTCGGCCCGGCAGAGCCTCAACGAGATCTACGATTACGCCCAGTACCGCATCCGCCAGACCCTGGCGCAGGTGCCGGGCTCGACCCTGCCCGCGCCGTTTGGCGGCGCACCCCGGCAGATCATGGTCGATCTCGACCTGAACGCCCTGCAGGCGCTTGGCCTGACGCCGCTGGACGTCACCAACGCCATGACGGCGCAGAACCTGACGGTGCCCTCCGGCCTCGCCAAGATCGGCGAGCAGCAATACCCGATCCAGCTCAACGCCACGCCGCCCTCTATCGAGACCCTGAACCTCGCCCCGATCAAGGTGGTCGCCGGTCAGCCGGTGCTGGTGCGCGACGTCGCCTTCGTCCGCGACGGCGGCCCGCCGCAGATCAACGTGGTCCGCGCCGACGGCAGCCAGGCCGTGCTGATGCAGGTGATCAAGAACGGCAACGCTTCGACCCTCAGCGTCGTGAACAACGTCAAGGCGGCGATGCCAACGATCCACGCCGCCGCCCCCGAAGGCATGAACATCAAGCTGCTGTTCGATCAGTCGATCTTCGTGTCGAACGCCATCGAAGGCGTGCTGCACGAGGCGGCGACCGCCGCCGCGCTCACCGGTCTCGCGATCCTGCTGTTCCTGGGCTCCTGGCGCTCGACGGTCGTCGTGCTGATCTCGATCCCGCTCTGCGTGATGACCTCGCTGGCGGTGCTGGCGGCGCTGGGCGAAACCATCAACGTCATGACGCTCGGCGGCCTCGCCCTGGCGGTGGGCATCCTCGTCGACGACGCGACGGTGGCCATCGAGAACACCTACCGCCTGTTCGAGGAGGGCGAGGAGTTCCGGGAGAGCGTGGTCCACGGGGCGGCGGGCATCGCCAAGCCGGCCCTGATCTCGACCCTGTCGATCTGCGCCGCCTTCACCGCTGTCTTCGCCCTCACCGACACACCGAAATATCTGTTCACCCCGCAGGCGCTCGCGGTCGTGTTCGCAATGCTGACCTCCTACCTGCTGTCGCGGACCCTGGTGCCCCTGCTGATCGACGTGATCGTCGCGCCGGAATACGCCGCCAAGCACGCCAAGGACCGCCCGAAAGACGGCGAGACCCGCCGCCGGACCCGGATCGGCCGGGTGGTCGGTACCGTCGCCGCACCGTTCCTCCGCGTCGCCGGCGCCTTCCACCAGGGCTTCGAGCGGCGCTTCGAGCGCTTCCACCGGGGCTATGTCGGGCTGTTGCACGCCGCCCTGCGGCACCGGTTCGTGACCGTCTTCGTCACCGTCTGCGTCCTGGCGATGGGCGGGACGCTTTTCCTGTTCACGGGACAGGACTACTTCCCGGAGATCGAATCGAGCCAGATGACGATGCATCTGCGCGCCCGCGCCGGGCTTCGCATCGAGACCACGCAGCAGGTCTTCGCGCAGGTGGAGGACGTGGTGCGGGAGGTGATCCCGGAGCCCGAGCTGGAGCAGATCCTCGACAACATCGGCGTGCCGTCGATCAACTATAACTTCGCCTTCTCGGACGGCTCGTTCGTCTCCTACAACGACGGCCAGATGCTGATCAGCCTGAAGGAGGGCCACGGCTCGGTGGCGGGCTACAAGAAGCGCCTCCGCGAGGTGCTGATGCAGCGCTTCCCCGACCTGACCGTCTACTTCCAGCCCGCCGACATCATCACGCAGATTTTGAACTTCGGCGTCATCACGCCCATCGACGTCCAGGTCTCGGGGCGCAACAAGGACCAGGATCTGGAGGTCGCCCAGACCATCGTCCGCCGCCTGCGCGAGACGAAGGGCCTCGTGGACGTGCATCTCCAGCAGATCGTCAACGTCCCGCAATTCTACGTGGACGTGGACCGGCGCCTCGCCTCGGAACTGGGCCTCACCGAGCAATCGGTGGCGCAGAATATGAACATCTCCCTGTCGGGCAGCTATCAGGTCACGCCGAACTTCTGGCCGGATCCGAAGACCGGCATCCCCTATCAGCTCTGGGTGCAGACGCCGGAATACCGCAACGCCTCCCTCACCGACCTGCGCAACACGCCCCTCTTCGTCCGCGCCGCCGCGACGTCGGGCACCGGGCCGGGGGTGCTGACCCTGCTGTCGAGCGTCGCCGACATGCGCCGGGTGCCGACGCAGACGGTGATCAACCACGTCAACATTCAGCCAACCTTCGACATCTTCGCGTCGGTGCAGGACCGCGATCTCGGCTCGGTCGCCCGGGAGATCGATCAGATCGTGCAGGAGGAGCAGAAGACCCTGCACGCCCCCGACAAGATCACCGTGCGCGGTCAGATCGAGAACATGCGCTCGGCCTTCCTCCGCCTCGGCATCGGCCTCGGCATCGCGCTGATCGCCGTCTACCTGCTCATGGCGGTGAACTACCAGAGCTGGGGCGATCCCTTCGTGGTGATCGCTGCCCTGCCCATCGCCTTCTGCGGCATCACCACCGGCCTGTTCGTGACGGGCACGACCTTCTCGATTCCCTCGATCTTCGGGGCGATCATGTCGGTGGGCATCGCCTCGGCGAACTCGATCCTGCTCGTCACCTTCGCCAAGGAGCACCGGGAGGCGACGGGGTGCAGCGCCGCCGAGGCCGCCATCGCGGCGGGCGAGACGCGCCTGCGGCCGGTGCTGATGACCGCCTCGGCCATGTTCCTCGGTCTCATCCCGATGGCGCTGGGCACGGGCGAGGGCGGAGAGCAGAACGCGGCGCTCGCCCGGGCGGTGATGGGCGGTATCGCCTTCGCGACGCCGGCCACCCTGCTGCTGGTGCCGTTCCTCTACACGCTCCTGCGCGGCGGGGCGGCGCAGAAGGTCGAGGATTACCTTCCGCCGGAGACGACGCAGACCGCGTGACGGGACTGCCGGTCTCTCCTTAGCCTCCGGGGAGGGGGAGAGGTGCGGCTCAGGCCGCCGCTTGGGCTTCGGCGATGGCGGCCTCGAAGGCCTGGAAGGCAGCCGTGGCCTCGTCCCAGCGGGAGGCCTGGATGTGGCTCATCATCGCCCGGCACTCCTTGCGCGCCTTGCCGAGGGCCGTTTCCACGGTGCCCTGGAAGGCCGGATGGGGTGCGATCTCGCCCTGGTCGATATCGGGGGCCCGCATGCCCACGAGCACGCTCGCGAGCCGGCGACGCCAGGCGGCACAATCCGCCGGTAGGCGGGCGAGGCGCAACTGCCGGGTGTCGCCCTCCTGCTTGTCGAGGAGCGTCTGGCTCAGGGTCTCGATCCGGTCGATCCGGTCGATGGCATCGCCGATCTCCGTGCGGGCCTTGTCGGCCCCGGCGGCGACCCGGCCGACGCTGTCGGCGATCTCGCTCGTCGCCTGAATCTGCTGATCGAGCAGGCCCGAGGCGGCGCGCATCTCTTCGGCCACCGTCGCGACGTTGGCGCTCTCCATCTCGACCCGGGTGCTGGCCTGGGCCATGGCCTGGGAACCGGCTTTCACCGCCTCGCGGCTCTGGCTCACGGCCTCGCGCATGGCCGTCATCTCGTCGCGGAGATGCTTGATGCGCTGATGGATCTCGTCGGTCGCCCGGGCGGTCTGGGCCGAGAGGGCCTTCACCTCGGCGGCCACGACGGCGAAGCCCCGACCCGCCGCGCCGGCGCGGGCGGCCTCGATCGTCGCGTTCAGGGCGAGTAGGTTGGTCTGGCCGGAAATCGCCGCGATGGCACCGGCCATCTCTTCGATCCGGGCCGCGGCCTGGGAGAACCCGTCGAGGCGGCGGCCGATCTCGTCCGCACCCCCCTCGATCCGCCGCATGCCGTCGGTCGCCCGATGGATGTCTTCCGCGCAGGCGCCGATGCCGCCGCTCGCCGCCTCGGCGTTGCTGGCGACGTCGGACGAACGTGCTGCGATCTCGCGGGTCGTGGCCGCCAGTTCCTCGGTGGCCGCGGCCATCAGGCGGGCCTGCTCCGCCATGCCCTTCGAATCGTAGGCCATCCAACCGAGGGACGTGCCAGCTTCGGAAGCGGCGGCCGAGAGGCGGCCCGGCAGGCTCAGAAGCTCGCGGTCGATCACGGGGGTGGGGGGGACGAGCTTGACGACCGGCTCAGGGGCGGCCGGTTTCAGAACGACCGAGGCCGTTTCTTGTACCGGCGGCTTCTTCTTGGAGAGACTGAACATCCGGCGCTCGACGGAAAAGATGGCGTATGCCGCCAAGCATTGCGCGATGTTTGTGAAAGAAATGTTCACAAAGCCGAACTGTGTGGGGCTGTCCCACGCAAGCCTTGCGCAGGAACCTGCCATCTACAGTTGCAGATCTTCGCAACGTTGCTCGCGAGCTGGGCAGGATGCCTTCCGTTAGCCCAGAGGCGCCACGGCGCAATCGGGGAAAGCGCACCTGAAGTTGCGTCCGCAGGCGGGGTCTGAGGGTGCTATCCGCCATCCCCTTATGGGATCGAGGCCCCAACCGCGCGAAGCCTGACACCCTCACCGTCATTGCGAGCGAAGCGAAGCAATGACGGGTTTGGATGAAGTCGGGGGCGGGTCTTCGCCCGCCCCCGGTTGGACCCTTACTCGCCGGTGAGGGCGGCCTTCGTCCGCGACCACCATCCCGCCCGCTTCGGGCGGGTCGGGTCGGAGGGCGGCGTCAGGACGACCGCAACCGGTTCGGCCGGCGGCTCGCTGGGTGCCGGGGCGGCCTCGACCGTCTCGGCCACTTCTTCGGCGGTCACGGGTTGCTCAGGAACGGGCTCGGCAACCTGGACTCGCTCCGGCGCTTCGATGGTGTCGAGGACCTGCGCGGTGACGGGCTCCTCCGCGGGGAGGGCGGCGGCCGCCTCTTCGCTCGCCGGAGCGGGGGCCATACCCGTCTCGTCGGCGGAGGCATCCTCGCCCTGGAACTCGTCGTCACGCTGGCCGGTCCGCTCCGTGCGACCCCGGCCACCGCGGCGACCGCGGCGGCGGCGACGGCCCCTGTCGCCGTTGCCGTTGGCACCATCGTCGCCTTCGCCGGCGGGGGCGGCCTCGACGGCCTCGCCCCCATCGTCCTCTGCCTCGGCAGCCGTGGACTCGGCGGCGTCGTCCTCGGCTTCCTCCTCGCCCTCGTCGGAGGCGGCGTCACGGGCCTCCCCGCCCTCGGAGCGACCACCCCGGCGGCGGCGGCGGCGACGGCGGCGCTTGTTCTCGCCGTCCTCCCGGCTCTCCTCGCCTCCGTTGGCGTCCACGGCCTCTGTGGCCTCCGCGGTCTCGGCCTCCTCGTCCTCGCCCTCGTCGTCGAATTCCATGGCGGGGGAGACGGCGGTGGCGCGCACCCCGGTGACCGGACCTTCGGCCCGCTGGGCGGGCTCACCCCGGTCGAGCTGGAAGGCCGAGGTCGCCGGCAGACGCTCGTCGGCGGCGATGGTCACCGTCACGCCGAAGCGCATCTCGATCTCGTGCAGATGCGCCCGCTTCTGGTTGAGGATGTAGAGGGCGACCTCGGTGCGGGTGCGCAGGACGAGGTTGTGGCTCGCCGACTTGAGCAGCGCCTCCTCGATGGAGCGCAGGATGTGCAGGGCCACGGACGCGGTCGCCCGCACGAAGCCAGAGCCGCCGCAATGCGGGCAGGGGATCGAGGAGGATTCGAGCAAGCCGGTGCGGATGCGCTGGCGGCTCATTTCCATGAGGCCGAACGGCGAGATCCGGCCCACCTGGATGCGGGCGCGGTCGTTCTTCAGGCAGTCGTTGAGCTTCTTCTCGACGGCGCGGTTATTCCGCTTCTCCTCCATGTCGATGAAGTCGATGACGATCAGGCCGGCGAGATCCCGCAGGCGCAGCTGCCGGGCGACTTCCTCGGCGGCCTCCAGGTTCGTTTTGAGGGCGGTGTCCTCGATGTCGTGCTCGCGGGTGGCGCGGCCGGAGTTCACGTCGATGGAGACCAGGGCCTCGGTCGGGTTGATGACGAGGTAGCCCCCCGACTTCAGGGAGACATGGGTCGAGAACATCGCGTCGAGCTGCGCTTCGACACCGTAACGGGCGAAGACCGGGGTGGTGTCGCGGTAGGGCTTCACGACCTTCACTTGGTCGGGCATCAGCATGCGCATGAAGTCCTTGGCCTCGCGGTAGGCGTCCTCGCCCGCCACGAGCACCTCGTCCAAGTCCTTGTTGTAGAGGTCGCGGATCGCCCGCTTGATGAGCGAGCCCTCCTCGTAGACCAGGGACGGGGCGATGGAGGTGAGGGTCAGCTCCCGCACCGATTCCCACAGCCGCATGAGGTACTCGAAGTCCCGGGCGATCTCCGGCTTGGAGCGCGAGGCGCCGGCCGTGCGCAGGATGACGCCCATCCCCTCCGGCACGTCCAAGTCGGCCACGACCTCCTTCAGCCGCTTCCGGTCCGCCGCCGAGGTGATCTTGCGGGAAATGCCGCCGCCGCGCCCGGTATTGGGCATCAGCACGGAATAGCGTCCGGCGAGGGACAGGTAGGTCGTCAGGGCCGCGCCCTTGGTCCCGCGCTCCTCCTTGACCACCTGAACGAGGATGATCTGGCGGCGCTTGATGACTTCCTGAATCTTGTAGTGGCGGCGGGGAGCGCGGGGACGCTCCGGGATCTCGGCCAGGGCGTCGCCGTTGCCGCCGACCTGGGCGATCTTCGGCTCGGCGTCGGGATCGTCGGAATCCTCTTCGCCGTCGTCCTCCTCGTCGTCGTCCTCGTCCTCGTCGCCTTCCTCGTCGTCCTCGTCCTCGTCTTCGTCGTCCTCATCCTCGGCGGCATCGGCCTCGTCGGACTCGGCCTCGTCGGCATCCAGCGGGGCGGCCTCATCCGACCGGGCCAGCGGCTCGGCGACCGCCGTAAGTTCCTCCGTCCCGGCGATCACCGCCTCGGGGGGCACCTCGGAATCGAGTTCGGTGGAGGCGGAGACGGCACCGCCGGGCGCAGGCTCCCCGTCCGACCGGGGCTCAACCTCAACCTCGCCGGCCTCGACCTCATGCCCCTCGGTGGCGAGTTCCTCGCGCACGGCCTCGGCGTTGTCCGCCAGGGTGTCCGGGAGATCCGTGGTGAGGAACTCCTCGCCCTCGATCGGCGTCGCGGCGCCGTCGGCGCTCACGATGTCGTCGCGGCGGGAGCGGGCCTCGGCCCGGCGGCCGCGGGACCGGCGGGGCGAGCGGCGGCGGCGCTCCTCGCGCTCGCGGTACTCCTCGGCCTCCCGGGCCTCTTCTTCCAGGAGGGCCTGACGATCGGCCAGGGGGATCTGGTAGTAGTCGGGATGAATCTCGTTGAAGGCCAGGAAGCCGTGGCGGTTGCCGCCGTACTCCACGAAGGCGGCCTGGAGCGAGGGCTCCACCCGCGTGACCTTGGCGAGATAGATGTTGCCGCGCAGCTGCCTGCGGCTGGCGGATTCGAAGTCGAACTCTTCGACCTTACTTCCTTGGACCGTGACGACCCGGGTCTCTTCCGGGTGCATCGCGTCGATGAGCATCTTGTTGGCCATGACGAACTCTCGGCATGGCGGCCGACGTCGCGCTCCGTGCCCGGAGCCCCGGCGGCCCCTCGCCCGAGCGGGAAACCGCCGGGCGCAGGGCCGGCCTCGTCGCCGAGGCCGCGGGGAGGTGGGGTGGGATTGTGCCGTCAACCGCCTTATGGCGCCCTGGGCGCCTGGGGTTGAAAATGGCCGGGTGGATGAAGGAAACGGCGCGGCGCGTCATGCGTGCGCGCGGGGCACGAGCAGCGGCAAGCGGTGCTGTGCGTCCCTCCATCTTCTCCCGACCTCGCGAAAGCATCTCGGCACGTCCCGTGAGGGCCGGCCGTGAATTCCTGTGCGGCGGAAACCGCCGCGTCGTCCGACACCTGTCCGGTCGGGTGATAGGGTCCGCCATCGCCGAGCGGGCGAAAAGCCCACCGTGACGACGCGCCCGTCTTCTCGCTTCTCAGCAGAATTCGGCCGCGTCCGCGGGCCGCATTGGCGACCGGCGGGACCGGAAGGGGTCCTTACCATTACAAACCGTGGCGGCGGTTTGGCAAGGGGCGCCTGCGTGAACAGGTCACATGAATGTCATTCGGCCGCCGCGAGGCGGGGCCGGACGGCATCCAGCGCGGCGGGCTTCGGACCGCCGGTCGCCCAATCGAGGAGTTCCACCGTGTGAACGATCGGGATGGCGGTGCCCTTCCCGATCTGCGTGGCGCAACCGATGTTGCCGGTGGCGATCACGTCGGGCCGGATGCGCTCGATGTTGCCGACCTTGCGGGCGCGCAGCTTCTCGGCGATCTCCGGCTGGAGGATGTTGTAGGTCCCTGCCGAGCCGCAGCAGATGTGGCCCTCCGGCACCTCCTTCACCGTGAAGCCGGCCTTCGTCAGCAGGGCCTTCGGCTCGGTGCGGATGCCCTGGCCGTGCTGCATCGAGCAGGCTGAATGGTAGGCGACGACGAGGTCGCTCTCCACCACCGGCGCCGTCAAGGGCAGGGTGGCGACGAACTCCGTCACGTCCTTGGCGAGGCCCGAGACCCGGGCTGCCTTCTCGGCATAGGCCGGGTCGTCCCGGAACATGAAGCCGTAATCCTTGATCGTCGTGCCGCAGCCCGAGGCGGTCACGAGGATCGCGTCGAGCCCCTTGGCGATCTCGGCGTCCCAGGCGTCGATCGCCTGCTTCGCATGGGCGTGGGCGGCATCTTCCTTGCCCATGTGGTGGGTCAGCGCCCCGCAGCATCCCTCCTGGGCATGCACCACCTCGACGCCGTGGCGGTTGAGGAGGCGGATCGCCGCCTCGTTGAAGTCCGGCCGGAGCACGCTCTGCGCGCAGCCGCGCAACAAGGCGACACGCTTGGCCGCCCTCCCGCCCTGGGGCGGGAAGGTGCCGGGCCGGTTCGTCGGGTTGCGCGCCGGCATCGCCGCGGGGGCGAGGTCGAGCATCGCGGCGAGGCGGTTGCCGACCTGCGGCAGGCGGCCGACCAAGCCCTTGAGCGGCTGCCCGAGCCTGGCCGCCCGCAGGGCGAGGCGGAACCGCGCCGGATAGGGTAGGACGAGGGCGAGGATCGCCCGCAGGACCTTGTCCCCGAAGGGGCGCGGATAGGTCTTCTCGATATGCGCCCGGGCGTGATCCACGAGGTGCATGTAGTGGACGCCCGATGGGCAGGTCGTCATGCAGGACAGGCAGGAGAGGCAGCGGTCCACATGGCGCACCACCTCCGGGCTCGCCGGCTTGCCGCCCTCCAGCATATCCTTGATCAGGTAGATCCGCCCCCTCGGGGAATCGAGCTCGTCACCGAGCAGCAGGTAGGTCGGGCAGGTGGCGGTGCAGAAGCCGCAATGCACGCAGGTCCGCAGGATCTTCTCGGACGCCGCCATGGCGGGGTCGGCGAGCTGGGCGAGGGTGAAATTGGTCTGCACGGTCTGATCCTGCATCCTCTCCTCCCCGGGCGGGGAGGGGACAAACTCAAACGCCCGCGTACATCCGGCCGGGGTTGAAGATCGCGGCCGGGTCGTGGGCGGCCTTGATTCCCACGGTGACCCGCATCAGCGGCTCGGCCAGGGGCTCGAAGACCGGCACCGCCGCGCGCACGGCATCGGGCGCCCGGACCAGGGTCGCGTGCCCGCCCGCAGCCCGGACGGCGGCGCGGATCGCCTCCGCACCGGCATCGCCCTCGGCGGAGATGGCGAGCCAGACGAGGCCGCCGCCCCAATCGTAGAACCACCGCGCCTCGCGCCGGGCCGCGATGGCGGCCGTGACAGACGGGCCCCGCGACGGGGCCGTCGAGATCCGCCACAGGGCGTCGGTGCGGGGCTCGGCCAGGGGCGCCGCGTCGCGCACGCTTCGCCAGAGGGCGGTTCCTCCTTCGCCGTCGGTCACCTCAGCGGACCCGAACCGCTTGAGTACACGGCGAAGCTCGCCGAGGCGGTACTCGACGGCATCCGAAAAACCCTCGATCCGTAGAAGGGTGCGCGCCTCGGGGGCGCCCCGCCCGGCGGGAAGGTGCGCCGCGCCGGTGGGCTCGAAGGGCGAGCCCAGGGCGGCGGCGAGGGCCTCGATCGCCCTCGCATCGTCCAGGCCGGAGAAGACCAGCGTCGCCACCCGCTCGTTCACCGGAAGGACCTTGAAGGTCACCTCCGTGAGCAGCCCAAGGGTGCCGTGGGCGCCGGCCATCAGCTTCACGAGGTCGAGGCCGGTGACGTTCTTCATCACCCGCCCGCCCGACTTGATCGCCTCGCCCCGGCCGTTGACGAAGCGTACGCCGATCAGGCTGTCGCGGGCGGCACCGGCATTGATGCGGCGGGGCCCGGAATTGTTGATCGCCGCCACGGCGCCGATCGTCGGCTCACCCGCCGTGCCGAAGAGGCCCCGGTAATCCATTGGCTCGAAGGGCAGCATCTGGTTGCGCGAGGCGAGAAGCGCCTCGACCTCCGCGAGGGGCGTCCCGGCGCGGGCACCGATCACCATCTCGGCGGGCTCGTAGAGTGTGATGCCCGTCAGCTTCCCGGCCGATAGGCTCGCCTCGTCCTGGGCTGGACGGCCGAGGCCTGCCTTGGTGCCCCCGCCGACGATCCGCAGGCGCTCCGCCCGGCCGGACGCCGCGCGCACGCGCTCGCATGCCTCCGCCTCTGTCTCGGGCTCGCTGCCGCCCATCGTCTCCTGCCCCACTCGTTTCTTTGGATCCGGTCCAGACAAGGGGTGTCGCCGGAACCGGTGGCGGTTTCAAGCGGGGCATCCGGCCGCGACTGTCAGCCGGCGGATTTTCTCCCATGCCCTGCTTTCGGCCCGCGGCGACCGGTCCCCGCCCGCACGGATGGACGGCCGGCTGCCTGCAGGCGCATAAGGAAAGCCGGCGACGTCTCAGGTGCCCCCGGACGGATCGAACCGTTGGATAAGATCGCAGCCAGTATCGCTCAGATCGCGGCCGAGGCTCTGCTGAAGGCGGGGGCGGATGCCCGTGCCGGCGCCGACCTGCCGGCCCCGGTCATGGACGGCCTCCGGGCCTGGATCGCCGACCAGCCCGAGCCCCGGCCGTCTGTGTCGGAGGCCGTGCGCCTGGGGATCGGCGAATGGCTGTCCGGGAAGGGCTACCTCCCCGCCGCCGTGCCGTCGCGGGACTGACGCGCCTTCGCTTTGCTCGCCATGACGGAGAGGCCGTGACGGGACGGGCGTCGCCTGGCCCCATCCTATCCGTACCGGGCGAGGAACAGGGCGACCGCCTCATCGACCCGGGTGTCCATCTCCTGCGCGCTGAGCGGGCGTTCGGGCGGGCGCAGGAGGTTGATCAGCGTCTGATTGCCGAGGATGGCGCCGATGTAGAGTGAGGCCGCCAGGGCCGGATCCCTCCCCTGGAATTCGCCGCGGCCTTTCGCCGCCTCGAGGGCATTGGTCAGGAGCCGGGTGGTCCGTTCGGGGCCCGCCGTGAACAGGGCGATGCCGAGCGCCGGATTGCGGACCGTTTCGGTGACGACGATACGAAGGAGGGGGATGACCTCCGGCCCGGCCATCGCTTCAAGGAGATTGCGGCCCAATTCCCTGAGCACCACCGCGATACTCTCCCCCCGCTCGAAGCTCGCATCGAGGGCAACCCTCAGCGTCTCCGTCCGGGCGACGACGATCTCGATCAGCAGGTCGTCCTTGCTGTTGAAATGCCGGTACAGCGTCTCCTTCGACGCGCCGGCCTCCTCGGCCACGCGCTGCATCGTCGTCTCGGCGAAGCCGTGGCTGAGCAGCACCCGCTCGGCGACGGCAAGGATCTCGCGACGGCGGCGTTGCCCCCTCGGCACAGGGCCGCATCTGCGCCTTTGGGTTGTGTCGTCAGAGATTGACATATGAGGAGTTGCCCGCCTTATAAGCGTACCTAACGGTTCGCTTGTGCCGGGGCAATTGCGGCCCGCCCGGTGACCCGTTTCCGCCGCGGGCCTCTTCGGGCCCGGGCCCAGGATCGAGCAGCCAAGAATGCGAGACATCGACGACGACGCGTTCGGGCACCGGCCGAGCCGCGGCCGCTCGGGCCATCGGCGTCGGGACTATCTCGATGTCGGCGGCAGCCGGGACGATGACGACCGGTTCGACGACGCCGACGAGGGTCGTGAATCCAGGGAGCGCGACGACACCGACCGTTCCCGCTCCGACGGGAAGCGGTCCCCGGAAGGGCGAAACGGCGGCTCGCCGCAGGCCAAGGACGGCAGCGACAAGCAGGCCGACGGGGACGCGGATTCGAAGAAGCAGAAAGACCAGGGCGACAAGGACGAGGCCGAAGGGCAGCAGCGTCGCAAGAAGCGGCGCCCGCTGGTGCTCGGCATCGCCGCGGTGGTCATCCTGCTGCTCGTCGGCGGCGGCATCTATTACTGGCTTTCGACCCGCGGGAAGGCCACGACGGACGACGCCTATACGGACGGCAACATCGTCACCATCGCACCGCAGGTCTCTGGGCAGGTCGTGACCCTCGACGTCACGGACAACCAGTTCGTCCATAAGGGCGATCCGCTGTTCCACATCGACGCCCGGCAATACGTGTTCAGCCAGGAACAGGCCCAGGGCCAGCTCGATACCACCAAAGCCCAGGCGTCGAGCCAGCGGCTCGGGGTCGAGATCGCCAGGAAGAACTTCCCCGCCGCCCTCGAGCTGGCGAAGGCGAACCTCGATTCGGCCAAGTCGAACCTGCAGCTCCAGCAGGCGAACTACGACCGGCAGAAGAGCCTGCCGAAGCTCGCCACCACCCAGCAGGAGGTCGACACCACCGCGTCCAACCTCGCCCAGGCGAAGGCGCAGGTGGAGCAGGCTCAGGCCCGGGTGATCCAGGCCGAGCCGGTGAAGCAGAATATCGGCCAGTCCGAGGACCAGTTAAGCCAGATCGAGGGCCAGATCGAGCAGGCGCAAGGGCGCCTCGACCAAGCCAAGCTCAACGTCGAGTGGTCGGTGGTCCGCGCGCCCCAGGACGGCTGGGTGACGCGCCGCAACGTCAACGCCGGTAATTACATTTCCGCCGGCCAGCAGGTGATGTCCCTCGTGACGACCGACGTCTGGGTGACGGCGAACTACAAGGAGACCGAACTGAACGGGATGCACCCCGGGCAGAAGGTGACGATCACCGTCGACGCCTACCCGGACCTCGACCTCCACGGCCACGTGGACTCGATCCAGCGGGGATCCGGCTCGAAATTCTCCGCATTCCCGGCCGAGAACGCCACGGGCAACTTCATCAAGATCGTGCAGCGGGTGCCGGTGAAGATCGTGATCGATTCCGGGCTCAAGCCCGATGAGCCGCTGCCGCTCGGCATCAGCGTGGAGCCGACGGTGATGCTCAAGTGAGCGGCGGGGGGGAGCAGGCCTGGACGCCTCGGCACAACCCGTGGCTGATCGCCATCGTGGTGACGATGGCGGCCTTCATGGAGATCCTCGACACCACCATCGTCAACGTGGCGTTGCCCTACATCGCCGGGTCCCTGGCCGCCTCGAACGACGAGGCGACCTACACGCTCACCGCCTATCTCGTCGCCAACGGCATCGTGCTCACCATCGCCGGGTGGCTCTCCGACACGATCGGGCGCAAGCGCTACTTCATCATCTGCATCGGCATGTTCACGGTCTCGTCCCTGCTCTGCGGCCTCAGCCAGAGCCTCGGGCAGATCATCCTGTTCCGGCTGATGCAGGGCTTCTTCGGCGGCGGGCTCCAGCCGAGCCAGCAGGCGATCATCCTCGACACCTTCCCCCCCGCCAAGCGCGGGGCGGCCTTCGGCGTCACGGCGGTGGCGACCATCGTCGCCCCGGTCCTCGGCCCGACGCTGGGCGGCTACCTCGTGGAGCACCTCGACTGGCGCTGGATCTTCTTCGTCAACGTGCCGGTGGGCATCCTGGCGGTGATCCTGAACTCGATCCTCGTGGAGGATCCGCCCCACGAGCAGGCCAAGAAGAACCGCAAGCGCGGGATCGACTATATCGGCCTGTCGCTGATCGTCATCGGCATCGGCTGCCTGCAGATCGTGTTCGACCGCGGCGAGGACGACGGTTGGCTCGGCTCGCCGTTCATCGTCACCATGTCGATCATCGGCGGCCTCGGGGTGTTCTTCGCCATCTGCTGGCTGCTGACGGCGAAGAAGCCGATCATCGATCTCGACGTGTTCCGGGACAAGAACTTCGCCATCGGCTGCATCCTCATCGGCGCCATGGGCTTCGCCCTCTACGCCAGCGCCGTGATCATCCCGCAATTCGCGCAGAACGTGTTGGGCTACCCGGCTCTCCAATCGGGCCTGATCCTGTCGCCCGGCGGCATGGTGGTGATCGTCCTCATCCCCATCGTCGGGCAGCTGATGAAGATCGTGCAGACCCGCTACATCGTGATGTTCGGCTTCTCGCTGATGGGCGTGGCGCTGATGTATTCGAGCAAGCTCGCTCCCAGCATCGACTTCAAGACCCTCGTCATCATGCGCTCGATGCAGACGGCGGCACTGGGTTTCCTGTTCGTGCCGATCTCGACGATCGCCTACCTGACCCTGCCGCAGAAATATCGGAGCGACGGGGCGGCTTTGTTCTCGATGTTCCGCAACGTGTTCGGATCGCTGGGGATCTCCCTCTCCACCGCCGCCGTCACCGAGCGGCGGCAGGCCGATCAGGCCCACCTGTCCGGCTTCATGACGCCGCTCCGGCAGGGCTACAACACGCTGATCCAGGAGAGCGAGAACACGCTGCGCTCCCTCGGCCGCGCCGCGGATGCCGTCCATCAGGAGGCGGTGGCCCACACGTACCAGATGTACATGAACCAGGCCTCGATCCTCGCCTACGGCAACGTCTTCCAATACACGGCGGTCATCGCCTTCCTCGTGGTGCCGTTCTGCTTCTTCATCTCGGCCAAGACCGCTTCGGGCGGCGGCGGCGGAGGGCACTGATATGAGACCCCGCCTTCTGAGTGTTTGGCCGTTACCGGCCCAAGCCACTCCGTCATTGCGCGCCAAGCGAAGCAACCCAGGGCAGCGGGACGGCTCACGGCGTGGCGGATCCCTCAATGGCTTCGCTGCGCTCGCCATGACGGCGGTCGGTGTCACCGGCGTCCTCGGGGGCTGCGTCGTCGGGCCGGATTTCGTGCGCCCGGTGCCCGCGGTCACGGCGTCGGCCACCTATGTCGAACCCGCGCCCGGACGGCCGGTCCATACCTCGCTGCCCCTCCTGCGCCGGACCACGGAGGCGCCGCCGGACGTGGAATGGTGGCGTGCCTTCCGCGACCCCATCCTCGACGGGCTCGAGGCCCGGATCGCCTCCCAGAACCTCGACGTGCAGACCGCCTCGGCACGGCTCCTCCAGAGCCGCGCCCAGCTCGGGACCAGCGCGGCGGCGGCCCTGCCGACCCTGTCGGGCACCGGCTCGGCCTACCGGCAGCAGTTCAGCAAGAACGGGACGATCGGCCTGCTGTCGAACTCCCTGGGCGGCCTGACCGGGGGCACCGACCCCACCGCGCCGCTGACCAACGGCTTCGAGAGCTACACCCTTGGCTTCGACGCTTCGTGGGAACTCGATCTCTGGGGCCGGGTGCGCCGGTCGGTCGAATCCGCCCAGGCCCAGGCGGAGGCGTCGGCGGAGCAGCGCCGGGGCGCCCTGGTCTCGGCCCAGGGCGAGCTGGCCCGGGACTACGTGCAGCTGCGCGGCACCCAGGACCTGATCCGCATCTATCAATCCTACGTCCGGGTGAACCAGCAGATCCTCGACGTGGTCCGCATCCGCCAGCAGAAGGGCCTCGTCACGGGGCTCGACGTGGCGAGCGCCGCCTCGCAGGTCGAGTCCATTGAGGCGCAGATCCCGCAGTTGCAGCAGCAGGAGATCCAGCAGGTCAACGCCATCTCCCTCCTGCTCGGGGAGCCGCCACTGGCGCTGGCCCAGGATCTGACCGGCGGGCGGGGCATCCCGCCGGTGCCGCCGAAGGTGCCGGTGGGCATCCCCTCCGAGCTGATCCGCCGCCGGCCCGACATCCGTCAGGCGGAGGCGAGCCTGCACGCGGCCATCGCCGATATCGGCGAGGCGGAGGCCGAGTTCTTCCCCCGGGTGACGCTCACCGCCAGCCCCACGGTCAACGCCATCGATCCGGGCAAGATCTTCCGCGGCTCGTCGCTGCAATACATGAATATCGGCCCGTCCTTCTCGATCCCGCTGTTCGAGGGCGGTCGGCTGCGCTCGAACCTCGTCCTCCAGCAGGCCCGGCAGCAGGAGGCGGCCATCGCCTACCAGAAGGCGGTGCTCCAGGGCTGGCACGACGTCGTCAACGCGCTCGCCTCCCTCCAGGGCGATGCCAACCGCCGGGCCCGCCTCGCCCGGCAGGTGGGCGATGCCCGCCGGGGCCTCGACCTCGCCCGGGCGCGCTACACGCAGGGCGTCGAGATCTTCACGACGGTGCTGCAGAACGCACAGGTCGTGCTCCAGGCCGAGACCAACCTGTCCCAGGCCACCGCGGGGATGTCGACGGACTTCGTCGCCCTGTCGAAGGCGCTCGGCGGCGGCTGGGAGGGCAGCTTCCCGCCCCAGCCGACGCCGCCGGGTCCGCCGGATTCGGCACAGGTGCCGGTGGCTGAGATCATCCCAAGGCCGGTGGTCCCCTGAGCGCCTGTCCGGTCGGGGCTTTCAGGAAGCGGCGCGACCCGGGATATGGTACAGGCCTGGAAGCTCGGCCGTCGCGCGGCCGCGGGACGGGGGGACGGTGCTTTGGGGAGCGCGCAGCGCGATGAGGATTGTGCGCGGCTGATCGCGGGCATCGCCCGGGAAGATCGCGCCGCGCTCCGCGCCCTCTATGAGGCGACCGCCCCGAAACTTCTGGGGATCATCCTGCGTATCGTGGGGGACCGGGGTGCGGCGGAAGACACCCTTCAGGAGGTCTTCGTGCGCATCTGGCAGCGGGCGGGCAGCTACGACGCGGCGTCCGGCACCCCGCTCGTCTGGCTCGCCGCGATCGCCCGGCATCGGGCGATCGACCGCCTGCGCCAGGACCGGTCCGCCCGCGTGGCCCCCCTCGAGGACGGATGGATCGAGCGCCTCCCAGACCCCTGGGACGGGGAGGCCGACCTCGCCGACCGGGATGCCCTGGTCCGCTGCCTCGACAGGGTGGAGGGGCCCCAGCGCGAATGCCTCGTCCTCGCCTATTGCGAGGGCTGGTCCCGCGAGGAGTTGGCGGAGCGCCACGGCAAGCCGGTCAACACCATTAAGACGTGGCTGCGCCGGGGCCTCCTCAGCCTGCGCGGTTGTCTGGAGGCCGCATGAGCACGCCGAAGCCCTGGGCCGAGGACCCCGAAGGAACGGCCGGCGAATACGTGCTCGGCACGCTCCCCCCCAAGGAGCGCGCGGCGTTCGTGGAGGCGCTGAAGGCGGATGCATCCCTGCGCGCCCTGGTGATCGCGTGGGAGAATCGGCTCGCGCCCCTGGCCGCCACCGCCCCGCCTGCGGCCCCCGGTCCGGCGACCTGGGCCGGCATCGAGGCGCGGATCGCGGGCGGGCCCGTCGCTGTGGAGGAGACCGGCGACGCCCGCATCCTTAAGTTGCAGCGGAGATTGCGGCGCTGGCGCCTCGCGGCCGGTGTGGCGGGGGCGCTCGCCGCCGGCCTCGCCCTGTGGATCGCCGCCGGAGTGCCGTCTGTGCCTGAGGGGGCGCAGTACGTTGCCGTGGTGGACCGGGGCGGGGCGCTCCCGGCTCTGATCGTCCGCGTCGATCTCGCCGGGAATACGGTGCAGGTGCGCAGCCTCGCCGCGCAGGCACCGCCGGACCGCAGCCTCGAGCTCTGGTACGTGGGGGCCGGCGCGACGCCGCGTTCGATGGGGCTCGTGACCGGTGCGTCGGCCCGCCTGTCCATCCCGGACGCCCTCCGCGAGGGTGCCGAGGGCGGAAGCCTCGCGGTGACGGTGGAACCTAAGGGCGGTTCGCCGACCGGTTCGCCCACCGGGCCGGTGGTCTATTCGGGCAAGTTGCTGAAGGAGTAGGGGGCTGTCGCCATCGCGACGCCCACGGCCACCGTTCCAGCGACGATCTTTGCCGGAGTAAACCCACCCTCGCCCTCATCCTGAGGTGCCCGCCTCGGCGGGCCTCGAAGGAGCGCTCCAGGGATCGCGGAGCCTTCTTCAACCCTTCTTCGAGGCCGTCGCTTCAAGCCGGCACCTCAGGATGAGGGGGAGGGTGGGAACGGCGGTCGGTGACCGGTTTCCGCAAGGATCCCCCCTCCCCGCCAAGCGGGGAGAGGGGGGACCATCGGATCCCGGCGGTGGGTCAGATTAGGGCATCATCACGGTGTTGATGACGTGGATCACGCCGTTCGACTGCATCACGTTGGCGATCGTGACCTTGGCCGTGTTGCCCTTGGTGTCGGTGACCATGACGGCCTTGCCCTTGGTGGTGACCGTGAGGGGCTCGCCCTGCACCGTCTTCAGCTCGGCCTGGCCGCCGCCCTGGCGCACCGCCGCCATCAGCTCCTTGGCCGTGTAGACACCCGGGACCACGTGATAGGTCAGGATGCTGGTGAGCTGAGCCTTGTTCTGCGGCTGCACCAGGGACTCGACGGTGCCCGGCGGCAGCTTGGCGAACGCGGCGTTGGTCGGGGCGAAGACCGTGAAGGGGCCCGGGCCGGACAGGGTGTCCACGAGGCCGGCGGCCTTCACGGCGGCGACCAGCGTGGTGTGGTCCTTCGAGTTCACGGCGTTCTCGACGATGGTCTTGTTCGCATACATCGGCGCTCCGCCGACCATCGGGTTCTTGGCGAGCGCCGGGCCCGCCGTGGCGGCGAGGCCGAGGGCGAAGGCGAGACGCAGAAGCGACTTGGACATGTTGGCTCCCTTACGAAGCACCCCGTCTGGGGCGTCGCGGTCCTCTACGGAGGGGAGGGGCCGGAAAGTTTCAGGCTTGCCGTGCAGACACCCCAAAAAAGCGATGTGCCGGTGGACGGGCCGCCCGGTCCCTTGAGCCGTCCCGCCGGAACGTCCTAAGAACATCTGCCGCCGCCCAGGACCCGGATGTCGACGCCCCGTTTCCAGTTCATCCACGCCGCCGACCTCCATCTCGGCAGTCCGCTCATCGGCCTCGCTGGCCGGGATGCCGACCTCGCCCGGCGCCTGGCCGCCGCGGGACGCACCGCCTTCGAAGACCTCGTGACCTTCGCCATCGAGACAGCGGTGGCCTTCGTGGTGGTGGCGGGGGACATCTACGACGGCGACTGGGCGGACGCGTCCATCGGCCTGTTCTTCGCCCGGCAGGTCGGCCGCCTCGACAGGGCCGGCATTCCCATCGTGATGGTGCGCGGCAACCACGATGCCGAGAGCGTCATCACCCGTACCATCACCCTGCCGACGTCGGTCCACGTCTTCCCGTCGAACCGCGCGACGACCCATACGCTGGACCGGTGGCGGGTCGCCCTGCACGGCCGCAGCTTCCCCAACCGTGCGGTGGAGGAAAACCTATCCCTCACCTACCCGGCCGCCATGCCGGGATGGTTCAACCTCGGCGTGCTGCACACCTCCTGCACGGGCCACGCCGCCCACGCGACCTACGCGCCCTGCTCGGTCCCCGACCTCGCCCGCCTCGGCTACGGCTACTGGGCGCTGGGCCACATCCACGAATACCAGGAGCTGTCCCGCGATCCGTGGATCGTCTTCCCCGGCAACCTGCAGGGTCGCAGCGTGCGCGAATGCGGACCGCGGGGGGCGGTGCTGGTGACGGTCGAGGACGGGCGCGTCCAGGCGGTCGAACGGCAGATCTTCGACCGCGCCCGGTTCGAGCGCCTCGCCATCGACCTGTCGGGCGTGGGGGAGATGGCCGCGGTTCACGAGCGGGTGGAGGCGGCGTTCCGGCCCCTCGCCCCGGTCGCCGCCTCGCGGCTCGTCCTGGCGCGTGTCCACCTCACCGGGGAGTGCGCCGCCCACGACCGGCTCTGCGCGGGCCGGGACGACCTCGCCGCGGAGGTGCAGGCGGCTGCCCACCGGGTTCACGAGGAGATCTGGCTGGAACGCCTGAAGGTGGAGACGCGCCGGCCCCCGGCCACGGCGGACGCCGCCACGGCGGTCCTCGACCCGACGGTCCTCCTGGCCGACCTCGACCGGGACCCGGATTTTCGCGAGCGGGCCCTGGCGGCCCTGGCCGAGATCGTCCGCAAGATGCCCTCCGGCGTCGCGGAGGAGGCCGGCATCGACGCCGAGTTCGAAGCCCTCTGCGCCGAGGCGCAGGCCCTCGTCCTGGGGCGCCTCTCGGGCCGGACCTGCTGAGCCCATGCGCCTCCTGAGCCTGCACCTCGAGCGCTACGGCGCCTTCACCGACCGGACGCTCACCTTCCGGCCGGATGCCCGGCTCCACGTGGTGCTCGGGGCCAACGAGGCCGGCAAGAGCACGGCGCTGGCGGCCGTGACCGACCTGCTCTTCGGCTTCGGCAAGTCGACCGCCTACGCCTTCCGGCACGACATGCCGCTCCTGCGGATCGGCGCCGAGATCGCCGCCTCGGACGGACGGCGCCTCGCCTTCCGCCGCCGCAAGGGCAATGCCCGGACCCTGATCGACGGGCAGGACGCACCCCTGCCGGACGATGCCCTCGCCCCCTTCCTCGGCGGCCTCAGCCGCCCGGTCTTCTGCCGCGCCTTCGGCCTCGATGCCGAGGCCCTGCGCCAGGGGGGCAAGGAGATGGTCGATGTGGAGGGCGAGGTCGGCGCCAGCCTATTCGCCGCCGGATCCGGCCTGCGGGGGCTGACCGAGCTCCAGTCTCGCCTCGACGGCGAGGCGGAGGCGATCTTCACCACCCGCAAGGCTGGGCACCGCACCTTCTATCAGGCCCTCGACCGCTGGCAGGAGTTCCGCAAGGCCGAGCGCGAGACCGGTATCTCCACCGTCGACTGGCGCCAGCTCAACGAGGCCATCGACGCGGCCGGCGCCGAACTCGATCGCCTCCGGGCCGAGCGCGGTCGCCTTGCCACCGCCCGGGCGAAGCTGGAGCGGCTGAAGCGGGCCGGGCCGGTCCTCGCCGAGATCGACGCTCTGGAGGCGCGCCTCGCCGAGGATTTTGCGGCCGAGTCGTCCTTCGCTGCCGAAGCCGACGGCGCCTGGGTCGCCCGCTTCGGGGAGGCCCTTTCCGAATGCCGGGCGGCGGAGGCCGACGGCGTCCGCGCCCAGGCGACCCTCGCCCGCGCCCGGGCCGAGGTCGATGCCCTGCCGCCGGTCGCGCCCCTCGCGGCGCGGGCGGAAGAGATCCTGGAGGCGTTCCGCGGGATCGACCGCTTCGAGAAGGACGGGACCGACCTCGCCCGGCTGCACGGCGAGGCCGACCGGGCCGCGCAGGCCCTGGACCGCCTCTGCGCCCGGGTCGGGGTGCGGGATCGCGGCGCCCTGGCCAAGGCCCTGCCCACCGATGCCGCCCGGGCCCGGATCGAGCGCCTCGTGCGCGAGGGCCGCGCCCTCGACGCTGCCGAGGTCCAGGCCGCCCGCGAGGCCGACACCGCCGGGGCGGAGCGGGATCGCCTGATCCGCGAGGAAGAGGCGGCGGGCGCCCTCCTCGATCCGGCCCCCTTGCGCGAGATGATGCGTCCCTTCGGGCGCCTCCGCGAGACCATCGCCCGGCACCGGGAGTTCGAGGACGGGATCCGCCGGGCGGGCGATCTTCTCCGGGACCGGGCCGGGCGCCTGTCCCCCGCCATCGCCGACCCCGCTTTCCTGGCCCGGGCCCCGCTGCCCTCCGCCGAGGCCGTCGGCCGCTTCCAGGCGCTCCTCGACGAAGCGGCCCGGGAGCGGGCTCGGGCCGCCGACCGCCTCGCCGCCGCCCGCCGGCGGGTTGCGGAGATCCGCTTCCGTCTGGACGAGCGTGAGGCCGAAGGCCCCGTGGCGACGCAGGAGCGCCTCGACGCCCTGCGTCGCGCCCGGGCCGACGCCTTCGCGCCCCTCCGCGACGCCCTGCTGTCCGGTGCAGCCGCCGCGCCCGGCGACGTCGCCACCTACGAGCGGGCGGTGGAGGCCGCCGACCGCCTCGCCGACGCCCGCGCCTCCGACGCGGCCCGGGTGGCGGCCCACGCCAACGATCAGCACCGCCTGACCGCGGCGCTCGCCGACCAGGGGGAGGAGGAGCGGGCCCTGGACGAGGCCGAGGCGCAGGTCGCCGAGGGCGAGGCCGCGTGGCAGGAGGCGTGGCGGGAGACGGGCGTTCGCCCCGGTCCGCCCGTGGAGATGGCCCGCTGGATCGCCGAGGCGCAGGCGGTGATCGGGGCGGAGCAGGACCTCGCCGAGGAGCGGATCGCCCGCGACCGGCTGGCCGAGCAGATCGCCGCGGCGGCCGGGCCCCTGGCGGCCCTCTGTGAGAGGGCCGGGCTGGCGGTGCTGCCGGGCCTCGACCCGGCGGCGATGCTCGACCTCCTTGAAGGGCATCTCGCCGCCCTCGGGACGCGGTGGGAGGCGGCGCGGGAGGCGATCGGCCGCCTCGCCGCGGCCCGGCAGGCGGCGGAGCGCCAGCAGGCGGCCCTTGCCGAGACGGCGGCCCGGCGGGCGGTCTGGCGGGAGGCGTGGAGCGGTGCCATGGCGGACCTCGCCTTGCCCGGCACCGCCGGCCTGGAGGAGGCGGAGGGCGCCCTGGCGGCCTGGCGCGAGGTGCCCCAGGCCCTGGCGCAGCATGGCGACCTCACCCGCCGGGTGAGGGGCCTCGTCCGCGACCGGGACCAGTTCCAGGCCGCCTCGACCACCCTCATCGCCGACCTCGCCCCCGACCTCGCGGACATGTCGCCGGGGGCGGGGATCCGCACCCTGCACAACCGCCTGGAGGCGGCCCAGGCCGAAGCCGTGCGCCGGGTGGAACTGACGCGGCTGCGGGACGCCGCCGGACACGCATCGGACGAGGCGGCCCGCATGGCGCAGGCGGCCCGGGACCGGCTTGCCGCCCTGGTGGCGGAGCGCCTGCCCGAGGCCGGATCTGGCACCCTCGATGACCTGGCATCCCTGCATGCGCGCCTCGACGCCCGGCAGCGCCTCAGGGCGGACCTCGCCCGGCTGCGGGGACGGGACCTCGGCGCGGCCGGGGAGGGCCTGCCCGAGGCGGACCTGCGGGCCGGCCTCGCCGAGACGCCCCCGGAGGCCATCGAGGCCGGGCTCGCGGCCCTGGCCGCCGAGGCCGAGGCGGTGGAGGACACCAGCCGGAAGGTCTATTCCGACCGGGAGCGGGACCTCGCCCGCCGGGCCGAACTCGAAGGTGGAACCGGTGCGGAGGTGGCGCTGGCCGAGCGCAAGGCGGCCGAAGCGCAGATGCAGGAGTCGGCCCGCTCCTGGGCGGTGCTGCGCCTCGCCGGGCTGATGCTCGGCGCGGCTGTCGCCCGGCACCGGGCGGGACAGCAGGATCCGATGCTCGCCCGGGCCGGCGTCCTTTTCGCGCGCCTCACCGGCGGCGCCTTCGAGGGCCTGGCCCAGAGCTATGACGAAGCCGACACCCCCCGCCTCGTGGGCCGGCGGGCCTCGGGCGAGGCCGGGGGCGGCCTCGTGGGAATCGAGGCCATGAGCGAGGGCACCCGGGACCAGCTCTACCTCGCCCTGCGTCTCGCCCATCTCGAGGACTATGCCGGACGGGCCGAACCGGCCCCCTTCGTCGGCGACGACCTGTTCTCGACCTTCGACGATGCCCGCACCGCCCACGGCCTCGAAACCCTCGCCGAGATCGGCGGTTCGGTACAGCCGATCTTGTTCACCCATCACCGCCACGTGGCCGACATCGCGACGGCACGCCTGGGCAACGCCGTGGACGTGCTGACGCTGTAGGGCCGGAGGCGGCGGACTTCCGCTGACCTCCTCCGCAACCTGAGAACCGGTTCCCCCCCACCCTTTCCCTCATCCTGAGGTGCCTGCGCCAGCGGGCCTCGAAGGAGGTTTCGAGAAAACCCGGCGATCCCTGGAGCCCTCTTTCGAGGCGGCTTCGCCGCACCTCAGGATGAGGTTGGGGCGGGATAAGCCCGGCTTATCGGCCAGATCGTCAGGATCAGGCCTGGAGGTGCGATTCGCCTTCGGACAAGTGTTTTGCCGGCTTCTGCCCTGCATTGACCCGTAGAACGCTGCCACGGATCACCGAATCGAAGCCATAAATCTCGCATATCGGCCGTGAGCCGGCTTATCAAAACTTGCAACGCGCGATCCAATAGTGCGACGCTCGTGCACGGTGTCACAGAACATTCAAAAATCAACCATACATCTTCCGTCGGCTTCGCTTTGCGAGACGGGTGGCGGGACGGTGTGGGAGGTGTGGCCTCCGAACCGGTCGCCGTCCGGGCCGATATCCGCGCAGCGGGTGGGCCGGTGGCCCGTCGCCGCCGCCTGAGGGAAGGTTTCGAGACTTGGCTATCGGATTGGACAGCCGGGATTCCTCCCGGGAGGGTGCGCTCGGCGCGGCCCTCGACCGCGATGGGGTTGCGCGGGCCTACGGGCGCTGGGCCCCCATCTACGACCTGGTCTTCGGACCGGTCTTCGCCCGGGGCCGCAGCCTCGCCGCCTCGGCGGCGGAGCGCGTCGGCGGCCGGGTGCTCGAGGTGGGCGTCGGCACCGGCCTCTCGCTGCCGGCCTACGCCAAGTCCCGCAGCGTCATGGGGATCGATATCTCTGCCCCGATGCTGGAGAAGGCCCGGGCCCGGGTGCAGCGCCTCGGCCTGCGCAACGTCGAGCGGCTCGCGGTGATGGATGCCGAGCGCCTCGAGCTGCCCGACCAGTCCTTCGACGTGGTGGTGGCGCAATACGTGGTCACGGCGGTCCCGAACCCGGAGGTCGCCTTGGACGAATTCGCCCGCGTGCTCCGGCCCGGCGGCGAGATCATCATCACCAGCCGCATCGGCGCGGAGCGTGGCCTGCGCCGGACGATCGAGCACGCCCTCGCCCCCATCACCAGCCGGCTCGGCTGGCGCACGGAGTTCCCGTGGGCCCGCTACACGACCTGGGCGGCGTCCGCCCCGGGCATCGAGATCGTGGAGCGGCGCGAACTGCCCCCGCTCGGGCACTTCTCCCTCATCCGCATGCGCAAGACCGCCTGACCGGCGGTCACCTTCCCTTCAGCGACGACGACACGGAGTTTCGACCCATGGCCAGCTTCCGGGAAGCGCTGCGCATCCAGCGCTGGGACGACCATCGCTACTACCATCACAACCTGATCAACCAGAGCCTGCATATGGTGAGCGCCATCTGCTTCCTGGTGGCCTATGTTTTGGCGTTCAAGGATCCGGCCAAGGCGGCCCTGGTTGGCTGGCTGCTGGCCATGACCAGCCGTCAGGCGGGGCACCTGTTCTTCGAGCCGAAGGGCTACGACCACGTCAATCAGGCGACCCACGAGCACAAGGAAGAGATCAAGGTCGGCTACAACCTTCAGCGGAAGATCGTGCTTCTCTCGATCTGGGTCCTGTGCCCGGCGCCGCTGTACTTCGACCCGACCTTCTTCGGGCTGCTCAACCCGGCGCAGGATTTGAGCGGCGTGCTGCACAATGTCGGCTGGATCTGGCTGTGGCTGGCCATCGGTGGCCTGCTCTTCCGCGTCGGCCAGCTCTGGATCCAGCAGAGCGCGATGACCGGCGTGGTCTGGGCGACGAAGATCCTCACCGACCCCTTCCACGACATCAAGCTCTATCACCGGGCGCCGCTCAAGCTCCTGCAGGGCGAACTGATCGACGAGGAAGAGCAGGCCGAACACCACGCCTGATCGGCCCATCGTCCGACCCGCGCCCTCTCTCCCGGTCCGCCGGGGGAGGGGGCGCGCTGCGTTGGGGGCTCGGCGTGCACACCGAGTCCCGTACCTTCATCGCTGCGCACGCAACGACGGGAATGCAACCCGCGCCGTCATCGCGAAAGGAGTGAAGCGACCCAGGGCAGCGGGCCGCCTCCCGATGGGGCGTGTCCCTGGATTGCTTCGCTTCGCTCGCAATGACGAATGCGACACGCAGGGCGTCACCCCCGCGGCGGAAGACCGAAGCGCACCCGCGCCGCTTCCTTCAGCACCGACCGGCGAATCGCCTTGTTGGTGGTCTCCGGCCCGTCCCACCAGCCGTCGGCCTTCATCGCCGCGCAGGCGGCCACGAAGCGGTCGGCCACCGCGGCGAAATCGGAATCGGTGTAGGCGAGGCTGAAGATCAGCCGGCCGGTCCCGACCCACGACAGGTGAAGCCCCGCCGCCCGCATGTAGAATTGCAGCATCCAGTTATAGCGGGACGGCCGCGTATAGAGCACCGTCCAAACGGTCGAGAAGTTGGCGACCCGCACGGGCAGGTTCTCCGCCTCCAGGCGCTGATTCAGGGCGGCGGCCCGGCCGTCCCAGGTGGCGTCGAGCCCCCGGTAGAGGGCTTCCACCTCCGGCGTTTCCAACCGATCGAGGAAGGCGCTCATGGCGCCCATCACCTGCGGGTGGGCGTTGAAGGTGCCGCGGGCGAAGCAGATGTCCACCGGCCGATCCGCCCGGAAGCGGCGCATCAGGTCGGCCCGGCCGCAGAGCACGCCGACAGGCAGGCCGCCACCCAGGGTCTTGCCGTAGGTCACGAGATCAGCGCGCACGTTGAAATACTCCTGCGCGCCCCCCTTCGCGAGGCGGAAGCCCAGGAAGACCTCGTCGAGGATCAGCACGATGCCGCGCTGGGTGCAGACCTCCCGCAGGCGGGCGAGCCATTCCGCGTAGGCGTTCCGGTCGAAATGCGCGCTGCGGCTGCTGTCGATCAGGGCCGAATCGGAGGGGGCGCCGGCATTGGGATGCATCGCCTGCAGCGGGTTCACGAGGACGCAGGCCACGTCCCTTCGGGTGGCAAGGACATGGAGCGTCCGTTCCGACATCTCGGAGAGGGTCAGCGTGTCGTTGGCAGCGACGGGGTTGCCGATCCCCGGCTGCACGTCGCCCCACCAGCCGTGATAGGCACCGCAGAAGCGCACGATCCGCCGCCTGCCCGTGTGATAGCGGGCGAGGCGCACCGCCTGCATCACGGCCTCGGTGCCGGACATGTGGAAAGACACCTCGTCGAGGCCGGACAGGGCCCGCAGCCGGGTGACATTGCCGGCCACGACCGGATGCAGGGAGCCGAGCACCGGGCCGAGGTCGGCGACCCGGGCCGCCCCGTCCTCCATGCAGCTGCGGTAGAAATCGACCCCGAACAGGTTCACGCCGTAGGAGCCTGCGAGGTCGTAGAAGATGTTGCCGTCGAGATCGGTGACGGTCACCCCGTTGGAGGCCGCCATGAACGCCCCCGCGCCGAGATTCGACCGCACGGGCTCTGCGAACTGGAACGGCACCCGGTAGAGGCCGGTGAATTGCAGGTCCGACAGGCCGGGGCGAACGGCGTCCGTCTCGGCCCGGCTCTTCGCAAACCGGGTGCGGAACAGCTCCGACAAGCGGGCGAAGGCGGCTTCCCGCGCCGCGGCCACCGTCTCCGGCGCGTCGTCGGCGCGGAAGAACTGTCGCGAATCGTAGGCATAAGCCGGGATCTGCCGGGCGATTCGCCTCGCCATCCGGGCATGGCCGGTGAGCGAGGGATGTTTGGCCCGGGACAGCTGAAGGCGCCGCACGGCCGGGGGCAGGGCAAGGGCGACCGCCGCGGCGGCCGACAGGGATGTGAGAAGCGCGTCCATAGCGGTCGCGGCTAACGGGAACGGTTCACGGTATGATGACGCTTCGTTCGGCGCTGGGCCGCATCGGCGCCCAGGAGGATCTGAACTTCCTCCTCACCAACCGGCTGCCCCGCCGCCTCGCGACGCGGGCGATGGGGTGGATCAGCCGGATCGAGCAGCCCCTCGTCCGCGACGCCTCCATCGGCCTCTGGCGGCTGTTCTGCGACGTCGATCTCGCCGACGCGAAAGAGGAGCGCTTCGCGAGCCTGCACGCCGCCTTCGTGCGCGAATTGCGCCCCGGTGCCCGGCCGGTCGCTCAGGATCCATCCGTCCTCGTCAGCCCGTCGGATGCGCTGCTCGGCGCCCACGGCACCGTCGCCGCCGGCCAAGTGCTGCAGGTGAAGGGCAGCCCTTACCGCCTCGCCGACCTGCTGCAGGATGAAGCCCTCGGCCGGGCCCACGAGGGCTGCGCCTATGCGACCCTGCGTTTGACGGCCGGGATGTACCACCGCTTCCACGCCCCCGCGGACCTCGCGGTCGAATCCGTGCGCCATCTCTGGGGCGACACCTGGAACGTGAACCCGATCGCCCTGAAGCGGGTCGAAGCCCTGTTCTGCCGCAACGAGCGCGCCGTGATCCGGGTGCGCCTCGGGGATGGCGCGGCCATGACCCTGGTGCCGGTGGCGGCGATCCTCGTGGCGGGGCTGAAGCTCAGCTTCCTGCGGGAGGGCGGCGACCTCCGTGCCACGGGGGGGCGGACGCTGCCCTGCACGGCGAGGCTGTCGAAGGGCGCGGAGATGGGCTGGTTCGAGCACGGCTCGACCATCGTGGTCCTGGCCCCGCCCGGCTACACCCTCGACCCTACCTTGTGCGAGGGCGCGCGGCTGCGCATGGGCGAGCCGCTGCTGCGGGCGCCGGCGACGGCGCGGGGCAAGGATCTTGGTGACGTGAGATGAGTGAACCCCGCTACGCGATCTATGCCCTGCCGGAGTCGGGTTCGGCGCTGGACGCCTTCGGCCGGGCGGTGCTCGGCATCGACAACGTGACGGGCGAAGCCGTCCCTCATCCCGAGGGACTGACGGATCTCGCCGCCGTCACGGTCGCCCCCCGCGTCTACGGCTTCCACGCCACCCTGAAGGCGCCGATGCGCCTTGCGCCCGGCCGCACGGAGGCCGAGCTCCTGGCCGAGGCGCAGCGTCTGGCGGCCGCCCACCCGCCGGTCGCCGTCGGCGCACTCGCCGTCGTGGCGCTCGGCCGCTTCATTGCCCTGGTGCCGGTGGCGCCGCCGCCCGCCCTGGGCCTGCTGGCGGCCGAATGCGTCGCCGCCCTCGACTCGCTGCGGGCACCCCTGAACGAGGCCGAGCGGGCCAAGCGCCGGCCCGAGCGGCTGAGCCCCCGGGGCCGGGCACTCCTCGACCGATGGGGCTACCCTCATGTGTTCGAGGAGTTCCGCTTCCACATGACCCTCACCGATGCCCTGCCCGACGACGAACTGGAGGGCTGGCGGTCGCGCCTCGCGGCCGCCTTCGCCGGAAGTGGCGCCGGGCCCCTGACGATCACCTCGCTGGGCCTCCTGCGGCAGGACGCGGGCGCGCCGTTCCGCCTGCTGGCCCGCATCCCTTTCGGAGACGGACATGGCTAAGTCCTTGAGCGAGAGCCCGACCGTCGATCCGAGTGCGCGGGTGACCGCCTGCCGGCTCGGGCGCTACACGGAGATCGGCGCCCGCACCCGCCTGACCGAGACCGAACTCGGCGACTATTCCTACATCGTCGAGGATGGGGAGGTGATCTACACGACGGTGGGCAAGTTCACGTCCATCGCCGCCAGCGTGCGCATCAACCCCGGCAACCATCCGATGGAGCGGCCAAGCCAAGCGCATTTCACCTATCGCGCCCGGGCCTACTGGCCCGACGAGGCGGACGAGGACGCGTTCTTCGACCGCCGCCGGGCGAGTCCGGTGACCATAGGCCACGATGTCTGGATCGGCCACGGCGCGATCATCCTGCCAGGCCGCACCGTCGGGACCGGGGCGGTGATCGGGGCGGGGTCCATCGTCACCCGGGACGTGGCCCCCTACACCATCGTCGTCGGAAACCCGGCGCGGCCCGTGCGCGGGCGGTTCCCGGTGGACATCGCCGAACGGCTCCAGCGCCTCGCATGGTGGGACTGGGACCACGAGCGCCTCCGCCGGGCCCTGCCGGATTTCCGCAGCCTCGCCATCGAGGAGTTCCTGGAGCGTCACGGCGGATAGGGGCGGCGGCACTCCCCCGCCGTCATTGCGAGCGAATCGATGCCATCCAGAGCAGCGGGGCGTGTCAGGACAAGGCACATCCCTGAATTGCTTTGCTGCATTCGCGATGACGGGTGAGAGTGGTGAACGGCGGAAATACTTCGCCGGCAATTGTCATCCAACCGTCGTCCAAGCTGTGTCTACGGGACCGAGCCACCCGCGGGTCTCCGAATGCTCGTCATCGAAAACCTGACGCGCCAGTATGGTGATCGCCGCGCCTTGGACGGCGTCTCCCTGCGCATCGAGCCGGGGAGCTTCGTCGGGGTGATCGGCCGGTCAGGCGCCGGCAAATCCACCCTTTTGCGCCTGCTCAACCGCTTGGCGGAGCCGACCTCCGGACGGATCCTCCACGGGACCACGGACGTCACCGCCCTCAGGGGCCGCCGTCTGCGCGACTGGCGGGCCCGCTGTGCGATGATCTTCCAGCAGTTCAACCTCGTCGGCCGTCTGGACGTGATGACCAACGTCCTGATGGGCCGGCTGAGCCACGTGCCGAGCCATCGCTCGCTCCTGCGGATGTGGTCCGAGGCCGACCGGGCCATGGCGCTCGCGGCCCTGGATGGGTTCGACATGGGGCAGTTCGCGGCCATCCGGGCCGACCAGCTCTCCGGCGGCCAGCAGCAGCGGGTCGCCATCGCCCGCGCCCTGGTCCAGGAGCCGGAGATCATCCTGGCCGACGAGCCGGTCGCGTCCCTCGACCCTCGCAACACCCGTCTCGTGATGGATGCCCTGGCGGACGTGAACAAGCGCTACGGCATCACCGTGGTCTGCAACCTCCATTCGCTGGATCTCGCCCGGGCCTATTGCGACCGCCTCGTGGGCCTCGTCGCCGGGCGCGTCGTGTTCGACGGGCGCGGCTTCGATCTCACCGAGGACGTGGCCCGTCGCCTCTATGGCCTCGAAGCGGGGGAGGTGCTGGACGACGAGCCCGCCGCCCCGGCGCTGCGCCCCCTTCCCGCCTGCCCGATCCGCGAGGCCGCGATCGGCGCCTGAGACGGCAACCCGGCCGCCGGATGCCGGCGCCGGTCCCGAGGAAACGCCCCGTCACGACCCCGGACGAGACCGGGGCGCCGACCTGCGAACGGACGACCTGCGAACGGAGATGAGCATGATCACGAGACGGACCCTGGCCGGCGCCGCCCTGGCGCTCGGGCTTCTCGGCGGCGCGGCCCATGCGGGCGACGACTGGAAGGCGCAGTATCCCGAACTGACCCTGGGCGTGATCCCGGCCGAGAACGCCTCCGGCACGAGCGACCGCTACGGCCCCCTCGCCGATTACCTCACCAAGGCCATCGGCGTGCCGGTGAAGCTGCGGATCGCCAACGATTACGCTGCGGTGATCGAGGGTCAGCGGGCCGGGAACATCCAGATCGCCTTCTACGGCCCGGCCTCCTTCGCTCGGGCGGTGATGACCGGCGTGAAGATCGAGCCCATCGTCAACCAGAAGCACCAGACCGGCGCCTCGGGCTATTACTCGGTGATCTACGTGAAGGCCGACAGCCCCTACAAGACCATCGAGGATCTGAAGGGCAAGAACCTCGCCCTCGTCGATCCGAACTCCACCTCCGGCAATCAGGCGCCGCGCTTCTTTCTGAAACGGGCCGGCTACGAGGTCGACAAGTTCTTCGGCAAGACTTTCTTCGCCGGCAGCCACGAGAACGCCGTCCTCGCCCTGACCCAGGGTACGGCCGACGCTGCGGCGAACCTCTGGAACACCGAAGACGACACCATGGTCACCCGGATGGCCGCCAAGGGCCTCTTGAAGAACGCCGACGGCAGCCCGATGAAGCAATCGGACTTCCGGGTGGTGTTCAAGTCCGACTTCCTGCCCGAAGGCCCGTTCGCGATGCTGGAGAGCCTCCCGGCCGATCTGAAGACGAAGATCCGCACCGCCTTCGAGGACTTCGCCAAGAACGACAAGGCTGCCTTCGACAAGCTTTCCGACGGCAAGGACAAGGGTCTGACCCCGGTCACCCTGAAGGATTACCAGCCGATCATCGACATGCTGCGCTTCAACGACGAGCAGCGGCGGAAGTCGTAAGTCTCTGCCAGCCTTCGTTCCATCCTGAGGTGCCCGCTCAAACACGCACCTCAGGATGGGGCCTTCGAGGCCTACGCGCCACGCCGGTCCAGCGCGCGTTTCCCTGGATTGCTTTGCTCCGCTTGCAATGACGGAAAAGGATTCGAGAATGTGGTGCCGGAGCCGAGACCGATGAGCGAGCCTTGCGCCGCCTGACGCCCCTTCCGCCGCAGCGGGCCGCGGATCTGGTCGGCCGCTATGCCGCCGAACGGGCCGTTGCCCGGCGCCGGATGCTCGCCAGCCTCGCCGTCCTGGCCGTGCTGCTGGTGCTGGCCTCCTACGCCGCCGAAGTGCGTCCCCTCGTCCTGGCCGGCAATATCGGGAAGTTCACGGCCTATCTCGGCCAGATCATGCCGGTGCTCCGGCCCGATCACCTGGGGACGGATCTGGCCGAATGGTACTGGGGCCTGCCGAAATGGCTGTCCCTCCTCGGCGAGACCCTCCTGATGGCCTATCTCGGCACGCTGCTCGGGGCGGTGGGCGGATTCGTCCTGTGCTTCGTCGCGGCGGGCAACCTTGTGAAGAGCCCCGCCATCCGGTTCGCGGCCAAGCGGTATCTTGAGATCTGCCGCACGGTGCCGGAGATCGTCTTCGCCCTGATCTTCGTCATCGCCTTCGGCCTCGGCCCGATGGTCGGCGTGCTGGCCCTGGCGATCCACACGACGGGGGCGCTCGGCAAGCTGTTCTCGGAGGTCGTCGAGAACATCGACATGAAGCCCGTCGAGGGCTTGACCGGGACGGGGGCGAGCTGGGTCGAGATAGTGCGCTTCGCCGTGCTGCCGCAGGTCCTGTCGAACTTCGCGAGCTATGCGCTCCTGCGCTTCGAGATCAACGTCCGTGGGGCCGGGGTAATGGGCTTCGTCGGCGCGGGCGGGATCGGGCAGGAACTCCTCGTGGCGATCCGCAACTTCTATTATTCGGACGTGAGCGCGATCCTCCTGATGATCGTGCTCACCGTCTTCGCCATCGATCTCGGCACCGAGAAGTTGCGCCATCGTCTCATCGACGGGGAGGGCGAGCGATGACGGAGCGTCCCGCCGCGAGCTTGCGTGAGGCGGCCCTGGCCGATCTCGACGCCCTGCGCGCCCGGCATCCCGACCAGTTCCGCACAGACTGGTCGGAGCGGCTTCGGGGGGCGGCCGTCCTCGCCGGGATCGCCGGCCTCACCGCCTACGGATTGTGGACCCTCGATTTCTCTCTGGCGCGGATCTTCCACGGGCTCGGGCGCCTCGGCGGGTTCGCCCTGGAGATGTTTCCGCCGAGTGCCGCCGGACGCTTCGGTGTCTTCCTCCACGCCCTGGCCGAAACCCTCGGCATCGCCTTCCTCGGCACGCTGACGGCGGCGCTGTTCGCCTTTCCGGTGGCTTTCCTGGCGGCGCGGAACGTGGTGCCGAACCCCTTCGCCCGTTTCGCCGTCCGTCGCGGCCTCGACGTGATGCGCTCCGTCGATGTGCTGATCTGGGCGCTGATCTGGATCAACGTCGTCGGCCTCGGCCCCTTTGCCGGGGCGCTCGCCATCGCGTGCTCGGATTTCGGCGCCTTCGGCAAGCTGTTCTCCGAGGCGATCGAGACCTGCGACCGCAGGCCCGCCGAGGGCGTGCTGGCGTCGGGGGGCTCGTCGCTCCACCGGATCCGCTTCGGGCTCATTCCCGGCGTGCTGCCGGTTCTGGCGAGCCAGGTCCTGTACTTCTTTGAGTCCAATACCCGCTCGGCGACGATCATCGGCATCGTCGGCGCGGGGGGCATCGGCCAGTATCTCACCGAGCTGATCCGCGTGCTGGAACTGCAGCAGGTCGCCTTCCTCGTCCTGATGATCCTCGTGACCGTTGCGGCGATCGACTGGATCTCGGGGCGCCTGCGCCGGGCCATCATCGGCGGCAGCCGTTGATGGCGATGGCCGCGGCCCCGGGAGGAATGGCCGGCGATGGGCGACGGGGCTCCTATTGCATCGATCCAGACGAAGGCTTCAGCCGTGTCTGGAAAAATTGATGCAAAAACAGGGATCTAGGGCAGGGGCGCATGAACGGAGTGAGTGCGTCACTGCACTAGAGCGCTTCCTGTGATCCTTGGATCACTCCCCCCACGGTCATTGCGAGCGAAGCGACCCTGGAATCCGCACCATCCTGAGAGGTCCCGCAGCCCTGGATTGTTTCGCTTCGCTCACAAAGACGGAGAGGCGGCACCGGAACGGAGGCGATCCAACGCTTCCCGAAAATGGGCTAGCTGCCCACCACGAGTTCCACCCGGTCGGCGGCGAAGACGGCGCGGTTGGCCTGCACGGGGAGGCCTTCGCCATCGACGTTGACGCTGGAGACCACGATGACCGCTCGCCCGGGCGTGAGGTCGAGCCGTACGGCCTCGGCGGGTTCCGCCATACGGGCGCGGATGCGCGTCGAGAGCCTTGTGTAGTCGGGCACGCCGCAGGCGGCCAGGGCCCGGGTGATCGAGCCAGAGGTCTCGTAGGCCCCCGCGAAGCCGGCGAAGCGGGGCAGGGGGAGCCATGTCCGGGCCGTCGAAAGCGGGACGCCGTCCGCCCGGTGCACGGTGACCAATTCGAGGAGTGGCGCGCCCTCGGGCACCGCCAGCATCGCCGCCACCTCGGGGCTCGCGGCGCCCTCGCTCTGGGAGATGAGGTCACCCCAGGGCTCCCGGCCGGCGCCGGTCACGATCTCGGAGAAGCGGGTCCGCCGGCCGATCGGATAGGCGAGGGGCGGCACCTCCACGAAGGTGCCCCGCCCCTGGCTGGCCCGCACGAGCCCACGCTCCGCCAGGGCGGCCAGGGCCCGGCGCACGGTGTGGCGGTTTACGGCGAAGCGCACTGCCAGCGCGGCTTCGGTGGGGAGTTGCGCGCCCTGGGCCAGTTGGCCCGCGGCGATTTCCCCTTCCAGCGCGTCCGCGATCTGCCGCCACGCCGCCAAGCCCTCGCCCCGGCGCAACGCTTCGATCAGCTCGCTCACCCGTCCTCCCACGCAACCTGCCGCGACGGCGTCATACAAACTTCATTTGCTCTGCCGGCGCTAGTTGTCTACATATCTAGACAACATCGGAGGCGACGATGGCGGTGACAGATCAGGGATCACAGACGCAGGCCCGCAGGGCCGTGATGGCCCTGTGCGCCGCGGCGACGGGCCAGGAACTCGCCACCGCCCTGGCCGGACTCGCCGCGCCGGGGGCCGAGGACATCCGCGCGCCGGAGATCGGCCTCGTGATGGCCACGGGCCGGATCGGCGGGGATGGGCGGCCCTTCAACCTGGGCGAAGTTAGCGTCACCCGCGCCGCGGTACGGCTGGCGGATGGGCGCACCGGGTTCGCCTATCATCTCGGCCGCGACCGCGCCCGCGCCCGCCGTGCGGCGATCCTCGATGCCCTCTGGCAGGGGGAGGCGGACCGGCCGGGCGTCGAGGAGGCGCTTGCCCCGGTGGCCCGGCGGGCGGCGGCGGACGCCGCCGCTCAAGCCCGTCGCACGGCCGCAACGCGGGTCGATTTCCTGACCCTCGCCCGCGGGGAGGACTGACATGCTCCGTGCCGGCTTCCGCGACCCTGTTCACGAGTCCCAGGGCGTCTTCCGCGCCGTGCTCGACGCCCTTGCGCGGCCGGGTACGATCCATGCCATCCCCGCCCGGCTCGACCCGCCCGCGCCGCTGACGCCGGAACTCGCCGCAATTGCCCTGGCGCTGACGGACGGCGACACGCCGGTCTGGCTCGATCCGGCCCTGGCCGCCGGGCACGATGTCGCCGCCTACCTTCGCTTCCACACGGGTGCACCCACCACCGCGGATCCCGCCCGGGCGGCCTTCGCCCTCGTGCGGGAGGCGGAGCGGTGTCCGCCCCTCGCCGACTTCGCGGCGGGCACGCCGGCCTATCCCGATACTTCCACCACCCTGGTCCTCGCCCTCGACCGGATCGAGGCCGGGCCGGGGCTGCGCCTGACGGGCCCGGGTATCCGCGGCGCGGCGGAGCTTGCCCTGGCGCCCCTGCCCCCGGGCTGGCCGGCGGCTTTGCGCGAGAACCATGCCGGGTTTCCCCTCGGCGTCGATATCCTCCTCGCCGCGCCCGGGCGTCTCGCCGGGCTGCCGCGCTCGACCGCCGTGGAGGGCTGAGCCATGTACGTGGCCGTGAAGGGCGGCGAGGCCGCCATCGACAACGCCCACCGGCTCCTCGCCGAGGTTCGCCGGGGCGATCCGGCGGTGCCGGACCTCACCGTTGCGCAGATCCGCGAGCAGATGGCCCTCCTCGTGGACCGGGTGATGGCCGAGGGTTCCCTGAACGATCCCGATCTTGCGGCCCTCGCCCTCAAGCAGGCGCGGGGCGACGTGGTCGAGGCGGTGTTCTTGGTGCGGGCGTTCCGCACCACCTTGCCGCGCTTTGGCGCCTCGGTCCCCCTCGAGACCGGCCGGATGACCCTGTCCCGGCGAATCTCCGCGACGTTCAAGGACCTGCCGGGCGGGCAGGTGCTGGGGCCCACCTTCGATTACACGCACCGCCTCGTGGATTTCGGCCTCGCCGAGGGGGAGCAGCTCGAGCCGGCGGCGGAGGCCGAGCCCCGGGAGGATGCCGCTGCGACCCCGCGGGTGACCGACCTCCTCGGCAGGGACGGGCTGATCGAGCCGTCTCCGCAGGACGACGGCACGCCGCTCGGGGACATCACCCGCGAACCCGTGGATTTTCCCTGTGACCGCTCGACGAGGCTCCAGGCCCTGGCGCGGGGGGACGAGGGCTTCATCCTGGCGCTGGGCTACTCAACCCAGCGCGGCTACGGGCGCACCCACCCCTTCGTCGGCGAGGTCCGCGTCGGGACCGTCGCGGTCGAGTTCGTGCCGGAGGAGCTGGGCTTCCCCGTGCTCCTCGGGACTATGCAGGTCACCGAGTGCCAGATGGTCAACCAGTTCAAGGGCTCCCGCGAGGTGCCGCCACAATTCACCCGGGGCTACGGGTTGGTCTTCGGCCAGAGCGAACGCAAGGCGATGGCCATGGCCCTCGTCGATCGGGCGCTCCGGGCGAGCGAGCTCGGCGAGCCCCTGGCGAGTCCGGCCCAGGATCAGGAATTCGTGCTCGCCCATTGCGACAGCCTCCAGGCGACCGGCTTCGTCGAGCACCTGAAGCTGCCCCATTACGTCGACTTCCAGGCCGAGCTGGAACTGGTCCGGCGGATGCGCGCCGAGGCCGAAGATAAGCGGGAGGCCGCGGAATGAGCGACGCACGCACCTTTGGGACGGACGCCCACCCTTCTCCCCGCCTGCGGGGAGAGGGCCGCGATGACCTCGTCGTCGGCGCGGCAAGCCCGAAGGGCGATGGTGAGGGAGGCGCGGTGGGCGGCGCTTTCTCCGGAGAGCTCCCTCACCCCCGGCTGCCGCCTCTTTTCGCCGACGACGATGTCGGCAAAACCCTCTCCCCGCAGGCGGGGAGAGGGGACGCCGCCTACAACTTCGCCTACCTGGACGAAGGCACCAAGCGGATGATCCGCCGGGCCTTGCTCAAGGCGGTCGCGGTGCCGGGCTATCAGGTGCCCTTCGCCTCCCGCGAGATGCCGATGCCCTATGGGTGGGGCACGGGCGGCGTGCAGGTGACCGCGGCGATCCTCGGCCGGTCGGACGTGCTCAAGGTCATCGACCAGGGGGCCGACGACACGACGAACGCCGTCTCGATCCGCCGCTTCTTCGCCAAGACCGCCGGGATCGCCACCACGACCCGCACGGGGGAGGCCACGGTGATCCAGACCCGCCACCGCATCCCCGAGACGCCCCTGACCGAGGGCCAGACCCTCGTCTACCAAGTGCCGATCCCCGAGCCGCTCCGCTTCCTCGAACCCCGCGAGACCGAGACCCGGCAGATGCACGCCCTGGCCGAATACGGCCTGATGCATGTGAAGCTCTACGAGGACATCAGCCGCCACGGGCACATCGCCACGACCTACGCCTACCCGGTCGAAGTGGCCGGGCGCTACGTCATGGATCCGTCGCCGACGCCGAAGTTCGACAACCCCAAGATGGACGATTGCCCGGCGCTCCAGCTCTTCGGGGCGGGCCGCGAGCGGCGGATCTATGCCGTGCCGCCCTATACCCGGGTCCGCAGCCTCGATTTCGAGGACCACCCGTTCACAGTGCAGAGCTTCGACCGGCCCTGCGCCCTGTGCGGGGCGGAGGGCCACTACCTCGACGAGGTGGTCACCGACGATGCCGGCGGCCGGATGTTCATCTGCTCGGACACCGATGCCTGCGAGACCCGCCGGGAGGGTGCGCAATGACCCCGCTGCTCTCGGCCCACGGGCTCACCAAGACCTACGGTCCCCGCATCGCCTGCGCGGGCGTCGATCTCGACATCACGGAGGGGGAAGTCCTGGCGATCGTCGGGGAATCGGGCTCCGGCAAGTCGACCCTGCTGTCGATGCTTGCCGGGGAACTCGCGCCGGATGCCGGCGAGATCCGTTACCGCGACCGGGAGGGCCGGGTGCGGGCCCTCGGGGCGATCGGCCCCGCCGAACTCCGGTCCCTGGCGCGGACCGATTGGGGATTCGTCCGGCAGGACGCGGCGCAGGGTTTGCGCATGGCCGTGTCGGCCGGCGGCAATGTCGGCGAGCGGCTGATGGGGCTCGGGGAACGCCATTACGGCAACATCCGCGCCTGCGCCCTCGACTGGCTCGACCGGGTGGAGATCGCCGCCGACCGGATCGACGACCCGCCGACCCGCTTCTCGGGCGGCATGCGTCAGCGGCTCCAGATCGCCCGCAACCTCGTCACCGCGCCCCGCCTCGTGCTCATGGACGAGCCGACCTCCGGCCTCGACGTGTCGGTGCAGGCGCGGCTGCTCGACTTGATCCGCCGGCTGTCGGGGGAACTCGGGCTGGCGGTGGTCATCGTGACCCACGACCTCGCCGTGGCGCGGCTCCTGTCGCACCGCATCGCCGTGATGCGGGCGGGACGGGTGGTCGAGACCGGGCTGACCGATCAGGTGCTCGACGATCCGGCCGACGCCTACACCCAACTCCTCGTCTCCTCGGTGCTCGCCGCATGACCGCCGCCCTCGAATTCCGCGACGTCGCCAAGAGCTTCACCCTGCACCTGCGCGGCGGCGCCGTGCTGCCGGTGATCGCCGGTGCGAACTTCTCCGTCGCCCCGGGGGAATGCGCTGTGCTCTGGGGGCCTTCGGGCACCGGCAAGTCCTCGCTCCTGCGCATGGCCTACGGGAACTACCGCTGCGACACGGGGGCGATCCTCGTCCGCGACGGCGCACGGGTGGTGGACGTGGCCACGGCCGCGCCCCGGGAGGTGCTGGCACTCAGGGCGCGCACCATGTCCTACGTCTCGCAATTCCTGCGGGTGATCCCCCGGGTCTCGGCCCAGGACGTGGTGGAGGCGGCGGGCCGCGAAGGGGGCCTGTCGGAGGGGGAAGCGCGCGACCGAGCGGGCGATCTCCTCTTCCGGCTCAACCTGCCCGAGCGGCTGTGGGACCTACCGCCGGCGACCTTCTCCGGGGGCGAGCAGCAGCGGGTCAACATCGCCCGCGGCCTCATCGCGCCCCGCCCGGTGCTGCTCCTCGACGAGCCGACCGCCTCCCTCGACGGGCAGAACCGCGCCGTCGTGGCGGAGCTGATCGAGGAACGCCGGGCGGCCGGCGCGGCGATCCTCGGCATCGTCCATGACGCCGCCATGCGTGAGGCGATCGGCGGACGGATCATCGACGTCACGCGGTTCGGCACCGCCCGGGCGGCATGACAGGACGAGGAAGAGGGGACGGGAGTCCGATGCAGAATTTCGTGATCGAGAACGCCACCCTCGTCCTGCCCGACCGGGTGCAGCACGGCTGGCTGGCGGTGGCGGACGGGCTCATCGCGGAGATCGGCGAGGGCCGTGCGCCGGAGCGCGGCCTCGATATCGGCGGCGATCACCTGATCCCCGGCCTCGTCGAGTTGCACACCGACCATCTGGAGAGCCATTACGCCCCCCGGCCGAAGGTGCGCTGGCATCCCCTGGGCGCGGTGCTGGCCTATGACGCGCAAATCGCGGCCTCGGGCATCACCACGGTGTTCGATTCCCTCCGGGCGGGCAGCGACCCGGACGGCAGCGGCCTGGGCTCCGAACTCGACGCCCTGGCCTCCGCCATCGACACCGCCCGGCGGGGTGACCTGCTCCGGGCCGAGCACCGCACGCATCTGCGCTGCGAGTTGCCCTCGGCGGACGTGCTGCCGACCGTCGAGTCGTTCAGCGCCCGCCACGCCATCGACCTGATCTCGCTGATGGACCACACGCCGGGGCAGCGGCAGTTCCGGGACATCGGCAAGTACGAGACCTACGCCACCCGTGGCGGGCGCTCCCTCGACGAGATCCGGACGGCCACGGCCCGCAAAATCGCCGAGGGTACCGCCCTCAACGCCGCCAACCGGCCGGCCCTGGTGGCCCTCGCCCGGTCCAGGGGCATCCCCCTGGCGAGCCATGACGACACGACGCTCGCCGATGTCGACCTCGCCGCGGGTGAGGGCGTGGCGCTCGCCGAATTCCCCACCACCCGCGAGGCGGCGGAGGCCGCCCATGGGCGCGGCATTACCGTCATGATGGGGGCGCCGAACCTGCTCCGGGGCGGCTCGCATTCGGGCAACGTCGCCGCGCACGACCTCGCCGAGGCGGGCTTCCTCGACATCCTGTCCTCCGACTACGTCCCGGCGAGCCTCGCCATGGCGGCCTTCCTCATCCCCGAACGGGTGCCGGGCATTGGCCTGTCGGCGGCGATCGCCACGGTCACGGCCAACCCTGCCCGCGCCACCGGCCTCACCGACCGGGGCGAGCTGCGGGAGGGCCTACGCGCCGACCTCGCCCGCGTGCGACTCGCCGACGGACTGCCGGTGATGCGCGAAGTCTGGCGGGCCGGGATCCGGATCGTCTGATGGCCTTCGTCCTCGTCGTCGGCCCGAGCGGCGCGGGCAAGGACACCCTGATCCGCCGGGCCAGGTCGGATCTGGCGGGCGATCCCCGCTTCGCCTTTCCAAGGCGCCTCGTGACGAGGCCGCCCTCCGCCGACGAGGACAACGTGCCGCTCACGGCGGAGGCGTTTTCCGCGATGGCGGCGGAGGGGCGCTTCGCCCTCTCCTGGCAGGCCCACGGGCTGGGCTATGCCCTGCCCGAGGAGGCGGGGCGGCTCGCCCGCGACGGTTGTGGTGTCGTCTGCAACGTGTCCCGGCGGGTCGTCGAGGAGGCGCGGGTGCGCTTTCCGGGCACGGTGGTGGTGGAGATCACCGCGCCGCCGGATGTCCTGGCCCGGCGGCTCGCGGCACGGGGGCGGCCCGAGGACGGCAACCTCGCCGCACGCCTCGCCCGGACCGGGCCCGTCGTGCCGGATCTGACCATCGACAATTCCGGGCCGCCGGAGGAGGGCGCCAGACTACTGATTCAATTCTTGCGTGATCTTCAGGGCGGCAAATAAGCGGAACCGTATTCTGACGTTCACCGTTGCTGGGCACCTGTGATTGCAAGGAGCCCACCATGCGTCTGTTCGTCCCCGCCGCCGCCCTTCTCCTCGCCGGCCTGACGCCGCACTTCGCCGCCGCCCAGACCACCGTCATCGAGCGCGACCGCCCCGACGCCGTCGTGGTCGACCGCCCGTCCACCGAGCGCAAGACCGTCGAGACCCGCGAGAGCAGCGACGGCTGCTCGTCCAAGACCGTCCGCAAGACCAACGACATGGGCGACAGCAAGACGGTCACCAAGGAAAGCTGCGACTGATCCAGTCTTCCTCTCGCGAGGTAGATTGTCGTCAGATCGCGCCCACCGACACCCTCATCCTGAAGTGCCCGCGTCAGCGGGCCTC
>NZ_BPQX01000045.1 GCF_022179525.1 Methylobacterium persicinum
GCCGCCGCCGTCTACAGCTACTCGCGGTAAGGCAGAGGACTTTCTTCAACGAAAACGGGCGCGGACCCTTCGGTCCGCGCCCGTTCTATTAGCCGATGTCCGCGTCGGAGCCTGCTGCCTGGCGCGGGTCGCTTCACCGCTTGGCGAGCAGCTGCTCAATCAGCGAGCCGCCCTTGTCGATAGCGGCGATTTCCTCCGCCACCGCATTCACGGTGTCGGTGATCTGCTCGGGCGTATGCTCCGAGGTCAGGAAGAAGCGAAGGCGCGAGCTGCGCTCCGGCACGGCCGGATGGATGATCGGCTGCACGTTAATGCCCCGCTTGAACAGCCGGTCGGACAGCGTCACCGCCTTCAGGGAATCCCCGACGATGACCGGGATCACCGCGAGGCCGAGGCTGAACCCCGTATCGAGCCCGAGCTTGCGGGCCGTGGCCAGGAAGAGGTTGCCGTTGCGCCGCAGGCGCTCGACGCGCTCCGGCTCGGCCTGCATCACCGCGAGCGCGGACTCCGCCGCCGCGGCGAGGGGAGGCGACATGCCCACGCTGTACACGAACCCACCGGCCGTATGCTTGAGATACTCGATCAGCGTGATCGGGCCGCAAATATAGCCGCCGCAGGCCGAAAGGGTCTTGGACAGGGTGCCCATCCAGATGTCGACCTCCTTCGGGTCGACACCGCAATGCTCGAACAGGCCGGCACCGGTCCGGCCGGTCACGCCGAGGCCGTGGGCCTCGTCCACCATGAGCCACGCGTCGTAGCGCTTCTTCAGGGCGACGAAGCCGGCGAGGTCCGGCGCGTCGCCGTCCATGCTGTAGAGGCCCTCGATCACGATCATCGCCCTGCGGTGCTCGTGACGGGTCGCCTGGAGCATGGTCTCCAGGGCATCGAGGTCGTTGTGGGGGAAGGAGCGGCGCTGCGCCCCGGAAAGCTGAACACCGGTGACGATGCTGTTGTGGGAGAGCGCGTCGTGGAACACCACGTCGCCGGCCTCCAGCAGGGCGCCGATCGTGGTGACGTTGGTGGCGTGCCCGCTCACCATCACCACGCAGCCTTCGGTGTGATAATGCGCGGCGAGCGCCTGCTCGAGGCTGATGTGCCCCGGACGCTCACCCGCCACCACGCGGCTGGCCGACGCCGAGGTGCCGTAGGACTCGATGGCCTCCCGGGCGGCGCCGCTGACCTTCGGGTGCCCGTTCAACCCCAGGTAATCGTAGGACGAGAAGTTCGTGAAGGACTTCTGGTCGATCCGGGTGGTCGCGCCGGCCTTGGCGTCGTGGACCCGGAAGAACGGGTTTCCGAGCCCGATCAGCTCCGCCGCCGAGCGCTGGAGCTTCAATTCCCGGTAGCCAGGCAGGTTTTCGAAGTTCTGCGCCGCGCTGGACCGCGACACTTCGGGCGCCTTGGCTGGCGCCGGGCGCGGGGTCGCCCGCCCGAGCCGGTTCGTCACGAAGCCGGCAAGGGCCGCACGCCCGCCGTCGGGCCGCGCCGATTGCGTCATTGCTGAATCTCTTTGCTCTCGTTCTCGCGGGCTTCGATAAGGTCGCGCAGCGGAGCCATGACGCTCGCACTGACCTCACCGCCGATATGCTTGGCCATCAGGCTCATGGCCACTCCGGCCGTGTCGTCCATGGGCGCGGAAACCGCCTGAATTAAGGACTCCGACAGCTCGTTGACGGTCATGCCCGAGGACAGGCCGGCAGGGGGCGATTCGAGGCCGAAACGCTCCTGCAGGCTCGCCCCCAGCTCCACGCCCATCAGCGAGTCCAGGCCGATCTCCGAGAGCTGACGCACCCGGCTGATATCGTCCTTCGGCAGGCGGAGGATCCGGGCGATGTCCTCGACGATGGCGTCCGACACGGTCTTGCGCACCGTGTCGACATCCGAGCCCTTCAGGAGGGACGCGATGCTGATCGCCTGAACCGAACCGGCCTCGGCCACCTGATCGGAGCCGAGTTCCGCGTAGCTCGGCGAGCGCATGGTCGCGAGGCGCTCGCGGGCCTTGCCCCAATGCATGGCAGCGATGGCGATCACCGCCTCGTCGGGGGCATGGCCCTGGCTGGACAAGGCCTCTGCCATCAGGTCGAGGCAGCGCCGGGCTTCCATCGGGGTCACGCCGACGCGGCCGGCCAGGGTCTCCATCACCGCCTTGTTGCGCGCGAGCATGCCCACGTCGCCGATGGCGCCCCAGGCGACCGCCAGGGCCGGAAGCCCCCGGCGGCGGCGCTGGCGGGCAAGGCCCTCCATGAAGCCGTTGGCGGCGACGTAGGAGCCCTGGCCCGGGTTGCCGATGAAGGTCGTAGCCGAGGAGAACAGCACGAAGTAGTCGAGTACGCGGTCCCGGGTGGCGGCGTCGAGGTGCTGCGCGCCGATCACCTTCGGGCCGATCACCGCATCGAGGGCCGAGACGTCCAGGTTGGCGACGAGACCGTCCTGCAGCACCGCCGCCGCATGGATCACGCCCGCCAGCTTGCGCCCGCCGCCTTCGATCTCGGCAAGCATCCTGTCCACCGCCGAGCGGCTGGTGATGTCGACCGCCTTCGCCTCGACCCTGACGCCGCGCTCCGACAGTTCGGCGAGCAGCGCCTTGGCCTCGTCGGTGGTCGCGCCCTTGCGGCCCGACAGGACGATGTGCCTCGCGCCCCGATCCGCCAGCCAGCGGGCCGCCTCCAAGCCGAAGCCCCCGAGACCGCCGGTGACGAGGTGGACGCCCTCGGGGGATACGGCGAACGGCTTCGCCACATCCTTGAGGACCGACCCCGCCTTGGGCGGGCTGATCACGATCTTTCCGATATGGCCGGACTGCTGCATCAGCCGGAACGCGTCCGAGGTCTCGGCCGCGGTAAAGGGCTGATAGGGCAGGGGCTTCAGGCCGCCGTCGTTGAACAGGGCCATCACCTCGCGGAACATCCGCGCGCCGTCGTCGCCCTGGTGCTGGATCACCTGATCGAGGTCGACGCCGAAGTAGCTGAGGTTCCGCCGGAACGGCCGCAGGCCGATATGGGTGTTGGCGACATAGTCGCGCTTGCCCAGTTCCACGAAGCGCCCGAACGGCCGCAGGGCGTTGAGCGAACGCTCCATCGCCTCGCCGAACAGGCTATTGAGGACGATGTCGACACCCTCACCCGTGATCGCCCGCACGTCGTCCACGAAGGCGAGCGAGCGAGAATCGAGGACGTGCTCCGCCCCCAGCGCCTTGACGAGGGCACGCTTCTCCCGGGACCCCGCCGTCGCGATGACGCGGGCGCCCTTCAGCTTGGCGATCTGCAGGGCCGCCAAGCCGACGCCGCCCGCCCCACCATGGACCAGCACCCATTCCCCGCGCCGCATCCGGGCACAGGAGACGAGGGCGTAGTAGGCGGTGAGGAAGGCCACCGGCACGGTGGCCGCCGCCATGGGATCGACGCCCTGGGGCATCGGCGCGACGACGAGGTCGGGCACCACGATGTGCGTCGAGAAGCCGGACTGAGCGAAGGCCACGACCGGATCACCGACCTTGAAGCCCTTCACCCCCGGCCCGACGGCGCTCACCGTGCCGGCGCATTCGAGGCCGAGGCGCGGGCCGGCAAAGCCGTCCTCCAGGATCTCCTCAGGCAGCATCGAGAGCGCCCAGAGCACGTCGCGGAAGTTCAGGCCGGTGGCCTCGACGGCGATCTCCATCTCGCCGCGGCCGGGCGTGCGGCGCTCCGCCGGCCCCCAGACCATCTCGTTGAGGCCACCCGTGTTGCTGCGTTCGAGGCGTGCGGCCTCGGCGGGCACGGTGTCCGCCGGATCCCGATGCCGCGGACGACCCGCGTGGAAGCGGACCACCTGCGTGCACTCGTCGTCGAGCACGATCTCGGTCTCAGGCGTACCGGAGAGGATGAGGTCGCGCAGACGCTCGGAGGCGCGCTTCGACGACATCTCGGGCGAGAGGTCGATGCGCCGGATGTCGAGGTTCGGCACCTCGTTGGCCAGGGTGCGGCTGAAGGCCCACACGCCGGCCTCCACGTTGGTCGTCTGGCCGCCCCGGTCGCGGGTGGCGCCGGGCGCCACGATCCACAGACCGGTCTGGCGGGCGCCGAGATGCTCGACGCAGCGCTTCAGACTGAGGCAACGGTCGCGCAACCTCTCGGCTGCCTCGCCGCCGCGGGAGAAGGCACCGGCCAGGAACACCACCGTGTCCGGGGTCTCCCTCTCCAGCTCCATCAAAGACGTCTCGGAGTCGAGAATGATGGAGACGTGGACCCCGCCCGCCACGAGGAGCGTGGCGAGGGAGGATGCCGTCTCGGCGGCGAAGTCGTCGTCCGAGCCAATGATAAAGGCGAAGCTCTGGGCCGGAGCCGGCATCGGCCGGGCAGGGGCCTCGGCCACGAGGAGCAGGTCGTCACCGTTGCCGGAGATCGCCCGGTCCACGGACACCGACACGAGGCCCGCCGCACTCAAGCTCCGTTGCCAGCCGCCGATGTCGTCCAGGCGGCCGATCGGCATGTCGCCGGCACCGTCCTCGAACCATTCGGGGGTCAGGCCGAAGACAAGGTCGCAGAAGAGGGAGATACCCGGCTCGACGGCCACCATCAGGCCGCCGGTCGCGAGGGCCTGCGACAGGTCCTTCAGGAGTCCGCGCTCACCCCGGTGCAGGCTGCCCGCCGCGATGATGAGGTCGAACCCGCCCGGTGCGAGTTCAGTGGCAGCCTCGACGAGGGTCGCCGTGCGGCCGAAGGAGAGACGGGCCCGCTCGGCCAGCCGCCGGTCGGTCTCGAGGATGGTGAACCGCGCCTCGGCCGTGACGGCGAAGGTCGCCGCCTGGGCGGAGAGGGGGCCGTAGCCGACCTGCAGCACCCGCAGGGCCCGCTCCTTCGGCAATTGGCCGAGGGCCTGGTCCAGCACGGCCGCGACCGTGTTGGCGGAGTGACGGGACGTGGCCGAGCGGAGAACAAAGGCGTCCACGGCGCTCGACGGAAGGTTCGGCGCCTCGGCGACGTCGCCCGCCAGGATACGGTCGACAGTGGCGCCGACATCGGCCACGAGAACCAGTTCCGCAGAGAGGTCGGGATGATCGGCGGCGATCCACCGCATGATCTCATCGGGGGCCGGCAGGGCCGAACCGTCGCCGAGCCGCCACGCACCGCCTTCGTGCTCGGCGAGGCCGCTGCTCTCCAGGGCGTAGAGGCCGTTCACCAGCCAGGGACGCAGGGCCGCCGGCAGGCGGGGATCCGCCAGCGCAACGGTGCCGGACGCGTCCGCGAGCCCCTTCGCCAGCCGGTAGGCCAGGGAGGTGGCCCAGCCTTCGAGCAACAGGTGCCCCGGCGACAGGGAGGCTTCGGCCGACCCCTTCACGCCCGCGGACAGCGGGCGCAGGCGCACGGCTACGCTCGGGCGGCGCTCAGCGGGGATCGCCGTCGGCTCGGTGGCGAGTTCCGCCACTTGGGAGATGGCATAGGCGGCGAGCTCGTCGCCGCCCTTGCTGCGGAGGGCCTGGAAACGACCCTCGCGGATGGTCGCAACGACCTCCCCTGCGGGATCGAGGAGGGTGAAGTCGGCCAGTATCGACCGCTCGTTGCAGCGCCGGGTGCGGATGACCGAGCGCGCAATGACGGCACCGGGCTGGACAAGACGGATCTCGCCGAAGCGCACGGGGATGTAGGCCTTGCCAGCGCCCTCACCGAGGAGGTCGGCGAAGAGCAGGATCAGGCCGTGGAAACAGGCGTCAAGCCGCGACGGCACCATCGCGTAACGCGGATCGGCTTCGGCGGGCTTGAGGTCGGCGACGATCGTGGCGTCGTCGATCCGGGCGGCCATGGCGACCTGCCGGAAGCTCGGGCCGAAGCCGAGGCCCGCGGCCACGGCGCGGCCGTAGAGCGCCTCGCCGGACAGGACGTGGTCGCCCGCGGTGTCGAAGTCGAAGCCGTTCAGATCGGGCTTGCGCGGTGGCGAGAACTCGCCCTCCACGACCTTGGCCTGGGCGTGGAGCTGCCAGGGCGTCTGGGTCAGGCGGGGGCGGCTCAGCACCTGGATGCCGTTGCCCGAGCCCGAGAGGCGCACGGTCACCTCGCGCAGGGCGTCCTCGGCGAAGATCATCGGCGCGACGATCTCGAATTCCGAGAGGATGACCGAATCGTCCTTCAGGGCCGCCCGGGCTGCGGACAGGGCCATCTCCACGAAGCCGGCGCCGGGCATGATGACCTGCCCCTCGACCCGGTGGTCCTCCAGTTCGGGCACCGTCTCGGGATCGACGTAGCCGTGCCATTCCAGCCCGTCCGCCTCGGCCCTGGAACCGATCAGCGGATGGTAGGGGCGAGGGCTCAGGGCGCCGACGCTCTCCGTCGTGTCGTGCAGGCGGAAGGGGCGCCGCTGCCAGGGATAGGTCGGCAGGCGCACGTCGCCCTTGGGCTCCGTGCCGAACAGCTTCTCTTCGTCCACCGCAGCGCCGAGGACCAGGGCGCCGTTGACGGCCTTGGCGATCGGGTCGCCGCCCGACGCCTTCCGGTGCATCACGCCGACGGTGGCGATCTCGATGCCCAGGGGTTCGACGGCGTCGCCGACGTGAGACATCAGCGTCGCGCGAGGGCCGACCTCCACGAAGACCCGGGCACCCTGGCGCGTGGCTTCCTGCACGGCCTCGCTGAAGCGCACCGGCTCGCGGATGTTGCGCCACCAGTAGGTCGGCCCGAAGGCCGATCCGGCCAGGGCCGCGCCAGTCACAGTGGACATCATCGTCACGGTGCCCGCCTGCGGCCGAAGGCCGGCGAGGTCGCGCAGCAGGGGCTTTTCGGTCGGGTCCATCAGCCGGCCGTGGAAGGCGTAGGCGAGGTCGAGCTTGCGGCCGCGGCGGCGCTTCCGCGACAGGGCCTTGAGGGCGGCGTCGATGTCGGCCACCGGTCCGGCGACGGTCACCGCCTTCGGGCTGTTGGTCGCCGCAAGGTCGAGGCTCGGGAAATCCTTGAGGAAGGCGGGCACTTCCTCCACCGGCATCAGCAGCACCGCCATGGTGCCCTGGCCGTGGGTCGTCTCCTGGTGGTGGCTGCGGTAGTAGATGACCTTGACCGCATCCTCCAGGGTCAGGATCCCGGCGGCCTCGGCCGCCGCGATCTCGCCCACGCTGTGACCGAGCACATAGGTCGGGAAGAGGCCCTTGGCCCGCAGGGCCGCCGTGGAGGCGCTCTCGATGGCGAAGATCAGCGGCTGCGAGACGCTGGTGAGAACCAACCGCTCGTCCAGATCGTCGGCGTAGAGGGCGTCCTTCAGGGACCAGTCCGCATGGGTCTGGAACAGCGCGTCGATCCGGTCGAACGCGGCGCGGAACGCGGCGTTCTCCTCGTAGGCCTCCCGGCCCATCCCGGCCCACTGGCTGCCGTTGCCGGAATAGACGAACGCGACCTCGGCGGCGCGGTCGACGGCGGTGCCGGTCAGGGCGGCGTCGGTATCCTCGCCCTCGCCGATGGCGCGCAGGGCCGCGGCGACATCCGCCTTGCCGTCGAGGGAGACGGCGAGGCGGGTCGACATGCGCTCCCGGCGGTGGGCCACCGCCGCGGCGATCTCCGCCACCGCGTCAGGCTCGGCCTCGAAACGCTCAGCGTAGTCCAGAGCCAACTCGTTGAGGGCGGCGCGGCTCTGCGCCGAGATCATCAGAACCTGCGGCGCCTGCGACGGCTCGGCGCGCACGGCCGGCACCGGCTCGGCATCGGTGATGACGACGTGGGCGTTGGTGCCGCCGAAGCCGAAGGAATTCACCCCGGCGAAGCGCTGCCGCGGCCCGCGGGTGAGGGGCAGCCCCTGGCGCACTACCTGAAGGTTGAGTTCGTCGAAGGGAATGTCGGGGTTCAGCTCGGCCGCATGCAGCGAGGGCGGCACAAGGTTGTGCTCGAGGGCGAGCGTCGCCTTCATCAGGCCGGCAAGGCCCGAGACCGGTTCGGTATGGCCGATATTCGTCTTGATCGAGCCCATCGGCAGGGGCTCCTTCCGCCCCTTGCCGAGCTTTGTGCCGATGGCCGATGCCTCGATCGGATCGCCGACGGGCGTGCCGGTTCCGTGGGCCTCCATGAAGGCGAGGTCGTCCACCGCGATCTCGGCGTCGCGGTAGACCTTCTCCAGCAGCGCCGCCTGCGCGTAGCCGGACGGCAGCGAGATGCCGGTGGTGCGCCCATCGGAGTTGACGCCAGTCGCGGCGACCACTGCCCGCACGGTGGAGCCCGCCCGGCGGGCCGCCTCGGCGGAGCGCAGCACGAGCACCACGCCCCCTTCGGAGCGCACATAGCCGTCGGCGTTCTTGGAGAACGCCTGACACAGGCCGGTCCGCGAGAGCATCTGCGCGGCGGAGAAACAGATGAAGTTGAACGGGCTCGCCAGCACGTTCACGCCGGCGACGATCGCCGTGTCGATCCGCCCCGACTGGATCGCCTGGACGGCGTTGTCGAAGGCCACGAGGGACGACGAGCAGGCGGTGTCGACCGTGAAGCTCGGACCCTTCAGGTCGTAGATGTAGGAGATGCGGTTCGAGAGGATCGAGAGGGTGTTGCCTGTGGCCGTATAGGCATCGCCCGAAGGCGCATCCATGATGCGCAGGTTGCCGTAGTCGAGGGACGAGGCGCCCACGAATACGCCGATCTGGCTGCCCGCCACCGCCGACGGCCGGAGCCCGGCATCCTCGAGGGCTTCCCAGGTCAGTTCAAGCAGCATGCGCTGCTGCGGATCCATCTGCTCGGCTTCGCGGGGCGAAATGCCGAACACCGCCGGGTCGAACGACCAGACGTCGTCGAGGGCGCCCGCCGCGAAGGTGTAGCTCTTTCCGCGCTCGTGCGCCCGGGGATGCAGGAACCGTTCAAGGGAGAAACGGTCGGGTGGCAGCTTGCTGACGGCGCAGCGGCCTTCCGAGAGCATCTGCCAGAGCCCCTCGACACTCGGTGCCCCGGGCAGTCGGCAGGCGCGTCCGACGATCGCGATGTCTGTGCGTTGTGTCACGTTCGGTTCGCGGGCGCTCGTGAGTGAAATGTGGCTCGGCCTTCGGCGAGTGAGGACCATCTGGTCCCTTAGTATGGCGTCAATGCGGTGTCCAACCACGCGCCACCGAAGGACTATGGCCTAGAGTGAAATTGCGGGAGCATGTGACATGTATTCATCAGCCCCATCCACAATCGCCGCCGCATAAAAGCCAATTTTGGTGCGGGGATTGCGCCCCATCTTGGCAACCTAACCATGGGAACAGGGCGTGTGGGGGCGCGTCAATTGTGCAGCTTGCGCAATGCACAGGTGACGCCGGCCGAATTTTGGACACATCGGCCGGCGCGAAAGGTCAGTATTTCGGTGATCGGACGCAGTCGGTCCGGGTCAGGACACCGGGGCCGATACGCCGCCGGAAGAACGTCCAACGCCCTGATAGACGAAACCATGCCGCAACGCAGCATTGGGGTCGTAGATGTTGCGCAGATCAACCATAACGGGTGTGCGCATCACCCGGCGAAGACGTTCGAGGTCGAGGCCGCGGAACGCGTTCCATTCCGTCACGATGACGATGGCGTCGGCCTCGGCCGCGCAGGAATAGGCATCGTCGGCGAATGCGACCGTCGGAAGCAGGGGGCGAGCCTGTTCCATTCCCTCCGGATCGTAGGCCCGCACCTTGGCCCCCGCATCCTGCAGGCCGGCCGCGATCGCCAGAGACGGCGCCTCGCGCATGTCGTCGGTGTCGGGCTTGAAGGTCAGGCCGAGGAGGGCGACTGTCTTGCCGCGGACGGAGCCGCCGCACGCGCGGATCACCTTGCGGGCCATCGCCCGCTTGCGCTGGTCGTTGACGGCCACCACCGTCTCGACGATCCGTAGGGGCATCCCATGGTCTTGGGCGGTCTTGGCCAGGGCGAGGGTGTCTTTGGGGAAGCAGGATCCGCCATATCCGGGCCCGGCGTGGAGGAACTTGGTGCCGATGCGTCCGTCCAGGCCGATCCCCCGGGCGACCGCCTGCACGTCGGCCCCCACGGCCTCGCACAGGTCGGCCATCTCGTTGATGAAGGTAATCTTGGCCGCCAGGAATGCGTTGGCTGCGTACTTGGTCAGCTCCGCGGTCCGGCGACCGGTGACGAGGATCGGCGAGGCGTTCAGGTAGAGGGGACGGTAGACCTCCCGCATCACGGCCTCCGCCCGCGGATCCTCGGTGCCAACGACGATCCGGTCGGGGCGCTTGAAGTCGCCGATGGCCGCGCCCTCGCGGAGGAATTCCGGGTTCGACACCACCGCGAAATCCGCCCGGGGGGCGCATTCGCGGACGATGCGCTCCACCTCGTCGCCCGTTCCCACGGGGACGGTCGATTTAGTGACGACCACCGTATAGCCCGACAGGGCACCGGCAATTTCCCGGGCCGCATCGTAGACGAAGGACAGGTCGGCGAAGCCGTCGCCCCGCCGCGAGGGCGTGCCGACCGCGATGAAGACGGCGTTCGCTTCGGCCACGGCCTCCTTGAGCGTCGTCCCGAACGAGAGGCGGCCCTGGCGGACGTTGTCGGCGACGAGGGCTTCGAGCCCCGGCTCGTAGATAGGCATCCGGCCGGCCTCGAGGGCGGCGATCTTGGCGGGATCCCGATCGATGCAGACGACGTCGTGCCCGAAATCGGCGAGGCAGGCGCCGGACACCAGCCCGACATATCCCGCCCCGATCATCGCGATACGCATTCGGATCTCCCGCAGCCGGCCGGACGACGCGCTGCGGTTCAGCGGGTGCGTTGATCGGCGTTGGCGCAAACGGGCCGCATCGGCGACCCGGCCTCAAACGCGGCAGCAACACAGCCAAAACACGACGGTTTTTTGACAGTGCGATGTCGGTCCCTCCAGCGCGATCGGCGCTTCTAAGGTTCGGACAAGTCCTGTAGAAGCACCCCGCCCCGGGGCCCGAACCCTGCCGGATCCCCGGCGGAGGTCGCGGCGGGGGTCCTCGGCAAAGGACCTTGGCGAAGGACCGCGATGACCGAACTCCCGAACGTCCACGTGCGAGCGGAAATCCTCGCCCAGGCGCTGCCCCATATGCAGCGCTACGATCAGGAGATCGTGCTCATCAAGTACGGCGGCCACGCCATGGGCGACCCGGAGGCAGCGCAGACCTTCGCACAGGACGTGGTGCTTCTGGAGCAGTCGGGGCTGAAGCCCCTGGTGGTCCACGGCGGCGGCCCGCAGATCGGGAAGATGCTCGACCGGCTCGGGATTCAGTCGGAGTTCCGCGGCGGCCTGCGCGTGACCGACGCCGCCACCGTCGAGGTGGTGGAGATGGTGCTCGCCGGCTCCATCAATAAACAGCTCGTCGGGTGGATCTCCGGCCAGGGCGGGCGGGCGATCGGCCTGTGCGGCAAGGACGGGAACATGGTGCGCGCCCGCCGCGCCCTGAAGACCTACCGCGACCCCGAGAGCCACGAGGAGCAGATCCTCGACCTCGGCCTCGTCGGCGAGCCGGAGCATGTCGAGCGCGGCGTCCTGGATGCCGTGCTGAAGGCCGAACTGATTCCGGTCCTCGCCCCGGTGGCCTACGGCGCCGACGGGCAGACCTACAATGTCAACGCCGACACCTTCGCCGGCGCCATCGCCGGGGCGCTCCGGGCCAAGCGGCTGCTCCTCTTGACGGATGTTCCCGGCGTCCTCGACAAGGACAAGAAGCTCATCCCGGAGCTGACGGTGGAGGATTGCCGGCGGCTGATCGCCGACGGCACCATCACCGGCGGCATGATCCCGAAGATCGAGACCTGCATGTACGCCCTCGACCGGGGCGTGGAGGCGGTGGTCATCCTCGACGGGAAGGTGAACCACGCCGTGCTGCTGGAACTGTTCACGAATTATGGAGCAGGCACGCTGATTCGCCGGGGCTAGCAACCTCGGCCGTCTCCGCGCATTGTCGTCGCCCGGCCTCGGCCGCTCCTCTCGCCTGCGACGGGCCCCTTGTACCAACCGACGCAAGACCACTTCACCGGACCTGGCGCCCGCGGCTTCGGCCAAGTCGATACCTGGGTGTTCGACCTCGACAACACGCTCTATCCGAGCGATGCGCGGGTCTGGCCGCAGGTGGACGAGCGCATCACCCTCTACGTGATGCGCCTCTACGGTCTCGACGCGATCTCGGCCCGTTCCCTGCAGAAGTATTTCTACCACCGCTATGGGACCACCCTGAAGGCACTGATGGTGGAGGAGGGGGTCGATCCCCATGACTTCCTCGACTTCGCCCACGACATCGACCATTCGAGCATCAAGCTCGATGCCCCCCTCGGCGCGGCCATCGAGAAGCTGCCCGGCCGCAAGCTCATCCTCACCAACGGCTCCCGCCGCCACGCGGAGAACGTTGCGGCCAAGCTGGGCATCCTGGACCATTTTGAAGATGTCTTCGACATCGCGGACGCCGACTTCGTGCCCAAGCCGGAGCGGGTCACCTATGAGCGGTTCCTGACCGCTCACGGCATCGACCCGACCCGGGCGGCCCTGTTCGAAGACATCGCCCGCAACCTCGCCGTGCCGCACGACCTGGGCATGGCGACGGTGCTCGTCGTGCCCCGGATCACCGATCCCTACCGGGAGGCCTTCGAGCAGGAGGCGGTGCACGAACCGCATATCGACCACATCACCGACGACCTCGCAGGGTTCCTCGTTGGTTGCGTGCAGCCGGAGATCGGACAGTTATGACCCAGACCGCATCGCTGCGCGCGCCCGGTCTTGCGGAGATCGAGGCCCTGGCTCACCAGGCCTTCGCCGCGCTGCCCGATGCCTTCCGCGGCCGGTGCGACGGGCTGGCGATCCACGTGGTGGATTTCCCGGACGACGCTACCCTAATGGAGATGGATTGCGAGACCGAGTTCGACCTGCTCGGACTGTTCCGCGGCGTTGGCCTTGCCCAGTCCGGGGAGATTGCGACGGGCCAGATGCCCAACGCGGTCTGGTTGTATCGCCGACCGATCCTCGACTACTGGGCCGAGCACGCGGAAACCCTTGGCGACCTCGTCACCCACGTGCTCGTCCACGAGATCGGCCATCATTTCGGGTTGTCCGACGACGATATGGCCCGCATCGAGGCGGCGGCGGACCTGGACTGACCGCGACAGCCGCGGGAGGCATCGACAAGCGCCCCATGCTCGTGTAGGGACCCGGCCAACTCACAACAGGATCGCCGAAATCCTGGTGCTCGCTGCCCATACGGGGCGGTGCGGCACAACGGCTGGAGCATTGCCATGAACATCATCGAGCAGCTGGAGCGCGAGGAAGTCGCGCGCCTCGCCAAGACCATTCCCGATTTCGAGCCGGGCGACACGGTCATCGTCAACGTGCGCGTCAAGGAAGGCGACCGCACCCGCGTCCAGGCCTACGAGGGCGTGTGCATCGCCCGGTCCGGTGGCGGACTCAACGAAAGCTTCACCGTCCGTAAGATCTCCTATGGCGAGGGCGTGGAGCGCGTCTTCCCGGTCCACTCCCCGATGATCGATTCGATCAAGGTGGTCCGCCGGGGCAAGGTGCGCCGCGCCAAGCTGTACTACCTGCGCGACCGTCGCGGGAAGTCGGCCCGTATCGTCGAGCGCACCGATCGCACCAAGCCGGCCAAGGACGCGCCGGCCAAGGCCCCCGCCGCCGCGGAGTAAGCCTCTCGGCATCGGAGGAGGTCGCACCTGCGCCCGCTTCCCGACAACCCGCCCCGGCTTCGCCCGCGGCGGGTTTTTTATTACCGAAAAGGAGGCTGGGGCAGGGGCGCCCGGCGGCGGTGCGGCGGGAATGTTCACTGAGGTTGTTATGGCCGGTGATAATGCTACTTCTGTAGGCTTTGCTATAGTCGTCTGATCGTGCGAATAAAAAAGGAGTTGTGAGCGCTTCCATTATGGAGCCGGCCATGGGTCTTTGGAGCGATTTTCAAACCAATACGGGCCGTACGATCCATAAATGGAGCCATTACTTTCCGGTCTATGAGCGCCATTTCTCAGCCTCGATTGGAAGGCCGATCAAGTTTCTTGAGATCGGCTGCGGCGACGGGGGCTCGCTGCAGATGTGGAAACGCTATATCGGGCCCTACGCCCGTTACATCGGCATCGATATCCGGCCGGAATGCAAGGCCTTCGAGGATGATCAGATCCAAGTGAGGATCGGCGATCAGGCCGACGGTGCTTTCCTCGACCGGGTGATCGCCGAGTTCGGCATCCCTGACATCGTGGTCGACGACGGCTCCCACGTGATGAGCGATGTCTGCGCGACCTTTGCCCATCTTTACCGGCGCATGCCGAGCACCGGGATCTACCTCGTCGAGGATTTGCACACGGCCTATTGGCCGGAATTCGGCGGCGGGCTCAGGCGCCAGGGCACCTTCATCGAGATGACGAAGGACCTGATCGACGAGTTGAACGCGGATCTCTCGAACGGGGCGATGCAGCCGACCGAGTTCACCCGTACGACGAATTCGATCTGTGTCTACAACAGCATCGTCGTGTTCGAGCGCGGCCTGCCCCTCCCCAAGCGGTCGCTAATGATCGGCTCGACCGGCCATTTCGGAGCCCGCCCCGAACCTGGAGCGGCAGAGCTCTTACCCTGACGCATTGCTCAGGCGATCCGGATCACAATCGGCAGTCTCACCGGCGCCGATGTCGCCTGTCGCGCGTGTTTTTGCCGGTACGGCCTCAGCAAGCGGGAAAGATGATGGGCAAGAGTGTTCTCCACGATCTTGGGTCGGGAGAATACGTTCCAGCGGTCTGCCGCAAAAGTCGCGCAGGGGAGCAGAGGCTTCTCCTCAATCGACAACACCCTCGTCGTCATTGCGAGGAAAGCGAAGCAATCCAGGGACGCGGAACGTCGACCAACGGGGCGCTGGCCCTGGATTGCTTCGCTGCGCTCGCAATGACGGCAGCGCCCCCCCCCCCCGGCTGGCACCCTCAGATCGATGAGTGTCGCCGCCAGACCTTTGCAGCACCCATCTGGATCAATTTTTCTGCTGCGTTTTCCAACGCCGAACCGGCGTCGAATTCGGCAGAAATGCTCTAGCGGCGCAGGGCCTCGAGGACCTTTCCGCCGGGGCGGCCAGTCGCGGGCATGCCGAGCTTGCGTTCGATGTCCTTGATGGCGTCGCGGGTCTTCTGGCCGACCTTCCCGTCGGGCTCGCCGACATCGTAGCCCATGCTGGTGAGCCGAACCTGTAGGTCGCGGCGCTCGGCCCGGGACAGGGGCGGGTCGTCGGTCGGCCATGCCGCCTGGACGCCCGGCCTCCCGCGCAGCCGGTCGGAGAGGACGGCGATGGCGAGGCCGTAGGACTCGGCGGCGTTGTAGGAATAGATCGCGTCGAAGTTCTTTGTGACGAGGAAAGCGGGTCCGTCGCCCCCCGCCGGGGCGATGATCCCGGCCGGGCCCTCGCCGCTCAGCGGCCGGCCGTCCGCCCGGGTCACGCCGAGGGCGGCCCAGTGGGAGACCGGCTTCTTGTTGCGGCGGCCGGCGGCGGCCACGTTGAAGCCCGACGGCAGACGGACTTCGTAGCCCCAGACCTGGCCGTTCTGCCACTTGGCCACGTGCAGGAAGTTCGCCGTCGAGGCGACGGCATCGGATACCGAGTCGACCACGTCCCGCCGCCCGTCACCATCACCGTCCACGGCAAGGCGCTGGTAGGTCGTGGGCATGAACTGGGTCTGCCCGAAGGCGCCGGCCCATGAGCCTGTGAGCCGCTCGGGTGCGATGTCACCCCGATCGATGATCTTGAGGGTGGCGATCAGCTCGCCCCTGAAGAAGTCCCGGCGGCGGTTGTTCGAGCAGGCGAGGGTGGCCAGGGACTGGACCAGGGGCATCTTGCCGAGGTTCTTGCCGAAATTCGATTCGACGCCCCAGACCGCCGCGATGGTGTAGCGATCGACGCCGTAACGGGCCTCGGCTCGGGCGAGGGCGTCGGCATGCTGACGCATGGCGGCCCGCCCATCCTCGACGCGCTCGTCGTCCACCAAGGCGGCCATGTAGTCCCAGATCGGTGTCTTGAACTCGGGCTGCGCCTGGGACAGCTCGATGACCTTGTCGTCGTAGGTGATGCCCGCTGTTGCCGCCTCGAAGGCCCGACCGGACACGCCCGCCGCCGCGGCCTGAGCCCGGATTCCCGCGAGACAGCCATCGAAATCGGCCCGCGCCGGCCCTCCCGCCAACCCGGCAACGAGGCCGAGGGCGAGAATCATCCCGTGGGCAGGCGTGGGTTGCGGCATGCTGACGATCCTCGGGCCGAGTGTGTCTGAGTGTCGGCCGGGATTCAGGCGACATGAGGGTTAACGAAAAGTGACGCCGGGGCATTCCAGCCACGGTGCAGGCAACGGTTCGATTCCATGTCGCCCCGTTCCATCGATGGCGCGACGCCAATGGGGAAAACCGATTTGCCGACGATCGACGGCTCATTGAAGCCGTCGCAGTCGCCCGGACTCTTCGGCGCGTCAGGTCACCTCGAACATCGTCCACAGGCCGGTATCGAAGCGCTCCAGTACCGTGGCGCTAATCAGCCACTTCCCCGGATTGTCGGCGAGGAAGGCGATTCGCGCGGTGCGGCCCTCCAGCAGTTGGAAGGTATCGAGCCAATAGGGCTCCCACCCGTCGTCGAGGGGGTGGAGCAGGCGAAAGCAGTGGCCGTGGAGATGGAGGGCCTGCGGGAACGCCGTATCGTTGCGCAGGGCGAGGACAACCACCTGACCGCGCTTCACCGAAAAGATCGGTGCCATCCCCGCATTCGCGCTCGTGCCATTGATCGACCAGATCTTCTGCGGATCGCCGGTATAGACAGGCTCGGGGGCGGGTTTGTCCTTGGCATCCTTCGGAAGGAAGGCCCCCCCGGTGATGACGATATCCCGCCTGAGGGCGTTCTGAAGCTTCACCTCGGCCGGCAGCTTCTTATTCTCGCCGATGGGACTCACCGCGGGGCGGGCCTGCGCCAGCTTCGGCCCCTTCGTGGTCACGCTGGCGAGGGTCAATCCCTGGCCGATCAGGGCGATCACGCTCGCCTTGGCCCCTTCCTCTTCGGGGAGGTCGATCATCAGGTCGTAACGGGTGCCGGGCGGGAAGGGCAGGGTGGCGCGCAACGGTTCGAACGTGTCGGTGGGCTGGCCGTCCACCGCCGCGACGAAAACCTTCACTCCCTCGAATCGAAGGCGCGTTCCCCGGGCGCTGCACCCGTTGGCGATGCGCAGGCGGATCCGGCTGCCGGGTCGCGCCTCCACCTGTTGGGGGATCGGGGTGCCGTTGACAGTGACGACGTTGCCGAGCCGTCCGCTTCCGGCGGCGAAGGCGGTCTGCCCGAAGGGCATCAGGCTGCCGTCGGGCTCGAGGCGCCAGTCCTGGAGGACGAGGCCGAGATCCGCATCGACGGCAGGCGGTGACGTCTCCTCCACCACGAGAAGGCCGGAGAGGCCCCGGCCGCCCGGTTCGCTCGACCCGCCGACCACGAGCGGGCGGATCAGGAATGTGCCGGCATCCGGAGGGATGAAGGCATAAAGAAATTCGCCGCCGGGGGGGACGGGGGCCTGGGTCACGCCGCCGACCCCGTCCATGGCGTTGATGTTGCGCACGCCATGCCAGTGAAGCGAGAGCGGTTTGTCGGTCCCGTTCTTGAGCATCAGTCGGACCGGCTGGCCGAGCGTGATGCGCAGGACGGGCGGTGCGCTCCGGCCATCGAAGCACCAGACCGCCGTCTCCGCAGTGGGCTCCGGTCGAAGACGGGCCTTACCCGGCGCCGCTGTGAAGGGCTTCGCGTCGCCCGCAGGCGCCGGGGCCGGCGGGGCAGGTTGCTTCCCGACGGGGGATGTCTGTGGCTGAGCCGTCGCCGGGCCGGTGACTCCGAGAATCGCGAGGCCGCCGACCAATGTACGCCGGGAAAGATGCGGGGCGTCGTCCCGACCCGGTGTCCGGGACATGTCCTCCGTCTCGGCGGCGATTTGCGGCGTGAACTCGCGGGCCATGGATCCTCGTAATCGACGGAAGCGCCGCTCCCATAGCCCCCCGGGGGCGGAGGCGCCACCGGCGCGGCGGCGATGACGGCGCTTCAAGTTTTTTGCTGCGGCCGCCGCCGCGCGTGTTATAGGGCGCGCTTCCGGCGGCCGGCGACGGGCCGGGTTGTCGGCGCGCGCGGGCGTGGCGGAACTGGTAGACGCGCTGGATTTAGGTTCCAGTGTCGCAAGACGTGGGGGTTCGAGCCCCTCCGCCCGCACCAGGCCCGCCCGGGACGGCATGGTTCGTCCGTGCCTGCCGACACCCGCTCACCTGCCGCCGCAGAACCCCGACCCGGCTTCGATGGGCGGGGCGCCAAACGAATTCTGGAAGAGCGACGACGATGCAGGTCACCGAGATCAACACCCAGGGCCTCAAGCGGGAATATCAGGTCCTGCTGGCCGCCCAGGAACTCGAGGAGCGCCTGACCAGCGAACTCGCCGGCATGAAGGACAAGGTGCAGCTAAAGGGCTTCCGCCCGGGCAAGGTGCCGGTCGCCCACCTGCGCAAGGTCTACGGCCGCTCGGTGATGGCCGACGTGGTTCAGAACGCCGTGAATGAGGCGAATCGCAAGATCGTCACCGACAACAACCTGAAGCTCGCCCTTGAGCCGCAGATCGAGTTCCCCTCCGACCAGAAGGAGGTCGAGAAGGCGCTCGATGCCAAGGCCGACCTCGCCTTCAAGGTGGCGCTCGAAGTCATGCCGAGCTTCGAGCTTGCGGACCTGTCGGACGTGAGCCTCACCAAGCTCGTCGCTACCCCCTCCGACGAGGAAGTGAACGAGGCGCTCGACCGCATGGCGGGCCAGAGCCGTCCGTTCGCCGACCGTGAGGAAGGCGCCGCCGCCGAGAAGGGCGACCGGGTCACCATCGACTTCGTCGGCCGTATCGATGGTGAGGAGTTCCAGGGCGGCAAGGGCGAGGGGATCGATCTGGAGCTCGGCTCCAACACCTTCATTCCGGGCTTCGAGGATCAGCTCGTCGGCGCCAAGGTCGGCGAGCAGCGCCTCGTGAAGGTGACCTTCCCGGAGGCCTACGGCGCCGAGCAACTCGCCGGCAAGGATGCCGAGTTCGACGTGACCGTCACGAAGATCCAGCAGCCCGGCGAAGCGAAGGTCGATGACGAGTTCGCCAAGACGATGGGCATGGAGTCCCTCGACGATCTGAAGAACGCCATCTCCAAGGCGATCGGCAGTGATTACGAGGCGGCCTCGCGCCGTCGCCTCAAGAAGGGGCTCCTCGATGCCCTGGACGGCAAGTACGCCTTCGAGCTGCCGCCCTCCCTCGTGGCGCAGGAATTCGCGGCGGTGTGGGCGCAGGTCGAGCAGGACCTCAAGACCCGTGGCAAGACCTTCGAGGACGAGGGGACCGACGAAGAAAAGGCCAAGGCCGAGTACCGCAAGATCGCCGAGCGCCGTGTGCGACTCGGCCTCGTGCTTGCACAGGTCGGCGAGAGCGCCGATATCAAGGTCTCGGACGAGGAGGTCAATCAGGCCCTCATCGCCCGGGTGCGGCAGTTCCCGGGCCAGGAGCAGCAGGTTTGGGACTTCTACCGCAAGAACGCGCAGGCGCTCGCGGAACTGCGGGCCCCCCTGTTCGAGGAAAAGGTAGTTGACCATGTCCTCGGTCAGGTCAAAGTCGTAGAAGAGCCCGTCGCGAAGGACGCCCTGTTCGCCGACGACGAGGAAGACGAGACGACCGGCGAGAAGCCGGCTTCGAACGCCGATTCGGCAGACTGAGCCCGCGCCTTCCCAGGGCAGCGGGCAACCACCTTAGGCGATGCTTAAGCATCGCCGTTGTTCGCTGGCATGCCCGGCGTTCCGCGATTCGGCGGACGCCGGGCCTCACCCCCGGGGCAGGATGAGATGAGAGATCCGATCGACGTCTACAACAATGCCCTCGTGCCGATGGTTGTCGAGCAATCGAGCCGCGGCGAGCGCGCCTTCGACATCTACTCTCGCCTGCTGCGTGAGCGGATCATCTTCCTGACCGGTCCGGTGGAGGATTACGGCGCGTCGCTCATCGTGGCGCAGCTCCTGTTCCTCGAAGCCGAGAATCCAAAGAAGGAAATTTCCTTCTACATCAATTCGCCGGGCGGCGTCGTCACCTCCGGCCTGTCGATCTACGACACGATGCAGTTCATCCGTTGCCCGGTGACGACGCTCTGCGTCGGCCAGGCCGCCTCGATGGGTTCGCTGCTCCTCACCGCCGGTGAGCCAGGCCACCGCTTCGCCCTTCCGAATGCGCGGATCATGGTCCACCAGCCCTCCGGTGGCTTCCAGGGTCAGGCGACGGACATCCTGATCCACGCCCGCGAGATCGAGGCCCTGAAGCGGCGCCTCAACGAGATCTACGTGAAGCATACCGGCCGGGATTACGACGCCATCCACACGGCCCTGGAGCGGGACAACTTCATGACCGCGGACGCGGCCAAGGAGTTCGGCCTGATCGACGAGGTCATCCAGAAGCGGCCCGAGCCGGCTGCGGCCTGATTGCTGATGGACGCTGCCGCGGCCTTGATCCTGCCGCGGCAGCGTGTTTGCATCGGGGGATATGACCACGCGGTCAAAGGCGCGCAGCACACTGTTTCTTTAAGCAGCCCCCCTTACGTTTCATGACATGGACGTGCGCCCCTTTGCCGGCAGCGTACGTGGGGAATCGGAGACCGATATGAGCAAGTCTGGCGGCAACGACTCCAAGAGCACGCTGTATTGCTCGTTCTGCGGCAAGAGCCAGCACGAGGTCCGCAAGCTCATCGCCGGCCCGACGGTGTTCATCTGCGACGAATGCGTCGAACTGTGCATGGACATCATCCGGGAGGAATCGAAGTCCTCCCTGGTGAAGAGCCGCGACGGCGTGCCGACCCCGAAGGAGATTCGTCGGGTTCTCGACGACTACGTCATCGGCCAGGACTTCGCGAAGAAGGTCCTCTCCGTCGCCGTGCACAACCACTACAAGCGTCTCGCCCACGCGACGAAGCACAACGACGTCGAGCTGGCGAAGTCGAACATCATGCTGATCGGGCCCACGGGCTCGGGCAAGACGCTGCTCGCGCAGACGCTGGCCCGCATCCTCGACGTGCCGTTCACCATGGCCGATGCGACCACCCTGACCGAGGCCGGCTATGTCGGTGAGGACGTCGAAAACATCATCCTCAAGTTGCTCCAGGCGTCCGACTACAATGTCGAGCGCGCCCAGCGCGGGATCGTCTACATTGACGAGATCGACAAGATCTCCCGTAAGTCGGACAATCCCTCGATCACCCGCGACGTGTCGGGCGAGGGCGTGCAGCAGGCGCTCTTGAAGATCATGGAGGGCACCGTGGCCTCCGTGCCTCCGCAGGGCGGCCGCAAGCACCCGCAGCAGGAGTTCCTGCAAGTCGACACCACCAACATCCTGTTCATCTGCGGCGGCGCCTTTGCGGGGCTTGAGCGGATCATCTCGCAGCGTGGCAAGGGCACATCGATCGGCTTCGGCGCGACCGTGCAGGCCCCGGACGACCGCCGCACCGGCGAGATCTTCCGTGCGGTGGAGCCGGAGGATCTGCTCAAGTTCGGCCTCATCCCCGAGTTCGTCGGCCGTCTCCCGGTCCTGGCGACCCTGGAAGACCTCGACGAGGCCGCCCTCAAGAAGATCCTTCAGGAGCCGAAGAACGCCCTTGTCAAGCAGTACCAGCGCCTGTTCGAGATGGAGAACGTCGACCTGACGTTCCAGGACGAAGCCTTGTCCCTCGTCGCCCGCAAGGCGATCGAGCGCAAGACCGGCGCCCGTGGCCTGCGGTCGATCCTGGAGACCATCCTTCTCGATACGATGTACGACCTGCCGGGCCTGGAATCGGTCGAGCAGGTGGTGATCGGTCCGGAGGTGGTGGAGGGCAAGTCCCGGCCGCTCTACATCCACGGCGAGCGCGGCAAAGAAGCGCCCGCCAGCGTGAGCGCCTGACGCCTTCAAGACGGCCCGGTGCATGGCCGGGCCGCTTCCCCGTTTATCTTGAAAGGAAGCCGGGGAACTTCCATTTCAGGCTAAGCGCGGTGGCCGGACGCTCCTTCGAGGTTCGGTACCGCGTCACCAGCCGCATATTCTTCTTTTACAGACCCTCGCGGCCCGGTCGGCCGGGGTCCATGCGTTCGCTCCATTTCCGGAGGGGCGCAAGCCCGGCATTCCTGATGAGGTTTCCGATATGACCCAGTCGAAATCGCGCCAGCCGGTCATTCCGGGCTCGACGGGCTCCTATGCCGTCCTGCCGCTGCGCGACATCGTGGTCTTCCCGCACATGATCGTCCCCCTCTTCGTGGGGCGCGAGAAGTCCATCCGTGCGCTGGAGGAGGCTGTCCGCTCCGACCGCCACATCCTGCTTGCGACCCAGATCAATGCCGGCGACGACGATCCGGCGACGGATGCGATCTACAAGATCGGCACCCTCGCCAGCGTGCTGCAGCTGCTGAAGCTCCCCGACGGCACCGTGAAGGTGCTGGTGGAAGGTGTCGGCCGCGCTAAGATCGCGAACTTCACCCGCTCCGACGAGTACTATGAGGCGACCGCCTTGGCGCTCCATGACGAGTTGGGCGATCAGGTCGAGGCAGAAGCTCTCGCCCGGTCGGTTCTCTCGGAGTTCGAGAACTACGTCAAGTTGAATAAGAAGATCTCGCCCGAGGTCGTCTCCGCCGTCACCCAGATCGACGATCCGTCGAAGCTGGCCGATACGATCGGCTCTCACCTGCTCGTCAAGATCGCCGACAAGCAGGGCATCCTGGAGACGCCCACCGTCGCCCAGCGCCTGGAGAAGGTGCTGTCGCTGATGGAGAGCGAGATCTCCGTGCTGCAGGTGGAGAAGCGCATCCGGACCCGCGTCAAGCGGCAGATGGAGAAGACGCAGCGCGAGTACTACCTCAACGAGCAGATGAAGGCGATCCAGAAGGAGCTTGGCGACTCCGAGGATGGCCGCGACGAGCTGGCCGAGCTCGAGGAGAAGATTGAGAAGACCAAGCTCTCGAAGGAGGCCCGCGAGAAGGCGACGGCTGAGCTGAAGAAGCTTCGTCAGATGTCGCCGATGTCCGCCGAGGCGACTGTCGTGCGCAACTACCTCGACTGGATGCTCGGCATCCCGTGGGGCAAGCGCTCGAAGATCAAAAAGGACCTTCTAGGCGCGCAGGCGCTCCTCGATGAGGATCATTTCGGCCTCGACAAGGTCAAGGAGCGAATCGTCGAGTATCTTGCCGTGCAGCAGCGGGCGAACAAGCTCACCGGCCCGATCCTCTGCCTCGTCGGTCCTCCCGGTGTCGGCAAGACCTCTCTCGGCAAGTCTATCGCAAAGGCGACGGGCCGTGAGTTCGTTCGTCTGTCCCTCGGCGGCGTCCGGGACGAGGCCGAGATCCGTGGTCATCGGCGGACCTACATCGGCTCGATGCCCGGCAAGATCGTCCAGTCGATGCGGAAGGCCAAGACGTCCAACCCGCTTATCCTTCTCGATGAGATCGACAAGATGGGCATGGACTTTCGCGGTGATCCGTCGGCAGCCCTGCTGGAGGTGCTGGACCCGGAACAGAACGCCACGTTCAACGACCATTACCTTGAGGTCGACTACGACCTGTCGAACGTGATGTTCGTGACGACGGCGAACACGCTCAACATCCCGGCCCCGTTGATGGACCGGATGGAGATCATCCGGATCGCCGGCTACACCGAGGAAGAGAAGGTCGAGATCGCCCGCAAGCACCTAATTCCGAGCGCCATGAAGAAGCATGGTCTCGACAAGAAGGAGTGGTCGATCACCGATGACGGGCTGATGATGCTGGTGCGCCGCTACACGCGGGAAGCCGGCGTGCGCAACCTGGAGCGGGAAATCTCCAACCTCGCCCGCAAGGCGGTGAAGGAGATCCTGATCACCAAGGCGAAGTCCGTCGAGGCCAGTGAGGAGAACCTTCCGGTCTTCCTCGGCCCGCCGAAGTTCCGCTACGGTGAGATCGACGCGGACGATCAGGTCGGCGTGGTGACAGGTCTTGCCTGGACCGAGGTCGGCGGCGAGTTGCTCACGATCGAGGGCGTCATGATGCCGGGTAAGGGCAAGATGACGGTCACCGGCAACCTGAAGGATGTGATGAAGGAGTCGATCTCGGCAGCGGCGAGCTACGTCCGCTCCCGCGCCCTCGATTTCGGCATCGAGCCGCCGCTGTTCGAGCGTCGCGACATCCACGTCCACGTTCCGGAGGGGGCGACCCCGAAGGACGGCCCGTCGGCTGGCATCGCCATGGCGACGGCGATCATCTCGACCCTCACGGGCATCCCGGTCCGTCGCGACATCGCTATGACGGGTGAGGTGACCCTGCGTGGCCGGGTTCTGCCGATCGGCGGCCTGAAGGAGAAGCTGCTCGCTGCCCTCCGCGGCGGCATCAAGACGGTGCTGATCCCCGAGGAAAACGCCAAGGACATTGTCGAGGTACCCGATAGCGTGAAGAACGGCCTGGAGATCGTGCCGGTCTCCCGGATGGATCAGGTCCTCGAGCGCGCGCTCCTGCGCAAGCCCGAGCCGATCGAGTGGGACGAGCCGCTTCCCCCGGTGAAGCCGGCTCGGACCGACGAGGAAGGGGCTACGTTCGTCGCCCACTAAAGCTGCGACGCGCGAGACCTGAGAAAGCTCGGAGCCCAAGTGGTTCCGGGCTTTCTCGTATGGTGGATAGGGGAGGCCGCTTTGGCCCCGTTGGGCCACACCCATGGCGGCACCGATGGCCTCTTGCGCGCCTGCGCAACAATGCCGTATCGAGCCCCTCGCCGGGCGGTTAGCTCAGTTGGTAGAGCGTCTCCTTTACACGGAGAGGGTCGGCGGTTCGAGCCCGTCACCGCCCACCATTTTATGATGAGACTGGCACTCTATTTGCTGCTCGAAACGGTGATGCGTGGACGTACTGCCTCGGCTTATCCACGCTCGGTGATCTAGCCGGAAATCCGGCCTCAACCCGCCCGGCCGACGTTCCAGAACAAGGGTAGCCCGGTCAGCACGCCGGTGAGGTCGCGGCGGTAGGCGCTCGGCTGGAAGTACTGGCCACAGGGCAAATAGGCCCCCACCTCCAGGGCGCGGGCCTGAATCTGCGCCGCGAGGGCCTGCTGTGCTTGCTCGTCCGGGGCTTCGAACCAAGCCGTGCGCAGAGTTTCGATCGTCGGGTCGGAGAGCCAGCTCGGGATCCCGGCGCGGCCGTTGCCCCGGGCGGCGAGGTGATAGGCCGGCGACAACTGGTCGAGGCCGCCGGAGAATACCCCGAACATCGACCAGCCACCCTGGTCGATGGGCTTGGCGTTGAGGATACGCTGGTTCACCGTTCCCCAATCTGTCGCGACGTAGTCGAGGTTCATGCCGAGCTTGCGGCAGACATCGCCCATCACCTCGCAGATCGCGGAAATCCGGGGCACGTCGGTGCCGGCGAGGAGTACGACACGCTCGCCCTTGTAGCCCGCCGCGTCGAGGGCGCGCTTCGCGACCGTGAGGTCCCGCGGGCCGGTCAGGGCCTCCATCCCGGCCTTGGAGGCCATGGGGCCGCCGGGGGTGAAGACCCCGCACGGGCCACGCTTGATGGTGGGGTCCGTGCCGGCCACCGCATCCATCATCTCGCCCTGGTCGATGGCCGTGAGCAGGGCGTGGCTCACCGCTGGATTGTCGAAGGGCGGCTGGGTGTGATTCAGACGGATCTGCCCGATCAGCCCCGCCGTCTCAATCAACTCGACGCGGATGTCTTGCTGCCGGGACAGTTCGGGGACGAGATCGACCAGAGGCTGCTCCCACCAGTCGATCTCCCCCGAACGGAGTGCGCCGGCTGCCGTCGCCCCATCGGGGATCGTCCGCCACTCCACCCGGTCGAACCGCGCGACCTTTGGGCCAGCGGTGAAGCTCGCGGTGCCGTCCTCCCGGGGCTGGTACCGCTCGAAGCGGCGGTAGACGGTGAGGGAGCCGGGCACCCGTTCCTCCGCGGAGAACCGGAAGGGGCCGCTGCCGATCATTTCGGTGACGGCCTGCGTGGCCGGCACGGCCGCGAGCCGTTCGGGCATGATCACCGGCACATAGGATACGGGCTTGGCCAGCGCTTCCGGCAGGAGAGGAAACGGACGCTTCAGGCGGAACAGCAGCACTTTGTCGGTGGGGGCCGACAGTTCGTTGACCACCGCGAAGAGGGCGCTCCCGAACGAATCCCGCTGCCCCCATCGCTTCAGGCTCGCCACCGCATCCTTCGCGAGGACCGGCGTGCCGTCGTGGAAGAAGAGATGATCGCGCAGGGTCAGCCGCCATGTCAGGCCACCATCCTCGACCGTGTGGCCGGAAACCATCTGTGGTTGAGCGCGGTAGGAGGTATCCAAGCCGTAGAGCGTATCGAACACCATCAGCCCGTGGGTGCGGGTGACGTAGTTCGTGGTGATGATCGGATCGAGGATCGCGAGATCCGCATAGGGCACGAAGCGCAGGGTCGAGGCGGATGCCGCCCGGACGAGGGCCGGCCGCGAGATCGTCCCGGCGATGAGGGCGCCTGCGCCCTGGATCAGCGTACGTCGCTTCATCGAACCCCTTTCGAATTTTGAATACGGCATAGCCAGCGTCGCAATGGCCATGCCGGAACCTGCTCGTGCAGCAGGCAGCGGAAGAGGGGCGGTGGGGGCGATGTCTTGCCTATCGAAAAGGCAATACGGCTGCCAGGGGATGAAACACGGCTTTGAGCGGGTCTCTCTGGACCCAAGCTGCACACCGCGTAAGCTGAACCCCCGACTGCTTCTGCGGAGTAAGACGGCAGTGACACTGGCCCGGCCTTTGCGAAGCTTCGCGCCGAGCCCGGCAGTGTCGATTGTCCGGCGTGTCAACGAACGTCGCGCGGATGCCGGTCGCCACAGTGGCTTGCCGCTGTCCGGCACGAGGTGCCGCGCGAGCCCAAAGAACGACCGACGTCACCGATGGGCTGCCCGATGAGGCGGAAAGCCTTGGCTTGGAGAGGATGATGGACCGTAGGACCTTCCTTAAAACCTCCGCCGCCCTCGGCGCCGCCGGCCTCGCGGCGCCCCGCCTCGCCACGCCGGCCTTGGCGCAGGGCGCGAAGGTTCTGCGCTTCGTTCCGCAATCCAACCTGGCGAACTTCGATCCCGTGTGGGGGACCCAATACGTCGTGCGCAACGCCGGTGCGATGGTGTGGGACATGCTCTACGGCGTCGATGCCAACCTGAAGCCTCAAAGGCAGATGGTCGGATCGGAGGACATGACGCCCGACGGCTTGACTTGGACCTTCCGCCTTCGCCCTGGGCTGAAGTTCCACGATGGCGAGCCCGTCCTGGCCAAGGACGTGGTGGCGAGCCTCAACCGCTGGATGGCGCGCGATCCCATCGGCGGCATGATCAAGGCCATTCAGGTCGAGTTGGTGGCGGTGGACGACAACACCTTCCGCTGGCGCCTGACGAAGCCTTTCCCGAAGCTGCTTTTTGCCCTTGGCAAGACCAACGTCCCCGGGGCGTTCATCATGCCGGAGAGGATCGCCAAGACGGATCCGTTCACGCAGATCACCGAGTATATCGGTTCGGGGCCGATGCGGTTCATGGCCAAGGAGTGGGTGCCCGGGGCGCGGGCCGCCTTCGAGACCTTCAAGGACTACAAGCCCCGCGACGAACCGGCCTCGTGGCTCGCGGGCGGCAAGCGCATGCTGCTCGACCGGGTCGAGTGGATCATCATGCCCGACGCCGCCACCGCCTCAGCGGCGCTTCAGAACGGCGAGGTCGATTGGTGGGAAAACCCGATTCCCGATCTCGTGCCATTGTTGCGCAAGGACGCGAACATCAAGGTCGATATCGCCGACCCACTGGGGAATGTCGGCTCGTTCCGGATGAACCACCTTCACCCGCCCTTCGACAATCCGAAGATCAGGCAGGCTGTCCTCGTGGGCATGAACCAGGAGGATTACATGCGCGCCATCGTCGGCGACGACGAAGCGCTGTGGAAGCCGCTGCCCGGTTTCTTCACCCCCGGCACGGAACTCTACAGCGAAGCCGGCGGCGCGCAGGTCGGCAAGGGCGATATCAAAGCCGCCCAGAAGATGCTCAAGGATGCGGGCTACAAGGGCGAGAAGGTGGTCTGCATCGTGGCGCAGGACCAGCCGATCACGAAGGCGCAGGGCGACATCACCGCCGATCTCCTGAAGCAGATCGGGTTCAACGTCGATTTCGTCGCGACGGATTGGGGCACGGTGGGCACACGCAGGGCCTCGAAGGCACCGCCCTCGCAGGGCGGATGGAACATGTTCCACACGTGGCACGCGGGCGCCGATGCCATCAATCCGGCAGGCTATCCGGCCGTGCGCGCCAACGGCGACAAGGCGTGGTTCGGCTGGCCGAGCGTGCCGGCGGTCGAAGCCGGCATCTCCGAATGGTTCGATGCGCCCGATCTCGCGTCCGAGAAGGCCGCCATCGACAAGACCAACGCAGCCGCCCTCGACGGTGTCGTCTACGCGCCGACCGGCTTCTTCCTGGGCTACCAAGCGTGGCGCTCGAACGTCTCGGGTGTCGTGAAGGGACCGTTGCCCTTCATCTGGGGCGTCTCGAAAACCTGAGGTTCGCATGCTCGGCTATATCGCTAGGCGAATCCTCGCCACGATACCGGTGATGGCGGTGGTGGGGCTGTTCGTCTTCAGCCTCCTCTACCTCTCGCCCGGGGATCCCGCCGCCATCATCGCGGGAGATCAGGCGACGCCGGCGGATATCGAACGCATCCGCGCCTCGCTCGGCCTGGACCGGCCGTTCCTGGTGCGCTTCGGCGAATGGGCATGGCACATTCTCCACGGCGAACTCGGCATCTCGATCTTCACCAACCTGCCCGTCACTACGCTGATCGGGCAACGGGTCGAGCCCACCGTGTCGCTCATGCTCGTCACCCTCGTGTTCGCCATCGTCGTCGCGGTGCCCCTGGGGGTCCTGGCGGCATGGAAGGCCGGCAGCCTGATCGACCGGTTCGTCATGGGGTTCGCGGTCATGGGCTTCTCCGTGCCGGTCTTCGTCGTAGGCTACATCCTCGCCTACATCTTCGCGCTGCAACTCGGCTGGCTGCCCGTCCAGGGCTACACGCCCATCGCGCGGGGCCTGTGGCCGTGGCTGTCCAACTTGATCCTGCCGTCGGTGACGCTGGGCCTCGTCTACATCGCCCTCATCGCCCGGGTGACCCGGGCGACCATGCTCGACGTGCTGAGCCAGGACTATGTGCGGACCGCCCGCGCCAAAGGCCTCGCTCAGCGCCACATCCTGTTCATCCACGCTCTCAAGAACGCGGCAGTGCCCATCGTCACCGTCATCGGCATCGGCATTGCCCTGCTGATCGGCGGCGCGGTGGTGACGGAGACGGTCTTCGCCATTCCCGGTCTCGGCCGGCTCACCGTCGATGCGATCCTGCGGCGTGACTATCCGGTCATCCAGGGTGTCGTGCTGCTGTTCAGCTTCACCTACGTCTTGGTCAATCTCGCCATCGACCTGTTCTACACAATACTCGATCCGAGGATCCGCTATTGAGCGTGACGATCGCCCCCCAGATGGACGTCTCCGCCCCGGCCGTGGCGGCACCGCTTCCCGACGTCATTCCCCCGCGCAAGGCGCGCGGCCCGGTCTGGCGCTTCGTGAGGCGATACCCGACGGTGGTGGTCGGCGGCGTGATCCTCGCCGTCATCCTCCTGGCGGCCCTGCTGGCGCCCTGGCTCGGCACCGTGGACCCGACGGCGCTGTCGCCGGCCAAGCGGACGCGGTTTCCGTCTGAGCAGTACTGGTTCGGCACCGACATGCTCGGACGCGACATCTACTCCCGGGTCATCTACGGGGCGCGGGTCTCCCTGCTGGTGGGCTTCACGGTGGCGATCCTCGCCTCCATCGGCGGGCTGGCCATCGGCCTCGTCTCCGGCATGGTCCGCTGGCTCGACGGCATCGTGATGCGCGTGGTGGACGGGATGATGTCCATCCCGCCGATCCTTCTGGCCATCGCCCTCATGGCGCTCACCCGGGGCTCGGTGCAGAACGTCATCATCGCCATCACCATCGCCGAAATCCCACGGGTCGCCCGGCTGGTGCGCGGCGTGGTGCTATCGTTGCGCGAACAGCCCTACGTCGAGGCGGCGGTGACCACCGGCACCCGCATGCCCGCGATCATCTGGCGTCACATCCTGCCGAATACCCTGGCCCCCATGACCGTCCAGGCCACGTACATCTGCGCCTCGGCGATGATCACGGAAGCGATCCTCTCCTTCATCGGCGCGGGTGTCCCGCCCTCGGTTCCCACCTGGGGCAACATCATGGCCGAGGGCAGGGCCCTCTGGCAGGTGAAGTTCTACATCATCCTGTTCCCCGCCATCGCCCTGTCCCTCACCGTGCTGGCGGTGAACCTCGTCGGCGACGGCCTGCGCGACGCCCTCGACCCCCGCATGGCCAAGGAAGTGTGAGGCGGCGACACATGACACAGGCACCGCTCCTCTCCATCGAGAACCTGCAGGTTCATTTCCGCACGCCCGAGGGGGTGAACCGCGCGGTGGACGGGGTGTCGTTCTCCATCGGCGCCGGGGAGACCCTGGCGATCGTCGGCGAGTCCGGCTGCGGCAAGTCCGTGACGTCGATGTCGATCCTCCGGCTCCTGCCCGAGCCGCCGGCGGCCATCGCCGGGGCGATCCGGTTCCAGGGGACGAACCTCCTCGACCTGTCCGACAAGCAGATGCGGAAGATCCGTGGGAACGACATCAGCGTCATCTTCCAGGAGCCGATGACCAGCCTGAACCCGGTTCTCACGGTGGGCCGCCAGATCGGGGAGACGCTCCGCCTGCATCAGGGACTCAGCCGGTCGCAGGCGGAGGAGCGGGCGGTGGAGATGCTGACCCTCGTCGGCATTCCAGAACCCCGGCGGCGGGTGAGGGAATATCCGCACCAGCTCTCCGGGGGAATGCGCCAGCGGGTCATGATCGCCATCGCGCTGGCGTGCTCGCCCAATCTCCTCATCGCCGACGAGCCCACCACTGCCCTCGACGTGACGATCCAGGCGCAGATCCTAGATCTGATGCGCGACCTGAAGCGGCGGGTCGGGGCGGCGATCATGCTGATCACCCACGATCTCGGCGTCGTGGCCGAAGTCGCCGACAGAGTGGTCGTGATGTATGCCGGCCGCAAGGTCGAGGAGGCGGCTGTCGCGGACCTGTTCCGCAACCCACGGCACCCCTACACGAAGGGCCTCATGGGGGCGGTGCCCCGGCTCGGGGCGGCCGCGCATGGGGAGATGACCCGGCTCGCAGAGATCCCGGGCATGGTGCCGAGCCTCAAGACACGGATCGACGGCTGCGTCTTCGCCGGACGCTGCCCGCAGGTCACCGAACTGTGCCGGACCCAGGCTCCCGCCCTGGAGCGGAAGGGGCCGGCCCATCTCGCCGCCTGTCACTATGCGCTAAAGGACGCGCTCGCGGCATGATGGTCAGTCGGCCGGTTAGACCCACGAAGCGACATCCGTCCCCCCTCGCGGGGGCGGGGGCTCAAGAGCGTGCGAGCGCCGACTCGCGTCGATCCGTTTTCGCGAGGCGCCCGTGAGCGAGACCCTGCTGGAGGTCAACGACCTCAAGAAGCATTTCACCCTCGGTGGCGGCCTGTTCGGCCGGAGCGGGAAGGTGCTGAAGGCGGTCGACGGCCTGTCCTTCACCGTGGACCGGGGGGAGACCCTCTCCCTCGTGGGCGAATCCGGCTGCGGAAAGTCCACCGTCGCCAAGGCGCTGATGCGCCTCTATCGGCCGACGGCGGGGCAGGTCGTCCTCGGGGGAACGCGGATCGACGAAATGTCGGACGGCGCCCTGCGCCCCCTCCGACGACGCATCCAGATGGTGTTCCAGGACCCGTTCTCGTCGCTCAACCCGCGGATGCGGGTGCGCGCGATCCTCGCCGAGCCGATCCGCAATTTCGGGCTCGCCCGGAACCGGGCCGACCTCGACACCCGTCTGGCCGCGCTGATGGAACGGGTCGGGCTGCCGCGGGATGCCCTCGGGCGTTACCCGCACGAATTCTCAGGGGGCCAGCGCCAGCGCATCGGCATCGCCCGGGCCCTGGCGGCGGAGCCGGACCTCATCATCTGCGACGAGGCGGTCTCCGCCCTCGACGTGTCGGTGAAGGCGCAGATCGTCAACCTGCTCTGCGACCTTCAGAAGGATCTCAACCTCGCGCTGCTGTTCATCTCCCACGACCTCGCCATCGTCGAGCACATGACCCATCGGGTCGCGGTCATGTATCTCGGCAAGATCGTGGAGATCGGGCCCCGGCGGGACCTCTTCCTGGCGCCGAAGCACCCCTACACCCAGGCATTGCTCTCCGCCGTGCCGGTGCCCGAACCGGGGGCGGCCCGGACCCGCATCGTCCTGAAGGGCGATGTGCCGAGCCCCATCGCCCCGCCCTCGGGATGCCGCTTCCACACCCGCTGCCCGCATGCCTTCGACCGCTGCCGAACGGAGATTCCCGCCCTGGACCCCGTCGGGCGGGGGCATTTCGCGGCCTGCCACCTCAACGACATACCAAGCGAGAACGGACGATCTCACTTGTCGTCGATGGCGCTAATGGGCGTCCAGTAGCACTTGCCGCCCGCGACCTTGGACGTGAGGCAGGCATAGCCCAAGGTCCGCGACTCGAGCGCCACCTCGTCGCCGCTCTTCCAGGACTTGCATTCGCCTGACGCGAGGCTCGACTTCAGGAGTTGGCCGAAGCCGCTCTCGTCGCCGGCCTGAACGAGTTGGAACAGGCGCTCCGTGACCTGCTGCGCGTGACAGCCGAAGCGTTCCTTGACGATGGTTTCGGCCTGGGCGTGACCGCTGCCGAGAACGGCCAGGGTGAGCGCGAGGGCAGTCTTCTTCATGGATCGGTCTCCTGCTTCGGACGTTCGGCGCGGGTCTGCCGGGTGATCTGGTCGGAAATCGGAACGGAGAATGGTGTCCGATCGGCGCGGCGCCCTGGCGTCCCGGAGTGACGCCATTATGTCATCGGCCGATGACTCAGGACCTCCTCGCCACCGCCAAGCGCCGGATCCCCTCGGTGGAGCGGCTGCTCGCCCACGGAGACGGCCTCCGGCTCACGGATGAATTCGGCCGCACGGCGTTGACGGCGGCGATCCGGGACGATCTGGCGCGGATCCGGTCGGGCGATGCGCCGGCGGGGGACGAGGCGGCGATCCTCGCGCGCTGCGGCGAGAGCCTTTCCTCCGCCCTTCGGCCGTCCCTGCGGCCGGTTTTTAACCTGACCGGTACGGTGCTTCACACCAACCTCGGCCGGGCTCTGCTGCCCCGGTCCGCCGCCCGGGCCGTCGAAGCGGTTATGACCCAGGCGACGAACTTGGAATTCGACCTCGCCACGGGCAGCCGGGGCGAGCGCGACGATCATGTCGAGGGTCTGATCTGCCGGCTGACGGGGGCGGAGGCCGCCATCGTCGTCAACAACAATGCCGCCGCCGTCCTCCTCGTGCTCAACGCCCTCGCCATGCGCAAGGAGGTCGTCGTGTCCCGGGGCGAACTGGTCGAGATCGGCGGCTCCTTCCGCGTGCCGGACGTGATGGCGAGGGCAGGGTGCCGGATGCGGGAGGTGGGGACCACGAACCGGACCCACCTGCGGGACTTCGCCGAGGCCTTCGGACCGGCCACCGGCCTCGCGATGAAGGTTCATCCGAGCAACTACGCGATCTCCGGCTTTACGGCGCAGCCGGACCCGGCCGAACTCCACGCCTTGTGCCAGGAGAAGGGAATACCCCTCGCTGAGGACCTCGGAAGCGGGAGCCTCGTCGACCTCGCGGCCTACGGCCTGCCGCCGGAGCCGACGGTGTCTGCCGCCCTGTCGCGGGCGGATGTCGTGACCTTCAGCGGAGACAAGCTCCTCGGCGCCGTGCAATGCGGGATCGTCGCCGGGCGAAAGGATCTCCTTGCCCGCATCCGGAAGAGTCCCCTGAAGCGGGCGCTCCGGGTCGACAAGATGACTTATGCGGCCCTGGAAGCGGTGCTCCGGCTCTACCTCCATCCCGAACGCTTGCGCGACGAGTTGCCGACCCTGCGCCTGCTCACCCGGGAGAGGGCGGAGATCGCCGGCCAGGCGAACAGTCTTCTGCAAGCCGTCTCCGACAGGCTTGGAGGGCGGGCGAGCGTGAGCGTCGCCGAGACGATGAGCCAGATCGGGTCCGGTGCCTTGCCGGTGGAGACGCTCCCGAGTGTCGCGCTGGTCCTCACGCCGGACGGTGACGGAGCGGAGCGGCCTCGCAGTGCGGGCGGCCGATGCCGCCGCCTCGCCGAGGCCCTTCGCAACCTGCCTGTCCCGGTCATCGGCCGAATCAAGGACGATACGATCCTCCTCGACCTGCGCACGCTGGAGGATGAGGCGGGCTTCCTGAACAGCCTCTCCGCGCTGTAGGACCGACATATACAACTCAGGATAGAGGATGCGTCGCGAAATCGCTGTCTCATCCCCATCCCTCATGTGATTTTCAGATGGTATGATAAGCTCGTACGTCCGCTTGAGCCCGATCGGCTCTGCGCGGTCGCATCGCGGGTAGTACCGGGCGAGCGTTCGAGATGGCTGACACGGCAGAGATGATCGACCTTTCGACTGCCGCCGATCCCCTGCGCCTCGACAACCAGCTTTGCTACGCGCTCTACGCGGCAGCGCACCGGATGACGAAGTCGTACCGGCCTTTGCTGGAGCGTCTGGGCCTGACCTACCCGCAATACCTCGTTCTTCTGGTACTCTGGGAGCAGGACGGCGTGACCGTCTCCGAGATCGGCCGCCGGTTGCGGCTCGATTCCGGGACGTTGACTCCCGTCCTGAAGCGCCTCGAAGCCGCGGGCATCCTGCGGCGGACCCGCCGCGTCAGCGATGAGCGCGAGGTCGAGATCGCCCTGACCGCCCGGGGCAGGGAACTCCACACCGACGCGGTGACGGTGCGGGAAACGGTCATGTGTCAGCTCGAGATGACAGAGCCCGAGATCCGCAACCTGCGCCGGGATCTCAACCTCGTCATCGACCGGCTCGGCGGCGAGTGATCCTCACCGCCTCAGGCGGTTGCCGAGGACGAAGCCGAATAGCCCCATCAGGATGATGCCGACGGCACCTTCTATGCCGACGAGGAGGTTGGTGACCCGGCCCGTGGGCTTGAGACCGATCTCGGGCGGATTGGCGGTCATCATGTTCAGGGCGCTGTAGCTCATCAGATCGAGGGGGTTGTAGGTCGGACCAGCCTCGGGCCCTTCCAGGATGATGAGCCCCCCTGTCAGCCCGTAGAGCACCGCGAAGACGCCGATCAGCAGGACGAAGGCGCGGGTGATGCGCGAGAGGCTCTCGCCGTAATCGCACAGCCATTCGACGAACCGGTCGGCCACCCAGCGATAGCCGTGCTTGGCGAAGGCCCGCCAGTCACGCTCCTGCCAAGCTGATCTCGCCTGTGTGCCGGCATGGTGCCGCCCCATGCGCCGGCCGCGCTTGTAGGCCCAACTCGCCGAGTCCTGATCGCCGATGCTCTTCCAGTTCTGTTCCAGGGCGAGGTAGCTCGCCTGAGCGGCTGCGAAAGACCCGGCGACTTCCTCACCCACGGCGCCGCCCAGCTGCTCCACCTGCATCCGCGTGCCGTTCAGCCATGCCCCCGAGAACTTGGCATGGCGCAGGCGGCACGTGGCGAGGTTGAGACGTACGAGGTTCGTGTCCGACAGGTCGGCGCCGGAGAAGTCGGCCCCATCGAGTTTCGCCCCCGTGAAGCTCGCCCCGCGCAGGCGCGAGCCCGCCAGCACGGCCTTGGCGAGGCTCGCCCCCTCAAAATCGGCATGGGTCAGGTTGGCGTCGCTGAGCTTGGCCTCGTCGAGTCGGGCATCCCGGAAAACGGTGTCGTCGGCATCGGCCCCGGTGAAGTCCGTACCCCACAGGTCTGCCCTGGTGAAATCGGCTCCGTCAAGAAGGCCCTGCGACAGGTCCGCGAAGCGCATCGCCGCTCCGCCGAACCGGGCATCCTCCAGCATCGCCTGCGACAGGCAGATCTGCCCCGCCACGATGCCGGTGAAATCGGCGCCCGAGAGGTCGCTCTCGGTCAGGTCGGCTTCTTCCAGGATCGCCCCGGCGAAGCGCGCCGAACGGCCGACGGCCCCGGTCAGGGTCGCCCGCCGCAGGTTCGCCCCGCTGAGATCGGCGTCGTCGAGGCGAGCGCGGGGAAGTTCCGCGCCGGTCAGGGCGAGACCGCCGCTCTCCCCATCGCGCCAGACCGGCACTCCGTCGTCGCCGGCGAGTGTCGCGAGGGCCTCCCGGCTGCAATCCAGGCGTGAGAGGTCGAGCCCCGGCGCCGTGAGGGGAACGGACGCGCCCGCCGCCTCGAGCAGCGCGCGCATCCGTTGCTCCGGCTCCGGGGCAGCCGCAACGTGTGTCGTGTCAGTCATGGGGGATCCATGACGGACTCGACACTGCCGCGCCAGCCCTCCGGCCCCAGTCGCTCACCCTTCGGCCGCAATCCGCACGGCGATCGACTTGGCCGCCGGCGTCTTGGTCTGGGCATCGTGGTGCCAGAGGGGGAGCAGCACGTTCATTTCCGGGTAGTAGCCGGCGCAGTTGCCCTCCGGGATGTCGTAGGCGACGACCCGGAGGCCGCCGAGGCGTCGGCTCACCCCATCGTCCGACACTGTCTCGACGGCGGCCTGGGCCCCGTCCCGAAGGCCGAGCCGGCCAATGTCGGCCCGGTTCATGAACAACACGTCCCGTGTGCCATCGATACCGCGGAACCGGTCGTGGTAACCGTAGACCGTCGTGTTGAACTGGTCGTTCGACCGCAAGGTGATGAGGTCGAGGATCTCGCCACCGCGTTCCGGCAGGTCGGGATCCGCCTCGAGGCCGCCGGGGACGGCGAAGTTCGCCTTGCCAGTGTCCGTCTCCCAGCGGCGTTCCCGGGCCGGGAGGGGCTTGGCGAGGCCGCCCGGATCGAACATCCGCCCATCGAGGTCGTGGAAGACCTTGGGATAGGTCGCCTCGATCGCCCGGCGCACCTTCGCGTAGTCGCCCACCCAGGCGTCCCAGTCGATCCGCGGGTTGGCGGGCACGGTCGCCTTGGCGATGCCCGCGATGATGGCAGGCTCCGAGCGGAGCTGCGGGCTCACCGGGTCGGCGACGCCCCGCGAGCCGTGGAACCGCGCGGTCGAATCCTCCATGGACACACTTTGCGGCCCTGTGGCCTGCCTGTCGATCTCGATCCGCCCGAGGCAGGGCAGGAGGTAGGCCACCTCGCCGTTCACGAGGTGCGAGCGATTGAGCTTCGTGGCGATCTGCACAGTCAGGCGCTGGCGGCGCCATGCGGGCTCCATCACGCTCGTATCCGGCACGGCCCGGAGGAAGTTCCCCCCGAGGCCGATAAAAGCGCGGACGCTTCCGTCGAGGACCCCCTCGCAGGCCTCCACGGTGTTGAGCCCCTTCTCCATCGGCGGCTCGAACCCGTAGAGTTCGCGCAGCTTGTCCATGGGCGCCAGTTCGGGCTTCTCGGTGATGCCGACCGTCCGCTGCCCCTGGACATTCGAATGGCCGCGGACCGGACAGATGCCGGCGCCGGGCTTCCCGATATTGCCCCGGAGCAGAAGCAGGTTCGCCAACATGCGCACCGTCTCCGTGCCCCGGCGATGCTGCGTCAGCCCCATGCCGTAGACGCCGATCACCGCCCGGGCGCGGGCATAGACCGCCGCCGTGCCCTCCAGGGCGTGGCGGCTCAATCCCGAGCGGCGTTCCAGGGCCGCCCAATCCTGCCCGTCGCAGAAGCGCACGAATTCGTCGAGGCCGTGGGTATGTTCGGTGATGAAGGCGTGGTCGAGGACTGCCGGTCGGCCGGCCTCCTTGGCATCCCGGTCGGCGGCGATCAGCGCCTTGCAGATTCCGGTGATGGCAGCGAGGTCGCCACCCGCCTTCACCTGATGGTACTGGGTCGAGATCCGGGTGGAGGAGCGGGTCAGCATCTCCATCGGCGACTGCGGATCGGTGAAGCGCTCGAGCCCCCGCTCCTTAAGCGGATTGAAGGCGATGATCGACGCCCCCCGCCGCCGGGCTTCCTGCAGCGGGTGAAGCATCCGCGGCGAGTTCGAGCCGACGTTCTGGCCGAAGAACAGGAGAAGGTCGGTCTGCTCGAAATCTTCGAGCCGAACCGTGCCGACCGGCGAGCCGATCGATTGCGGCAGCGCCACCGAGGTCGGCTCGTGGCACATGTTCGAGGAGTCGGGCAGGTTGTTGTTGCCGTAGAGCCGGGCAAGCAGGGCATACATGTAGCTCGCCTCCAGGGAGGCCCGGCCAGAGGCGTAGAACACCACCGATTTCGGATCGAGGCCCTTCAGTTCCCTGCCGATCTCGGCGTAGGCCTCTTCCCAGGTGCAGGGCCGGTAGCGGTCGCTGGCGTGATCGTAGCGCATCGGGTGGGTGAGGCGGCCCGCCTCCTCCAGCGCGTAGTCGCTCCATCCGAGCAGGTCGGTGACCGTGTGCTGGGCAAACAGGTCCGGTGTGGCCCGGCGCCTCGTCTGCTCCCAGGCGGTCGCCTTGGCGCCGTTCTCGCAATACTCGAAGGTGAGGGGCTTGGCCGGCTTCGCCCAGGCGCAGGACGTGCACATGAAGCCGCCGGGCTTGTTCTGCTTGGTGAGCATCGCGGCGCCGGTGACCGGCACGCCCTCGCGGGTCAGAATCTCCACCAGGGAACGCGCCGAGCCCCAGCCGCCTGCCGGCCCCTCATAGGGTTCGATCCGGACCTCGCGGGGAGCGTCGTCCTGGCTGATCGTCTTGTCCATGACCGTACTTCTCACCGCGCCTCAGTGAAGCGTGAACGCGGCAGATGCCGGAACGATCAAAGTCAGAGCGCCGCGGGCATTCAGGAGACGGCGGCGAGCTTGTCCGCCATGGTCTGGACCTTATCCCGCCGCGTCGAAAAGATGAGCGTGATGAAGGTCCGCTGGACGCCGAGTTCGGCCAGCCGCGCCTCGCACCGCTCCACGAGGGCGCAGATATCGGACAACTCGCCGTCGATATTGGTGCCGTTGGGATGCATCGTGGCATCGAGGCCACTGGACTCGATGATCGCCTTGATCTCCCTGACATAGGGCGACACCGATGGGCCGACGCCCATCGGCACGATGCACAGGTCGGCTGATACCTTCATGGGGCGGATCCTCGGTGTCTTCCCCCCGCCACCGGGCGGGGCGGGAAAGTCTACACCCGCCGCGCCCTCCGTCCCACCGCCGCCCCTGGGGAAGGGGAGGCGGCCAAGGAGCCGGATCAATATTCGATCAGGTCTTCCAGGGCGTAGTGCTTCACCGTCTTCCGGTTGGCGATCAACTCATCCACCGTGGGCTCGCCCTTGAGGGCGCGTGCGATGGCGAGTTTCGTCGCCTCGTAGTTGGTGCGGTAGAGATCCTTGCGGTCGAGGTTGTCGTCGTCGGCGCAGCGCGCGTCGAGCCACACCATGATGATCATGCAGAGATCGTCCAATCCCTCCTTGGGGAGGATACGCTCGATGATGCAGTCGACGATGGCGTCGCCGATCGCCGCCTGGACGACACCGCCCAAAAGCTCGACGTAGTCGGCGCTCTGGATGGTGACCTTGCTCGTCATCATCGTCACCGGGCGCACGAGCTGGTTGAGGTCGCGGACCACGTACATGCGGGTATGGCCCTGGGCCTGACCCATCATCGAGGCGAAGGCCTGACCCACCGGGCCGCGGACCGATCCGATCAGCACTTCCGGCATCGCATCGGTGTACTGGCCCTCCGCGGCCAACACGGTGGCTTCACCCGCCCGGAACCAAATCTCAGACATGATCGTCTCCCTTGCCGCGCCGGGGAGACATCATACGCCTGATGCCGTCAACCGGCATCGGTCAGATCAGGCCGATTGCGTCGAGGACACCGACCATCGCGAAGGCGATGGTGAGCCCCGCGATCGCGTACACCACCCATTTGTAGGCACCCTTCACGCGCTTGTCCTCGGGCAACGCCCGGGTCGCGAGGAGAATCAGGAGGCCGAGGGCAAGCGGCAGGAGCAGCGCATTCATCACCTCGACGGCGACGTTGAGGGCGACGAGGTTCGAGACGAGCTGTACGGTGATCGCCCCGGCCACGACAGCGATGGCGAAGATCGCATAGAAGGCCGGCGCCTCGCGGGGGGACTTTTCCAGGGAATGGGGTCGGCGCGTGACGTCGCCGAAGCCCCAGGCCAGCGCCAGGGCGACGACGTTGAGCGCGACGAATGCGGCGGCGATGATCCCCACGCCGAACACCGCCTGACCGAGGAGAGAGCCCAGGGCCGGAGTGAAGGCCTTGGCGAGGTCGCCCACGGTCTGCAGGCCCTGGCCGCTGCCGTCTGCGGCCTTCCCGATGGTCGCGGCGGCCGTCAGCAGGATCGCGCCCATGACGCACTGAGAGATCACCGCCCCAATGAACGTATCGAGCCTGGCGCGGCGCATGTGATCCCAGCCGAGCCCCTTATCGACGATGGCTGACTGCTGGTAGAAGATCATCCAAGGCATGATCACCGCGCCGATATTGGCCGCGATCAGCACGCGGAAGTCTCCATTGCCGAGGGGGATGTGCGCGAACGACTTGAGAATCGCCTCGGGGTCGGGCCGGGCTGCCACGGCGAGCCCCACGAAGACCAGTTCGAACAGTCCCACGACGATGGCGACGCGCTCCACCTTCTTGTAGCTGCCGGTGAAGACGAGGAGCAGCAGTAGCGCGGCCGGGAGCCCGAGGCTGACGAGGCGGGGCACGCCGAACAGGTCGCCGATCCCCGCTATGCCGGAGAACTCGGTGACGATGGCACCCACCCCCGCCACGACGAGGCCGGCGTAGGAGATCCAGGCGAGGACCGGGCCGTAATGGTCGAGGATCAGCTCGCCGTGCCCCCGTCCGGTCGCCGTCCCGAGGCGGACCGTTAGTTCCTGAACGATGTAGAGGATCGGGATCAGCAGGATCTGCAGGAGCAGCAGGGAGTAGCCCCATTTTGCGCCGCTCTGCGCAGCAGTGATCAGACTGCCGACATCCGTATCGGCGAGCATCACCACAAGTCCCGGCCCTGCGACCTTGAGGAATGCCGAGAGGCGGGGCAGGGAGGAGGCCGTGGAGGCTTGCTGTGTCGGCATGGGGCGGGAACAGGTCCCGGCAGCGCGGGTTCCGCTCAGCGGCGGGGTGCGTCATTTCTCACAGGCAGGAAGCATCATGGCCGAGCAGCCGGGACGAGAGGCAAGCTGGAGTCTTCAGGCCAGCGCCGTCCGCGAAGGCGTGCGGCTTGAACTGACGCTGCCGGACCTTTCCGGCGAGTCCTTGACCGCCGCGGTGATCCTCGACCGCGCCGAGGCCAGGGCCTTCGCCCGGGCGCTGCTAGCGGCGGCAGGAGATGCGGCCGAGCGCACCTTCCCGCACCCCGACGTTTAGCAGGCTACTGCGCCTGGAGACCGGGCCGGCGGCCGGGGAGACGGGGGACCTTCGTCCCGCGCTTTTCGACCGGCGCCGAACAGGAATAGGCGAACTCGCTCTTCAGCGGGTCGAACACCGTCTCGCCGGTGATGGTGCAATCTTCGCGGACGGTCTCGTCCAGATAGGCGCGGGCCGCGGTCCGGAAGCGGCTCGTGCGGGTGCCGGCCGGGTCCGGATCGATCCGCAGGTCGTTCAGGTTGCAACCCGTGACTTCGCGCAGGGCATTCGAGACGATGAGCACCCGGCGCTGCTGCCGGTTGTCATAGACTTCGTAGGGCTCTTTGCAGCCGATGGTCACGACCTGCGATGGCAGGCCGACATAGGTCTTCGAGATGTAGGAGAAGCTCGTCGCGGTGCAGCCCGCCAGGACCGGGCTCAGCAGCACCGGGGCCGCCAGGACGAGGAGCGGAAGCCGCCGCACGATCCGCCATTCCTCTCAATGCGGGATGTCCCGCGTGGCACGGGGTCCATCCGCCGAACATTCCACTCTGCATTGGACCGCGGCTTCACATCCGGTCAAGCTGTCCGTGACTTAGGCTCCGTCGCCGTCCCCGGCCTGTGGCACTGGAGCCACCGCCGACCGGCGCAGGACCGACAGAACCACCCGTGCCGCCGCCCGGCTCGGCGAGTCGCCGTCCGGCAGGATCGTCAGCTCATCCATGCGCGCGAGGGCGGCGAGCTGAACCTCCCGATCCGGGCCGCCCCGGAGCAGGGGCAGGAGCGCCGCCACGAGATTGTCTGGCGAGCATTCGGCCTGCACGAATTCCGGCATGGCGTTCCGGTCGAGGATCAGGTTCGGCAGCACGATGCTCGGCACCTGAATCAGCCGCCGCGCGATGAATTCCTCCACCCGCGACACCTTGTAGGCCACGACCGACGGGATTCCAGCGAGCGCCAGTTCGAGGGTGACGGTGCCGGAGGCCGCGAGCGCCGCCCGTCCGGACCGGAACGCGGCATATTTCGCCGCCTCGCCCGAGACGATCCGCACCGGCACGTCCCATGCCCGCGCCAGTTCCTCGATCCGCGCCCGATGACGCGATACCGCCGGAAGAACCGCCTCCACGTCCACCTGCCGGGCGATCCTCGCCAGGGTGGGACCGAAGACCGGCATGAGGCGCTCGATCTCCGAGCGTCGGGAGCCGGGCAGCACGACGAGAGGGTAGGGCGCCCGGTCGCGCCGCGCCTGTTCCGCCGCATCGGGTCGCAATTCGCCGAGGCGTTCGATCAGGGGATGGCCCACATAGGTGCAGGCGGGGCCGCCGAGGCGCAGATGCGCATCCGGCTCGAAGGGCAAGAGCGCGAGGACATGATCGATAAACGGGCGCATCCCCTTGGCCCGCCAGGGCCGCCACGCCCAGACGCTCGGGGACACGTAGTCCACGATCGGGATGGAGGGGGCGGCCTTGCGCACGCGCTGGGCGACGGCATGGGTGAAGCCGGGGCTGTCGATGATGACCAGCACATCGGGCCGGGCTGCCACGACATCCGCCGCCGTCTCGCGGATCCGCCGCAGCAGGGTCCGCGCCCGGGCGAGGACGGGGAGGTAGCCCATCACCGCCACGTCATCGAGGGGGAAGAGCGAGGTGAACCCCGCCTCCGCCATCGCCTCTCCGCCCACTCCCCCAAAGGTCACGCCGGGGGCGGCCTCCCGGAGAGCCCGCATCAGCTTGGCCCCGAGCTGATCGCCCGAATCCTCCCCGGCGACGAGCCAGATCCTCGGCCCGCTCACGGCGAATCCCCGAAGCCGATCACGAACAGGCCCAGCCTGTCGGCCTCCGCGGCGGTGGCCGCCCGGTCGATCACGAGCGTACTTCCGGCCCTCAGGGCGAGGCCGGCGCAGCCGGCCGCATGGGCGTTGCGGATCGTCCGGGGGCCCACCGTCGGCAGGTCGATCCGCAGGTCCTGGCCAATCTTGGGCGCCTTCACCAAGACCGTACCGGCATTGGGCCGACCCCGGCCGAAGGGCTTGCGCCCCAGGGTACGGGCGCGGGCGAGCATTTTGTCAGTGCCTTCGGGCCCTTCGACGGCCAGCACCCGGTCCCCCGCTACGGCGACAGCCTGCCCGACATCGAAGGGCGCGAGGGCATCGAGCACGGTCCGACCCGTGCGGATGGAGGCGACGGCCTCCCCGTCCGCCTTCACGAGGCCGAGGGGGCCTTCCGGGCAGAGCAGGTCGGGTGCAACCTCATGGACGCCGAGGACCCTGTGGCCGTTCTCCTCCACCAAGCCGAGGGCGGCGCGCAGGAGCCGGTCGTCGCCGCCCGCAGCGATCTCGCGCAGGGCCTCCCGGTTGCGCCATGCGGCGCCGGCATTGAAGATCGCCGCCGCACTCGGGCGGGCCACACTGCCCGCCGGCACCACGATCGCCGGACCCCAGTTGCTGAGGAGCCCGAGGGTCGCCGACAGGTCGAGCAGGTCGACGACGGCGTCGGCCCTCCCGCGCAGGGCACGGACCGTGAAACCCCGCAGGGCGATCATCCGGAACGGCTTGCCCGCCCGCTCGAGGGAATCCGCGACGAGTTCCGGCAGGCGGCCGGCGCCGGCGATCAGGACAAGGTTGCCCCCGCCTTGGGTGGACGTCCCGGCCATGGTCGCGCGATCAGGCGCCGCCCACCGGAATCGGCGCCTCGCGGGGCGTGCAGATGGATCGCTTCCCGCCCGCGCGGATGAACTCGAGGATCTCGCGCACAGCCGTATGGGATTCGAAGGTCGTGGAGACGTCCTCGACCCGCTCCATCAGTGTGCCCTCTTGGGCGAAGAGCAGGCGATAGGCCCGGCGCAGGGTGTGGATGTCCTCCCGGGCGAAGCCCCGGCGCTGCAGCCCGACGATGTTCAGGCCCGACAGATAGGCCCGGTTGCCGAGGACCATGCCGTAGGGAATGCAGTCGTTCTCCAAACCGGAGAGGCCGCCGACGAAGGCGTGGGCCCCCACGCGGGCGAATTGGATCACCGCCGCACCGCCGCCGAGGATGGCGTAATCCCCCACCGAGCAATGCCCGGCCAGCATCACGTTGTTGGAGAACACAACGTGGGAGCCCACCCGGCAATCGTGCCCCACATGGGAATTGGCCAGGAAGGCGCAGTGGTCGCCGATCACCGTCTCCAGGCCGCCACCGGCGGTGCCCGGGTTCATGGTGACGCCCTCGCGGATGAGGCAATCCTCACCGATCGTGAGGGTCGAGGGCTCGCCGCGGTACTTCAGGTCCTGGGGCGGATGCCCGATCGAGGCGAAGGGGAAGATCCGCGTCCGTGCGCCGACGCGGGTGCGCCCTGCGACCACCACGTGGCTGACCAACTCGCAGGCTTCCCCGAGCACCACATCCGGCCCGACATGGCAGAACGGGCCGACCCGCACGCCGTCGCCGATCACGGCGCCGTCCTCGATCACGGCGCTCGGGTGGATCCCGGGGGTGCTCATCAAATCACTCCGTCACCAGCATGGCGCCGATCTCAGCTTCGGCGACCAGGACGCCGTCCACCTTCGCTTCGCCCCGGAACCACCACATCGTCCGGCGGTGGTTCAGCTTGCGCATCTCGAAGCGGATCTGGTCGCCGGGAACGACGGGCTTGCGGAACTTGCACTTGTCGATGGTCATGAAGAACACCTGCTTCGTGCGAAGCTCGTCCGTCATGATCTGCCGGCAGCAGATGGCCCCCGCCGTCTGCGCCATGCCCTCGATGATGAGGACGCCGGGGAAGACCGGCAGCCCGGGGAAATGGCCCATGAACTGCGGCTCGTTGGCCGTGACGTTCTTGATGCCGACGCAGCTCTCGTCCCGATCGATGTCCACGATGCGGTCGACCATGAGGAACGGGTAGCGGTGCGGCAGCAATTCCAGAAGCTTGTGAATGTCCGCCGTGCCGAGAACCTGATCCGTTCCACTCATCGTGCCGCGCCGCCCTCGATTGCCGCCTGCGCCCTGCCGACGGTGGCTTCTCTTCGCAGAAACGCATTGATGTGCAAGGGCGTTCTGGCCGCCAGCGACGGCGCGCCGGGTCTGTCGCTCAGTCCTTGTCGCCCTCCGCGGCAGCGTGTCCCGAGCGCTCGGCGAGGCGGGCGAGGGTCGTCAGCTCGCGGAACCACGCCCGGACGGGCTTGGCCGGAGTGCCACCCCAGCGCGAGCCCGGAGGTACGTCCCGGTTGACGTTGGAGGAGCCGGCGATCTGAGAGCCCCGCCCGATGCGCAGGTGCCCGACCACGCCGACCTGACCGCCGAGGACGACGTAGTCCTCCAGGGTCGTGGACCCGGAGATGCCGACGCCGGACACGATCACGCAGTGACGTCCGATCACAACGTTGTGGGCGATCTGAACGAGGTTATCGATCTTCGTGCCCTCGCCGATCACCGTATCGCGGGAGGCACCCCGGTCGATCGTCGTGTTGGCGCCGATCTCCACGTCGTCCTGCACGATCACCCGGCCGACCTGCGGCACCTTCAGATGGCTCGCCCCCATGGCGAAGCCGAACCCGTCCTGTCCGATCCGGGCGCCGGGATGGACGATGACTCGGTTGCCGAGCAGGGCGTGGCTCAGGGTCGTGCCGGCGCCGATGGCGCAATCCCGCCCGATCCGCACCCCTGGCCCGATCACCGCGTTGGGTCCGACGACGGTGCCCGCGCCGATCTCGGCACCGGGGCCGATGACGGCTCCCGGATCGACGGTGACCCCGTCTTCCAGCTTGGCGTCGGGATGGACATGGGCCCCCGGGGAGAGCCCCCTGCCGCCGAATTGCGGTCCTGGCTGCAGGGCGTCGGCATAGAGGCGCCCGAGGAGGCTGGCATAGACCCGGTAGGGATCGCGGCAGACCACCGGCACGGTCTCCGCCGGGCAGCGGGCGGCGAAGCGCGGCCCCACGAGGCAGATCCCGGCGCGGGTCTGCGATAGAGCCTCGCCGTAGCGGGCATTGTCCATATAGGCGAGGTCGTCGGGGCCGGCGCTCTCCAGGGGTGCCGCTCCGGTAATGGGGCGGCCGGGCTCGACACCCTCGGGCAGGGCGACGCCCGCCGCCGCGGCGACGTCCGAGAAGGTGAGCCCGGTTGCGGGGGTGAAGAATTGCGTGTCGGACATCTCGAAGCCTGCACGTCGCCCCACCCACGGGCAGGACGACGGGATTTCAGGGCGTTACCCCCGAGGGGGTTGCCGGTTCGGCCAGGAGGCGACCGACACGACGACCCGGAGCGTTTCCTCTGATCCCCGCGTCGCCGGGATCTCTACCGACGCGGCGAGTCGCCACGCCGGAAGTCGCGTCGCTCCTTTGGAACTCCCGACGCCAAATAGCAACGCCGGCGCGGACCCCGAGGGACCGGCCGGCGTCGTTGAGTGGGCGGCGGGTCGCCGCCCGACGGGTCGACTTAGAAGCGCGAGCCGCCCGAGAAGCGGAACGCCTGGGTCTGGTCGCGACCGATATGGCCGTACTTGCCGAGGATCGGCACGAAAACCTTCTCACCTTCATCCTTCGACAACGCGTAGGCGTAGTCGAACCGGATCGGGCCGAGCGGCGAGTTCCAGAGGATGGACGCACCGACCGAGGAGCGGATCGTGGCCTTGTCGCGGACGTTCACACATTCCGGCTCGACGCCGATCGTGTAGGCGTTGAAGGCGCAGCGGCCGTTCGAGTAGCCGTTGATGAACTGGTCGCCGTTGACGTCGAAGGTCGTCTTGCCGTGGTAGCCGAAGAGCGTACCGGCATCGGCGAAGAGCGCGCCCTTCAGGCCCAGGTCACGCGGCACCCCGTAGAGCGGGAACTGCACTTCCAAGGTACCGCCGACATAGGTCGAGCCGCCGATGGCGTTGGAGCGGGCGTCGGCAATGCCGACGTCGCGCGGGCCGATGCCGTTCGGAGCGAAGCCGCGGACCAGCGACGGGCCGAGGAAGAACTGGTCGGTCACCCGCAGGGGCTGGCCGTCGAGGGATTCGACGTGACCGCCCTGGAAGCGGACGAAGCCGACGACGTCCTCGTACAGCTCCTTGTAGTAGCGGGCGTCGGCCGTGACGCGGAAGAACTTGGAGTCGCCGCCGAGGCCGGCCACGTCAGGCTTCAACTCCGCGTAGATGCCGTTATGGGGCGCGCCGACCACGTCGAGCGTCGAGTAGGCAAGGGTGAGGCCGGCCAGCGACGTCAGCGTGTTGCCCTGCGAGCCCTTGATGGCGATCGAAGCCTCACCGTCATAGGCACAGGCCGGGTAAGCCGCCTGGCCGCTGACGTCACGCCCATTCAAGACCGTGCCGGTGGGGTAGGTCGCCGTGTAGCCCGGGATCGGGAAGGAGCAATCGTCGTACGGCTTCTTGAGGGTGTTCGGGACCTTCAACTCGGTGTTGTACAGCGAGTAGCGGAGGGTAACGCCGAACTCTTCGGTGACCGGCAGACCGAGGCGGAGCTGGCCGCCATAGACCGTCGTCTCGTAGCGCGAGTACCGGGTCAGGTCCGAGTACTTGTAGAAGGCGTCGAAGCCGGCCGCGAGGCGGTAGCCGAGGAAGTAAGGCTCCGTGAACGAGAAGTCGACGCCACGCGAGTACTGGCCGCCGGTGCCGGCGAGGCGCACGTACTGACCGCGGCCGAGGAAGTTCGATTCCGAGACCGAGACTTCGCCGATGATGCCGTCCTGGGTGGAGTAGCCGCCGGCCACCGAGAACGAACCCGTGGGCTGATCCTCGACATCGATGTTCACGACGACACGGTCAGGCGACGAGCCGGGCTCGTTGGAGAAGCGGACCTTCTTGAAGAAGCCGAGGCCGTTCAGGCGGCGCTCCGCCCGGTCCGTGAGAACGCGGTTGTAGGCGTCGCCCTCGGCGAAATCGAGTTCGCGGCGAATGACGTAGTCGCGGGTGCGGGTGTTGCCGCGGATGTTGATCCGCTCGACGTACACGTGCGGACCGTCTTCCACCACGAAGCCGAGGGCGACCTTCTGGGTCGCCGGGTCGCGCTGGCCGGTCGGGCGGACCTGGGCGAAGGGATAACCCGCCCGGTTCACATCGCGGGTGAGGGTGGTCAGGGTCTTCTCGACGTCGTCGGCATTGTAGGTCTCGCCCACGCCGGTGGCGATGTCGGTGCGCAGGGCCTCGGTGTCGAGGCCCGGGAGGCGGGAATCCACCGCCACGGCACCGACCGAGTACTGCTGGCCCTCGTTGAGGGTGATCGTGATGATGTAGCCGGACTGCTCGCCTTCCACGTAGCGCGCATCGGCGTTCACCACCTGGAAGTCGGCATAGCCGTTCTTCAGGTAGTAACGGCGCACCTGCTCCAGATCGTTGGTGATGCGGTCCGGATCGTAGACGTCCGAGGTCTTGATGAACGACAGGAAGTTCATCTCCGACGAGCTCATCAGCCCGCGCAGCGTCCGCTCGGAATAGGCCTGGTTGCCGACGAAGTTGATGGCGATGATGCCGGTCTTATCGCCTTCGTCGATCTCGTAGATCACGTCGACCCGGCCGTTGGGCAGGTTCACCGTGCGGTAGGTGACCTTGGCGGTGCCGCGGCCGAAGCGCTTGTAGACATCACGGATGCGGGCGAGGTCGGCGTTGATGGTCGCCTCGCTGTAGGGGCCGCGGGCCTTCGACTCGACGACGCTCTCGAGCGTCCCCTTCTCGACCTTCTTGTTCCCTTCGAACACCACCCGGTTGATCAGGTTGTTCTCGCGGACCGTCACGACCGTGCGGCCGCCGGATTGCGTCACCTTCACGTCCGAGAACATTCCGCTGGCGAGGAGATTGCGCCGTGCCTCCTCGGCGGAGCCGGAGGCGGTACCGGTGACGTAGGAACGGATCGTGTCGGCGTCGACGCGCTGGTTGCCCTGCACGACAATCTGCTGTGCCTGGGCGGCGCCGCCCAGGACCATGCCCGCCCCAGCGGAAATCAGGACGATGGTCTTCCGCATCGACTTGCGCCGATGCTTGCCCGTCAACGACATCATGCAATCGCCCGTTTCTGATCTGGTCGCAGGCCTTGCCTGCGCGGGCGACCGTTGGTCGATCGTCCCATTCCCGTGGTCCAAGCGTGGCTTCGGTCCAAGCGAAGCTATTAAAGGGAATTCCCTCTCAAGCAAACGCACCCTACGCCTCGACCAGGGGATTTTGAGGGGTCGTGGCCTTCGCGCCACTTAACGTGCAGCCCTCCCTGTGGAGAAACAGGCAAACATGCTGAACGGAGGGTAAACCCTTCGCGGGGTGAGGCTTTCGGCCTCCGCTCCCGACTGGCTTCACGGTCCGTCAACCATGTCCGGGGCGCCGATCGCGGCACCCCGGGGACGGATTTGTGGCGGCTCCGGGGCAGCCGCTCAGCCAAGCACACCTTTAAATTTCGAATCCATCAACTGTCGAACTGTGCGGAACCCGTTCAGGTGTTCCGCAGCGACGCGCCCAGGTTGAGGATGTCGTTCCACGCGGCGAACAACATCAGCATCAGCACGAGGGCCAGACCGATGCGGAAGCCGACTTCCTGCGCCCGCTCGCTGAGCGGCCGTCCCCGGACGACTTCGAACGCGTAGAACAGGAGATGCCCGCCATCCAGCAGGGGCACCGGGAACAGGTTGAGAAGGCCGATCGAGACCGAGAGCAGGGCGATGAGGCCGACGAGGCCCCCGACGCCGCCGGTCTTGGCAACCTCGCCCGACACCCGGGCGATGCCGATGGGGCCCGAAAGCTGGTCGGCCGATTCCCGCCCGGTGATCAGCTTCCCGAGATAGGAGAATGTCCTCTCCACCACGAAATAGGTTTCGTGGACGCCGAGCTTGAGGGAGTCGGCCAGATCGTAGTGGACGAGCTTCGCCTCGCTCCCGTTGGGGGACCGGATCCCGAGCCGGCCGATGCGGTGCCGTCCGAAGGGCGTGCGCTCCTCGATGGTCGCCGGGGTGGCGTTGATGGTGACGTTGCGCTCATCGCGCTCGACGGTGAATGCCAGAGAAGTGCCGGCGGCGCCGGTCACGGTCCGGTACATGGCGTTGAAGTCGCCGATGGGCTCCCCGTCGATGGCCGTAATCAGGTCGCCTGGCTTGAACCCCGCCTGCGCGGCCACGCTGTTCGGCTCCACGGAGGAGACCCTGGCAGGCAGTTCGTAGCGTCCGCCGAGCCAGATCGCCCCCGCGAAGAGGACGATGGCCAGGATGAAGTTCGCCACCGGGCCGGCGGCGACGATGGCCGCACGCTTTGCCACCGGCTGGGTCGGGAAGCTGATCGCCCGCTCCTCCGGGGACATCTGGGCGATGACCTCACGGTTGGGCACGCTCGCGCCGTTGGCATCGCCGTGGAACTTCACATAGCCGCCGAGGGGAATGGCGCAGAGCTTCCAGCGAGTGCCGCGTCGGTCGTTGAAGCCGAACAGTTCCGGGCCGAAGCCGAGGGAGAAGGCGTGGACGCCCACACCGCAGAGGCGGCCGACGAGGAAGTGCCCCATCTCGTGTACGAACACGACCACGGTGAGCACGAACAGGAACGGGATCACCGCGCCGAAAAAGCTTCCGGCGGTGCCGCTCATCGCGTTGAGAAAATCCATGCGTTCCGTCCCGGCCGTCGGAGCGGGCCGTTTTTTCCAATATCCCGCGCTGCTCCCTTAGCAGATCGGCCGGGTGGGAGGCCAATCAATCCTGCCTGCTCCGTAAATGGCGCGCGATACCGTTATCAGTGCCCTCCACCGCCGCCCGCCCCGGCGCGGGGCTTGCGGATCAGGGGCACCGCGCAGGCCATGGCGAGGAACAGGACCGTCAGGGCAAGGAACACGTCCTCGAAGGCCATGACCAGCCCCTGGATGCGCACGGTGTTGGTCATCGCCTTCAGCGCCATGGCGGGGGCGGCGCTGCCGAAGTCCGAGAAGCTGCGCTGCATGGCATCGAGCCGCTCGAGCGCCGGGGCATGCGCCCAGGTGAAGCGCTCGTGGAGGCGGGTGAGGTGCAAGTCCCAGCGGTCGTTCAAGAGCGTGTTGATGAGCGCGAGGCCGACGGCGCCGCCGAGGTTCCGGGTGAGGTTGTAGAGCCCGGCCGCGTTCTTCATCCGCGCGGGGGGCAGGGTGCCCAGGGCGATGTTGTTGATGGGGATCATGCACAGCATCAGCGAGCAGCCGCGCAGGATCTGCGGCCAGAGCAGTTCCCAGAAGTCCCAATCCTTCGTCATGCCCGTGACGATCCACGTGCCGGCCGCGAAGCCTCCGAAGCCGAGCGCCATGAGGATCCGTGGATCGACCTTGCCCGAGAACCGCCCCGCGATCGGAGCGGTGGCGAACATGCACAGGCCCGAGACGAACATCGTCTCGCCGATCATCAGGGCGGAGTATCCCCGCACCCGGGCGAGGTAGACCGGATAGAGGTAGGTCAGGCCATAGAGGCCGATGCCCATGATGAAGCTCGCCATGCAGCCGCTGGCGAAGTTGCGGTCCGAAAACGCTCGCAGATCGACGATCGGCTGCGACGCCGTGAAGGCTCGCCAAAAGAACAGCAGGCCGCTCGCCACGCATATCACTGCGCAGGCGAAGACCGCCTCGTCCTGCAACCAATCGTGGTTCGGCCCCTCTTCCAGGACGTACTCCATGCAGCCGAGGAAGCCGGCCATGGCGGCGAGACCGAACCAGTCGAACTTGTCGAGGAGGGAGAGGTTCGGCTTGTCGAAGTCGACGAGGATCGCCGTCGACACCGTCACGAGGATGCCCGGCACGACGTTGACCAGGAACAGCCAGTGCCAGGACATGAGGTCGGTCAGGTAGCCGCCGACCGTGGGCCCGATGGTCGGTGCCAGCGTCGCCACGAGGCCAATCATCGGCGAGACGATGGTGCGCTTCGAGGGCGGGAAGATCGTGAAGGCCGACGCGAAGACGGTGGGGATCATCCCGCCGCCGATGAAGCCCTGCAGCGCCCGCCACACGATCATCTCGGTGATCGTCGAGGACGAGGCGCACATCAGGCTCATCACCGTGAAGCCCCCCGCCGAGATGGCGAACATCCACCGGGTCGACAGCACCCGGGAGAGGGTGCCCGACAGCGGGATCGAGATGACCTCGGCGATCAGATAGCTCGTCTGGACCCAGGGGATCTCGTCCCCGGAGGCCGACAGGCCGGCCTGGATCTCGTTGAGGGACGCGGAGACGATCTGGATGTCCAGGATCGCCATGAACATCCCGAACACCATGCAGAGGAATGCCACCATCCTCCGCTTGTCGATGGGCGGGTCGGCCGGCACGGGGATGGCGGCGGAAAGGGTGGCTGAGGCGGCCATCGGTGGAGACTTCAGTCCGACTGCGCGACCTGGGCGTTCCGCCGCTCCTCGGCGGTGCGGGTGTCGACGCGCACGACGGCCGAGAGTCCGGGCCGCAGGAAGCCTTCCCGGGCGACGGCCAGCGGCACCTTCACCCGCACGGGCAGCCTCTGGACGATCTTGGTGAAGTTGCCCGTGGCGTTGTCCGGCGGCAGCAGGCTGAAGACCGAGCCGGAGGCCGGGGAGAACGATTCCACGACGCCTGCAATCGGGTGATCGGGGAAGGCATCGACGGTCACCGTCACCGTCTGGCCGGGCCGCATCCGCTCAACCTGCGTCTCCTTGAAGTTCGCGTCGATGCGCACGCTCTGGAGGGGGACCAGAGCTGCCACGCGGGTGCCCGGCGCGACGTAGGCGCCCGCTTCCACCGCCTTGTTGCCCACCACGCCGTCGAACGGTGCGCGGATCACCGTGAAATCGAGGTCGCGCTGAGCCCGGTCGACAGCCGTGCCGAGTTCGGCGGCGAGGTTCTGCGCCTCTTTCTGCTGGGCCTGCAGGACGGCGACGTTGGCGCGGGCGGCCAGCAGGGCCGCCTCGGCGCCCTTCACCGCGGCCTCGGTCCGGTCGCGGTCGGCCTTCGTCTGATCGATGCGCGAGCGGGCGACGAAATCGGCCTGCATCTGCGTGGCGCGGCGGTAATCGGCATCGGCCCGCACCGCGTCGGCCTTGGACGCCTCGATCTGCGCCTGCGCCTGGACGACCTGGGCCTGCGCCGCCTCGGCCTGCTGCCCGATGCGCGCGATGGTGCTCGTCTGCGTCGCGAGCTTGTCCCGCGCCGCCTGAAGGGCGAGGCGATAATCGCCATCGTCGAGCTTGGCGATCACGTCACCCTTGGCGACGGACTGGCCGTTCACCACCGGTACCGCCTCCAGGTAGCCCGAGACCTTCGCGGCCAGGATCGAGATGTCGGCCTGGACGTAGGCGTCGTCCGTCGAGACGAAGAACCGTCCGACCGTCCACCATTGCCAGCCCTCGTAGGCGCCGCCACCGAGGGCCGCGGAGAGGATCCCGAGCATGAGAAGACGGCGCAGGGGGCGCTTGCGCCGGATCTCCGGTTCGGCCGAAACGATAGCCGTTGTCGTGATGGTCGTCACGGGACGGGTTTCCGCTGGCGACGGGGTCACGCGGGTGTGGCTCTCGTCTTCGGCGACCGCTTCCGGCCGGCCGGTATCCTCGCGGAGGGACATCCACTTCACTCCGTTTTGACCGAACCGTTCGGTCAATGACCGGGACGGCCGTTGACGGCGTCCTCGAGTTCCCACAGTGTAGGTTGACCGAACCGTTCGGTCAACGGGTGGGAGGATCAGGGTGGCGGGCGCGGCAAGCCAGGAGCGCGACGGCGCCGAGACGGAGAAACGGCGGCAGATTCTTGAGGGTGCCCGTCAGGTCTTCACCGCGGCTGGCTTCGATGGGGCGAGCATGGGCGAGATCGCCCGGGCTGCCGGCGTGTCGAAGGGGACGCTCTACGTCTATTTCGACAGCAAGGATGCCTTGTTCGAGGCGCTGACGATCGCGAAGAAACGGCAATTGGCCGAAGCGCTGATCGCCCTCGACCCTACGTCACCGGATGTGCGGGGCGTCCTCACCAAGCTCGGCCACATCTATCTCAAGGAGATGAGCCGGGGCGAGCACGTGAGCCTCGTGCGCATGGTGATCGGCGCCTGCGAGAAGTTTCCCCATCTCGGCCGCGCCTTCTACGAGGCGGGCCCTGCACTGGGGGTGGAGCGGTTGTCGGCTTACCTCGGGGAGCAGGTCGAAGCCGGGCGGCTCGTCTGTGACGACACCGACCTCGCGGCGAAGCATTTCCTGCATCTCTGCCAAGCAGGGTTGCTTACGCGACTGTTGCTGAATGCCGGGGGCGTGACGGACGAAGCGGACCTGCGCCACCGGGTCGATGAGGCGGTGCGGGTCTTCATGGCCGGGTACGGGCCGCGATAGGTCCGCCAGAGCGGCTACGCCCTCCGCGGGGGAGGGCGTAGCGGAAGAAGCTTCTCAGGCCGAGGCGGTCTGGGCGCCGATCCAGCGGGCGAGGTCGCCCTTCGGCGCCGCGCCGACCTTCTGATCGACGCGCTCGCCGTTCTTGAACAGGAGCAGCGTCGGGATCGAGCGGATGCCGTACTGCGAGGCGATGCCCGGGTTCTCGTCCACGTTCACCTTTGCGATCTTCACCTTGCCCTGGAGATCGGTGGCGATCTCCTCGAGCGCCGGGCCGATCTGCCGGCAGGGGCCGCACCATTCGGCCCAGAAATCCACGACAACCGGCTCGGCGGACTTGAGGACGTCCTGCTCGAAGCTCGCGTCGGTAACTTTCACCGTCGCCATCGCATCACCTTTCGGAAGTCGCCGCCGGGAAGGAACGCCGGGCGGCCGCGGACGGGCTCCGGCCCGCTCGGTCACGCGAGAATTGGAGACGGGCACCCCAACGGTCAAGGAGAGTCGCACGCGATGCATGACGGCACGGTCGTCGTGGCATGGACAAGCGTCGGTCTCCGCCCGCCGCGCGGGTCTCGTCTGACCCATCCCCACACCGCTACCGGTCGATGCCGACCTTGCCGAGGGCAGCCTCGACCGCCGCCTCGTCGAGGATCCGGATGACCGGGCTCGAGGTCCAGACGAGCATCGGAACGATCCGTTTGTCCGGATAGATCCGAGCCAGCAGGCGCGCATACAGGGCGATCTGGCTGGACTCGGCCTCCGGCAAGGGTGCTCCGTCGTCAGGCGGGCGCCCGGTCTTGAAGTCCGCGAGGGTGACGGTTCCTTCCGCGACGGCGAGGCGATCCACGCGGCCCGTCACGGGGCGCTCCGTGCCGCCGACGCTCACCCGGCCGGAGAGGTTTACCTCGGCCAGGGCCCCCTCGGCGAAGAGCGGTGCCAGGGCCGGATGGTCCAGCAGGCGCATCACCGCGCCGAGGATGCCGCGGAGGGCCGGTTCCCCGAGGCCCGGAGCACGCGACACCAGATAGGCGAGGCCAGCCTTTTGGCGGGATGACCGCTCCAGGCGCGGAAGATGCTGCAACAGGGCATGAACAAGCAGCCCACGGCGGCGTGCCGTGGGGTCGGCGAGGCGGGGCGGGGGCAGCCGAGTGCCATCGGCGGCATCGAGCATCCCTGACGGGTGCAGGGGCGCGACCGCCGCGACCTCGGGCGCGACGGGCGAGCGGAGCCATGTCGGCGCGTCGGGCGGTCCTTCAGCCGGGGGCCGGGCGGGCGCCTCACGGCCGGAGACGAGGCCGTCGCGCCAGAGAACCGCGGGACCGTAGGGCATCTCGACGCTCTCGCCTTCGCCCAGGGCGGTCTCCAGGCCCAGGCGGATCATCCGGCACCATGCGGCCTCGGTCTCCCGGATCTTGCCCCGGAAGGGCGCGACGACGAGCCGGTCGGCGGCCCGGGTCATGGCGACGTAGAGCAGGCGGTTGTGCTCCTGCCGGGACCGTGCCCCAAGTGCGGCGCGGACTTGCCCCGTCGCCGCGCAATCCTGCGTCGTGCTGGTCCAGACGGGCGGGAGAGTCGCCTTCCGCCCGATCATCGGCAGCAGGGGTGGATCCTTGCCGCCAGGGGCCTCGCAGCCATCGAGGATCACGACGACCGGCGCCTCCAGGCCCTTCGACCCGTGGACGGTCATGACGCGGATCTCATCGCGGCCGGATTCGAGGTCGCGCTTCACCGTGTGCCCGGCCTCGGTCCCGAGATACCGGGCAAGGAAGCCCCCGAGGGACGGCGCATCCTCGCCACCCTCGGCATGCGCCGCGGCGGCGAGGAAGACGTCGATGGCATCGCCCGCTTCCCCGCCGAGCCGCGACACGAGCTTGGCGCGTCCCTCCATCGGCCCGAGCAAGCGGGCGTAGAACCCGAACGGCCCAAGGGCCCCGGCCAGCTCGATCCACGTAGCCAGAGCGTCCAACGCCCGTACGGCGGTCGCGTCACCGGCCTCGGCATGCCGGGCGAGGGCATCCTGAAGGGTCTCCTCGTCGGGCCGTCCCGCGGCGAGGCGAACGAGATCGTCGTCGGTGAGACCGACGAGGGGGGTCTTCAGGGCCGTCGCCAGGGTGAGGTCGTCGGCCGGCAGCAAACCAGCGCGGCCCACGGAGACGAGGTCGGCCACGGCGATATGGGCGGAGACCTCAAGCCGATCCTGCCCGGCCACCGGGACGCCGAGGCCCTTCAGGGAGCGGATCACCTCCTCGAAGGCCGGCCCGCGCTTGCGCACCAGGATCAGGATGTCGCCGGGTCGCCAGACCCTTCCGGTGGCGTCACCCTCGTGGATCCAGGTCTTCACCGCCGCCGCCACCCGGCGGGCGACGCGCAGAGCCGGCGCGCCGGGATCCGGCAGGTCGACCGGCGCGGTCCAGGCGCTGACCTCGTCGGCCGGTTCCGGCTCGGCAATGTCCCAGACTTCCACGGCTCCGGCAGCCCGCGGACGGGCGCTCGCATGGACCGTCCGGCGCACCTCGTCCTCAGAAAGGCCGTCGTTATGCGCCTCGATGGCGAAGACGGAATCGACGGCCCTGAGCACCATCGTGGTCGAGCGGAAGGACAGGGTCAGCGGCACGTCCGCGAAGGCGATGCCGGCCGCCCGCGATTCGGTGATCCAGGTGGATCGCGTCACCGCGAACTCTCGGGGGTCGGCCCCCTGGAACCCGTAGATCGATTGCTTCGGGTCGCCCACGGCGAAGCGCGTCCGGTGCGCATCCCGGGCGCCCGCCCCCGCGGCGAACTCCTGGGTGAGCGTGCGCAGGATCGCCCATTGCTCGGGGTTGGTGTCCTGTGCCTCGTCCACGAGCACATGGTCGATGCCCCGGTCGAGCTTGTACAGGACCCATCCGGCGCCGACCCGCGAGAGCAGGTCGAGGGCGCGGCGGATCAGGTCGTCGAAATCCAGGGCCCCGAGGCGGGCCTTCTGCGCTTCGACCCTCCGGTGGATCTCGGCTGCCAGGGTGAAGAGGGCTTCGGTCCGGGCATGGGCGCGGGCGGCGCGAAGGCGGTCAAACAGCGGGACGAGGCGGTTACGTTCCGCGATCAGGGCGAGCTTCACCGGCTCGGGGATGGACTTTGTTCCAAGGCTCTTGTCGGCCTTCGGCTCGTCCTTCTGGGTGAAGAACACCGCCTTGTAGACGTCGAGCGCATCGCTCCGGTCCGCTCGTCCGCGGGATGCCTCCCGCGCCAGGGACGCTTCCGCCAGAGCCTCCGAGAGGGTGACGTCGTTGGCTTTGCCGGTCTGCAGGGCGGCGGCGAGGGCCGCGAGATCTTCGGGGCCTTCGTCCAGGATCGCGGCCTCGATCCGCTCGATAGTCTCCCCGGCGGCGAGGCCCAATTCGCCGCGCAGCCGGTCGAAGGCACCGTCGAAGCCGTTGCCGTGGGCCAGGAGTGCGTGGGCCCGAACCGCCGCGCGCACCGCGTCGTGGAGGGCGTCCCCCGTTGCCTCGGCGGTGACGCGGGCCAGGGCGACGCCCGCGGGCGTCCCGGCGGCCAGGGTGGCGTCGGCCAGGACGTTGGCGGTCTCCACCGCGAACATCTCCCGCGCCTGGGTCTCGTCTAGGACCACGAAACGCGCCGGCACATTGGCTTCGAACGGGAACATGTGGAGCAGCCGCTCGCACAGGGCGTGCAGGGTCTCGATCTTGAGGCCCCCCGGCGTCTCCACAGCGCGGGCGAAGAGGCGGCGGGCCATGCGCAGGCGGTCGCGGTTCGGCCGCTCTCCGGTGAGTTCGGTCAGCTCCGCGGCGAGGGCATCGTCGTCCAGGGTCACCCACCGGCCGAGCCGCTGGAACACCCGGATCGCCATGTTCGCGGCGGCGGCCTTGGTGAAGGTGAGGCACAGGATCCGCCCGGGGGGCGAGCCGTCGAGGAGGAGCCGCACGACCCTGTCGGTGAGCACCTTGGTCTTGCCCGCCCCCGCATTGGCCGACACCCAGGCCGAGGCGCGGGGGTCGGCGGCGCGCCGCTGGTTCTCCCGGGTGAGGGGATCGACGACGATGGTGCGGGAAGTATCGGGCAGGGGCAGTCCCGGCGTGGAATCCAAGATCGTCTGTCCGTTCGGTCCTCGGAGCTTTACTTGTACACGAGGCGATGCGTCCGCGCGTGGCCTCTGTGCCGCATCGGGATTGCAGCGGCGCCCGCGCCGCCGCAAGGATGCGCGGCTTGCGTTCCGACGCCAAACGATCTCGATCCGCCGGTGACATGACGAATCCCGCCGAGGCCCGCCCGCCGATCCGCTTCCGCGGCCGCTCCTTCATGGCGACCGTGCTGGCCCCCGTGCCTCCGGTCAGCGACTGGTTCGCCGACCTCGATGCCCTGTGCCGGCGGGCGCCCGCCTTCTTCGCCGGCCGCCCGACCATCCTCGATCTCACCGGCCTTTCCCTGACCAGGGAAGACCTCGACGGCCTCCTCGCCGAGTTGACCGCCCGGAATATCCCCGTGCACGGAATCGAAGGTGCGCCGCCCGGCATGCTCGGCCCCGGCCTGCCGCCGTCGCTCTTCTGTGGTCGGCCCGCCGGGGAGGTGGCCATGCCCGACGCCCCGGCCCCAGAGGCGTCCGCCCGGACCGTGCCGTCACGCTCGCTGATCCTCGACAGCCCTGTGCGCTCGGGCCAGACGATCCTGCATCTCGAAGGCGACGTCACCGTGCTCGGCGCCGTGGCCTCGGGGTCGGAAGTGATCGCGGGGGGCTCGATCCACGTCTATGGCCCCCTCCGCGGCAGGGCGGTGGCGGGGGCGTCCGGCAATCCCGCGGCGAGGATCTGGTGCCGCCGCTTCGAGCCCGAACTTGTGGCCATCGACGGCTTGTACAAGGCCGCCGACGACCTCGATCCCGCCTTTCGCGGCCAGCCGGTGGAAGTGCGGCTCGTGGACGATTCCCTGCGGCTGACGTCATTCGACCAGGGACGCTGAGATTGGTTGTCCGCGCCGCCGTATGAGGACGGCAGGGCGACGCTGCGGGTTCAGTGGCCTCGCAGGACCAGGATCGCCAGCAGCACCACCACCGTCACCCCGAGCACCAGGCACAAGCCCCGCCAGAACAGGATCGGATCCCGCTCCATCAAGGGCACGCCCCTCGTCTCGGCCAAGGCCGGATTCGGGTGCCGCAGGTCGTGAACGAACTCCGACAGGACCTCGTAGCGTCGCTGCGGATCCGGATGGGTCGCCCGGCGCAGCGCCCCGTCGACCCAGGCCGGCAGGAGCGGCCGGGCATGGCGAGCCGAGACGTAGCGCAAACGCCGCTGGCGTCGGGCCGTGCGGGCGCGGGCCGCGTCGCCGCCATAGGGGAGGCGGCCGGTGAGCATCTGGTAAGCCAGGACGCCGAGGGCGAAGATATCTGAAACGGGAGATGGCGGGTCGCCGAGGAAACATTCCGGCGCCGTGTATTGGATAGCCCCCTGGGGGAGGGCGTCGTCCGTTCGCCCGCCTTCCTCGACGAGACCGGCCACGCGGGTGGCGCCGAAATCGATGATCTGGACGGTCCCCGCGGTATCGATCAGCACATTCTCCGGCCGGAGATCGCCGTGGATCATCTCTCGGCGGTGGAAGGCCTGGAGGCCCCGGGCGATCTGCTCGACGAGGCGGCGCACGGTCTCCAGATCGGGCTCCCGATGGTCGGCCATCCACTGCGCGAGGGTCCGGCCCTCGACGTAGCGCATCACCGTGTAGAGGTGACTCCGCGGGGTGATCCGCCCGTGTGCCTTCAGCACATGCGGGCTGTCGAGGCGGCGGGCGATCCATTCCTCCATCGTGAAATGGCGCAGGTAATCCCGGTCGCCCCGCAGCTCGATGCCCGGCACCTTGAGCGCGACCCGCTCGCCGCTCCCGGGATCGACGGCAAGGTAGACATGGCCCCGCGATCCGGCATGGAGCCGCCGCAGGATGTCGTAGCCGTCGAACCGAGTCGGCGGTTCGAGGAGCGGCGCGGGGGGCAGGTCGCCGACCTCGCCCACGATCTCGTCGGGTTCGCCCTCGGGGAGGCTCTCGATTCTGACGATCAGTGCTGTGAGATTGTCGCCACTGCCCGTTTCGTAGGCAGCATCCACAATCCGCCGGGCCGCCGACTGGAGATCGACACCCGCACTTGAAATGGCCTCTGCGATGTCCCGGGGGCGCAAGTGCTCGTGCACGCCGTCGGAGGTGAGGACGAAGACGTCGCCCACCTGGACCGGAACGGAGACGCAGTTGAACTCGACCTGCGGGCTCACCCCCAGGGCCCGGCCGAGATAGTTCTCGTGGTTCGAGACGACGACCCGGTGATCTTCCGTGATCTGTTCGAGGGAGCGACCGGCGAGCCGGCTGATCCGCGTGTCGCCGGCGTGGAAGACGTGGGCGGTGCGGGAGCGCAGCACCAGGGCGCTCAACGTCGTCACGCAGCCCCGGTCTGAATCGCCCGGCTCGGCCGCCCGGCGGGTCTGCGCGTAGAGCCAGGAATTGGTGGCGGCGAGGACGCGCTTGGCGGCGCTGCGCACGGTCCAGCTATCCGGCGTGGCATAGTAGTCGGACAGGAAGCTCTTGACGGCGGTTTCGCTCGCCATCGCGCCGAGCGCGCTGCTGCTGATGCCGTCCGCGACGACCGCGGCGATGCCCTTCAGGCGGAGGGCAGGCCCTTCCGGGACGAGGACCCCGTGAAAATCCTGGTTCGCGTCCTTCCGGCCGCGCTCGCTATGCTGGCCGATGGAGACCGTTAGTGTCCGCGTCATCGGCCGGCCGTGTTGCGGCGCCCCGGAGCCGGTCCGGGACGCCGTGATCGTGAACGCCTCAGGCGGCGAGGCGGCGGACACCCTCGGCCGAAGCCGGCATCGCACGCCGCGGCGCGGTGCGGACATGGGTCGAGTAGAGGGTCAGGCCGGTGAAGGCGAGGCCGCCGACGAGATTGCCGAGCACGGTCGGGATCTCGTTCCAGATAAAGTAGTCCATGATCGAGAACTTGGCGCCGAGCATCAGCCCCGACGGGAACAGGAACATGTTCACCACCGAATGCTCGAATGTCATGAAGAAGAAGAGCATGATCGGCATCCACATGGCGATCACCTTGCCGCTCACATGGGTCGAGATCATCGCGCCGACGACGCCGGTCGAGACCATCCAGTTGCAAAGCATCCCGCGCAGGAAGAGCGTCATCCAGCCGCCGAATCCGTGCGCGGCGTAGCCCAGGGTGCGCTTCTCACCGATGTTGGCGATGAACTCGGCGGTCTTATCGGGCGGGCTGGTGAAGCCGTAGGTGAAGACGCAGGCCATCATGAAGGCCACCGTGAGCGCGCCGAGGAAGTTTCCGACGAAGACGAGGCCCCAGTTGCGCAGCACGCCCCCGAGGGTCACGCCGGGGCGCTTGTCGAGGAGCGCCAGGGGGGCAAGCACGAACACGCCGGTGAGCAGGTCGAACCCCAGCAGGTAGAGCATGCAGAAGCCCACCGGGAACAGGGCCGCGCCGACGATCGGCTGACCGGTCTGTTGCGTGATGGTGACGGCGAAGACGGCGGCCAGGGCCAGGATCGCGCCGGCCATATAGGCGCGGATGATCGTGTCGCGGGTGGACATAAACACTTTCGCTTCGCCGGCATCGACCATTTTTACGGCGAATTCCGAGGGGGCCAGATAAGCCATCGTGTCTCCTTTGTGTTCTGTGCGATCGACAGCGCTGCGAACATCCATCGACGCTGACGGATACCCGAGCGGCAGCCCGACCGGCCGCCCCCTGCCGTGTTTGCCAGGCGCCGATCCCCCCGAAGGCAAAACCCGAGCCTCTTTGTCGGCACAGAATGCCGCAGGAACTTCCTGTCGCTCCCTTGCCACATGCGAACACGCAAAACCCGCGGAACGAATTGGCTCTTGGCGGCACCTCACTCGGAGGCGGGTCAGGGGTGCGATCCAAGGATCCGGGCAAAATTTGCCGGGGGGATCACAAACTTAACCCTTCGGTAACCATACCCGCCGTCAATGGTCCGGTAAGGACTGTTAACGGACGGCCATGAGCGCAGCGTCACCAGAGCCGATCATCCGAGAGCCCGCCGCTTCCGAGCCGCGGGTGACTCTCCGCCCGCTGAGCTTCCGCGGTCGCATCTTCAAGGGCTTGGCGTTGACGCCGGAGCCCCCCGTGGGAGACTGGCTCGCCGGTCTCGACCACGCGCTCAAGCGGTCGCCGACCCTCCTCCAGGGCCGCGCCCTCATCCTCGACGTGGCCGAGCTGAAGCCGTCCCTGGACGACCTTCAGGGCCTCCTTGCCGAACTCCGCAGCCGCGATATCCGCGTCCTCGGCATCGAGGGCACGGAGGCGGCCGGGGAGGGGCTCCCGCCGATCCTCATTCAGGGGCGCCCGAGCGCCGCGGTGGAGATCCCGGCGGTGCCCGCCGAGCCCGAGCCGCTGGTCGTCACCTCGATCACCGTCGAGGGGTCGATCCGGTCCGGCCAGAGCATCGTGAACCCCACGGGGGACGTGACCGTCATGGGGCACGTCTCGTCAGGGGCCGAGGTTCTCGCCGGCGGTTCCATCCACGTTTACGGCGCCCTGCGGGGGCGCGCCATCGCCGGCGCCGCCCGCAACCCCAGGGCGCGAATCTACTGCCGCAAGTTCGAGCCCGAGCTGCTGGGGATCGACCGCCTCGTGCGGACTGCGGAAGACATGGGATCGGCCCTGCGCGGCAAGGCCGCCCAGGTCTGGCTCGATGGCGGCACCATGAAACTGGCTAAGCTGGATTAAGGGAGAGCGACGCGTGGCAAAGGTTCTCGTCGTCACATCGGGCAAGGGCGGCGTCGGCAAGACGACGACCACCGCGGCCCTCGGAGCGGCCCTCGCGCAGGGCGGACAGAGCGTGTGCGTCGTCGATTTCGACGTCGGTCTGCGTAACCTCGACCTCGTCATGGGTGCCGAGCGCCGGGTGGTCTACGACCTCATCAACGTCGTTCACGGCGACGCCAAGCTTCCGCAGGCCCTGATCAAGGACAAGCGGCTCGAAGGTCTCCACCTGCTCCCGGCCTCCCAGACCCGGGACAAGGATGCCCTCACCGACGAAGGCGTCGCCCGGGTGATGGAAGAGCTTCGCGCGAAGTTCGATTGGGTGGTCTGCGACTCCCCCGCCGGCATCGAGCGCGGCGCTCAGCTCGCCATGCACCACGCCGACGTCGCCATCGTGGTCACCAACCCCGAGGTGTCCTCGGTGCGCGACTCAGACCGGATCATCGGCCTGCTCGACTCCAAGACCGCCAAGGCCGAGCGCGGCGAGGAGATGGAGAAGCACCTGATCCTCACCCGCTACGACCCGACCCGCGCCGACCGCGGCGACATGCTGAAGACCGAGGACGTGCTCGAGATCCTCTCGATCCCGCTGCTCGCGATCATCCCCGAGAGCCAGGAAGTGCTGCGCGCTTCCAACGTCGGCTGCCCGGTGACCCTGAACAACCCCCTCTGTGCCCCGGCCCGCGCCTACGCCGACGCGGCCAAGCGGCTCAAGGGCGAGGACGTGCCGATGGTGCTCCCCACCGAGCGCAAGTCCTTCCTCGACAAGCTCTTCATGCGGAGGGCGGCATGAGCATCCTTGGGATCTTCCAGAAGCGCAACTCGAGCGCGGTCGCGCGCGACCGCCTCCAGCTGATCCTCGCCCACGAGCGCGCCGAGTCTGGCCGCCCGGACCTCGTGATCCAGCTCCGGGAGGAGATCCTGGCGGTGATCGCGAACCACGTCGCGGTCGAACCCGACAAGGTGAAGGTTACACTCGAGCGCGGCGCAGGCGTCTCCACGCTTGGCCTCGACATCGAGCTGCCCCTCGGCGCCTCGTCGAAGCTCGACGCCAAGCTCGCGAGCAAGATCGCCCAGGTCGCCGACAAGGCCGCCTCGGCGGCCAAGAAAGCCGCCTGACCACAGGACCTCGCGCCCCCTCCCCATGATCGGGGTGGGGGCGCGCCTGCGTCTCCGCGCGCGCCTTGACGTGCCGCCAGGGCTCGTCGCGGCGAGGGCGTCCGCTCAATCCCGCGCAGTCAGCCTGAACAGCCCCGGGTTTTCGGGCTGCGTGGTGACCACTGCAACGGGCAGGATCGGTGCGGCGCTCACCGGCGCGATCCGGAAGGCGGAGCAGAGGCGGGCGAGGGCCAGGACCGCCTCGCTGAGGGCGAACTGCGCCCCGATACAGACCCGCGGCCCGGCCCCGAACGGCAGATAGCTGAAACGCGCGGGCCCCTGGCGGCCTGGCAGGAACCGGCCGGGATCGAAGGCGTCGGGGTCGTCCCACAGCCGGCGGTGCCGGTGAAGGACCCAGGGGCTCACGATGAGGATGTCCCCCTTGCGCACGGCATGCCCCGCCACCTCGTCCGGGGCGAGCGCCCGGCGTACGACGACGAAGGCCGCGGGATAGAGCCTCAGTGTCTCATCGATGACCGCGCGGGTCAGGGGCAAGCGCCCGTCAGCATGGCTGCCGGTGGGATCGGAGAGGTCGGCGGACCTCGCTTCGGCGGCCACCTGCTCCTGCACCTCAGGAAACAGCGCCAACAGGTAGCTCGCCCAGAACAGGGTGCCGGCCGTCGTCTCGTGGCCGGCCAAAATCATCGTCGCGACCTGGTCCCGCAGTTCCTCGGGCGTGAACGGCGCCCCCGTCTCGGGATTGCGGGCGGCCTTCAGGAGGTCGAGAAGGTCGGCCCGGTGGTCCGCCGGCTCTGCGGTGCGTGAGGCGATCACCGAATCGAGGAACGGGATCCACCGGCGCCTGAAGCGCGCCCGCGACCTGTCGAGGGGTGCGGGCCACCCGGGGGGCATCAGCACGTCGAGGACATGCGGCCGGCCGAGCCGCTCGCCGTATTCCGTGATGAAGGCGCGTAGGGCCGGGCCCTGCCGGTCCATCCCCACGGAGAACATGGCTCGCCCGGCAATCTCCAGGGCGAGGGTGTGGAAGGTGGAAAAGAGGTCAACCGGACCCGTCGCCGCCTTCGGACGGAGCGCATCGATCCCCTCCCTCACGGCCCTGTCGATATGCGGCACGAGGCCGTCGATCGCCCGGGGCGTGAAGGCGGGGGCGAGGGTCCGGCGCTGATGCCGCCATGCCGAGCCTTCGCTGATGAGCAGCCCGTCGCCCAGGATCGGCCGGAGGATCCGGGTCGTGCCCACCGTGCGGGCGTAGTTCCCCTGATTCTCGACCAGAACATGCCGGATGGCGTCGGGATCGCTGAGGATGAAGCTGGAGCGGCCCATCAGCCCCCGGCGCGTGACCGGCGTCTCGAAGGCGGCCTTCGGGAAGCCGAGCAGGCCGTTGTCGCGGATCGAGCGAAGGTAGGCCGGCAGCGATAGATCGCGGTCGGGCGGCTCCCGGCGCGGCGGGACCATCCGCCCCGGGTGCCCGGCGGCGTCGCGGCCCGTTGGGGAAACGTCCGTCGGTATCCAATCCCTCATGGGCGGGGTGATGGCCGAGGACAGCCCTGGAGTAAACGCCCCGGTGTCATTCCGCCGCCCTCTGGATGGGCTGGCGGGGTAGGCCGACGGGAAGGGTGGAGGGAAAGCGGTCGGCCTCGGCTTCTGCCGAGACGGAGGCCAGGAGGCTGGCCATCGGCAGCACGTCCTCCACCACGCTCAGAAGCGTGCCGGCTCCCCCCTCCAGATGCTCTTCGACCCGATCGACCACGAGGACCTCCGGCTGCCGCAGCAGCGCCCGGGTGAGCCCGAGCCGCACCCTCACCCTCTCGGGAAGGAGCAGCCCGCGGTTGCCGACCTGACGTTCGAGCCCCCGCCGCCGGATCCCCGCCTCCAGGTCGAACTCCCGGAAGACGGCGAGGACCTCCCGCTGAATGATCTCCTCGCTGTGCATCTTCGCGGTGTCGATCCGGCCGAACAGGACGTTGTCGAGGACGCTGGCTCGGGGGTTGATCCGCATCGGATCGTAGGTCTCGACATCGCAGCCCTCGTGGCCGTTCATCGCGTCCTGGACGATGCCCCGCGCGCCGGCGATCCGGATCTTGAGCGCGTCATCAAGCAGGCCGAAGCGCATGCGAGGCTCGACATAGGCGAGGGCCAGGGCCAGGAACGCTTCGCTGTCCTTGTCCGAGAGAGAGCCGTTCCCGGAAAGGCGGACCAGCCGGGCCTCGTAATCCGGCACCATCTCCGGCGTGATCAGCGAGAAGCGGCGGAAAAGGGGATGGCCGGGCGGCACATCCTTGAAGATCTCGCTCAGGTTCCGGGCGATCTCGACGCCCATGCGGTCCAAGTCGCCGAGCAGGCGAGCGCGTTCGAGGGCCCGTCGGAAGGGCGCGACCGCGGCCAGGGTGAGGGGCTCCATCAGCGCAGGGTTGCGGGGAACGCCGAACAGGAGATTCTCCCCGAGCGTCGCCTGATCGTTGTAGGCCCCCCGCGAGAACGGAATCACCAGGTCGGCGAGGCCCTTGCGTTCGAAATGCGCCCGGAGGTGTTCCCGGGCTGCGATGAACCGTTGGCCGACTTCGGAATCGTGCGTGACCGAACTCAGGGCATCCAGCCCGTAGCGGTACAGGTCGGTGCCGAGCCCGAGGCGGGTGAGAATATCGACCATGCGCCTGTCGAGGTCGTCCGCATCCGCGACACCGAGGGCGGCGAAGTCGATCCAGGGGTCGCTGATGCTGTCCAGGGGGTTGCCGGTCTGAACGGCTTCCCGGATCCGCTGCTTGGTGAAGTCGAGCCGTCGGCTGTCGAGGGGCTTGATCCGCAGCCCGTACAGGAGGTTGTCGCGGATCGAGCCGGGGAACAGCACCGGTTCGATCCCGGCGAAGGCAATGCCCCGGGAGAACACGGTGCGGGGCAGCGTCGCGAGGTCGTAGGGGCCGATCCGCACCGTCCCGCTCCGGAGCATGTGGAGGCCGGCGAGCACCCGGGCGAACTCCTGCGCGATCGGCCCCGGCGGAACGAAAGCGGTGCGCGCAGGGAGGGGGAGGGTGACGTCGCCGATCTCGACAGGCGCGCCGCCGCGGGGATCGCGCAGGTTGACGGACTCAGTCGTGAGGGGGGAACCAAGGCGAAACGTGGGACCGTCGTCGTCCTGGAACGGCGTCAGGCGATCCGCCCGGAAATGGGCGGCCACCGTTTCGTATTTCACCTCGACGTCCAGGCGCTGCTGGTCCCAGTCGATGAGTTCCTTCAACGGAGGCGGGAGGTCGCGATAGGCGGCCAGCACCGCGACGAGCTGGCCGATATCCAGCTCGCCCTTCAAGGCGAAGACGCCGCCGATGACGTAGAACAGGAACGGCGTCACCTGCGCGAGGAGATTGTTCAGGTACTTCACCGCGAACTTGCGCCGGTAGATGCGTAGGCGCAGGTCGTAAAGGGTGTAGAGCCGGCCGCCGATCTCGGCCCGCTCCCACCGGCCGGTATTGTTGAGTACCACGGCGGGCAGCCCATCGAGCACCTCTGCAATACGGCCGGCGAAGGCCCTGGAGGTGATCTGCCGCTTCCGGCTGAGCACGATGATCTGCCGCCGCAGGCGCGGGATTACCGTCATCTGCACCCCGATCATGGCCGCCGCGGTGAGGCCCAGCCAGACGTTCTGCATCAGGATGAAGAGCAAGGCCGTGAGGGCCTGCGTCCCCAACTGGGCCGGCACCACGATGGCGTCGCCGATGAACGATCCGATGGGCTCGACCTCGTCACGGATGATCGTCGCCGTCTCGGAAGACTTCACCTCGCTCTGCGCCTCCGAGGTGAAGCGCAGCATCAACGCGAAGAGCTGAAAGCGCAGCCGGCGGAGCATCCGCTCGCCCAGGATGCCCTTCTGCAGGTTGATCCAGAACTTGAAGGCTCCGTTCACGATGACGAGGGCCAGGAACAGGAGCGACAAGCCGAGCAGCAGTTCGAGCCGGTCGAGTTGGAACCCGTCGAACAATGAGGTTCGGCCGCCGCCGAGGATGGCGGGCCAATCGACCTTGATCTCCAAGAACGACGCTGTCGCCTCCCCGTGGGCGAAGGCGCGTCCGGTGATCGCATCGTTGACGATGCGCTTCGGCAGATCGAGGGACGCGAAATAAAACGGCAGCGACGCCAGGACCACGACGCAGATCGTGACCTGATCGCGCTTCGAGTGGCGCCAGATGTAATCGAACAGCCGCGGCTCGAGCTCGCGCATGACGTCCTTCGGGAGGTAGGCTGCGCGGAGCCGGTACGCCGCCCGCGATACGGCGCATTCTATAGCTCAACCCGCGCGGAACGCGTGTCGTCCCTCACGCGCCACCGTTGAAATCGCCTCGTTTCGCCTCGTGGGCTTGCCGGGAGCGGTGCGGCTCTCTATTGCAGCGCAACCGCCACACATCTGCCCATGGCCCGGGGCGGACGACCAGCCGTCGTCCGATGCACCGGCTCAGCCAGGGCCACCGAGCGTGAACCCGGCCATGGATCTGCGCAATATTGCCATCATCGCCCACGTCGACCACGGGAAAACCACCCTGGTCGACAAGCTGCTGCAGCAGTCCGGCACCTTCCGAGAGAACCAGCGCGTCGAGGAACGCGCGATGGATTCGAACGACCTTGAGAAGGAACGGGGCATCACCATCCTCGCCAAGGCGACCTCGGTCGTCTGGAAGGACACCCGCATCAACGTCGTGGACACCCCCGGCCACGCCGATTTCGGCGGCGAGGTCGAGCGTATCCTCTCGATGGTGGACGGCGTGATCGTGCTGGTCGACGCCGCCGAAGGGCCGATGCCGCAGACCAAGTTCGTGGTCGGCAAGGCCCTGAAGATCGGCCTCCGTCCCATCGTGGCCGTCAACAAGGTCGACCGGCCGGATGCCCGCATCAACGAGGTCGTGAACGAGGTCTTCGACCTGTTCGCCGCCCTGGACGCCACTGACGAGCAGCTCGACTTCCCGATCCTCTACGGGTCGGGCCGCAACGGCTGGATGGGCCTTACCCCCGAGGCCGACCCCGAGCAGGGGCTGGAGCCGCTGTTCGATCTCGTGCTGAAGCACGTACCGCAGGCCAAGACCGAGCCGGGCCCGTTCCGCATGCTCGGCACCCTGCTGGAGGCCAACCCGTTCCTCGGTCGCATCATCACCGGCCGAATCGCGTCCGGCACGGTGAAGCCGAATCAGGCGATCAAGGTGCTCGATCGCACCGGCAAGGTTGTGGAAACCGGCCGCGTCTCGAAGATCCTGGCCTTCCGCGGCCTCGAGCGCGCGCCCATCGACGTGGGTGAGGCAGGCGACATCGTCTCCATCGCCGGCCTCGTGAAGGGCACCGTGGCCGATACGTTCTGCGACCCCGCCGTCGCAGAACCAATCCAGGCGCAGCCCATCGACCCGCCCACGGTCACCATGTCGTTCCTCGTGAACGACTCGCCCCTCGCCGGCACCGAGGGCGACAAGGTCACGAGCCGCATGATCCGCGACCGCCTGTTCAAGGAGGCCGAGGGCAACGTGACGCTCAAGATCGAGGAAGCGTCCGACAAGGATTCCTTCTACGTCTCGGGGCGCGGCGAATTGCAGCTCGCCATCCTCATCGAGACCATGCGCCGCGAAGGGTTCGAGGTCGCCGTGTCGCGACCCCGCGTGGTGTTTGAGAAGGACGAGGCCGGGGAACTTCTGGAGCCCGTCGAGGAAGTCGTCATCGACGTGGACGAAGAGCATTCGGGCGTCGTCGTCCAGAAGATGTCCGAGCGGAAGGCCGAGATGATCGAGATGCGGCCGTCGGGCGGTGACCGCCTGCGGCTCGTCTTCCACGCCCCGACCCGTGGCCTCATCGGCTACCAGGGCGAGCTGATGACCGACACCCGCGGCACGGCGATCATGAACCGCCTGTTCAAGGCCTACGAGTCCTACAAGGGTGAGATCCCCGGCCGCCGCAACGGCGTGCTGATCTCCAACGACAAGGGCGAGGCGGTGGCCTACGCCATGTGGAACCTAGAAGACCGTGGCCCGATGATGATCGAGCCGGGCTGGAAGGTCTATCAGGGCATGATCATCGGCGAGCACAACCGCGAGAACGATCTCGAGGTGAATGTGCTCAAGGGCAAGAAGCTCACCAACATCCGCACCACGTCGAAGGATGAGGCGGTGCGCCTGACGCCGCCGATCCGCATGACGCTGGAGAAGTCCCTGGCTTGGATTCAGGACGACGAGTTGGTCGAGGTGACGCCAAAGTCGATCCGCCTGCGCAAGACCGTCCTCGACCCGAACGACCGCAAACGCGCCGAGCGTTCGAAGGAAGGCGCCGGAGTCTGAACGGACGGCGGGGCCGGTGTAAGTCCGCCGGCCCTCGCGACCCATGACGTCATTGCGAGCGTAGCAACGCTGTACAGGGCAGCGGGCCGTCTTCGAGTGCCGCGCCTCTCTGGATTGCTTCGCGTTGCTCGCAATGACGGTTCGGGTTTCAGGACCCGCCCAGGTCGGTCTCGCCGGCCTGACCCTTTGGGCCTTCTCCCGGCTTGCCTTCGGTCTTCTCGTTCGGGTCCTTTACCCCATCGGGGGCGATGTTTTCAGGCCGATCTTCGGCCTTGTCGCGCTCGCTCACGGCTTGCTCCCCTTCTCAGCCCGGTAATGGCCGGCGGCCACCTTACAGCCGGCATCGGGACCCTGTGACGCCTGCTGGTCCGAGTGGCCACCGGACGAGCCGCCGACCGCGGGGGGAGATGAACCGGCAACACCACCGCTCATCTCATCGCGGCGGGTCTTCTCGTCCTTACCGCCGCTCTCCATTCCCGTGATGGCGGCCTGCTGTGCCGTCTGATGTCCACCCCCGGCGGGCTTCTCACCTGCTGAGCCGACGTGATCGTCGGGCTTGCGGGTGACCGTCCCCGAGTCGCTGGTTTCCCGCGCCATCACCGCTTTCCGTCGTCTTGGCCGACGGCAGCCGTCGCACGGTCGATCGCTTCAGCGGCAGCCGAATCACCGCCTTCGCCGCGCAGATGGCGAAGATTCTCAGGCGGCGTTTCCGCTTCGGTGGCGTCCGTCGCATCCTGGCCGGGCGTGCCAGAGGCGATCCGGGCCGCCTCGGCTTGCCCGGACGGATCGCGCTTCAAATCGGTTTGGGTGTTTTGAGGAAGGCCCACATCAAGGGGCGATTCCTGGCCGAGATCCTGACCGTTCCGGTCAGTGTAGGGGTCGAAGCTTTTGAGCGATTGCCGCTCGTTGTCCTGCGCCATGTCCGGCCTCCCAAATCGTCGTTCAGTGCGAAGGACAACGGGGTGAGCCGGTGATCGTTGCGGCCCGGCGACGACCGCCGGGCCGCGGGGGTGAGCTAGCCGATGCCGTCGAACAGAGCCGACGAGATGTAGCGCTCGGCGAACGAGCAGGCGATCGTCACGATGCGCTTACCCTGGAATTCCGGACGCTTGGCAAGTTCCAACGCGGCCGCGACGTTGCCGCCCGTGGAGATGCCGCCGGGGATACCTTCGAGCCGGGCCAGCGCCCGAGATGTCTCGAAGGCGGTGTCGTTCGAGACCTTCAGCACGCCATCGAGGATATTGGTGTGCAAGTTCTCGGGGATGAAGCCCGCCCCGATGCCCTGGATCTTGTGCGGGCCGGGCTGGCCGCCGGAAATGACCGGCGAGTCGACGGGTTCGACGGCAAAGACCTTCAGATCGGGCAGACGGGGCTTGAGCACCTCGGCGACGCCGGTGATCGTCCCGCCCGTGCCGACACCAGCCACGAAGGCATCGAGCTTGCCGCCGGTATCCGACCAGATCTCCTCCGCGGTGGTCCGGCGATGGATGTCCGGGTTGGCCGGGTTCGAGAATTGCTGCGGCATCACCGACCCGGGGATCTCCCGCAGTAGCTCCTCGGCCTTGGCGATGGCGCCCTTCATGCCTTGCGCGCCGGGCGTCAATGCCAACTCGGCGCCGAGGAAGGCGAGCATCTTGCGGCGCTCGATGGACATCGTCTCCGGCATGACGAGGATCAGCCGGTAACCACGGGCCGCCGCGGTGAAGGCCAGGGCGATGCCTGTATTGCCGGACGTCGGCTCCACGAGGGTGCCACCCGGCTGCAGCTTGCCCGCGGCCTCCAGGGCATCGATCATGTTGACGCCGATGCGGTCCTTCACACTCGCGATCGGGTTGAAGAACTCGAGCTTCAGGAGAATCTCTGCCTCCACGCCATGCTCCTTGGGCAGGCGGTTCAGCTTCACCAGCGGCGTGTTGCCGATGGTCTCGGTGATCGAGCCGTAGATGCGACCGTGGCCGACCTTGGCCGGCGCGTTAAGGGAATCGGCCATCGCGTGCTTCCTGTCTGCGTTCGTACGGATGTCGGATGCGAATGCCCCGTGCCAAGGGGGGATGGCCCGGGCATTCGCGCCAGGGCGTGCGATAGACCCTCACAAGTTCGGGAGCAATCGCCCTAAGTGCCTTAACCGCCAATTCTTTTCATCGACGTGCCCTATTTGGGTAGTCGGTGGAATAAGCTGTCTTATCTGATGGGATCGCGGAGAAGATCCTTCTCGATCGCAGGATGGTGAGGGCATGGGGGAAGGACGATTGCCGCTGACCCGTCGACGTGGTCTCGCCCTGCTCGCCGGGCTCACGGTCGGGCCGGCCATTGCCCAGTCCTTACGCGTTACCCTCGCCACAGCCACGCCGGGCGGTGGGTTTCCCGCTTTCGGAAAATCCTTCGCCGCGGCGATCCGCACCCGAGACCCCGACCTCATCATCGATCTGCGGCCGAGCGGAGGTTCGGCGGAGAATATCGCCCTTCTCGAACGGGGCGAGGTCGATCTCGCCCTGGTGCAGGGATCCTACGCTTACCGTGCCCTCGGCCGCCACGATGGCCCCAAGGTGCTCGCGCCGATGTATCCCACGCCCGGCCTGTTCGCCCTCCGGGGCGATAGTGCCATCAAGGAAGTGAGGGATCTCGCGGGGCGGCGGGTCATCCTCGGCACGCACAATTCCGGCCTCACGATTCTCGGCCGTGCGGTGCTCACCGCCTCGGGCCTCGATCCGGACCGAGATGTCATGCCGATCTTTCTCGAACATGCCGGTGAGGGGCCCGCCATGATTCGGGATGGTCGGGCTGCAGCGCTCTGGGGCGGCGGCATCGGGTGGCCGGGCTTCGTCGCGGTGGCCGACGCCCCCGGGGGAGCCCGCTTTCTCGCGCCGTCCGCTAACGCCATCGATGCGTTGACGCGCGAGGATCAGACTTTGAGGCGCCTGACCGTACCGGCCCATAGCTTCGCCGGGCAGGAAACGCCCATCACAACGGTGGGATCGTGGAGTTTCGTGCTGGCGCGACCGGCGTTTTCGCCAGAAGCGGCTTACCGGATCGTCCGCGCCCTCGGGCAGGCCAACGGGGAAATGCGCGTCCGGCACCCGCAAGGTGGAGAAAGCGACCCCCGCCATCTCGCGGGAATCGTCCCCCTGGACGCCCTCAATGCCGGCACAAGCCGATATGTCGCCGAAGTCGGAGACGCCCGCTGACTGGATCTTCCAGCCGATGCCTTAGCGGAAGCCGGCAGCCCGGCGGTCGCGCTTGCGCTCCGTGGCCGGTTGATAGGCGATCTCGGCATGGTGCGTGCAATAGGGCAGGCCGGTGATCGACCGGGCACCGCAGAACCGGAATTCCGGCGTGGTCGGATCGCCGAGGGGCCACCGGCACATCGATTCCCTGAGATCCATGATCGTCACCCGCTGAGACACGGGGATCGTCACCGGGTCCTGCGCCACGGGCGCCGCGGCCGGCACCCGCGCCTGCGGGAAATCCGGCGCAGGGCGATGGGATACGACGACGACAGGCTCCGGCACCGGTGCGGCCACGGGGGCCTTCTCGGCTTCCACCGGCTTGACCACGGCGACGACGGCCTCCTCGCCCGCCTTGACCCTGCCGGCGAGCCCAAGGCGATGGACCTTGCCGATGACGGCATTGCGCGTCACGCCCCCGAGTTGGGCCGCGATTTTGCTCGCGCTCTGGCCATCCTCCCACAGGCGCCGGAGTAGCGCGACGCGCTCTTCCGTCCAGCTAAGGCCCGCTTCCATCGTCCCCCTCCGACCCCTTGCCCAGCGCTGTTGGCACGCGTCCGAGCCGGCCAGCGGAAGCCGGGCCGGTGCGACACCGTGTCTCTCCAAGCCGTCCCGCAGACCCTACAGCGGCGTTCGCCGCCGTTGCAAGGGTCGAGGGACCACGGTTGTCGCTGCCTGAAGACTCTGTCCACCGCCAAGCGCCGGTCCTGCCACCGGACGTGTCCAGACTGCCACATTGGCGCGGTAAGGCAAACTTGGCCTTTCGCCAGGAACGCGAAACGGCCAAGCTCGTTTCATAGCAAGCTGCGCCGCCTTCTGGGCGCGCGACCTTTCAGGAAAAAGGCGATGAGTGACGTTCGGACCGGGCTGCGCGCCGCCGTGGCGTTGGGCTTGGCCATTCAGATGGCGGCCTGTGGCTCCGTCCCCCGCACCGCCTACACGGCCGAGCAGGCGGCGGCGGCGACGGTGCCCGGGATCCCCGGGGCCCGGGTTTTCGCGGACGCCTCCGTCGAGACGATTTCCGAACTGGCGGCAAATCCCCAGCGCCGGGCGAGCGGTTTCACCTACCTGGCCCTCTCGGGCGGCGGTGGCGACGGGGCCTACGGCGCGGGTGTTCTGAACGGCTGGTCGGCCTCCGGGGCGCGTCCCGAATTCACATTGGTCTCGGGCGTCTCGACGGGGGCGCTCATCGCACCGTTCGCCTTCCTTGGTCCCGCGTACGATTCCTACCTGACCGAATTTTACACGAGCGGCGTGGCCGAGACCCTGGTGGCCCAGCCCAGCCTGACCAACGTTCTGTTCGGCTCAGGGTTGTTCGGCGACGGGCGCCTGCGCGACCTGATCGGCCGCTACGTGACGAAGGACCTGCTCGACGCCATCGCCGCCGAGCATGCCAAGGGCCGCCGGCTGCTCGTCGTGACCACCAACCTCGATTCTCAGCGGGCCGTGATCTGGAACATGGGTGCCATCGCCGCCAGCGAAGCGCCGAACCGCCTCGAGCTGTTCCGGGACGTCCTGGCCGCCTCGGCCAGCATTCCCGCGGTGTTTCCGCCGCAATTCATCGACGTGAGCGCCGGGCCAACGCAGTTCCAGGAAATGCATGTCGATGGTTCGGTGGTGACCCCCGTCTTTACCCTTCCGCAGAGCCTGTTGCTCCGGGATGACAAGCTCCGGACGACGGGGAAAGGACAGATCTACGTCGTAATCAACGGGCGGCTCGAACCGGATTTTGAGGTGACGCAGGACAATACCCTGGCCATCGTCGGCCGGTCCTTCACGACGGCGAGCCGGGCCCGGTCCCGGGCGGCGCTGGCGGCTACCTATGCCCTGGCCCGGGCCAACAATATCGGCTTCAACCTGACCTACGTGGACGAAGCGGCGCCGAAGGTGCCCGCCGCGCAGGGCTTCAACACCGCCTATATGCGGGCTCTTTATCAGGACGGCTACGACAAGGGCCGCACCGGTCAGTTCTGGGAGCATACGGTTCGAGCTGCGCCCATCCTCAAGGCGCAGATCGCGGAGACCATCAAGCGCTGATCGTCAAATCACGCCTTCGCCGGCCGGGGGGAGGATGGGGATGCCGGCGCGAGGCGCCGGCATCCCCGGCTCCCTCGCGCCATCCCAAGCGGCTTGGGCGAAGCGGTCGTGTTACTTCCCGAGGATCTTGGTGACGAGGCGTCCGAGGGGGGTGGCCGAACTGGCGTTGCGGTCGTCGCGGACGACCGGACGGTCTTCGTTCCCAAGGATCTTCGTGACGAGGCGTCCGATAAGGCTCATGCGAGGGTCCTCCGGCATCCTGCGCCAAAACGGCGCAGCTTGACGATTAACGGCCGATGCCCCCGCCGTGTTCCGGGAGTGCGGCCGGAACAGGATCAGCGCGCCGCCTCCCGAGCGATGCCGGCGAGACCCCGGTCGTAGACCCCGGCGATGTCGGCCTCGGCCTCCCGATCGGAAACCCCCGCGGCATCGAATGTTCCGCTCCAGACCACCGTCGATCCCGAACCGTTCGGCCGGACGGTGATCGAGGCGTTGTAGGCCGAGACCGGCAGCGGCCCCTGGACGAAGCTGTAGCTGTAGGTCATCGCCGCGTCGTCGCGGGCCGTCTCGACCTCGACGATCGTGCCCTCACCGCCCTTCACCACCAACCCGCGTAACTGGACCCGGACGCTGTCGTCATCCTCGTCCGCCGAGAGGATGCATCGCTCGACCTGGGGGTGCCATCGGCCGATCGCGCAGAAATCGCCGACCAAGGCCCACACGGCCGCCGGGGGCGCGTCGATATCCCGGCTCCGCGTGACCTCCAGGGCCTGCGCGGGCCCGACGAGGGCCAAGCCGAAGATACCCGCGCCGAGCACCGTTCCTATCACCCGGGGCACGTGCCCCCCGCCGTCGCATTCGTCACTCAAATCTGCCATCCGGGTGGAGGATACGCCGCTCGGTTACACGTGGAGAGGCAATGCCGGTATGCGGGTTCTGATCCTGGACGGGCATCCGGATGGCGGCCGTCTGGTCTCACATCTCCTCGACCACTATGCCGACTCCCTTGGAGCCGGGCAGGTCGAGCGGGTGGCAGTACGTGATCTGGCTTTCGACCCCAACATGTCCCGCGGCTATGCGGTGGCCCGGGAATGGGAGCCGGACCTTGCCCGGCTGGCAGCCTCGCTCGATGACTGCGACCACCTCGTCGTCGCCTTTCCCTTGTGGTGGGGCGCCGAGCCGATGCAGCTGAAGGGGTTGATCGACCGTCTTCTCCTCCCGGGTTTCGCCTTCCGCTATCACCGCGACGATCCGTTCTGGGACCGTCGCCTGTCCGGGCGGTCGGCCGACGTGATCGTCACCATGGATACGCCACCCTGGTACCTGCGACTTGTCTACGGCGATCCGGTGGGGCGGCGCTGGCGGCGTCAGATTCTCGGCTTCTGTGGATTCAGGCCGGTGCGCATCCTTCGTCTCGGCCCGACGCGCCGGGGCGGTGCCGCGAGACACCTCGGCGAATGGGAAGGGCGCGTGGCCAAGCTCGCCTGCACGGCGGACCGGCTGCGGCGCAGCTACAAATGCCCGGCTCTGGCGGATCGAACGCCGCTCGCGGACGCCCTGACCGAGCGGGCCTCATGAGATCGCGCGAGGAATTCACCGTGGAAACGCCGTCGACCGATTTGGGCCGACCGAAAGCCGCTGGTCTGGTGGCAGCCTTAGCGGTAGTAATGCTGATGACAGGCCAGCCCGAAACCGCAACGGCTTCGCCTTGCATCGAAGCCATCACGGCGGACGCCGTGGCGGCAGGCGTGCCGCCAAGCCTTGCCGCAGCACAGCTCGCGCAGGTGACACCCGATCCGGGCGTTCTCGCCGCCGCGGGCAACCAAGCCGAGTTCACGCGACCGGTCTGGGCTTACCTCGATGCGGCGGTCACGCCGGAGAAGGTCGAGGAAGGCCAGCGCCAATTGCAACGCTGGGCGACGGTCCTCGACGGCATCGAGGTCCGCTACGGTGTGGACCGTTATACCTTGGTGGCGTTCTGGGGTGTCGAGTCGAGTTACGGCGCAGTCCTCAACGATCCGGCCATCGTCAGACCGGCCGTCCGATCCCTGGCTACCCTGGCCTGCGGCGATCAGGGGCGGGCGGATTATTGGAAAGCCGAACTGATCGCGGCACTGAAAATTCTCGCCGCCGGCGATGCGACACCGGAGCGGCTCACCGGCTCGTGGGCCGGCGCCCTCGGCAACACCCAATTCATGCCGAGCGTGTTCCTGGCGCGCGCTGTGGATTTCGACGGCGACGGCCGGCGGGACATCTGGGGTTCGGTCCCCGACGCCCTGGCCTCGACGGCGAACTATCTGGTGGCCGAAGGATGGCGGCGCGGTGAGCGCTGGGGTGCGGAGGCGATCCTGCCCGCGGGCTTCGACGTGTCCCTCGCGGATGAAACGACCGCACGAACCATCGCGGAGTGGCGGCGCCTCGGCCTGCGGCCCGTCCGGGAGGAGGGTTTGCCGGAAACCGCCACCGCCGTCCTGTTTCTGCCGGCGGGGATCCGCGGGCCGGCGTTTCTGCTGCTGCCGAATTTCGCGGTGATCCTTCGCTACAACACCTCGTTTTCCTACGCCCTGACGGTGGGTCACCTGTCGGATCGCCTGCGTGGCCTGCCGAGCTTCGCCCACGAATGGCCGCGGGGCGACCGGATGCTCGGGCTCGACGAACGCCGTGATATGCAGTCGTTGTTGTCGGCGAAGGGCTATGCCGTGGGCACCGTCGATGGGAAGATCGGACCGCGCACCCGTTCGGCGCTGCGCGCCTTCCAGGCCGCCGCCGGATTGCCGCCGGATGGATATGCCGATGCCCCCCTGCTCGAGACGTTGAGGTCGTCCCGCTGACGCGCTTCCCGAGACCGCGCATCGCTCGACGGGACGGATCAGCCTCTGACTTGAAGGAAGTCGATGGCGGGGCCCGCCGTGTCGGCAAAAATGCCAGCAGTCAGAGCGCCGCCGTAGACCGCAGCCGTGTCGAGGTTGGTCCTGAAATGCCGGACTTCCGGCTTGCCGCGTCGCTGCGGCGTATGCCCGTGAACCACGTGCCGGCCGAAATCATGGTCGTCTGTTAGGAAAGGCTCGCGGATCCAGAGGCGGTCGTGGTCGCTGCTCACCGAGGGCTCGGTACCCGGCGCGAAACCGGCATGGACGTACCAGCGCAACTCGTCGTCATGCAGCGTGGGGAGCGCCTCGATCCAATCGAGGGTGGTCTGCGGGAGGTCCGCGACCTCCTGGGCACCGAACGATGCGAGCGTGGCCTCGCCACCATTGGCGAGCCAGTGGAATTCGGTATCCTTCGTCTGAAGTGCGTCCAGAAGCATGCGCTCATGGTTGCCCATGAGGCAGACCACGCTGTCAGGCTCGGCCCATTGAAGGCGGCTGATCGTCCGCAGGACAGCGGCGGAATCCGGTCCACGGTCTACGTAGTCGCCGAGGAAGACGAGTTTCCGGTCCCGGCCTGCGGCGTGTCGCTCTATTCGCGCAAGGAGAGCATCGAGCAGGTCGCTGCACCCGTGAATGTCGCCAATGGCGTAGGTGACAACGGCGGATTGCATACCTCGTTGTCCACGGCGGACGAAGCGCACGCAAGGGGCCAGGGTGCAGCGGTTGACCGGCTCGCTCGTCGGCTGCCGGGGCGGAGCCCACGAGATCTACGGCGAGGGCTGTTCGACTACGGGCTTTGGCCGCCCATCCCGGCCGTGTTGCCACCGATGCTGCCGCCGGCACCCTGGCTTGACGTTCCCGTCGCGCCGCCGCTGGAGGCGAGCGCGCGGCGCTTGTCCGCCTGCCCGCTCGCCGGATCGAAGTATTTCGCGGCGTCGCCGAGCTGCGCCGAAGGCTGGCAATTGGGCGTGCAGGATAGCGATTCCCGCTCCATACCGCGCTGAACCGTAATCGTTGCCTCACGCGAGGCTTCGACGCGGATCATCGTCTCGGCGATGAGTGTGCCGGCGCTGTCGAGGGCGATGAGATTCGTCGAGCCGAAGCTCTTGCCGGTCAGGATCAGCACCCCGTTCTTCTGTGGGGTCACCTCGGCGATGAAGGGATTGCCGACCACGACAGTTTGCGTCTTTTCCGGAAGGCGGATGACCTTCGCGTTATCCACAATCACGGTGACGATCGGCAGGGTCTCGGGCGGCGCAGCGACGGCCGCAGCAGCCAGCAGGCAGAGGCCGACGATGGCAACCCCAAGGGGTCCTGCCGTCTGGAGGGTGCGACGCATCTAACATAGGCCCATAGGAGGCGCGCGGCGCTGCCGTGCCCGTCCATCAAGCATTAAATTGGTAAATCAAACACTAAAGAGATATCGCGAATGTTGGCATCGATCGTATTGATTTGACGGAGTTTTCAGTCAATTTTTATTTACCAATCTCCGATTGTAGCTCATAGCATTGTCTTTCCGCTCTGAGCTTAACTCGTTTTTAAGAGGGATTTCGCAGTGTGTTGCAGCCGCCGATCGTGGCGCAACACTTCGTCGGTCACCTCGCGACATCGAACCAGGATTTTCCCATGAAGAGCATCATGAAGCGCTTCGCCGGCGACGAATCCGGCGCCACTGCCATCGAATACGGCATGATCGCCGCCCTCATCGCAGTTGTCATCATCGGCACGCTGAAGGTCATCGGCACCCAGCTGAACGCCAAGTTCAGCTCCATCTCCGCCCAGCTGAACTGACCGGGGGCGTTCGCGCCCTCCCGTTCCGCGCCACGGCGAGTTCCCGTCACGTTCCTTGCGGAGCGGGGCGGAAATTCGCCGTGTCGGATCATGTTCCCACCGGCTCGCTCCACCGGATAGCCGCCCTGCGGATGAGTGTTCGCGGCCGGCGAGACTGAGGGACGGCCAGACGATCCTGACGAGGCATGTCGGCACTCATGATGAGCGGAACCCTCGTCGCCGAATTCGGCCTGCTGATCCTGTTCCCGTTCCTGATGGCCTATGCGGCTGCCAGCGATCTTCTGACGATGCTGATCCCCAACCGGATCTCCCTCGGCCTCGTGCTTGGATTCGCCCTCCTGGCGGCGACCGGATTGATGAGCTGGGAAGACATTGGCCTTCACGTCGGTGCGGCGGCGCTCGTCCTCACGGTGACGTTCACGCTGTTCGCCTTCAACGTCATCGGCGGCGGGGATGCCAAGCTCGCGGCGGCGACTGCCCTATGGCTCGGATTCGACGGATTGCTGGACTACCTGCTGGCCGCGTCCGTCCTCGGGGGCATCCTGACCCTCGCCCTCCTGGCGGCCCGGTCGCACCCCCTACCGAACCCCCTCGTGCGTCTGCCCTTCGCCCTGCGACTGCACGATGCCAAGACGGGCATTCCCTACGGCATTGCCCTTTCGGCCGCGGCGCTCCTCGTGCTGCCCGAGACGGCCATGTGGGCGGTCGTGACCGGCGTCTGACACCGCCCCACCGAAACGAAGGATCTGGAGCCTGCGCGGCGGTGGCGTTAAAAGGGCGTCATGCCCCTCGCGTTCCTGCGACGACCCGATCCTGACCATCTCGAGGTCCATCATGAGGGCGCGCTCCTGCGAATCGCGCTGCGCCGGCGGGATACCGCCCGGCGGATGACCCTTCGGGTGTCGGCGGCGACGGGAGAGGCGGTGATCACCCTGCCGCCACGACTCGCCCTGAGCACGGCCCAGCGCTTCGCCGCGAGCCACGCCGGCTGGATCGCCGGTCGGCTCGCCCGCGTGCCTGAGCGCATCCCCTTCGAGCCCGGTGCGGAGATTCCCATCCGCGGCGAGAACCACCGGCTGGTCCTGCGGGAAGGCCGAGGCGGCGTTCGACTGGAGGTGGATGACGGTCGCCCCGTGCTCTCCGCAGCCTGCAACGAGGCACATTTCCCGCGGCGGGTGCGCGAGGCGCTGATGCGGGCGGCGCGGGACGATATCGGCGAGGCCGTGGAACGGCATGCTGCGACGCTCGGCCAACGCCCGCTGCGGATCACCCTGCGTGACACGCGCAGCCGCTGGGGTTCCTGCACCGCGCGGGGGGAGCTCAACTTCTCCTGGCGGCTGATCCTCGCGCCGCCGATGGTGCTGGACTACCTCGTGGCCCACGAGATGGCGCACCTGCGCGAGATGAACCATTCGCCCCGCTTCTGGGCCGTCGCCCGCAGTCTCTGCGGCCACGTGGACGCGGCCGAGGCGTGGTTGAAGCGGAACGGGACGGCCCTGCACCGCTTCGGGTGATCCTCAGCCCTTCACGCGGAGGACCCGGCGAGCCGTCACGGTCTCCGCCGGCCACGTCGGCCGCGGGTTCACCTCGCCAGGGTCGAGGGTCCGGGGTGCGACGCTATCGCAGATCTCCCGCTGGCGCAGGATCACCGGGTTCCCGAACTGGTCCTGCCGGCGGATGATGCCGCCGTCCCGGCAGAAGCCAGCGATGGCCGCCGAACCGCCCCGACGGCCATAGGGGTTCACGGCGACGGGTGGATGCTCGATCTCGAGCGTGTCCGACCGGTTGAGGGAGTGCTCGACATAGGTCGTCTCACCCACCGGAAGGCCCTGGGCCCCCGCCTGGATGAATGTGCCGACAAGGCAGACGGCCGAGAGAATGGGAAGACGCATGGCTTTTCGTTCCGGAAGGGCGGGGCGGGCGACGTGATGACAATCTAGGCTATAAAGTGGCCGCCGGGTAGCGCTCTGCGTTTGTGAGATGTCGGTCCCTCGCTTGACAGCCGAGGCCCCCGCATGGTCGGAACACCCTCGTTTCCCGGGCCGCCGTCAGGGCGCGGCTCATCCGACAGGGTCAGACGGTGCCGTTCCTCGCGAGGCTCGATCGTTTCCGGCAGGCAGCTGCGCTGTCCGGTCTCTTCATCATGATGGCGGTTCTGTCTTGCGGGCCGGCGGCCGCGCAGGGGACCGTTCGCAAGACCTTCGATGACTGGCAATTGCGTTGCGAAACGCCCGCCGGCGCCAAGGCCGAGCAATGCGCTTTGGTGCAATACCTCGCCGCCGAGGACAGGCCGAACCTGACACTGGTCGTGATCGTCCTGAAGACGGCCGACAACCGTGGCTATCTCCTGCGGGTGGTCGCGCCGCTCGGGGTACTGTTGCCCTCGGGCCTCGGCCTCAAGATCGATCAGACGGATATCGGCCGCGCCGGCTTCGTTCGATGCCTCACCACCGGGTGCGTGGCGGAGGTCGTCATGGATGGCGGCCTGATCCAACAGTTCAAGAACGGCTCCAAGGCGACCTTCATCGTCTTCCAGACCCCCGAGGAAGGCGTCGGCATTCCCCTGTCGATGAAGGGTTTCGCCGCGGGCTTCGACAGCCTCAAGTGAACCTGCCTCTGCGGATGCTCGTCATGGTCGGTAAGCGGTTCTGCCTTCTCGGTGTCGTCCTAGCGGCTACGCTCGCCCCGTGGCCAGCCGGGGCGGAGGAGGGCAACGTCTTCTCGAACCTGTTCAAGTACGGCGGGACGACGGTGCCTCCCTCCCAGCCGAAGGAGGTGGAGGCCGCCTATTGTCCGACCGTCGATGTCGCCGAGGGGGGGGCAGCCCTGCGTACGGTTGCCGGCGACAACGTGCGGACGCAGATCAGCCTCGGTCGGATCGCCCGGGAATGCGCCCGCCAGCCGGATGGCTCGGTGCGGGTCAAGGTCGGCGTGGAGGCGCGGGTGCTGCTCGGGCCTGCCGGCGCACCGGGCCGGTTCGACGTCCCAGTGACGTTCGCCATCAAGCACAACGATAAGGTCGTCACCAGCCGTATGGCGCGGACGAATGCCGAGATCGGCCGGGGCGAAGCACAGGGCTTTGCGCAGATCGTGGTGGATGATCTCGTGGTGCCGGCGGACATGGCTGCCGATTACGACATCGAGGTCAGCCTCGGCGCAGGGAAGGCGTCGCCCGGCAAGGCCAAGCCCCGTCATCGCAAGCCGGCGGCTGCCGTATCGGCTGGCGGAGGCGACGCTGCCCAGTGATCCCGCTGCGCCGTCAGGTGACCGGCGGGCGGGGTGGATTGGGGGCCGTCTAGGCCGGGGCGTCCCGTTCCGTCTCGAACCGACGGGGGATCCGGTCTTCGACACGCGCTTGGTTCTGCCGGGCTCGCCGGGCGGATGGATCGTCCTGAGCTATACGGGCGACGCCCTCGCGCCGCCTCAGCGCCCGGTTCTTCGCATCCTTCGGTCCGTGGGCGACACCCAGATCGCCGTGCTGCCGGGGCCAGCCTTCGGGCGAGGCCGCTGGATCGGCCTCATTCCCGCCGACGCGACGGAGCTCCAGCTTTCCCTGGGCGCCGGGACGGTCCTCGACCGTGTCGCCCGGCGCAGCGAGGCGGGGATTTTCCTCGAATGCGTGCGTCGTCGTCCGGGGAACGCGGCCGCAGCCGTCGTCGCCCGGGCGAAGGGACAGGCCCGCCGTGTCCGCGACACGCTGCGCGGAGGCGTCGCCGTCACGCGGCTGAAATCTTTTGCTGGTTGGGCCGCCGAACGGCGCGTGCCCTTCACAGGCCCCGTGCCAAGCCTCGCCATCCGATGCGTCATCCTGGCAGAGCGCGGGGAGGGCAGGGGGGTTCAGCGGACGCTGGCGAACCTCGGTCGCCAGTCCCATACGCCGGCCGAGACGGTGGTTCTGTGGGACGAGCCCCCGACGGAAACGTCTGGCGCGGCCTGGGATCCCGACCTCACGGCGTCAGACCTGCTCGCCGGGGCCGATGCTCTTTGCCTTCTGGAAGCGGGCGACGAGCTCGCACCCGATGGCCTCGCCCTCCTGGCGGCGAGCCTCGGCAATAACGACCTGGCCTACGCAGACGAGATCGCGCCCGATGGGTCGCCCCGGCTCAAGCCCGATTGGAGTCCTGATCTTGCCCTCGCGACCGGATATCTGGGCCGCGCTGTCCTGCTATCGCGAAAACTCGTCGCGCGCCTTCCGGCCCTGCCGATCGGCCCCTTCGCCAATGCTGTGGCGAGTGTAGGGATCGCAGCTGCCACCGCGTGCCGTCATGCGAACCATTGCCCGCGGCCCGTGGCACGGATGTCGCCGGTCCGGGACGGAGACGACCGCGCGCCCTTGCTGAATCGCTGGCTGACGGCCACGAATGCGTCCGCCCGGGCACGCTTCCAGAGTGGTGCGACGGATCTCGTCTGGCCCCTGCCGGAACCTCCGCCCTTGCTCAGCGTGGTGATCCCGTCGCGCGACCGGCCCGACCTGATCGTTCCAGCCTGCCGCGCGGTCCTCGACGGCACCGATTATCCCGTCATCGAGCTGATCGTCGTCGACAACGGCTCGACCGATCCGGCCGTCCTTTCGTTCTACTACGAACTCACCCGCGACGCCCGTGTCCGGATCATGAGCTTCCCCCACCCCTTCAACTTCTCCGCGATGGTCAATGCGGGGGTCGCAGCGTCGTCGGGTCAGGTTGTGGTGCTGCTGAATAACGATGTCGGCCTGCGCCACCCGGGCTGGGCCGGTGAGCTGGTCCGTCAGGCTTTGCGGCCTGACGTCGGCGCCGTGGGCGCCAAACTGCTCTTCGGCGACGGCAAGCTGCAACATGCGGGTGTCGTCGTCGGCCTCGCCGGGCGGGCGGGCCACATCCTGCGCCGCCGCCCCGCAGACACGCCCGGACATCTCGGCCGCCTCCGCGTCGCGCATGAGGTCTCAGCGGTCACGGCCGCCTGCCTCGCCGTGGCGCGCCATAAGTTCGAGGCCGTAGGTGGGTTCGATGAAGACGCGTTCCCGGTCGATTTCAACGACGTGGACTTCTGCCTCCGTCTCGCGGCCCGCGACTGGAAATGCGTCTGGACGCCTGCCGCCGAACTCTATCACTTTGAATCGATTAGCCGCGGGCCTTCAACCGGCGCGAAACGCGAGCGCTTCGAGCGGGAGGCCGCCCGTTTCACGGAAAGGTGGCTGTCGGTGATCCGGCACGATCCGTTCTATCATCCGGCCCTCTCCCTCACGACCTTCGGCGAGGATCTGGAATGAGTGGGCTCAGGCCCCCGGATCACGGAACCGGCGCGTATCTCGGTGAGAAACGAAGTGCGCGCCGGGCCCTTCGCGCCCTGGTCGACGCCGTGCTCCACGAGCCCCGGGCGGCGTGGGGGGTGGTGACGGCCCTGGCCACCGGCAAGCGGTTGCGGGCCCGCCAGCGACTGGCGGCGCTCGCAGGCATCGATCATCGCCTGTCCCTTCCGTCCAGGGCCATGACGCGGCCCGTCGAGGATCGGCCGTCCTCCTCCGCCGGCTTCACGGTGATCGGCGCGGGCGAGCTTCTCGCCGGCGCGACCGACCGGATCGAACGGACATTCGCAGCCGAGCCGACGCTCGTGGCGCTGTACGGCGACGGTCTGGCGCAGCACGAACCGAATGGCCCCGCCTTCCCGATCCTGCCGCCGGCCTTCGATCCGGATCTTCTGATGGCCGTCGAGTATCTCGGCCTGCTCGCCTACCGGGCCAACACGCTGCAGGGCCCCGCCCCGGCGAGCGCGACCGAGGCTGCCCTGCGCATCGCCGAGACGCATGGCGCCGGGGCCATCGGCCACCTGCCCGGTCTTCTCTATCTCCAGCGTCCCGGCACCAACCCAGCGATCGGCCGCGCGGAAGCCGTGCGCGGGCACCTCGATCGGACCGGACGCGAAGCGTCAACGGTGATGGCCGAACCCGGGGGCCTGATCCGGGTCACCCATTCCCTGCCGGAGACGCCCCTCGTCAGCATCATCGTCCCGACCCGCGACCGGCTCGATCTGCTGCGTCCCTGCCTTGATTCGCTGCGCACCCGGACGGCATGGCCCGCGCTGGAAATCATCGTCTGTGACAACGGCAGCCGGGATTCGGAGACCCTCGCGTACCTGCAAGCCTTCGCGGGGGAGGGGAGAGGGCTCGTGGTGCCTTACCCAGGGCCCTTCAACTTCGCGGCCATGAACAACGCCGCGGCGGCCCGGGCCCGTGGCCAGCTGCTCGTGTTCCTCAACAACGACGTCGAAGCCTTCCGGCCGGATTGGCTCATCGCCATGGCCCGCCACGCCCTGCGGCCGGACATCGGGGCCGTTGGCGCGAAGCTTATCGACGGGGCGGGCCGGATCCAGCACGGGGGAATCGTGCTCGGGACGGGTGGCCTCGTGACCCACGCCCACCGGCATTTCCCGGGCGATGCTAAGGGGTACCTCTCCACACTTCGCGCCGCGCACAGGGTCTCGGCCGTCACCGCAGCCTGCCTGATGGTGGACGCCGCCAAGTTCCGTGCGGTCGGCGGCTTCGATGCAGAGCGTTTCGCGGTCGATTTCAACGACGTCGACCTGTGCCTGCGCCTCAACGAAGCCGGCTTCCACACGCTCTTTGCGCCGGAGGCGGTGCTCATCCATCGCGAGGCGGCGAGCCGCCGCTGGACCGACGAAGCCCGCGCCCGGCACGGGCGCGAAATCGTGGACCTCTCAAAGAGATGGGGGCCGCTGCTGGTGCAGGACCCCCATTACAATCGAGGCTTCGGCCCCGACCTCTCGACCCACGCCAGGTTGGCGCGTAATTTTCCGGCGACCGGCCCGCTCCGCCGGCCGGCCTGACCATCACTGCACGAGGCGCGGACCGCCCATCTGGACCTTCTCGTTCTCGGCCATGATGCCGAGTCGCTTGGCGACTTCGGTATAGGCCTCGATCAGGCCGCCGAGATCCTTACGGAAGCGGTCCTTGTCCAGCTTGTCGGACGATTTGATGTCCCACAGCCGGCACGAGTCGGGGGAGATCTCGTCCGCCACGACGATGCGCATCATGTCGCCTTCCCACAGGCGGCCGGTCTCCATCTTGAAGTCTACCAGCCGGATGCCGACGCCCAGGAAGAGGCCGGACAGGAAGTCGTTGACGCGGATCGCCAGCGCCATGATGTCGTCGATCTCCTGGGGCGTCGCCCAGCCGAACGCGGTGATATGCTCTTCGGACACCATCGGGTCGTTGAGCTGGTCGTTCTTGTAATAGAACTCGATGATCGAGCGCGGCAACTGCGTGCCTTCCTCCAGCCCGAGCCGGGTGGCCAGGGAGCCTGCCGCCACGTTGCGCACGACGATCTCCAGGGGGATGATCTCCACTTCCCGAATCAGCTGCTCGCGCATGTTCAGCCGCCGGATGAAGTGGGTGGGCACCCCGATGTCGTTGAGGTTCTGGAAGACGAACTCCGAGATCCGGTTGTTCAGCACGCCCTTGCCATCGATGACCTCGTGCTTCTTGGCGTTGAACGCGGTCGCGTCATCCTTGAAGTGCTGGATGAGGGTGCCCGGCTCCGGCCCCTCGTAGAGGACCTTCGCCTTGCCCTCGTAGATGCGACGGCGGCGGTTCATGGGCGTGTACCGTGGTTTGAGGAAGTCCATGGGCCGGGGCTCCTGGGTAGCGCGACGAGTGAAGCGGGATCCGCGGCGTGGCGACCGGACGCGTGGTCGGGCGGCCGGACGGCCCCTCGCGAAGGACCCGGCGGCCGCATCGCAAACTACCCGAAGCGGACTGGCAGCACAACGCGTTAGCCCCCACCCGCGGATGCGCAGGCGGGTCGCGGGGTAGGGTCCCGGGTGCTCAGACCGTCTTGGCCGGGTAGCGGCAGAGGTCGCTGATCCGGCAGGACGGGCAATCCGGCTTGCGCGCCTTGCACACGTACCGGCCATGCAAAATCAGCCAGTGATGGGCATGGAGCAGATACGAAGCCGGCACGCGCGCCTCGAGCGTGGTCTGTACTTTGTCCGTGGTGGCGGCGACGGCAAGGGGGATCCGGTTCGCCACGCGGAAGATATGGGTGTCCACGGCGATCCGCGGGACGCCGAAAGCCACGTTCAGCACCACGCTCGCCGTCTTGGCGCCGACACCGGGCAGCACCTGCAATGCGTCGAGGGTCGCCGGAACCTCGCCGCTATGCTCCTCGATGAGGATGCGCGACAGGGCGATCACGTTCTTGGCCTTGGTGTTGAACAGGCCGATGGTGCGGATGAAGTGCCGCACCCGGTCTTCGCCGAGGGCCAGCATCTTCTCCGGCGAATCGGCCACCTTGAAGAGCGGACCCGTGGCGAGGTTCACCCCACGGTCGGTCGCCTGCGCGGAGAGGACGACGGCGACAAGCAGCGTGTAGGTATTCGTATAGCGGAGATCGCTGACCGGGGCGGGATTCGCCGCCTGAAACCGCCGGAAGATCTCCTCGACGGCGGCGTCTCCCACGGGGTCTGGTGCTGGCTCGGCCGATGCATCCAGGGCCACAGCGGCGAGTCGCGGGGCGAGCCGGCCGCTGACGGCGGCGGCGGACGGCTTTCTAGTCGGCATTGGCGCGTTATATCTGTGCCATGGCGAGCGGCAATCCTTCAGTTCACCCGGACGGGCTCGATCCGGACAGCTTCGACCGACCGGTCTTCGCGGCGACGATCCGTCCGCATCAATCCCTGACGCGGACAGGCTTCCGGGCGGTCATGGGCGGCCTTTGCCTCGTGTCGACGGCCGTCTCCGTCTGGGCTTGGCGCATGGGGTTCTGGCCCATCGCGGGCTTCTTCGGCCTCGACATGCTGGGGATCTATCTTGCCCTGAAGGTGAGCTTTCGGAGGGGAGGCTCCTTCGAAGAGGTCATGATCTCCCAGATCGAGATTCTCCTCGCTCGTGTGAGCCACCGTGGGGAACGCCGGGAGTGGCGCTTCAATCCGCTCTGGACCAAGCTCACCTCCGTCGACGACGAGGAGTTCGGCCTGTTGCGCCTGACGCTCGTGTCGCGGCGGCAGGAAGTCGTGGTGGCGCGGGACGCGGGCCCTGAGGAAAGGGCGCGCGTTGCCGACGGTCTCAGCAGGGCACTCGCCGACATCAAGAAGGGGCGCTGAATGGCCTGACGGCGCGTCACGCGGCCGTCACGGGCTTCTGACAGAAAAAACGACAGGCTTGGAAAAAGGCGGTTGACGCCGTCCGGGCCGATCCGTATACCCCTGTTCATCGGCGCCGGCCGCGGAAGCGAACCGGACGCTGCACTGTCTGTCTCTGGTGCTGTTGTGGCGCTGAAGCGGACGACCTTACCGACAATCGAGCGATGCGTGCCGGGCGGTGGTTGAAGCCTGGGGTGGATCGGTTCGTGAGTTTCGTAGGGTGGTGGGTTTCTGCCCTTGGGGCGGGTGATCCTGGCTCTTTGACATTGTGATTTGAG
>NZ_BPQX01000046.1 GCF_022179525.1 Methylobacterium persicinum
TCGCCCATAACGGCGTTCCGGTTGGGGCGAGGGCGGTCCGAGCGCCCTGCCCCGCCGTGCCTCGCCTCCTCCTCCAGCCTACCCCCGGGGTGTCGGGTCCCTGAGCGAGCCCCGGTCCGCGAGGCGCCGGACGTCGGCCAGGAGGCGGCCGTCCGCGGTGCGGCAGGCGATTTCCTCGGACAGTGCCTTGCCGACCACCTGCACGGCGGCGGGGCGGGCGAGGGCCTCGGCGGCGTCGAGGAAGCCCGCCGTGTCGAGGGGCGCGTCCCGGCCGCCGCCGAGCCCACGCCACCAGAGCACCGCCTTCTCGCGCTCGTAGCCGCGCCCCTCCGGTCGCAGTCGGACACGCCAGGAGCCCTCGGCCCAACCGAGGACCACGTCGAGGCCGTCCGGCGCCTCTTCCAGGCCCCAGGCGGTGACCCGGTGCCACTCCGCTTCAGCGGACGGAGCGGCAGGGGCATGGGCAGAGGGAAGGGCCGTCTCCGAGAGGACGGACAGCTCGTCCTCGGCGGCGGCGTCGTGGCCGGGCTCGCGCTCCGTCTCCGGTTCGGTCCAGCAGGCCTCGCAGGTCGAGGCGTTGAGGGCGATCAGGGCGCCGCAGCCGGGGCAGGGCTTGGCGCGCAGGCCCCCTGCCCCAACCCTCACCGCCTCGGCCGTACGGACGGTGACGGCATCCACCGGCCCGTGCATCCGCACCAGTCCGGCATAATCGAGGATCAGGGCGTCGTCCTTGCCCTGGGCCCGCCGGAGCGCCCGGCCGACCTGCTGGACATAGAGCCCCGTGCTCCGGGTCGGCCGGAGGAGGGCCACGAGGTCGACCTCCGGAGCGTTGAACCCGGTGCCGAGCACCCCCACCGAGGCGAGGCAGCGGATCTTGCCCGCCCGGAAGGCCGCCACGATCCGGTCGCGCTCCCGCTTGGGGGTGCCACCATCCACCGTCTCGCAGGAGAACCCCTCCCCCCGCACGGCGTCGCGCACCGAACCGGCGTGGGCGAGGCCGGCGCAGAAGGCGAGCCAGGACCGGCGCCCGCGCCCGTATTCCGCCAGTTCGGCGACGGCGGCTTTAGTGATCCAGTCGCGGTTGACCGCCGCCTCAAGCTCGCTTGGGATGTAGTCGCCGCCCCGGCGGCCGACCCCGGTCACGTCGAGCTGCGTCAGGGTCGCCTTGGAGACGAGGGGGGCGAGGTAGCCCCGGCGGATCAGGTCGCCGGTATCGGCCTCATAGGCGATCCCGGTGAAGATCCGGCCCTGACCTTCGTCGAGCCGCCCGGAATCCAGCCGATAGGGCGTGGCCGTGAAGCCGGCGACTCGCATCGCCGGGGCGAGGGCGCGCAGCCCTGCGAGGAACCGGCCGTAGCGGGTTTCGGCGGTGCGGGGGATGAGATGCGCCTCATCGACGATCACCAGATCCCGGGGGCCGATCGCCGCGAGGCGGTCGGCGACCGATTGGATGCCGCAGACCAGCACCTGCGCCGCCGCCTCCCGCCGGCCGAGCCCGGCCGAGAAGATCCCCGCCGGACTTTCCGGCCAATGCCGCTTCAACTCGGCGAAGTTCTGCGCGACCAACTCGCGGCTGTGGGTGACGATGGCGACGCGGGTGTGGGGAGCCTGTTCCAGCACCTCGCGGGCGAGGGCCGCGATGACTAGGGACTTGCCCGCCCCCGTCGGCAGCACGACGAGCCGGCCGGCATCCTCCCCCTCCCCTCCCCGCGCCCAGGCGGCATGGAGCGCGTCGAGGCCCGCCCGCTGATAGTCCCGCAACTGCAGCATGGCCGGCGCCTAGACGGAGCGTCCGGCGTCGCGGCGCGTCAGCCGAGAGATGCCCGTGATCCAGCCGTGCCTGGCCCGGGCCTCCGCCCGCATCGCGTGAACGGTCACGTGTCCAGGGCTGCCGGTGCCGATCCCGATGACGCCGATGGTGCGGGGATGCTCGCTCATGCCGCCCGGACGTAGCGCCTTTCAGGAGGCGGCGTCGAGGAGTTCGGCGAGGCGGGGCCTCGATGCCGGTGCCGGTGAGGATCGCGACGGCTCTCGCCTCGGCTTTGGGAAGGCCGCGGCGGCGGATCATCACCGTCGCCGGGACACGATGGCAAGACGCGTCCCCTCACCCGCGAACCGAACGGACATCTGAGGGCGCCGCCGGGGACCCCTCGTCAATGGCCAGGCACGGCGCTTGGGGATCCGTATGGCATCGTTCTATCTATCGGTACGACTTTTCCCATGCGTCGAATTTATATTCTACGATCCTGCAGCATAAATTCTGATGAATCATGTCTTATCGATACAATAAAAACTCAAGATTGAGGATATATACGCCTATCAACCGCTGTTTTATGGCGCTAAGATGCAACAATTGGACACAAATGTCCCGGTGCGGTGTAAAAAATACGACATCGGATCGCTGAGGAAGCTAGAAGCGCCGGGATTTACGCCGCCGCTGCCGCGAATTGCTGGCGTGGCACTGAACGGAACGTTTCCCATGCCGAATCAAATCGGGATCGCGCTAAACACGCTCGGCACATGCAGGGGCCCTAAGCGGCGTCGCGCCGGCTGGGCGGTCGCGCTGCTTGCATCCACGGCTCTGGTCGCTGTCCCAATGGCCTTCGCGCCGCTCGGGTTCGGTGCCGTCGCGCTCGCCAAGGGTGGGGTGGGCGGCGAGGGTGCCGCCGGGGGGACGAGCAGCACCACGGGCACCGGCAGCGCGGGCGGGGACGCGACCGGAACGGCGGGCGGCGGTGGTGGCGGCGCCGGACAGGAAGGGGGGTCCGGCGGCAAGGGAGGGGCCGGCAGCAAGAGCGACCCGATCGCCGGCGGCGTCGGTGGTGCGACGGTTGGGGCGGCCGGCGGAAACGGCGGAGCCAACGATTACACTCAGGGGATCGGCGGCGGCGGCGGCGGCGCGCACGGCTATGTCGGCGACACGGCCCCCACCACGGCCACGACCGGCGGCAATGGCGGCAATGGCGGCACGATCCTTATCAATCACGGAAGCGATCAACCCTCCAGCGGCGGCGGCGGCGGAGAGGGTGGGTTCGGTGCCGTTCTGACGGGTACCGGCCCGTACACCATCACGACCAACATCACCGGCGGCAAGGGCGGCAATGGCGCTGACGGCACCATCGGCGGTGCCGGCGGCGACGGCGGCGTCGGCCTCGCGCTCGCCGCATCGGGTGCAAGCGTCACCGTGAACGACGGTGTGACCATCAAGGGCGGCACGAGCGGCCTTGCGGGCTACACGTGGTCCACCGACAAGAGCAAGGTGCCGGCCTACGCCCTCGGTGGTGTCGGCATCACCGGGGCCAACGTCACGCTGATCCTGTCCGCTGGGGCGACCGTCTCGGCCGGCGCGGGTGCCGAAGGATCGAAGCGAAATGCTCTCGCGATCGAGTTCACGTCCGGCACCAACGTCCTCGAATTGCAAGGCAATGGGACCACCTTCGCTTCGCTCACCGGCACCGTGATCGCGCGGGGGAGCGACAACACGTTGAAGCTGACCGGCCACGGCGCAAAGCTCGACATGAGCTCCCTGATGTTCCGCGTGCAGAAAGACCCGACCTACGGCGGCGTATTCCAGGGCTTCGGAACCATCGTCGTCGAGACCGACGGGAAATGGATGGGCATCGGCTACGAGGACACGGCCGGCGATGCCAGCTGGGTCATCAAGAAGGGCACGTTCCAGCTTGGAAGCGCGACCACGCGGGGGAGCATCAACGGCTTTGTCACCGTGCAGGACGGCGGAACCTTCGCCCTCGTCGACACGAGCACGGATCGCGACACGATCACGTCCATCAGCAAAGACTTGGTCGTCCAGTCCGGGGGCACCCTGTCCATCAAGAGCGTCTCGAACACCGTCTCCCTGAAGGGGAAGACGCTCACCCTTCAGGCGGGCTCGAACCTGACGCTCGATCTGACCAAGAGGCCGTCCGCGCCCATCGTCATGCTGACTGGGGCCTTCAGCTACCAGGGGTCCCTCACCATCGCGGCCCTGCCCGCCACCAACGCGGTCGGCACCTACAACCTCATCAAATACGGCACGGCGCCCGCCGCCACAGATGCGTTCTCCTCCATCAAGGGCCAGGGCGGTTACACGTACGCTACGAGTCTCGATGCCTCTCAGAACACCCTGATGCTGACGGTCGCCTGGACGCCCCAGTACTGGAACGGCGGCACGACCACGGGGAAGGCGGGTCCCATCGTCGGTGGTACCGGGACGTGGACGGCAGACAGCACCGTCACAAACTGGACCTATGCCGACGGCACCGACCGCGTCGCGAGCACCAACCTCACGGGCGCCATCTTCGCCGGGACGGGGGGCATTGTGACGGTGTCCAACGCCAAGGGGGGAGTTTCGAGCGAATCGCTGACCTTCGCCGTCGACGGCTACGTGATCACGGGCGACGACCTCACTCTGTCGACGAAATCCGGAGGACCGAAAATCACGGTCGCGGACGGGGCGATCTCGGCTAGGATCGCCGCGTCACTCAAGGGCACGCAAGGGTTGGAACTGACCGGCGGCGGAACTCTGATCCTGACGGGTCAGAACGACTATGGAGACACGACGATCAGCGCTGGCACGCTCCGGATCGGCGATGGTGGAAAGTCGGGTTGGGTCGCGGGCTCGATCACCAACAACGGCAAGCTGATCATCGACCGCGCGGACGACGTGACCTTTAGCGCGACAATCACCGGCAACGGCTCGCTGGAGAAGCGGGGAGCCGGAACGCTCGCCTTGAGCGGTCGCTACGATTACGCCGGCGCGACTCTCATCAGCGCCGGCACCCTTGCCCTGAACGGCGGCGGTCCCCTGACCCTCGCTGGCGGCGGTACCCTGAGCGGCAGCCTGACGGTCGCGTCCGACGCCACGCTGGCGGTGGGCGGCTTTGCCAAGCTCGGGTCCCTGGCGGGGGCCGGCGCGGTCACGATCGCCGAGCAGGCCACCTTCTTCGTTGGCGGGGACAACACCTCCACGGAGTTCTCGGGCACCATTTCGGGCAAGGGCGGCCTTCAGAAGACATTCGGCAATGGCACGCTGACGCTCAGCGGCGCCAACACCTACACCGGCGGTCTGAGGGTCGGGTCGGGCGGCGTGGTGTTGAGGGGCGGGGCGGCCAACGACAAAGGCAACGCCATCACGGTCGATTACGGCGCGACGTTGGAGATCGTGGGAGGGAACGCGGCCGCATCCGGTATCATCCGTTCGAATGCGGGCGCGAAGATCAAGCTGAACGAGAACACGCTGACGATCGGTGAATCGGGCAGCAAGAGCTACACGTTCGCCGGCGAGATCGAGGGAAGCGGCGGCCTGGCCAAGGTCGGGACCAACCAGCAGATCCTCAGTGGAACGAACTCCTTCACCGGTCCCGTGACCATCTCCGGCGGGAGGCTCTTGCTCGCCGACAGCAGCCGCGCCCTGCCGTACAAGTCGGCGGTCACGGTCGAGGCAGGCGGCACCCTCATCCTGACGGGCAACACCGCCTCCATCGGCTCGCTCGCGGGCAGCGGAAAGGTGATCGGCGAGACGGATTCCAGCCAAGCCAACGGCTCGCTGCCTCCGGGCGTGGAGTTCAGCAGCTACCTGTTCGTGGGCTATGACGACACCAGCACGACCTTCTCGGGCGTCCTCGCCAACGGCGCGAAGGCGGACCAGAAGCTCGGCCTCACAAAATTCGGCAGCGGCACCCTCACGCTGACCGGCGAGAACACCTTCACCGCCGGCACGGCGATCGACGGCGGCACATTGCGGCTCGGCGATGGCGGCAAGTCGGGCTCGATCAGCGGCAACGTCGTCAACTCCGGAACGTTGGCGTTCAACCGCGCGGACGACGTGACCTATGCCGGCGTGGTCTCCGGCACCGGCTCGCTGGAGCAGAAGGGTCCGGGCACCCTCACGCTGACCGGCGTCAACACCCTCACGGGAATGACCACCGTGAGCGGCGGCACCCTGGTCCTGGCCGGCGGCAGCGTCGCTGGCGCGGTGACGGTACAATCCGGCGCCACGCTGTCCGGCGATCCGACCGGGGCGACGGCCGGCTCGATCGGCGGCGCGCTGACCGTTCAGGACGGCGGGATGCTGAGGATCGCGTCCGGCAGCCAGAATCTCACGACGGCGGGAGATCTCACCCTGTCCGGTTCCGCGCTGACGGCGCTCTCCCTGGGCGCGCCGACCACGACGGCGGCGGTGAGCGTAGGCGGCAACCTCACCCTCGGCGGCCGCCTGAACCTGACGACGGCAGGCGGGATCACCACCGGTACCTACCGGATCTTCGACTACACCGGAAAGCTCTCCGACACGGGCCTGACCGTCGGGAATGCCCCGGCCGACAGTTTGGTGTCCGTCGACACGACCACGGACAAGCACGTCGATCTGAAGGTCGCGGCCGGTCGGTTCTGGGCCGGTCCCACGACGGGGGGCGGCACCTGGAGCGCCAACGGCACGAACTGGTCGGACCGGGACGGCACCGGGGCCACGGCATGGACGCCGGGGGCGCTGGCGATCTTTGCCGGCCCGGCGGGCAAAGTGACGGTGAGCGACGGCGCCACGCCGAGCGTGGCCGCGCTGTCCTTCACGACGGATGGCTACGCCCTGGCCGGCGGTGCGATCGATCTGGCCGGCTTCGCGGGTAGCAAGTCCACCCGGATCACCGTCGAGGACAAGAATGCGACGGGCGGCGGCACGGCCGTCATCGCCTCCGACCTCACGGGTCCCGGCGCCCTGGCCAAGGAGGGCACGGGCACGCTGGTCCTGACGGGGGCGAAGACCTACGCGGGCGGCACCGCGGTCTCGGCGGGGACGCTGCAGCTGGGCGACGGCACGGCCTCGGGGTCGGTGACGGGGGATATCGTCGACAACGCGGCCCTGGTCTTCGCGCCGGGCGCGGACCAGACCTTCGCGGGGGTGATCTCAGGTACGGGCACGCTGGTGAAGCAGGGCCCGGGCACGCTGACCCTGACGGGAACGAACCTCTACACAGGCGCGACGACCGTGTCGGCGGGCGCGCTGGCCGTGAGCGGGTCGCTGGCCAGTGCGGTGTCGGTGGCGTCCGGGGCGACGCTGCGCGGCACCGGGACAGTGGGCTCCGTCACGGTGGCTTCGAGGGGCACCCTGGCGGGAGTCCAGGGTCAGACGCTGACCACAGGGGACCTGACGCTGGCGCCGGGCTCGCACCTCGTGGCAACGCTCGGCGGGAGCGCAGGCACGACGGCGCTGCTCGCGGTGAAGGGCGACCTGCGCCTGGGCGGGACGCTGGACGTGAGCAGCACGACGGGGAGCTTCGGCGGCGGCCTGTACCGATTGATCAGCTACACCGGCACAACCTCGGGCAACGGCCTTGCCATGGGCACGATCGGCGGCAGCGTCGACGACCAGGACCTGTCGGTGCAGAGCGACGAGGCGGCCAAGACGGTGAGCCTGCTCGTGCAGGCGCGGGCGACGTCGTTCTGGAAAGGCGGCGACGGTTCCTGGGGCGCTGGCACGGCCTGGACGAACGCCCAGGGCGGGGCCTCGACCACGGCGGCGGATCGGGCGATCGCGGTCTTCACTGGCACGCCGGGCAAGGTCACGGTGGATGCGAGCGCGGGCCCCGTGACCACCGGGGGCATGCAGTTTGCGGCGAGCGGCTACACGGTCCAGGGCGACCCGCTCACTCTGACGAGCGCCTCGACGCAGGTGCGCGTGGGCGACGGGACGAAGGCGGGTGCATCGACGGTGGCGACGATCGCGTCGCCCCTGTCCGGCACGGGCGGCCTGCGCAAGACCGATGGGGGAACGCTCGTGCTCACCGGGGCGAACAGCTTCACCGGGGGCACCTCGGTGGAGACGGGCACGCTGAAGGTCGGGCATCCCCAGGCCCTGGGCACGGGCGCCCTGAGCCTGAACGAGGGCACGACCCTGGCGTTTGCGGGCGACCTGACCCTGACGAACGCGATCCGCTTCCCGCAGAAGGGCGATCCGATCATCGACAGCGGGACGGGGACCGTGACGATCGCCGGGGAGATCTCCGGCGTGGGCGACCTGTCGAAGATCGGCTCGGGGACGCTGATCCTGAGCGGGACGGAGACCTACACCGGGGCGACGGACGTGGTGTCGGGGACCCTGGTGGCCAACGGCTCGCTGGCCGCGTCGTCGGGGGTGACGGTGGAGAGCGGGGCGACGCTGGGCGGTTCGGGGACGGTGCCGAGGGTGTCGGCGCTTACGGGATCGATCGTGGCGCCAGGCGTGGCCACGCCCTACAGCACGCTGAACGTGGCAGGGTCGGTGAGCTTCGCGGCGGGCTCGACGTTCCGGGTGCAGGTGGACGCGGCAGGACATACGGACGCGATCGCCGCCACCGGCACGGCGACGCTGTCGGGCGGCACGGTGGACGTGCGGGCGGGCACGGGCACCTACACGGCGAGCCAGAGCTACCGGATCCTGAACGCGGCGGGGGGGCTGAGCGGTCGCTTCGCGAGCCTGCAGACGACGACGAACCTCGCCTTCCTCCAGCCCATCCTGAACTACGATGCGACGGGGGCGAGCCTGGGCTTCACCCGCGCGACGAATGGCGGCACGGGCGGCTCGACGGCTCCGGGTGGCCCGACGGCTCCGGGTGGCACGGGTGGCTCAACCGGATCGGGCGGCTCGACGAATTCGGGTAGCACCAGCGGCTCGACGGCTCCGGGTGGCACGGGTGGCGCGACGGATCCGG
>NZ_BPQX01000047.1 GCF_022179525.1 Methylobacterium persicinum
GTTCGATTGCGCGCCGCTACACCTACCAACATCGTCCGGCTTCGTCAGCCCGAGGACATCGACGATCCCCTGACCGAGGTGCTGCGCGCCGGTGCCCGCCGCCTTCTTGCCCAAGCTGTCGAGATGGAGGCGGACGCCTTCCTAACGGCGATGCAGGATCTGCGGCTGCCGGACGGACGCGCGCGGCTGGTGCGGCACGGGCACGGTCCGGAGCGGATGATCCAGACCGGCATCGGCCCGGTCCCGGTAGCACGCGTTCGTGTCCGGGATCGCGGTGGGGCAGGACCTGCAGACCGGGTCCGGTTCACCTCGACGCTCCTGCCGAAGTGGGCGCGACGCACCCGCAGCCTGGATGCGCTGCTGCCGGTCCTGTACCTGCGTGGCGTCTCGACCGGCGACTTCCAGGAGGCGCTGGCAGCCCTTCTGGGTCGTGACGCTCCGAACCTGTCGCCGGCCGTCATCGCCCGGCTGACGGCAACCTGGGCAGACGAGTATGCCCGCTGGCAGTCTCGCGACCTCTCAGCCCGCCGCTACGTCTACGTGTGGGCGGATGGCGTCTACCTGCAGGCCCGGATGGAGGATCAGGCCGAGTGCATGCTCGTGCTGATCGGGGCAACGCCCGAGGGCCGGAAGGAGCTCGTCGGCTTCCAGGTGGGCGTGCGGGAGAGCGCCCAGAGCTGGCGGGAGTTGCTCGTCGACGTGAAGCGGCGCGGGCTGTCGATCGCGCCCGAGATCGCGGTCGGCGACGGCGCTCTCGGCTTCTGGCGGGCCTTGGATGAGGTCTTCCCCGGCACGGCTCACCAGCGCTGCTGGGTCCACAAGACCGTCAACATCCTCGACAAGGTGCCGAAATCGGTTCAGCCGGCGATGAAGGCCGACCTGCGGGAGATCCACGGCGCGCCGACCCGCGCGGCCGCCGAGGCGGCGCTGGCCGTCTTCGTCGAGAAGTACGGGGCCAAGTACCCGCGCGCCGCCACCTGTCTGACCAAGGACCGGGAGGCGCTGCTGGCGTTCTACGACTTCCCGGCCGAGCACTGGGACCACCTGCGCAGCTCGAACCCGATCGAGAGCGTGTTCGCCACCGTCCGGCATCGCACGGTGCGGACCAAGGGGGCGCTCTCGGCCACGACCGCCAAGCTGATGGTGTTCAAGCTGGTGATGGCAGCCTCGAAAACCTGGCGACGGCTGAAGGGCGAAAACCAGTTGCCGAAGATCGTGGCCGGCGTCATCTTCCGCGACGGGACCGAGGTCGCCGCGAGCCCAGATCACCGCGCCGCCTGACCGCCTCCGTCACCTAAAATCCTGCATAGCTCTGGCCGCCAACTGAGGATACGCAGCCGGAACAGTCGGCCAGCGATAGCGCCGCCCAGCCCCGATGTGACCGGCACTGGAAAACAGGTCGCGGTCCCCGATAGGGCCGCGGAGACGAACGCTTGCTGCTCGTCCGGCCCGCCAATCAAGTGTGAATGCGTGATCCGCGGTTGCCCCTGAAGGCTGCCGTCCCGCTTCAAGCTGAACAGTACCGTCACTTCCGAGCCCAATGCTGCGGCCGGCACGTTCTTCACGCGCGTGCAGGCCCCAAGTGCCCGCCACAGCTCCGGCAGTGTGTTGGCTGGCTCAGCCCATGCCGGCATGGGAACGGCAGCCAGGGCGAGCAGGACCCCTCTCATCCTGAAGGTTCGGATCACCGCGCGCATCGCTGCACCATATGCCGCCCCAATGGCTGGAGACCCGTATTTCTACGCCATCCGCTAGAAGTCGTTGCGGCGCGGGGAGGCAGAGCGGTAACCCGGCATACCGCCGTTCGGCTTCGCTGATAGCTTCGGGGGGATGCCAGGGCGCCAAATCTGTTCGCTAGCCACCGGCTCGTTCATGACCAGCTATGGCTGCTCCCGATCAGTCTATTCCAGGAGATTCGATGCCCTGGCGATGGTTTTGCCTGACGCAGATGCAGGAATGAGAAACGCCCGGACCGAGAACAGCAGGGTCATAGCCTCGGAAGCTCCGAGGCCCACGAGCGCAAAGGATGCAGGCAGGAACGTCAGCGTGGGGATCATGATGACGAAGCCGAGCACGGCGCTTGCTACCGCGATCTCGGTGATCGTGCGGAAGGCGGCGGAGGCTTCAAGGAACGCGCGTGGGATCGTATACAGCAGCGCGAGCGTGACGATGCTCCAGACACCGATGCCGATCCAATTCATCGGCTCACCGTCGAACCGGTCCTTGAACAGCAGGGCCTCGATCTCCGGTAGTGCCACCAGCATCATCGCTCCATAGACGAGACAGGCGCCACCGATGGCCGCGGCCGAACGCACCACGATGCGGTGCGCCTCCCTGACCTGCCCCTTTGCCAGAAGGCTGCTGATGTCGGGGAGAAGCATGTTGGTCAGCGCGACCGTCGCGATGCGCAAGGGTGCGTAGAGCACCAGCGTCGCCGCGATCGGCGCATAGGCACCAGGGCCGATCACGAAGGCCAGGAGCAGAGTAAGGCCCTGCCCTTGCACGGTGAGGCTGGTGATGCCCGCGAGCGACCACGCGAGCGCGCGCCAGATCACGAGATAGCGTGCCCGCGCCCGGGCGTGCAGCGAGAACCGCAGACGCTCGCGCAGGGCGCCATAAGACGCCGCGATGGCAACCGCGTGAGCGAGGGCGATGACGAAGAAGGCTTGATCGAGGAGCGCCGCCCCTTCTCCCCACATGCCTAACCCAAGGAAAACCATACCACAGCTGGCGTAGACGAGGTCGCTCAAGCCTGCGATCCGCGGCTGCCCACGCGCGACCAGGATGACCCGCAGGTAGCTGCGGAAGGCGTAGAGGCCGACGAAGGCACCCCCGGCCAGAGCGCCGAGGCCGATCACCGGCACGAGGGCGAGGCCGACGACCAGCGCCATCAGCGCCGAGACCAGGGCGGCACCCGAGCCGAACATCACGTCGTAGCCCCGGGCGGCCGGGCGGCCGCGGCTGCGGGTGAGATGGAGTGTGGCCGGGACCGCCACGAGGGCGCGGATGTAGGTGATGCCCACGGCGCCTACCGTAAACACGATCGCGAACAGCCCGTAGTCACGCGCACTGAGTTCTCGTGCGAGCAGAATGTTCAGCACGAAGTGGAACAAGCTCTGGACGAGCTCACCCGACAGGATCACCGCGAACCGCGAGCCGACAAGCCTCAGCGATGCACGGGCGAAAGGTCCGCCTATCCTCAGAGTTGCCCGGGTTTTGGGAGCAGTATGAGCGGTCCGATTTGACATGATTTTTGATGCGCTCGCCGAGCCTACGCGGCGTCAAAATAGCATGAGCTCTGCTAAAGCTTATAATGGGATATCGACATTGTTTCGGGTAATAAAAGGCTAATTTTTAGAAGGTACGATTATAATGTTGTATATTTTACTTTTCCTGCGTTTTCGAGCGGCGGCAGGCCAACGAAGGCGGCGAGCAGGTGGCGGATATCGGGTACGGTTAGCGGCGGCAGGTCGGCGGTTAGATCCGTCGTGACATCTCCCCCCGAAGAGCCGCCTTGCGCAGGTTGGCGAGATAGGCGTGAGCGACCATCGCCAGAGTGACGTGTCGGTGCCAGCCGACGTAGGAGCGCACTTCGTACTGGTCGAGCCCGACCTCGTCCTTGCCTGCTCAAAGTAGCTCTCGATCGCCCAGCGCGTGCCGGCGATCCGTACGAAGTCGGGCGGCGATGTCCCCTCGGGAGCATGGCTGAAGTAGAAGGTCTGCTCGCTCGGATCAGCCAGGAAAAACACAGCGCTATCAAATATTTGAGCAATATAAATATAACACTTATAATCTGCTCCGCCATCGTGTCGCTTTGAGCACACCTCAGATTTTCTCGTCCACAAATTGAGCTAAAACATTGTTGGCGCCGTGATCGCTCCGTAAGCGGTGTCAGGTCCTGTGTGAGCCGCGCCTCGAACAGCGTACTGATGACAGCCAAATCCGCCTTCACAAGCAGGCTGCGTTCCAAGACAATGTTTTGCGGCTTTGCGATGCTCGTCAGCCCATGCATTCCTGTCGCAGCGGCCGACCTGACCGCGCCGCATCCTGCGGCGGACATTCCTGCCTACACCGATTGGTCGGGCGGCTACATCGGCCTGGAGGGCAGCGCGGGCGGATCCTACGGGGCGTATAACTTCGGCCCAACGACAATCGGCGGCCGCTCCGTCCCGGCTTTCAAGAGCGGCGATGCCACCGGCCGGAGCGACCAGGGGCGGAACGCCACCACGGCGGTGGGCGGTCTGTTCGGCGGCTGGAACTGGCAGACCGGCCCGTGGGTCTACGGCGTCGAGGCCAGCCTCGACGCGGCGAACCTGAAGCGACCTGTCCCTTCGACGATCGCGGGTTTCGGCTACGGGGATGTGGACCCGGTCTTCAACATCGTGCGCGCCAAGACCGATCTCTACGGCGCCCTGCGCGCCCGCCTCGGCTACAGCTTCGACCGCTACCTGATCTATGGCGCCGTCGGGCTCACCGGGGCGAACGCGCGCTTTCTCGCTTCCTATCCGGATCTCGACACGGGCGGCCAGACCACGGCGCGGCGAGAGCTCGGCTATGTCGGCTTCACCCTCGGCGCGGGCGTGCAGTACGCCATCACCGACACCCTCGCGCTCGGCATCGACTACCGCTACGTCGACCTCGGCGGCAGTCGCGCCCTCACGCTGGGCAACGTGCCCGGTCTCGGCCCGATCACGACCCGGGCGAGCTTCACGTCGAACCAGATGTTTGCCCGGCTGATGTGGTTTCCAGATGGGCTGAAGGTGCCGCCCGATCCGGACGCGACGGCCCCGCACGATCCCGGCAACGGCGACACCGGCCGGTTCTCGCTGCACGGCCAGACGACGCTGATCGCCCAGGGCGTGCCGAGCTTCCGCTCGCCTTATGTCGGCGACAACAGCCTCGTTCCGCACCAAGCCCGGCAGACCACCACAGCCACGGCCTTCCTCGGCCTCCAGGTCACGGAAGGGACTGAGCTGTACTACAATCCCGAGTTCAGCCAGGGCTTCGGCTTGTCGGGCACACACGGGGTGGCTGGCTTCGTCAACGGCGAGGCGCAGAAGGCCGGTGCCCCGTTCCCGAGACTGCGCTCCAACCGCTACTACGTGAAGCAGACGTTCGGGCTGGGCGGCGAGACCGTGGAGGTGCCGGACGGGCCCAACCAGGTCGCCACCCGCTACGATTCCGAGCGGATCACGCTGATCGCCGGCAAGTTCGCGCTCGGCGACTTCTTCGACGGCAACGTCTACGCGCACGATCCGCGGGTCGACTTCTTCAACTGGTCGCTCTGGGGCGCCTCGGCCTGGGACTTCCCGGCGAACCTCCCCGGCTTCACCCAGGGCGTCTACGCCGAGTACAACCGGCCGGAATTCGCGATCCGCGCCGCCTACACGCAGGTCCCCAAGGAGCCGTCGAGCGACGTCCTCGACCCGCGGGTGTTCCGGCGCGCCGGACTGAACGCGGAGTTCGAGCAGCGCTACGTGCTCCCGTGGCTGGACCAGCCGGGCAAGCTGCGCATTGGGCTGTTCTCAAACGTTGCCAACTCAGCCAACAACCGGGAGGTGGTGACGCTGACGCAGCTCGGCGTGTTCGACGACATCAACGACGCGGTCGCGGCGACGCGGCGCCCCCGCCGCAAGACCGGCGGCTACATCAACCTGGAGCAGGCGCTCACCCCGGAGCTCGGGCTGTTCGCCCGCGCCAGCCTGAACGACGGGCGGACGGAGAACATCTCGTTCGCCGACATCGACCAGAGTTTCTCCGGCGGCCTGTCGCTGAAGGGCAAGGCCTGGGACCGGCCGGACGACACGATCGGGATTGGGGCTGCGATGAACGGCCTCTCGCCCTCGCACCGGGCCGCCTTCGCGGCCGGCTATTACGGACTGCTGATCGGTGATGGGACGCTGCGCTACGGCAGGGAGCGAGCCATCGAGAGCTACTACGCCCTGAACCTCACCAAGTTTGTGACCCTGACCTTCGACTACCAGTTCGTGAACAACCCGGGCTATAACCGCGACCGCGGCCCAGCTCACTTCTTCGCATCACGGCTTCACGCGGACTTTTAAGTAAAGGTGCAATCGCGATCTTTACGCCTCGTCAGTGCATGGCATGCGCAGCCCGCTGATTGAGCACTCCATCTGAATGATAGATCGGTAAAGATCTATTAGGCGAGAAGTCGCGAGGACGCTTTTCCGTAGCGCGCGACTGTGCCGCACCGGTCAGCATACTACCGCACGACCGTTGGGAACTTCCGAGCGATCTCTGTACAGGTCGCCTCTCGTCCCTGTGAGACGGCCATGCGCTCGAACTGTTCGCGTCCCGCATACATCAGCGGGACGGCGATGGACGAGCCGAGCTGCTCGAAGCAGCGCTTGGCATCTTCAACGATTTCCGGGTTGTATTGCGTGAATGCGCACTGCCTGGCGCTCCAGCGCAGTAGGCCGTGCATTCGAAGTACCCCTGCACAATCCACTGCTGCAGAAGATCCACCATATCCCGCTATCAGCAGGCATACCGCGCCCGTGAATGCAATCCCAGATCGTAAGATCCGTTTGAACATCGGCGTTGCTTGATCGCCAATCGAGATGTCTAGCGCATATCGGGCTATGCAGGCGCGCGGCGCAGCCGAACCGGACATGGAGGGCCCATAACGTCATGAGCATATCCACATCACCACCACAAGTCGTTCGTTGCTGGGGACGGCCACAAAGGGCCTGATGGTCGTCGCGCTGCCAGCCATGCTCGCCTTCGCCGGGACAGCCTGAATTTCTGGCAGCGGCACTGGCAGGTTCTCGAGATCTTCCACGTCGCTGGGCACGCTGCCGGTAACCGCACCACAATCTTGAAGCGCGTGCCCCTCCTTCGAACACCAGCCTGGCTTCCCTGCCGCGCTCAAATTGGCATCCGAAATCCTGCGTCAATTCACACTCTGAGGTGTCGTAATCTCAGATTTATTGGTCTGGAGCGGATAAATAGCATTATTAAGTTTATGTCTAGCGATTTTTCATGTAATTTTTACAAACGATTGATCGTTTCTAATCCGTAAATAGCTTCTGCAATATTAATTTTCTGTTAACCATCTCGCGTTAACGGTTTATTTAAAGGATTTCTGAGGCCCATCTGTCAGGCTCCCATGACTAAGGTAGAAGTGCCCCTATCTGGGTCCGAGATTTTAGCTGCAGGACGTCGTCTTCAACAAGCACGTATCCGTGCCATCAGCGAAAACATTGCCAATGCCAATTCAACCGCAAGCGTAAGCGGAGCAGATCCCTATCGCCGAAAAATCGCCGTGTTCGAACCGATCAGTTCGACAGGTCCTGAGATGCCGGTCGTGCGTATCGTGCGCGACACCAGCGAGTTCCGCATCCAGTACGATCCCAGCAACGTGGCAGCGGATGCGCGTGGCAACATCAAGCTGCCGAACGTTAATATGGCGACGGAAATCGCTGATCTCCAAACGGCCATTCGCGCATACCAGTCAAATTTGAGTGCCATGTCCTCTCTAGATGCCGTTCAAAAGGCCACAGCCGATTTACTCAAATAATCTCAATGCAACGGCTGTGCCGTTAAGCGTTCAGCGTCGAAATTACAGGCAGGCCGTGGTCACAACATTTTCATGTCTGCAAGGGCGTCCCCTTGCGGACAGGGGGTACGCGACGGAGCGCTCAGCCTCGGCCCAGCATCGCTGACCGGCGACGGCGCAGGCACGCCCTCTCCCAGCGGACGCAACCTGGACACCGACTTTGCGACAACTCCCGGACGGTGCCCTTGTAACCACTTATGGTGCGTTCCCGAACTTACGAGAATGAGCATAAGCTTTGACCGTCGTGGGGATCTCGCCATGAGACCCACAGCCTTAGCTGATCCCATCGGGAGTTCCCCCGGCTTTGCCGGGGAGGCAGTAGGCGTTTGACGTTTTCGGCAGTGTCCATCGAAGAAAATCTCTCCGTGAGCCGCCAAGCACACGGGAAGATCTTCAACGATGGACAAGTTCGAGAGCTTAAGCCACACCAAGGGGGTAATTACCCACCCCCTTATGAATTCCGAAAAGCCAATTAAACCAGCAGTTTGGCGGACGAGTGAAATTTTACGCCCGTGAGGATTTTCAGCGCGCGAGAGCGGAGTTTCCGATCAAAATAGTAAGGACGTGTTATTCGAGGCATTAGACCCGACGCGGTCGCAGCGAGTACTGGTACCGCCGCCACAATTACTATAACGGCAGGATCGGCGAAAAACTGCCCTAACTGGTTGATTTGGCAGAAGAAATCCCGATCTAGTCCAGGGGTGAGTAATAACCCAAGGGGGCATGCAAATACCACGTCGTTTTCATCCCGAAGGGGCGTAGAAAGGCACTCTACGGGACGCTGCGTCGTACTCATCCGGCGTGGACCG
>NZ_BPQX01000048.1 GCF_022179525.1 Methylobacterium persicinum
GGCTCATCGTCGACGGGGCGGTCATCATCACCGAGAACGCGCTCAGGCATCTCGCCGAGAGGCAGCACGAACTCGGGCGGACCCTCGACACCGAAGAGCGCCTCCGGACCGTCCGGGCCTCTGCCGAGGAGATGATCAATCCGTCCCTGTACGGGCAGGCGATCATCGTCCTGGTCTACGTGCCGCTCCTGACCTTCACGGGCGTGGAGGGCAAGATGTTCGAGCCGATGGCGCTGACCGTCATCATCGCGCTGGTCTCGGCCTTCGTGCTGTCGCTGACCTTCGTGCCGGCGCTCATCGCCATCGTCATCACCGGCAAGGTCACCGAGAAGGACAACCTCATCATCGGGGCGCTGAAGGCGGCCTACCAGCCGGTGCTCGGCGCCGCGGTGCGGGGTCCGTTCGCCTTCCTCGGGGCGGCCCTGCTGCTGCTCGTCGGGGCGGAGCTCCTGTCCACCCGGCTCGGGACGGAGTTCATCCCGCAACTCGACGAGAAGAGTATCGCGCTTAATGTGACCCGCATCCCCTCGACCTCGCTGAGCCAGTCGCAGGCGATGCAGTTGAACGTCGAGAAGGCGGTCTCGACGTTCCCGCAGGTCGCCTACGTCTTCTCGAAGACCGGAACGGCCGAGGTCGCCTCCGATCCGATGCCACCGAACTCATCCGACACGTTTGTCATGCTCAAGCCGCAGGAAGAATGGCCCGACCCGAGCCTGTCCAAGGCCGACCTGCAGGAGCAGATCGAGAAGGCGGTCGGGGCGCTCGCTGGAAACGTCTACGAGTTCTCGCAACCGATTCAGCTCCGCTTCAACGAGCTCCTGGCCGGCACCCGCGGCGACCTCGCCGTGAAGGTGTTCGGCGAGGAGTTCGAGCCGATGCTGAGGGCCGCCAACCAAGTCGCGGCGGCCCTCAAGGGCATCGACGGCGCCGAGGACGTGAAGGTCGAGCAGACGGTGGGCCTGCCGTTCCTGGAGATCAAGATCAACAAGCCCGAGGCGGCGCGCTACGGTCTCAGCACGGGAGCCATCCAGGACGTCATCGGCGCCGCCATCGGCGGCAAGGATGCCGGCATCGTCTTCGAGGGCGACCGGCGCTTCCCCATCGTGGTGCGCCTGACCGACAAGGTGCGCGAGGACCGGGAGGCCCTGGAGAATATCCCGGTGCCGCTCCCGCCCAGCCCGAACGGCCGGGCGAGCTCGGTCCTGCTCAAGCAGGTCGCGAGCTTTTCGGTGACCGAGGGGCCGAACCAGATCTCGCGCGAGAACGGCAAGCGCCGGGTCGTCGTCACCGCCAACGTCCGCGGCCGCGACATCGGCTCGCTCGTCGCGGAGGCGCAAGCCAAGGTCGGGAGCCAAGTGCAGTTGCCGCCGGGCTACTACGTGACCTGGGGCGGGCAGTTCGAAAACCTCGCCTCGGCCAAGCAGCGGCTGATGGTAGTAGTGCCGGTCTGCTTCTTCCTGATCTTCCTGCTGCTCTACTCGGCCCTCGGATCGCCGCGGGACGCGCTCCTGGTGTTCAGCGCGGTGCCGCTGGCCCTGACCGGCGGCATCCTGGCCCTGTGGCTGCGTGGTATGCCGGTCTCGGTCCCGGCGGCGGTGGGCTTCATCGCGCTCTCCGGCGTGGCGGTGCTCAACGGGCTGGTGATGCTGACCTTCATCAAGCAGCTCGTGGCGGAGGGCCGCCCGAAGCGGGAGGCCATCCTGGAGGGGGCCATGATCCGGCTGCGGCCGGTGGCGATGACGGCGCTCGTCGCCTCGCTCGGCTTCGTTCCGATGGCCATCGCCACCAAGACCGGCGCCGAGATACAGCGCCCGCTCGCCACAGTGGTCATCGGCGGCCTGATCAGCGCCACCCTGCTGACGCTGGTGGTCCTGCCGGCCCTCTACGCGCGCTTCGGCCGGGTCCGGCCCGCCGAGGCCGCGGCGCGGGTTCGGGAGCCGGAGCGGCCCCGTCTCAAGGCGGCGGAATAGGACGATGCGCTCGACGTCCCTCCGCACGGCCGCGCTGGCCGTCCTGGTGATGACAGGTCCGGCCAGGGCAGCGGCGGGACCGGGCGACGCCCCGTTCGGCCTGGCTTAGGGGCCGGTCGCCGACGCGCCCCGCTCACTCAACGCAGACCGCGAGGCGAACCCGACGGCCCTGTACTACCTGCGGGGCGTGGCCCCGGCCACCGGGCCTGGGACCGCCGGGGTGATCCTCTTGATCTGCCGCGCGGCCGGGCCTTGCTGGCGAGCCGCGAGACCGGAGACGGACGGCGCGAGCTTGTCGTGACCGCCTTCGGCTCCGGTTACGCGGCCCGTTCGGACGGGCATCTCGCCGAGACCGGGCGCCCGGCCGGCGCGCACGTGGTGGACCGGATCGCCCCGGCCCGGCCTTAGCCCACCGACGTATCATCGACCAATCACGCACAATGCGTGCATCGCTGCGAGAGTATCAGCGCGATTAACGTCCGCTTTCGGGAGTCGCATGGGCACGCGTGAACGACTGCGGTGAGTCGATCCGACGCCGTCCGCTTCGCTGGCCAACTTTCTCCGAAGTGGTCGTTCTGCTTTCGGCTAGCTCCGGCTGACGCCCGTGGTCCGCCGAAAGGCTCAATTGGTTAGATTTCTGCCCGTCTGCAGTGAGATAAGCTAAGACGTTTGCAGACGATGGCTAAACAATTCCCTTGGACTTTCGCCACTTATAATCAAGGCAGCGAAACCATATGCCTAAGCCAACGCCAGGAATCGCAAGTATGATCGCAAATGGTAAGTTGCCTTCATAGTACGATATGGCCGCCAGCATTAAGATCGATAGAGAGACCATCTCGGCGACCCGACCATAATATGCCCTAGCAATTGGCGTGGCATCGCCTGAAAAAACCGATTTGTGGACGCTATCACTAATAAGCGCATTGGAGCTACGCAAATTGTTCTTGGAAGATACATAAAATCTTCCGGCCAACACCATGTTGACGGCAATTATAGCGAGACCAAAATACGACCACGGGCCAAGCAATGCAAAAACTTCCAAAATTTGATCAATCGCATAATCTGCCGCTCATAGCCTATCGCTCCCCCTTCTATCATTTCGTAAATTCGGCGGCGGGTTGCCCTCCGACCGCCTAAGTGAAGGTTTCAGAGCGTCTGCTTCCAAGAAATGCCAACGAAGGTCTGGGCATCCGACTTAGGTCGTTTGCGGCGTGCTGCTTGGGGTAGATTTGCGGCGATTCGCTTCCGGACCCGCATTCGGGAAAGGCGGAAAACTCCAGCGCTGCCGGCGTCATGCCACCGTGTCTCAATCGCGCGTGATGGTCGGATTATTCGAGGTTGGAAAGATTATCGACCGCGCGATGAAGGAAATGGAGTTTGCTTCCTGGTGCAACGTTAATGCGATTTCGGCTTTATTTGGATCGCTTGCTTGCAGCTTCGATCAGCTATTTTGGTATCATCCGAGCATTCGGCCGGTGCTCATCCCGGCACGCCAAAACGCACTGGCGGCGATGGCAATGTGAACGACGAGCGCCCCGCCGAGGGCGGCGAAATGCCAGGCGACGGAGGTCGATTGCAGCGGTCCCGCTGTGACGACAACGGCTGTCCCAAGCGGCACAAATAAGAGCGCGGCTGAGAGCAATCCGGGATTGTATCCGTGCAGCCTTGCGGCTGCGATCAGATGTCCCATCGCGTTGACCAGCATCGCATACCCCGCGACCATGCCCGCAGCTGGGGTCAGGAAGTAAGCCGCATAGGCTGCGCCCAGGTTCAACCCCCATACCACCGGCACGTTGACGATGAGGACGTCACGCCTTGTCATGGCGCATCGCCCGGCAAACAGCGTGTCGTTAACGAAACGGCGGAAGCGGTCGTGGTGATGCTCCTCGACCTGATGCACCATGTATGTGGGCGAGCAGAGAAAGATCAGCAGCACCGGCAACGACACCAATGTCGCGAGGATCGGCAACGCGGCCAGTCCGGCAGCGGCCATGAAGCCTGCGCCAATCACCCAACGGCGGCTTAGCCAAGCCACCATCTCGTCCATATTCATCGTTCCGACAACGTCCTGACACTCGCTTTGAGATGAAGCGGATATCCGCGACTACGATGTTCGATGGGCCTCACAATTTCGTATTTCTGTGAACGGCAGCGCTTTTCCTCATCGGTATCGATGACGGTAGCTTACCCGAAAGCGGTGGGTCCGTCTGACACCTCGGGCCTGAGTTGACGGGTGACTGCCGAACGGCCGGTTCGGGGAGGCGCTAAGACCGATCCGAATGCCCGCTTGGGATCGCCAAAGGACCGTCTGCTTCTCCGATTGACTATATCCGGAGCAGACCGGCGGCTATCAGCCTGCTCCACCCTCGTCAGCGAGGCGCTCGGAGCGCCGGGATCGAATGGAAAAACCTCCCCGCTTCCACCGGACGAGTGGCAGCGTCGAGGTCTGTGGATTGATCCGCAGCCCCAGCACCACGGCCACGATGGAGTAGCGGGCGTCCCGCGAGAGGGCGGAGTCGTCGGCCTTAGCGTCGCTCGTTGGCGCGGCGCCCTCCCCTGCAGAGGGAACGGCGACGGGACGGGTGTGCTTCGAGATGCGCACGGACGCTCGATGGGCCTCAATCCGCCAAAAGCAACGACGCGAATGCCCGACCGATCAACCGCCGCCACATCCCTGCAGCCGGACGTGCCTATGGCGATACAATGCTCTCCCTATCGAAAGAGCCAAGGCCGAACGCGATGAGCCGCTGGCGGGTCGCACCGATCAGCCTGTGGCGGACTTCGATCGCCCCGGCTCGGAGGGCCAACCACGCGGCGCCCGAATTCCGGAGCAGGGCCATGCCCCCGGGGACGCGGAGCTTACGGGTGAGATCCGCCCCGATATCGGCCAATACGCCCCCCTGGAGTATTTTCTGCAATCACTGCGTCACGGAAAATGCTCTAGGTCATTGTTTTTGCATCATTTTCTAACGGCGAACCGGCGTCCACTTCGGCGGAAAATGCTCTGGTAGCCACTGGGACGCCCCATGTTTCGCCTGGGCGACAGACCGTATTGTCGAACCTTACGCAGTATTTTCTATTCCCATATTTGACATGGTGCCCTAGCCATTATTATCGCGAAACCAGTCTCGGAATGGCTAACGCGAGTGTTTGTTTATTAAGACTTATAGATGAGGCCAGTTCGAGAACTCGGATGATCAAGGATCTCGAAAAATCGAGCGATGGGGACATTGTAGACGTCTCCGTTTGCATCGTCGGTGCTGGTGCAGCCGGGATAAGCCTCGCCCGCCGCCTGGCGGAAAACGGAATTACCTTCTGCTTGGCGGAGGCGGGCGGTCTGACGTTCGAAACAGCCTCGCAAGACCTGTATGCCGGCGATAGCACGGGCCATCCCATCGACCCCCGGGAGGGGCGATACCGGGTGTTTGGGGGCTCGACGACGCAGTGGGGCGGCCGCTGCGCCGAACTCGACGCGCACGATTTCGAGCGCCGCCCCTGGGTCGCACATTCGGGATGGCCAATCCGCAAGGCGGACCTGGTCCCCTACTACGAGGCCGCGAAGCAGGCCCTCAACTTCAGGCAGCCCTGGGTCGCCGACGCCGCGCTGATCGGGAAGCGGCCTCCGCTCAAGGCCTTCGCCGACGGGAGCGGCGACGTCTCGCTCTTCATCTGGCGCGTCGCGTCCCCCGACCGCCGGAAGACCATCAGGCGCCATTTCAAGCTCGGCTACCACAGGAACTTCGATCTCGCGAAGGCCTACCGCGACGACCTATCCTGCAACCCCAGTTCGTTCTTATACCTTCACGCGAATTTCGCATTGTTCGCGGGGGATCCATCTGCAGGTCGGATCCGCCGCGCCCACTTCCGGTCCCTCAACGGCCACGGGCTGACGATCACCGCCCGACACTTCGTCCTGGCCGCGAGCGGGATCGAGAACGCCCGCATCCTCCTGAACATGGAGGCCGCGTTCCTGGCGCGGATCAACCGCTACGACACGGTCGGCCGCTACTTCATGCAGCATCCGAGGGGGTCCATCCTGCGGCTCGCCGCCACCGCAAAGCAGGCGGCCCTCCTGCAGAAGACCCTGAACAACTTCCTCAGGCCACCCCGCTACGACATCCGCTACGAATACGGGTTCAGCCTGTCGGAGAAGGCTCAGTCGTCGCACGGTCTGCTGAACGCGAGCGCGGCCTTGCAGTACAGCGCCGGCGCCGATTCTCCCTGGGCGGCGGGCAGGCGCCTGCGTGACAGCCTCCGGCGGGGCGCGCTCCTCTCGCCCTCGAACCAGCGCGACGCGCGCATGCTGCTGGCGGGGGCAAGATCCATCCTCGGCAACGTCCTGCGCAAGTATGTGACCGGGTTCGAGCTCCGCCTCGCCAATCCGCAGATCGACGTCGTCATCGATCTGGAGCAGGAACCAGACAGGGACAGCCGCATCGCCCTGGCGGACGAGCGTGACGCGACCGGCCTGCGCCGGGTGACAATCGATTGGAAGATCGGCCCCGCGGAACGGCGAACCGCCCGATACCTGGCGGAAGCCCTCGCCCGGACGTTCGCGGCCGCCGGGCTCACCGAGGCGACGATGCCCGATTGGCTCTCCGCAAATCGGCCCCTGACCGATCGGGATCTGGCGGGGAACTACCACTTCATCGGCGCGACCCGCATGGCCGCCTCGCCGGAGCACGGTGTCGTCGATCGGGATTGTCGCGTCTTCGGGAGTGCCAACCTTCACGTGGTCGGGGCCTCCGTGTTCCCGACCGGCGGCCACGCGAACCCGACTCTCACGATCGTCGCCCTTGCCCTGCGGCTCGCCGACCATTTGAGCGCCGCCGTTTCCGCGGAAGCGCGGCCTTCCGCCGGGGCCGCGGTACCCCCGGACCATGCAGCCGAGCCCGTCGAGACGATAGCCGGGTAGCGCCACCCTCCAGACATGCGATTGCGAGAAACGACGATGCTAGGCAGCGCCCCCCTCGTCTTCAACGGCAAATTCCTGACGAACGACCTGACGGGCGTCCACCGCGTCGCCTTCGAGTTGATCCATGCCTGCGGCCGCTTGCGGGACGAGGGAAACGGGGCGGACGCCCCGATGGAGATCGCCGTTCCGTCGAATGCCATCCTCCCCCGGTGGCACGCCGCCCAGACGCTGGATCGGTTCCGAATCATGCATGGGGTCTCGCACGGCCATACCTGGGAGCAGCTGGAGCTCCCCTGGCGGGCCCGGGGCAAGGTCCTCATCAATCTGTGTAATCTCGCGCCGGCACTGAAGAAGAAGTCCATCACGATGATTCATGATGCTCATGTCTTCAACGTGCCGTTGTCATACTCCTTCCGGTTCCGCTCCTTCTATAGGACCACCATCCCGCTGATCGGCCGCTTCCATTCCCATATCGTGACGGTTTCGCGATACTCTCAAGCGGAGATCGTAAAACACAAGATCGCCGCCCCTGAGAAGATCAGTGTCGTTCACAACGGCGTGGATCATATGCTGCGCTTCAAGGCGGATTACGATATCTTGGATAAGCTCGATCTCCGCTTGAGGACTTACGTCGTCGGCCTTTCAAGCGATCAATTGCATAAGAACATCGGCTTGCTGCTGCGAGCGTTTTGCGATCCGCGGCTCCGGGACGTCCGGTGTGTGCTGATCGGGCAGGATCGGCGGCAGGAGTTCATGCAGGCTGGCTTCAGCGTCCCGGAGAACATCGTCTTTTCCGGCCCCCTTAGCGACGACGAACTGCGCGGCCTGCTCGAGGCAGCGACGGCGACGGTCTGTCCTTCGACCACGGAGGGTTTCGGGTTGCTGCCGCTGGAGGGGATGGTGCTCGGATGCCCTGCCATCGTGTCCCGCCGCGGCTCGCTCCCCGAAATCTGCGGAACGGCGGCGGTCTATGTGGAACCTCATGACGCGGAAGGATGGGTTGCAGCGATCGCGCACTTCTGCCGGCACGGCGACGACCGCGAGGCCTATGCCCAGCGCGGCCGCGTCCAAGCCGGGAAATTCACGTGGTCGCTGGCCGCCCGCCACCTCCTCGATCTCTGCGACCGGATGACGGCGGCTCAGCGACCGCCGCGGGGCGTGCTGCGGGGGGTGTAGGGGCGGGCGGTTCGTGATCGTCTGCGAGAGCCCTGCGCGCGGCGCGGAGTCTACGATCTCGACAGGCTGCGGCGCCGACACGGAGAGCACGTTGATCTCTACGACCTGTTCGTCACGCTCACCCAATCTTGCGGTATCAGCACCGAACGTGGCAGCGGCGCCCAAACCAGTACGGTCGAGCCTGTCGAGCGCATGCCCACGTGGAAGGCTCAGGCCGGTGCGGCGTCTCCCTGCCGTCACGGAACTAAATCGGCAGGATTGCCAGCACGCCCAGGCCCAGAGCCGGAGGGCCAATCGGATCTGCTCACGAGTTGCCGAACACTACCGGCTAGACTTGGCCGTGGCGGCATTCGCGGTGGCGTGCAAGCTCTGGCCCGACACAGAAACGACGATCCGGAAGCGGGCGCCCGTCACTGTCGGCGGGATTGACCGATCCAATGAGCTGTCATCGATGGCCTTTAATCTCCCGGGATCCAATCGATGTCTGGCTGTTGGGATAGAATTCGGTCGAAATAGTTTGCCACTGCTTGCGCACCGTCCGAGTGCATCATGGCGACCGGATGGGCAAGATAGGCGCGGGCGAGGTCGAGCGGGATCTCACCGGATTGGAGGGCGCCGAGCACAGCGTCGATGAAAGCGTCGTTGGCTTCATTGAAGTCGCTTGAGAGCTTCTTCCGCTCGTTGAGTGCCTTGATCGGCATCGTGCGTGTCATCCTCTGGAAGGCAATGCCGTCGGTCTTGCCGACGTCCTTACCCTTACGCAAGCGGCATCGAACTGCGGCGACACGCGGAAAATGTGTGCCGCCGCCGCAGTGATCCCACGACACCCTCAGCGCCATCGCCGATGATTGCTAGGTCATTGAGAAGCTTGGCACGCCAGACAGACCACCGAAAATCTCTCATCTAGCCCGCACAGCACAGGCAATTGACTGATCACTGGACCCAGATTCAACGTCCAGTATTCCTCGCCGTAAAGCTCGCTAGCTTCGCCGCTGCCGCGCCCCATCAGCCTGACTCTAATTTCTGACGGAACGTGAAAATTCTTGCAGACTGTTGAGAATCTGTGCCTGAACGAACGGCAGGACTGATATGTGGATCTGTCCTTTTTTCTTTTATGCTGGAGGTAGCGCAATCTCGAATAGGGCGCTGCAGGTCGCCGGCAGGAAGTCGATCAATCCTCCGTGCGTCCGCTGACCTGTCCGGACATTTGAGCTGAACCCGCAGCGACTAGAGGGGACATCGCATCACTCTAGGACGCCTCAGTTTTTCCTCAGCATTACGCCGTGTCCCGTGCCGTCCACGACCAAGATTGACGCCAGCTCCATCGGCTAGGGCGCGCAGCCAAGTCGCCGCTCTGTAGCCCGGATCTGCGTGACCTGCTGCCGCTGGCGAATCGAGAGGGGCACATCGGCCTCATCGTCGTACTGACACCCCGCATTTCCAAAGGCTCTGATGCCGCGAGGTGTACGGAAGCAGTAGCCGGCGGACTTGAAGATCGCGTTGCGTTCGTACAAGAGGTCGTCACAGGACGAGGGGGCGACAGGGGCGCTTCGAACGGTCGGTCCCGTTTCTGCGGTTCGGCAGCAGCCGACGTAGCGAGCACTTACCCAGCCGGTCTGTCCAGAGGGTAGCTGAATGTTCACCCAGCCACCCTGACGACCGATCTCAATGAAAAGGGTATTCGGTCCGAGGCGGGCGATGCGAACGCCGTCCGAGCCGCTAGGCTGGCTCCGCAGGGCGAGAAAGTTGTCGCCGTAGGGATCAAGACCGACAGGGTAGCTGAAGCGCTCTTGCTCCACCTGTGCCCATGCCGAACCTGCAGCAAAGGCGATGGAACAGAGTACGGAGCCAAAGATGCTAAGGCCAACCTTGCGCACTTTTCTCACTCCTCAAGTGGTGCCCGGCTGCGACAGAGGGCTTTGAAGATCTACACGTTGGTTGGATTGCCGCTGGCCGACGAGCCGTCAGCAATCTCTCGATGCGAGATTGTTTAGGACGTACTTCGTCATGCTGTCTTTGTCCCAAGAGGGACCCATCTTGCGGTAGCGATTGCCCCGGCAGTCGGCGAAGTCACCACGTGGACAGTTGGCCGCGATCTCGTCATTGAGACGGACTGCCAACTCCTCCTGAACGCAAGCAGGCGTAACCTTCTGCACGTAGTCGCGACAGAATCCGATTGTGTCGTCGCGCATGTGCTTGGTGTGGATCACTACTTGCGCAATATCAGTCCCGCCTATGGACACCACGGTACCGTCATTTCTGCGCGGGCGCCGTAGAATATCTTACCGGAAGCGAAATCTGGCGATGCCATTACCGACGCCGCAGAGAGTATGGCCGCTCTAAGCTGAAAGCTCCTCACGACCGCTTCACCGTCAAGGCTTCTTCTACGAGACGGCGAATGGCTTCAGAGAAATTGTCCCGCGTGGAGTCCACGTGCCCACCTGCAAGACAGATCACATAAGAGCATCTGCGCCATGGTCGGCGAACGCCAGGAACCGAACAGCTCTTGGTCGCTGCCGGGCCGATCATAAGAGTTGAGTTTCTGGAAAGTACCCTCGGGCGAAGACGCCGCATCTTTTCGGCCGTCGGCAAAGGCAGACTTGGATGTTAGCACCATCACCGAGAAGAGGAGCGCCCGGACCGGACGCGGTGTCATCGCTACCGCCATGTCCACTCTCGCCTGTGATCAGGAGATGCGGCAGCGCCGGTAAGGACCGTTATCGCCACCATTGATGCGCATAAAAAGAGTGTCGCCCCGCAGGGACGCTACCACGGTGGCGGGTCGGGCTACGTCGGGGAAGCCGCAGGTACCCCGCCATGTCACAACGTCGCCGAGCCGCGACACGCTGTTGAAGTTGCACTGAAATTCGTCGCCGACGACGCTCAGCGGACTGATCGCGATGGCTCCCTGCGAGGGCCAGCACTGATGAGGATTAGGTGCCCATTCCCCCACGATCGTTCGACCCCCCGCCTGCGCAGGGGCGAACGACAGGATTAGGCCGAGTGCCGCGGTGGCAAGACTGGCGTGACGACAGGCTTGAGGTTTCATGATGGTCCGATCACTGGATAGATGGTGGGTGTCGGCATGCCGGCCACTGCGCGACCAGAGCGACGACTTAGTTCGTGCCGCTAAGGGAGGGACACGGTCCAACGCTTCCTGCCGGTCGGACAGCAATGGCTGTCGTTCTCCCGCCAGAATTCCGTGTCGAAGGAGACGCTGCCTGGCTTGAAGGCGACGTTCGTCGCGGACTTTCCTGTGAGGTTGGGTACAGTCCGGACAATCCGCCATCCGTCCTGCTCTTTATGGAACACCGCGGCGGCGAACATCTCGGCATTTCCCGTGGGATCGTTGACGTAGGTCGCGAAGGCGACGGCAGTCGAACCCGACGGTGCGTAGCTGATGATGACGTGCGAATCCTCGTCGAGGCGGCAGCCGCTCCGGTTCCCCCGTCTATCGTAACAGTTCAACGATCGATCGGTCGTGAACCATCTGGTTACGGCGCCTTCCGCGGGGCCTGAACGGCCGTCCGCGCTCCCATGTGCGGAAGGAACGAGATCACGGCCGCACTCAACAGAACAACTTTCCTCAAGAGACACACTCCCGATAAAAGCGGATATGAGCTCAGCTCGAGTACTAACGTTCAGCCATCGGATGGACGGGCCGAACCAGATACCGGCTCGGCGTCGTCCTTTTGCGCCCTTTCGACGAGCGCCGACGCCCTTGTCGTCAATCTCAGTAACCCGCAGCCGCCCCGGCGAGGGCAGCCCCGAAGAGGCCGAGAGCTGCACCCGCTGCAAGGGCGCCGGCATCCGGCGCATAATAACCAGGGCCGTAATATCCGTAGCCGCGGCCGTAATATCCGCGGTAGCCGTAGTGCCGGTAGCCGCCGTGATACCCGCCGAAATGACGGTATCCGCCTCCGAAACCACGCCCCGCATGGAAGCTGCCGAAGCCACGTCCTCCGCCATGGACGCCGCCGAAGCCGTGGCCGCCACCTCCACGGAACCCGGCCTCAGCGGCCGGAGCAGCCGCGAGGACGAGGGTGAGGGTCGCAGTCGAGATCGCCAAAACTTTCTTCATGTCCGCACTCCCCGACCGGTCTATGTCGCCGGCAATGTCGACAGAGTGGACCAATCAACCTGAGATTGCGTACTTCCAATGCATAAAATTCGATCAAACCGCCAGGAAGAATTCGCGCTCGAACAACATCGTAAATAATATATCCGTTAATGTGAATCATAATGAACCATTTGAATTCCCTTGCGCGAAAATGTTGTACTATTGAACCAATCAAGAGCGCGGATAAGATGATGATTTGTTGACCTCACCCACCTCTTAAACAGATGAGCGAGGTCATCCATTCCGCAACTAATCGCTGATGCGGCTTTGGATTTCGCGACCCAGCGCGTTGTAGTTCCGAGGATGGATACCGTCTGGGCCCGGCGAGAAGGAGACTGTCCGCACGCCCTTGAGGGACGCCCAGCTTTGAACGATGCCCCGCGCACCGTTCGCTGGCAGCACAAGGATCAAATGGTCACCAGCCTTCGCCGACGCCGAAACGAGGGCGCTACGCACACGCGCCTCGGACTGAGACCGCTGCGCCGCGCCGATCCCCCGGGGGAAATCATTGCTTCCAAGGGAGGCGATCGTCCAATGGGCCCCCGCCCTCACTCGCTCGGCCACCGCGATGGAACTGATGCCGACCTTCGCGGAACTCTGGCAGACGCCCTTCAGCGCTGCGCCTATACCGACGCCGATGCTGTCGCCGACCACCATGCAGGAGGCTTGAGCTCCCGAGCCGATGCAAAGCCCCATCAGGAGGAGCGCCCCTCGCAACGTTTTTCCAGTGATCATCGTCAACTCCAAACGCTTGTAGACACTCATCGTGCTCACTCCGGCTTCCGCACGACGGACTTGCCCAGTTCGCGGGCCGCACCTGAAAACGTGGCTATGCCGAGGGTCTCTGAGACCGCCATGAGCCGGCTCGTGCAGTTCTGCGCGACGGCGACGACGGGGTTCGGCTCGAAGTCGTCGAGCCAGGAGGCGATAGCCTGCGGAAAGGCGAGGGCGAGAAGAAGGCACGTCGCCCACACGGCGGCGACCGCACGCCCCGCCGAGCCGAACTCAGACCGCGCGGCGGCTTTATCCTGGAGGTCCGGCATGATCTCGCCGGGCGACAACGCGATCGAAGGTTCGACGACAGTCTGCAAGTAAGGCATGGCGCATCCGGATCAGAACTGGAAGTAGATAAAGGGAGCCATCCCGGACGGCGCGAGCATAGTCACAGCCCATATCGTCGCTGTGCTGAAACCGACTTTCCCGGCGATTGATAGCTTGCGGAAGCGCCCGTCGGCAGCGGCGTAAACCGACAGCGGTAGTAGCTGGGTCAGGAAGCCGGCCATCATCAGCACGAGCACGAGCGGCGAGACTGTAAGCGGCGTACCATCGCCGACCCGCCTTGCGATCGTAGCCAGGTAATCGACCGCGCCGTTGGCGTCCGCCGACCGGAAGAAGACCCAGGTGACGCAGACGAAGTTGAAGACGATCAGCCAGCGCAGCGTCTGCCCGGTCTCCCCGCGGAGAAAGCGGCGAAAGCGGCCAGATTCGGCGGTCGACTCGCGCAGCAGGCGTTCGGCGGCTAAGCCGAAGCCGTGCAGGGCGCCCCAGAGGATGAATTGAAGACCCGCACCATGCCAAAGGCCGCCCAGGATCATCGTCAGGATCAGATTGCGGTAGGTGAGCCAGCGCCCTGCCCTGCCGCCGCCCAGCGGGATGTACAGGTAGTCGCGCAGCCAGCTCGACAGCGTTATGTGCCAGCGTCGCCAGAAGTCCTGCAGCGACAGTGCAATGTACGGCTGGTCGAAGTTGCGGGGAAATTTGTAGCCCAGCAAGTCGGCGACGCCGATCGCGATGTCCGTGTACGCGCTGAAGTCACAGTAGATAACGATCGCATAGGCGTAGACGGCAAGAATCAGATCCACTGACCCGTAGGCCTTGGGATTGGTGAACACGGGATCCACGAACAAAATCGAAAGGTGACTGGCGACGACGACCTTCTTGAAGAGACCGCCCAGGATGAGGAGGGTGCTTCCACCGAGGTCGATGTTCCGGGGATCAGACGGCTTGGCGAGCTGACCAAGGAACTCGGAGGCACGGACGATCGGCCCGGCGACGAGGTGCGGGAAGAAGCTGATGTAGAGGAGTAGATCGACGAGCGAGCGCGAAGCCTGAACCTTGCCGCGGTGAACGTCGACTACGTACGAAATGCCGTGGAAGGTCAGGAACGAGATTGCCACCGGTACGGCGATGCCGGTCGAACCGAAATCGACATCCGAACCCGCGAGCCCCGCCAGCGCACGGATCTGAGCCGCCGCGAAGTCGTAGTACTTGAAGAAGCACAGGGGCAGAAGATTGCAGCAGACCGCAACGCCGACCCAGATGCTGCCTCGCTTTGTCCCCGATCCTCTGCCGATAATCAGGCCGAAGGCGTAATTTGACAACGAGGATAGGAACAGGAGGAGCAGAAAAGGGACGCTCCAGAAGCTGTAGAAGACATAGCTCGCTGCTACGAGCAAAATCTTCTTGATCTCGTTCTTCTGGTTCAGGAGCCACGTGAGCGGCAGAACGAGCATGAGGAAAAGGGCGAACTCAATCGTTGGAAACAGCATCTTCGCCTCTGAGCATCGCCTTGATTTCAGGCTCAAGGAAAGCGGCAAAGCTCTCACCGCCTCTCCGGTAGCCCGCCTTGGTGAAATGGACGTGGTCCTTGGCCATCAATGGCGGATCCGCAGCTGCCCAACGGGATGCGCCGCAGCCACCCGGCATGATCGCCCACCAATCCCAGAAGGGCAGTCGTTCGGCGTCGGCGATGCGGCGCTGGACCTCCCGCACCTTATCGAGTTGCGCCGGTCTTTTCGGACAGGCGTTCTCCCCTTCGGCCGCCGTCTGTTTTTCCATGCCGGGGGCCGGGCATGGCTTGCCCTCCTCAGGCTTGCAGGTCGGCAACGGACGCTCGCCCTGTGGAGGACCGATCATCACGAGCCGCGCCTTCGGAACGGACGTCCTGATCTCGCGCACGGCCGACCGATAGCGCTCTTGGTAGGCGGCCGGATCCAGCTTGGCGTCGAACCCTTCGTTGGTCCCGAAAGCTAGGACGACGATGTCTGGAGACAGCCGTCCAAGATCGTTGCGGAGCGCACCCTCGGCGAGCTTGCCCACGACATCGACGGTCGCGCCCGGGAAGCCGACGTTGCTGTAGGTGACGCCCCTTCCATCGCGGTAGATGCCGACTGCCGAGACCGTCACTGGCTTCGCCTCGCCAGTTCTGAGAACCAGCTTGCGGAAAGTGCTCTCGCCAGCAGGCGCCAGTATCTTGATCATGCGCGATCCCGGCGTCGTCGAGGCCAATGCCGTCGTCAGCCGCACCTCGTCGTCGACCTCAACGACAATCGTCCCCCCCTCCGGTTCGGTCCGGACCTCGATCTCGATACGGGCGTAGGGTTCGAGGCTCGACGCGGAGAAGGTGAGCGTCTCCCCCTGGCGGCTCGTACTGGCGTTGAACCCGGAAAGGCCGAACACCTCCGGGTGCGGGAAACGCTGGATGGCCTCGTAGGTCCAACCGGGGCTGGCAGATACCCTCAGGAGGTTGCTCCGCACACCCGGATGGGGTGTTCCGACGCTCATGTAGCCGATGCCGCCGACACCGAACTTGCGGCGCAACGCCTGTCGGGCTGCATCGGTGAAGAAGTCGGCGGCCGTGTGGCTGTCGCCGATCTGGAGGATCGACACTCCCCTGCGGCTCGACTTGATCCGGGGCGCGTCCTTGCCAACTGTCGCCACCGGCTGGAAGCGTGCCGGCATGATGATCTCAGATCCGGGCATCGCCGTTTCGATCAAGATCGGGGGCGGGGCAGGGACTGGCACGACGTGCTGCGGGCTCGGATCACCGCCGACCGGAACGAATGCGAAGGCGAGCAGTAACACTGCCGAACCGGAGGCTGCGAGAACGCCGCGTCGGCCTGCCGAAAGGTTCACCGCTGCGCCTGCTGCTGGCAGGGGTACGACATCTCCAGACCGCGCTCAGTCATGAAGCCCGCGACTTGGCGGAAGAGATGCGCGGCGAGGACGTCATAGCCGGCCGCCGTGAAGTGGATCCCGTCCGTCGCCCTGATCTGGACTTCGGCTCCCCGGAGATCGTGGCCATAGGGTTGGAATGCGTCGGGTCCCGTCGGATTCTGCCTCCAGGGTTCGACGAAACGGACCTTCGGATCACCCATCTGCCTGATCGCGTCGGCAAAGATGGCGTTCTTCTCCGCCGCATCGTCCTGGGCCGGCTTGTCGCGCAGGATAGGCAGCCCGATCCAGAGCACGCCGGCGTCGGCCGCTTCCAGGTTCCTGACCAGTGCTTGACTGAGCTCGAGGTAGCGGGTCCGCCATCCCGGGGTGCCGAGATCGAAGCGTGCGCGAGAGTTATCGACGATGCTCTGCCGATCGTTCAGGCCGAGCGAGACGATGCTGAGGTTCGGCTTGAACTTCGCAACGACGGTCTTGCCCTCGGCGACCCAGTCGTACTTCGCAGGACGGGTGAGACCGGTGCCATTCTCAGCGAAACGGCCGAGCTTTACCCTTTGGCCTAGACAGGCTTCCTGCGACACCAGACGGGTGGCCCCACCCCACATTCCGTCTGACAGAGAGTCGCCCACGAAGGCTATGCGGACATCATCCTTAGCGCACCACCCAGAGCTGGCCGCTAGGGGCATCGTGGTAAGGGCGCCCACGAAGGCGCGTCGGGACAAAGTGCCGGCTTTCATTTCATCCATCCATTACCGCTCAAGACGCACGCTCAACGCAACGGACCCATCGCCTTCGATCGACAACTCGCTGAAGGCGTGGCGATCAACCTAAAATTCAGATCTCATTCCAGGGCGGATGCTCAAGACCGACGTCTGCACATCCCATGACGCACGAATGCCAAGCTCCCGGCGTCACAGTTGTAATTTCAATACTGACTGAAATATACGCCGTTCAAAGCGTATCTTTATTGCGCTTAATCCGACTTTCCGTCCGCAATGCTACGACAAGTCGTGAGCGACCACGATCCGTGACCTCGATTGGGGGCCGGCGGGCCGAGACAACCTAGTGGCAACAAAACTGAGGTCGACACCATAAATTTTGGTTAACCGATTCGGTTTATGAATAGTTACTAATTCCGCATGTTATATATACGCAACGCGTCATCGGAGGACTTATTACGTACCTCCCCTTCGAGTACATGCGTCGTTCGACACACAAAGATTGATTTTATTACAAATATAAAGCTTTAAAGTTACCAGTGTCGTTGGCAATCAAATAGAAACCCCCGCTATTGGACGCTGCGCCGCTAAATTGTATAGCTTCATGTTCGAAGGTGATCCTGAACTAGCAAACCGGTCTAGGGTATGAACCGAACCAAGTCATTGCACGGTGCAGCAGTTTATGATTCCAGGCGGCGATTTGCGGCCTGGAGGTGACGATGGCGGACCTATTCTGGCTCTTGGACGAGCAGTGGGCGGTGATCGTGTAGCGCGACGATCTGGATGAGAGCCCGCATTGCCTCGCCTGAAATGCTCCTGGAAGTTGGGTCGTGGCCGCATCTGATTTGCTCCCCACGCAGGTTCGTGTGTACCGGCGTCGAACGATGACCCCGGCATAATTCTCGCTAACTAGCTGCTGCAACAGGAAAATACGCATTTTGGGTAGGGTCGTGATCGGCACCGATCGTGACCCCACCTATCAGCGCGTTTCAGATGATGCTGCAATGAGTTAAGTGGGCTTATGGGAGGGGGCGCCCTGCTCCTCGGTCGCGGCCGCACTGACGTGACCGAGACGCTATAGAGGGCCGCCTTTTTCAACTGTCCCGAACGGTTTGGGAACGTGACCGCGATGCCACGAGCGTCGTGATTTGAGCTTAGGTTGGCCCAGGTGGTTGTCGCCGCCGTGGCGAACTGCTCTCTGACACCGTGATCAAAACGCGCCGCGCCGCGGCCTTCCTGGCCGTCTCCCTCGCTCTCGCGGCGCCTGCCAGCGCCGGGAGCGACACGTTCGAAGGCATGGCCGGCCCAAACGGAGAGCGCTTGCGCTACGATGAGAAGGGGTTGACGCTCACATTCCGTGACCCGGATGTGAACCTGAATATCGGCGGTCGTCTACACATTGATGCTGGTGCGGCCGGTTTCAGCCGGCCGGGCCTACCTGAGGCCTTTCCGGACAATGTCGCGGTGCGCCGTTCCTGGATCGAACCGACCCTCACTATCGGCCGCGACTGGCTGATCGCCTTCCAGTACGACTTCAGCGATCCCGTTCTGCCGATCAACGACGCCTTCGTGGCCTGGAAAGGATTGCCAGACACGATCCTCACCCTTGGCAACATGAAGGTGCCGTTCAGTCTCGAATGGCTGCAAAGCAACAACGACACCTTGTTCGCCGAGCGTTCGCTAGCCAACGCCTTCGTGCCGGACCGCCGGTTCGGCTTTGCGATAGGGCATCACGGGCAGGCTTGGACTGCGGTCGCAGGGGTGTTCGGCAATGCTGCCAGCAACGGCATCTCCGGCGACGGAGTGGCGGTGGGCGCACGGGCCACCGTGGCGCCCATCATGAACAAGGACGAGACCCTCCATTTCGGGCTCGCTGGAATCTATCGCAGTCGCTCCCGCGGCGACGACAATTTCAGCTTCTCCACCCCGGCCGAAGCATCCTTATTCGCGCGCTCCTTCGTCGACACCGGCGACTTGCCCGACGTGGCACGAGCTTCCCGCATCGGGTCGGAATTCGCCTACCGCAACGGCCCATTGCTGCTCCAAGCTGAGTACATCCACGCCGAGATTGAGCGGTTCGAGGGGCTTGGTGGCCCACTGCCGGTCCTCGGTTTTCAAGGCGGCTATGTCGAGGCGGGCTTAGTGCTGAACGGAGAAGGCCGAAGCTACGCTATGACACCGCAAGGCGGCACGACATACGCGACGTTCAAGGGTGTAATCGTGCCGGAGGGGCAGCGGGTCTCCCGGGGCGGAATCGGTGTCTTCGAAGTAGCCGCCCGCTACAGCAGCATCGACCTCAACGCTCGAGTTTTTCGTGCCGGTTCGGAGCGGGATGTGACCCTTGGCCTCAACTGGTATCCCGAGCCGAATTTACGCCTGATCGCAAACTACATCCACGGGCGGGTGCAGCCGAGCGAGACCCAATCTGACGCCCTCAGCCGCGCGTCATTCTCAGTCGATACGATCATCACTCGCCTTCAGATCTATTGGTGAACGGGGTTCAGGTGGAAAGCGGCGCAGGCACTCGATGTCAGGACCGCTCGGCAAGGTCGCGTGATGTTAGGCAGGCTGCCATCGAGCTTCAGGATCAGCAAGCGGACATTCGTCGGTCGGCAAGAGCTGACCGATGCCGTGCCGGCTGCAACTGCAGCACGCGGCACTTTCCAAAGCCCAGCACAAGTCAAAATATCGATCACAGAATTGCCGGACCGCGTCGCGAGCCCATTTGGTGCGGTCGCGCGTGTAACCGCCTGTCCGGCTTCGGTAGCATCGCGACGATGGAACATCGCGTTTGCAACAAAGCGGCCGTGCCTCGTTGCAACTTTTCTGAGATCTCGCGTTTTACTCATGAGCGGCCGAGCTCTCTCAAGTCGTTGCTTCGTTGGAGGAAAGAATGGCTAGGCAACTTGGCGCGGGCCACACACCCAAGCCACTGCACTCGTTTTTCGTCGGACTGGGTGGAGCTTTGCTGATGGCTGCCCTGTTCACGGACTCCATGTATTTAAGCAACGCGTTGATACAGTGGGCCAACTTCTCGGCGTGGCTGATCACCGGCGGGCTCGTGCTAGCCCTGATTGCTGCGCTCGTGCTCGTGCTCGATTTCTTGCTCGGGAGAGCCGGGACGATCAGCTGGCCCGACTTCGGCCTGCTGGCCGTCGCCGCGATCCTCTCGATCGTCAACGTTTTCATCCATACGCGCGATGGCTGGACGTCCGTCGTTCCGTCCGGGATCACTGTGTCGGCCATCGTCGCGATCCTGCTTCTCATCGCCGGCCTTCGCGGCTGGTGCGCGACCGGCCTTAAGATGCCCGCCCGGGGAGACAACGCATGACCGTGAAGCGATTCCGCACGGCTACCAGCCTGATGGTCGTCGCTCTGCTGGCCGGCTGCAACGACAAGGGAGGCGATCCCGGGAAGCAATACGGGTCGAACCCGGACATTCCGGAGTCGCGCCAGTACCTCGTCCCCCCGATGAGCGTGCCGCAGGCCATTGGTTGGAAGACCGGGGAAACGCCTACAGTTCCCGTCGGCCTACACATCCAGGCTATGGCGAACGGGCTGATGCATCCGCGTATCGTGTACCCATTGCCCAACGGCGACATCCTCGTCGTCGAGAGCAACGGCCCCGGCACCAAGCCTTTCCGGCCGAAGGATTACATTTCAGGTTTGATCAAGGCCCGCGGCGGCTCTGCCGAGAAGGGCGGCAATCGCATCACGTTGCTGCGGGATGCCGACGGCGATGGCGTTCCGGAGATGAAGACGGTGCTCGTCGACCACCTGCACTCGCCCTACGGCGTCGCGTGGGTGGCGGATACGCTGTACGTGGCCAACACGGACGCGATCATCGCCTATCCATTCAAGCTCGGGCAGACAGAGATCAAGGAGCCGGGGACCAAGCTCGCGGATCTGCCGGCCGGCCCGATCAACCATCATTGGACCAAGGCGATGGTCGCCAGCCCTGATGGATCAAAGCTCTACGTCGGCGTCGGGTCCAATAGCAACGTCGCCGAAAACGGGATGGATATCGAGGAGGATCGCGCGGCCATCTTCGAGGTCGACAGGCTGACCGGCGCCAAACGCCTTTACGCGACCGGGATACGCAATCCGACGAACCTCGCTGTCCAGCCCAGAACAGGAACGTTGTTCGCCGTCGTCAACGGACGCGACGAGAACGGGCCGGATGCGGATCCGGACTATTTGTCCTCGATCAAGGAGGGCGGCTTCTACGGTTGGCCCTACAGCTACTGGGGGCAGCACGTAGACGACCGCGTTCAGCCGCAGAGGCCGGACATGGTCGCAAAGGCAATCAAGGCGGATTACGGACTAAGCTCCCACGTCGCGACCCTCGGTGTCGCGTTCACCCAAGGTCAGAAGGTGTCGCCGCAATTCGCCGATGGCGCGTTCGTGGGCGAGCATGGCAGCTGGAACCGCGATCCGCTGAACGGCTACCAAGTGATCTTCGTCCCCTTCGTCGATGGACGCCCGAGCGGAGCACCGATTCCGGTGGTCACCGGCTTCCTCGCAGAGGACAAGAAGACGGTCCGCGGACGCCCGGTCGGTGTGGCCCTCGATCGGACGGGTGCTCTCATCGTCGCCGACGATGTCGGCAATACTGTCTGGAGAGTGAGCGCGGCGACAGCCACGCACTGAGTGTCGCAGCGTCCGCTCCGAAGAAGCCGATAGCGGCGGCTGAGCGACCGAGATGGGCGCGAAGCTGAACGTCTGGTTTCGGGCAACAAAATGATGTCCGCTCATGGCGCAACTGAGACCTGGGATGAAGCCTGAACCGACGTCCATTTTTTTGCGGAGTCACTCGGTGCCCGGGCACTGAAGCTGCACGATCAAGGGCGCGGCACTATTTTGGTCCGGCACCATATAGAGTACCTACTCGCCCGCTGGCATCGGGCCACGCTCAAGGCCAGATCTACTGCACATGATATCTTGGGACATCATGGCTCCACTAGATTGAACGCAGGAGGTACCTGTCATGCTGTCAGATGGCATCTTCAGCGTCGCAGAACGCCGCCGAGAGAAACAACGTGCGTGAAGACGACATCTAGCGCATCGGACAGCGCAAAGACGCGCTCGCGGATATACGGGATCGCAACTTCTTATTCTCCGCTCTTGATCCGTCCCGCGTACGCCTTGTGGGCCGTCACCGCGTCTCACCCGAACCCTGAGGGCATATCCACTATCAGAACGGCGGCATGAGCAACTCGGTGTGGAGCGAACCGAGATTGCCGTATCTCAAGCGCTAGCTTTATAGCCGCCGACGGATCACTGAATTTTTTTATCGTGATCGCAATGAAATCTGGCGGAGAGGGGGTCCGTCGGCTGTCGCTGATTCCATTATGGTTTTACGTTTTTAACGCGTATGCCCAAGCATATGCCCAAGCAACATATGTTTGCTTTCGACTGTACGATTGCTGAGTGCGAAGACGCTTGGCAGCAGCTGGGGCGCCAGGACACTAAGCCCGCCGCCGGCTGCCAGGAAAAGCTAGTCTTCTCAGACGTTTGTCTCGCGAGACGCCTGGGGATGTGTAGCAGAATAGTGGTGCGGGCGGCAACCGTCCTCGCGATCGCTCAACGGTCTGCTGGGTCGCAGCGCGGCGAGGTAGTCGGCGGCGCGAGAAGCCTGAGTGGCGGCGTGGCTGAGCGCGCGTGGGTCAGTGCGCAGGAGCGGCACCCAGGATGCGCAGTAGGCGGCGTGGCCGGGATGGGGCGAGCGTACGATGCCCAGATCTGCCAGCACGAAAGCGGCGCCAAGTTCAGCCACGAGTTCCTCCACGGCATAAGCCCGGGCGCCGAACCGGCCGGTGAGGTCGCGGGCGAGGCGGTGCGGTGCGCCGGTCCAGTGCACGAGTTCGTGGGCGAGAGTGCCGGCATAGCCCGTGGGCGTGCGGAAGACGGTACGGGGCGGCAGGTGGATCGCGTCGGTTGCCGGCACGTAGCAGGCGCGATTGCCGCCATGCTGGATAGTGGCGCCGGTGGCCGCGACGAACGCGTCGAAGGCGGGTAACGGGTCTGAGGTAATGCTGGGCGCTGGTGCGTCAGCAGGCGGCGATACGACATCAACCTGGGCGGCGTTGAAGACATAGGCGGCTCGGGCGACGAAGGGGGCGCCGTCGGTCGCGTCTTCATCGGTCCCGCGGGGCAGTTCTTTGTAGAACAGCACGAGGGTTCCGCGCTGAGCCTTGCGGACTTGCGCCCCGAGCGCCGCCCATTGCCGATAGGTGGCCCAGCGCGCATCGGCATAGCCGTGTGTCTGCGCCGCGCACCATAGGGCAAGCACGTTAAGGCTGCGGTAGCGCCGGCCGGTACGGGCGTTGCGCGGCATTGGGTCGGCGCCATGCCAAGGTGGGGACCACGAAGCCGGGTTAGCGGTCTCAAGCTGCGCGAGGATTGTCGCGGCGACGCGAGCGTGCAGATCGTTCGTGGGCATGAAGGCCGGGCTCCGGTGCCGCCACGGCGTTGGCGGCCTCGGCGCGGGGTTCCCTCAGGTGCGGCGGCTTTTCACAGAAGCCTTCCAGAGCGACAGCCGGGCCGAGGCGGTGGTGCCGGCTCCGTGCTTCCTGTCATGCCACGGATCTTGGTGAACGTTTGAGGGAGATCGGCTTGCTGAAGGCAAGGCTTTGCCGGTGGGCGGCAAAGCCACGCTCTACCGAGGAGGTCCGGATCTCGGAGCCACGCCTTCGGTCGATCGGCGGATCGAGGTGCAACCTTTCGACAGGTAGGCCGGGGCTGTGCGATCGGCCTTTACACACCGCTTCCCGTCAGCTTGGACGGCCAGCGCGGACGGACCCCTCCGCTCAATCCGCGGTGCGTGGGGGTCGTCCTGGAGGTTTGGGGCTACCCATTCCCTCCATCCTGCGGTCCGTGAAGTACGACACCGCTTTTCGTGCCGATGCCCTTCGGCTTGCGACCCGGCGATCCCCATCCCGCATGGCTGGCGGTGGAGGCTCGGGGCTCACAGGGAGCGTGGCTCTTACTTCTGGCGGACAGAAGCTTGCGGCCACGTGGCCTAGGCGCCGAAGCGTTTCGGCGTCCGTGATGAAAGACGAGCACGCTCTGAGAGATTGCCACGCCTCACCTCAGCGGGGATGGGCTCAGAAGGAGCAAGTGGAGTTTGAGAGAAGGGCCTGTCTTTTTTCGTAGGCAAGTGGTCGGATCCTTGTTCGATGTGGAAGCACATCCCACAGCTAAAGTGTGTTTCGGCGTGCAACTTTGACCCCCTGATGGAGTGGGCCCCTCGGGGTGGAC
>NZ_BPQX01000049.1 GCF_022179525.1 Methylobacterium persicinum
CCTCGAAGGAGGGCTCCAGAAGGCTCCGCGATTCCTGGAGCCCTCCTTCGAGGCGGCTGACGCCGCACCTCAGGATGAGGGAGAGGACGGGAGGAGGTTGGCGCAACCATCGCGTTCGGTCCCGGCGTCAGCCCCGCCGTCATCGCGAGCGCAGCGAAGCGACCCAGGGCAGCGGGCCGCTTCCGATTATGGCGCTGCCCTGGATTGCTTCGCTCCGCTCGCAAGGACGGAGACGTTCGAGAGAAAGTCCCAAAGAAATGCCCCGCTTCGCCGCCAACCTCACGATGATGTTCAACGAGGTGCCGTTCCTCGACCGGTTCGAGGCCGCCGCCCGGTCAGGCTTCACGGCAGTGGAGTTCCTGTTCCCCTACGAGCACCCGCCCGAGGCCATCGCGGAAAGGCTGCGCGCCAACGGCCTGACCCAGGCGCTGTTCAACATGCCACCGGGGGACTTTTCCAGAGGCGAGAGGGGGTTGGCCGCGCTTCCTCACCGATTCGATGAAGTGAGGGCGGGCGTCGAGACCGCGCTTCGCTACGCCGAGGCGACGGGGGTGAAGCGCCTGCACCTGATGGCCGGGCTCGCCGACCCGGCCGATCCGGCGGCCCGGGATGCCTACCGCCGGGCAGTGGTCCATGCCGCCGAAAGGCTCGCCCCAGCCGGGCTCGACCTCGTGCTGGAGCCGATCAACACCCGCAACATGCCGGGCTACTTCCTCAACGATTTCGGGGCGGCGGCGGAGCTGATCCGTGAACTCGCCCTGCCGAACCTGAAGCTCCAGTTCGACCTCTACCATTGCCAGATCCTGCACGGCGACGTGACCATGCGCCTGCGGGCGCTGATGCCGATGGTCGGCCATGTCCAGACGGCGAGCGTGCCCGACCGGCACGAGCCCGGCACCGGCGAGATGGACGACGCGTTCCTGTTCGCGGAACTCGACCGGCTCGGCTACGACGAGTTCGTGGGCTGCGAGTACATCCCGGCGGGGAACACCGAGGCGGGCCTGTCCTGGTTCGCCCCCTATCGGAGGGCCTGACCCCGATGACGACCGCCAAGCCCCTCGCCCTCGGCTGCGTGGCCGACGACTATACCGGCGCTTCCGACCTCGCGAACACCCTGACCAAGGCGGGCCTGCGCACGGTGCAGACCATCGGCGTGCCCGCCCCCGACCTCCCGCTGCCGGAGACGGATGCGGTGGTGGTGGCCCTCAAGAGCCGCTCGATCCCGGCACCGGAGGCCGTCGCCCGCTCCCGCGAGGCGGAGGCGTGGCTGCGCCAGCGGGGCGCGGCGCACGTGATGTTCAAGGTCTGCTCGACCTTCGATTCCACCGATGCCGGCAATATCGGCCCCGTCGCCGACGCCCTGCGGGAGGCGGCGGGGGAGGCGATTGCGCTGGTCACCCCCGCCTTCCCGGAGACCGGCCGCAGCGTCTACCAGGGCAACCTGTTCGTCGGCGCCCTGCCCCTCGACGAGAGCCCGCTCAAAGACCACCCCCTCAACCCGATGCGGGACGCCAACCTCGTGCGGGTCCTGGCTCGCCAGAGCGCGAGCGCAGTCGGGCTCATCGATATGGCGACCGTCGCGAAGGGGCCGGAGGCGGTCGCCGCCCGGCTCGACGCGCTCGCCGCCGGGGGCAAGGGCGCGGCCATCGCCGACGCCATATTCGACCGTGACCTCGAAACGCTCGGGCGCGCCATCGTCGGCCGAAGGGTCTCCGTGGGCGCCTCGGGCCTCGGCCTGGGTCTCGCCCGCGCCCTGGCGGCGGACGGGCGCGGCACCCGGGACGCGGCCGGCGCCGCCGTGGGCGAGCCGGTCGGTGGGTATGCCGCCTGCCTCGCCGGAAGCTGCTCGCAGGCGACCCTCGGGCAGGTGGCGGCGGCGGAAGCCCTGATGCCGGTGCTGCACCTCGATGCCGGGCGGCTCCTCGCCGAGCCGGAGGCGGTGATTGCCGAGGCGCTGACCTTCGCCCGGGAGCGGATCGCGGCGGGGCCGGTGCTGATCGCCTCCTCCGCCGAGCCCGAGGCGGTGCGGGCCCTGCAATCCCGCCACGGATCCGAGGCCGCCGGCCATGCGGTCGAGGCTGCCCTGTCGGCCATCGCCGAGGGGCTGGTGGCGAGCGGGGTGCGCCGTCTCGTGATCGCCGGGGGCGAGACCTCCGGGGCGGCGGTGGACCGCCTCGGCCTGCGGGCCTTCCTGGTCGGCCCGGAGATCGCCGCCGGCGTGCCGGTGCTGCGCAGTGCCGGACGCCCGGAGCCGATGCTGCTCGCCCTCAAGTCGGGCAATTTCGGCGGCCCCGACTTCTTCGCCCGAGCCCTCGATATGATGGGCTGAGTTGCACCAGGGGCCTTGCCCCTGGACCCCACCAAAGGACCAAGTCCTTTGGGATCCCCCTGATTCTTGGAGGCTTCCCGTGCATGCTCTGATTCTCGGTGCCGCCGGCATGATCGGCCGGCGCCTCGTCGATGCCCTCGTGGACACGGGACAAGTCGGCGGGCAGCCGCTCACGGGGCTGACGCTCCTCGATGTGGTCGCCCCCACGGCGCCCGAGGGCGTGCCCGGCCCGGTGCGCGCGGAGGCCGCCGACCTGTCGGTGCCCGGCGCCGCCGAGGCGGCGATCCGCGACCGGCCGGAGGTGATCTTCCACCTCGCGGCGGTGGTCTCCGGCGAAGCGGAGGCGAATTTCGACCTCGGCTACCGGGTGAACCTCGACGCCACGCGGTTCCTGTTCGAGGCGATCCGCGCGATCGAGGGCTACCGGCCGAAGGTGGTGTTCACCTCCTCGCTCGCCGTGTTCGGCCCGCCCTTCCCCGCGGTGATCCCGGACGATTACATCCTGCGGCCGGCGACCTCCTACGGCACGCAGAAGGCGATGGGCGAGATGCTGCTCGCCGACTACGCGAGACGGGGCATCTTCGACGGGATCGGCCTGCGCCTGCCGACGATCTGCGTCCGCCCGGGCAAGCCGAACAAGGCGGCCTCGGGCTTCTTCTCCGGCATCATCCGCGAGCCGCTGGCCGGGCAGGAAGCCCGCCTGCCCGTGCCGGATACGGTGCGGCACTGGTTCGCGAGCCCGGCGGCGGCGGTGGGTTTCCTCACCCATGCGGCGGCTCTCGACCTCACCCGCCTCGGCACCCGCCGGAGCCTGACCATGCCGGGCGTCTCCGCGACGGTCGCCGAGGAGATCGAGGCCCTGCGCCGGGCCGCCGGCGACAAGGCGGTCGCCCTGATCCGCCGGGAGCCCGACGAGGCGGTGATGCGCATCGTCGAGACATGGCCCGCTGCCTTCGACACCCAGGCCGCAACGGACCTGGGCTTCCAGGCGGACGCCTCGTTCGACGCCATCGTGGCCCAGCACATCGCCGAGTTCCACGGGGGGTGAGGGGGGCTGAGTCCGCCCTCCCCACTTCATCGTCATTGCGAGCGAAGCGAAGCAATCCAGGAAAGCGAGACGTTTCCAACCGTAGCGCTGCTGGATTGCTTCGCTTCGCTCGCAATGACGGTGCGGGGGATAGCCGTATAGCGCGCACCCTCACAATTGTATTGACTGCCCTTCATCCAGACTGTCGTAGAACGCCTTGTCCGCCTTGAGGCCGGTCTTGGGGTAGCGTGCCAACTCGTCCTGGATCGGCCGGATGCGCTCAGCGAGCGTCTTGCCGGTCCGCGCCAGTTCGTGCACCAACGCGACCCGCACCGCCTCGGCCTTGCTCACGCCCGTCCGCGATGCCAATTTCTCGGCAAGCTGATCGACCTCGTCGCTGGCGATGGTGAGCGGCATGGCTGCCTCCGTGATGAGCGGGAAAAACGTAAGCCAGCCCGACCCTTGCCGCAAGCACACCAGACATTGAGAGAACCCGGATGACCCGCCTCGACGAGGCCCGCGCCGCGCTGAAGGAGACCTTCGGCTACGACGATTTCCGGCCCGGCCAGGACGAGGTGATCGGCGCGGTCCTCGACGGGCAGGACGTGTTCGCCGTGATGCCCACCGGCTCCGGCAAGTCGATGACTTACCAGTTGCCGGCCCTGGTCGATGCCGGGCTCACCGTGGTGGTCTCGCCGCTCATCGCCCTGATGCACGATCAGGTGCAGCAGATGCGCAGCGTCGGCATCCCGGCGGCGACCCTCAACTCCACCGTGCCGGAAGCCGAATCCCGCGAGGCGTGGCGGGCGATCCGCAACGGCACGATGCGCCTGCTGTTCGTCTCCCCGGAACGCCTCCTCATGGACGGCTGCATGGAGGCCCTGTGCGGGGCCGGGGTGCGGCGGCTCGCCGTGGACGAGGCCCATTGCGTCTCGCAATGGGGCCACGATTTCCGCCCCGAATACCGGGAGATCGCCCGGGCCCGGGAGGCTTTGGGCAACGTCCAGACCGTGGCCCTCACCGCCACCGCCGACGCCGCCACCCGGGCCGAGATCGCCGAGCGCCTGTTCCCCGAGGGGCGGCACCCAAAGATCTTCGTCCATTCCTTCGACCGGCCGAACATCCGCCTGACCTTCCAGCCGAAGGACAACCCGGCCCGACAAATCGAGCGGTTCCTCAGTCACCGCCGTTCCGAGAGTGGGATCATCTACTGCTCGTCGCGCAAGCGCACGGAGCAATTGGCCGAAACGCTCAGCAAGGACGGGTTCACCGCCCTGCCCTACCATGCCGGCCTCGACCAGGGGACGCGGGCCCGCAACCAGGACCGCTTCCTGCAGGAGGACGGGATGGTGATGACCGCCACCGTCGCCTTCGGCATGGGCATCAACAAGCCCGACGTGCGCTTCGTCATCCACGCCGACATGCCGACCAACGTCGAGGGCTACTATCAGGAGATCGGCCGCGCCGGCCGCGACGGCCTGCCCGCCGACACGCTGACCCTCTACGGCCTGGACGACATGGCGCTCCGCCGCCGCCAGATCGACGAGAAGGAGATCTCCGACGAGCGCCGCCGGGTCGAACGGCGCAAGCTCGAGGCGATGATCTCGCTCTGCGAGGGCGCCTCCTGCCGGCGGCAATCGCTGCTCGCCTATTTCGGCGAGACCAGCGGGCGCTGCGGTCGCTGCGACCTGTGTCGGGACGGGGTGGAGCTGGTGGACGGCACCGTGCCCGCCCAGAAGCTGCTCTCGGCCATCGTGCGCACCGGGCAGCGCTTCGGCGCGGCCTATGTCTGCGACGTGGTCCACGGCAAGGAGAGCGAGCCGATCCGCCGGAACGGCCATGACGGGCTGAAGACCTTCGGCGTCGGCGCCGACAAGCCGGTGGCGGCATGGCGGGCGATCCTGCGCCAGCTCTTCGCGGCTGGGGCGGTGGCGGAGAACGCCGACGGCTATGGCGGCCTCAGCCTCACCGAGAAGGGCACGGAGATCCTCTACGGGCGCGAGCCCATCACCCTGCGGCCGGACCCGGAACCCAAGCCAGAATCCCGCGAGCGCCGCCGGACGGCCCCCCGGGCGGCGGAGGAACTCGGCCTGCCGGAGGCGGACGAGGCGCTGTTCCAGCATCTGCGCGGCCTGCGCGCCACCATCGCGAGGGCGGAGGGAATCGCCGCCTTCATGGTCTTCCCGGACCGGACGCTGATCGAGATGGCCCGGCAAAAGCCCGTCGACCTCTGGGCGATGCGCGCGATCCACGGCGTCGGCGAGCGCAAGCGCGAGGCTTACGGCGATCGCTTCGCGGAGGCGATCAAGGAATACCTGAGCCACGCGGCGGAGACATAGGTTCCCCTCTCCCCGCCTGCGGGGAGAGGGCCGCGACGACCCCGTCGTCGGCGCGGCAGGGCGGCAGCCGAGGGTGAGGGGGCTTACCGGGGGAGTCTCATCCGGTGAGCCCCCTCACCGCCACTCCGGCTTCGCCTTCGCTTCCCGTTTGCACGACGAGGTGCAAACGGGCCTCTCCCCGCCAGCGGGGAGAGGGGACGCCCGCCACCGCACCAGCAAAACCCTCGCAGAATCACCCGATCGAGACCGAATCGATCCCCCCTTCGTTCACATGAGAGACAGCCCGGATGTTGCATCGCAGGTCCGGAACGCACTAATCCGTCGCGGCCACCTGAGCGCCCGGTCCGGGTTCCGCCGCCGTAGGCCAGTACGTCGAGACCGCCGCATGTTCCGCAACGATGTCCCGATCACGCCCGAGCTTGTGGCCCAGCACGGCCTCAAACCGGACGAGTATGACCGCTTCCGGGCGCTCATCGGCCGTGACCCGACGCTCACCGAACTCGGCATCGTCTCGGCGATGTGGAACGAGCACTGCTCGTACAAGTCCTCGCGAAAGCACCTGCGCGGGTTGCCGACCTCGGCGCCGTGGGTGATCCAGGGCCCTGGCGAGAACGCGGGCGTCATCGACATCGGCGACGGGCTGGCCTGCGTCTTCAAGATGGAGAGCCACAACCACCCGAGCTTCATCGAGCCCTACCAGGGCGCGGCGACAGGGGTGGGCGGCATCCTGCGCGACGTATTCACCATGGGCGCCCGGCCCATCGCGGCGCTCAACGCCCTGCGATTCGGCGATCCCGAGCATCCCCGCACCCGGGGCCTCGTCTCCGGCGTGGTGGCGGGCGTCGGTGGCTACGGCAATTCCTTCGGCGTGCCGACCGTCGGCGGGCAGGTTGGCTTCCATAGGCGCTACGACGGCAACATCCTTGTCAACGCCATGGCGGTGGGCCTCGCCAAGCAGGACGGCATCTTCTACGCGGCCGCGGCGGGCGTCGGGAACCCGATCGTCTATCTCGGCTCCAAGACCGGCCGGGACGGCATCCACGGCGCCACCATGGCCTCGGCCGAGTTCGATGAAGGCACGGAGGCCAAGCGCCCGACCGTGCAGGTCGGCGATCCCTTCGCCGAGAAGCTCCTCCTCGAAGCCTGCCTCGAACTGATGGCCTCGGGCGCGGTCATCGCCATCCAGGACATGGGCGCGGCGGGGCTGACCTGCTCGGCGGTCGAGATGGGCGCCAAGGGCGACCTCGGCGTCGAACTGGACATCGAGAAGGTCCCCGCCCGCGAGGCGGGCATGACCCCCTACGAGATGATGCTCTCGGAGAGCCAGGAGCGGATGCTCATGGTGCTCAAGCCCGGCATGGAGGCCGAGGCCGAGGCGATCTTCGTGAAGTGGGGCCTCGACTTCGCGGTGATCGGCAAGACCACCGACACCCTGCGGTTCGTCATCAAGTGGCACGGCGAGACGGTGGCCGACCTGCCGATCAAGGAACTCGGCGACGAGGCACCCCTCTACGACCGGCCGCACATCGCCAACACCCACCAAGCGGTGATCCAGGCCGGTGATGTCGCCGCGCCGGCCTCCCTGGCCGGGGCCCTGACGCGCCTCCTGGCCGCGCCGGACCTCGCCTCGAAGCGCTGGGTCTACGAGCAGTACGACCACTTCATCCTCGGCAACACCGTGCAGAAGCCCGGAGGCGACGCGGCCATCGTCCGGGTCGAGGACGGGCCGAAGGGCCTCGCCATCACCTGCGACGTGACGCCGCGCTACTGCGAGGCCGATCCGGTCGAAGGCGGCAAGCAGGCCGTGGCCGAGGCGTGGCGCAACATCACGGCGGTGGGCGCCCGGCCGCTCGCCATCACCGACAACCTCAACTTCGGCAACCCGGAGAAGCCGGAGGTGATGGGCCAGCTCGTCGGATGCCTCCAGGGCATCGGCGAGGCATGCCGGGCGCTGGACTTCCCGGTCGTGTCCGGCAACGTCTCCCTCTACAACGAGACCAACGGCGTCGGCATCCTGCCCACCCCGACCATCGGCGGCGTCGGCGTCCTCGACGACGTGACCCGGCACGCGACCATCGCCCTCAAGCGTGAGGGTGATGCCTTGGTTCTGATCGGCGCGGGCGAGGGCTGGCTCGGCCAGTCCGCCTACCTCGCCGTGGTCGAGGGCCGCGAGGAGGGCGCGCCGCCGCCGGTGGACCTGGGGCTCGAGCGCCGCAATGGCGATTTCGTCCGCGGGCTGATCGCCGCGGGCACCGTCGACACCGTCCACGACCTCTCCGATGGTGGCCTCGCGGTGGCGCTCGCCGAGATGGCGATGGCCGGCGGCATCGGCGCGGCCCTGCCCGAAGTGCCGGTGGACCTGCCCGCCCACGCCTACCTGTTCGGCGAGGATCAGGCCCGCTACCTGATCGCCGTGGAGCCCGAAGCCGCCGCCGACCTGCTCTACAGCGCTTCGGCGCAGGGCATCTCGGCCGCGGTCGTCGGCATCACCGGCTCCGACCGCCTCACCCTTCCCGGCGGCGAGACCATTCCCGTCGCCGACCTGCGCGAGGCCCACGAGGGCTGGATGCCGGCCTACATGGCGAGCCAGCCCGCGGCCCCCGCCGCCTGAACGGAGACGAACCCCATGCCGATGGATGCCCGCGAGATCGAGCGCATGATCGTCGAGGCCCTGCCCGACGCGAAGGTTGAGATCCAAGACCTCGCCGGGGACGGCGACCACTACGCCGCCACGGTCCTGAGCCACGCCTTCAAGGGCAAGACCCGTGTGGCCCAGCACCAGATGGTCTACGGGGCGCTCCAGGGGCGCATGGGCGGGGTGCTCCACGCCCTTGCGTTGACCACGGGCGTCCCGCAGGATTGAGGACCCACGCGGAAACGCTCCGGATGGATCGCGCCATGGATGACCGGCCGAACCTCTACGACGACGACATCGTGACCTGGGCCGACGAACAGGTGGCGGCCCTGCGTGCCCTCGCCGCCCGGAGCGACCTGTCGAACGCGGTCGACTGGGAGAACGTGATCGAGGAGATCGAGAGCGTGGGGAGGTCCGATTTCAAGGGTGTCGACAGTGCCCTCTCGCAGATGCTCGTTCACATCCTCAAATACATCTCCGCACCGCAATCCCAGCCGACGCAATCGTGGCGCGCGGAGATCGTGATGTTTCAGGCAGCGGCCTACCGACATTATCGGCCGTCGATGCACCAGCGGATCGATTGGGAACACCTTTGGACGAATGCCATGCGGCAGGCCGATGCATCGCTGAACATCTTCGGAGACAGGCTTCTGCGCGGTTTGCCGGCACAGATGCCTTTCACCCCCGAGGAACTGACAGCGAAGGATTTCAGCCTGGATCTCGCGCTCGAACGCCTCGCGGCCGTGTTGAAATCCACGCCCGACCGTCACTAGATCACGGATACGGAACCAAGGACTCCTCAATGACCGACGCCAACACGACCATCCAGAACGAGATCGCCTCCCAGGACGTGGTGGTCTTCATGAAGGGCACGCCGCAGATGCCGCAATGCGGCTTCTCGGGCCAGGTGGTGCAGATCCTCAATTACCTCGGCGTGCCGTTCAAGGGCGTGAACGTCCTGGCCGACCAGAGCATCCGCGAGGGCATCAAGGCCTTCTCCAACTGGCCGACCATCCCGCAGATCTACGTGAAGGGCGAGTTCGTCGGCGGTTGCGACATCACCCGCGAGATGTTCCAGTCGGGCGAACTCCAGACCTTCCTCGCCGAGAAGGGCGTGCCGGTGAAGACCGCCGCCGCATGAGGGCGGCCGGGCGCCCCGGCGCCCGGCATCGTCCGTTCCGTCGTTGCGAGCGCAGCGAAGCAATCCAGGGACACGCCACGGTCGGACACGGCCCGCTGCCCTGGATGGCTTCGCTTTCGCTCGCAATGACGGGGTTGGCGTGCGTTGCCGGGGGCGCATAGCCCTTAGACGGTCGCATCCGGCGGCGAGATCGCCTATATGAACTCCCTTCAACCGAAGGGATGTGCATCACCATGGCGACGCCGTCGCTCGACAGCGCCCGCGCGGCCGCTTTCTCCGCCATCGAGAAGACCCCCGAGTTCCGGCCCGAGCGCAGCGCCTTGCCCGGCCGGAAGCTCTCCCTCGTCGGCCTCACCCGCGACGAGCTAAAGGCGCAGCTTATCGAGGCCGGCGTGCCCGAGCGCGAGAGCCGGATGCGCGCGGGCCAGGTCTGGCACTGGATCAACCTGCGCGGCGCCACCGCCTTCGACCAGATGACCAATGTCGGCAAGGGCCTGAAGGCCGAGCTGGCGCAGCACTTCACCCTGGAACGGCCGGAGGTCGTCAGCCGGCAGGTCTCCCGCGACGGGACCCGCAAGTGGCTCCTGCGCATGGCGCCGACCAACGCGCAGGAGCACAACCGCGGCGCCGAGATCGAGTGCGTCTACATCCCCGGCCCGGACCGCGGCACGCTCTGCGTGTCGAGCCAGGTCGGCTGCACCCTCACCTGCTCGTTCTGCCACACCGGCACCCAGCGCCTCGTGCGCAACCTCTCCGCGGCCGAGATCGTCCAGCAGCTCGTGGTCGCCCGGGATGAACTCGGCGACTGGACCGGCCAGATGCCGAGCCGCGACGCCGCGGGTGCCGGCGAGGTTGGCCGCCTCGTCACCAACATCGTGTTCATGGGCATGGGCGAGCCCCTCTACAACTTCGACGCCGTGGTCGATGCGGTCGGGGTGATGTCGGACCAGGAGGGGCTCGGCCTGTCCCGGCGGCGGATCACCGTCTCGACTTCCGGCGTGGTGCCGCAGATCCCCCGCCTCGGCGCCGAAGCCAACGCCATGCTGGCGATCTCCCTCCACGCCGTGCGGGACGACCTCCGCGACGAGTTGGTGCCGCTCAACCGCAAGTATCCGATCCGCGACCTGCTCGCCGCGTGCCGGGCCTATCCGGGGCTCAACAACGCAAGGCGGATCACCTTCGAGTACGTGATGCTGAAGGGCGTCAACGATTCAGATGCCGACGCGAGGGAGCTCGTGCGGCTGCTCAAGGGCATCCCGGCGAAGATCAACCTGATCCCGTTCAACCCCTGGCCGGGCAGCCGCTACGAGTGCTCCGACTGGGAGCGGATCGAGCGCTTCTCGGAGATCGTGTTCAACGCCGGCTACGCCTCGCCCGTGCGCACGCCCCGGGGCCGGGACATCCTCGCCGCCTGCGGCCAGCTCAAGAGCGAGACCGAGAAGCTGCGCGTCCGCGCCCGGATGATGCTGGAGGACGGCATCGCCGAGGGGCTCTACATCAGCGACGAGGACTGACCCGCCGCCGGGGCGGGATCATCCCGCCTTCGGCCGCATCGCGACGGCGACGAGGGCGCTGGCCGCGAGCCATCCGGCGGCGCCGCTGCCGGCCTTCACGAGGAAGTCGCTCACCCGGCCGTGCCGGCTCGGCGAGAGCCCCTGCCCCGCCTCCAGAATGCCCGCCACGGCGAGGATGGCGATCAGGATCGCCAAGCGGTGCCGGGGGAAGGCGAGGACCGCGAGGGTCCCGAACAGGGCGTAGGCGGCGCACCGCTCCAGGTTGGCGGGCGCCACCTCCGGCCGCAGGCCGATGGGCGACAGGGTCACGAAGACGAGGACCGCCAGGACCGTCCAGAAGGCGAGCCGGAAAACGCTTTGCATAATTCGAGGGATACGCCTTCCGAATGGGCAGGGGGTGAATGGCCAGGGCATCGCCCCGGCACCCCACCCAGGGGCCTGAAGCCCTTGGGGATCCCCTGCTTAATCCAGGCGGACCCGCCAGATCTCCTCGGCATATTCGCGCATCGCCCGGTCCGAGGAGAACCACGCCATCCGCGCCGTGTTGCGGATCGCCTTGGCCCACCAAGCCGCAGGGTCGCGCCATGCGGCGTCGATCGACCGCTGGGTCCGCCAGTAATCGTCGAAGTCGGCGGTCAGCAGGTAGGGGTCGCGGTGGCGCAGGTCGTCGGTGAGGGGGCGGAACCGGCCCGGCTCCTCCGGCGAGAACCGCCCTGAGGCGATCATGTCCAACGCCGCCGCGAGGCGCGGGGACGCCTCGATCGCCGCCCTTGCATAGCCCGGCACCGCCTTCCGGGCCGCCACGCCCGCCGCGTCGAGGCCGAAGATGAAGATGTTCTCCGCCCCGACATGGTCGCGGATCTCGATGTTGGCACCGTCCAGGGTGCCCACCGTCAGCGCGCCGTTGAGGGCGAACTTCATGTTGCCGGTGCCGGAGGCTTCGAGCCCCGCCGTCGAGATCTGCTCCGACAGGTCGGCTGCCGGAATGATCGCCTCCGCGAGGCTCACCGAGTAGTTCGGCAGGAACACCACCTTCAGCCGGCCCGCCACCTGCGGGTCGTCGTTGACCGCCCGGGCCACATCGGCGGCGAGCTTGATGATGAGCTTCGCCTGGACATAGCTCGGCGCCGCCTTGCCACCGAAGATCTTGACCCGCGGGGTCCAGTCCCGGTGCGGCTCGGCCTTGATCGCCTGATACAGCGCCACGGTCTCGATCACGTTGAGCAATTGGCGCTTGTATTCGTGAATGCGCTTCACCTGCACATCGAAGAGCGCATCGGGGTCGATATCGATTCCCGTCCGGTCGGCGACGATGGCCGCGAGCGCCTGCTTGCGCTCCCGCCGGACGGCCCGGAACCGGGACACGAAGCCGTCATCCGCCGCGAAGCGGTCGAGCCCGGTCAGGAGCTCGGGGTTGTCGAGCACCCCCTCGCCCAGGGCCTCGACGGCGAGGCGGGTGAGGCCGGGATTGGCCGTGTGCAGCCAGCGCCGGAAGGTGATGCCGTTGGTCTTGTTGACGATCTTGTCCGGGTCGAGGGCGTGCAGGTCGGCGAAGACCGTGGATCGCATCAGGTCGGTGTGGAGGGCCGAGACGCCGTTCACCCGGCGGGCGCCGTGGAAGGCGAGGTGGCCCATCCGCACCCGCCGCCCGTTCGCCTCGTCGATCAGGGAGACGGAGGCGAGGTGGGCGGCGTCGCCCTTGCCCGACTTGCCCTGCTCCTCAAGGTGCATCCAGTTGATGAGGTAGATGATCTGCATGTGGCGCGGCAGCAGCCGCTCCATCAGTTCCACCGGCCAGGTCTCCAGCGCCTCGGGCAGGAGGGTGTGGTTCGTGTAGTGCAGGGTGTTGGTGGTGACGTGCCACGCATCCTCGAACGAGAGGCCGTGGTCGTCCGTCAGGATGCGCATCAGCTCCGGCACGGCGATGGCCGGATGGGTGTCGTTCAGCTGGATCGCCGCGTGGTCGGGCAGGGAGCGCAGGTCGCCCCGCTCGGCCCGGTGCCGGGCGACGAGATCCTGGAGGGAGGCCGAGGTGAAGAAGTATTCCTGGCGCAGGCGCAGCTCCTGCCCCTCCGCGGAGGCATCGCTGGGGTAGAGGACGCGGGAGATCGCCTCGGCGCGCATGCGCCCGGCGAGGGCGCCAACATGGTCGCCGCCGTTGAACCGGGCGAGGTCGATCGGGGCCTCCGCCTCGGCCTTCCAGAGGCGCAGGCTGTTGACCTGCCGCCCGCGCCAGCCGACCACCGGCACGTCGTGGGCCACGGCCAGGACCGTTTCCGCCGGCTGCCAGCGCCGGGCGATCCCGTCACCCGAGGCGGACATCGTCACCCCGCCGCCGAAACCGATCCGGTAGGTCGTCTCGGGCCGGGGGAACTCCCAGGGGTTGCCCTCGGCGAGCCACGTCTCCGGGGCCTCCTGCTGCCAGCCGTCCTTGAAGGATTGCCGGAACAGGCCGTGGTCGTAGCGGATGCCGTAGCCGAAGGCGGGGATCTTCAGGCTCGCCATGCTCTCCATGAAGCAGGCGGCGAGGCGCCCAAGGCCGCCATTGCCCAGCGCCGCGTCGGGCTCGGCATCCTGCACGGCGTCGAGGTCGATGCCGAGTTCCGCGAGGGCCTCACGCACGGTCTCGGTGAGGCCGAGATTGTTGAGCGCGTCCGACATAAGCCGGCCGATCAGGAACTCGAGGGAGAGGTAGTAGACCCGCTTCGGGGGAACCTGGGCGGCATTCGGCAGACCGGCCTCGGCGATCCGGTCGCGCAGGGCCAGGGCCGTGGCGACGAACCAGTCCCGGGGGCGGGCACTCTCCGGCGTGCAGCCGAGGACGAGGCCGAGCTTCGCCCGGATCGCCTCCCGCAGATCGACCACCTCGTCGCCGGACCCGGCGTGCAGGGATTTCGCCATCGCCGGCCTCGCCTTGGCTTTCCCATCGTCGCGTCCGGTATCGGACAGGGCGGCAGACGAAACGGCGCGCGTCAGAACGTCGGTTAACACAGTCGTTCCCCCAAATTCGTCGGCTGATTATGCTTCTTCGCAGATTGCCGCCGAATGAACAGGCGTTCTGCCTGACCCCGACCGCGCCAAGTGTGTGGACGGTCTCGGGCAAAGTCGAGGCAATGACCCGCTTGGACGGGCATCCCGCTTTCGGCAACATCGCACTGTGCCAAGATAGCCACAGCGCCGATGCAATCAAGCGTTGACCATCCGGGCCGGACTTGCGGCGGGTTTTGTGCGCTCTAGCCGCATTGCGAAATGAAGGAATGGTGTCCAGGAGCATCGCCAGGCCCGGAAACGATTCTTTTCGTTCGGCATCGCGGCGAACGATAACTGGGTTTTAACCGAAAAAGTGGCCCCGTTTGTGCGTCGCAGCGGAACTGGCGCAGGGGCAGGAGCGTTAGGCGTGGTTGAGATCGCGGCAATTCCGTTGGACCCGGTCTTTGCACAACCGGGGCATTTCACCCGGGCCGGGATCCCGCCGATGCTCCACGTGCACCGCTCCGGACTGACCGCGCGGAAGTCCGAGACGTGTTCGTACAAGTCCGTCGCCCCCCGTCTCCCGATGGGCCGACGCATCCTTTACGCTACTCCGGAGATGGCGGATTTCGTGAAGACCGGCGGCCTGGGCGAGGTGTCCGCCGCCCTGCCCCGGGCTCTCCGGAGCCTCTACGACGTCCGCGTCCTGATCCCCGGCTACCCGCAGGTGCGCGCGGCCTTCCCGGACATCCCGGTGGTGGCCCGGCTCGACGGGCTGGCGGGTATTCCCCCCTGCGATCTCGGCCTCGCCGAGACGGCCGACGGCCTGCGCGTCTACGTCCTCATCGCGCCGGAGCTCTACGAGCGCCCCGGCACGCCCTACGGCGACGCCGCGGGGGATTTCGCCGACAACGACGTGCGCTTCGCCCGCCTCAGTCTCGCGGCGGCGGACCTCGCCCTTGGGACCGATCCCGCCTGGGCGGCCGACCTCCTGCACCTGCACGATTGGCAGGCAGCCCTCGCGCCGGCCTATCTCGCATGGCGCGGCGTCCGCCTGCCGAGCGTGCTGACGGTGCACAACCTCGCCTATCAGGGCCTGTTCCCCCGGGACGGCATGCATCGCATCGGCGTGCCGGAGGCGGCCTTCCACATGGACGGCTGCGAGTTCTACGGGCAGCTCTCCTTCCTGAAGGCAGGCCTGTACTACGCCTCGCATGTCACCACGGTGAGCGAGACCTATGCCCGCGAGATCCAGACCCCGGATCTCGGCTGCGGCCTCGACGGGCTGCTGCGGGTCCGGGCCGGACAGGGGCGCCTCACGGGCATCCTCAACGGCATCGACGAGTCGTGGGACCCGCGCACCGACCCCCACCTCGCCCTGCCCTTCGAGGCGGACGACTGGAAGGGCAAGCGCGCCAACGCCGATTCGGTGCGCAAGAACTTCGGCCTCGCGGTCTCCCGCGGGCCGCTCTTCGCCATCGTGTCCCGGCTGGTCCACCAGAAGGGCATCGACCTGAGCCTCGAGGCGGCGCAGACCATCGTCGCCGAGGGCGGCCAACTCGTGGTGATCGGCCAGGGCGAGGGCCGGTTCGAGGGGGCGCTTCGCGGCTTCGCCAAGCGCCATCCGGAGCAGGTCGGCGTCCATGTCGGGTTCGAGGAGGGCCAAGCCCGGCGGATCTTCGCGGGCAGCGACTTCCTGCTGATGCCCTCGCGCTTCGAGCCCTGCGGCCTCGCGCAAATGTATGCCCAGCGCTACGGCTCCCTGCCGATCGTGCGCCAGACCGGGGGCCTCGCCGACACGGTCGAGGACGGATCGACGGGTTTTTCCTTCACGGAGCCCTCCCCCACCGGCCTCACCGGGGCGGTCCGCCGGGCCCTCGACGCGTTCGGGCAGAAGAAGCGCCTCAATACCATGCGCCGGAAGGCCATGTCCGCCCGGTTCGGCTGGGACCGGGCCGCGGAGAGCTACGCCGACCTTTACGCCCGGGCGATCGGCAACAGCGTCGCCCTGCGCTGGACCACGGTGTAGCCGGGCGTTCCCCGTCCACGTCTCGCGGGGGGACCGTCGACGTCCTTGCGAGCGTCAGCGAAGCAAGCCAGGGCAGCGGGACGTCTCAGGACGTGGCGCATCCCTGGATTGCTTCGCTCCGCTCGCAAGGACGGTGGTGCTGGCGAGCGAAGCGAACGGCGTCGGACCCTACCCTTCCCGCACGAAGATCACCGTCGCGAGGGGCGGCAGGGTCAGGCTCAGGGAGTGCTGCTGCCCGTGGCTCGGCTCCGCGTCGGCGGTGCGGCCACCGCTGTTGCCCACGTTCGAGCCGCCGTACTGCCCGGCATCGGAGTTGAACGCCTCCCGGTAGAAGCCCCCGGCCGGCACGCCGATCCGGTAGCCCTCCCGGGGGACCGGCGTGAAGTTCGACACCACAATGGCGATCTCGCCGCCCGCGCCCTTGCGCGCCCAGGCGATGACGCTGTTGTCCTGATCGTCGGCCACGAGCCACTGGAACCCGCCGTGCTCGGAATCCCGGCTGTAGAGGGCCGGCGTCGCCGCGTAGAGGCGGTTCAGGTCGCGCACCACGTCCTTGACGCCCTTGTGCAGCGGGTCGTCCAGAAGGTGCCAGTCGAGGCTGGCATCGTGGTTCCACTCCCGCTCCTGGCCGAACTCGCCGCCCATGAAGAGCAGCTTCTTGCCGGGGTGCCCCCACATGAAGCCGAAATAGGCGCGCAGGTTGGCGAACTTCTGCCAGCGGTCGCCGGGCATCTTGCCGAGCAGCGAGCCTTTCCCGTGCACCACCTCGTCGTGGGACAGGGGCAGGATGAAGTTCTCGGAGAAGGCGTAGAGCAGCCCGAAGGTCAGGTTGTGGTGGTGGTAGCGGCGATGGATCGGATCCTCCTGCATGAAGTGCAGGGTGTCATGCATCCAACCCATGTTCCACTTGAAGCCGAAGCCGAGGCCGCCCGTGTAGGTCGGGTGCGAGACGCCCGGCCAGGAGGTCGATTCCTCGGCCACCGTGATGGTGCCCGGCGCGTGGCTGTAGGTCGCCTCGTTGGTCTTGCGCAGGAAGTCGATGGCGTCGAGATTCTCGTTGCCGCCGTAGCGGTTCGGGATCCACTCGCCCTGGCGGCGCGAGTAGTCGAGGTAGAGCATCGAGGCGACGGCATCCACGCGCAGGCCGTCGAGGTGGTAGTGCTCCAGCCAGAACCGGGCGTTGGCGGTGAGGAAGCTCGCGACCTCGGTGCGCCCGAAATTGTAGATGTAGGTGCCCCAATCCTGGTGGAAGCCCTGGCGGGGGTCGGCATGCTCGTAGAGATGCGTGCCGTCGAACTGGCCGAGCCCGTGGGCGTCGAGGGGGAAGTGCCCCGGCACCCAGTCCAGCATCACGCCAATGCCGGCCTCGTGGGCGGCGTCGACGAAGGCGGCGAACTCCTCCGGCGTGCCGAAGCGGCTCGTCGGCGCGAACAGGGAGACAGGCTGGTAGCCCCAGGATCCGTCGAAGGGGAACTCGGTGATCGGCAGCATCTCGATATGGGTGAAGCCCATATCCTTGACGTAGGGGATCAGCCGCTCCCCCAGTTCCTTGTAGGTGAGGTAGCGGTTGCCCTCCTCCGGCACCCGCATCCACGAGCCGAGATGGACCTCGTAGATGGAGATCGCCGTATGGCGCGGGTCCTTGGCGCCGCGGCTGCCCATCCAGCCGTCGTCCCGCCAGTCGAAGGAACCCAATCCGTGCAGGATCGAGCCCGTGGCGGGCGGGTGCTCGGCGGCGAAGGCCACCGGGTCGGCCTTGAGGGGCACGAGGGCGCCGTCAGGCCCCCGGATCTCGAACTTGTAGCGCCCGCCGGGCTCGAGGCCCGGGACGAACAGCTCCCACACCCCGCCGTCCTGCCACAGTCGCATCGGGTTGCGGCGGCCGTCCCATTCGTTGAAGTCGCCGACGACGCTCACCTTCTTGGCGTTGGGCGCCCAGACGGCGAAGCGGAAACCGTCGATCCCGTCGAGGCGCCCGGCCTGGGCGCCGAGGATCCGGTAGACGAGGTTGGTGCCGACCTCGCGCAGGCCCGCGACGTCGTACTGCTCGATGGACGAGCCGAACCCGTAGGGGTCGTAGCGGCGGCTCGTCCGGCCGTCCCAGGTCTCGACCTCGATCTCGTAGAGGGGGCGGCCCTCCCCTTCGACGCGGGCGACGAAGAAGCCGTCGTTGTGCCGCTTCTCGAAGGGCACCTGGCTCCCGTCGAGGATCAGGCGCGCGGCCCGGGCCTCGGGCAGGACGGCGCGGACCTCCCAGTGTTGGGGGCCGACCCGGTGCGGACCGAGCACGGAGAAGGGGTCGCCGTGGCTGGCGGCCATGATCGCGGCGACCGCATCCGGGTGGACGGTCGGGATCGCGGGGGACGCGGCGCGCTCGGAGCCTGCGACGGAGCCGGAAGCTCCCTCCCCGGCCCGCGGCGCGAAGGTCTCGTCGGTCACCGTCATTCGGAACGCTCTCCGTCCTCGTCCAGAATGGAAAGAACCCCCCTTGCGGGAATTTCGATCCAGTCCGGACGGTTGTTGGCCTCGTAGTCCACCTCGTAGAGCGCCTTGGTCAACAGGCAGAGCCGCAGGAGGCGCTCACGGGTGGCGGGGTCGGTCACGGCGGCCCGGGTGCCCTCGACGGCACCCTGGTAGCCGGCGAGGAAGGCTGCATCGATCATGCCGCGCCACGCGGTGGCGGCGGCCCGGGCCCGCTCCTCCGAATCGGCGAAGCGGCTGGTGATCTCGCGGATCACCGTCTCGGCGCCGTAGGCGAAGGAGCGCATCATCCCGGCGACGTCGCGCAGGGGCATCGATTTGGCCCGCCGCTCGTCCGCCGGCCGCGAGGGCTCGCCCTCGAAATCCACGATGATCAGGTCGCTCTCGGCCACCAGCACCTGCCCGAGGTGGTAATCCCCGTGGATGCGGATCCGGTGCGCCCCCCGGGGGGCGCCGTCGGCGAGGCGCTCGATCAGCGCCTCGACCTCCGCCCGGCGGCCCAGAAGGTTGGCGCAGGCCTCCTTCCCGGCGTCGAGGCCCCGCTCGGCAAGGCCCTTGAGGCCCCGGAACGCCCGCTCCGCCTGATGGCGCGCGTCCTTGGCGAGGGTGGCGAGGTCGCCCTCCTCGAACGGCTCGGCGGCGAAGGCCGGGTCGTCCGTCTCCATGGCGAAGGCGGCGTGCATCTGGGCCGTGCGCTGGCCGAGGAGGTCGGCCCAGCGCATGTGATCGCGGAACGCCTCCTCCGGGCCGAGCGCCTCGCTCTCGGGGGCGAGCACCACGGTCTCGAAGTCCCGGCGCAGGCCCTCCAGCATCAGGGTCCACGCATCGCCCTGGTTGAGGACGAACCTCTGCAGCACGGCGAGCGCCGTGCGGGTGCCGTCCTCGGCGACGTGTTCCAGGGTCCCGAGCAGGGCCGGGGTGTGGGGGAAGCCCGCCACCTCCGTGAGGAAGCGCCCGACCTCGATCTCCGGGTGCATCCCCGGCTGGAGCCGGCGCAGGAGCTTGAGCATCAGCTTCGAGCCCACCGCGATGGAGGTGTTGCTCTGCTCGGCCTTGAGGCGGCGGATGTCCGCCACATCGATGGTGATGCCCGGATCGAAGGCGGAGGTGGTCGAGAAGACGAGCCGGCCGCCCTCGGTCGGGATCTCCCGGTGCAGGCGCATGTCCTCGATGAGGCAGGCGGCGAAGTCGTTGGAGCCGGCCGCCCCGTAGAGCAGGCCGGTGCGCGGGCCCCGGCGCACCCGCGCCACGGCGAATTCCATCAGGTCCGCATCCTCGCGGCCCTCGTCGACGCCCACCGGCACGAAGTACTCGTGGGTCTCGCCGTTGGCGAGCGAGACGGCCAGACGCGGCAGCAGGTAGCGCGGCTCGCCGCCCTCGCGAGGGCCGAAGGCCGCGCAATCGATGACCTTCACGCCCTTGATCCGCGAGCCCTTGGCCCCGAACCAGCGGCGGCTCGTCAGGAACGGCGGCACCACGGTGCGCTCGAAGGCGACGCGCTCGCGCCCCGCCATCAGGCTCTCGATGCCCCCGGTGAGCACCATGGTGAACAGCTCCGGCGGCTCCTGCTGCGGGCCGATGACGCCCGAGCGCGCGGCCGACAGGGAGAACCAATAGAAGCCGTAGGCCGGCAGGGTCAGCAGGTAGGGCAACTCGCCGATGGCCGGGAACTCGGTGCCGCCGGTGAGCTCAATCGGCACCGCCGTGCGGAACTCCGACAGGTCGAGCTGCACCGCCTGGGGCGCCCGGGAGAGGTTGGCGACGCAGAGGACCCGCTCGCCCTCGTGCTCGCGGATCCAGGCGAGCACCTTGCGGTTCGACGGGTACAGGAACTGGATCGTCCCCCGCCCCAGCGCCACGCTGTTGTTGCGGATGGCGATCATCCGCCGGGTCCAGTTCAGCAGGCTGGTCTGGGCCTGGGTCTGCGCCTCGACGTTGATGGCGTCGAAGCCGTAGATCGGGTCCTGGATCGCCGGCAGGAACAACTTCTGCGGGTTCGCCCGGGAGAAGCCGCCGTTGCGGTCCGGGCTCCACTGCATCGGCGTGCGCACCCCGTCGCGGTCGCCGAGGTAGATGTTGTCGCCCATGCCGATCTCGTCGCCATAGTAGAGCACCGGCGTGCCGGGCATCGACAGGACGAGGGACTTCATCAATTCGATCTTGCGCCGGTCGTTCTCCAGCAGCGGCGCGAGGCGGCGGCGGATGCCGAGGTTGATCCGGGCCCGGCGCTCGGCGGCGTAGAACGACCAGAGATAATCGCGCTCTTCAGCGGTCACCATTTCGAGCGTGAGCTCGTCGTGGTTGCGCAGGAAGATGGCCCACTGGCAGCCCTCCGGGATTTCCGGGGTCTGGCGCATGATGTCGGTGATCGGGTGCCGGTCCTCCCGGGCGATCGCCATGTACATCCGCGGCATCAGCGGGAAGTGGAACGCCATGTGGCATTCGTCGCCGTCGCCGAAATACTGCGCGGTCTCCTCCGGCCACTGGTTGGCCTCGGCCAGCAGCATCCGGTCCGGGTAGCTGGCGTCCAGCGCCGCCCGGATCGCCTTGATGACGTCGTGGGTCTCTTTCAGGTTTTCGCAGTTCGTGCCGTCGCGCTCGATCAGGTAGGGGATCGCGTCGAGCCGCAGGCCGTCGACGCCCATGTCGAGCCAGTAGCGCATCACGTCGATGACCGCTTCCAGCACCTTCGGGTTGTCGAAGTTTAGGTCGGGCTGGTGGCTGTAGAACCGGTGCCAGAAATACTGCTTGGCGACCGGGTCCCAGGTCCAGTTCGACGCCTCGGTGTCGAGGAAGATGATCCGCGTGTCCTTGTACGGCTCGTCGGTGTCCGACCAGACGTAGAACTCGCGCTCCGGGGAGCCGGGGGGCGCCTCGCGGGCGGCCTGGAACCAGGGGTGCTGGTCCGAGGTGTGGTTGATGACGAGCTCGGTGATGACCCGGAGGCCCCGCTCGTGGGCGGCGTCCACGAAGGCGCGGAACTGCTCCATCGTCCCGTAGGAGGGGTTGATGTCCTCGTAGTCGGCGATGTCGTAGCCGTCGTCCCGGAGCGGCGAGGGGTAGAACGGCATCAGCCAGATCGCCGTGACTCCGAGGTCGCGGACGTAATCGAGCCGCTGGGTCAGCCCCTCGAAGTCGCCGATCCCGTCATTGTTCGAGTCGAAGAACGACTTGACGTGGATCTGGTAGATGATGGCGTCCCGGTACCATTGCGGATCGCTGCGATCGATCATCGCGTCGCTGCCTCATCGGTGAAGTCGAAGGAACCGGCCGAGAACGCGACCGGCGGCCGGGCGGTCGTCGAGACCGCCGCAGGTGCCACGGGCGGCCTCAGCCTGCAACCCGTCGTGGTGAGGTCAGGCGCCAGATGACACAGGACCGTTCCGCCGGATCGAGGGCGATCCGGTGCCCCTTGCCCCGCAGGGAGAAGGTGTAGCCCTGGAGAAGGTCCTCGACCTCCACCGCCCCGTCGTCGGGCAGGCCGAAGAGCCACAGGGGCACCTCGTAGCTGCATTCCTGACGGTTCTTGGGGTCGAGGTTCACCATCACGAAGACGCAGTTGTCGCCGTTCGGCGTGGTCTTCGCGTAGGCGATGATGTTCTCGTTCCAGGCCGGTGTGAAGGCGACGTTGCGGAAGTCCCACAGGGCGGGGTTCTCCCGCCGGATCCGGTTGAGCTTGACGATGTGCTCGCGGATGTTGCCCGGCCGGTCGTAATCCCACGCCTTGATCTCGTATTTCTCCGAGTTCAGGTACTCTTCCTTGCCGGGATAGGGCGCGGCCTCGCACAATTCGAAGCCGTTGTAGATCCCGTAGACGGATGAGAGCGTGGCCGCCAGAGTCGCGCGCACCACGAAGCCTGCGCGCCCGCTGGTCTGGAGATAGTAGGGGTTGATGTCCGGCGTATTCGCAAAAAAATTCGGGCGATAGTACTCGCCCATCTCGCCCGCGAGTTCGGTGCCGTACTCGATCAGCTCGGCCTTGGTGTTGCGCCACGTGAAGTAGGTGTAGCTCTGCTGGTAGCCGGCCTTGGCGAGCTTCTTCATCATCTTCGGCCGGGTGAAGGCCTCCGCGAGGAAGATCGCGTCGGGGAAGGCGCCGTTGACCTCGCCGATCACCCATTCCCAGAAGGGAATCGGCTTGGTGTGGGGGTTGTCGACCCGGAAGATCCGCACCCCGCGCTGGCACCAGCCGAGGAGGATGTCCCGCAACTCGATCCAGAGGGACGGCAGGGCGCCGCCGTAGAAGTGGACGTTCGAGATGTCCTCGTACTTCTTCGGCGGGTTCTCGGCGAACTTGAGCGTCCCGTCCGGGCGCCATTCGAACCATTCCGGGTGGTTCTTGATCCAGGGATGGTCCGGCGAGCACTGGATCGCGAAATCGAGGGCGATCTCCATGCCGTAGGCGTGGCTCGCCGCCACCAGCCGCTCGAAATCCTCCAGCGTACCGAGGTCCGGGTGGACGGCCTCGTGGCCGCCCTCCTCCGCGCCGACCGCGTAGACCGAGCCGACATCGCCGGGCAGCGCCTTCAGGGTGTTGTTCTTGCCCTTGCGGTTGGTGCGCCCCACCGGGTGGATCGGCGTGAAGTAGAGCACATCGAAGCCGAGTTCGCGGATCTCCGGAAGCCTTGCGATCACGTCATCGAACGTACCGTGGCGGTTGACGTCCATCGACTGCGAGCGGGGGAAGATCTCGTACCAGGCCGAGAACCGGGCCGCGAGGCGGTCGGCGATGACGGGGATGATCACCGGATAGCGCGACAGGTTCACCCGCTCGGCATGGGGCCGCACCAGGACAACGGAATCCGCCGCCAGGATTTTGTCGAGCTGGGCCGCGGAGCCCTTCTGCTCGGCGTTGAGTGCCGCAACCAGGGCCGCCAGGCGGTCCTTGTCCCGGCCGGTCGCCAGGGCGGCGGCTGTCTCGACGAGGGCAACGCCCTCGATGGTCTCAAGCCGCACGTCCACCCCGGCGTCGCGCTTCTTGATCGTGTCGCGCATCCACGACGCGAAGGGGTCGCGCCACGCCACGAGGGTGAATTCGTAGCGGCCGTTGCGCTCCAGGGGGAAGCGGCCCGCCCAGCGGTCGTTGTCCACGAAGACCATCGGGTCCTCGCGCCACTCACCCGCCCCGGCGAGGCGCGAATGGATCGCGGCAGCGATGATCTCGTGGCCGTCGGAGAAGATGTCGGCCTCGACCCGCAATTCCTCACCGACGACCCGCTTCACCGCCGAGCGGCCGCCGTCGAGTTCCGGGGTCACGGCCTCGATGACGACCCGGCCCTCGCCAGCGGGCTCGCCCTTGGAGGGCAGGCGGGCGACGGCGGCCTTGGCGGCCGCGAGGATGCGCAGCTCGCCCGGGGCGAGGTCCACATGGCTGCCCGTATGGAAGGCGATGGGCTCGACCATCGGCGTCCGGTCCACGAAGGGGCCGAGCAACCCGCCCGTGCGGGCGATGAGCGGCCCGGCCTCCACCGGGGCCGGCGCCCCGGTCGGGTTGTAGAGCACGATCACCGCATGCCGGGCGGAGGCGTGGTGGCCGGTGTCATAGCGGGCCAGCGCCACGAAGCCGGCATCCGGCGAGGAGAGCCGCGCCTGCGCCCCCTCGACGTTGGCGGCGGGCAACTCGGCCTTGAGGGCGTTGATCGCCCGGACGTAGTCGGAGATGTCGATGCCGGTGTCGTGCTCCCGGTCGCCCGGATGGCTGTCGACGACGTGGAGCGCCCGGCGGTAGCCCCATTCGTAGCCGATCGGCATCAGCACGCCCGCCGAGAAGAAGGCGGCCAGCGCGTAGCGGGTGCGCAGCTGCGCCGCCACCGCCTCCGGCCCGCCGCCGATCCCGGCGGCGAGGCGCTTCATGTCGTGGTTCTCGGGGAAGGCGATGGAGGGGGCGAGGATGCGCAGGCGCTCGTACTGCTCCAGGGCCCAGGGGGCCTTCAGGTCCCACCACGCGAAGGAGTTGAACAGGTAGTCGAACCCGGCCCCGGCGGTGGCCCGGGCCTCCTCGAAGGTGCAGCCCAGGGTCTCGGCGGCGAAGAGGCAGGTCGGGTCCTTCTCCTTGGCGGCGGCGATGAGCACGCGCCACACCTCCGGCGGCACCTTGTAGGCGGCATCGCAGCGGAAGCCGCCGACGCCGAGATCCTGCATCCGGGCGACGTAGCCGGCGAAGATCTCCGTCAGCGCCTGCCGGGCGGCGGGGCTATGGTAGTCGAGTTCGGCGAGGTCGCCCCAGACCGTGCGGATCGACGGGTCGTCCGGATCGACGGCGGCCGGATGCATGATCGAGCCGTCGGGTTCGCGCATGAACAGGTCGGGGCGCTCGTGCACGAGGCGGGCATTGTCGGCGGTGTGGTTGATGACGAGGTCGGTCATCACGCCGATCCCGGCGGCCCGGGCGGCGGCGCAGAACCGGCGGATCTGCTCGTCGTCGGGAGTGCCGTCCTGATCGCGCAGGCGCTCGTCGAGGCGGTCCGTATCGGCGACCGCGTAGAGGCTCTTCGAGCCGCCGGTCTGGTGGAACGGGTTGAGGTAGATCCAGTCGAAGCCGAGATCGGCGATGCGCGGCAGTTCCCTGGCCCAATCCGCCACCCGCCCGACGAGGAGCGGGAACAGGTTGTAGATCCGCGGCCCCTCGGCCCGTGGGGCGAGGGAGGCCGGCAACACGCCAGGGGTGCCCGTCGCCTGCGCGGGCGCTGCCGCCTTGGTCGGTGCGTTCATCCGGATGTCTCTCCTGCCTGCTCGCTAACGCGTGAAGCGCACGCCCGTGCCGCCTTTTCGCGCGTCTGTCGTATGCTGCTGCCCTACCGCGGGACCTGTGACGGTCTCGGGTCACCCTTCGTGCTCGGCTGCGGCCGCCCCCAATCTCACCCCGCCTCCTCATCCTGAGGTGCTGCGCAGCAGCCTCGAAGGAGGGCTCCAGATGGCTCAGCGATCCCTGGATCCCTCCTTCGAGGCCCGCTGACGCGAACACCTCAGGATGAGGCCTTC
>NZ_BPQX01000050.1 GCF_022179525.1 Methylobacterium persicinum
GTGTGACCTTCAGCGATAAGTGGCGCGTTTACTTCAGAGCTTGGTGACACACCCGCCGGTGCGCCGGGGACGCCGATGCGATCAGGCAGGTGCGGTCGCGTCCCTGATCCTCAGAATAGTCTGCCGGCTGGTTTTGAAGGTCCGCGCCAGGGCCGACACGCTCGCGCCGTCCCCGATCTGGCGCGTCACCGCCTCGCGCTGCTCGCCCGTGAGACTGGCCGGCCGGCCGAGCCGCCTGCCTTCCGCCCGCGCCCGGCTCAAGCCAGCCTGGGTGCGCTCAATCAGGAGATCGCGCTCGAACTCCGCGACGGCGTTGATCACGTTCATCGTCAGCTTGCCCGTCGAACTCGTCAGGTCGACCCCACCCAGCGCCAGGCAGTGAACCCGCACCCCGAACTCCTCGAGCTTGGCGACGGTGGCGCCCACGTCCATGGCGTTGCGCCCGAGCCGGTCGAGCTTGGTCACCACGAGAACATCGCCCGCCTCCAGCCGGTCGAGCAGGCGCGCGAAGCCGCGGCGCTGGCTGGCCGCGATGGAGCCCGACACGGTCTCGGTCACGAGGCGGCGCGGTTCGATGGTGAACCCGGCCGCTTGGATCTCGGTAAGTTGGTTGTCCGTGGTCTGACCAGGAGTGGAGACGCGGAGATAGGCGAAGGTGCGCGGCATGAGGCGAATTCGTCCGAAAACCATGACCGGAACTAGACACCTGTCCGGAACTCGAAGAAGCTAGTTTGTGAACAGGTCGCGTGACCTTGTCCAGAACCGGTCGGTTCCGGACAGGCCTCGTCCTGTGACGTGCGGGTCAGGGACGGCCTCATGCGGAGCGACACAGCCGCAGCATCCCTCGTGGAACTGACCGAGCCTCAACGCCAGCGCGCCATGGCCCGCTTTGCCGTGCTCCGGCCGACCCTGGAGGAGGGCGTGCCTCTGACCCGGGCCGCCGCGGACGCCGACGTGCCGCTGCGAACGGCCCGGCGCTGGCTGACACGATTTCGACGCGACGGACTGGCGGGCCTGGCCCGTGCCGTCCGTTGCGATGTCGGCCGTTACCGCTTGCCCGCCGACCTGGTCAGCCTGATCGAGGGGATGGGCCTGAGAAAACCGCGATCCTCGGCCGCCGCCATCCATCGCAGGATTACGGCCGTCGCCGAGGCGAAGGGGTGGCCCCCGCCTTCCTACGGTACGACCTGGGCCATCCTCTCCCGCCTCGACCCGGCCATGGTCACCCTGGCCCTGGACGGACCGACCGTCTTTCGGGACCGCTACGAGCTGATCTGCCGACATCGGGCGAGCATGCCCAACGCGCTCTGGCAGGCCGATCACACCCTGCTCGACATCATGGCTCTCGACGAAGACGGCAGGCCGGTCCGGCCCTGGCTCACGACGGTGATCGACGACCACTCACGGGCAATCGCGGGCACCATGCTGTTCCTGGGCGCGCCCTCAGCGCTCAACACCAGCCTCGCACTCCGTCACGCGATCTGGCGCAAGGCCGATGCGGCCTGGCCGGTCTGCGGCATCCCGGACGTGCTCTATGTCGACCACGGAAGCGACTTCACGAGCCGCCATCTCGATCAGGTGGCTGCGAGCCTGCACATGCAAATCGTTCATTCCGGCGTCGCGCGACCGCAGGGCCGGGGTAAGATCGAGCGCCTGTTCGGAACCATCAACACCGAACTCCTCCCCGAGCTGCCCGGCCACCTCGTCGCGGGCGGGCCGGTCAGCCCACCAGCCCTGTCACTGGCGGATCTGGATCGCGCAATCGGCGCCTTCATCCGCGACGCCTATCATCGGCGCACGCACGGCGAGATCGGGCAAGCGCCCCTCGACGCATGGCGGGCGAACGGTTTCCTGCCCCGCCTGCCCGAGAGCCTGGAGGCGCTCGACCTCCTGCTGGTGATGGTCGCCAAGCCACGCTGCGTGCGTCGGGACGGCATTCACTTCCAGGGCCTGCGGTACGTCGCATCGACCTTGGCAGCCTATGTCGGCGAGACCGTCACGATCCGCTACGACCCACGCGATGTGTCGGAGATCCGGGTGTTCCACCGTGAGCGCTTCCTCTGCTGGGCGGTGAACGAGGAGCACGCTGGAGAAGCTCTCAGCCTCAAGGACATCGAGGCGGCGCGCCGTCTGCACCGCCGCAGCCTTCGCGCTGCGATCAACGAGCGCGTGGCGCGCGTCGCGGACTTCCTGCCCGATCCCGTCCGTCTCAACCGTCAGATCGCCCCGGCCCGCTCGCCGCCGCGGCTCAAGCTGCGCGTGTATCAGGCAGAGGACGAGGGATGACCGCCAGATCGGGCGCCTTCATCGCCACCAAGGAGCATCGCCGCTTCATCGAGTTCGCCGATGCGGTGCGCAAGCACCGCTACATCGGCCTCTGCTACGGGGCGGCCGGGGTCGGCAAGACACTCTCGGCACGTCGCTATGCGCGCTGGGAGGTGGCCGAGCCCTTCCTCGACACCTGGGGACCGCGACAGCCGTCGGACGCCAAGATCTATGGCGTGCTCGCCCAGAGCTGTAGCGTCTTCTACACTCCGGCGGTCGCCTGCTCGTTGCGGGTGCTGCGCAACGAGGTGACCTTTCTCACCGTGCGGATGGATGCCTGTCTCGGCGAACACCATGCGAGCGGGGAAGGGAGGCCAACGGGCTTTGCGCGCGGGTTGACCGAGCTCCTGATCGTGGACGAAGCCGAGCGACTCTCGACCACGGGCCTGGAGCACCTGCGCGATGTCTTCGACCGGACGGGGATCGGCGTGATCCTGATCGGCATGCCAGGGATCGAGAAGCGCCTGTCGCGCTATCCTCAGCTCTACAGCCGTGTCGGGTTCGCCCACCATTACCGTCCCTTACAGGGCGACGAACTCACCTTCGTGCTGACGCGCCACTGGCGTCAACTCGGCCTTGCCTTGGACGACGCGGACTTCACCGATGTGCAGGCTGTGGCCTCGATCGCGCGGATTACGGGCGGCAACTTCCGGCTGCTTCAGCGCCTGTTCGTGCAGATCGCACGCATTCTCAAGATCAATGAGCTCAAGGTGATCACGGACGATGTTGTCGAGGCCGCGAGGAGCACCCTCGTCATCGGTGCCACATAGTGCTCCAAAAACACTGCCATTTATCGCTGAAGGTCACA
>NZ_BPQX01000051.1 GCF_022179525.1 Methylobacterium persicinum
CGCGGCGGGGCAACTCGCCGCGTAACCCGCCGCCATGGGGTTGAGACTCGACCGCTCCGCCTCCAACGGGACGACCCTCGCACCCGTCGCGGCGATGATCGCACCATGCGCCCGCACCCTTGCAATCACCGTCACGTCGAAGTCCATCGACACCGCCGCCCGCGCCATCGGCAGGAAATGCGACGCGAAGAACCAGTCCTCGGTGGCGATGAAGGCGAGGCGGCGCGGGACGCACGGGGACAAATCGGTTTGCTCCATCCTGCGCTCCTGCACCGCCACGATGCGAAACGAAAGATGGGGACGACTGTCGGTGACGGTGACGCGTCCCAGGAACGCGCTTTGACCCGCCCAGGTTGTCGGATGCCGGGGCGCAGGCCCCCGGAACGGGAGGAGTTTCGCGATGGCCGCGGTCGAACCCGCCGAGCAGACCGGCGACCTTCGGGATGTCGCCCAGGAAGCTGGACTGACCTACGTGGACGACAGGCGTCCCGGACTGACCCGACGCCGTAGCGGCAAGGGCTTCAGCTACAGGGACGCCAAGGGCGGCCCGATCCGCGACGCGGCGACCCTGGACCGGATCAAGAAGCTCGCCATCCCGCCCGCCTATACCGACGTTTGGATCTGCCCGCGCCGGAACGGGCATATCCAGGCCACCGGCCGCGACGCCAAAGGGCGCAAGCAGTATCGCTACCACCCGGATTTCCGGCAGGCCCGGGAAGCCAACAAGTTCTCGCGGATCATGAGCTTTGCCGACGCCCTGCCGGCGATCCGCCGACGGATCGACGCCGACATGCGACGCAAGGGCCTGCCCCGCGACAAGGTCCTCGCCACCGTGGTGTTCCTGTTGGAGAACACCCTCATCCGGGTCGGCAACGACGATTACGCCCGCACCAACCGCAGCTACGGCCTGACGACCCTGCGCGATCCCCACGTAAAAGTCGCCGGGGCGGCGCTGACGTTCCGGTTCATGGGCAAGAGCGGCAAGGAGTGGAACGTATCGCTAAAGGACCGCCGGGTCGCCCGCATCGTCAAGGCGTGCCAGGACCTGCCGGGCCAGGAACTGTTCCAGTACATCGACGAGGATGGCGTGCAGCGCGATGTCACGTCGTCGGATGTCAACGCGTATCTGCGCGAGATCACCGGCGAGGACTTCACGGCCAAGGATTTCCGCACCTGGGCGGGCACCGTTCTGGCGGCCCTGGCGCTGAAGGCCTTCGAAAGCTTCGACAGCGAGGCCGGAGCCAAGCGCAACGTTCGCGCGGCCATCGAGGACGTGGCCCAGCGCCTCGGCAACACGCCGACGATCTGCCGGAAGTGCTACATCCACCCGGAGATCCTCGACAGCTACCACGACGGAGCGCTCATCGAGCAGATGCGTGGCGCGGTCGAAACCGAACTGAGCGAGGACCTCGGCCGGCTCCGCTCGGAGGAGGCCGCCGTACTCGGGCTGCTGCAGGCCCGTCTCGCCCGCGTCCAGGCGGAGGCCCGTACCGCGAAGACATCACGGAAGGCCGCCGCAGCAAGCGGGAAGCGTGGGAAGCGTCCGGCGGCCGAAGCCGCCTGAACGCAGCTTAGTGGCGGGACGACCGGTCGTTCTGCGGCGTGGACTGCCGCGGTTCGTTGCGTCGCGCGGGCTCGCCATCGACCACCGGGGACAATCCGAGCTGCCGGGCCAGGGACACGAGGTCTTTCAGCCGACCGGTCTGCGTCTTCCGGCGGAGGTTGAGGCGGTGGGTCTCCACGGTCCGCACGCTGAGCGTCAGCCGGCGGGCGACTTCCTTGTTGCTGAAACCAGCGCTGAGGAAGCGGAGGACTTCGGCCTCACGGGGGGTCAGCCCCTGGCCGTCCATGACGTCGGCGGCCGGTACGGGCTCCATCCGCACGAGGCAATCCGCACCTTCCGCCAGCGCGACGATGGCGGTGCCAAGCTCCCGCGGCGACTTCGACCGGGCGACGAAGGCATCGGCGCCTGCCCCCAGCACGGCGCGCACGTCATCGGCCGTCAGCGCCTTGAACGAGACGAGCACCCGCAAGGCAGGTTGACGCTCCTTCAGCCCGACGATCCGCGCGACCCCGTCGGCGAGGCGTGCCTCGTCGAGGAAGACCAGCGCCACCGCGGGCCCGGCGAGCGAGGCGAGATCCCCCTCCCCGATCGTCGCGAATTCCGGCATATGTTCGAGGCCGGCGCGCACGGTCGCACTCAGATCCTCAGGCTCATCCAAGATGAGGACGCCAACCGGCGTATCCATGGTCCCTGCACCCTAGTTTCCCTGGCCGGGACATTCCAGCCAAGCTCCGGGAAGCAAGTCCAAGAAACGTTCCAGGTCAGAACCCGGGAAATTAAGGTTTACACTCGGGGTTTTGGGCTCAATTCGGTAGTTCTGCGCAACGCAATCGTTCCAGATCGAGATTGCGTAAAATTGTAATTATCTGTGCTGATCCGATCCGAAACGCGTCTTGGACAGGGCGAGGCTATCCGGCCGTGTCTCAACCATGACCCGGTTCCGGCCGGCGGCCTTCGCCGCATAGACCGCCACATCCGCACGCTTGAGAAAGGCCGGAATGGTGTCTCCGGCAGCCCACGTCGTGACACCGAAGCTGCAGGTCAGCCCGATCGTGCCATCGCCGCAGGCGACCCGAAGGGCGCGGACCCGCACCCGCAGCCCCTCGGCATGGAAGACTGCCGATTCAAGGTCCCTCTCGGGGAGGAGGATGCCGAACTCCTCGCCCCCGAGCCGGCCGACGATCCCCACCTCCTGGAACAGGTCGGCGACGGCACAGATCGCCTGATCGCCGATGTCATGGCCGTGGACATCGTTGATCTTCTTGAAATGGTCGATGTCCACCACGATCAGCGACGGCGTCCGCCCATGGGCGATCTTCGCGATGACGGAGTCCGTCCGCTCGCGGAACGCCCGCCGGTTCAGGAGGCCCGTGAGGCCGTCGGTCTCGGCGAGGCGGATCAACTCCTCCTGAAGCTTGGTCAGGCGCTCCGCCGCCCGGAGGCGCGCGTGCAACTCCTCGGCCCGCGGCGGCTTTTCGATGAAGTCGTCCGCACCGCTATCGAGCGCTTCGGCGAGGTTATGAACGCTGTTAGCGGAGGACATCGTGATGATGTGCAGGGGACGCCGGTCCTCGGCCAGCAGACGCACGGCCCAGCACAATTCCAGGCCATTCATCGGCCGGACTTCGAGGCTGGTGATCAGAACCCGGACCTCCGGGGCGGAGGACAGGAATTCCAGGGCCTCGTCGGACTCGGTGAACTCGTGGACCGTGTGCCCTCGGGCTTCGAGCAACGATCCGATCACGCGTAGGACGACTTGGCTCGAATCGACGACGACGATCTGCATAAGGACACCGGTCCAAACCCGTGCCACCGTCATCCCCAAAACCTTAAGTCGATGCAAACAATGTCGCACCAATCAGAGCGCGAGCCACCGAGAACCCCTGACGGGCGCTACATTATCGTTCGCGGCCGCCTCTGGCGGTGCGCTGATCCGTCGCTCCCGGAGGCTCGCCGTAGCACCCTCGTTGCAGAGCTGATGGCGTCGAGACGGGCGGTGGGAACGGCCAAGCGCAGCGGCGACGCGGCCGCCCTCAAGGCTGCCCGCGGTGCGGTGGATGCGGCGAAGATCGCGCTCGGCGAGCGTGGACCGGTCTGGTGGACGGATGGGGCGCCTGACCTCAACCGGCACATGGCGCGCAACACGCCTTACGGGGAATGGTTCGCCGAGATCAGCGGCGGGGAACGCTGACATTGACCACGCGGGTGTCGCCCATTGCCTCCTCGGAGCTCGCGCCGGCTCGAATGCCGCCCCTGCGGCCACCCTGCGGATGGATCACCGTCAACGTCGGCTGCTCGGTCGGAGGCGCGGCGATGCCGGAGACGGTGGGCACGCCATACGTGCCATAGCTCCAGGGGCTCGGCACCAGACGGTCCGGCCGGGGGACCGTGGTGTACGGCTCACCAATATAGTCGCCCTGGATAAATGGTTGTGCGAAGCCGCCGCCGTAAGCGACCGCCGGATAGCCATAGCCGTAGCCACGAACACCCTGTCCGCGGAATCCTTGTCCGACGAATGTCCGGCCGCGTGAGCCCGCCTCATGGGCCGGGGCGGTGCGGGAGCCCTGGGCCATCGCGGGCACGGAAGCCGGAAGCAGGGCGAGGCCCGCAAGGATCGTCAGGGAACGTAGGCGCATCGGGTGGGCTCCGGTTTCGGCCGGTGACGAACCGGGAACGGGTCGCCCCTGATGTCGTTCCGCCGGGTGCGCCCCCGCCAGCCGCGCGGACTGCGTACGAAGCCGCCTATCGGCAGGTCGCGATTTTGCGCACCACCCAGCCTTCACCCTCGAGCCACAACCGGCGTCGGGTATGGGTGCAGACCGGTTGGCCCTCGCTGATCACCGCCGCAACCGGCCTGACCGGAGACGCATCCTGGACCACGGGCCTCTCTTCCGCGCTCGAGCGGAGAGGCCGGGCCTCGGCGGAGACGAGCCCGAGCCCGACCACGGTCGCGGCACACACAAACGAGCGAAACATGATGGTCCTGCGAGGGGGCGGAATGAAAGCGGCCGACGCCCTGATAAGTGCGCAAGCGCTGGTTTTGGTTGCATGGCCAAGGTTGCATCTTGAAGACGATTCGCTCGGCAAGCGGCAAGCGTGCGCGCGCTTAGACTTCGCCCCTTCCCCGGAGTAGGAGGAACCTCCCCGGACGCGCAGGCGCCGAAAGGTTCATGACCAAGCCGAAGCCCCCGACGAACCCGCTCCTCACGGCCGAAAAGCGTGTGGAGGATGTCGATCAGTCCATCCGCCCGCTCAGCCTGTCCGAATTCATCGGGCAGCGCGCCGCACGAGCGAACATGCAGATCTTCATCGAGGCGGCTCGCAAGACGGGCCAAGCCCTCGATCATGTGTTGTTCGTCGGACCGCCAGGCCTGGGGAAGACGACTCTGGCGCAGATCGTCGCCCGGGAGCTCGGGGTCAACTTCCGGTCGACGTCGGGGCCTGTCATCGCCAAGGCGGGCGACCTTGCGGCCCAGTTGACCAATCTCGAGGAGCGCGACGTGCTCTTCATCGACGAGATCCACCGCCTCAACCCGGCGGTGGAGGAGATCCTCTATCCCGCGATGGAGGACTACCAACTCGATCTGATTATCGGCGAAGGCCCGGCCGCCCGCTCGGTGAAGATCGAACTGCCGAAATTCACCCTGGTCGGCGCCACCACCCGGGCCGGGTTGCTGACAACCCCCCTGCGCGACCGGTTCGGTATTCCGATCCGGCTCCAGTTCTACGAGATCGACGAGTTGGAGCAGATCGTCTCCCGGGGCGCGCGGGTGCTTGGGATCGGCATGTCCGCGGAAGGCGCCAACGAGATCGCCAAGCGAGCCCGCGGCACGCCCCGCATCGCCGGCCGATTGCTCCGCCGTGTCCGCGATTTCGCGATCGTGGCGGATGCCGAGACAGTGACGCGAACCATCGCGGACCGGGCACTCCAACTTCTCGATGTCGATGCCGCCGGCCTCGACATCATGGACCGGAAATACCTGACCCTCATCGCGACTTCGTTCGGAGGCGGCCCGGTGGGTATCGAGACGATTGGCGCAGCCCTGTCCGAACCCCGCGACGCGATCGAGGACATCGTCGAACCGTACCTGATCCAGAAGGGCTTCGTGCAACGGACGCCCCGCGGCCGGGTCCTGACGCCCCACGCCTTCCGGCATCTCGGCTTCGCGGAGCCGCGGCGCGACCCCGCCTCGCAGTTCGGCCTCTTCACCAACGACGGCACTCGGTGAAAGACGAGCATCATGCGTAAGGATCCGGGCAGCTTTTCGCCCTGATCATGCGTTGGCACCCAGTACAAGCTTGACCGTTCCGGGCAGTACTTAGCTTCTTCACATAATAAATGCCTGCGAACGTGCGTTATTTCCTGCTACTCGCACGCCCCTCTACGTAATCCCCCCGCCGCGCCAGGTGCGGCAAACTCGCGAATTCGCGATCAGCGACGATGGAACAGCGGCTGACCGCCGCGGTTAGGCGACGGACTGATCCCCACGGGGGATGTCGTTCCGGGCCGCCTGGCGCCAAGCCGCGGCCTCCCACCCATCGCTAGAGAGGGACTATCCCCACTCATGAAGAAGATCACGCTCGCCGCCCTCGGCCTTTCGGTCGCCGCCATCGCGTCGCCTGCCCTGGCCCAGGACGCTCTTCCCGTCCGGATCTTCCCGAACCTGGCCAATACCGGCCCGACGACCACCTCCACCCCGGAATTCCGCACTGAGGCTCTGCGCTCCGATGCGGCGAGCATTGAGGCGAGCCGCATGGCCCTCGAGCGTTCGCGAAACCCGCGCGTCCGCGCCTATGCCAACCGCGTTCTCGTCGAGCGCAAGGCGACCACCGACGCGCTTCTTCCCCCCGGCACCTCGCTGAGCCGCGGCGGCACGGTCGTGTCCGACAACCAGGGCATCCGCACCGACCTCAGCAACCCGGCAGGCATCCTCCTGGCGCCCGTGACGATCGCCGCTAACCTCGGCACCTCGATCGTCGGCGGAACCCTCGGCGCTGTCGGCCTCGTCGACAACAGCCCGACCGAGCCGGGCCGTCGTGTGGCTCTCGGCGAGCGTGGCCAGGCCCGCCTCTCGCAGCTGCAGTCCGCCCCGAACGGCCGTGCCTTCGACCGGACCTACATCGACCAGCAGGCTCGCTCCGACGCCCGCACGCTGGCGCTCTATGACACCTACGCGAAGGGTGGCGAGAACGCTCAGGGCCGTCAGTTCGCCAACGAGGCGCTGCCTTACATCGCCGAGGAGCACGCCGAGTCCTCGAACCTGGCCGTCCGCTACGGCGGCTAATTCCTGACCGTCACCTGACGACTCGTGCGAGGGCCGCTCCCGATGGGGGCGGCCCTTGCCGCGTCAGGCCCCCGCGGAACTGCTATAGAGCCCGCGACAGGGGCCCCTCGTGGCACCGTGATGGAAGCGGACTCAATGGAAGCGGAAGGGCATGCGCTCCCCGTGCGCGTCTACTACGAGGACACGGATTTTTCCGGCTTCGTCTATCACGCCAGCTATCTGCGGTTCATGGAACGGGGCCGGACCGAACTGCTCCGCACCCTCGCGGGGGATCAGTCCGACCTGCATCGCGATGCCAAAGGACTGGTCTTCGTCGTCCGTCGGATGATCCTGGACTTTCTGAAGCCCGCTGTCATGGACGACCAGCTGATCGTCCAGACCCGCACCCTCGAGCTTCGCGGCGCGTCTATGAAGCTGGCCCAAGACGTGTGCCGCGGTGACGAGATCCTCGTCAGTGCGGAAGTCGTCGTCGCCTGTGTCCGCGACGGCCGGGCGGTCCGCCTGCCGGATAGCCTGCGCGCCCGGCTCACGCCGCCGACATGACCCGGAAGCGGCCTCCGGCCCCCCCTTGTGGAGGGCGCCGGACGCCGTTCTTCCTTCGAAGCACAAGGAAGCGCCGATGATGGGGCCGACAGACTGGCCCGACGATCAGTCCTGAAGCATCCGCTTCAGAAGCTCGACCTCATCGCCCAGGACCGTATCCTCGCCGATCTGCTTCTCGATCTTGCGAACGGCATGAAGGACGGTGGTGTGATCGCGTCCGCCGAACCGACGACCGATCTCGGGCAGGGAGCGCAGGGTGAGGACCTTCGACAGATACATGGCGATCTGCCGGGGCTTTACGACCGCCGCCGTCCGCCGCTCGGACAGGATGTCCGACCGTGAAACGTTGTAGCGGCTGGCCACCAGCTTCTGGATATCCTCGATCTTGATGCGCTTCGGCTCGCGGTTCTTCACGAGGTCGCGGATCGCCGTCTCAGCGGTCTCGATGGTCACGGCCGTCCCGCTGAGGGTGGCATGGGCCAGGAGGCGGTTCACGGCGCCTTCCAGGTCGCGTCCGTTGGCGGTGATCGCCCGGGCGACGTAGTTCACCACCTGCGGCGACACATCGAAGCCCGGATGGGCCGACCGTACGGCGGCGAGCCGGGCGGAGAGGATCGAGACGCGCAGCTGTTCGTCGAGGGAGCCGATCTCCACCACGAGCCCACCCGCGAGGCGCGAGCGGACCCGCTCCTCCAGCGCCTCCAGCTCGGTCGGCGGCCGATCCGACGCCACCACCACCTGGCGGCCCGCATCGATGAGGGCATTGATGGTGTGGCCGAACTCCGCCTGGATCGACTTGCCCTGAATGAACTGGACGTCGTCGAGGATCAGCAGATCAATGCCCCGCAGCCGCTCCTTGTAGGCAAGGGCCGACTGGGTCTTCAGGGCGTTGACGAAGCCGTACATGAAACGGTCTGCCGTCAGGTAGATTACCCGGCGCCCACCCTCCCGGGCCGCGTGGCCGATGCCGTGCAGGAGGTGCGTCTTACCAAGGCCGACACCCGCATGGAGATAGAGGGGATTGTAGAGCGCCCCCTCCCCCTGGTGGCGGGCGATGCGCTCGGCCGCAGCGTGGGCCAGGGCATTGGAGCGCCCGACCACGAAGCTTGCGAAGGTCAGCCGGGCATCCAGGGGCGTGCTGTTGAAATCCCCGCCCTGATCGGCAGCCGCCGCCGCCGTCCGCATTTCGGGCGCAGGGGCTACGGGCGCCATCGGAACCGGAGCCCCGGTCGCATGGAGGCGGGCCAGGGGGCCGCTGGTGGGCGCCGGCTTGGGCGTGTTCACCGGGGCGGGGCGGACGGGCGCCGCGGTGCCGCGCACGCCGATCTCGATCCGATCCACGTCGGGGGCCTCGGCCCGGAAGGTGGCCAGCACCCGATCGATATAATGAGACTCGATCCAGCTCTTCAGGAAGCGCGTGGGAACGGTGAGACGGCCCGCGCCGCTCGAGACGCTGTCCAGCTCCAACCGGGCGAACCAGCTCGCAAACACGTCCTCCCCGAGTTCGACGCGCAGACGGCGCTTCACCCGCGACCAGGCCGCGGCGTAATCGAGAGTGCCGGTCTCCTGCGCGCCACCATCCTGGGTGCGCCCTTCATCGTCGCCGTTCGCCACCGTTCCGTCGACACGCATCACTGGCTCTCCCCACGCCGCCGACGAACTTCCGCCCGCGGCGCGTACGCACGCTTCACGCTTCACGCCTCAGCGTCTCGCAACTACCGCGCGAGACCGATTCTCGGTGGCGAGTCAATCCCGCCACAAGGATCTTTTGCCGATTGGAGGAGCCTATCAACAAAGACCTGCAGTTCCCTTAACAGTGGGACTTGTGGGGACGGCTTCGATTCCCAAGAGCAAGTCTTCCGATGCGGGCATCCGCCAAGAGCTAGAGTCTTGCGCCGACACATGATTCGCGAGAGTCCCGAAACCAGCGCGTTTTGCTTGAATGCGGTGACGTTCTGTTAAGCTACACGCGCCCAGTGGACTCCGCAATGCAGCGAATCTGGGGGAAGGGTTAACCGTTTCTGAGCGGATGATGGGTTGCCGGCTGTCGGTCAGCGAGCAACAAAAAAGCCCGGCCAGATGGCCGGGCTTCGCAGAGGCTGGAGAGGAAGAAGGTTGGGGCGATCAGGCCGCCAGGGCCTTCACCCGCGCCGCGAGGCGCGACACCTTCCGGGACGCGTTGTTCTTATGGACGATGCCCTTCTGGGCGGCGCGCATGATCTCCGGCTCGGCGCTCTGGAGGGCGGCCTGGGCATCCTGCTGGTTGCCGGCGGCGATCGCCTCCTCGACCTTGCGCACGTAGGTGCGCATGCGGGAGCGGCGGGATTTGTTGATCGCCGTGCGCTTGGCGATCTTGCGGGTCATCTTCCTGGCCGAAGCGGTATTGGCCATGTCAGTCCTCGTGTTTCTCGTCGGGCGATGCCGACGGGCCGGCACGGCCGGGGATCGGTCAACGCGAAAGGTTGTCAGGCGATAGCCGAGACGCAGCGCACGCAAAAGCGCGGCGTTCCAGCGAAGCGCTCCGTATAGTGAGAGGGTGATGTGCCGTCAATGAGAGGCTTCCCAAGCACCCGCCGCTCATAATAGGCCTTTGTTCCTTTTTTCTCGATTTTGTTCCTGTTTTGTGCCAGAAACCCTTCGCGCTGCCGTTCTTGCGCGGGGGATTCGGATCGTATGGCCACAGAGCGAAAACGCCTGCATGACCTTCGAGCGATCGAAGATTTGCTCGCAGGGGCGGCCGTCAGCCGCGCACTCGTACGCCTTCGAAGGGAAGATCTCGGACGAAAATATTCCGCAAGCCAGCCACGCGCTCCTGCCGGGAGCCCCGATGGCGGGCGCTGGATCGACGACCCCTCAGCCGATCGCGCGACGAGTGGTTCGACCGACCCTCAAAACAGGGACGCCGGGCCATTTGCCAACACCGAAAGTACGACCCTGGAGGACGGGACGCGGGTTCTCTCGATCCGGATTCATGCCGGTCGACAACAGTTCGAAGAGCAACATGCCGTCATTTCACCGGACGGCGACAGCCGAATTTTCGAGACATCAGGAACAACTCAAACGATCCGCGATGGCGTCTCGGGGGAGGTGCTGTCCCAAAGCACATTTACAGCCTCGGATATTGTTCCAGATGCGACGGTCCAGCCAGCCTTCCTCCAGTTCGTTCCTCCTGCGGTCGCTGCACTTCGTGCTGCCCGAACGATCGAACTCGCACTGTCACTCTTCACGGCGCTCAGCGCTCGCAAAGGTGACTTCGGCACAGTACTCGGCTTGACGGCTCGAGAATACGATCTTGGCGCGGAAAGCTCTCCGACCCTGGTCCCTTGGGTTGGAACCCTCGATAAGCCGACCTTGGACGCTGCGTGCCCTCGAAACGGAGAGGTCATGGCCATGACCGATCGAGTCACGAAAGCAGTCCGAGCTTCCGGACAATATAGAAATAAGACAGAACTCGGAAACAAAATACATATCAATATTGCAGGCGAGGTAAAGGCATTAAGAGACCCAGATTTTATACAGGAATTACTTCTTGATCCGACGGGGGACAAGGCCAACCCGCAAAAAAGGGAAACGTTCGCCTTGACCTCCTCGAGAATGTCCAATCTACGAAAACCGTGTGTGTTTATGACTACAAAACAGGCGAAGCAGGCTTATCGCTAACCCGAGCGATACAACTCGCAGAATCGGCGCACAAAAACTTTCCGTCCCTTCGCAGACTCATCATCATTCAAGTGAGGCCGCAGATATGAATCAGCCGATGACATTGAGTCCTTTATTTCGCGAACTCAGAAAAAGAAATCCCTCCCTGGTCAGATTTTCAAATAACACTTTGGCATTCGCGCCATTTGAACACTTTTGCCGATACATCTATGTCGGCAATTATCCAAGCAGGGGATATTTGGGGGTGGAGTGGAAGATGCACCACCCATTCGAACCGATGGGAAGCAGCGCTGTCGGATGGGGCAGGTTGCGCTGTCCGATCGGTCGCTCGATAAAATTTAAACCCGAAGGGCAAGGCGGATGTTTTGAATGGAACGACCCGACGATGCCTGGAGATTTCGTCGATCAGATCGAGGCTGAGATCTTACCATTGTTTCGTTCCCTTGATACACTGGAAAAGTCTATCGAGTACATCGCATCATGCGATCACTTTCCTCTCCGCGACTGGATGCCATGGATAACCTTGATGCATGTTGCGCTTGGCGAGATCGACAAAGCGCAAGAATTATGGCGCACTCTGATTCCAGGAGACGTCCCGGAATTGTCCCGTTCCGATCGATCGCGCCTGATCGCTGAGCGCCTCGAAAAGGTTCATCAAGTTGCAGGCGAAGTGCGCCTTAGAGAATGGTGCCGACTGACAGATCCGTTGATGGCCGGTGACCGGGCAGCCCTGGCGCGGCTGTTGCACGAGTGGGAAGCGTTTCACTTCGTCGGCTCGAAGCTGGAGCGTCACTGGGCGCCCACACCGTTTCCACTCGAACTTACGAAATAATCCCGTCAGGCGGTGCTTCCGCATAATGGATGCAGTCACCATCTTCCATGTACTACAAATACTCGAAGAGCGACGGATCCACCTCCGCCTCGCCCGCGACCGCCCCGACACGATCCGGGTCGATGCAACGCTGTGTGGTCTGCGCCTCGAGATCGATTGCTTCGAAGACGGCCACATCGAAATCTCGACGTTCAAGGGAACGGAAGACATCGATGGCGGCTACGACGAACTCACGAAAATATTGAACCATTACGTGATGGAATGAGAAGGTCGAGCGCGACGACAATCTTCACTCCGGCCATTTCAGCGCCGCCGCCGCCGCCACCGTGCCGACGACGGCGGCAATGAGGGTGAGCCCGGTCAGCACCGCCAGCGGCACGAGGAACGGCACCGTACCGCCCGTCGCCGCCTGAGCCGCGGAGACGCCGAAGATCAGCGTCGGGATCATCAGCGGCAGAACTAGCACGGCGAGAATCAGGCCGCCCCGGCGAATCGAAGCGGTCAGCGCAGCCCCCACCGCGCCGATGAAGCTCAGGGCCGGCGTCCCCACCGCGAGCGTCAGTGCCGTGGAGGCCATCGCCCTGCCGTCGAGGGCGACGAGAAGGCCGAAGAGCGGGCTCGCCAGGGCAAGGGGCAACCCCGTCGTCAGCCAATGGGCCAGCACCTTGGCGAGCACCACGCCTTCGAGGGGCACGGGCGCCCCAGTCATCAGGTCGAGGGAGCCGTCCTCCTCGTCGGCCTGGAACAGCCGGTCGAGGCCGATCAGCGTAGCGAGAACCGCCGCGAGCCAAAGGATCGCCGGGCCGATCCGCGACAGCAGATTGAGGTCCGGCCCGAGGGCGAAGGGCACAAGGGCTACGATCATCAGGAAGAAGACAAGCGACAGCGTCCCCGAGCCACCGACCCGAGCGGCGAGGCGAAGGTCGCGGGCGACGAGGGCGAAGCCGGCGCGGATCACAGCCACTCCTCCGCATCGGCGCCCAGCGCGACGGCGGGTACCTCGGGGGCGGCCCTGTCGATGCGCAGCTCCATCGCATCGTGCAGGCCCAGTGCTTGGTGAGTCGCCGCGATCACGAGGCCGCCGCCGGCCCTGTGTTCCGCCATGAGGAGGGCCAGCACCTCCTGCGAGGCGACGTCGAGGGCCGCGGTGGGCTCGTCGAGGAGCCAGAGGGGCCGCGCACAGACCAAGAGCCGGGCAAGGGCCACCCTTCGCCGCTGGCCGGCGGAGAGGTAGGCGACGGGCAGGTCGAGGACGTGGCCGAGGCCTAGGCGGTCCAGGGCCTGCGCCGGCATCAGGTGCGGTGCGCCGAGAAGCGCGCGGGCGAAGGTCAGGTTCTCCCCCGCCGTCAGGGAGGATTTCAGACCGTCCCGGTGGCCCACGACGTGGAGGCATTCGGGCAGGCTCGCCTCGCCCACCCCCGATACGGCGATCTTGCCGGCATCGGGCCGCAGCCGACCCGACAAGATCGCCAACAGACTCGACTTCCCGGCACCGTTGCGCCCTGTGACGGCAAGGGCCCCGCCCTGCTCCAGGGAGAAGGTCAGTCCCGAGAAGATCCGGCGGCCGGATCGGCGGCAGGCGAGATTGTCGACGTCGAGCCGCACGATGTCCTCAAGGGTCGCGCGGCCGCTTGAGGCGGCCGGTGCCGCCTCCATGCCCGATTGCGCCGGCCGACGGAACAGCGCCTACGCTTTGGAACGTTGTCCAAATGGAGGAACGCCATGAACGGAAACGAGCGAGAATCCACGCCGACCGAGGCCGACGTCGCCGCCAGCGAAGATGCGCAGGCGGGCCGCGCCATGGTCGAGGCCCGGGTAAGCCGCTGCAACCCGGAGGATCAGGCCGCATTCTGGGACGCCGTCGGGCGCTGCTTCGGCGGCGGCAAACCTCCGAATGAGGGCGAGGTCAGGGCTTCCTCGACCGCGTGAGTGCCCGCAGCGCACCCTGAAAGGTGCGTACGTCCTGCTCCGTCATCTCCATGCGGTGGAGCCTGTCGCGCATGTTGCGCACAATGCCGCCGCGCTTCTCGGGCGGATAGAACCCGGCCGCATCGAGGGCGGCCTCCAGATTCGCGAACAGCGCCACCAGTGCCTCCCGGGTCGCCGGCGGCGAGAGCATCTCGCCGGTGAACGGCAGGACCGCCCGGCCACTGGACCGTCGCCACTCATAGCCGACCAACAGCACCGCCTGCGCAAGATTGAGCGAGGGAAAGTCCGGTGAGACCGGAAACGTCACGATGGCGTCGGCGAGGGACACCTCATCGTTCGTCAGCCCGACCCGCTCGCGGCCGAACATCACCCCGCAGCGTTGCCCGGCGCGGCTGGTGAGTTCGGCCATGGCGTCATCTGGCGAGAAGACGCGCTTCATCTGCCCCCGCTCCCGGGCGGTGGTGGCGAGGACGTAGTGCAGATCCGCGAGAGCTTCCTCCACGCTGGAAAAGACCACCGCCGCGTCGAGCACGTGAGTCGCCCCGGACGCTGCCTCCCGCACGCCCTTCTTCGGCCAGCCGTTCTTGGGGTTCACGAGGCGCAATTCGGACAGGCCGAAATTCGCCATGGCCCGGGCGGTCATTCCGATATTCTCGGCAAGTTGCGGCTCCACGAGGATCACCGCGGGGGCGGTGCCCGGGGGGATTTCCAGGTCCTTTTCAGCGGAGGCACGGGTCATGCCGCCCTCTGGCACGGGCGCGCCGGCCCGTCGAGGGGGCGGGTTACGACGCCGCCCGGTTGACAGCCCGAGCCTTCCGCTGGGCGGAACCCCTTGCTATGTCGCCGGGCGCGTCCGCACGGCCCTTGCATGCCGTGCGCCCTCACGGACAGCGCACGAAGAGGCAGCGGCCCATGGCGAAGATCAAGGTAGCGAACCCGGTCGTCGAACTCGACGGCGACGAGATGACCCGAATCATCTGGGCCGAGATCAAGAACAAGCTCATCCATCCCTACCTCGACCTGGACCTCGAATATTACGACCTGGGTGTCGAGCACCGGGATGCCACGGCCGACAAGGTCACCGTCGATGCCGCCGAGGCGATCAAGCGCCACGGCGTCGGCGTGAAGTGCGCCACCATCACGCCCGATGAGGCCCGGGTGAAGGAGTTCAACCTGAAGGAGATGTGGCGGTCCCCGAACGGGACGATCCGCAACATCCTCGGCGGCGTGATCTTCCGTGAGCCGATCATCTGCAAGAACGTGCCGCGCCTCGTCCCGGGCTGGACCCAGCCCTTCGTGATCGGCCGCCATGCCTACGGCGACCAGTACCGCGCCACCGATTTCAAGGTGCCGGGCAAGGGCCGCCTGACGATCAAGTTCGAGGGCGACGACGGCACGGTCATCGAGAAGGAAGTGTTCAAGTTCCCCGAGGCCGGCGTCGCCATGTCGATGTACAACCTCGACCAATCGATCATCGACTTCGCCCGCGCGTCCATGAACTACGGTCTGGCGCGCAAGTACCCGGTCTACCTGTCCACCAAGAACACCATCCTCAAGGCTTATGACGGCCGGTTCAAGGACCTTTTCCAGAAGGTCTACGAGGAGGAGTTCAAGGCGCAGTTCGAGACCCTGGGTCTCACCTACGAGCACCGCCTGATCGACGACATGGTCGCCTCCTGCCTCAAGTGGTCGGGCGGATATGTCTGGGCTTGTAAGAACTACGACGGTGACGTGCAGTCCGACACAGCCGCCCAGGGCTTCGGCTCCCTCGGCCTCATGACCTCGGTGCTGATGACGCCGGACGGCAAGACCGTGGAGGCCGAAGCCGCCCACGGCACCGTCACGCGCCACTTCCGTGAGCACCAGAAGGGCCGGGAGACCTCGACCAACTCCATCGCCTCGATCTTCGCCTGGACCCGCGGCCTCGCCCACCGGGCCAAGCTCGACGGCAATGACGAGTTGGCGAAGTTCGCGGCAACCCTCGAGAAGGTCTGCGTCGACACCGTCGAGGCCGGCCACATGACCAAAGATCTCGCCCTCCTCGTCGGGCCGGACCAGAAGTGGCTCTCCACCACCGGGTTCCTCGACAAGGTCGATCAGAACCTCAAGACGGCCATGGGCGCCTGAGCCTGCGCCGATCGGCAAAAAGGGGGCGACGAATGAGGTAATCCGCCGCCCCTCTTTTTAAAGTCCGGCGAGGGAGATCATTCGCTCAGGGCGCCGTATGTGCGGACCTTCGCCGCCGTCTTTTCGAGCGCAGCGAAGCAATCCAGGGACGCGGAACGGCGACCATCGTGGCGCTTGCCCTGGGTTGCTTCGCTACGCTTGCAAAGACGGTGGGGATGTTGTCGATGGTGGACAGATCTCGTCTCCACCGAAAAAATTCTTCAGCATCCTGCTGAGCCTTATCGCCGTGAGATCCGTGGGAAAACTGATTCAGGCCGCGACGAGGAGCGCGGCTCCCGCCACGCCCGACAGGACGAGGCGCAGGCGCCCGAGCCAGACCGGCGCGAGGCCGCGGCGGGGGAGATCCTGATCGATCAGGCCCCAGGCCAGGACCAGGATTCCGAGCGTCCGCAGATCCCAAGGGGCCGGCGCGGCCATGGCGGCCCAGGCGACCAGGGACGGGACGATGGCGATGAAGTAATCGCCGTTGCCGCTGTTGCGCGCAGCCGCAGCGCCCCACCGGATCCCGCCGAGAAACGACGCGATCACTGCGCCGTAGGCGGACAGGATGGTGCGCGGCGAGAGGCCGATCGTTCCGAGCCCGCCATCGCTCCCCGAAACGGCGAGCGCAGCGAAACCCACGAACGGAATCAGCCCGGCGATACCCAGGACAATGGCGCTCAACGGCACTGCGGAAAGGCGCCCCATCCGACCTCCGGTTCGATGACCGGCCTTGGGACCGAGTCTACCGGGCCGGACCGACCGCTCCTGCCCGGGCAGGCCTCCCGCATCCGGGGGCTGCGGTCAAGTTCAGAACGCCAGCCGCGTCGCTGTGCCTCCCCGGCCGCCCCGGGGCCGAGCCCGAAGCGGGGTGGCTGCGATCGGGTTCAGATCGCCTTCCGGGCGGACTGGGGGTTCATGGCCGTGGGCGTGGGCGCGCCGAGGAGGCTGACGGGGCCCTGTCCGGCATCGGCCGTCACCGGAGGCTCGTTCACGGCGGGATCCAGCCGCCGGGGCTTGAACGAGGCGGCGAGGCTCTTGGCGCGGGCGAGGTCAGGGGCGCTCAGCTTCGTCGCGACATCGTCACGCTTCTTGCCGGCATCCTCGTCGCCCTGGGCGGCGGCGGCGGCGAACCACGCATAGGACTGGACCAGATCCTGCGTCAGACCCATGCCCCGGGCGTAGAGCACCGCGATGTTGTACTGGCTGTCGCGCACCCCGTGCTCGGCCCCTTGCCGGAACCAGGACGCCGCCGACGCGAAGTCGGGCTTGCCACCGGCAGCGGGGTTCTCGGCGTAGATCACCCCGAGATTGTGCATGGCGCGGGCATGGCCCTGCTCCGCCGCGCGGCCGTACCAGAGCTTGGCCTGGGCGAGGTCGCGGCCGATGCCCGAACCCTTCTCGTAGTGAGCGCCAAGCTTGTACTGGGCCGGGGCGTAGCCGACATTCGCGAGCTTCTCGAACAATTTGGCGGCGGCGGCGAGGTCCCGGGGCATGCCCCGTCCATCCGCCTCGCGCATCGCCAAGTCCCACACGGCGCTACCGTCTCCGGCGAGGGCCGCCTGCTTCACCTTGGCGAGGCTGGGGGGAACGTTGCCGAGATCGCCGGCAAGGCCGGCCATGTTCGGGACCTGCGGAATGGCCGGCTTCGCCTGGGCGGCCGGGGCCTCCTGAGGCCGCGGCGAGCCGATGGCCTGGGTGGTCACCGGGTCGCCGGCAGCGACCGCTGCGGCCTGCTCAGGCGTGACGGTGGGCTTCACAGCCTCCGCGGTCTTCTGCGGCTCGCCGCCCTTCTCGCCCGACGTATTGCCGGCAGAGGGAGCGAGCTGGGGCGCGCGTCCGGTGTCGTCGCTGGGGTGAAGGCCTATCGCCTGGAGGGCGCCGAGCGTCAGGACGATGGCGGCGAGGCCGAGGAGCAAAGGCTTGCGGTGCTGATCGATCTCCGAACGCAGTCGGCTCATGCGCCCAGCCGACACAACCGGCGCAGCGGTGGTGGGACGGCTGCGCGGCCCCCTGTCGTTGGGCATCTCCGAGGCGAGTTCGGCCTGAGCGGCCTGAGCCGCCCGGCGCGCCGCCGCGATGAAGCTCGTCTTGATGTCGCTGTCGCCCGAAGAAGTCTTAGCGGCCTTGTCGGCGACCACGGGCTTGGCGGCGGCTTCGCGCTTGTCGGCAACGGTCACGGCCGCCCGACCCGGCCGGGGCATGCCCGGCTCGAGGAGAATGTCGGTAGGGGATACCGTGGGAGCCACCTCGGCGGCATCGGGGAGGGACGGGCGACGGATGGCGCGGGCCGCCTCGGCGCTCGTCGTGGTCATGAGCCGCTCGTCGAGGGACGGCACCCGCAGCGCCGGGGGCGCATCCACCGCGCCGAGGCGGGTGACGAGGCGGTCCAGGGCGGATTGCACGCCTTCGAGTGTCGCGCTCAGCCGCTCGTCCGATGCGATCTGGCGGGCCTGCATGTCGGCGAGGCTCGCCCGAAGCAGGCCGAACTCGCTATGATCCGGGTTGACGCTCGCGACCTTCAGGGTTTCGGCGACGGCGGTGCGCGCCGCGCGCTCGATGGCAGCATCGCCCGGCGACCCGTCACGGAGCGCTTCGACCTGATGCATCAGGTCGTTCATCGTCCGCTCCAGGCTCGACAGGGCGGGGTCGAGGGAGCGTGGCGCCTCGATCTTGTCGACCAGGGTGAGAACCTGCTTCTCCAGGGCGTCGAGCCCCTCGGGGCCGGCACGCTCGCCCACCCGGTCCACCTTCTCGGCCAGGCTGTGCAGCATCGCCCGGATCGAGGTCATGTCGGGATCCGCCGCCGGGGCCGCCGCCGGGGGCACCACCGCACGCTTGGCGCCGGCATCGAGGTCGGCCCGGGCCTGCAGGCTGTCCATCTTCTCGACGAGGGCGTCGATATCGCCGGCCAGTCCGACCGGACGGGCGCCGCGTGTGGCGGGGCGACCGGCAGGCGCCGTCTCCTCGACGGCCGGGATCTTCGCGATCCGTTCGCCCAGTTCCTGAACACGGGCATTCAGCGCGCCGAGACGCTCGGGCGCCGCGAGCCCGGCTGCGGCACCGCGTAGGTCGGCAAGGTCGGCGGACAGGGCATCGAGGATCGGCTTGTCGGTCGACTCGTCGTCGAAGGCGATCGCCATGTCGAGGCGCTTGGAAAACTTCCGGATGCCGGCCGCGACCTCATCATGGGCCGGCGCGCCAGCCGGGAGATCGAGCTCACCGAGGCGGGTACGGATCACCGCGAGGGGCAGCGCGAGGGCCGGCACCTCGGCGCCGGACCGCGCCCGGTCGATGCTGGCGGCCAGGGAATCGAGGGCGTTCTCGAGCGACGTGACGTCGTCGACGGTCGGCAGCGGCGCAATGGTCTCGCGCACCCGGGTCGCCTCGCGCTGGAGTTCTTCGATCACGTAGGTGGGCAGGGCACCCGCCGGACGGGACTGACCGGCCGAGGCTTCCGCATGGTCGCCCCCGAGGCGCCGGGCGAGGTCGCGATGCATCGTCGCCACCGTCGCCGCGGGCTGGGCCTGATCCGACAATTCGCGCTGGCGCTGGCGAATCGCCTGCACCGCCTCGCGCATCTCCGCGGCGGCCTTGCCACGCTTGGCTGCAGGCTTCGCATCCGCCATCTCATCGCCGAGTTCGGCGACCCGGCGCTCGATGTCGTCGAGGCGTTCCGCCACCTCGTGAACCGGGTTTACCTGGATGGCCGTGTCCGGGCCGTACTGGCGCTTCTTGTCCGCTTGAGTTGCGGCACGTTGCTCGGCCTCGAGGGACCGGTCGAGACCGTCGAGTCGGGTTCTCAAGGCGCTGATCCCGTCCGATCCGGTGGCGGGCTCCGCCCCATCGATTGTCGTTTCCGGCGCTGCCCGCAGGCCGCCGTGCTTTGCCAGGGAGACCGGCATCTGATGCTGGGGCACGACAGAGGCGATCCACGCCTCCAGGGGAACGCCGACGCGGCTCGCGACATCGCGGGCGGCTTCGATCACCTCAGGATCGAAACTATCGAATTGCGAGGTCGCGATACGGTTCATAGTCGGCCTGTCGTCGTGGCGATCAGTGCGGCGTCCCTGGCAGTGCTGGCCGGGAGTTTACCCCCGGGGCCGCAACCTGTGGGCCGCTTCAATCCAACCATTAAATTTGTTGGTAAACATCGGGTTAAGGAGTCCAGGCGAAGCCGCACGGCCGCATTAATTGAGCACTTTGCAACTCAAAATTGCTGATCCGAACCGGGGCGCCGACGAACCCTCGATTGTGTTGATATTCAAGAACTTACACCCTGCGACGTCCTGGCGTTGTCTGTTAGCCGGGAAAACGCGTCATCGTTGCTGCAGGCCGCCCGGAGCGTTTAACACTCGCTGCGCGAAGGCCGCCCGGCGATGGCCGCGCGAATCGTAAGGTGGGGAAATATCGAATGCCGCATTACCGCGCCCCGGTCGACGACACCCTGTTCCTCCTGAACAACGTGTTGGGGCTTCAAAGCCGGTCCAACCTCAGCGGTTTCAGTGACGCGACGCCGGACGTGGTCGAAGCCGTCCTGAGGGAAGGCGGCAAGCTCGCCGACGAGATCCTCGCCCCCATCAATCTGGCGGGCGATCGGGAGGGGTGCGTCCGCCATCCCGACGGGACGGTGACCACCCCGCCGGGCTTCAAGGCTGCCTACGACGCCTATGCGGGCGGCGGGTGGATGGGCCTGTCCGTGCCGGAGGAATATGGCGGCCAGGGCCTCCCCCAGGTCCTCAACACGGCGATCCAGGAATTCGCCTCGGGCGCCAACCTCGCGCTCGGCATGTATCCCGGCCTGACCCAGGGCGCGATCGCGGCCCTGCTCGTCCACGGCACGGCGGAGCAGAAGACCCGCTACGTCCCGAAGATGGTCGATGGGACCTGGACCGGGACGATGAACCTGACGGAGCCCCATTGCGGCACGGATCTCGGCCTGCTGCGCACCAAGGCGGTGCCGAATGGCGACGGCTCCTATGCCATCTCGGGCACGAAGATCTTCATCTCGGCCGGAGAGCACGACCTTGCCGAGAACATCATCCACCTCGTCCTCGCCCGCATCGAAGGCGCCCCGGCTGGGACGAAGGGGATCTCCCTGTTCCTCGTCCCCAAGGTCACCGTGAACGAGGACGGTTCGCTCGGGGGGCGCAACGGCGTGTCCTGCGGCTCCATCGAGCACAAGATGGGAATTCACGGCAACGCCACTTGCGTGATGAACTACGACGGCGCCACCGGCTGGCTCGTGGGCGAGGCCAACCGCGGGCTCAACGCCATGTTCGTGATGATGAACGAGGCGCGGCTGGCGGTGGGGGTCCAGGGCCTCGGCCAGTCCGAGGTCGCCTATCAGAACGCCGTCGCCTACGCGAAGGACCGGCTGCAGGGCCGGGCCCTCACGGGCGCAAAGGCCCCCGAGCGGCCGGCGGATCCGATCATCGTCCACCCGGACATCCGCCGCACCCTAATGCAGATCCGTGCCTTCAACGAGGGTGCTAGGGCTTTGGTGCTGTGGACGGCCCTCCAGGCCGACATCCTCCATCGCTCCGAGGATCCCAAGGAGCGTCAGGCGGCCGACGACCACATGGGCCTGATGACGCCCGTGGTGAAGGGTGTCCTGACGGACCGGGGCTTCGCCAACGCAGTGGAGGCGCAGCAGGTGTTCGGCGGCCACGGCTACGTGGAGGAATGGGGCATGTCGCAATTCGTCCGCGACGCTCGCATCGCCATGATCTACGAGGGCGCCAACGGGATCCAGGCCATGGACCTGATCGGCCGGAAGCTGCCCAAGGATGGCGGCCGGGCGATGATGGGCTTCCTCGGCGAGGTTCAGGCCTTCCTGAAGGAAGCCGGCGAGGACGAGGCCATGGCCCCGTTCACCAAACCTCTTCAGGCGTCCATCGGCGATCTCCAGCAGGCCACGATGTGGCTGATGCAGAACGCCATGGGCAACCCCGACAACGCGGGTGCGGCGGCCACGGACTACATGCACCTGCTGGGGCTTGTCGCCCTCGGCTATATGTGGTGCCGCATCGCCAAGGCCGCCCTCGCGAAGAAGGCCGAGGGCGATGCCGCCCGCTGGGACGCGAAGCTCGTCACCGGCCGGTTCTTCATGGAGCGGTCCCTGCCGGAAACGGCTCTGCGCCTCACCCGGATCAAGGCCGGCGGGCAGACGACGATGGCCCTGGAGGCCGAGGTGTTCTGAGCGGCCCGCGCGTCAGCCCACCCGCCAACGGGCCGGACGCTACTCCCGCAGCGCCCGGTCCAGATCCTCGATGAGGTCCGCCGGATCCTCCAGGCCGATCGACAGGCGCACAACCTCAGGTCCGGCACCGGCGGCGGTCTTCTGCGCGTCGGTGAGCTGGCGGTGGGTAGTCGAGGCAGGGTGGATGATCAGCGAGCGGGTATCGCCGATATTGGCGAGGTGGGAGAACAGCTCGAGGTTCGAGACGAGTTTCACCCCCGCTTCGTAGCCGCCCCTCAGGCCGAAGGTGAACACCGCGCCGGCCCCGAGCGGCGTGTAGCGCTTGGCGAGGGCGTAGTACCGATCGCTCTCCAGGCCCGGATAGCTGACCCACTCCACGGCCGGGTGCTTCGACAGGAAGCTCGCGACGGTGAGGGCGTTGTCGGAGTGGCGCTGCATCCGCAGGGGCAGGGTCTCGATCCCGTTCAGGATGAGGAAGGCGTTGAACGGCGACAGAGCGGGCCCGAGATCGCGCAGGCCGAGGACCCGACAGGCGATGGCGAAGCCGAAATTACCGAAGGTCTCGGCGAGGACCATCCCGGCATATTCCGGGCGGGGCTGGCTCATCATTGGATAGCGTGCGTCCCCCGCCCACTGGAACGTGCCGCCATCGACGATCAGGCCGCCGATGGAGTTTCCGTGGCCGCCGAGGAACTTGGTCGCGGAGTGCACCACGATGTCCGCCCCATGCTCGAACGGGCGGATCAGGTACGGCGTCGCCATCGTGTTATCGACGATGAGCGGGATGTTGTGCCTCCGCGCGATCTGCGACAGCGCGGCGATATCGGTGATGACGCCCCCGGGATTGGCGATGGATTCGCAGAAGATCGCTTTGGTACGCGGGGTGATCGCCGCTTCGAACGAGGCCGGATCGTCCGTATCTGCCCAGACCACCGACCAGCCGAAGTTCCGGTACGAGTGGTTGAACTGGTTGATCGACCCGCCATACAGTTTGTTCGCCGCCACGAACTCGTCGCCGGGTTGCATGAGCGCGTGCATGGTCAGGAATTCGGCCGCGTGGCCCGAGGCGACGGCCAACGCCGCCGTCCCGCCTTCGAGGGCCGCGATCCGCTCCTCCAGCACCGCGTTGGTGGGGTTCGTGATCCGCGTATAGATGTTGCCGAAGGCCTGGAGCCCGAAGAGCGACGCGGCATGGTCCACGTCGTCGAACACGAAGCTCGTGGTCTGGTAGATCGGCGTGGCGCGGGCGCCCGTCGCCGCGTCGGGGGCGGCGCCCGCATGGATCGCCAGGGTGTTGAAGCCGGGAAGCCGGTCGGTCATCGCGCTCACAAGTCTCCGCGGGCCGTCAGTCCCTCAGCCTCTACGCCCCCTCGGATGGGAGGCGCAAGGCGCCCCCGCCGGCCACCTTACGGTAGACGAGGACGAGATTGTTGGCGGGCATCGCCACGCGCTCCGTCAACGCCAAGCCTCTCGACACCGCGAGACGACCGACCTCCTCCACCTGCCGAAGGCCCCAGCGGGGATCCCGGGAGCGCAGATCGGCATCGAACGCCTCGTTGCTTAAGGCCGTCGGCACCCCCTCCTCCCGGAATGGGCCGTAGAGAACGAGGGGAGCCTCCGGGGGAAGGAGACGCGCCGCCCCCGCCATCAACCCTTCGGTGGCTACCCACGGAGCAATATGGATCATGTTGATGCAGACGATCGCATCCGCTCGAACGGGAGGCCATGCGCCGGAGGACACATCGAGCGACAACGGATCGCGCAGGTTCGGCAATGCGGCCTCGCGGCCATGGGCGTGGATGCTGCGCAGAGCCGCCGGCTCCGGATCGCTCGGCTGCCAGGTCAGCCTTGGCAAGGCCCGGGCGAAATGGACGGCATGCTCGCCGGAGCCGCTCGCAATCTCCAAAACTGTTCCGGTCTTGGGTAACACCCGCAGGAGCACGCCCAGGATCGCGTCCCGGTTGCGGGCGACGGCGGGAGCCGTCAGGGCGTCGCCTTGGGATGTCCAGCTGAGCATGGGGGCAGGTGCCTCATCCGGGTCGGACCTTCGCTGTCGCGGTGTCGTAGCACTCTCCGCAGGCCGTGTAATCCGCAGCCCGGCCGATGGCCCCGCCGGCACCCCTCATCGGGCGCCACGACGTTCTGCGGGCCGTGATCCCCAGGTCCTCGCCTCAAATTGCGTTGCAACAGTTGCTGTGGCGACGTTCAAATTTTATATAAATTCTGATCTTTCTGTTCAGGGTTCACGAATGATTGCGTGTAGGCTTGTTCGATTGCTACCCTGTATCAGTATAGCAACCGTGGGCCTTGTTGCGCCCGCTCTGGCGCGGATCAAGGTCGAGGCCGCTCGGATCACGGGTGGAGAGCTGTGGATCCTGGGCTCCACCGACGAGCCAGAGGCCGAAATTACTCTCGACGGCAAGTTCCCGACCAAGGCGGACAAGCGCGGCAACTTCGAGCTTCGCGTCGTCTACCATCCGGCGACGTGCATCGCGACCCTGCGCTCGGCGCAGGAAGAGCGCAGCGTGGTCGTGGGCGAGTGCGGGCAGATGGGCCCCCCCGGACCGCCGGGAGCGCCCGGCCTGCCCGGCGAGCGCGGACCGGCGGGCGCACAGGGCGAACCGGGCCCGGTCGGGCTGCAGGGAATGTCGGGTGCGCAGGGTCTGCCCGGCCCGTCCGGTCACGCCGGCCCACCGGGTCCGGCTGGGATGCCGGGGCCGATGGGTTCGCCCGGTCCGGCTGGACCGCCCGGCCCCCCCGGTCCTCCGGGCCGCGAGGGTCCCCGGGGACCGGCCGGCCCCTCCGGTCCCGTGGCGAAAGCGGTCGTTCCTCCCAAGGCGGCCCTTGCACCCAAGGCCATCGCGCCGAAAGTGCCGGCGAGGGCCGAGCCGTCACGCCGGCCCGAGCCCGCGGAAGCGGGGCCGGAGGGCGACCTTGAACCCACCACGGGCGGCCCGATCCCACAGGACCGAAACTGACGGGACACCGGTGGCGGATCGCTGCAACGCAGTGCGCCCGCCGCCGCGGTGCTGATTGATCAACTATCGTTCTGGATCTGTGGTGAGCGCGCTGGGACTCGAACCCAGGACCTACAGATTAAAAGTCCGTTGCTCTACCAACTGAGCTACGCGCTCGCGTCCCCGTCGAGCGGGGCCGGCGGCCACCGCAATAGGGGAGCGGATGGGGAGGGTCAACCGATCGTGGCGCGGGCGCGCTCGATGATCGCCCGGGCCTCGTCGAAGGCGGCGGCGGCGTCGAGTTCCGTCGTGTCGAGGCGAACCGCGTCGTCGGCCATGCGCAGGGGCGCTGCACTGCGGGAGGAATCCCGGGCGTCGCGGGCCTCGATATCGGCGAGGATGCCTTCGAGGCTGGCGGCCTCGCCGCGGCCGGCGAGTTCCCGGTGCCGGCGGCGGGCCCGCTCCAGGGACGAGGCGGTGATGAACAGCTTCACGCTCGCCGCGGGGCAGACGACGGTGCCGATATCGCGCCCGTCCAGGACGGCGCCTGCCGGGTCGGCGGCGAACCGGCGCTGCCACGCGAGCAGCGCGGCCCGCACCTCCGGCACGGCCGAAATCTGCGAGGCCGCCTCGCCCATCGCCCGGTCGCGCAGGCGGGTATCGGTGAGACTGCCGGCGTCGAGGGTCTCTGCCGCACGGGCCGCGGCGGCCCTGTCCTCCAGGGACAACCCTGACTGGATCAAGGCGAAGGCGACCGCCCGGTAGAGAAGCCCGGTGTCGAGGTGGGGCAGGCCGTAATGGGTGGCGAGCCGCTTGGCGAGGGTTCCCTTGCCGGAGGCGGCGGGCCCGTCGATGGCGATGACCAGGGGCATGTCAGGCTCCGATCCGTCCGCCCAGCGCACGCATCGTCGGCAGGAAGCTCGGAAAGCTCGTCGCGATCATGGCGCCGTCATCCACGGAAACGGGGGCAAGGGTCGCAAGACCCAGCACGAGGAACGACATGGCGATGCGATGATCCAGATGGGTGGCGACGGTGCCGCCGCCGGGAGGGGCGCCGCCCACCCCGTCCACGATCAGGTCGTCGCCTTCGATACGGTGGGAGATGCCGTTGGCGGCGAGGCCCGCAGCCACGGCGGCGAGCCGGTCGGATTCCTTCACCCGCAGCTCATGCAGCCCGTTCATGCGGGTCGACCCTTCGGCGAAGGCCGCGGCCACGGCGAGGACCGGGTACTCGTCGATCATCGCCGGAGCCCGTTCCGCCGGGACATCGACGCCCTTGAGGCGGCTAGCCCGGACCCGGAGATCCGCAACAGTCTCGCCCCCCTCCTCGCGCTCGGCGAGGCGCTCGATGTCGGCGCCCATTTCCAGCAGCGTCGTGATGAGCCCGGTGCGCAGGGGGTTCATCATCACCCCCTCGATGACGATCTCGGATCCGGGCGTGATCAGCGCCGCCACCAGGGGAAAGGCCGCCGAGGAGGGATCCGCGGGCACCACCACGTCGGTGGCGCGCAGGGTCGGCTGGCCGGCGAGCGAGATTCGCCGGCCGTGGCCCTCCGGACCGTGGGGCTCGACCAGCACCTCGGCCCCGAACAGGCGCAGCATCCGCTCGGTGTGGTCGCGCGTCGCCGCCGTCTCGATCACCGTCGTAACGCCGGGGGCGTTGAGGCCTGCGAGCAGGACGGCCGACTTGATCTGCGCCGAGGCGGCGGGCGTCTCATACGTGATCGGGATCGCCTCCTTGGGCCCGCGCAGGGTCAGCGGGACGCGGCCACCGGCGGCCTCCTCGATTACCTGCGTGCCCATCCTGGTCAGCGGATCGAGGATGCGGCGCATCGGCCGGGACCGGAGGGACGCATCCCCATCGAAGGTCGCGGTCACGGGCTGTCCCCCGACCACGCCCATCATGAGCCGCGAGCCCGTTCCGGCATTACCGAAATCGAGCACCTCGGCCGGATCGGTCAGGCCGCCGATGCCGACGCCATCCACCGTCCAGCGCCCCTCACCCAGGCGCTCCAAGGTCGCGCCCAGCGCCCTCGCCGCTGCGGCGGTGCGCAGGACGTCGTCGCCCTCGAGCAGCCCCTCCACGCGGGTGCGGCCCTGGCTGAGAAGGCCGAGGATCATCGCCCGGTGCGAGATCGACTTGTCGCCGGGCGGTCGCAGCCGCCCGCGCAGGGGGGCGCCGGGGGTTGCGCTGAGGGGTTGAGGGTCGAGCGTGTGCGACACGGGGGGGTCCGTTCGGGTCGTGGGTCCGGGCTTGGGCCAAGTCCGGGGCGGCGTCGGAGGTGGAGCCCCGATGCAATCGCCCGCGGAAGCCCGCCGGATGCCTGTTCGCGGCGCGGTTATCACGGGCGCCGGCCTTCGTCATCCGCGGGCACCGATGCAACTGCGCAGGGAATACGTGACCTCCCGCAAACGCTCGCGAATTGCCCGGCGGACCACCTCGATTGACAGGGGCTGCGACCGCGACTAACCGGGCGCCTCCCCACAAAGTGTCTCGACGACGAGGTGTCCCCCGTGGCCCGACCGGAACTCGGCCTGAAACGCCAGTGCATGAGCTGCGGCGCGAAGTTTTACGACCTCGCCCGCGATCCCGCAGTCTGCCCGAAATGCGGCGCGGTCTATCAGGCGGTCGCCAGCCGCGCGGCGCCCCCGGCGCTCTCGCGCAGCACCGACGACGACGAGGACGAGACGGACGAGAAGGGGCCGGAGCTGGTCTCCCTCGATGAAGTCGAGGCCGACGAGGCCGAGGCCGATCCGACGCCCGACGACGATGCGACCGACGACAGCGATTCCTCGGGCGACGACGACGACACCTTCCTGGAGGAAGAGGATGCCGGCGACGACGACGTGGCCGACCTGATCGACGGCGATATCGAAAACGACGAAGAGAGCTGAGCCCCCCGCGATAAAGTCGCAAAAAGGGGCTTGAGTCCGGCCGGTAGGGCGCTTATAGAACCGCCCTCGCCGGCCGCCAGCCGGAACGGCGAACCCCGCGGAACCCAACCGCGGCGGCAAATAGTGGGGCCTTAGCTCAGCTGGGAGAGCGCTTCCATGGCATGGAAGAGGTCATCGGTTCGATCCCGTTAGGCTCCACCATTTCCCTTGTTGATCTCCGCACAGTATCTCGTCGGTTGCGGGCCGGGTGCGACGTCGTTCGTACGGGTCTGCTGGTGATCGCGGCGTTGCTGCTCTCGAGAGCAGCCGCGCTTTCGGATCCGTCCCTCGACGGGCAGACGCTTTCCACCCCCTCGACCGATGCCCTCGTCGCCGACCTTCGCCACCGCATCGTCGATGCGGACAGCGCCACGGCCGTGCTGGAGGCATGGTGCGCCGAGAAGGGCCTTGCCGGGCAGGCTCGCCTCATCGCCCATCGCCAAGCCGTCCCGGACAAGCCGCTCACCGCCGAACAGCGCAAGCGTCTGGGCGTGAGCGACGATGAACCTATCCGCTACCGCCACGTCCGCCTCGCCTGCGGGGACCGCGTCCTGTCCGAAGCCGACAATTGGTACGTCCCCTCGCGCCTGACCCCCGCGATGAACGCCACCCTGGACGGGACCGACGCCCCCTTCGGCCGAGTGGTCCGGCCCCTTGCGCCGAAGCGGCATCTTGTGGCCGTGAGGACCTTCCCGCTGACGGCGGCACCTGGACCCGATGAGCCCCTCATCGGAGTCGATGCTGTGCTCGTCGCCGGAGACGGGATACCCTTCTGCGAAGTCGTCGAGACCTATCTCGGGGCGGCCCTTCCTAAGGAAACGCCCCGGTGACGCCGCCACCACGGAGACGCCCCATGACGCCCGTTCCATTCTGCCTGATTGGTGTCGTGCTTCTGGCGATTGTCACCGTCCCGGCATCGGCTGCCTCGCCCGGTGATCCGAGCGGCATGTGGCTGACGGAAACGGGCCATTCACGGATCAGGATCGCTCCGTGCGGTGGCGGCTATTGCGGCACCATCGTCAGTACGCCGGGGAAGGGCCTCGACGCCAACAATCCGGACCCGGCCCTGCGGAGCCGAAGCGTGATCGGCGTGCAGATCCTGGATGCGCGCAAGCCCGACGGGGCAGGCTATTCGGGCTCTCTGTACAATCCCAACGACGGGAAGACGTATTCTGGTTCGATGAAGCTGACCAAGCCCGATACGCTCGAAGTGTCTGGTTGCGTCCTCGGCTTCCTGTGCAAGAGCCAGATCTGGACGCGGATGAAGTAGGCCTACCTGTGCGGTCGTGATCGGGCTGAGCCTCACTGCCCCTGACTACGGTGCTGCAGTGCAGCGTGTGCTGCCGCACAAGCCACGCGACCGTGTTGGATCGATTGTGCGCAATTGGTGTTCCCCACGCACTTGAAGGAACACCCAATGACCAACTTCCTCACCCGTATGACGATTTCGGCCGCGTTCGCCGTAGGCCTTGCCGCTCCTGCCGTGGCGCAGGTCATCGAAGGGCCGACCAGCACGACAGTCGTCGTTCCCCGTGGTGCCCCGGGCGTCGAGACGCCGTTGAATAACGCAACCGGCGGTGATCCGGCCGTGACCTACACGCCGACCGGGCGGCCGGCCGACTCGATCTCGAATGACTCGGCCGCCGCAGGCAACGCCGGCCAGCCGTCCCGTGCGGCTCCGCAGGGTGGCGGCGGCGGCAAGTAATTCCGCCGCATACCCCGTCCAACGAAAAAGGCCGCAGCGGATCGCTGCGGCCTTTCTTTTTTTGGACGCGCGGCTTTTGCCGCCATCGGTGGCGGCGATGCGGTCAGGCCGCTGCGCTCAGTACCCGCTCGATCGCATCCAGGGCAGCCTGGGCACCCGCACCGTTGGGTCCGCCAGCCTGTGCCATGTCCCGGCGCCCGCCGCCGCCCTTGCCGCCCAGCGCCTCCGCCCCGGCCCGGACGAGGCCGACGGCATCGAAGCGGCCGGTCAGGTCTTCGGTGACGCCAACCACGAGACCGGCCTTCCCATCCGGCGCGACGCCGACGATGGCGACGATCCCGGATCCGATCCGCGATTTGCCCTCGTCGGCGAGGCTCTTGAGGTCGCGCATCTCGACGCCCTCCACCACCCGCGCCATGAGGGGAATGCCTGCGACCTCTTTGGGCGCATCGGCGGCCGTCGTACCGCCCCCGCCCATGGCCAGCTTCTTCCTAGCCTCGGTCAGCTCGCGCTCGAGCCGGCGGCGATCCTCCATGAGCGCAGAGAGCCGGTCCGGCGCCTCGGCCGCGGGCGCCTTGAGAATGCCCGCCAGGGACGCCAGCACCCGCGATTCCTCGCCGCGGTGGCGGCGTGCGGCATCGGCCGTCAGGGCTTCGATCCGGCGTACGCCGGCGCCCACCGCGCTTTCGGAGACGATGGTGATGGCGCCGATGTCGCCCGTGCGCCCGGCATGGGTGCCGCCGCACAGTTCCACCGAGAATGCCTTCGCCCCCGCCTCCGCGACCGGCAGGCCCATGGAGACGACGCGGACTTCGTCGCCGTATTTCTCGCCGAACAGGGCACGCGCGCCGGAGGCGATGGCGTCATCGACGGCCATCAGCTTGGTCACCACGGGTTCGTTCTGCAGCAGGACGGCGTTGGCGATGTCTTCGACGCGGGCGATCTCCTCCGCCTCGATCGGCTTGGGATGGCTGATGTCGAAGCGCAGGCGATCCGGGCTCACGAGGGAGCCCTTCTGTGCCACGTGATCGCCGAGGACCTGCCGAAGGGCCTCGTGCAGGAGGTGCGTCGCCGAATGGTTCGCGCGGATCGCCCGGCGACGGGCGTGATCCACCTTCAGTTCGACGGGCTGTTCGACGCGCAGCGTCCCCTCCTCCACCGTCACGGAGTGGACGAAGAGATCGCCAAGTTTCTTCTGCGTGTCCGTGACCCGGACCTCGACGCCCGCGGCGAGGATGACGCCCGTATCTCCGACCTGACCGCCGGACTCCGCGTAGAACGGGGTCTGGTTGAGGACGGCGAAACCCGACTGTCCTGCTGTCAACTCGCTCGCTTCCGCGCCCTCGAACAGCAGTGCCGTCACGACGCCCTCGGCGGTCTCGGTCTCGTAGCCGAGGAACTCCGTAGCCCCCACACGCTCCCGCAGGCCGAACCAGACAGCCTCCGTCGCTGACTCCCCAGACCCCTTCCACGCTTCGCGGGCCGCCTGCTTCTGGCGCTGCATCGCGGCCTGGAAGCTGTCGGTGTCGACGCCGATCCCCCGGGCCTTCAGGGCGTCCTGGGTCAGGTCGAGGGGGAACCCGTAGGTGTCGTAGAGGGTGAAGGCGGTCTCACCGGAAAGGTTCTGTCCCGGCTGCAGGTCCCGGGTTTCGGCGTCGAGGATGGAGAGCCCCCGCTCCAGCGTGCGGCGGAAGCGCGTCTCCTCCAGCTTCAGGGTTTCGCCGATCAGGGCCTCGGCCCGCATCAGTTCGGGATAGGCCTGGCCCATCTCCCGCACGAGGGCGGGGACGAGGCGGTACATGGTCGGCTCGCGCGCGCCCAGGATCTCAGCATGCCGCATCGCCCGGCGCATGATCCGCCGCAGCACGTAGCCACGGCCTTCGTTGCCCGGCAGGACGCCGTCGGCGACGAGGAAGGCCGATGCACGCAGGTGGTCGGCAATCACCCTGTAGGAGGCCATCGTCGCCGGCTCAGGAGCGCGGGACACGGCGTGCGCCACCGCCTCGATCAAAGCCCTGAACAGGTCGGTCTCGTAGTTCGACTTCACGCCCTGAAGGACGGCCGCCATGCGCTCCAGGCCCATGCCGGTGTCGATCGAGGGCCGGGGGAGCGGGTTGCGCGAGCCGGGCTCCACCTGCTCGTACTGCATAAACACGAGGTTCCAGAACTCAAGGAACCGGTCGCCATCCTCGTCGGGGCTGCCGGGCGGCCCGCCCCGCAGTTCCGGACCCTGATCGATGAAGATCTCCGAGCACGGGCCACAGGGCCCGGTATCGCCCATCTGCCAGAAGTTGTCGGAGGTGCCGATGCGGATGATCTTGTGGTCCGGGAAGCCCGCGATCTTCTTCCAGAGCAGGGCCGCATCGTCGTCGTCGGCATAGACCGTGACGAGAAGCTTTTCCGGCGAGAGGCCGAACTCCTTGGTGATCAGGGTCCAGGCCAGTTCGATGGCGCGTTCCTTGAAATAGTCGCCGAAGGAGAAATTCCCGAGCATTTCAAAGAAGGTGTGGTGGCGCGCCGTGTACCCGACATTGTCGAGGTCGTTATGCTTGCCACCCGCGCGGACGCATTTCTGCGCCGTGACGGCCCGGTCGTAGGGACGTTTCTCGACACCCGTGAAGACGTTCTTGAACTGCACCATGCCGGCGTTCGTGAACATCAGCGTCGGGTCGTTCTTCGGCACCAGCCCCGAAGACGGCAGAACCGTGTGACCGGACCTGGCAAAGAAGTCGAGGAAAGTCGACCGGATCTCGTTGACGCCGCTCATCAGGCAGACTCTTCAGGCTTCTCACGTCACATACCGGGGACACGCTCCAGCGCGCCCCCTCTGTAGCGTCCTCTTAAGGATGGAACCGGTAGGAGTCACGGCGCCTCTCGGCGTCTGCTGGGAAAGATGCGCGTTCCGGGGCCTCCGGCAGCGACACGCCGTGAAATAGCCCTGGATTGCCCCAGGCTCGCCACAAGCGCGGCCGTGTTGTCGCCACATCTGTCAAGCCAGATCAGAACCGAAAGCGCCATCCGGCGCGGCGGGAAACGGAATCGCGATGCAGGGCCGTGTGGTCGGATCGGGGAAGACGGTGGTCGCGAAAGCCGGTCCGGCGAAGGTCAGGCATTTCGGCAAAGGCAATACCGGCGCCATCGCCGCGCAGCCCCTGGTCGGCGCCACGCACGGCAGCAAGGCGGCCCTGGTCCGCTCCCTCCTGACCGTCACGCTGATCGCCGGCTCCCTCAGCGGCGCCCTCATCGGCTCCGGGGTCGATCTCCACAAGGTCGGCCTGCCGCATGCGGTGACCCCGGCCGAGGCGGCCACGGAAATCCGCATGCCGCGGCCCAACATCCATCTCGTCGCCCTCAGCGACGACCTGGAGAAGGCGACCCTCCGGGCCTCGGCGAGCTTCGCCCCGGTCCACGACCTCGACACCGATCTCGGCTCGAGCGGCGTCGATAGGGTCTCCTACGATTACCTCCTCTCCCAGTCCTCCACCGGCGATCCGAACGACATCCTTGAATTCGGGCCGATGAAGATCCGGCGCCACCTCGTGCAGACGATCGTGAAGGCCGCGCAGGCGGTCCAGACCGATCCGGTCCTGCTGATGGCGGTCGCCGACAAGGAATCGAGCTTCATCACCGCGGTTCAGGCCAAGACCTCCTCCGCCACCGGCCTCTATCAATTCATTGAGCGCACGTGGCTCGGCGTGGTGCGCGACTTCGGTGCCAAGTACGGCCTCGCCCAGGAAGCGTCCCTGGTGACCAACGACGCGAACGACAAGCCGGTCATCCTCGATCAGGCCGAGCGCGCCCGGGTCCTCGACATGCGCCGGGACCCCTACCTCTCCGCGCTCATGGCCGGCGAGATGCTCAAGCGCGACGCCGCCCGGATCAGCCAGCGGATCGGCCGTGAGTTGACCCTGGGGGAGGTCTATCTCGCCCACTTCCTCGGCCCGGACGATGCGGGGGACTTCCTCGACAAGGTGGTCAACAAGCCCGCCGCCGCGGCTGCGGTCCTGCTGCCGGGCCCGGCCCGGGCCAACCGTTCGATCTTCTTCGCGGCCAACCGGTATGTCGGCCGGGGCCGGCACCGCAAGCCGCTGAGCCTCTCCGTGGCCCAGGTCCACGAGAAGTTCGAGGCGATGATGCAGGCCCGGGGCAGCCGTTATCAGAATGTCCAGGCCATCTCAGGAATCATGGCCTACGCAGACACGGCGTCGGCAATCGAGACTCAGTAAAGCTGTCGCGAGCCGTCGTCGATTTGCTGCGACAATCGCAACCGGCAGCGCGTTGCCGACTTTCCTCCACAGATTGCCGCACCGGAGTGCGGCGCGACATTGTGTCGGGGGAATTTCTTGAGGAAGCCGCAGCCTGATACGCACGCGCTCCTATCGGATACGCTGACGCCCGGCGTTCCACTCGATCAGATCGGTCAGACGCTCGCGTCTTTCTACGACGAACTGATCACGGAGGGCGTGCCCCCTCACCTCGCCAGCCTCGTGCGCAGGGTGAAGCAATCCCAACCGAACCCGACGGCGGAGCGCCAAGTCGCATCGCGCCCGGCCTGCGAGTCCCGGCCCGTTCACCTCGCCATCGTCGTGGAGGACGATCCGGAGATCCGTCAGCTCGCCGAGACCCTGCTCGAAGAGACCGAGCTGGAGGTCGTCGGCTGCCCCAGCGCGGAGGACGCCCTCAATGTCCTCCGACAGCGGGGTGGCGAAGTGGCCCTCGTCTTCGCGGACATTCGGCTGGCGGGGGCAATGGACGGTCTGCAGCTCGCGCGAGCCGTGGCGACGCTCTGGCCCAGGGCTCGCCTGGTCCTCACATCGGGCCATGGCGTTCAGCGGCCGGACCTGCCCAAGGACGCGGTGTTCATCGCCAAGCCGTGGCGTCCGGGGGACGTGCTGATCGAGGCCGAGCGGGCAGCCAAGGAACCGGCGCCGCCGATCTCCTGACCGTGGCACGGCCGGGCCCGCCCCTTGCATTGGGGCAGGCACGCCGGTCTGCGCCCGGAGTTCCCCTTGCCGATCCTGTCCGTCCGCCACCGCACGGTCTATCGCTACCGCCGCCCGGTGTCGTTCGGCGAACATCGGATCATGATCCGCCCCCGGGACAGCTACGACCAGCGGCTGATCGAGGCCAGCCTTGATATCGACCCTGCCCCGGCGACCCTGCGGTGGATGTTCGACGTGTTCGGAAACTGCGTCGCCGTTGCGACCTTCGACACCCGTGCCGAAACCCTGACCTTCGATGGCCGGATCACTCTGGAGCATACGCCCGAACACGCCCCGGTCTTTCCCCTGGCGCCGCATGCGGTGCTCTACCCTTTCGGCTATGGGGTGGAAGACATGCCCGACCTCTCCCGCTCCATCGAGAGGGCATGGCCGGACCCCCGCCACGAGGTCGACGCCTGGGCCCGGAGCTTCCTCCCCGCGGAGGGACGAATCCTCACGCAGGATCTCCTTGCCGCCATGACACGGCGGATCAGGGCGACCTTCACGTACGTCGCCCGGTCGGAGAAGGGCGTGCAGGATCCCCTGACGACCCTCAGGACGAAGCGGGGGTCCTGCCGGGATTTCGCGGTGCTGATGATGGAAGCGGTCCGGGCGCTGGGCATGGCCGCGCGCTTCGTCAGCGGGTACCTCTACAACCCTGGCAACGACCGCGGGCGCCATGTCGGCGGCGGCTCGACCCATGCGTGGGTGCAGGTCTACCTGCCCGGCGCAGGCTGGGTCGAGTTCGATCCCACCAACGGAATCGTCGGCAACCGCGACCTGATCCGCGTCGCCGTGGCCCGCGCCCCGGCCCAGGCTCTGCCCCTTCAGGGATCCTTCTTCGGCCTGTCCAGTGACGACCTCGGCATGATCGTCGAGGTCGACGTCACCGAATCAGCGGACGACAACGTTCATGGCTTGGCGGGGAACGCCGCCCCGCCGCTGCGTTGAGTGTGATGCGAAGTCATTTGCCGGTGGTCGGGTCCGACCGTTGGCACGAGTCTCGCGTTGCGGTTGTGGCGGAAAGGGTGGGTGAGATGCGGATCAGAACCGGCTTCGACATTGCCTACGAGATGCTACAGCCCACACCGATGATCCTGATGCTGAGTGTGCATCCCACGCGGATGCCGGACGTGCTGACGCCGCACGTCCTGACCTTCGATCCGCCGGTGAATGTGCACGAGTACCGGGACGATTTTGGCAACCTCTGCCACCGGATCATGACGCCCCCCGGACGCTTCACGGTCTCCGCGGATTTTGAGGTCGCCGACAGCGGACTGCCGGATCCCGTGGTGCCCGAGGCGAAACAGATCCCCGTGCAGGATCTGCCCGATGCTGTGCTCGTCTACCTGCTCGGCTCCCGCTACTGCGACACGGACAAGCTTTCGCAGACGGCGTGGTCGCTGTTCGGCTCGGCGCCGGAGGGCTGGGGGCGTGTCCAGGCGATCGTGGACTACGTCCATGACCGGATCCGGTTCGACTACCAGCGCGCGGACGCCACCCGCACCGCCCATGACGGCTTCATGCAACGGGAAGGGGTGTGCCGGGACTTCGCCCACCTCGCCATCGCCTTCTGCCGCTGTATGAACTTCCCGGCGCGCTACGCGACCGGGTATCTAGGCGACATCGGCGTGCCGAAGGATCCGGCGCCCATGGATTTCTCCGCGTGGTTCGAGGTCTTCTTGGAAGGCCCCGAGGGACCACGCTGGTACACGTTCGATGCCCGCCACAACCGCCCGAGGATCGGCCGCATCGTCATGGCCCGGGGGCGCGACGCCACCGATTGCGCCATCTCCACGAATTTCGGCTTCGCCAACCTCGCCCGGTTCGATGTCCATACGGACGAGATCGGCTGACACCGGTCTCGATCACGTTCCGCCGACTAAGGCGGAACGACACTGTAATTTGTCCCACCCCCTCCCTCATCCTGAGGTGCCGCGTCAGCGGCCACGAAGGAGGGCTCCAGGGATCGCGCGGAACCTGGAGGCCTCCTTCGAGGCCGACGCTTCGCGTCGGCGCCTTTCGCGTCGGCGCCTCAGGATGAGGGATGGGGTGGGAATGCGGTTGAGGCTGACATCCTGTTCAGCGCCGAGAGGAGCGCACCGAACGGCGCCCACCCTTACGCGTCTAGCCCGCCCCGGGACTTCAGCGCCCGGTACGCCTCGACGCCCAAGGCGAGATCCTCCCGCAGGCGGCGCTCGTCGGCGAGATCGTTCAGCCCGTAGCTGAGTCCGAGGATGTGGGCCGCCTCATAGCCCTCCGGCAACTCGCCCGTCGTCCCAAGCCGCAGGTCGGCGAGGGGTAAGCGGCCGGCAAAGTCGGCCAGACGCTGCCGAAGCCGGTCGCCGCTGGCCCGCAGGTGCTCCAACGCCCGCGGGCCGTGCTCCCGCAAGGCCGCGACGGTGCCCTGTGCCAGGGACAGGTGGACCCGCTCCCGGTCGGCGGGGAAGAGGTAGACGAGATAGTAGCCCCGCGTGGCACTCGTGGTCACGGCGGGATCGAACACCGCCAGCCACGGCACTGCCGCCCAATGGGTGCCGCGCCCCGGGCTTCCCTTGACGAGAAAGGTGCCCTCCACCGCCTCGAGCACCTGGCGAAGCTCGTCCGGCGCGCCCCTGCGGATCACCGCAGCCAGAGGGTGGCCGGCCGGGGGATCGAGCTTGGCGAGGGGGTATTCCTCGACGATGCGCCGGAGGGCGTAACCCAGGCTCACCGGACGTCAGGCCTCGGGCGTCGCAAGGCTCCCGCCGGTGATGGGCTCACGGACCCCCGTGGTCGAGGGAAAGGTGATCGGCAAGCCCTTCTGCGAGCGGACAGCCAGGAAGGCGAAAGCCTGCGCCTCCAGATAGGCCGAGGACCAGCCGATGGCGTCCGCCGTCGTGATCTCCGCACGCAGATGGTAGTTCAGAAGGCGGACGAGCTCACCGTTCCGCGCGCCGCCGCCGGCCACGATCCAGCGAGTGGGGATCTCCGGGGCGTGGTCGAGGGCGCGGGCCACCGCCCGCGCCGTGAAGGCCGTCAGCGTCGCCGCCCCGTCCTCCGTCGAGAGTTGCCCGGCGAGCTTGTGCGAAAACCAGTTCCGATCGAGGGACTTCGGCGGCTTGCGGAAGAAGAACGGGTGGGTCAGCAGCCACGCCAGCAGAGGCTCGTCCGGCCGTCCGCGGGCCGCGGTCCGGCCGCCGTCGTCGAGGTTCTTGCCCTCGCGCTCCTGCATCCACTCGTCGATAAGGGCGTTGCCGGGCCCGGTATCGAACGCGATGACGCCGCCCTTGGAATCGATGAGCGTGGCATTGGCGACGCCGCCGATATTCAGGATGCCGACGGGCCCGGTGAAGCCCGACGCCTCCGCCAACGCCTTGTGGAAGACCGGCACCAGGGGCGCCCCCTGCCCGCCCGCCTCGACGTCGGCCCGCCGCAGGTCCGACACCACGGGGATGCCGAGCCGGTTGGCCAGGGCCTGCCCATCGCCGATCTGGACCGAGATACGATGGTCCGGCCGGTGGATCACCGTTTGCCCGTGGAAACCGATCACGTCGATGTCGGAGGCCGTAAGGCCGTTCTCGGCGAGGAACCGCTCCACCGCCTCGGCATGGGCATCGGTGACGAAGACCTCCGCATCCGGCAGGCGGCCGGGACGGTCGCCGGGATGGAGGATCACCTCGGCATCCTTGGTGGCGGCGCGCAGGAGGGCCTTCTCCTCGTCCGAATAGCCGCGATAGCCGGTGGGCCCGAGCGGTTCGAGGAAGTTGTTGTGCCCCTTGATCACCCGGACGGCCTCGCCGTCGGTCTCGATCAGCGCGACGTCGACGCCATCGAGCGAGGTGCCGCTCATCAGGCCGATCGCCCGCGACATCGCCATGCCTTCCCCCGTGCCTTTCCCGGATCGGGCTGCTAAAAGCCGGGCCGATCCCCGAGCAGGGGAGCTAGCACGCGGGCCGCACCCTGTCGCCCGCCCCGGACTCCGTGACCCTGATGACCGCCGACTTCACGCCGAAATCCGACTTTCTCCGGATCCTGTCCGAGCGCGGCTATATCCACCAGGGCTCTGACCTGGCGGGGATCGATGCCGCGGCGCAGGAAGGGCGGCTGACCACTTATGTCGGGTACGATTGCACCGCCGCCTCGCTCCATGTCGGGCATCTGCTCTCGATCATGATGCTACACTGGCTGCAGGCCACCGGGGGCAAGCCCATCGCCCTGATGGGCGGCGGCACCACCCGGGTGGGCGATCCCTCCGGCCGGGACGAGACGCGCAAGATCCTCACTATCGACCAGATCGACGCCAACAAGGCGGAGATTCGCAAAACCTTCGACCAGTTCCTCCGCTTCGGCGAAGGGAAAACCGATGCGGTGATGGTCGACAACGCCGAATGGCTGACCAAACTCAACTACATCGAGATGCTGCGCGATGTCGGCCGGCATTTCTCGGTCAACCGGATGCTCTCGATGGACAGCGTGAAGCTGCGCATCGACCGTGACCAGGAACTGTCGTTCCTCGAATTCAATTACATGATCCTTCAGTCCTACGATTTCGTGGAACTGAACCGCCGCTACGGCTGCATCCTGCAGATGGGCGGGTCGGACCAGTGGGGCAACATCGTCAACGGCATCGACCTCGGCCGCCGCATGGGCACGCCGCAGCTCTACGCCCTGACCTGCCCGCTCCTCACCACAGCCTCCGGCGCGAAGATGGGCAAGACGGCCGCGGGCGCCGTCTGGCTCAACCCGGACATGCTGGCCCCTTACGATTACTGGCAGTTCTGGCGGAATACCGAGGACGCCGACGTCGCCCGCTTCCTCAAGCTGTTCACCCTGCTGCCCATGGACGAAGTCGCCCGCCTCGCCGGCCTCGGCGGCGCGGAAATCAACGACGCGAAGAAGATTCTCGCCACCGAGGCGACCGCCCTGATGCACGGGCGTGAGGCGGCCGAGGCCGCCGCGGAGACGGCGCGCAAGACCTTCGTGGAAGGTACGCTCGCCGCCGACCTGCCCACCGTGACGGTGCCGGCTTCCGTGATGGAGGCCGGGCTCGGTGTGCTGACGGCCTTCGGGCCGGAACATGCCAAGCTCGTTCCCTCCACCAGCGAGGCCCGCCGCCAGATCAAGGGCGGCGGTTTGCGGGTGAACGACGTTCAGGTCACGGACGAGAAGGCCGTGCTGCGCACCTCCGACCTGACGGCGGACGGGGTCATCAAACTGTCCTTCGGCAAGAAGAAGCACGTGCTGCTGCGCGTCGGGTGACGCCAAGCCGATTCTCCCGGAGCGGGGAGCCCCCCTCCCCCCGGGCCTGGAGCAGCGACCGATCACGTTGAGGCGGCCCCCAGCCTCTCACCCCATCCTGAGGTGCCCGCGTCAGCGGGCCTCGAAGGAGGGCTCCATCCTGCCGCGCGATCCCTGGAGCCCTCCTTTGTGGCGGCTGTCGCCGCCCCTCAGGATGAGGGGAGGATCTGGCGAAAGCTTGCTGAACCAACTCGTTCGGGTATTGCTTCGCTTCGCTCGCAAGGACGAGGCGCTGGGACGAAGAGCTGATGGTCCAGCGATTCCCGAAAACGCCCTACCCCAGGCGGCGGCGCAGGCCGCCCGCCGCCGGTTGCGGGGCGCCCGGCGCCGTCTCGACGCCGAGGTCGGGGACCGCGATGATCGGCGCGCCGCGCAGATCCTTCCGGCTCACGATGGCACCACGCTCCTCCAAAAAGGCCAGCATGCGCCGGGCCCGTCCGCCCGAGCTTGTTCCGTAAGCCTCGGCGAGGGCCGCGTCCGTAGGGCAAGGTGCCCTCTCGATGGCTGCCCTTGCGACCACGAGGAACAGGCCGGCAAGGTCGTCCGGCAACGAGGCGGCGATTGCCTGCGCCTTCTCCCAGCCCGATCCGTCGCTGACCTCGCTTCCAGCCTCGGCCCGCGCCACGGCGATGCGGCGCTTGAACTCCGGGAGCGACAGGGCCTCGCCTCGGATGCGCCGGATACGGCAGCGGACGGTGAAGTCCTGATAGAGAGTGGCGGGGGTGCAGGTGCTCGCATCGGCATCGGCCAGGACCGAGGCCAGAACCTCGGCGATGATCGCGTCGCGCTCGGCGGGGTCGAGGGCATCCTCCTCCGGCTCCTCGGCCGGGGCCGGGGGGCGGTAAGTCGCGAGTTGCGTCAGCACGTCCTGCACCGGCGCCGGGCGCGGCTGACGCCGCACGGGGGGCGCCTCGTCCCGGGGCTCGGGCGTGAGGATCAGCGCGCGGGCGTCCTCGATCGCCTCCGGCAGGGGGAGCAGGCCCGGCGCGGCGGCGCGGCTCACGGTCTGCGTGGGGCCCACTGCGATGGTGAGGGGGCGGCGCGCGACGGCCGGCCCGAGCCCGACGAACTGGCCCCGGGGCAGATCGCGGAAGGTCTCGGCCTGCCGGCGCTCCATGCCGAGGAGGTCGGCGGCCCGGGCCATGTCGATGTCGAGGAAGGTCCGGCCCATCAGGAAGTTCGACGCCTCGGCGGCGACGTTCTTGGCGAGCTTCGCGAGGCGCTGGGTGGCGATGACCCCGGCCAGCCCCCGCTTGCGCCCGCGGCACATCAGATTGGTCATGGCACCCAGCGACAGGCGCCGGGCTTCGTCCGAGACCTCCCCCGCCGCGGCCGGGGCGAAGAGCTGCGCCTCATCGACGGCCACGAGCATCGGGTACCAATGCTCGCGCTCGGCATCGAACAAACCGCCGAGGAACGCGGCGGCGGCGCGCATCTGGCCGTCCGCGTCGAGGTTGTCGAGGGTCAGCACCACCGAGACCCGGTGGACGCGCACCCGCGCCGCCACCCGCTGGAGCGCGCCGTCGTCCCCGTCGGCCTCCACCACCACGTGGCCGTAGCGCTCGGCGAGACTCGCGAAATCGCCCTCGGGGTCGATGATGGCCTGCTGCACCAGCCCGGCGCTCTGTTCCAGCAGGCGCCGCAGCAGATGCGATTTGCCCGAGCCGGAATTGCCCTGAACCAGAAGCCGCGTGGCGAGGAGTTCCGTCAGGTCGAGGAGAGCCGGGCGGTCGCCCGTCAGTCCGAGATCGATGTCGCAGCGCATCCTGTCCCTTTACCACGCCTCAAGCCCGCCGGGCGGGGCGGGCATGCGTCTGTCCACGGCTTCGCGCCTGGACCGGATGCCCGCAGCCGGTTAAGCGCCACCCCCACCCCACACAAACCGACCGGATTTCCCGATGGCGGCCTGCGGCCTCGACTTCGGCACGTCGAACACGACCCTCGGCCATAACGGCGCCGCAGGCCCTGTGCTCCTTCCCCTGGAGGGCGAGCACCTCACCATCCCGAGCGCGATCTTCTTCGAACCCAGGCGGGATCCGCTGGTCGGCCGGGCGGCGACGGCGGCCTATGTCGCAGGGCGCCCCGGCCGGCTGATGCGGGGCCTCAAATCCGTGCTGGGGACGCCGCTGATCGATGAGGCGACGCCCGTAGGCCGGGAACGCCTGCGCCTGCGCGATGTCATCGCCCGCTACCTCGCCATCGTGAAGGCCCGCGCCGAGGAGGCCGCCGGCACCACCTTCGACACCGTGGTACACGGGCGTCCGGTCCATTTCGTGGACGGCGATGTGGAGGCCGACCGCCGGGCGGAGGACACCCTGCGGGCCATCGCCGCAGATGTCGGATTCCGGCACGTCACCTTCCAGTACGAGCCGATCGCCGCCGCCCTCGATTACGAGCGGCAGGTGGAACGGGAGGAAATTGCCCTGATTGCCGATATCGGCGGCGGCACATCGGATTTCTCCATCGTCCGCCTCTCGCCGAAGCGGCGACGGCAGGCCGACCGATCCGCCGACATCCTCGCCAACGACGGCGTCCGGATCGGCGGTACCGATTTTGACCGGCAGCTCAGCCTCGCCGCGGTCATGCCGCTTCTTGGCTTCGGCAGTGCGATGAAGCGCGGCGACCTCGCGGTTCCAGGCGCCTATTACCACGACCTCGCCACGTGGTCGGCGATCAACCGACTCTACGACGGGAAGACCCTGCGGGAGATCGACGACGTCCTGCGGAACTGTGCACGGCCGGACCTCGTGGGTCGGCTGCGCACGGCCGTCGAGGAGGAGCGCGGCCATGCCCTCGCGGGCATCGTCGAGGGCGCGAAGATCACGGCATCCGAAACCGGCGCAGCCTCGATCGACCTCGCCTCAATCGAACGCGGCCTTGTCGCGGCTCTCGATCGGGCAGGCCTTGCCGCGAAGACGGACGGCCTCGCCCGGGCCGTCGCAGCCCGCGTCGATGCCTGCCTCACCCGGGCCGGACTACCCGCCGGGCGCATCGACGCGCTCTTCCTGACGGGCGGTTCGACCGGTTTACCGCACCTGCGCGCCGCCCTGGCGGCTTCCGTGCCTGACGCGCGGATCATCGCGGGCGACACATTCGGTTCAGTCGGCCTCGGCCTGACGGTCGCCGCCGGAACGCTCTCGGCGCCCGCGGGAGCGTGAGCAGCACGCCAGCGCCTCTTTTGGAAGCATTGGATCGCCTCCTCTCCGTCATTGCGAGCGAAGCGAAGCAATCCAGGGTCGCGGGACCTCTCTGGATGTGGCGGATCACTGGGTTGCTTCGCTCCGCTCGCAATGACGGTGGTGATGACGTGATCCAAGTTTCCGGGAAGACGCTCGAGAGCCGAAGCGTCGCACCGTTGCCGACGCCCGACATTCATGCCGATGAAAGGTCTCCGTGCTTCTCGGTCACGAAGCACCCGCACCCGCGGATTTACGTTGGGCGCGATTGAATTAAAACTGATCTTATCGGCACCAATATTTCCGACAGAAACAGGACAGACTGACCTGATTTGCATTCCTGTAGATACGCCCCCGCATTCGCGCAGCTTACACACTGCAGAGCATTGAATTATCCAATAATCAACTGTTCGTGATTAGGCTTTGATCGTCCACGTAGGGTGAACGACCATGAAGAAGCACTTGAGGGCGTTCGTCGGGGACGAGCGCGGCGCGACGGCCATCGAATATGGAATGATCGCTGCGCTGGTTGCCGCTGTCATCATCGGTTCGCTGCAGGTCATCGGCACGAGCCTGAACGCGAAGTTCTCCTCGATCTCGACCCAGCTCAACTGACGATTGCCTCGACGGAGCGGCTTCGCCGGCCGCACCGTTCCGCTGCGGCGCATGTTGACGTTGCCGCAACGATCTCCCACAAGGCCGCCGCCTCAGGGGGAGTCGAGCGGCCCGGCCGCGCCGCGGCATGCTGTTCAACTCGTACGTTTTCCTCCTCGCTTTTCTGCCTGCCGCCCTCGTCCTGCATTGGACGGTGGCGAGGGCGGCACCGGCTTGGCGCCTGCCGCTCCTCGTCGGCCTCTCCTTCGTCTTCTACGGCTGGTGGGACGTGCGGTTCGTGCCGTTGCTGGCCGGATCGATCCTCGCGAACTGGCTGATCGCCCGGGCCTACGGCCGGAGCTCGACCCGCTGGCTGATCCCCGCGGCGATCGTGGGGAATCTCGCGCTGCTTGGCGTGTTCAAGTATTTCGATTTCTTCGCCGACCTCGCCAATCTCCTGCCCGGCGTCGAGGTTTCCCGTATCGGCCTAGCTTTGCCGCTGGGAATCTCGTTCTTCACTTTCCATCACATCATGTATCTCGCCGACCTGCGGGCCGGTCGCGCCCCGGCTTTCGGGCTGATCAAATACGCCCTCTACATCTCGTTCTTCCCGCAGGTTCTTGCTGGCCCCCTCGTGCGGTGGTCGGAGATCATGCACCAGTTCGACGAGCGGCCCGACGCGCGTCCCGACGCGGCGGAACGGTTTGGCCGCGGACTGGTGCTCTTGGCCGTCGGCCTCGCGAAAAAGGTCTTTCTCGGCGATCCGCTCGCGGCCTACGTGAACCCGGTGTTCCTGGCGGCTGCACAGGGCAAGCCCGTCGGCTTCGCCGAGGCATGGCAGACGACCCTGGGGTTCACCTTCCAGATCTACTTTGATTTTTCGGGATATACGGACATGGCGCTGGGTATCGCGCTGATGTTCGGTCTCGTACTGCCGCAGAACTTCGACGTGCCGTACCGCGCGACGTCCCTCCAGGATTTCTGGAGGCGGTGGCACATGACGCTGTCGCGGTTCCTGAGGGATTACCTCTACGTTCCGATGGGCGGCAACCGCCACGGCCTGCCGCGCCAGTTGGGTGCCCTCTTCGCCACGATGGCCCTCGGCGGCCTCTGGCACGGGGCCGGCCTCACCTTCCTCGCCTGGGGGGCGTTGCACGGAGCCGGCCTCGGGGCGGGCGTTCTGACCCGGCGCGCCCGGTGGAGCATTCCCGCGCCGATGGGCTGGGCCCTGACCAGTGTCTTCGTGGTGCTGACCTGGGTTCTCTTCCGTGCCCCGTCGTTCGATGCGGCGCTGGCCGTGTACAAGGGCCTCCTCGGCTTTTCACCAGGAGGAACGGGGTTCAAGTGGCGCACCATCGCGTTGGCCGCCCTCGTGGCGACGATCGGGCCTACGGCGTGGAATGCGGTCCACCGCCTGCCGCCCCGGCGTAGCCTCGCCATCGCCGTCGCCGTTCTGTTCGTACTCGTCCTCCTCAAGATCGGCGACGACGCGAACTACGAATTTATCTACTTTCAGTTTTGAGAATGGCCGGCCGGCATCCCGTCCCCGACCGGGCATGGCGTGGGTTCGCCGCCGCGATCGTCTGCGGCGTCGTCGCACTCGCGGTGGGCTATCTGGCCCTCGCCGTCCTCGTCGATCCTTACGAAACCGGGCGGGTGACCCTCTTGTCCCGCGGTGCCGTCCGACCCCAGGGCCCCCGCACCGCTGTCGCGCTGCGGGGCCGGGATGAAGCCTATCGCGGCGCGCTGATCGGCAATTCACATCTCCAACTCATCGAGCCCGCCACATTGAGCCGGCTCACCGGCATTCCCTTCGTGCAGCTCTCAGTGCCGGCCACCGGGCCCGCGGAGCAATTCGCGGTCTTGCGTTGGTTCCTCCGCCACCACCCGAAGCCGGAAGCCATCGTGCTCGCCGCGGACGCGTTCTGGTGCGCGGACGATCCTGCGTTTCCCAGCGAACATCCGTTTCCGTATTGGCTGATCGGGGATTGGACTTCCTACCTCCGCGGCCTCTTTCGCCTCACGGCGGCGCAGGAGACCGTCAACCGGATCGGATGGCTTTTCTCCCGGAAGCGTCAATCCGCGGCGGCCGATGGTTGGTGGGATTACGAGCCCGATTACTTAGCTTTGGGCTATGGACGCGATCCAAAGATCAGGGAGAGACTGGAAATCCCTGCCAGCGCGGAGCCGGAGACTCACCGCGCCGGGCCGTTTCCCATTGAAGCGCGGCTCAGCGCAGCTTTGGCCGAGGTGCCCCCGGCGACGCCGGTCGTTCTGCTGTTCCCCCCGGTCTATGCGGCGGCAGAGCCGCCCACCGGCAGCCCGAGGGCCAAGGCTGAGGCCTCCTGCCGCGGGGCGATCCGGGCTGGATTGTCCCGCCACCCGCTGAGCGCTGTCGTCGATTGGCGGGACGGACGCCCCCAATTCCGGGATCCGGCAGCGTTCTTTGATCAGAGCCATTACCGGCTCCCGGTGGCGCAGGCGATTGGCGCGGAGATCGCCAACGCCATCATCCGGTTGCAGTCTTCGGACCCCGATCCCGGCGCCCGACCGTGGCAGCCAAGACGCACGCCCTGACGCAAAGCGGTGCCGACCGCACGGAAAGGCTTGCCCGCGTTGTGGTGTTACCGGGCCTCGACTATACGGCACTCGATTATCGCCGCACACCGGCCACCCTGTTCGAACGAGGGCGACGCATGGCGAAGGTGACTCTGGAGGACGGCTACGTCCCGTCCGACGACGAGCCCTTCATGAATGAAAGGCAGCGCGAATATTTCCGTCGCAAGCTGCTGAACTGGAAAAGCGAGATTCTGCGGGAAGCGCAGGATACGCTGACGGCGTTGCAGAGCGAAAACGAGAACCACCCGGATCTCGCCGACCGCGCCTCCTCCGAGACGGACCGCTCCATCGAACTCCGCGCCCGCGACCGGCAGCGCAAGCTCACCGGTAAGATTGACGCCGCCCTGGCCCGCCTTGAGGATGGGTCCTACGGCTACTGCGAGGACACCGGCGAGCCGATCTCCCTCAAGCGCCTCGACGCCCGCCCCATCGCGACCCTGTCCCTGGAGGCGCAGGAGCGTCATGAGCGCCGCGAGCGCGTCTACCGGGACGATTGATCGGCACCGGGGCCGCCCTACCCTCGTCCGGCGCCTTCATGCGCCTCGGAGCCCCCATGAAACCCCTGCTGGCCGTCGCGCTGATCCTCGCCCTGGCGGCCTGTGGCGAGTCGAAACCCGGGCCCGCAGGCCCGCCGGGCCCGAAGGGCGACCAGGGACCGGCCGGGCCCCAGGGGCCCGCGGGACTGAACGGCGCCACGGGGGCGCGCGGTCCGGCGGGGGACCGCGGCCCGGCCGGCGAACAGGGCCCGGCGGGTCCCTCCCCGAACAGCCAAATCCGCCTCGACGTCGCCTGCCGCAAGGACGAGGATCTGATCGGCGCCTATTGCCGCGGTATCGCCGTCCTGCCCTCCGTCTCGGTCACCGACGGTGTCGCCACTGTGGGCTGTATCGACATGACCGCCAAACCCGCCAAGGATGCCAAACCCGTAGCTGTCTGCATGAGGAAGCCGTGATCCGCGCCCCGATCCTGTGCGCCGCCCTCGTCGCGGGGAGCATTGCCGCGTCCCTTCCGGTCGCGGCACAACCGTTTGTGCCCGCCGACCGCGCCGCCGTCGATCTCGTGAAGGGGCATGTCACCGATGGCTACGTGACCGTGGCCCGGACCATCGCCTATGCCGAAAAGGCCAGCCGGGGGGCTTTCGCCTTCGCCGGCTACCGCGTGGAACAGGGACCGGGTGAGCCGTTCAAACGCGTGCGCATCTGCTACCAGCTCGGGATCGATCCGCCCGCCTGCGGCGTCGAGTATCTCGTGGGTACCAACCCACCCCATGTCGAACCGTCGGATCGGTTCATCGGCCTCGGACGGGACCTCGAGCACGGTCCCCGGGCATTCCTGCGGGCGCTCGCCCGCGAGGCCTCCCTCCAGCGCCAGCCAGAGATGCTCCGCCGCATCCAGGCCGCCGCCGAGCCATACAATCCGTACGACTGGCGGTAGCGGCCCGTCGAGCGACACAGAGCCGCGAATCGACAATGCTTCAACCGCCAACCCCGTCTTTGCGCGCGAAGCGAAGCAATCCAGGGCAGCGAAACCTCTCAGGATGTTGCGGATCCCTGGGTTGCTTCGCTTCGCTCGCAATGACCGTGGAGATGACGTGATTCAAAGACGACAGAAACCGCTCTAAGCGATCTTCCGGCTCAGCCTCGCTGGCGACTGCGCTAGATCAGCCGCGGGAAACCGAGCAGCCGCTGCGGCGCGAAGGGCGCGATCGGGACCGCGGGCTCGCGACCGGTGGCGAGGTCGGCGACGATCTCACCGGTGACCGGACCGGTCGACAGGCCGATATGGCCGTGCCCGAACGCGAAGATCAGGCCCCGATGCCGGGGCGCCCGGCCGATCACCGGCATTCCGTCCGGCGTCGATGGACGCGAGCCGAGCCAAGGCTCGTTGTCGAGGGGGCCGCCGAGGCGGAGGGTGTCCGCGGCTTCCCGGCTTGCGGCCTCGATCTGCCCGTGGTTCGGCGCCGCATGCCGGGCATTCAGTTCGACGCCGGATAGCACCCTCACGCGGTCCGGCCCCATCGGCGCAATGATGGAGGCGGCTCCCGTGTCGAGGACGGGACGGGACAGGGGCGGGCTGTCGGGATGCAGGGCGTAGTGGCGGTGGTAGCCGCGCTCGGCCGCCAGCGCGAAGCGGTAGCCGAGTTCCCGGGCCAGCACCCCTGAGGCGGCCCCCGCCGCGAGCACGACCTGCTTCGCCCACAGGGTGCCGCCCTCGTAGGCCAGCACCCACCCGTCCCCATCGGGCGTGAGGCGCGTGACGGTGCTGCGGATCCGCCGGCCGCCGGTCTGGGCGTAGAGAGCCTCGCATGCCTCGATCAGCCGGCCCGGCTCGCGCACGGACCCGGTCTCGGTGAGCAGCATCGCCCTCGCATAACGGCGCACCAGGGCGGGCTCGCGCTCGCGGAGGGCGTCGCCGTCAAGGATCTCAAAGGCGACGCCGTGCCGTTCGAGGATGTCGCGTTCCAGCGCGGCCCCTGCGAAGGCGTCTTCCGTCCGGTAGGCCTTGATCCAGCCCGTGCGGGCGAGGCGATCCGTCGTGCCCGCACGGGCGGCCAGACGCTCGTGGGCCGCGTAGGCGGCGCTAGTGAGCGGCAGCAGCGACGCCGCCGCCTCGCGCCAGCGCGTTTCCCGAGCAGCCGCCAGAAAGTGCGCGAGATAGGGGATGATGCGGGGCAGGTGCGTGTAGTCGAGGCGCAGCGCCCGGTCGGCGTTGCGGAGGTAGGCGGGCAGCTTCCCCCACAGGGCCGGACTCGCCATCGGCAGGATCGAACCCCGGCTGATCACCCCGGCATTGCCGAAAGACGTGCGCGCCCGCGCCTCGCCCGGATCACACAGGACGACGTCGAGCCGGCGCTCCTGCAGCGCGAGGGCGGAGGCGAGGCCGACCATTCCGCCGCCGATTACCGCGATGTCCGCTGTCTCGACCATTCCGCCACCGCCGCTCCAGGCCATCCACGTCGCGCCTTGTGGCGGATTTGGCTGGCCCGGAACAGGTGCGCTGGCGGAATGGCTGAGCGTTACGAACCGCCGCCGCCCGATCCGCCCGCGCCTTCCTGCGGCACGGCACGGCTCGGATGCCCGGCATTGCCGCCGACGGCTGAATCCGTCGTCACCGTGTCCGCCCCGGTTCCCGAACGGGCGATCGTCGTGTTGGCGCCCGGGCCGCTGTTTTGGACATCGGGCGCGACCACGACCGTGCTGTTCGGCGGTGTGGTCGGGGCGACGATGCGCTTCGGCTCAGGTTCGCGGGGTGGTGGAGGCTTGTTGCCCGCATCCTGCGCCACGGCTGTACCGGCGGCGAGGGAGAGGAAAAGGATCAAGGCTGTTCGCATCGGGCACCCCGTTTTATGAAAGCCGGAAACCGGCCGGGCTTCCCCACCTGATCGCGGCGGGGCTTGTGCCCGCGGGACAGCTCACGCTCCCGTGAACACGTGGGGACAACGGGTGGGATGGTCCTGCGTTTCATGGGCGAACGGAAGTCGCGTGACGTTCCTGACAACTTGTTGGCAGGTCGTGAGAGCCGCCCCGCAACGCGGCTTCCAAAGTTCCACCGTCGTCCGGCAACCTGCTAGAGAGCGGGCATGACCCTCGTCCGTTTCGCCCCGTCTCCGACCGGCTATCTCCACATCGGCAATGCCCGGCCAGCGCTGCTCAACGCGCTCTTCGCCCGGCGGCATGGCGGCCGGTTCCTCCTGCGCCTCGACGATACCGACCGTGCTCGCTCCACCGAGGCGTTCGCGCAGGCGGCGCGGGAGGATCTGGCGTGGCTGGGGATCGTGCCCGACCTGTTCGCCCGGCAGAGCGAGCGCAAGGCGCAGCACGATGCGGCGGCTGAGCGGCTGAAGGCAGCGGGTCGGCTGTACCCATGCTACGAGACCCCGGAGGAACTCGAACGCCGACGGAAACGACAGCTCGGCCGGGGTCAGCCGCCGATCTACGACCGGGCCGCGCTGAAGCTCACCGCCGAGGAGCGCGCCGCCCTGGAGGCGGAGGGGCGGACGCCCCATTGGCGCTTCCTGCTCGAACACCGCACGGTGGCCTGGGACGACCTCGTCCGCGGCCCGGCGCATATCGACTGCGCCTCCCTGTCGGATCCGGTGCTGATCCGCGCGGACGGCACCTATCTCTACACGCTGCCTTCCGTGGTGGACGACATCGATTTCGGCATCACCCATGTGATCCGCGGTGAGGATCACGTCACGAATACGGGCGTGCAGGTGCAGATCTTCGAAGCCCTGGACGCGGCGGTCCCGGTCTTCGGTCACCACAACCTGCTCACGACGGCCGATGGCGAAGGCCTCTCGAAACGCCTCGGCCACCTCTCCCTTCGGGGCTTGCGGGAGGCCGGCTATGAGCCGAGCGCCGTACGTTCGCTCGCCGTGCTGACCGGCTCGGCCGAATCGGTGCGCGCCGTGCCGGGCCTGGACGAACTGGCGCAGCTCATCGACCTGTCCGAGATCTCACGGGCACCCGCCCGGTTCGACGAAGCCGATCTCGATGGGCTCAACGCCCGGCTGGTCCACGAAATGCCCTTCGCCGCAGCTGCCAACAGGTTGCGGGAGATGGGCGTGCCAGATGAACGGGCGGACGCGTTCTGGCTGGCCGTACGGGCGAACCTCGGCAAGGTCTCCGAGGCGGCGGAATGGTGGCGCGTCGTGGAGGGGCCGGTGACGCCCAAGCTCGACGACCCGGCGCTTATCGAGGCGGCCCAGGAAACGCTTCCCGCCGGCCCTTTTGACGAGACGACTTGGAAGACCTGGACCGGCGAGATCCGCGCCCGCACGGGTGCCAAAGGCCGGGCGTTGTTCATGCCGCTGCGGCTCGCCCTCACGGGGCTCGACCACGGGCCCGATCTGGCGGGCCTCCTGCCGCTGATCGGCCGCGAGCGGACGCTTGCGCGGCTGGCGGGGGAGACCTGCTGACGCGCTTTAGCGTCGCCTTAACCATGCCGGCGCGAGCTTTCGGCCACGACAGCCGAGGGATTCGCCGATGACCCACCTGACGCACGAAGACGAGCACGCCGTCGACCGGCTGACCCTGCACCTGCTGCAGGACGCCTATTTCGACGTGGTCGCCGTCCTGCGCGGCGCCCAGCCGAAGGCCGCCTCCGCCATCCTGGCGGTGATGGAGCAGCGGGTCGCCAACGCCCTCAGCCGCATGTGCCGGGACGACTCGGAAGGAACAGGATCGAAATCCATCGCCCTGGCCGTCGGCGAGCGGCTGGGTGAGATCATGGAACAGGCGCACGGGCGGGCGAACGCCGCCAAGGTCGCCTGAGGCAAGGGCCTTTTCTCGCCGAAGTGGACACCGCTTCCGCGAAAGAAATTGCGGTGAACGTGGTGACCTAACGCATTATCGAGAGGCGTTGGATCACACAGCCTTTCCGTCATTGCGAGCGAAGCGAAGCAATCCAGGGCAGCGGAACATCTCAGGATGTCGTGGATCCCTGGATTGCTGCGCTTCGCTCGCAATGACGACGACAAGGATGCGATCCTGTCGTCGCCGAAAAGGCTCTAGGTCCCCCCGTCGACCCGGGTCGCGAGAATCTTGTCGATGCGCCGACCGTCGAGATCCACCACTTCCAATCGCCAGCCGGAGACGTCACACGTCTCGCCGGTGTCGGGCAGCCGGTGGAGCGCCGCGATGACGAGCCCCGCCGCGGTCTCGTAATCCCGGGGCTGCGGGAGCTTCAGGCCGAGTTGGTCGGCCATCTCGTCGGCGGGCATCGATCCGGCGATCAGCCACGATCCGTCCTGGCGGCGGATCGCATCGGGCTCCGGGTTTTCCGAATGGAAGGCGCCCGCGATGGCATCGAGGATGTTGGCGGGCGTCACAAGACCGTCGAAATGGCCGTACTCGTCGTGGATCAGCGCCATGGGCGTGGGCGCCTTCCGCAGGGCGTCCAGGGCGTCGAGGGCATCGATCGTGTCCGGTAGGACGAGGGCCGCCCTGGTCTGGGCACGGATCCGCGCCGGAAGGCCGGCTCCGCCCTGTTCGAGGAGGGCCGGGATCAGGTCGCGGACCTGCACCACGCCGGTCATCGCATCGGGATCGGCCTCCGTGACCGGCAACCGCGCATGGGGACTGGCACAGAGCAGGGAGCGGATCTCCGCTTCGTCGCGGGACAGGTCGAGCCAGACGACATCCGTGCGGGGGGTCATGACGCCGCGCACCGCCCTATCGCCAAGCCGCAGCACGCCGGAGATCATGGCCCGCTCATCCCCCTCGATGACGCCCGCGGTCTCGGCCTCGGCCACAAGGCTGCGGATCTCCTCCTCGGTGACGGCGCTGGCGCTTTCCGTTTCCTGGCCGATCAACCGGAAGACGGCGCGGGTCGACGCATCGAGGAGCCAGACCGCCGGGAAGGCCAGCCTCGCGACGTGGCGCATGCCAGGGGCGACGGTGCAGGCGATCGCTTCCGGATTGCGCAGGGCGAGATGTTTCGGGACCAGCTCGCCGACGATCACAGACAGGTAGGTGATCGCGGTGATGACGATGATATAGCCCAAAGTGTCGGCCCAGCCCCGCGCCAGTCCGGCGTCGAGGAGGAAAGCGGAGAGCCGGTCGCCCAAGGCGGCCCCGGAGACGACCCCGGACAGGATTCCGATGAGGGTGATCCCGATCTGTACAGTGGAGAGGATCCGCCCGGGCTCCTCCGCCAGCGACAGGGCGACCGCGGCGCCCGGCCGGCGGGCGTCCGCCATGGCCCTGAGGCGACTTTTGCGGGCCGAAACGATGGCCAATTCCGACAGGGCGAAGACGCCGTTCAGCGCGATCAGGAAGACGACGACGGCGAGTTCGAGCAAAGGGCGGATCTTGGCACCGGACCCTCTCGGGCACCGGGCGTCCTCTCATGATGTGGGCGCTTGAGATGGATACCGTAGCGCGGCCATTCAACGACGGTCGTGCTGCGGAGAGGTGATTGGCCTCTGTATCGGAGCGCGTGGGCCGCCCCTCCTCCTACCCTGTTCCTCATCCTGAGGTGCCGGCGCGAAGCGTCGGCCTCGAAGGAGGCCTCCAGGCTCCGCGCGCTCTCTGGAGCCCTCCTTCGAGGCCGCTGACGCGCCACCTCAGGATGAGGTGGAGGGTGGGAAGGATGAAGCGATCCGCCGCCTAAGACATCCGCGACTCAATTCAATACGGCTCCGTTTTTGGCCAAGCTGCCCGCCTCGTCTTGATTCGTCACGCGCCACGACAAACCCGTACCGCGGGGCGGTCGGTGACAGGGGCGCCAGCCCTTGCTATGCGGCGGGGCGTTCGGCAGTGCACCGCACGCAATTGTGGACGCCGCGTCGTGAATCGGCCGGCTTCCGGCGCCATGCTGCCGGGGACGTGGCACCCCGCGCCGACCCCCTGCCATAACGGCCCTGTCCCGGCGTGCCGACGCGCCGGGACGAAGCTCTGAGACGATTTGGAATGAACATCTTCGCCCAGTTCGAGGCGCGCGTGCGCGAAGGCTTGGACGCCCTCACCCGGAAGGGTTCGCTGCCCGGCGGGCTCGATTTCGGCCGCGTGGTCGTCGAGCCGCCGCGCGATCCCTCGCACGGCGACCTCGCCACCAACGCCGCCTTGGTCCTCGCCAAGGACGCGAAGACGAACCCGCGGGCGCTGGGCGAAGCCCTCGCCGACGAGCTGCGAGCCGACCCGCGAGTGGCGGAGGTCTCCCTCGCGGGGCCCGGCTTCATCAACATGCGCCTCAAGCCCGGCGTGTTCCACGACGTGGTGCGCGCGGTGCTCGCCGATCCCGCCGGCTTCGGCCGGGCGCGGCTGCCGGGCGGGCCGGTCAATGTGGAGTATGTTTCCGCCAACCCGACCGGCCCCATGCATGTGGGCCACGGCCGCGGGGCGGTGTTCGGCGATGCGCTGGCGAGCCTCCTCGTCGCGGCGGGGCGGCAGGTCACGCGGGAATACTACATCAACGACGCGGGCGCGCAGGTGGATGTCCTCGCCCGCTCCGCCTACCAGCGCTACCGCGAGGCGCTCGGCGAGCCCTTCGCCATTGGCGAGGGCCTGTATCCGGGCGACTACCTGAAGCCGGTGGGTGAGGCCCTGGCGCGGGAGCACGGGCGTGCCCTCCTCGACATGGCGGAGGCGGAATGGCTACCCGCCATCCGCGACATCTCGGTGGCGATGATGATGGACATGATCCGCCAGGATCTTGCTGCCATCGGTATCCGGCACGACGTGTTCTTCTCGGAACGCAAGCTGCACGACAGCGGCGCGGTCGGCGCCCTGCTGGAGGATCTGCGCAAGCGCGGTCTCGTCTACGAGGGCCGGCTTCCCCCGCCCAAGGGTCAGCTCCCCGAGGATTGGGAGGACCGGGAGCAGACGCTGTTCCGCACCAAGGATTTCGGCGACGATACCGACAGGCCGCTGCTGAAATCGGACGGCAGCTTCACCTATTTCGCGGCCGATATTGCCTATCACCGGGAGAAGGTGCTCCGCGGCGCCGAAGAGATCATCGATGTCCTCGGGGCCGACCACGGCGGTTATGTGAAGCGCATGCAGGCCGCCGTGAAGGCGGTCAGCGACGGCAAGGCCGTGCTCGAAGTCAAGCTGTGCCAATTGGTGCGGCTGCTGCGCGCCGGCGAGCCGGTGAAGATGAGCAAGCGTGCCGGCGAGTTCGTGACCCTGCGCGACGTGATCGACGAAGTCGGCCGCGACGCGATCCGCTTCATGATGCTATTCCGCAAGAACGACGCGACTCTCGATTTCGACCTGGCGAAAGTGGTAGAACAGTCGAAGGACAACCCGGTCTTTTACGTGCAGTACGCCCATGCCCGCGTCCGTTCGGTGCAGCGTCAGGCGCGGGAGGCTTTTCCCGACGCCGACATGTCCCCCCAGGCGCTCCTGGCGGAGGCCGACCTCGCGCTCCTGGCCGATTCGGGCGAGGCGGAAATGATGAGGCTGGTTGCTCAGTACCCGCGGGTGATCGAATCGGCCGCCCTGGCCCACGAACCGCACCGGATCGCGTTTCATCTGTATGAAATCGCTGCCTCACTTCACGGTTTCTGGAACAAGGGCAAAGACTTGCCGCAATTACGATTTGTTAATGCAACCGATCGAAAGTCCACATGGGCGAGGTTGGCGCTCGTCGAGGCCGTTCGATCGGTGTTGGCCGACGGTCTCAGCCTCCTCGGGGTGAGTGCGCCGGACGAGATGCGCTAGCCCAAATCGTATCGGTCACGGACCGATCCGCCACTGGTTGAGGAAGCTGCCATGACGAACGCGTCGCGCGCTCAGATCGATCTGGAAGCACTTGCGCGCGATCTGCGTCACGATGACGGTGCGCCGAAGGCCGCGAAGCCGGATCCCCTGGCCGAACTGGCCCGCATCGTCGGGCAGGACGATCCCTTCCGCGCGCTGCTCGCCGCCCGCGACAACGTGCGCCCGTCCCCGGTGAAGGAGGTTCCCCTCGCCCATGACGCCGGCTGGGCCGCCCGCCCGGAGCCGCACTTTGCGCCGGAAGAACCCGCCCGCGTCACCCCGGCCGACGCCTTCGACCAGTATCTCGCCTCCGTAGAGCGCGACATGCCGTCCTATCCGGCCGCCGAAGTGGCGCCGGATGCAGACGAATCCTATGACGATGCCCGTTCGCTTCGCCGGGCCGCGCCGCGGCGCCGGTTCGCGTCGGTAGGGGCTGGACTCGCCGTTGTCGCCATCGCGGTGACGGGCGCCCTGACCTACAAGAGCCTGCACACCGGCAAGGACGGGTCCGTGCCTGTCGTGCAAGCCGATACGACACCCCTGAAGGTCGCCCCGAAGGTGGCCGACGGTGTTGAGATCCCCGATCAGAACCGCCAGATCTACGACCGTAATGCCACCAGCAAGGATAGCGGGCAGATCAAGGTCGTGAACCGGGAGGAGCAGCCCCTTGACGTGACCGAGGCGGCCCGCGCCGCCGGGGGGACGCCGTCCGCTCAGGGCACGACCCCGGGCAACGGCCCGTTCGAAGCGTTCGGCGAGCCCCGCCGGGTCCGCACCGTCTCCGTGAAGCCCGAGGCTCCTCCGGCTCCCCCGCCGGCGCCGGCCGAGGCCGCACCGTCGCCGGTCCCGACCATGGTTCTCCCGGGCTCGGATACGTCGGCCGACGCCACTCCGCCCGCACCTTCTCCAATCGCCGCCCCGGCGCGGCCGGCCAAGCCGATCCGTCAGGCCGATGCGTCCCCGGTCCCGACCGCGATGCCGGCCGCCGCCGAACCCGTCGCGGAGCCGGCACCCAAGCCCGCCAAGCCGGTCGCCGTGGTCAAGAAGGCGCCGCAGCGGATCGCTTCGGTGTCGCCCGAGTCGCTACAGGCCGCGAGCCCGGAGACGACGCAGGCCACCACCGCCGCAGTGGATACGACCACTCCGGTCAGCGGCTTTTCCGTGCAACTCGGCGTGCGCAACTCCGCGGGCGACGCGCACAACGCCTTCCGCCAGTTGCAGGCCAAGTACAGCCAGCTTTCGGGTAAGCCGGAGCTGATCCGGCAGGCCGAGGTCAACGGCAAGACGCTGTTCCGCGTGCGTGTCGGACCCCTGTCGAAGGAGGAGGCGTCGAGCCTCTGCTCCTCGCTGCAAGGTGAGGGCGGCCAGTGTTTCGTGGCCCGGAACTGAGTTCCGCCGCCGCGGAGCTCTGAGGCTCCCGCTTGCCTTCCACAAGGCCGTGACGCGTCTGACCCAGTAATCTGCCTGAGTCCGGCCGGCAACACCGGCCCACCACGGCGCTGACCTCCGCGCTCCCGCGGAGGTTCCGCCTTGAAGGTGCGCCCGTCCCGCGTGACCTTCTCAGCCCCGATTCGCCATCCCGGCCCCCTTGTTCCGGAACGCTCACCGATGACCTCCCGCGCCCTGATTCTCGGATGCGCCGGCAAGAGCCTCTCCACGGAGGAGGCGGCCTTCTTCCGCGATGCGCAGCCGTGGGGCTTCATCCTGTTCAAGCGCAACATCGGCACGCCGGACGAAGTGCGCGCCCTGACGGCAACCCTGCGGGAGTGCCTCGGAAGGGCCGACGCGCCGATCCTGATCGACCAGGAGGGCGGCCGGGTGCAGCGCATGGGGCCGCCCCATTGGCCGAAATATCCGTCCGGCGGCAGCTACGGGCGCCTCGACGGATCCGGCGCCGCCGTCGCCCGCCTCGGCGCCCGGCTCATCGCCCACGACCTGGCAGATGTCGGCATCAACGTCGATTGCGCCCCGGTCCTCGACGTCCCATCGCCGGGATCCGACGACATCATCGGAGATCGCGCCTACGGCACGAGCCCGGACGAGGTCGTGGCGATCGGCCGCGCAGTCGCCGAGGGGCTGATGGCCGGGGGCGTCCTGCCCGTCATCAAGCACATGCCAGGTCACGGCCGTGCCACCTGTGACAGCCACAAGAGCCTGCCGGTGGTCGAGGCCGGGCTCGACGAACTGCGCGGCCGGGATTTCGCGCCGTTCCGCATGCTCGCCGACCTGCCCATGGCGATGAGCGCCCACGTCGTCTTCACGGCGATCGACCCGGATCGACCCGCGACACAATCGCCCGTGATCATCCGCGACGTGATCCGTCGCGAGATCGGCTTTGGCGGCCTGCTCATGACCGACGACCTGTCGATGCAGGCCCTGACCGGACCGTTCCGGAACCGAGCCGAAGCCGCCTTCGCCGCAGGGGTCGATATCGCGCTCCATTGCAATGGCGACGCAGGGGAAATGCGCGCCGTCTGCGAGGGTACGCCCCTGCTGGCAGGCGACGCGGCCAAGCGCGCGGACGCCGCGATGGCCCGCCTCGTGAGCCTCGGCGACGGGCTCGACCTGCCCGAGGCGCGGGCCCGTTTCGCGGCGGCATTCGCGCAAGCGGCCTGACCCGCGGGTCGCAGCCCTCCACCGTCGTCACCCTCCCGGACACCGCTTGCGCTTGTGTTCCGGAGGCGGCCTCCCTAGGTTCGCGGGAAATTCCTCAATGGACGTGGGTGCTCCGGTCGCATGGCCCTCGGGCCAAGCGGAGCGCAGGAGGTCGTCATGGGTAGCATGAGCATCTGGCACTGGGTCATCGTCGCGGTCATCGTGATGTTGCTCTTCGGGCGCGGAAAAGTGTCCGATCTGATGGGCGACGTCGCCAAGGGCATCAAAGCCTTCAAGAAGGGCATGGCCGAGGACGAGACGCCGCCGCCCGCGCAGCCTGTCGTGCCGCCGCAGCCGCAGCAGCCGGTACGGACCATCCCCCACACCGCCGAGACCAGCCCCGGCACCGCTGTTCCGGCAAGCCATCTGCCGGGTGGCGAGCACAAGACGATCTGAGCGTTTTCCGGAGACCGTCAGGGCACACGCGCCCGTTTCACGGCGTGCGGGGTCCGGGCCACCGGGCCGCTTCCACGACCGCAGGACCTTCGACGACATGCTGGATATGAGCTGGGGCGAGGTGATGCTGATCGGCGGCGTCGCCCTCATCGTCATCGGGCCGAAGGATCTGCCGAAGGCCCTGCGCACGGTGGGGCAGGTGACGTCCAAGCTCCGCCGGATGGCCGGCGAGTTTCAGATGCAGTTCAACGAGGCGATCCGCGAGGCGGAACTCGACGACGTTCGTAAGGAGGTCGACGGGATCCGCGATACTTTGCGCGGCGGGTCCGCCTTCAATCCTGTCCAGACGATCCGGGATGAGCTCCGTGGCGCGGTCGAAGGTCGCGCTCCGAAGGTCGAGACCCCCGCGCTGCCTGCCGTCGCATCCGAGACATCGACCGAAGTCTTCGGGCCGCCCAAACCGGAACAGACCATTCAGGCCCCGCCCTCGGCGCCGGCCCCTCCCCCGCCGCCCAAGCCCCGCAGCCTCGCCGACGCGACGGCCAAGCTGAAGGCGGAGCGGGAATCCAAGCAGGGTATGCCGGGGCATGACGCGCCCCTCCCCCTTCCCGGCTCGGTGGACGACCCGTATGGGACACCGTCACCTGAGTCCGCGCCCACCCGCAACGAGACGGCCGCACAATGATCACCGAGGCCGACGAGGCCGAAATCGAGGCGTCGCGCGCCCCGCTCCTCGAACATCTGATCGAGCTGCGCGCGCGCCTGATCAAATCGTTGATCGCGTTCGTGCTGACGTTCTTTGTGTGCTTCTTCTTCTCGCGCGACATCTACAACGTGCTGGTCTACCCCTACGTCTCCATCGTCGGGGCGCAGAACGCCGAACTCATCGCCACGCACTTCCTCGAACAGGTCTTCACCAACATCAAGCTGAGCGTCTTCGGCGCCGCCTTCCTGGCGTTTCCGGTCATCGCCACGCAGATCTACGCCTTCGTCGCGCCGGGCCTCTACCGCAACGAGCGCAAGGCCTTCCTGCCCTATCTCGTGGCGACGCCGATCTTCTTCCTGCTCGGCGCCCTCGTCGTGTTCTTCCTGGCGATGCCGCTGCTGATCAAGTTCTCGGTTTCGCTCCAGCAGGTGGGCGTGGCAGGCGAACCGACGATCAAGCTTCTGCCCAAGGTCGATGAGTACCTGTCGCTCATCATGACGCTGATCTTTGCCTTCGGCATCGCATTCCAGCTTCCCGTCATCCTGACGCTGTGTGGACAGATCGGGCTGATCGACGCCAAGTTTCTCCGGGAAAAACGCCGCTATGCCATCGTGCTGGTCTTCGTCGCGGCAGCGATCCTGACTCCGCCGGACGTGATTTCGCAGCTGTCGCTCGCGGTGCCGATGCTGATCCTCTATGAGGCCTCGGTGTACTCGGTCGCCCGGGTCGAGGCCCGGCGGAAGGCGCAACGGATTGCCGACGGGCTGGACCCATAAACGACCCCCCCGACGCCGGGGGAAGGGGTCATGCGCCCCGGCGCATCTCCAGTTTGGCGAGCTCCACCGCCGTCCGGAGTTCGATCTCCGCCATCAGGCCGTCGAGCCGGGGATCGCCGGAAGAGCCCGCCCGCTCGGCGAGGCGAGAGGCCACGGCGCGCAACTCCCCTGTGCCGACGCGCCCCCCGAGGATCGCCGCCTTGAGCCGGTCGAGGCCATCCAGGAGTTCGTGGCCGCGGCGGGCGGCACGGCGGCGGCGTTCGCGCGGCGTCTCGGCTTCGGTTTGCAGGAGCAGCATCGCATCCAGCCCGGCCAGGCTGGCCGCGGCCGCGGGCGCCGAGGTGTGAGCGGGCGCGGACGGCGCGGGATCGAGGCTGAACGTGCGCGAGTCATCGCGCCGCGCGGCCGGGACGCTGCTTGTCGTCCAAATCGGCTGGCGTGTCTCGACGCGCATCGTCACTTCACCGGGGGTTGGGGGCGAGACCGACACTCGGCCCTGCATAGTTAAGTGGGAGTAAACGGGCCGGCAGAAGCTGCCGGGTCGGCAGGAAAGGCCGGACCTCCGGATTAATGGGCTATTATAAAACCGAAATGAAACCAGCACGTTAGATTAATGTGCTGGGTGGCACGGCCCTGGCGTGGGGGAGGCAGGCCCCGCCATCGCTTGAACCCGGCATGCATTCACGCCACCCGACGTCCCGCCTGATACCGGTCCTCGTCGCTGCCATGCTCACGCTGGTGGCCTACGCAGCGCCGGCCTTCGCCCTGTCGCGGGTGAAGGATCTCGCCTCCATAGAGGGCGTGCGGCAGAACCAGCTCGTGGGCTACGGCATCGTCGTGGGCCTCAACGGCACTGGGGATACGCTGAACAACATTCCGTTCACCAAGCAGTCGCTCCAGGCCATGCTGGAACGGCTCGGGGTGAACACCCGCGGCGCCACCATGCGCACGCAAAACCTCGCGGCCGTCATGGTCACGGCGAATTTGCCGCCCTTCGCGGCCCAGGGGACGCGGATCGACGTCACCGTCTCGTCGCTCGGCGATGCGAAGTCCCTCCAGGGCGGTACGCTGCTCGTGACCCCGCTCCTGGGGGCGGATGGTGAGGTCTACGCGCTGGCCCAGGGCTCCATCGCCATCGCCGGCTTCTCGGCGGAGGGCGACGCCGCCAAGATCACCCGCGGCGTGCCGACCAATGGGCGTATCTCCAACGGCGCGAATATCGAGCGTGAGATCGCGTTCAAGCTGAACGACGCACGGTCCCTGCGCCTGTCCCTGCGCAACCCCGACTTCACCACCTCCAAGCGGATCGCCGCAGCGATCAACGACTTCATGGGCTCCGACACGGCCGAGCCCACCGACCCGGCGACGGTGACGATCCAGATCCCGGCCCGCTACCACGGCAATATGATGAAGCTGGTCACGGAGGTGGAGCAGCTGAAGGTCGAGCCGGATCAGGCCGCCCGGGTCGTCGTCGACGAGCGGTCCGGCATCATCGTCATGGGGCGGGACGTGCGGGTCTCCACCGTCGCCATCGCCCAGGGCAACCTCACCGTCACGATCACCGAGCAACCCCAGGTCAGCCAGCCGGCGCCGCTCTCCAACGGCCAGACCGTGGTGGTGCCGCGCACCGGGGTGAAGGTCGACACGGGGGACGGCAACAAGCTGGCCCTCGTGAAGGAAGGCGTCAGCCTTCGGGACCTCGTGGACGGGCTCAACGCCCTCGGCGTCGGCCCGCGGGATCTCATCTCCATCCTTCAAGCCATCAAGTCTGCAGGAGCGCTGCAGGCCGATATCGAACTCATGTGAGGGGGAAGCACATGTTGCAGCTAGCCAGCATCGCGGCGAGCGCCGCCATCGGGATCGGAAAGGCCATCACGGGGGGTGGCACCGAGGACACGTCGGCGGCGAGCCTCGGCAGCGCCAGCACGGCGAAGGCCAAGAAGACCGCAACGGATTTCGAGAAGATGTTCCTTGAGAACAGCCTCGACCGGATGACCCAATCCGAGGGGACGGATGGACCTTTGGGCGAGAACGGGACCGGTGGCGGAGTCTATCGTTCAATGCTGACGAAGGAATACGCGAATAAGATCGTGCAGAGCGGCGGGGTCGGCATCGCCGATTCGGTGTTCCACGAAATGATGAAGATGCAGGGAGCCACCAATGTCGGCGCCTGAACCGCTCCGGATCGTCGACCGCGCGGGCGCCGAGGCGCTGATCCTGCGGGTCCTCGACGACATGAGACAGCTCGGCACCGTGCTTGACGAGGAGGCGACGCACATTCGCGCCGGACGCCTCAAGGAAGGCGTGGTGGCGGCCGAACCGAAGGCCGCCCTCGCCGCGGCCTACATGAAGGGCCTGGAAATCGCCAAGGCCAACGCCGTCGCGCTGGTCCGCCTCCATCCGCAGGGGGTCGAAACGCTGAGCGCCGCCCACCGTGCTTTCACCGCCGCCGTCGAGGCGAACCAAGCCGTCCTCTCGGCCGCGCGGACGGTCTGCGAAGGGTTGATCCGCAATCTGGCTGACGATCTCGCCAAATCCCGGGCGCCTGCCGGTTACGGCAAGGGCAACGCATCCCCATCGCCCTACGGACGAAACGCCGGCACCGCCCCCCTCGTGATGTCGCGATCGCTGTGAACGGGTGACGGCCGCCGTTAGAGCGTTTACCGGAAGACTTGGATCACCTCATCACCACGGCCATTGCGAGCGAAGTGAAGCAGCCCAGGGATCCGCTCAGTTCTGAGATGTCCCGCTGCCCTGGATTGCTTCGCTTCGCTCGCAATGACGGATAGCTCGCGATCCAAGGATTTCCGAAGCCGCTTTGGAGCGTCGGCTTCACCGCATTTTCCTCCGCCGAACCGGCACGACTTCGGCGGATAAGGCTCTATCGGCGGCCGTTGCCGACGCGCACATAGGTGCGGACCTCGCCCAGGTCCGTCTGCGCCCGGTTGTCGACGGCGATCCGTCCAGCCACGACCGGAGCCGCCGCCGCGCCGCCGGCCCCGGCCCGGGCATCGACCCCGGCTGCCACCCGTCCGGTGAGGCGGGTGCAGTTGTGGGAACCCGGCATGCGCACGAAGCCCGCCTTGCCGGGGCAGGCTTCCATGGTCGGCCCGATCTTCGCCAAATCGAGGTCGAGCGCCGATGCGCCGGTGGCGCCCGCGCAGCAGGCCACGAGGACGAGGATCGACCGGTTCATCATGCTGCGAGCCGGTCGAGGTCGCGGTGAAGCCCGTCGATATATCCCTCGACCTCGGTGATGAACTCATCGAGGTGAGGCTCCCGCCGGCGCAGGCGGGCGAGGTCGCGCAGCAGCGCATCGAGCGCGACGGACCGCTCAAACCTGTCGGCGAAGCCGGCCGCATGCGTGTCGATGACTTGTTCAGCGACCACGATTGCCCCGATCTTGCCGGCTGCCGCGAGGCGGCGGATCTCTTCGACAGGCAGGTGACACGACATGCTGACACCCCGAGAACAATGATCGCTCGGTGCCGCGCGCCGGAATGGAGGCTGCTCCGGCACGATACGGCCCAAACCCGAGCGTGCGACGCTTGTAGACGCGCCGTAAAAGCGGCGACACTATGGACCTAGCCCCATGAGAGAACAGGACCAATAGGCTCCGGATCGAGCACCGGGAACCACCAAGCGTGGCTTTACCTCAGGTGATGTAGTTCACCAGTGACAACTTCGAGAGCGAAGCTGTGATCTGATAGCTTGCCTGCAGGCGGGTCTGCAGATCCATTAGCCTCGTGGCGACCTCCTCCGTCGAGGCCTGCTCGATGCCGTCCACTGTGTTCTGAAGGGTGTTCTGCTGAGCGGTGTTCGCCGTGGCAGCCGAGGACATACGCGCAGAAGCGAGGCTGAAATCGGTGGTGATGTCCTGCACGCTGTGGCCGCTCTTGGCCGAGGCCAGTAACGGCGTCGCCTCGTTCACGACCGCCTGATAGGCGTCGCTGGCGTTAGCGGTCGAGCCGGACGGGATGCCGAGGGCGACGGTGGCGAGCCCCGCCAAGACGTTCTGGATCGGGGTCTCGTTCGCCCTGGCGCCCAACTGGATCGTGGCGCTCGATCCGACCTGATAGGTCTGCGAGGCGCGGGCCGTGGTATCGGGGCCGCTCTCGCCCTTATACCAGACGACGGATTGCTTGACCGTCGTCGCGGGGGTGGTGGTCGGATAGGTGTAGGTCGGGCCACCGGTCGCGGGATCGGTATAGACGCGGCGCGGCGTGGTGCCCGCATCGGTCGAGGCGGCGAAGAAATCCTTGCTGACGCGGGCGGCGGCGTTGGCCGTCAGCGTCGAGCCGGCGGAATTCGCCAGGGCGTTCTTCAGCGTCGTCTGAAGGTTGGTCGCGGTCTGCGCCGGCGTACTTCCGATGGCGAATGATGAGGTCGCGGTCGGGTCGGCGCTGCCGGCGGAGGCCGTGAGCGTGAAGGCCGTGCTGGTCCCGTCCGGGAGGCCGAGGGTGACGGTAAGCGTGTCGCCGGCATTCGGCTGCGCGTTCACCCCGACGGTGTAGGTCACGGGACTCCCCGACGAGGTCACGGCGAGGGAGGTCGGGTTGCTCGCCGTGATATTGGAGAGTGAATAGCCGAAGGCCCCAGCCGCACCGGTCCGACGGGCGTATGGCCCTTCCGTAAGGCTGACCGTGGTGGTGCCGTTGGTCTGCGTCAGCCAACCGTTCGAGGCCGGCGCCGGCCCGAGATCCGCCGTCACCTGATCCGATACCAGGGTCGTGAGGCCGTCCAGCTTGTTGCCGCTGCTGTCCGTGGTCCCGTTGAGGATGGTGTTCGCATCGACCACCGGGGCGACCGAACCCTTGGTGCCGCCGAACAGGTAGACGCTTCCATCGGACTGATTGAGCGCATCGAGCGCGGCATTCAGATTGTTGAGTGCCGTGGACTTCGCCGCCTGCATGTTGGACGAGGTGCTCTGCAGCCCGTTCTGGAGGGTGGTGTTGGTGTCGGTCGCCACGGTGACGACCTCCGAGAGGCTGGTTGTGCCGAGCTTCGCGCGGGTCTGGGCGGTGTCGATCACCGCTCCGTAGCCGGTGAGGGCGCTGATCGAGGCCTGCGCGGACAGGGCCGTGGTCCGCCCGGTACCAAGGCCGCCGTAGCTCTGCGCCGTGAGGCCCGAGGTCAGCTGCCCGGACAGATCGTTCAGCTGCGACTTCAGCGAAGTCAGCTGGGTGATCGTGCGGTTCGTGGCATAGCTGCCGGCCGCGAAGGGGGTGATGGTGGTCATCAGATCTGCAGCAGCTGATTGAGCATGTCGCGGGCGGCGGTGAGCACGCGGGCATTCGCGCCATAGGCGGTCTGAAGGGCGATCAGGTTCGACATCTCCGCATCGATGTTCACGCCCGCTTCGGTCGAGAACCGGCTCTGGGCCGTGGAGAGTGCCACCTGCTGCGTGTCGTCACTGGACTTGGCGGCGCTCGCAGAGGCGCCCTGGGCGGAGATGATGTCCTGCGTGAACTGGGCGACGGAGGCGTGGTACGGCGCGGAGAACCCGCCGATTCCACTGGCCGAGGAGAACGTCTGCTGCGTCGATGTCAGCGCCGTGAAGATCGCCTGCCCCCGGGCCCCGGAGGTGGTGGTGTCCGATGGGCCGGAGGAGGTCAGAAACGACGAGTTGCTTTGCAGCACAGGGTTCACCGTGAGCCGCTGCGCGAAGCCGGTGAGCTGCGCGCCCTTGTCGACGCTCCCCGTGTAGAGGGTATTCACGCCGTCGGTGAACACGGCGGTTTGGTTGGGGTAGCCGGTGGTGAAGTCGCTGACGCCGGTCGGCACGGTGATGCTGGCGCTGCCGCCAGACACCGTCGTGTTCGTGCCGCCGGTGAAGGTTACGCTGGTCCCCGAGACGGATGCCGTCAGGGATGGGATATTCTTGAACTGCTTCTGCGCGGCGTTGCTGCTGAGCGCCGTCAGGGCCGCGGAGATCGAGGCCTGATACGTGGTCGGGCCCCCTGAGATGTCGAAGGTCTGCGCATAGCCGCTCGAATCCGTCGTCAGGGCCGGATCGACGCCCGTCGTGGCGGAATTCGAGGCGACCAGCGTGACGTTGCGCACGCTGCCATCGCCGAAGGTGACGGGAATCGTCAGCGTGTTGCCGGCCTGGATGCCGCTGATGTCCATCTGGACGGTGTTCGTCCCCGTCGTCCCGGTCACCGTCTTGTTGCTGAGGGAGGTGGCGAGACCCGCTGCGAGGTCGTCGAGCTGGCGCTGCGCCTGCGGCAGCGTCACGTCCCGCAACTCGAGCTGTGCGGCCAATGAGCCGGAGCGAATGGCGCCCGGGGCGCCGAGGTCGATCTTGGCCCCGCCCGGCGTATTCACGGTGATCGTGCCGACGGTGCGCTTGCTCGCATCGGTCGAGTAGCTCGACGAGGCGTCGAGGGTCCCGTGCCCATCGAAGCTGAGCGTCGCCGCGTTGCCACGGTCCACCAGCGTGACGCCCGAGCCGGTGAGGACCGTGACCGTCCCGTCGCGCTGATCCACGGTGGACACATCCATGTAGCTCGACAGGTTGTTGATCGCCTGATCGCGCTGGTCCTGGAGGTCCGCCTTGGACGAATCGTCCGTGGTGTTCTGGATCTTCGAGTTGAGGCTCGCGATATTCTGGAGGAGCGAGCTGGCCACAGCCGTATCGGTGCCGAGCTGGCTTTCGATACCAGTACGCAGGTTCTGGACCGTCGAGGCCGCGCTGTTGATCTGCGTCGCCAGCGTCGCCGCGTTGCTGAGGACGGTGCTCCGGGCCGCGGCCGATGTCGGGCTCGCCGTCAGCTCCTGCAGGGATTCCGTGAAGGTGTTGAAGGTGCCGTCGAGGGCCGTAGATGTTCCTGGCGTGCCGTAGAGCTTGTCGAGCTGCGCCGTGATGTTGGAGCGCGTCGAGGTATAGGCGGCGCCGGCTGTCTCGGAGCGAAGCTGCTTCAGTGCGGCGGCATCGAAGCTGCGCGTCACCGTGCCGACGCCGATGCCGGTGTTGCCCGGAGCCGTCGAGACGGTATCGATCGTGCGACGGACATACCCCGCCGTGCCGGCATTCGCGACGTTCTGCGAGACGATGTTGATCGCCGCCTGGGTGGCTTTCAGTCCCGCCGTTGAGGTCCAGATCGCATCGAGGCTCACGGCCGCGGCCCTTTCCTAAAACGCGGTGTCGGTCGGGCCACCGGGGCCCGCCCGTCCCTAACGGCCGGCAGATCGGTCATGGTCGGATCCGGTCTGCCGGTCACCGGATCACGTTCAGCAGGTCGCTCATCATCGTTTGCGCGGTCGACATAACGCGCGTGTTCGCAGAGTAGGCCTGCTGGGTTACGATCATCTTTGAAAATTCCGACGCAATGTCGGTATTCGATTGCTCGTTGCTCTCGCCGACCAGCGTGGTGCTGGCGAGGCCGGCCAGCGGAGAGCCGGAATCGACCGTCTGCGCATAATGGCCGTTGGTGTCTGCCTTTAACCCATCCGGGTTGGTGAACCGGGCGAAACCGACGGTGGCGACGGGAACCACGGATCCGTTCGTATAGGTGCCGTTGATCTTGCCGTCCGACGTCACCGCCACGCTGGCGAGCGTTCCGGATGTGTAGCCGTCCTGGGTCAGCGAGTTCGTCGTCGCAGCCCCGGTGCTGTCGGCATATTGGGTCAGGCCCGTCGTGCCGTAGGTCAGGTTCACGGTGCCGAGGTTGGTGCCGCTCACCGTCAGGTTAGGGATCGCGAGTGTCCCCGTGGTCGGGTTGGTCAACTGACCGGCCGTGTCGAAGGTGAAGGCCGAGCCGACATTCGTCCAGGCGCTCTTCGTGGCCGACGCGGTCGTGTCGGACTGATAGTAGAGGTTCCAAACCGAACTGGTGACCGGCGGCGTGGCCGTGGTGTTGATATCCTGAATCTTCGCCCAGCGGGTCGTGACCGTCACGGGGGCGCCCGATGCGGTGTAGGCGGTGACTGCCGGGCCGGCGATACTGTTGTTGACGAAGTTGCTCGCATCCCCGACGGCGACCTGGGTCGGGGTTCCCGTCGAGGTCGGCGTGACGACGGAGTTCGGGTCGGCCGGCACATAGAGGTCGGACCCGGTGGTCTGCGAATTGGTCGTCGTCGGCGTGGCGGGAAGGTTCGCCGTGTAGTTGATCGTCGCCGTCGCCTTCGCGGGCAGGGTCGAGTTGGCGATCTTGACGAGGCCGGTGCTCGTGGCCTGCCCGGTGGCGGCATCGATGTTCTGGCCCTGCAGATAGTCGCCGGCGCCGTTGACGAGGTAGCCGTCCTTGTCAGGGGAGAAATCACCCCGCCGGGTGAACAGGGTCTGGGAGCCGAAGGTGGGCTGGCCGTTGGCGTCACCGATCTTCTGCACGACCGTGAAGAAGCCCTGGCCGTTGATCGCCATGTTGGTCGCGACCTGCGACGAGACCACGTTGCCCTGGATGGTGTTGGTGAGCTGCGCCTGCGCCAGCACGGTGCCCGCCACGGCGCGTTTCGCCGGCTGCTCGGCCATCAGATCGATGAAACTGGTGTCGACGCGCTTATACCCGGTCGTCTGGGAGTTAGCGATGTTCCCGGAAATATTACTGATCGCGTAAGACTGCGCCTGAAGTCCAGAGACCGAAGTCTGCAACGCCGAGAAGATATCCATGGCAATTCGATCCCTGCGGGACGGCCCACGCAACAAATGGGCGCCGCAACCTCCGTGCCAAATCTAAGGTGTTGAGAACGTTGGTGAGTTTAGCGAAACTTCGTCTTACGATGGGTTTCGGGGCTAGGCAGAATCGTTCAGGCCGGTAAAAATTGCTCGGTGGCCGCGCATCGCTGTGGCGTAAAGCGATTCTTTAGCTCGGAACATTTACGAGGCGTTATGGCACCTCGACGATGATATCCGGTGTCATCGGCGACAAGCGGATGACCGTCCGGCCGGGAAATTCGGACCCAGGGAATGCGAGCGAAACGGACAAGCCTCGTCCATATCATCTACTTCTCGCGCTTGACCTTGTCGTCGGACCCGGCCAAGCGTTCGGCGCAGATCGATGATATCACGCGAGTGGCGCAGAAAAAGAACGAGTTCGCGGTGATCACGAGCCTGTTGATCATTGAGAACAACTTTGCCGCACAGGTCATCGAGGGCGAACGCAACTCCGTTGAGGAAACGTTCAGCCGAATCAATGCGGACCAGCGCCATCGCGATGTGCAGATCTGTGAGTGGCGTGAGATTGCCAAGAGGGAGTTTGTGCACTCCTTTAAGTGTTCGCAGCGCAGCAGTAGCAACGACGTATTGTATTCGAAGGCGAATCTGTTGCCAATGTTCCAGCGCGGGACGCCGAAAACTTCTGCAATCCTCAGCCTGGCGATGGCGCTTCAGGCCGACTTGATGTCCCGTCAGGGCATCGACCATCTCTTCGTCTGAGGTTCCATGAGCGAGCCCATTGAACATCCGCCGATCCTCATCGTGGACGAGCAGGAGAAGCTTTTGCGCCTCGTGGCGATGCTCATGTCGCGGATCGGGTTTCCGGATGTGGACGGCGTCTCGAGTGGGCCGGAAGCCCTCGAGAAGATGCGGCAGCGCCGTTACGCCCTCGTCATCTCCGACCTCAACATGGAGCCGATGGACGGGCTGTCCCTGTTGCGGGAGATCCGCGGCGACGACACCCTGATGAACACGCCCTTCATCCTGACCGAGTCGTCCTTCGACTTCGAGGACATCAACCTCGCTCACCAAGCCGGGGCGGATGCGTTCATCCTGAAGCCATTCGACATCGCCGTGCTGAAAAACAAGCTGAAGCAGGTCATCAACAGGAAGCCGCGCAAGCGCGAGGCGCCCATCGCCACGCAGTCAACCCTGGAACAGGAATTCCCGATGCTCGGGAAATACTAGGGCCGCGCCCAAACAAGTGGCGCTGGGCAGGTCGCCCACTCGCATCGTCCCTGATACCCACCCGCGCCCTCATCCTGAGGTGCGGCGTCAGCCGCCTCGAAGGAGGGCTCCGGAGGGATCAACGCGTCCTGGAGCCCTCCTTCGAGGCCCGCTGGCGCGGACACCTCAAAATGAGGTGAACGGATTGGACCGATCGGTTTAACCAGCAGCCGGCCCAGATCCATCGCCGGCCCGGCAAATCACTCCGCCCGTTTCTGGTAATCCTTCACGTCGGTGAAGCGCACCTCCGGATAGCGCTCTTCCTCGTAGCGCAGGGAGAAAGCCGTCGAGGCCATGAAGACGGGGGCGCCGTCGAGGTCTCTGGCCATCGCGGAACCGTGGCTGTCCACGAATTTGTCGAGCTCCACGGCGGAGTCCGACGAAACCCAGCGGCACACCGTGAAGCGCGAGGTCTCGTAATCGACCGGCAGACCGTATTCCGCCTGAAGCCGCTCCTTCAGCACATCGAGCTGGAGGGCGCCGACGACGCCAACGATGGCTTGGCTGCCGTCATGCGGCACGAAGACCTGCACGACTCCCTCCTCGCCCATCTGCTGAAGGGCCTCCCGCAGCTTCTTCGCCTTCATCGCGTCCGTGAGCTTGATCCGCCGAAGAATCTCGGGTGCGAAGCTCGGGACGCCCCGGAACACGATGTCCTCGCCCTCCGTCAGGGTGTCGCCGATGCGCAGGGTGCCATGGTTGGGAATGCCGACGACGTCGCCCGCATAGGCCTCGTCGGCGATGGCCCGGTCCTGCGCGAAGAAGAACTGCGGCGCCGAAAGCGAGATCGGCTTACCGGTGCGCACCAGGCGCGCCTTCATCCCGCGGTTCAGCTTGCCGGAGCAGACCCGCATGAAGGCGATGCGGTCCCGGTGGTTCGGGTCCATGTTCGCCTGGATCTTGAAGACGAAGCCGGTCATGCGGCCCTCGGTCGGCTCCACCCGGCGCTTGTCCGCATCCTGGCCGCGGGGGGCCGGTGCGACCTTGGCGAGACCGTCGATGAGGTCGCGCACGCCGAAATTGCGCAGGGCCGAGCCGAAGAAGACCGGCGTCAGATGGCCCTCCCGGAAGGCGTCGAGGTCAAAGGCCTTCAAGCCGCCCTGAGCCAGTTCAACCTCCTCCCGCCACGTATCGGCGGCGCCGTTCTCTGTGAGCAGTTCGTCGAAGAGGGGATCCTCCGGACCAGAGACGGGCACGGTGCCGGCGTCGTCAGCAGCATCGAGGCGGCGCACCCGGTTCATGCCGAGTTCGTACGTGCCGGAGAAGTTGCGCCCGGTGCCGATGGGCCACGTCACGGGGGCGGCATCGAGCGCCAGCGTCTTCTCGATCTCGTCTAGAAGGTCGAACGGATCCCGCGCCTCCCGGTCCAGCTTGTTCACGAAGGTGACGATCGGGATGTCCCGGAGGCGGCAGACCTCGAACAACTTGCGGGTGCGCGCCTCGATGCCCTTCGCGGCGTCGATCACCATCACGGCGGAATCGACGGCGGTGAGGGTCCGGTAGGTATCCTCCGAGAAATCCTCGTGGCCGGGCGTGTCGAGGAGGTTGAAGACGCAGTCGCCGTATTCGAACGTCATCACCGAGGTGACGACGGAGATGCCGCGCTCCTTCTCGATTCCCATCCAGTCGGACCGGGTGGAGACGCGGTTGCGCTTGGCCTTCACCTCGCCGGCGAGCTGGATCGCTCCGCCGAAAAGCAGGAGCTTCTCGGTGAGCGTGGTCTTGCCCGCATCCGGGTGTGAGATGATGGCGAAGGTCCGCCGCCGGGCCACCGGATCGGCCCGAGGCGCCTCGGTTCGTGTCTGCATCAACATGGGATGGTCTTCGTCGCGCCTGTGCGGTCGGAGCCGGGTTTACCCCGCCCGCAGCGAGCGGCCAAGGGATTGCACCGTCTCTGTCACAAAGCGCAAATTTCCCGACACAGCGCGGACATTCCCGGCTCTCATCCTGCGCGAACTGCCCGAGGTGGGCGTGGGATAGGGGACGATGCCGCACCTTTCGACGGACACGCCGTTCTCCGCCCCGCGTGATCGCCGCGATGGGACGCGCCACAGGGCGATCGGCCATAGGCCGGCCCGTCGCGGCCGCACGACGCTGGGTTGGGTCGTGGCGCTCGCGCTGACTTTGACGGCTTCTCCCCTCGCCGCAGCCCCTTCCCCGGCCGAAGATGTCGCGTTCCTCGATGCGTTGACCTGGGGTGTCTCCCCTTCCTCCTTTGTCGAGCTCCGGGCGAAGGGTCGCGACGCATGGTTACGCGAGCAGTTGCATCCGCCGGTCGGCATGCGTCTCCCGCATGAGGCGGAGGCCGCCGTCGCCGCCTCGATGCCCCGGGACAGCCTCTACGAGCGCACGCTGTACCTCGAATCGTTCAAGCGCGCGGCGGATTCCGAGCCGGACCCTGAGGCCCGCAAAAACGCCCATCAATCCTTTCAGCTGCTCCTCCAAGGGGCCGCCCAGCAGGCCACCTCGGCGACAATCCTCCGGGCCCTGTACTCGCCCGATCAGGTTCGCGAACGGCTCACGTGGTTCTGGTTCAACCGGTTCAACGTGCACCAGGGCAAGGCGATGATCCGCGTCGGCATCGGCGATTACGTCGATACGGCGATCCGTCCCCACGCCCTTGGGCGGTTCCGCGACCTGCTGGAGGCGACCCTGCGGCACCCGGCGATGCTGCGCTACCTCGACAATGCCGAGAATGCCGCCGGGCACATCAACGAGAATTACGCCCGCGAGATCATGGAGCTGCACACGATGGGTGTCGGCTCCGGCTACACCCAGGCGGATGTAGAAGCCCTGGCGCGGATCCTAACCGGCGTCGGGCTCGCGCCGAACCGCGAGGTTATAAAGGTCCGGCCGGAGCATCAGGCCGACCTCGTGCGGGACGGGGTGTTCGTTTTCAACCCGAACCGCCACGACTATGGCGACAAGGTCTTCCTCGGCCGCGAGATCCACGGTCGTGGCTGGGCGGAGGTCGAGGAAGCCCTCGACCTGATCGCCCGCGCGCCGGCCACCGCCCGCAACGTCACCCGGGCACTGGCTTCCTACTATCTCGGCCATCCGCCCGACGACGCCCTCTCCCGCAAGCTCGCCGAGACATTCACGCGGACCGATGGCGACATTGCCGCTGTCATGGACGCCCTTGTCCACGATCCGGCTTTCGGCACGTCCCTGACCAGCCAATTCAAGGACCCGATGCGCTTCGTCCTCTCGGCTCTGCGCATGGCCTATGACGGGCGGGTGATCCTAAATACTGGGCCGGTCAACGGATGGCTCCATCGCCTCGGCGAGGGGCTGTTCGCCCGCACGACTCCGGACGGGTATCCCATCGACGCCGCCGCCTGGGCGGGGCCGGGCCAGTTTGCGGCCCGGTTCGAGGTCGCCCTGCAGATCGGCTCCGGACCCGGCGGATTATTTAAGCCGCCCGCCGGGGATGGGCCCGATGTCCCGGCCTACCCGCTCCTGGCCAACGGCCTCTACTTCACCGCCCTGGAAGGCAGCCTCAGCCCGGCGACTCGCTCGGTCCTGGCCCAGGCGATCTCGCCTCAGGACTGGAACACCCTCTACCTCGCCTCCCCGGAATTCGCCCGATGAACCGTCGCGACCTCTTCCGATCCGCCGCAGGCCTTGGCCTCTCCACTGTCGCCGGCCGTGTCTGGGCCGCGCCGAAGGCGGATGCCCGCCTCCTCGTCGTGTTCCTCCGCGGGGCCTACGATGCCGCCAACGTGGTGATCCCCACGGGCAGCGACTTCTACTACCGCGTCCGCCCGAACCTCGCCGTCTCCCGCCAGGACGCCCTGTCGCTCGACGGGGATTGGGGACTCCACCCGGCCCTGCGCGAGACGATCCTGCCGCTCTTCACCAAGGGCCAAGCCGCCTTCGTTCCCTTCGCCGGGACCGACGACCTGACCCGCAGCCATTTCGAGACACAGGATACGATCGAAATGGGCCAGACGGTGGGAGCGGCCCGGGACTACAATTCCGGCTTCATGGCCCGGCTGGCGGGCGAGCTGACGCGGGTGCGTCCGATCGCCTTTACCGAGCAGCTCCCGCTGATCTTCCGCGGCGGCCATGAGGCGGTGCCGAACATCGGCATCAACGGAATCGGCAAGCCGGCGATCGACGACAGACAGGTCAAGCTGATCGCGGCCATGTACCGTGACACGCCCATGGCGGCCGCCGTCACGGAAGGGTTCCGCGTGCGTGACGAGGTCTACCAGTCGATTTCGAACCACGCCGATCAGGCCGACCGGGGGGCGACGTCGCCGAAGGGCTTCGAACTCTCCGCGCGGCGAATCGGGCGGCTGATGCGCGAGACCTTCAACCTTGGCTTCGTGGATGTCGGCGGCTGGGATACCCACGTTAACCAGGGGGCGGCCAAGGGCTACCTCGCCGACCGCCTCGGCGAACTCGGCCGGGGCATTGCCGGCTTCGTGGAGGAGATTGGGCCGGCTTGGTCCGACACGGTGGTGGTGGTCCTGTCGGAATTCGGCCGGACGTTCCGGGAGAACGGGTCGCGGGGCACCGATCACGGCCACGGTTCCGTCTACTGGGTGCTGGGCGGCGGCGTACGCGGCGGGCGGATTGCCGGGCCGCAGGTCCGCGCCGACGAGGCCCACCTGTTCCAAAACCGGGACTGGCCGGTGCTGACCGACTACCGGTCCTTGTTCTCGGGCCTCCTCGGCCGCTTGTACAACCTCGACCAGAACGCCTTGAGACGCATCTTCCCCGGCAACGATCCAACGAACCTCGCGCTGATCTGAGGGGGAAGGGTCGGCGGCGCCCCGCTTAGGCCGCGGCCGCCGCCAAGGAGCGGAGGTCGGCGATCAAAGCATCGACCCGCGCCGGCTGCGCATCCCACCCGAACATGAAGCGGGCTCCCCCGCCGATGAAGGTGTAGAAGCGCCACCCCCGTCCGCGCAGCCCCTCCGCCATCGCGGGCGGCAGGCTCAAGAAGACGGCGTTGGCCTCCACGGGGAAAAGGTTGCGCACGCCCGGCAGTCCGGCCACCGCCGCGGCAAAGCGCTTGGCGCAGGCGTTTCCGTGGGCGCCGTTGCGAAGCCACGCGCCGCCTTCCAGCATGCCGACCCACGGGGCCGCGAGGAACCGCATCTTCGAGGCGAGCTGCCCCGCCTGCTTGCAGCGATAGCCGAAATCCTCGGCGAGCTTGGCATCGAAGAAGACCACCGCCTCGCCGGCATGCATGCCGTTCTTCGTGCCGCCGAAGCAGAGGACATCGACGCCCGCCCGCCAAGTCATGTCGGCGGGGCTGCATCCGAGGCTGGCGCAGGCATTTGCGAAACGCGACCCATCCATGTGGAGGGCGAGGCCAAGCCGGCGGCACTCGTCCGACAGGGCTCCGATCTCGGCGAGGGTGTAGACCTGCCCCGTCTCCGTAGGCTGGGTGATCGTCACGACTCGCGGCCGGGGGAAATGGATGTCACTGCGGTTCGTCGCCAAGGTGCGGATCGCCTGAGGCGTCAGCTTGCCGCCCTCCGTGCGGACGGTGAGCAGTTTGGAGCCGTTGGAGAAGAATTCCGGCGCCCCGCACTCATCTGTTTCGACATGGGCTGAGTCGACGCAGATCACGCTGTGATAGGATTGGCACAAGGCAGCCAGGGCCAGCGCATTGGCCGCCGTGCCGTTGAAAGCGAAGAAGACTTCGCACGGCGTCTCGAACAGCGCGCGGAACGCATCCGCCGCCCGGCTCGTCCATGCATCCTCGCCGTAGGCCGGCGCATGGCCGGCATTGGCCTTCGCCATCGCGGCCCAGGCCTCCGGGCAGATGCCCGAGTAATTGTCGCTCGCGAATTGCTGCGCGTTGTCGTCGATCATGGTGGTTCATAGCATCCCGCCGCGGGGGGAGGCCAACCGAACCCAACCGCCGGGACACTGCCAAGTCATCGGCGGCCATCTTGGAACTCGGTAGAGCTTGGTGTAGAAGGCCCACCAAGGCGCGTTCCACGTGCCGATTCGTGGACCGATCTTGGGTATCCCTCCCGGCCTGATCCGGGTGAGGGATTATGTCGGTTTACGCATCGGCGACTGGCCGCGCGTTCCACGACTAAGGCCAAAGGATCTTTTCCGTTGCAGGTACTCGTCCGCGATAACAACGTCGATCAGGCGCTCCGCGTCCTCAAGAAGAAGATGCAGCGCGAGGGCATTTTCCGCGAGATGAAGCAGCGCAAGGCTTACGAGAAGCCGTCCGTGCGCCGCGCCCGCGAGAAGGCCGAGGCCGTCCGCCGCGCCCGCAAGCAGGCCCGCAAGACCGCGATCCGCGAGGGGCTGATCGCCGCTCCGAAGCCCAAGCCCCGGGTTGCCGGCGCCGGTCGTCGTCCCGGCCTGCCCACCGCCGCCCAGGCGCAGACCAATCAGGGCCAGTTCTCGGCCGCCAACACCCCCGCCACCGCGGCCTGATTTCGTATCCCCGCCTCGACAGGCGGGGCCAGCGAGCCAAACGAAAAGCCCGGACCGTGATCAC
>NZ_BPQX01000052.1 GCF_022179525.1 Methylobacterium persicinum
GAGCTGATCTCAGCTGATCACAACATTTCGACGAAGACTCACAATCGGTTCAAGCGTTTCCGCTCAAACACTGTGAGCTAAAGAAACATTGGACAGCTTAGTCTTCTCACGATCCGGCTCGCGCCGGACGCGCAAGGACAAACGCCGTCCGCGTTTCTCTTTCTCAGATTTACTTTTCAAAGAACGTCGCCCGTTTCAGCGAGCGATTTAGTCTCTAACAACTTCAAACGACCTTGGCAAGTGCCTTTGATTGTTTGTCGTTGTCGTCGAAAATCTGTTCCGTCGGCGGGCCTTTGCTTTCGGCGGCGCGTCGGGAGGCGGCCGTATAGGCCGGCTCGGAATGGCTGTCAATCGCGGTCGGGAAGGAGGCTGCAAAATTCTCAGCCGGCTTCGGAGGCACGGGGCCATGACCACTTCTAGAATATGGAGGCGAAGGGCGGTCGGTTCGAGGGGGGCGGGGCCGGCCACCGATGCGGCATCCCGTCGTCACAACCGGGCGACGGTCTGTCCAGGGCGTCGGCCTCTGGCCCGGCGGTCCGATCTCGTGCCCCTAACAAAATCTCTCCCCTTGAACATACGTGAGTGCTTTCCTGCGGGCGGCGGCGGACAACGATGCGGTCTTCGAGAAGGAGTCGCCCATGAACCCTCACGCTCCGCGTCCGGCTGAGTTCTGGGACGACCTCGAGCGCATGGTCGCCCGGAGGGTCGAGGCCGCGCTCCATGACCGTCCGGCCAAGCGGGACGCACTCATCGAGTACCTCCGCCACGTCGAGGAGATGGCCCGGACCGAATGCGACCGCCGTCAGACGGTGCAGATCATCGCGTCCGGCCGCAGCCTGCTCGGCGACCGCCGGGCCGTCGGTCCGGAAGAAGGCCCCTTCACCCGCGCATGACCGCGCCGGCGCACGGTCGCGCAAGGTCGCGTCGGTAGTTTCCCCAGTGGGCAACGGGCCGGGACGGCGATCGGCGACGTCAAAATCCGCGATCTTTCAACGTATTGAGGGTTCAAGCGGAAGGCCGTGACGGAGCTGCCCGCCTCCCCGGCGGACGGATGAGGGATGATCGTCGTTCCCTTCATAGCGTTGTGTTTCAGCGTGCCGGTGGCGATGCTTCTGAGCTTGGTGTGGCTGGCGGCAACCGGCCATTCCGAGCTCACGCTGATGCCACGCGAAGCCGCCATCCTCGCGGCCTCCACCGCCTTGATCAGCCTCGCCCTTGCCCTGCTGACGCGGACCCGCCGACGCTGAGGCGAGGCCTCCGCCGCACCGGTCCTGTGAGCTCCCCCTGCCCTCGTTCCAGGCCGTCTCAGGGCCAGTCCTCCCCCCAGTCGTGGGCGCCGAGACGACCGACCCGCTCCGTGAACGGGAAGCGGATGGTGCACCGCAGGCCGTCTGGTTCGAAGGAGAGGGAGGTCTGCGCCTCCAGCTCGTAGGCGAGCATGGTCTCGAGCACCTCCCGGCCGAACCCCCGCCTCGGGACGGGATTGTCCGGATCGATGGCCCCTCCCCGCTCGTTCCAACAGAGTCTGACGACGGGCATCCCGCTTTCGGGTTCGACCTGCCATGTCACGTCGACATGGCCCTCCGATTGGTCGAGGGCACCGTGTTCGACAGCGTTGCTTGCCAACTCGTGGAACGCCGTGGCCAGCACCTGGGCCGCCTTCGGTTTAAGCCTGATGTGCGGGCCCGCGATGACGGCACGCTCGCCCTCACGCACGAGGTGGAACGCCAGTTCCTCCGAGACGAGGAGGTGCAGATCGGCGTCGCCGAAGGCATCCGTGCGGGCCCGGATCCGCATCAGCGTATCCAGCCGACCTTCAAGGTGGGCGGCATAGCTCTCCACGTCGGTGGCTGTCTCGGAAGAGCGGCGCATGATCGTCCGCAGCATGGCCACGGTGTCCCGCAGCGCATGGCGCAGGGTGTCTGTGACGCCGGCTTCCTCGAGCAGACGCCGCAGGCGGGTGTTGTCGGCCTCCGCGGCCGCAAGACGGTCGATCACGTCCCGCTGGTCACTCATGCGCCGCCCCTCGGTTCTCGTCCTTGGGTCCGGACCGCCGTCCAGGCCGTAGCCCGCTCATTCGCCCTCCGCCGGGGGCCCGACCCCGACCGTGAAATGCAGGTAGGCCGGATCGAAATGCGCGATCTCCGCCAAGCGATCTGGATCGTGGATCGTCAGGCGCCGGCCGCGAAGCGCAATCAGCCCCTGGGCGCGCAGTTCCTGGAGTGTCCTGTTGATGTGGACGCTGGTCTGCCCGAGGGCGTGGGCGAGGTCGTGCTGGGTCAGGGGCAACGGACAGGTCGTCCGGCCCGCGAGGCCCACCCCGGCGAGGCGGCATCGCAGCTCGCAGAACAGGTGGGCGAGGCGCTCGATGCCGGACCGGCAGCCGAGGCTGACCGTCCACTCCCGCTGGATCGCCACCGTGGCCAGGGCTTCCCGCTTGAACGCGCGGTCGAGGGTCGGGCTCCGGGCCATCAGCTCCAGGAGCGCGGGGCCGGAGATCTGGGCATAGACCACGGGGGTCAGGGCGCTCACGCTGTGATCCATGCGATCGAGGAGGACGATGTGCGGATCGCACGGATCCCCCGGCAGCAGGAGCGAAACGATCTGCCGGCGCCCGTCGATGAGTTGCCGCGACCGGCAAGCCCAGCCCTCCAGGATGACGTTGACGGCGTGCGGGTCGTCCCCGACATCGATCAGGTCCGCCCGCGCGGGGAGGCTCCGGGCCGGCCCGAGGGCTTTGGCAAGCCACATCCGGTCAGCCACCGAGAGGTTGACGTAACGGCTCAGCTTTTCCGCGAGTGGATCGAGCATCCGGTCCCGCTTCGCTATATCGACGATGATATGATAACAAGTCTGATCGAGCCGGCACTCAAGTAGATCAGTCTCCTTATTCGCGCCTCCTAAGGATCGATCTTTGACGCGGCTATCGGCAGCGTCCGTTGAGACCAGCCTGCGGCGCGCGACGATCACGGGAACGGATGCCATGATGCGCAAGTCGGCCTGCCTTGCCCTCGCGCTTTGCCTCAGCCTCGCCCCCGGCGCCGGCCAAGCGGCCGACGGCCCGGCGACGATCGCCGAGTCCACTCCCTCCGGCTGGCCCGGCACGGTGGAGGGCCTGTGGCACTGGGCCCTGCCGACGACGCCGAACGGCCTGTATCCCCGTCAGAGCTGGCATGCCACGGGCTCGGCGCCGAATGGGGACATCTACGTCGCCGGCATGGACCACCGGACGAACGCGGCCCTCTACCGGATCGAGGCCGCCACCGGCCTGCTGCGCTATGTCGGAGACGCGCGGTCGGCCTCGGAAGCCGCGGACAACTGGCGTCCCGGCGAGACCGCACAGAAATTCCACACGCGACCGCTCTGGCATCGCGGCAAGATCTACGTCGCCACCATGGACCGGTCCGACCTCGACGCCGCCTACCTGGAAAGGCGGGGCTTCCATTGGTACGCCTACGATCCCGCCACGGACCGCTTCACCGATCTCAGCGCCAAGGAACCGGGCGGGACGGCGGTTCCCCATGGAAACCTCGTCTCCCTCGCATCCGACCCGGTGAACGATGTCATCTACGGCGCGGGCGTGCCCACCGGGGAGATCTATCGCTACGACGTCGCCAGCGGGCGGACGCAGGATCTCGGTCGGCCGACGATCTACGGCACGCCCTATGTCTATACGGGCCGGGTCATGTGGGTCGACGGGCGCGGCAGGCTCTACTTCACGGCCATGCAGCCGGAGGACCCGGCCCGGCTCGATCACATCATGTATTACGATCCGCAATCCGGCTTCGGTGAGGAGAAGGACTGGAAGCTGCAGGAGGGCATGGCCCTGGAAACCGGGCAATGCACCGAAGGCGGCCGGCGCTGCGTGTTCGCGGACGATCGCGGACACGTCTACCGCTTCGACCAGGACGCCCATTCCTGGACCTACCACGGACAGGTCCAGACCGGGAAGACGGCGGGATGGGGCGGCGTCGAGTTCTGGCTCTTCGCCCTCAGCCCCGGCGGCGACAGCGTGTATCTCGCCACCAGCACCTCCCCGAAGACGAGCGAGGACACCGCACTCTACGAGTTCGACCTCGCCACCGGCCGGACCCGGACGATCTGCGTCCTCGCGGATCTGGACCCGGCCTTCGCGGGGCGGCATGTCCACACCGGCTATGACGCCTGGGACCGACAGGGGCGCTTCTACTTCGCGAGTTTCGGCTATCCCGACCGGCCCGTGATCGTCTCGCGGATCGATCCCGACCGCCTGAAGGCGGCGTTGGCCCGCCGGGCGGAACAAGGGCACGGTGCAGCCATCGCGAGGTAGTCGCCGGACCCCTCAGCGATCCGGTCCGCTTTGCGGCGATGTCACACGGCCGTCCGCGGGCGAGCCGACGCCCCGAGGCTTGACGGTGAAGCGGCTTGGCCGCACCAGCGCCCCCATCGGCCCGGAGCCCCGGGCCTTTCCTGGACGGTGCGATGCAGGCAGTCCTGAACGCGGCGCTGCCGATCTTTGCGCTGATCCTGATCGGGTTTCTCTGCGGGCGTTTCGGCGTCTTCACCCGCGAGGCCACGGACAACATCAACCGCTTCGCCATCTACCTCGCCCTGCCCGCGCTGATCTTCAGCACCATGGCCAGGATCACCCCGGCGGAGATCGGGCAGGTGGGCTTCTCGGCGGCCTTCGCCCTCGGGATCGCCGCGACCTTCGCCATCGCCTATGGGCTCGGGCGGCGCCGGGGCGCTTCCGTCGCCGATTCCAGCATCGAGGGGCTGGATGCCGGCTACAGCAACGTCGGCTTCATGGGCATTCCGCTCTGCCTGCTGGTCTTCGGGCCGGAGGGGCTGCCGGCCGCGGTGATCGCCACGCTCTTCACCGCCTGCGTCCTGTTCCTGACGGCCATCGTGATGGTGGAGTTCGACCTGCGCCGGGGCGTCGACCGGCGGAGCACCGTGCGGCGGGTACTCCTATCCCTGCTCCGCAACCCGCTCTTCATCGCCCCCATCGCGGGGCTCGCCGTGGGGCTGACCGGCCTCCCCCTGCCCGTGCCCCTCGACACCTCGGCAAAGCTACTGGGTGGGGCGGCCTCCCCCTGTGCTCTGATCTGCATCGGCCTGTTCCTGGCGCAGGAGAGCGGCGTCGCGGGGGACCAGCGGCAGATCTGGATCCTCGTCGGGCTGAAGCTGGTGGTCCAGCCGGCGGTGACGGCTCTGCTGGTCCTCGCCGTGTTCGACGTTCCGCCCATCTGGGCGCGGGCGGCGGTGCTGCTCAGCGCCCTGCCCATCGGATCGGGGCCGTTCACGATCGCAAAACTCTACGGTCTCCAGGCGGGGGTGACCTCCGGTGCGATCCTCATCTCGCACCTCGTCTCGGTGCTGACCGTCTCGCTTCTGGTGGCTTGGCTCGGCTAGGACGTTTTCTGCCATCCTTGGATCACGTCATCTCCCCGCTCCTTGCGAGCAAAGCGAAGCATCCCAGGAATCCGCAACATCCTGAGGCGTCCCGCCGCCCTGGATTGCTTCGCTCCGCTCGCAAGGACGGGGAGCTGGGACGGAGAGCAGGCGATCCCACGGTTCCGGAAAACGCTCTGGAATTTGGTTTCTCCGTAGGGGCCACCCCGGCCTGCTCTCTGGCCGGGCCGGCGCAACTATGAAATGAACGGGCCGAGACCGGACAAACCGGCAAGGACCCTTCCGGGTCATCAGGGAGGAAGGCGATGCGCCTCACGGAATTCGGCGGCTCACGCCGGCATGGCGTCTGAGGGGGCTGCCATGGCGATCGACATCGCGGCGGCTGAGGCGGCGGGCTCGCCGGGCCACGGGATCGGCCTCGACGGGCCGCCGCTCCGGGCCCGGGGCTGGTTGCGCGGCGTCGATCTCGCCCTCGGCTGGCTGGTGGAGATCCCCGCCGCCCTGCTGGTGCTGGCCGAGATTGGCGTGCTGCTCTCGGGCGTCGTCAGCCGCTACGTCTTCCACGAGCCGCTGATCTGGACGGATGAACTCGCCGGCATCCTGTTCCTGTGGCTCGCCATGCTCGGGGCCGTCGTGGCCTTCCGCCGGGCCGAGCACATGCGCATGACCGCCCTGGTCGCCATGGCCGGGCCCCGGGGCCGGGCCTTCCTCGAGACCCTGGCGCTGGTGGCGGGCCTCGTCTTCGTCGCTCTCGTTCTCCAACCGGCCTGGGAGTTCGCGGGGGAGGAATCCTTCGTCCAGACTCCGGCGCTGGAGCTCAACAACGCGTGGCGCGCCGCGGCCCTCCCGGTGGGCTTCGGCCTGATGCTGGTCATCGCCCTGATCCGCCTCTTGGAGGCGGCCGACTGGAAGATGGCGCTGGCCGCTTTGGCCACGGGTCTCGGCCTCGCCGGCGGGCTTTGGGCGCTGCAACCTGTGTTGACGAACCTCGGCAACATCAACCTGCTCCTATTCTTCGTGCTCGGAGTCGGGGCGCTGGTCTTCTCCGGGGTGCCCATCGCCTTCGCCTTCGGCCTTTCGACCTTCGCCTACGTGACCTTGACCACCGACGCCCCGGCGATGGTGGTGGTGGGGCGCATGGATGAGGGCATGAGCCACCTCATCCTCCTCGCCGTGCCGCTCTTCGTGTTCCTCGGCCTGCTCATCGAGATGACCGGCATGGCCAAGGCGATGGTCGGCTTCCTCGCGAGCCTGCTCGGGCATGTCCGCGGCGGCCTGCACTTCGTTCTGGTCGGGGCGATGTACCTCGTCTCGGGCATCTCCGGCTCGAAGGCCGCCGACATGGCCGCCGTCGCCCCGGTGTTGTTCCCGGAAATGAAGGCACGGGGCGCCAGGGAGGGGGACCTCGTGGCGCTCCTGGCGGCGACCGGCGCGCAGACCGAGACGATCCCGCCCTCGATCGTGCTGATCACCATCGGCTCGGTGACGGGCGTCTCGATCACCGCCCTGTTCACCGGGGGGCTGCTGCCCGGCGTGGTGCTGGCGGTGACCCTCTGCGCCCTCGTCTGGTGGCGCTACCGGGGCGAGGATCTCAGCCACGTGGCGCGGCCCTCGCGGGCGGTGATCGGCCGGGCCTTCGTCGTGGCACTGCCTGCCTTGGCGCTGCCCTTTGTGATCCGCTACGCGGTGGTGGAGGGTGTGGCCACCGCCACGGAAGTCTCCACCATCGGCATCGTCTACGCCGCGCTGGCGGGCCTCCTGATTTACCGCCGCTTCCAGTGGCGCCGGCTCTATCCGATGCTGGTGACGACGGCGGCCCTGTCCGGGGCGATCCTGCTGATCATCGGCGCGGCCACGGGCATGGCCTGGGCGCTGACCCAGTCGGGCTTCTCGCAGACCCTGGCGACCGCGATGCGGAGCCTCCCGGGCGGGTCTCTCGGCTTCCTGCTGGTCTCGGCGGCGGCCTTCATCGTCCTAGGCTCGGTGCTGGAGGGCATTCCGGCGGTGGTGCTGTTCGGGCCGCTGCTGTTCCCCATCGCCCGGTCGGTGGGGGTGAACGAGGTCCACTATGCGATGGTAGTGATCCTCGCGATGGGCGTCGGGCTGTTCGCCCCGCCCTTCGGCGTCGGTTACTACGCCGCCTGCGCCATCAGCCGGATCCACCCCGATGCGGGGATGCGGCCCATCGTCGGCTACATCGTCGCCCTCCTGGCCGGATTGCTCGCGGTGATCCTCGTGCCGTGGTTCTCGACGGGGTTCCTGTGACCGTTCCCTTTTCCCGCTCGCGTGGAGAGGGAGTCCTGACACTCTATTTCTCGCCCTTTCGCTCCAACGCGCTGATCTCGATCACAAACTTCCGCCGCATCGCCCGGGAGAAGTCGCCGTAGCCCGCCGCCGCCAGGAGGAAGGAGGTCGGGCCGCCCACCACATGGGCGCGGTACCATTGCTCGAGGCTGGTCCGGTCCTGCGGCAGGGGCGTCGGGCGCAGGCCGTAGCCCGGCGCCCGATAGGCCCCCGCCCCCACCACGTCGTTCTCGCCGGGCACCAGGATCGGCAGCCCGTTGATGGTCGCCCCGAGACCGAGGAGGTCGTCGCGCTCGGCTTCCAGGGCGTCCGGATCGGTGCAGTTGTCGCTCCCGTCCCCGGAAACGTCCACGACGATCCGGTCCGCCGGCAACGGCATCGCCGGGATGACGCTCGCCGCCACGGTGCGGAACATCTGTCCGATGCAGGTGAACTCCCCAGCCTGCCGCGGCGTGGCGCGGACGGCGGCCGCGGCCGCGGCGGCATCGGCCTTGCTGGCGATGCGCCGCCACGGCACTGGCATGCCGGCCCTGTCGGCCCAGGTCACCATCGCGAACAGGATCCCGCCGGGGTTGCCGGTGATCGCGGCGACGACGCCCGGGTCTTCCAGGGCCTCGGCGATGCCCTCCATCTGAAGCCGGAAGCGGGCATCGTCCACCGATTGCGAGACGTCCACCGACACCACGAGGGCCGTCGCGACGGATTCCACCTTCCCCCCCGGCCGGGCGGGGGCGAGGCCGGCCATCAGCATGGCGACGGCCCCCGCCACGCGGATCAGGCGGCCGCTCATGCCTTCTCCGTGAACCGCACGGCGCAGCCTTGCCGCCCCGCCACGAGGGCGCCGCCCCTCTCCCGGCCGAGCACCATGCACGCCGTGGACAAGCCGTCCGCGACGAGGCCTGAGGGGGCGGTCACCGTGACCGAGGAGACACCTGTCGGGGAGTAGCCCGTCGCCGGATTGTAGATGTGATGGTCGGAGAAATCCGGCGAGAACGCCATGTTGTAGTCGCCTGAGGTCGCGGCGAAGCCGGTGAAGGGGGCAATCACCTCCGCGATCTCTCCTTTGCGGCGGGGATCGGCGATGCCGAGGCGCCAGGGCGACCCATCGGGATGGGTGCCGGCGGCGCCGAACTCGCCCGTGTCGATGAAGGCATCGGCGATGCCCCGCGCCCGGAGGGCCGCCATGACCACGTCGGCCGCGTAGCCCTGCACGAGGGCGTTGAGCGTCACCTCCGTGCCCTTATCGAGGATGATCGCTTCCGGCGTCAGCCGTACCCGTCGCCAGCCGATCCGGGCGAGGCACGCGGTCAGGGCGCCGGGATCCGGCCGCTCGCCGACTTTGGCCGCCCGGGACCAGAGCGGCCAGAGGGGCTGGACGGTGGGGTCGAAGGCGCCCCCCGTTTCGGCCGCAAGGTCCAGGGCGAAGGCGAGCAGGGCGGCGAGATGCGGGGGCGGGCCGTCCAGGCGGCCTTCTCGGTTGAGACGCGGGAGGGCGCCATCCGACCGGAACAGGCTCGCCTCGCGCTCGACGGCGTGCATGGCGGACAGGCCGTCCGATAGGGCCGCCTCCAGCTCCCCCCGGTCCGGACCCGCGGCGGTGAGCGATACGGTGGTACCGAAGGCGAGGCCGGCCCTGGTGTCCGACGCGAGCCCCCGGGCGGCGGCCATGGTGCGAAACCTGGTCGCCCCGCCGAGGACAGCGAGGCCGAAGGCGCCGAGCACCGCCCGGCGGCGGGTGACGCGGCCGCTCATCGCGCCGGCACCGGGCGCGGGACGATGCGCTTGGCGTGCCTGCGGGCGACGACCTGCGGGACGCATTGGCCGGGATCGTGGATGATCGTCACGCAATCCATACACTGGAAGCATTCGGGGTAATCGATCCGGCCGTCGGCGGCGATGGCGCCGTAGCGGCAGCGAACCTTGCAGAGCTGGCAGGGCGTGCCGCACTCCGAGCGGCGGGGTATCCAGTCTAGGATGCGCAGGCGCCCGGCCAGGGCAAGGCCGGCGCCCAGGGGGCACAGGTAGCGGCAGAAGCCCTTGTAGACGAACAGGTTGAGGACCAGCAGCCCCACCGCGTACGCCACGAAGGGCCAGCTGCGCAGGAAAGAGAGGGTGATCGCCGTCTTGAACGGCTCGACCTCCGCCATGGCATCCGCGGCGGGGGAGCCGGCGGCGGTCGCCGCGAGGAGGCCGACGAGGACGACGTACTTCGCCTTCCGCAGGGCCTGGTCGAGGGCGGGTGGGACGACGACCAGCTGGATCCGCAGGGGGCAGCCCAGCCACGCGATGAGTTCCTGCATCGCGCCGAAGGGGCAGAGCCAGCCGCAGAACGTGCCCCTCCCCCACAGGACGAGGCTTCCGAGGACGAACGCCCACAGGACCAGCGAGGGGGGATCGTAGAGCAGGAAGGCGAAATCGTGCGTTCGGAGCGCCGCCCGCACCAACCCCATCAGGGTCACGATGGACAGCTGCGCCTGCGCCCCATAGCCGACGAAGGCGACCGTGACCGCAAGGAAGGCGAGCCGGAAGACCGGGAAGCGGCGGGCATCGGCCACGAGCCGCCTCTGCCAGACGAGGACCGGGACGAGGAGGGCGACCATGCCGGCGATCCCCACAAGGGCCGGAAGCCGTGCGCGCCATGCCTCGGTCCAGTCCGGGCCGTCCTGGGCGGATTCCCGGTGGAAGAGGTTGCCCGGAAGCGTCGTCTCCACGGAGAAATCGCGGGTGATCTTCTCCGACAGGATCTGGCCGCGCTCGCGGACGATCTTGTCCGTGAGCATCCAGGGCACGGAGGGATCGAAGCCAGCAGCGGCATCGATCCGCAGGATCGTCCAGTCCCCCGCCGGCAGCCCTTCGGCGAGGCCAGCGCCGCGCCGCTCCACCGCCATGTCGCGGGCGTTCACCACGAGCCCTCCCTGCCCGACCGAGACACGCTCCGGCACCGAGCCGAGGACGAAGCTCTCCCCGAGGGGGTTCTCGGGCGCGTCGGAGGGGCCCGCGCTCAGCACCATCACCGCATGGTTGCCGGGGCCGAGTTCACGCATCAGCGCCTCGAAGCGCGCCGGACCGAGGAGGTTGCGGCCGATGGACGGCACGTCGAGGAGGGCCACGTACAGGTCGGCCAGGATGTCGTCCTGGGCGCCCTCCCCTGCCTCCTCCAGGCCGGTGCCGCGGAAGGCCCGTGCCGCCTCCTGCCGGGTGACGGTCAGCCGGCGGACCCATCCCCGCGCCAACAGGGCGTCGAGACCCAGCGGCTCGTAGAGATCCGCCTTGGCCTCGACACGGAGGCCCACATTGGCGGCGCCGAAACCGAGCTTGCCCCGCGCCACCGCGAGGGCCGAGGCCAGCACAGACTGGTTGATCGTCCGGGTCGAGGCGGTCGCCATGGCAATGCCGTCGACGGTGGTCTGCGGCGAGGCCCCGGAGGCCCGGGCGTTTGGCCGCCCCACCCGGATCGGCTGCCGCGCGGACAGGCCGACATACTGTTCGACGAAGGCGAAAAGGGGCTCCGAGCCGAGCCCCTCCAGGAAGACCGGCTCCCGGTGGGAGAGCACCTTCACGTCGCGGAACGTCCCGTCCGGCGCGAGGGCGACGAGGAGGTCGGGTGGGGTGCCGCCGAATCCGGGGATCGGCGCGAAGTCGATGGATTCGAAGGCGTAGGCGAAGACCTCGTAGGACCCCGCCTGCTGCTTGAGGATCGGCCAGACCGGGAGGATGTCGTCCTTTTCCCCGACGACGAGGGGCGGCGGGAAGTAGCGGGCGAGACCCGCCCTGTCGAGCTCCCCCGCCTGCGTGGCGGAGTCAGCGAGAAAGAGGCACGAGAGCGCAAGGACGAGGCGCCGGAGGGCCGCCAATCCGGGGCGTTGAACGCCGGACATTCGCATCCGCAGCCGTCTCCGGGACGGCTTCGCGCCGCCCTTCGCGTTTCCTCGATCGTTGTCGGCACGATAGGGCCCGGGCGGCGGCGGCCGATATTGGACCAAAGGCCAGGACACCGCGACTGCAGGGACTCACCAGCCCATTTTTCCTCACTCACCAGCTTAGCCGGGGCAACGTAGCGGGATCGTCAAGCAGTTCTCCAATCGTCAGTTGTGTAAGTATTTGTATATCAACTTGTACTAAGTAAAACCATGTTTTATTTATGCAACACGAGCCAATTCGTGACCTAGTGTCCACTTTTTGGGTTTTAAAATCGGATTTCGGTGCGGTTATCTCCAGCCCACCGAATGCCTGCCAACGGATCGACGTCTTGGATGCGGGGAGGCGGCTCGGTGATGCATTCGCATGCCGCTGGTCCCCAGCGGGATCAAGCGTCGACGTCTTTGGCAGCCAGGGCCGTGGCGGGAATGATCTAGGGGAATTCTGTGAAATTCACAGGAATTCCGGCAGTCCGGCGGCAGAACGATTGGAGAAACTGATGAGTCACTTGAAGACTTGGCTGCTCGGCTCGGCCGCAGCCCTCGCCGCGGTCGGCGTTGCCCAAGCCGCCGACCTCCCGACCAAGAAAGCGTCTCCGGTCGAGTTCGTCCGTGTCTGTTCCGCCTACGGCGCGGGCTTCTTCTATATCCCCGGCACCGATACCTGCCTCCGCCTCTCAGGCCGCGCCCGCTTCGAGTACGGCTACCAGGCCCCCCTCGGCCGGACCCAGGGCAACGGCGACTACAGCGGCACCCGCGGTCTCGCCCGCATCAACCTCGATGCCCGCACCCAGACCGGCTACGGCACCCTGCGCGCCTTCATCCGCCTCGAGGCCGCCAGCCGCACCGGCATCCCGACCATCCATTCCGGCACCCAGATCCGGATC
>NZ_BPQX01000053.1 GCF_022179525.1 Methylobacterium persicinum
ACCTCAGGATGAGGACGAGGGAGGGATCGGCGTCGCAATCATTCCCGCAGGGCGGGGAGCGCGGATGCAAGCCGGGGCGAGCCCGCACTAAACCCGTTCGATCCCCGTTGGGTCGAGCTTGGCGAGGGCGTCCCTCACCCGTTCGCCGCCGATGACGAGGTCAGGGGCGATCTCGGCCAGGGGCACCAGCACGAAGGCCCTCTCCCGGACATAGCGGTGCGGCAGGACGAGACGTTCGTCGTCCACGGCGGCGCCTTCGTAGGCCAGAACGTCGATGTCGATGATCCGGGGGCCCCAGCGCTCCTCTCGCACCCGGCCGAGCCCGTGCTCGATGGCTTGGCAGGCATCGAGCAGGGCGTGCGGGGTGAGGTCGGTCTCGATGCCGACCGCGCCGTTGAGGAACCACGGCTGATCGGTCTTGCCCCAGGGCGGCGTGCGGTAATCCGACGACCGGGCGACGACCCGGATGCCGGGCACGGCGGCGAGCGCCCCCACCGCCCGGTCGAGGGTGGCGGCCATGTCGCCGATGTTGCTGCCGATTCCGAGCCACGCCTTCACTGGGCGGCCTCCCGCCTGCGGGTAATCGTGACGCCCACGCGCTCAAGGATTGCCGGAACCGGCGCACTCGGCTTATCGACTCGCACGGTGATCGCCGCGATGGCGGGGAAGCCCGCGAGGATCTCCTGGGCGATGGTCTCGGCCAGGGCTTCGATCAGTTTGAAACGCCGCTCCGTGGCGATGGCCACCGCGATGGCGGTGAGGTCGGCGTAGCTGACTGTGAGCGCCACGTCGTCCGCCCGGCCGGCGGCGGCGAGGGCGAGTTCGGCATCGAGCCCGAGGTAGAAGCGCTGGCCGAGGGTTTCCTCCTCGGGCAGCACCCCGTGTCGTCCGTAGACGGCGATGCCCTCGACGCGGATATGGTCGCTCACGTCCGCGTCTCCGGGCGCATCACCGCATCGACGACGCGCATGGCGTCTACATGGGCCGCCACGTCATGCACGCGCACGATGTCGGCCCCGAGGGTGCCCGCCAGGGCATGGGCGGCGAGCGACCCGTAGAGGCGGTCGGCGGGCTTGGTTTCCCGGTCGTGCAGCCGCCCGAGGAGCGATTTTCGCGAGACACCGACGAGGAGCGGGAAGCCCAGCGCGCGGATCCGGGGCAGGCACCGCAGGGCCTCCAGGTGTTGCTCCCAGCTCTTGCCGAAGCCCACGCCGGGATCGAGCACGATGTCCGCATCCGGGATGCCGGCCCGGCGGGCGATGGCTAGGGACCGATCGAAGAAGGAGAGCATGTCGGCGACGATGTCGATGCCGGGATCGATCGTCTCGCGGTTGTGCATGACGATGACCGGCGCCCCATGCGCCGCCGCCGCCGGCGCGATGTCCGGGTCCCTCTGCAGACCCCAGACGTCGTTGACGATCCGCGCCCCGGCCTTCAGCGCCGCCTCGGCCGTCGAGGCCTTGTAGGTGTCGATGGAGATCGGCACCGTCAGCCGCCCGGCCAGCGCCCGGATCACCGGGAGCACCCTGGCCTGCTCCTCCGCGGCCGGAACGGGGGTATGGCCCGGCCTCGTCGATTCCCCGCCGATGTCGAGGATCGCCGCGCCTTCGGCCGCCAGCCGCTCGGCCTGGGCGAGGGCCTCGGCTTCGCCGACGAAGAGCCCGCCGTCAGAGAAGGAGTCCGGGGTGACGTTCAGGATGCCCATGACGAGCGTCCGCTTTCCAAGGTCTGGAAGCAGTGTGGACAGGGCAGGGGAGGGGGATATCTCGGTCACGGGACCGGTGTGAGGGAAACCGGGATGGGGCGCAACGGGGAGGCGCCACGCGGACGAGACTTCAGAGCCTCACTCGTCCTTGCGAGCCTCGGCGAAGCAATCCAGGACAACGGGACGCCACGGGACGTCGGCGGATCCCTGGATGGCGTCGCTCCGCTCGCAAGGAAGGACAGTGCTTTGCATTACCCGCGATAGCAGCGGATCTCCGCCTCGGCCTGGGCCCGGCGCAGGTCGGCGACCTTGTCGTCGAAGATCTTGGTCGACTTGAACTCGTTTGCCCGCTGCCCGATGCCCTGACGCATCGACAGGATCGTGCTCGCCTGCACGTACTTGTCGTAGGGCAGGATCGCCGCGAGCTGATCGACGGAGCAGGAGCACTTCTCCAGGCTCTCGCGGGTCTGCCCGTTGGCGGCCATGCAGCCGAACACGTAATCGACCCGCGCATCGGTCGGGTAATCGTTCTCGTCGGCGGCCCAGCCGGGGGCGGCGGCGAGCCCGACAACGAGGGCAAGGGCGGCCATGCCGCCGAGGTTAGCCAGCCTTCTGCTCATAGCCGAGCTTCTCCTCCAACAACTCGCCGCCGTCCTTGGTCTTGGACACGGCTTCCATGGAAACGATCTCACCCGGCACCGCGGGAGAGGTCACGAACGTGTAGGTCAGGGTGTCCAGGCCGCGCATCCGCTCGCCCATCGCATCGCCCTCGAAGGGCTTCATCTCGATGCGCCAGCCATCGACCTCCTTGCCGTCGAACGGTACCTTGACCGGCGTGACGGTGGCCTTCTCCCGAAGGCCCTTGCGGATCGCGAGCTTCAGGTAGCGCGGGTTCGCCTCCAGAACCTTCGAGAGCGCCATGACATGGTTCTCGAGGAACAGGGGAACGACCGGGTTGCCGGTCATGTCCTCGAAGGGACCCGCCGGACGGCGGTTCAGGCCGGAGAACATCTCCACCTGCATGTCCCTGGCATCGGCCTGCTTGCCCGGCTCGACCTTGATGGTGATCTGGTCCTGGAGGGGCGCGCCGAAGGGCCCCTTCGCGATGCCGGAGCGGCGGATGTAATCGTAGGTGATCGTGCTGCCGGGTGCCGCATTCTTCATCTGCGGCTGCTCGAACAGCAGGTCGCCCGCGGCCGGGGTGGACGCCGGGGCTTTGGCGGCCGGGGCGTTGGCTTGCGTCGGCGCGGGGGATTCCGTGGCCGTGGCCAAGGCCGGTACGGACAGGGTGAGGGCGAAGGCAGCCGCGACGGGGGTCAGTCTCACGAAGGGGCACCTTCTTTCAGCGGCGAGCGGATGTTGCTGCCGATCGTGCGGTAGACATAGTCGGGGGGCGTTTCAGCCGCCTCCTCGACGGCGAGGGCACGCACCTTGGCGTGCAGCGGAGACAGGGAGCAGGCCGGGTCCGTCGCTGCGGCGTCGCCCGCCAGCGCGAGCGCCTGGCAGCGGCATCCGCCCCAATCCTTCTCCCGGCGGTCGCAGGACCGGCAGGGCTCCTGCATCCAGTCCGTCCCGCGATAGGCGGTGAAGGCGGGGGAGTCGCGCCAGATCTCCCCGAGTGAGTGGTCCGTGACATGCCAGAACTCGAGGCCGGGGATCGTCTCCGCCGCGTGGCAGGGCAGGACCTTACCCTGGGGGGTGACGTTCATCAGCTTGCGGCCCCAGCCGCCGGCACAGGCTTTCGGGTACTTGGCGTAGTAATCCGGCACCACGAGATCGATGACGAGCTGACCCTTCAGCCGCTCGCGGGCGGCCTCCACGATGCGGATCGACTCGTCCACCTGGGCCTTGTTGGGCATCAGCGCCGCGCGATTGACGTAGGCCCAACCGTAATACTGCGTATGCGCCACCTCGAGGCGCTTGGCCCCGAGCGTCACCGCCAAGTCGATGAAGCCCGCCACCTCGTGGATGTTGCCCCGGTGGATGACCGAGTTGAGGGTCAGCGGCAGGCCGAGTTCCACCACCTTCTGCGCGAAGACCATCTTCTGCGGCTGCGCGTTCTTCAGGCCGCCGATCTTCTCGGCATTCTGCGCATCGACGCCCTGGACGGAGAGCTGCACGTGGTCGAGCCCGGCGTCGTACAGCGCCTGGAGCTTGTCGAGGGCGCCGCCGACGCCGGAGGTGATGAGGTTCGAGTACAGGCCAAGGTCGGCGCAGGTCTTGGTGATCTCGACGATGTCGTTGCGGGCGGTCGGCTCGCCGCCCGACAGGTGGACATGCAACACGCCGAGGCCGGCCGCCTCCGTCAGCACCCGCTGCCATGTGGCCGTGTCGAGTTCCCCCGAGCGACGGTCCAGTTCCAGCGGGTTCGAGCAATAGGGGCAGCGCAGGGGACAGCGGTGGGTCAGCTCCGCCAGGAGCCCCACCGGTGCCGGCGCTTCGGGACGGATCGGCGCCTGTGCGTTCATCGCTCCAAGACCCGCTTCTCCGCCAAACCGTCGAGCATCACGCAGATGTCGGCCTCAATCGCCCGCGGGTCGGCCGCGTAGACCTTGCCAAGTTCGTCGGCGATCTGGGACACGGTCCGCGAGCCGTCCACCTGCTTGAGGACGGCGACGGCGTTGTCGTCGAGGTCGAAGGTCCGCTCCGGGGCGAGCAGGACATGCTTTGACCGCGTCTCGTCGTAGCGCAGGCGCACGCCGCGGGGCAGGCGAGGGGTGTCGCCCGGGGCGGTCTTGCGCGGCCCGGTGGCCGGCGCCGGTCCGTCGGCGACAAGACCCTCGCCCGGCTTCCATGCATCCGGCGGGATCATCCCCGGGGCGACATAGGCGAAGTACAGGGCGTCGAGCTGCACCCACAGGACGTTGCACTTGAAGGTCAGCGCGGCCATCGCTTGGCGCTGCAGCTCCGGCGTCGTGGCGTGCTTCTTGACGTAGTCGAGGGCGAAATCCGCATCGCGGGGCGCCTGGGTGAGGCGCTTGTCGAAGTAGGCGAGCGTCTCCTTGGTGATGAAGTCGTAGTTCTTCAGCATCCCGGCGACGCGCTCGGAGATGATGGTCGGCGAGAACATCTCAGTCAGCGACGAGGCGATGGCTTCGAGCAGGGACTTCTCGGCGACGAAATGCACGTAGGCCTCCACGGCGAACTTCGTCGCCGACAGGATGCCGTCGGTGGAGAGCACGTAGTCGCGCCGGAAGCCGACACCCTCGGCGAGCTTCAGCCAGCGCTCGATGCCGCCGTCGCCGGGGCCGTCGCCGTCATGGTCCACGATGCGCTGCCGCCAGATCCGGCGCAGCTCGGCATCGTGCATCCGGGCGAGGACGGCGGAATCCTTCACCGGGATCATCGCCTGGTAATAGTAGCGGTTGAGCGCCCAGGCCCGGACCTGATCCTTCGACAGCTTGCCGTCGTGCAGCAGCCGGTGGAACGGATGCAGGATGTGGTAGCGCCGGGCGCCGATGTCGCGCAGGGCGGCTTCCAGTTCGTCCGGGCTCAGGAGGCGGTCGCTCCCGGTGGCATCCGGGGTCGGGAAGATGGCGTTCATGGCGTTTCCGGCGTCCGTTCTCGGCTGTTGCCCATGGGGATTCTTGTGTCCCGGCCCCTTTCGGGTTCCGGCGAGCCTTGCCCTTCATGTAGGGGCGCAGGCGGCAGACTCAAACCGGTGCGGCCCCGATGCCGCCGTCACCGTCATCCGCAGCGATGACGGCGGTCCTTCACAGGGTCAGGCTGAGCCCGTCATGGGCGACTGTCCAGCCCGCGGCCTCCACGCCGGCCCGCTCCGCCGAACCCTCCACGAGGACCGGGTTGGTGTTGTTGATGTGGACGAAGACCCGGCGGCCGATGGCGATCCCCGACAGGGCCTCGATCGAGCCGTTCGCGCCGCGCATGGGCACATGTCCCATCCGCCAGCCGGTCTTGGTGCCGACGCCGGCCCGGATCATGTCGTCGTCGTGCAGCACGGTGCCGTCGAAGAGCAGGGCGTCCGCCCCGTCGAGGCGCCGCCGGACCTCGTCGTTCACGAGGGCGCAGCCGGGGACATAGGCAAGACGCTTTCCCCCCGCCTCGATCATCGCGCCCACCGTGGTCTCGGTGGCGGCGCCGATCTCGACCTCCGCCCCTTCGAGCCAGAGGGGCACCTTGCCCGGCACGGCGAAGAGGGTGACCCTCAGGCCGGGCAGGGGTTCGAAGGGCGTTTCCAAAGCCACGTTCTGCCGGGCGACGACGCCCTCGGCCATCACGTCGAACACCCGGTTGGCGTTGACGGAGTCGAGGATGCCCGGCGTCGCGTAGAGGGTGTAGGGCTGGCCCTCACGCAGCGTCAGCAGCCCGGCCACGTGATCGACGTCGCCGTTGGTGAGCAGAACGGCGCGGATCGGGGAATGACGCAATCCCTCCTGGGGATGCATCACCGGGTTGTCGAACAATTGCTGGCGGATATCGGGCGAGGCGTTGATCAGCAGCCACTCGGCGCCGTCGGCGGACACCGCGATGCTCGACTGCGTCCGGGGGTGAACGCGAGACGGTTCGCTCCGGGCGAGGGAGCAAATCGGGCAGCGGCAATTCCATTGAGGAAGCCCGCCGCCCGCAGCGGAGCCGAGAACCACGACGCGCATGCTCTGCGTCCCCCGCGATCCCCGGCCCGCGTAAACTCAGTTGAACGTGTCGATTTCGGCGGACTCGTAGCTCGTCACTTCCATGCCGACGCAGATCTCGGACACGACGGGGGCAGCCCAGGCCATGGTGTTTCTCCTTAGTATTTCGTTCACCGAGCGTCCTCAGATCGATCCTAAGAGGACCCTAAGACACTGATGGCGCTCTCGTTTCTGGCGCGGGACCGATATTGTCCATTTGCGCCCCGCATTCAAGCGGCAAATTGCCGGATCCTCCCAAATTTTTCGTGAGAGGCCGGCGGAAGAGATTGATCCGACGAAATAATTCTGCGTGGCGTCGCACCCCTCCCCCCCACGAAGGTCGAAGACGGCGTTCCAGACCGTGCTCGGCTGCCAACCCCGTCCGTGCGAGCGCAGCGAAGCAATCCAGGGACGCGCCACGAACTGGCAATGTCCCGCTACCTTGGATTGCTTCGCTGCGCTCGCAAGGACGGAAAGGGTTTTTGGACTTCTTCGGACGTCCACAACGGTTTCTTCCGATGTCAGGACACGCGGCGGCGGCGTGGAAGCACCGCGCGTCACTGGCGGAAATCCGGTCCCTTCGGTTCCAGCATGAAGCCCTTGCCGCGGACCGTCGTGAGCACCGGCCCGCCATAGCGCACGAAGTCGGCCATCTTCGAACGGAGATAGCCGATATAGACATCGACCACGTTGAGGGAGAGACCGCCCTGGCTGGCCCAGAGCCGGTCGAAGATCTCGGCGCGGGAAACCGGCTTGCCGAGACTGTCCATGAGCATGGCGAGCAATTCCGCCTCCCGCGGGGTCAGGCGGGCGCTGGCCTCCCCGCAACTCACCTGCCGGGTGTCGAGGTCGAAATGCAGCCGCCCCGCGACGAGGCGGGAGCGTGGCGCCTCGGCCTGCTCCCGGCGCATCAAGTGGGTCCGCAGCCGTGCGACCAGTTCGTCGAACTCGAACGGCTTGACGATGTAGTCGTCCGCGCCGATCGCGAGGCCCTCGGCCCGGTCGCGGATCTCGTCCCGGGCCGACAGGAACAGGATCGGGCCGGAGAAGCCGCCTTCCCGCAGGGACCGGCAGACTTCGTGACCCGAACCGTCGGGCAGGCCGACATCGAGGAGCACGGCACCGGGGGCGGGATCCCGGGCGGCCTTGAGGGCGTCGCCGACGCTGTCGGCGGTGCCGACTTCGAACCCTTCCGCTTCGAGGCCCCGGGCGAGCAGGCCCCGGATGTCGATGTCATCCTCGACGATCAGGATCCGCGTCATGCGGCCGGCTCCCTCAGCTTCCCGGCGGCAGCGATGGCGCCAGACCCGTGTGATTCTCTAACGTGGTCGATGGCGGGGATATCCAAGCAGACGCGGGCACCCCGTCCGGCCTCAGCTTGCCCAAGTTGGATCGCGCCCCCGTGCTGCTCGACGATCCAGCGGGCCAGGGCGAGGCCGATCCCGAAGCCGGTCTCGTCCGGGGCCGGTGCCCCCGCCGCCCGGGTCCCGCGCCGGAACCGCTCGGTCAACTCGGCCTCCGACGCCCCGAAACCGGGGCCGTCGTCGCTCACCATGATGCGGGCGGCCGGCCCCTCGATCCGCACGACGGCGACCTCCACCCGGGTCAGCCCGGTGGCATGGCGCAGGGCGTTGTCGATGAGGCTCTCGACGGTCTGGCGCAGCCATTCCCGGTCGGCCACGCTTTCCACATCTTCCGCGCCGGGGACGAGGTCGAGGGCCACACGGCGGCGGGCGGCTTCGGACGCCATGGTGTCCACCGCCTCGGCCAGGACGGCGGCGATGCTCAGCGGCCGGCGGTCGAGCTCGATCTCCCCCGTTTCGGAGCGGGCGACCCGGAGCAGGTCCTCGACGCGACGCTTCAGGCGCTGGGCGCGCTTGCGGATGGTGGTGAAGGCGGGGACCGGGTCGGCCGTCCGGGCGGCGGAGCGCAGGGCGATGTCGCACTCGCCGAGGATGACGGTGAGGGGCGTGCGCAATTCGTGGCTGACATCCGCGAAGAAACGGCGGCGGGAGACGTCGACGGCTTCCAACCGGGCATTGGCGGCGCGCAGGTCGGCGGTGCGGGCGGCGACGGTGGATTCGAGGGCGGCCCGGTCGGCGGCGACGTGCTCCTCCCGCCGGGCGAGGCGGGCGGCCATCCGGTTCACGTTGGCCATGAGGAGGCCGAGTTCGTCCCGGGACTGGACCGGCAGTCTTGTGTCGAGGGCGCCCCGGCCGATGGCGCTGGCCGCCAGCCGCACCTCGTCGATCCGTGCCAGGATCGGCCGGGTGAGGAGCCGGTAGAGGATCACGAGCAGCGCCAGCGCCGCCGCGACGGCGACCACCGCCGCCACCCGCAGGCGGCTCGACAATTCGCGCGCCTCCTCCGAGCCGCGGGTCATGCTCCGCCGTTCCGCCTCGATCAGGAAGGAGAGGGGCTGGCCCGTCATCGCCCCGAAGCCGTTGAGGGCGCCCTTGATCGAATCCTGTCGCTTCTCCGGATCCATCTGCCGGCTGATCAGGGCGACCTGCCGGTCGAGGATCACCCGTGCGCCCCGCAGCTGCGACATCGGACGGGAGCGCATGGCGTACTGCATCCGGTCCGTCGGGTCGGTGCTCGGGGGGAAGCTGCGCGCCATCGCCTCGTCCACGGCCCTCAAGGCCGTGTCGACGTTGGCGCGGGCGATGGCCATCGCCTCGGGCTGACCGTCGGGGTTGCCGACGGTCTCCACGGCGGCGAGGCCGAACTGGGTCAGCCGGCCGGACAGCTCCGCCAGGAGTTCGAGGCGGCTCTGCGCCCCCAGGGTGCGGTCCACCGTCCGTTCCGCCACGCCGATCGCCGCCAGCACGCCGGCCGCCGCCAGGAGCACGACGATGGCGCCTCCGGCGAACAGGATCGCGAAGCGGGCTTTCAGGGAGCGCATGCCGCGCGGCCCCCCACCACGGCCGTCATTGCTTCGCTGCGCTCACAATGACGGTCCAGGCACATCACCGGCTTCACGGCTTCTGCGGCGGCGCCTTCGCGGCGCAGCGCCATTTCTCCACGTGCCATTCGGGGTTCTCGTCCTGCCACTGGGCCAGGACGCTCTGGGAATTGCGCAGGCAGATGAAGGCGTTGGCGGCGCCGCCGCCCACCGGGATCTGCTCGTCGCGGCAGGTGGCGGGCTGGGCGATGAGGCAGGCGGACAACAAGAGCAGCAACGCAGGACCTCCCGAATGCCAGCCATCATGTCGGGCCGGCTTGAGACCAGCATAATCCGGTCCAGCGTCCCGTGGACAGGCCCGGCGCCCGCGCCCCGGAGGCGCAGGCGCATGCGGTCAGGCGGAGACCCAGATCTCGCCCTTGGCCAGCGTCGCAAGGTCACCGGAGTAGCGCCGCAGGGGCTTGGCGAGGAGATCCGCATGGGCCTCGCTCAGGGAACGCAGCTGCTTGGCGAGGAGGCGCATGAACACGAGGTCGTGGCTTCCCGTCTCCACGAAAGTGGGCGAGAGCGCCCCGTGCTTGCCCGTGACGAGGGTACCCCGGCGCATGCCGAAGCCCGGCAGGTCGCCGACCTCAAGGGCGGCGATGGTGCCCGCGATCATCCGTGATCCGGCATGGGCGCCGGCCCGGCCGACGAGGATCAGGCCCCGGCGCATCCGGTCGCCGCAATGGTCGCCGGCATTGCCGTGGACGATCAGCGTAGCCCCGTCGAGCCCGGCCTTGGCCGCATAGACCGCCCCGCCGGCGAAATCGCCCGCATCGCCCTCGATGGTGATCGTACCGCCGGTGGCCCCGGATCCCGCGTAGGGCCCGGCATTCCCGGTGACGGTGACCGTCCCGGCCGCCATGCCGGCGCCGCAGCGCTGGCCGACATCGCCGACGACGCGGATCGCCCCGTCGGAGAGCGATGCGCCCACATGGTCGAGGCGCTCGTGCCCGCCCTCGATGGTGAGGGTGTCGGAGCCGTCGAGGGAGACGGCGAAGCAATCGCCCAGCCGCACGCCCCGGCGGCTGGTGCCGACCTCGAGCCGTTCCGCCTCGCCCTGGGACAGGCCCTTCAAGGAGAGCGGGCTGATGGAGAGGAAGTCGAGGCGCTCGGGGGGCGCCTCCCGCAAGGTGAGGGTGCTCAAGGCTCAGCCCTCCTGGCCGTTGGCGGGCGCGAGCAGGTCGCGCAGATGGTAATGGTGGCGGCCGAGGTTGCCGCCGTAATTGCCCGCCGTGACGGCGATCAGCCCGTGCCGCTCGCCGATCTCGGTGGCCGCGTGGAGCCCCGCCCGCATCGATTCGGCCACGGCCTGCGATGTCAGGGCGTCGATCACGATTTCCAGCACCACGCCGCATTCGGGCGGAAGGGCCGAGCCGGCCCGGCCCTTGAGGGTCGGGCAGTAGGCGTCGTTGGTGGAGGCCATCATGCCCTTGGTCCGCCCGCCGACCTTCGAGCCGGAACGGACGATGCCGCCGGGGAAGGGCAGGATCGCGCCGGGCACGGCAGCGGCCGCCTCCACCGCGATCTCGGCGACCTTCAGTGTTTCAGCATGGGTGCGTCCGAGGAACAGCAGGTTGCCGCCCCCCACCGCGCCCTCGACGGCCCGGACAGAATCCTCGCAGAGGAATTCGCCGTCCATCACCGGGATGCGCCAGTAACGGCGCTCCTTGCCGGTGGCGTCGGGCACGCGCTTGGCGATGGCGAACCCGTCGCCGAAATAGCGGATCGCCCCGCCGAGCTTGATCTTTTTCGGCCCTTCGACGCCCGCGTAGCAGGCGGTGCCGGGGCAGGTGAGGATGCACTGACCGACCCGCTTGATCAGCTGCTCCTTGAGGCCGTTCGGCTCGAAGCCGAACAGCAGGATGCGCGCGCCTGGCCGCCCGTCCGGCGTCTCGTCGGGGGACAGAATGGCGTCGATCCCGGCCTCGGCGCCGCAGCCGATCACGGAGGTGGCGAAGCCTGTCATGGTCGTGGCGGCGATCATCGCCCACTTGGCCGTGTCGTTGGTGACGACGATGGCGGTGCCGGCCACGTCGAACGCCTCGGCGAAGGTGTCGACGACGCGGATGCCGTTGAGGGTGAGGTCACTGGACATCAGACTTCGGTTCCCCGTGGGGCAGTGTCGCCTCTCCGCTTACTCACTGTCATTGCGAGCGCCAGCGAAGCAATCCAGGGATGCGCTAAGGTTTCAGAACGTTCCGCTGCCCTGGATTGCTTCGCTGCGCTCGCAATGACGGGGAGGGGATAAGCCGTAAGCATCATGCCCGGCATGGCACGGCCTCGAAGGTCGGGCGGTCGAACGCTTCGTCCGGCACGGTGAAGCTGTCGAGCCCCGTGCCGAACCGATCGGTGAGGTAGGCGTCGGCGTGCTTCTCCATCGCCTTGTCCGACTCGACGGTGAGGGACAGGGTGCGACCGGCGCGCCATTCCACCACCTCGCCGTCCTCGACGATCGGCACCCCGTCCTTCAATACGAGCTTGGCGGCGGTGAACATCGCCGTGCGGTTCGGGTCGTCGCGATAGACCGCCACGTCCGCCCGTGCCCCGGCGCGCAGGTGCCCCCGGTCGGTCAGGCCCAAAAGCTTCGCCGGACCGGAGCGCGTCAGCTGCGCGATCTCGGACAGGCTGTATTCCCGCTCGATCCCCGGCAGGCCGCTTCGCTCACCGACGATGCCCGGCAGGGTGGCGATCTCGCGCTCGCGCTCGCCCCGGTCCATGAGCAGATGGATGATGCGCGGATACTGGGTGAACGGGCCACCGTTCGGGTGGTCCGTGGTGAGGATCGTCCGCTCCGGGTCGGGCGACAGGAGCATGATCTCCAGGCCGATGGCCCATTGCAGGGACGAGGTCGGCCCCTTCGGCCGGTAGAGGAACGGCACCACGCCGCCGCCCTCGGCATCGCCCGCGTTCAGCACCCACTTCTTTGGGTTGGCGCCCTTGCGGCCGGCGAACTGGCGCAGGATGTCGAGGGAGACCGTCACAGTCTGGCCGAACACCACCTGCCCGATGTCGAGGGTGGCCTGCGGATTGTCGGCGATGGCGCGGGTGATCCGCTCGGCGGCCGAGCGGAATCCCTTGCCGTCTTCGGCCTCGCCATAGGCATAGAACTGGGCGTGGGCGAAGTGGATGCGCCGACCCTCCGCCGCGTCCAGGGTGGCGACGAAGGAATCGTCGGCGCCCGGCAGGCCGAGGTTGTTGCAATGGACGTGCAGCGGATGCGGCACGCCGATCTCCTCCACCGCATTGAGGAGCGAGCCCATGATCTTCCGCGTCGAGAGCCCGTAGCAGGGGATCTCGTCGTCCAGGGAGAGCTTCAGGGCGCCGTCCTTGAAGGCCGAGGCGCCGCCCGCATTGATGCATTTCACCCCGAGCCCGCGGGAGGTCGCGACGTTGAGGGCGACGAGGTCCCGCACCGCTGCCTTGCCCGCGCCGTCGCGGAGCAGTTGCAGCAGCTGGTCGTCGTTGCCCATCACCGTCAGGGCGCCCCGGTCGAGGAGCGGGATGTCGGCGAGCTCGAGCTGTGTCGCCAGCGCATGGGTCGGCGGCATCGCCGGCTCGACGGCGGTGGTGTAACCCATCCGCGCATAGGTCGAGCCGATCCACGCGGCGGCCCCGCCGGCATGGGCGAAGGGGTGCCCCTCGGGCGCCGCCTCGCTCACGTAGAGCTCCGGCAGGAGCAGCCGGGAGGTGATCACGTTCCCACCCGCGATGTGCGAGTGCACCTCGACGCCGCCGGCCATCACGACGCAGCCGGCCGCGTCGATGATTCTGTCGGGCTCGCGCCCCGGCGCATCCACCACCCGGCCGTCCTCGATCCAGACGTCGCCGACGGCGTCGCGGGACGCGGTCGGATCGACGACGCGCCCGCCCCGGATCACGCTCAGCATACGGTCCCACTCCTCGCCGCGAGGCTCTTCGTCAGCCGCTCCAGCACGGAAGCCGCCGTAGGCAGGTCCGCCGGGGCGGATCCCCCCGAACGGGGCGGCCAGTACGTCAGGGCGCCCCGGGTCTCGTTCCACAACACGCCGCCGACATCCCGTCCGGGGACGCCGACCGCGATCACCACCTGCGCCGCATCGGCGCTCGCCTCGCCGACCAGGGCGATGGAGGGCACCTTCGTCAGCCAATCGGGCCGGGGGGCGGGGACGGAGGCGAGCCACAGGGCGGCGTCGGCCTCGCCGGCCGCCACCTGCCTCGCCGCGTCGAAGCGCCAGGGGTCGTGTTCCGGCACCCGCCGGCCGAGGCCGACCCGGGGGGCCTGCCCCGTGGTCCAGGCCGAGACCGGGACGACGGCCCGGTCCTGGTTCACGGTCTGGCCCGGGACCGCCAGGGAGAAGACGCGGGTCGTGTCGTTCAGGTCGACGACGAGGCCCTGGATCGTCTCGACGCCCATCTCGCCGATCTCGGCGGGGTCGTAGAGGACGGCCGCGTAGAGGGAGGACGTCAGCCTCTTTGACAGTTCGGCGAAGGGTGAGTCGTCGGCCAGATGGCCGCGGACATGGGCCCGCAGCTGCGCGAGCGCGGACAGCACGCCACCCTCGGCCGGGACGGCAAAGGACGCGCGGTTCGTGGGGGCACCCAGCGCCAGGAGGGAGCGCTCGGCGCCCGCGGCCCGGCCCCGCGACGGCGCGGAGCCGACGACGCGCCCCATGAGTTCGGATGTCCAGGGATTGGCCCCGACGACGAGCACGGCATCGGCCCGGCCCACCACTTCCGCGGGGGTCGAGGTCATCGCGCCGACCCGGCTCAGGGCGCCGAGTTCGGCATAGGTCCCGGCCGCGCCGTCCGTATCCAGGGAGCCGCCGACGCGCCCCGCCAGATCGAAGGCCGCTCGGATGGCGGAGACTTCCGCGTTGAGGCCGGCGATGACCGGCATCCGCGCCGCGCCCAACAGGTCGGCCGCCGCACCGATGGCGGCGTCGATGTCGGTGGCCGCGCCTTTGACCCAGGCTGGCATTGCTCCCCTCGCTCGATCGTTCTTGTCGGCATGACGGGCCCGGGGGCCTGCCAGTCGCGATATCTGTCGGGCGGGCGACGGCCGTAAGACCGGTTGAGCGGGACTTCACAGGAAGCCCGCCGGCTCGGAATGGCCTGCCCGCCCGGGGAAACCCGAACGAACGGCAAACTCGGCACGCCGTCGCCGGGCTAGGTTTGCCTCCATCGGACGCATCCGGCAAGGGCCCTCACTCCGGCAAGGGCCCTCACACAGGGAACGCACCGCCACGCGCAACCGACCCGCCCGGCACCGGCGTCAGGCGTCCGGACCCGGTTGCCCCGACGGGGCTCCCGTGTGAGAAGCGCCCGAGATCCGACGCAGTGACCGGGAGGAAGGGGATCGCCGTGGCCGACGCCCCCGAATCCAGCACGGACAGCGTGCGCATCGAAGCGCCCGCGCGCTTGCATTTCGGCTTCCTCGACCTGCATGGCGGTCTCGGACGCCGGTTCGGCAGCGTCGGGCTCGCCATCGATTCGCCCGCCCTCTTGCTCACGGCCCGTCCCGCCCCGACGCTTCATGTGGAAGGGCCGGAGGCCGAGCGCGTCCGGCGCTATGCCGCCGCGGCCGCGGGCCATCTCGAGGTCGGGACGGGCGTCGCCATCCGGGTGGAGAGGGCGATTCCCGCCCATGCCGGGTTCGGGTCCGGCACGCAGCTGGCCCTGGCCGTGGCCGTCGCCCTAGCGCGGCTCGCCGGGCGGCCCTTCTCGCCCGAGGCTTTCTCCAACGCCCTCGACCGGGGGAACCGCTCCGGCGTCGGCCTGCGCGCCTTCACCGAGGGTGGGCTGATCGTCGATGGCGGGCGCGGGGCCGACGCCTCGCCCCCGCCGGTCGTGGCCCGGCTGCCCTTCCCGGAGGCGTGGCGGCTGGTCCTCATCCTCGACACCTCCATGGCCGGGGTCCACGGCACCCGCGAAGTCGAGGCGTTCCGCGACCTGCCGCGCTTCCCCGAGGCCCAGGCCGCCGAGATCTGCCGAATCGTCCTGATGCAAGTGCTGCCGGCCTGCGTCACGGGCGATGCGGATTCCTTCGGGGCGGGGATCACCCGGATGCAGGATCTCGTGGGCGATCATTTCGCCCCGCATCAGGGTGGGCGCTATGCCAGCGCGGCGGTGGCCGCGGTGCTGGCCGAGGCCGCGCGCCGGGGCGTCGCCGGCTACGGCCAGAGTTCGTGGGGGCCCACGGGCTTCATCCTGGCGCGGTCCGAGGACGAGGCCCGCACCCTCGTGGCCACGCTGAGCAGGGGGGAAAATTTATCCTTCCTGATTACCCGTGGGCGCAATACGGGTGCAACGGTCGCCGGGGGGATCTGCGCCTGACGCGGGTTCGGCTTGACCGAATGGCTCCCGGGGGACTTGTTTGAGGCACGGCCCCGGCGGGGTCGCCGAAAGGGAGAGGTCGAAGAAATGGCCCGCTCGATCCTTCATATGCTCACGCCGCTCCGGCACATGAGCCCGTTCGACGTGAATATGGCCGTCGATGCCGGCTTCGAGACCCTCATCACCTATACCGAGGTGAGCCTCTCGGACGTGGTGTCGCTGACCCAGGATTCGATCTTCTCCCGCTCGCCGCAGGACGGCACCCGCACCGGCATCTTCATCGGCGGCAAGAACGCCGAGGACGCCCTCGACATGGTCGACCGGGCGAAGAAGGCCTTCGTCCCGCCCTTCGTGAACCATGTCTTCGCCGATCCGGCGGGCTCGTTCACCACCGGGGCGGCGATGGTGGCGCAGATCTCCCGGGCGCTGAGGGTGAAGTTCGGCACCGACCTCAAGGGCAAGCGCATCGTGATCTTCGGCGGCGCGGGCGTCGTGGCCTACGTGGCGGCGGTGATCGGCGCCCTGGAAGGCGCCAAGACAGTCCTGGTGGGGCATGACGGCGAGGAGCGGGTCTCCAAGATCGCCTTCACCATGAAATGGCGCTTCGGCGTGGAGGTCGGCGCCGTGGACGGCACGACCCCCGCCGACCGCCGCGAGGCGATCCGCGACGCCGACGTGATCCTCTCCGCCGGCCCGGCCGGCATTCCGATCCTCTCGGCCGAGGATCTGTCCCATGCGGGCAAGCTCCTCGTCGCCTCCGACGTGAATGCCGTTCCCCCCGCCGGCATCGCGGGGATCGACGTCAACGCCGTCGATGTGGAATTGCCGGGGGGCAGGGGCTTCGGCATCGGCGCCCTCGCCGTGGGCAACGTCAAGTATCAGACCCAGCGGCGTCTCTTCCAGCGCATGCTCGAATCCGACACGCCCCTCTGCCTCGACTTCCGCGACGCCTATCCCCTCGCGGTCGAGATCGCCGGCTGATTTCTGACCGCATGGACGCAGCCGTCCTGATCGCGGCGCAGTCCGGGCGTGCCCTCGCGCAGGCGGCACGGCGGGCCGGCCTGCGCCCCTACGTGGCGGACCTGTTCGGCGACGACGATACCTGTGCCCTCGCCGAGTCCTGCCGGGTGATGCCGGGCCGTTTCGGCCGGGGCATGGTCGCCGGCTCGGTCCTAGAAAGCCTGGACGCCCTGGCGGCGGAGGCCGGCGGGACCCTTGGCGTCATCCTCGGCAGCGGGTTCGAGGACGATCCGGGCCTGATCACGGAGATCGGCCGGCGGTACCGCCTGATCGGGACATCCGGCGAGGCGGTCGGCGTCCTGAAGGATCCCTTCGCCTTGGCCGATCTCTGCGGCCGGCTCGGGCTACCGCATCCCGCCGTATCCGCCGGACCGGTGGCGGACCCGTCCCGCTGGCTGATGAAGGCCGTGGGCGGCTCCGGCGGTGGCCATATCCGCCAAGCGACCGCAGATGTGCCGGAGCCCGGCCATTACCTTCAAGCCCGGGTCGGCGGACTTCCCTACGCGGTCAACGTGCTGGCCGGGGCGGGCACCGTCCGCGTCCTGGCGGTGACGGCGCAAGGGTGCGCCCCGTCCCCGGGTCAGCCCTTCCGCTACGGCAGCGCCGTAGCCTTCGCACCGGGAGAGGAGCATCCCCTGCCGCCCGCCCTCGTCGCCGCCGTGTCGGAGGCGGCCGAACGGATCGCCCGGGCGACCGGGCTCGTCGGCCTCGCCAGCGTGGATTTCCTCTCGGACGGGTCTCGCTGGTGGCTCACGGAGGTCAATCCGCGCCCCGGCGCCACCCTGGACCTGCTGGACAGGCGCTCCGTGCCCCTGCTCGCGGCCCACATGGAGGCATGCCTTGGCGGGGGCGCGGCCATGTCGATCGGAGCGTCGCCGGTGGATGCGGCGGCCGGCGCGATCTGTTACGCCCGCACCGACCATGCGCCGGTCCCGGCCGTCGCATGGCCCGATCATGTGCGCGACCGGCCCGCCGCCGGCAGCACCGTGCGGCGTGATGCGCCGCTCTGCACCGTCTTCGCCACGGGCGCCGACGGAGAATCGGCCCGTGCCGCCCTCGCTTCGCGAATGGAGCGGCTGCGGATCGCCCTGAACGAGAACACCAAGGACGAGGAAGCCCCAGTATGAGCGACAGCCCCAGCCACCCGAGCATCAACGCGCTGAGCGCCCCCTTGGTCGAGCGCCTCGTCGCCGATGCGGGAGCCCTGCGGCTGGCCGTCTCGCAGGCCCCCGGCGGCGCGCGGATGATCGATGCCGGGTCGGCGGCCCGCGGCTCCATCGAGGCGGGCCGGCGCATCGCCGAGATCTGCCTCGGCGGCCTCGGCACCGTGACCATCGCACCCACCGGCCCGGTGGCCTCGTGGCCCTACACGGTCACCGTCCACACGGCGGATCCGGTCCTAGCCTGCCTCGGCAGCCAGTATGCCGGCTGGAGCCTCGCCGACGAGACCGGCGGTTCGGGCTTCTTCGCCCTCGGCTCCGGCCCCGGCCGTGCGGTGGCCGCCGTCGAAGACCTCTACGGCGAGCTCGGCTACCGCGACACGGCCACCAAGACGGTCCTCGTCCTCGAATCGGCCGGCGGCCCGCCGGAGAGCGTCGTCGCCAAGGTCGCCGAGGCGGCGGGCGTCGCCCCCGAGGACCTGACCTTCATCTTCGCCCCGACCCAGAGCCTCGCGGGCGCCACCCAGGTCGTCTCCCGCGTTCTGGAAGTCGCCCTGCACAAGGCGCACACGGTCGGATTCGACCTGCACGCGATCATCGATGGGATCGGGTCGGCGCCCCTGTCGCCGCCGCATCCGGACTTCATCAAGGCTATGGGCCGCACCAACGATGCCATCATCTACGGCGGCCGGGTGCAGCTCTTCGTGGATGCGGACGAGGCCGACGCCCGCCAGCTCGCCGAGCAACTGCCCTCCACCGGCTCGGCCGACCACGGATCGCCCTTCGCCGAGATCTTTTCCCGGGTGAACGGCGACTTCTACAAGATCGACGGCGCCCTGTTCTCGCCGGCGGAGGCGATCGTCACCTCGGTGCGCACCGGCGCGACCTTCCGGGGCGGCCGCCTGGAGCCGTCCCTGGTCGATGCGTCCTTCGCCTGACGCGGCCACCCCTCCCCCGCAGCGGGGGAGGGATCTCTCCCGAGCTGACATCCATGCGCATCGCCCTCGCGGCCGATAATGGCAACTGGCACAAGGCAAGGCTCCTGGCGGCCCTCCGGGCGCAGGGAGTCGAGCCGGTGCTGTTCTCCCTGGCCGACGTGACCATCGAGACCGGGGCCGGCGAGCCCCTCCGGGTGCCGGGCTTCGACGGCGCCCTGCCGGACGGGGTGCTGCTGCGGACCATCGCGGGGGGCACCTTCGAGGCGACGACCATGCGTCTCGGCGTGCTGCACGCCCTGGTCGCCGCGGGCTGCGTCGTCTGGAACTCGCCCGTGGCCATCGAGCGCTCGGTGGACAAGGCGGCGACCTCGCTCCTCGTCGCCCGCGCCGGCCTGCCGACGCCGGAGACCTGGGTCGTCTCCACCCGGGAGGCCGCCGCCGCCGTCGCCACCCGTGAGGCGAGGCCCGGAAATCCCCTGGTCCTCAAGCCCCTGTTCGGTTCCCAGGGGGAAGGCCTCGCCCTGATCGAGCGGCCCGAGGACCTTCCGGAGGAGGAAGCGGTCTCGCGGGTGTTCTACCTGCAGCGCTACGTCCCCCGCCGGGACGGCCTGTGGCGGGATTTTCGCGTGTTCGTCTGCGACGGCCGGGCTGTCGCCGGGATGATCCGCGAGGGCGATGGCTGGATCACCAACGTCCACCGCGGGGGTAGGCCCCTGCCCTGGGCGATGCCCCCGGCGGCCGCCGAACTCGCCGAGGCCGCGGCGGCCGCGGTGGGCGTCGCCTATTCCGGCGTCGACCTCGTCGAGGACGGGGTGGGCGGCTACGCGGTGCTGGAGGTGAACTCCATGCCGGCATGGTCCGGCCTCCAGACCGTCTGCGAGGTGGATATCGCGGCGAGCGTGGTGCGCGGCTTCCTGACGGCGGTGCGGGCGCAGACGCGCCCGCGCCTCGTCGTCGCCTGAACGGCCCCCGCCGCATCACAATTCTTAGACCGCCTCATCCTGAGGTGCCCGCGCCAGCGGGCCTCGAAGGAGGGCTCCAGGGATCGCGGAGCCTTCCGGAGCCCTCCTGCGAGGCTGCTCCGCAGCACTTCAGCATGAGGGGGTTGGGCGGGAGAGGTCTGTCGTCTTCCGTGAAGGATCCCAACGAAAGGCGCCCCGACCAATGCTCCATCCCGAACGGATCGCCGGCCTCTACCGGGATGCCTGCCACGCCGAACTCGACGCGTTGAAGGTCGGCAACGTCCACGCCTACGCCGCCGGGCACCGGATGGAGGTGGCCGACTTCGCCCGGAGCGCCGAGGTCTCCGCCGGGCCGCTCGCGGAGGCTGGTTCGGGGGTCGGAGCGCGGGTGCTCGGAGGCGTCGCCGCCACCCGGGAGGCGGTGGGGCAGAACACCAACCTCGGCATCCTGCTCCTCTGCGCGCCCCTCGCCCTGGCAGCGGAGGAGGGCATCACCCTGGCGGCTGCGTTAGGGCGGCTGGGGCCGGAGGATGCGAGGGACGTCTTCGCCGCGATCCGCCTCGCCTCGCCCGGCGGCCTCGGCCAAGCCACCCGCTACGACGTCACCGCGGAGGAGGCCGAGCCGCCCCCGCTCTCCGCGGCCATGGCCGAGGCCGCCCCCCGGGACCGTATCGCCCGGGCCTACGTCACCGCCTTCGAGGACGTGCGCGAGGTCGGTCTTCCGGCGCTGGAGGCCGCCCGGGCGGTGGGGCTCGACGCGCCCTGGTCCGCGAGCGCAGTGCATCTGGCCTACCTCGCCGCCTTCCCGGACAGCCATGTCCTGCGCAAGCACGGGGAGGTCACGGCCCGCGCGGTCCGGGACCGGGCCGCGGCGCTGAGGGCGGAGATCGATATGGCGAGCCGGCCCGTGGCGGCCCTGCTCGCATTCGACACGGAGTTGAAGGAGCAGGGTATCAATCCCGGCACCAGCGCTGATTTCACCGTGGCAACCCTTTTCTGGAGGGCCTTGGTCGAGGCTGGCGCATCGCTGGGTTGATCGGACCGCGGGCGTGGGCTTCCGCCTGCCGTATCACGCGCAATCCTTTCGTCGGCACAGAGATATTCCTCAAAATCAGGGCGTTGCGCGCCTTGTGACAGAAAGGGCCCCGCTGTAGGGTCCCGCCGCTGTCCGGCCCAACCGGCCCGGTTCGCCCAGTGAGGGATGGCCGGGCGCCGACAACAAGGATGGCTTTCCGGCAGCGGCTTCGTCCGGCGCCGCAGCCTCTTTACGGATTCAGGGAGAGACACCGAATGGCGAAGATCAACAAGGTTATGGTCGGCGAGGCTCTCGTCGGCGATGGCAACGAGGTCGCCCATATCGACCTGATCATCGGACCGCGCGGCTCGCCCGCCGAGACCGCGTTCTGCAACGGCCTGACCAACAACAAGCACGGCTTCACCAGCCTGCTCGCGGTGATCGCGCCGAACCTGCCGTGCAAGCCGAACACGCTGATGTTCAACAAGGTCACGATCAACGATGCCCGCCAGGCGGTGCAGATGTTCGGACCGGCCCAGCACGGCGTGGCGAAGGCGGTGCAGGATTGCGTCGCCGAAGGCATCATCCCGGCGGACGAGGCCGACGACCTGTACGTGCTGGTCGGCGTGTTCATCCACTGGGAAGCGGCCGACGACGCCAAGATCCAGCAGTACAACTACGAGGCCACGAAGCTGTCGATCCAGCGCGCGGTCAGCGGCGAGCCGAAGGCTGCGACCGTCACCGAGCAGCGCAACTCGGCCAAGCACCCCTTCGCCGCCAACGCTTAGATCGGGGACGGCCCTGGGCAGAGCGCACCTCCGCCCGCACCGCGGGGTCTGATCCAGCGGCTGGCTTCGATCTTCCTCGGCCGTTAGGGCGTGACGCGGAAAGCCGGGCTCCGGTGATCCGCCGAACGAGGGCGAGGATTAAGGACATGCGGCCGTCCCCTTGGACGGCGGCGTGTTCCGGGCGGTGCTCCGCCCGGGGCGTTTCACGGTTGGGCCGAAGGCCCCGACGGAACACGATGGAACGGGGCGGCGCGAGCCGTCCCGTTTTTTCGTGGCGCGATCCTTCGTTGCCGGACGGGCAGCAAGACCCCATCTGAGGGCCGCGGCACCGGGAGCCAAGCTCTCCACCGGCCGTTTCGCTCTCGATCCCCCCGTCACCGCGCGGCGCCTCGTGCGCCGCTCACAACCCCGGTCCGTCCCATGCCGAAGCCTCTCATCGTCGACATCCCGCACGATCTCGGCCAGGCCGAGGCGAAGCGCCGGCTCGAGGAGGGGACGGAACAGGCCCGGGCGCTCCTGTCCAAGAGCGGCATCGCCGTCGATCAACTCGGCTGGACCGGGGACCGCCTCGATTTCGGCGTGTCCGCCATGGCGCAGAAGATCGCCGGGACGATCGACGTCGGCGCGGAGAGCGTGCGGCTCGAGGTAAAGCTGCCGTTCCTGCTCGCCCTGTTCGCGGAGAAGATCCAGAAGGTCGCGAGCAAGGAAGGCAACCTCCTCCTGACCAAGAAGTAGGCGGAACCTCCCGGCTCCCGGTCCGTTCGCCTTGCCACGACGGCCCCGGGAAGGGGCTGCAAGCGAGGAAAACCGCCAGATGTCGAATCCCGGTTCCGTTCCGGAAGTGCCCCAGCCGGCCCCGAGCCCTGCGCCGGACACGCCCTACGATCCGCCGCAGATCCCCACCCCCGGACCCTCGCCGGAGATCCCCGGGAACACCCCCGCCGAAGCGCCCGGCATCCAGCCGCCGGAGATCCCGGTGAACGATCCCGGCGGCCCGGAGATCAGCCCGCCCGGACCGGCCAACCCCACGGCGTGAGTGTTCCCGGCGGCGTTGCATCCACTCATTGCTGTCGCCCCCTCGACGTCATTGCGAACGATCTGAAGCAATCCAGGGCAACGGGCCATTCCCGGATGTTGCGCCCCCTGCATTGCTTCGATGCGCTCGCAATGACGGAGGTCGCTCACGGAGTCTGTGGCCTTCGCAGCGTTTGAAGACACGGCGCGTCGCTGCCATAAGCGCCCCATGGCCGCCCCCCCGCTTCTCACCCTTCAGGATGCCGCGCTGACTTTCGGCGGCACGCCGCTGATCACCCGCGCCGATCTCACCATCGCCCCCGGCGACCGGACTTGCCTCGTGGGCCGCAATGGCTCGGGCAAGTCGACCCTGATGAAGATCGCCGCCGGCCTCGTGGAGCCCGACAAGGGGCGGCTGTTCGTCCAGCCCGGCACGACCATCCGCTACCTCGCGCAGGAGCCGGACTTCTCCGGTTTCACCACGACCCTCGACTTCGTGGAAGCGGGCCTCGCCCCGGGCGATCCGGCCCATCGTGCCCGCTACCTGCTCGAAAGCCTCGGCATGACCGGCGAGGAGGATCCGTCCCGGCTCTCGGGAGGCGAGGGCCGCCGGGTGGCCCTCGCCCGGGCCCTGGCGCCCGAGCCCGACGTGCTGCTCCTCGATGAGCCGACGAACCACCTCGATCTGCCGGCGATCGAGTGGTTAGAAGCTGAACTCAAGGGCATCCGGGCCGCCCTGGTCCTCATCAGCCACGACCGGCGCTTCCTCTCGGCCCTGTCCCGGTCCACCGTCTGGCTGGACCGGGGCGAGACCCGCCGGATCGAGCAGGGGTTCTCCGGATTCGAGGCGTGGCGCGACGCCTTCCTCGAAGAGGAGGAGCGCAACCAGCACAAGCTCGACCGCAAGATCGCCGACGAAGAGCATTGGCTGCGCTACGGCGTCACCGCCCGGCGGAAGCGCAACGTTCGCCGCCTCGGCAACCTCCACGCCCTCCGCAAGGACCGTCGGGAGCACCGCCGCCCGGTCGGGTCGGTGAGCATGCAGGCGAGCGACGTCGAGGCGTCCGGTGCCCTGGTCGTCGAGGCGCGGGGCGTCTCGAAATCCTACGGCGAGCGGCGGATCGTGGAGACCCTCACGCTCCGGGTGATGCGCGGCGACCGGCTCGGCATCGTCGGCGCCAACGGAGCGGGCAAGTCGACCCTCATCAAGCTCCTGACGGGCGAGATCGCCCCCGATTCGGGGGAGATCGTCCTCGGCACGAATCTCAAGCCGGTGATCCTCGACCAGGGCCGGGCCGCCTTGGAGCCGGGCATGACCGTCACCGACGTCCTCACCGGGGGCCGGGGCGACAGCGTCACCGTCAACGGCCGCAGCCGGCATGTCATCGGCTACCTGAAGGACTTCCTGTTCGCTCCGGAACAGGCCCGCACGCCGGTGTCGGTGCTGTCCGGCGGCGAGCGCAACCGGCTGCTGATCGCCAAGGCCCTGGCGCAGCCCTCGAACCTCCTCGTCCTCGATGAGCCGACCAACGACCTCGACCTCGAGACCCTCGACCTGCTCCAGGAGATGCTGGACGATTACGAGGGCACCCTGCTCCTCGTGAGCCACGACCGCGACTTCCTCGACCGGGTGGTCGGCAGCGTGCTGGTCTCGGAAGGGGAGGGGCGCTGGGTGGAGTATGCCGGCGGCTATACGGACATGCTCACCCAGCGGGGCAAGGGCGTTGAGGCTCGCGGCGCGGCCGGCCGGAAGGCCGAGCCCAGACCCGAGCGGGCGGAACCCCGGGACAAGGCGCCACCCCCGGCCGGCAAGCCGAAGCTCGGCTTCAAGGACCAGCACGAGTTGAAGACTCTGCCGGCCCGCATTGAGAAGCTCGAAGCGGCGATCGTCCAGCTCAAGGGCATCCTCGACGACCCCGATCTGTATGCCCGCGACCCGGCGCGCTTCGAGAAGGCGAGCGCCACCCTCGCCCAGGCGGAGACGGAACTCGCCGCCGCCGAAGACCGCTGGCTCGAGCTGGAGGTGCTGCGGGACGGGTAGGGCCCACTAACCCCGTCATTGCGAGCGCAGCGAAGCAATCCAGGGATCCGCGCGGTCTTGAGGCGTCCCGCATCCCTGGATTGCTTCGCTGCGCTCGCAATGACGGTGAGGATTTTTCGGACACCGTTCCTACCGTGATCCCCGCCCTAGTCTTCGATGGCCTCGTTGCCCTCGTGCTGCCGGAAACAGCCTATGGTATAGGGGCGCCTCCTACCCGTCGGACCCGATCCGTGCCGCAGTTCGAGACGTCCGCCCGTGCCCTGCGCCGCGCCGGCTGGCTCGCCGGCTTGCTCCCCCTTGCCGGGATCTGGGTCGCCCTCGCGTCTTGGACCGCTCCTGGTATCGCCGACCGGATCGCCAAGGAAGGCGAAGGCGTCGCCGCCACCACCACCGCTGCCGCGAATGGCGAGCCCTGGCTGCGGGTCACGGCACAGGGCCGGGACCTCGTGGCCCAGGGCGAGGCGCCCGACGAGACCGGCCGGGCCGTCGTCCTCGCCCGACTCTCCGCCCTCGACGGTCCGCGCCGGATCGTGTCCGAGGTCGGCCTCGTGGAGACGGCGGCGCCATTCCGTTGGGCGGCGACCTGGGCCGGCGGGGCGGGCGTCACCGTCGAAGGCAGCCGCCCGGTCGAGATCGGCCGGCGTGCCCTGGAGGTGGAGGTGACGGGGGCCATCGGAACGGGGACGCCCCTGCGGGACGGCACCCGCGCGGCCCGCGGCGCCCCGCCGGATTTTCCGTCCGCCGCCGCATTCCTCGCTGCCCGCCTCCCGAGCCTCGCGCCGGGGGGCCGGGCGGTGATCACCGACACGGTCCTCAGCATCTCGGGCGAAGCGGTGGACCTCGCCGCCTACGATGCCCTGCGCACCGCCCTCGCGCGGCCGCCGGAGGGGTACAGCCTCGGCCGGGTCGAGATCCTGCCGCCGCGAATTGGCGATTACCGCTTCGTCCTCGCCCGGGTCGGGGCGGGGATGACGCTCACGGGCTATGTCCCATCGGAGGCCGCCCGGCAGGCGGCCCTGTCCCTGGCCCGGATGCTGACCGATGGCGGCCCCGTGGAAGACCGGCTCCAGGCCGCCCGCGGCCTGCCGGAGACGGTCGATCCCCTGGCCCTGACCGCATTCATGGGCAAGCTCGCCGGGCTGATTCAGACCGGCGAGGTGGCTTATGCGGGCGGCGCCGTCTCGGTCCATGGCGATGCCATCGATCCCCAGGCGATCCCCGAAGCGCAGGCCCTCCTGCGGGACGAGCGCCCCCCCGGTGTCGGCGCGGGAACGGTGAGCCTCGCCGCCAAGCCGCTCTCGCCCTATCGGGTCAGCCTGCGCCGGAGCCCCGAATCGGTGACGGTGAGCGGCCATCTGCCCGATGAGGAAGCCCGGCGGCGTCTCCTCGCCATCCTGCGTCAGCGCCTCTACCGCGAGCCGGTGATCGACCGCACGCGCCTCGCCGAGGGCGCCCCGCCCGGCCTCGGCACCGCTTTGGAGGCAGGCGCTGGGCTGCTCTCCACCCTTGCCACGGGCGAGGCGACCGTAAAGGACCGTACCCTCACCGTCACGGGCGAGAGCCTCTATCCGGAGGCCGCCGCCCGCGCGCCCGAACGATTCTCTGCCCTTCCGGCCGGCTGGACGGGGGCAGCTGCCGTCGCCCCCCGGGAGCCGGAGGCACGGCGAGACGCGGAATCCTGCCGGGAAGGTGTCGCCGCCGCCACCGCGACGGCGGATCTGCGCTTCCCCGTGGGCAGCACGAGCCTGAACCCGGCCTTCTACCCCGCCCTCGATGCCCTGGCCTCGGTGGCCCGGGCCTGCCCCGACCTTCGTGTGGCGGTGTCGGGGCCCGCCGACCCGCCGGGGGCCAAGCCCGCCCCGCCGCCGGAGGAGGCCGCCAAACCGGTCAAATCGTCCGAGAAGAAGCCCGCCGAGAAGAAGCCGCCCGCCAAAATTGCCAAGGCGGAGGACAAGAAGCCCCCTGAGGGCACCGAGGCCAAGCCGGCGGAAGACGAGGCGTCCGGCCTCGCCCGCCAGCGGGCGCAGGCCCTGGTGGAATACCTGCTCCAGGCCGGGATGAAGCCCGGCCAGGTGGCGGCGGGACCGGACAGGGGGGCGGGGCCGGCGACGGTCGCGCTGGCCCCGTGATCGCCGCCGGATCGATCCCCACGGAGGCTCGACGCCCGTGACGCTCCTCCTCGCTGCGTTCTGGCCCGGCCTCGCCGGGGCGGTGGCGCTCGGCTGCCTCGTGGGCTTCCTGGCGGGCTGGCCCCGAGACCGGGTGGTGCCCTTCGGTCTCGCGGGCCTTGCCCTCCTGGTCATGGCCCTCGCTGCAGCGCAGGTTGTACCGGGCCTTCCGGGCCTCTGGCTCGAAGGGGCCGCGTTGATGCTGCCCCCGTACCTGTCTGGCTGTGCCCTCGGCGCCCTGGGGAACCGAACGGCCGGCGCGGAACGTTGAACGGGCGCAAGGCGGGGAGGCACGGATGGGCATGCTCGAATCGGTGATCGGCGGCGTCCTGGGGCAGGTCTTCGGCGGCCGACAGGGGGGGATGTCGCCCCTGGTGAAGGCCCTCCTGATGCTGCTCCTCGCCAAGGGCGCCAGCGGCGGCTTCGGCGATATCTTCGGCCGCGGGCGCCAGGGCGAGCCCGGCCCGGAGGCCGACCGCTCCGGCACCGGGCCTTCGGGAGAGCGACCGCATCAACCGACGCCCCGGGGCGATTCCGGCGATATCGGCGGGTTCGATCAGTATGGCGGTCGCCGCGACACCGGCCCCGTCGGCCAAGGTCCGTCGTCGGATGCGGAGCCCCCGGTGGACGCTTCTCTGCCGGGCGGCGGGTTCGACGACCTGTCCGGCATGCTCGGCGGCGGTGGTCCGTCGCAGACGGCAGGTCGCTCCCAGATCGAGGAGGTGGCGGGCCTCGGGCCGCTGGTGGACCGCTTCCGGAATGCGGGACTCGGGGATGTGATCGGTTCCTGGATCGGCCACGGCACGAACCACGCCATCGGCCCGGATCAACTCGCCCGCGCCCTCGGCGACGACACCGTGGACGCCCTGGAGCGCGAGACCGGCATGGAGCGAGGCGCGCTCCTATCGGAGCTGTCCCAGACGCTCCCGGAGGTGGTGCACCGGCTCACGCCGCAGGGACGCCTCTGAGGGCTGAGAGCCCAGCGTAGGTCGGGATCGAAACCCGTCCGATCCCATTCCCTTGCCTCATCCTGAGGTGCTGCGAAGCAGCCTCGAAGGAGGGCTCCAGAACGCGCTGCGCTCCCTGGAGCCCTCCTTCGCGGCCCGCTGAAGCGGGCGCCTCGGGATCAGGTTGTGGGAGGATTACGGTCGCAAAACTTTTCGCCAAACGCGGCCCGCCCTCTCAGACTCGCCGCATCACCAGCGAAGCGTTCGTTCCGCCGAAGCCGAACGAGTTCGACAGGGCCACATCCACGCGCTTGCGCTTGGCCTCGTGCGGGACGAGGTCGATGCGGGTCTCGACGCTCGGGTTGTCGAGGTTCAACGTCGGCGGGATCACGCCGTCGCGGATGGTGAGGATCGAGAAGATCGCCTCCACCGCACCGGCCGCGCCGAGGAGGTGGCCCACCGCGCTCTTGGTGGAGGACATCGTGGCCTTCGCCGCGCCCTCGCCGAGGAGACGCTCCACCGCCTTCAGCTCCAGCTCGTCGCCCATGGGCGTCGATGTGCCGTGGGCGTTGATGTAGTCGATCTCGGACGGGGAGATGCCCGCACGCTTCACCGCGGCGGTCATGCAGCGGAAGGCGCCGTCGCCGTCCGGCGAGGGTGAGGTGATGTGGTAGGCATCGCCGGAGAGGCCGTAGCCGACGACCTCAGCGTAGATCTTCGCGCCCCGGGCCTTGGCGTGCTCGTATTCCTCCAGCACCACCACGCCCGCGCCCTCGCCCATGACGAAGCCGTCGCGGTCCTTGTCGTAGGGGCGGGAGGCCTTCTCCGGGGCGTCGTTGAAGCCGGTGGAGAGCGCCCGGCAGGCCGAGAACCCGGCGATGGAGAGGCGGTTCACGGGTGATTCGGCGCCGCCGGCCACCATCACGTCGGCGTCGCCCAGCGCGATCAGCCGGCTCGCGTCGCCGATGGCATGCGCGCCCGTCGAGCAGGCGGTGACCACGGCGTGGTTCGGGCCCTTCAGCCCGTGCTTGATCGACACCTGCCCCGCGGCCAGGTTGATGATCCGGCCGGGAATGAAGAACGGCGAGATCCGCCGGGGGCCCTTCTCGTGGAGGGTCACGGAGGCGTCGTAGATGCCGCCGATGCCGCCGATGCCGGAGCCGATCAGCACGCCCGTGGCGATGCGGTCCTCTTCGTCGGTCGGGTGCCAGCCCGCATCCGCCAGCGCCTCGTCGGCCGCCGCCATGGCGTAGACGATGAACGGATCGACCTTGCGCTGCTCCTTCGGGTCCATCGCCGCGTCGGGGTTGAACGTCCCCTCGCTGCCGTCGCCGAAGGGGATCTGGCAGGCGATGCGGCAGGGCAGATCGGCGGCTTCGAACCCGCGAATCATCCCGGCGCCGCTATCTCCCGCGATCAGGCGGCTCCAGGTGTGCTCCACTCCGCTGCCGAGCGGCGTGACCATCCCCAGACCCGTGACCACAACCCGCCGCATAGAACCCGTCCTGCAATCCTCTAAAACGAATAACGGCGCGGGGGCGAAATCGCCTCAGCCGCGCCGCGTGAAACTCGAATCGACCCCTCAGGCGGCCGAGTTCTTCTCCAGGAACTTCACCGCGTCCCCGACCGTCTGGATGGTCTCGGCGGCGTCGTCCGGGATTTCGACGTTGAACTCCTCCTCGAAGGCCATCACCAGCTCGACGGTGTCGAGGCTGTCGGCACCGAGGTCGTCGATGAAGTTGGCGCTCTCGACCACCTTCTCGGGCTCAACGCCCAGGTGCTCGACAACGATCTTCTTCACGCGCTCAGCGATATCGCTCATCGGTCTTGCGTCCTCGTCCTTGCTGGTCTCTGTTCGCGTTTTCTTGTCATGCCGTGGCTCGCCTCGCCTGAGGGCCCTGGAGAGCCGGTGTCCGATCGCGCGTGTTTCGAGGTAAACCGGGTCAGCCCCGATGCAGGGGCCTTGGACTGAAAACCCGCTGAACCGTCAACCCCCTGTACGGCTGATCGGGTGGTAGCACAGGGTTTTCGCCCTGGCGAGAGGCCGTTCACAAAGCGTTCAGAGGTGTGGTTTTTCAGTGCCTTGACTTGTTTTGGCTTCAGATCATCGCCATCCCGCCGTTCACGTGCAGCGTCTGGCCGGTGACGTAGCCCGCCTCCTGCGAGGCGAGGTACAGGCAGGCCGCGGCGACTTCCGCGCCTTCGCCGAGGCGCCCGGCCGGCACCCGGGTGAGGATGCCCTCCCGCTGCTTCTCATTGAGGGCGTCGGTCATCGGCGAGGCGATGAAGCCGGGCGCGATGCAATTCACGGTGATCCCGCGGGAGGCGACCTCGCCGGCCAGCGCCTTGGTGAGGCCCACGAGGCCGGCCTTGGCGGCGGCGTAGTTCCCCTGGCCGGGATTGCCGGTGGTGCCCACCACCGAGCCGATGCCGATGATCCGGCCGTAACGGCGGCGCATCATACCTTTCACCGCCGCCCGCGACAGGCGGAAGGCGGCGGTGAGGTTCACGGCGATCACCGAATCCCACTCCTCGTCCTTCATCCGCATGAAGAGGTTGTCCCGCGTGATGCCGGCATTGTTCACGAGGATGTCGAGGGGGCCGATCTTCTCCTCGGCGGAGGGGACCAGGGCCTCGACCGAGGCGGTGTCGGCGAGGTTCGCCGGCACGATGGCGGTGCGCTCCCCGAGTTCGGCGGCGAGGGCTTCGAGCGCATCGGCCCGGGTCCCCGAAAGGGCGACGGTGGCCCCGGCGGCGTGAAGGCTGCGGGCGATGGCCCCGCCGAGGCCGCCTGTGGCGCCGGTGACGAGGGCCTTGCGGCCGGTCAGGTCGAACATGGGTCGGGTTCCGTTTGCGGTCAGGGCGCGAAGGCGGCGATGTCGGCCGGGGTGCCGACCGAGACCGCCTGCGCGCCGGGGGCGATGCGCTTGACGAGGCCGGCCAGCACCTTGCCGGCCCCCAGTTCGGCGAAGTGCGAGACACCGGAGGCGGCCATGGCGGCAACGCTCTCCCGCCAGCGGACGGTGCCGGTGACCTGCTCCACCAGGGCAAGGCGGATCTCGTCGGGGCCGCCCACCGGGGCGGCGGTGACGTTGGCGTAGAGGGGCACCTTCGGCGCCTGCAGGTCCACCGCCGTCAGGGCCTGGGCCATCCGCGCTGCGGCCGGGGCCATCAGGCGGCAGTGGAAGGGCGCGGAGACGTTGAGCATCACCGCCCGCTTGATCCCCTTGGAGGAGGCGAGGGCGACGGCGCGCTCCACTGCGCCGCGGGCACCCGAGAGCACCACCTGTCCGCCGCCGTTGTCGTTGGCCACGTCGCAGATCTCGCCCTCCGCGGCCTCCTCGGCCAGGGCGTGGGCGGCGTCGATATCGGTGCCGATCAGCGCGGCCATCGCCCCGGCGCCGGGGGGGATGGCGGCCTGCATGGCCTGGCCGCGGATACGCAGGAGGCGCGCGGCGTCGGCGATGGTCAGGCTGCCCGCGGCGGCGAGTGCCGTGTATTCGCCCAGCGAATGGCCGGCGACGCAGGCGACGTCCCGGCCGAGATCGAGGCCGCGCTCCGCCTCCAGGACCCGCAGGGCGGCGAGGCTCGCGGCCATCAGGGCGGGCTGGGCGTTGGCGGTCAGAGTCAGCTCGTCCGCCGGCCCCTCGGCCATGAGGTGCGAGAGCTTCTGGCCGAGGGCGTCGTCGACCTCATCGAGCACGGCCCGCGCCTGCGGGAAGTTCGCCGCCAGATCCTTGGCCATGCCCACGGCCTGGCTGCCCTGGCCCGGAAAGATGAGTGCGCGCATCGCTGTCGCGGCGTCCGGCGCCGCTCCCTTCCGGGGTTTCCCCGTCCGGTCCGGAAGCCGGCGCGGTGGAAAACCCCTCGAAAATGAAGGCGGCGCAGTCGCATCCGTTGCGGCGCGTTGTCAACAACGCGCCGCACAATCGCGCCCCGCGCGGGGGCGGCTGCCTTCCCGCGGCGGCCGTGGCACATATCGGCGATGATCGTCCGTCCCCGCCCCACGCTGTTCACCGTCATGTTCGCCCTGCGGGGCTCGATCCTTCCGCGGGTGGCGCCCACGGTGATCGGCATCACGGCCTTCTCGGTCGTGGTCGTGGCCGCCGAGCAGGCGTGGCCCTGGGCCTTCCCGGTGACCGCCGGGGTCGGCCCCTTCACCCTCATCGGGCTCGCCCTGTCGATCTTCCTGAGCTTCCGCAACAACGCCTGCTACGACCGGTGGTGGGAGGCGCGGAAGGTCTGGGGTTCGCTGATCGTGGAGGCCCGGGGCCTCGCCCGCACGATCCCGGCCCTGCTGCCGGGGGAGGGGGATGAGGCCCTTCGCCGGGCCAGCCTCCTGCGGGTCGCCGCCTTCACGAGCGCCCTCCATGCCAGCCTCCGGGGCCAGGAAGGGGCGAAGGCCGCCGCCGCGTGGCTCACCGAGGCCGAGGCGGCCGGCTTGCGCGACCGGTCGAGCCCCGCGGACGCGATCCTCGGCCTCCTGCTGGCCGACCTCGCCGCCGCGATGCGCCGGGGGGCGCTGACCGACATCCTGTTCGGCCTCCTCGAACGGAAGGTCACGGACCTGTGCGCCATCCAGACCGCCTGCGAGCGGATCCGCCACACGCCCGTGCCCTTCGCCTACACGCTCCTCGTGTACCGCACGGCCTGGTTGTACTGCCTGTTCCTGCCCGTCGGCCTGTCGGGCTCCCTGGGCTGGGCGACGCCGGCGGCCGTGGCGCTGGTGTCCTACACCTTCTTCGGCCTCGACCTCCTGGGTGACGAGCTCGAGGAGCCCTTCGGCACGGCCCCCAACGATCTGCCGATCGACGCGATGCTGCGCGAGGTCGAGCGGACGGTACTGGGCGCGTTGGGGGATCCGCTGCCTCCCGCGATCGCCCCGGACCGCTACTGGCTCCGCTGACGCATCGGCGGCGGAGCACAGCACGCCGCAGCTCCCCCGGCTTGCCAAGGGCGGCGGGATCGTGCTGCACCGGTCGGAAAAATTCCCAGGGAGGCCGGGCCATGTCGATGTTCGCGCAGTTGCAGCGCCGTGCGCAGGAGGGCCGGCCCGTCCGGGTCGGGCTGATCGGGGCCGGGAAGTTCGGCTCGATGTACCTGTCCCAGGCCCCGCGGACCGCCGGCATTCACCTCGTGGCCGTAGCCGACCTGTCGCCCCCGCGGGCGAAGGACTCCCTCCGCCGGGTCGGCTGGGCGGACGAGCGCTTCGCCGCCGCATCCCTGGAGAGGGCGGCCCGCGAGGGCACCACCTGCGTCACGGACGATGCGGACGGCATGATCGCCAGCCCCTTTATCGACATCGTGATCGACGCCACCGGAAGTCCGGCCGCCGGGATCCATCACGTCCTGAAGGCCTGCGAGCACCGCAAGCATGTGGTGATGGTCAACGTGGAGGCCGATGTTCTCGCCGGGCCCTACCTCGCCCGCCGGGCCGCCGAGGCAGGCATCATCTACAGCATGGCCTCGGGCGACCAGCCGGCCCTCATCGCCGAACTCGTCGATTGGGCGAGGACCATCGGCTTGGAGGTCGTCTGCGCCGGCAAGGGCACGAAGTACCTCCCCGTCTACCACGCCTCGACCCCCGAGACGGTCTGGGGTCATTACGGCTTCACCGATGAGCAGGTGGCCGGCGGCGATTTCAACCCGCAGATGTTCAACTCCTTCCTCGACGGCACCAAGTCGGCCCTCGAGATGGCCGCGGTGGCCAATGCCTGCGGCCTCACGCCCCCGCGGGATGGGCTCGCCTTCCCGGCCTGTGGCGTCGATGACCTGCCGAGCCTGCTCCGCCCCGTGGCCGAGGGTGGGATCCTGGCGGAGAAGGGCACGGTGGAGGTGGTCTCATCCCTGGAACGGGATGGCCGCCCGGTCTTCCGCGACCTGCGCTGGGGCGTCTACGCGGTGTTCGAGGCGCCGAGCCGCTACGTGCAGGATTGCTTCGCCCAGTACGGCCTCAAGACCGACAGCACCGGTCGCTACGCGGCCACCTACAAGCCTTACCACCTGATCGGGCTCGAACTGGGGATCTCGGTCGCCTCCATCGCCATCCGCGGCGAGTCGACGGGCGCCACCACCGACTGGCGGGGCGACGTGGCTGCCACCGCCAAGCGTCCCCTGCGGGCGGGCGAGCGGCTCGACGGCGAGGGCGGGTTCACCGTCTACGGCAAACTGATGCCGGCGGCCGACGCCCTGGTGCAGGATGCCGTGCCCATCGGCCTCGCCCATGATCTGGTGCTGAAGAACGATGTGCCGGCCGGGCGCCCGGTTCGATGGGCGGACGTGACCTTCGACGCCACCCGCGAGGCGATCCGCGTCCGCCGGGAGATGGAGGCCCTGTTCCGGGCCGAGATGGGCGCCGCGGGCTCGCACTGACCTGCGAGCCCGCCCGGCCCTCGGCCGGGCGGGAGAATGGAGCCGGTTACTGATGCCAGCGGTAGATATCGAAGACGCTTGTCTTTTGCTGGAACCACCGGCGTCCCGTCTCGGGGTCATGGCCGTTGTTCCGGAACGACTTGGCGATCCGCCGGACCAGCCGGTTCGCCAGGGAGATACTGTCGATATCGTAGGCGACTAATTCAGGGGGTCGGGCTTTTCCGCTCTTCCGCTCTCGAATGAAGATCGAATGGGGCATGGCCACTTCCGAAGGCAAGCTAAGGATGCCTGACAACGGTCGCTCAACACCAATGTTCAATTATGCGGTGGCGTAGGTTAATGGTTAAAAATTGTATTGTTTGCTTCCGGAATAAAAGCTTGCAAAATGATCTCGCCGTTTGACGAGCGCCTGCGAAAAATCTTCGAGTGGGGATCCCGCGGGTCCGGCCAAGCGCCGAACGGCCAAGCACTGGCCGTCAGTCTGCAGGAATGTGACGAGAGCTTTGCGGCGTTCGGACCCGCCGGTCATCGGGTCCCGATCCTTCGAGGATGAATGGTCGGAGTGGCGGGATTCGAACCCACGACCCCTAGTCCCCCAGACTAGTGCGCTAACCGGGCTGCGCTACACTCCGACGCCCCGAAGGGTCCGCGGCTCTTAGCTTCTCCGGACCGGACAACGCAAGCCCCGAAACGCATGCGGGTGCAGATCGCACGCAATCCAGGGATGGGTCGGCGCTGGCCGACGGGCACGGCGCCGGGTAGGCAGGGCGCCCGTCCGCCCCGACCAGCGGCTTCCGCTCATCGCCCGAGACAGATCGATCCTGGAGACAACCCAACCTTGAAGACCACGCCGCCCGTGACGATCCAGCGCCCCATCGCCTTCGACCTGACCCGCCTCGTCACCCGCCTGCGGCATACGAGCCCGTCCGGGATCGACCGGGTCGATCTGGCCTACGCCCATGCGGTCCTGGACGGGCCGGGGGAGGGGGTCGGCGTCGTCTCCACGGCCTTCGGGCCCCGGGTGCTGGACAAGGACGAGGCCCGGGCCGTCGTGGCAGCGGTGGAGGCCGGTTGGGTGGAGGACCGCCCGGCCCGGGACGACCCGGCCTACCGGCGGCTGGCGGAACGTCTCGGCGCCCGGGTGCCCGTCGAGGCTCAGGCTCCGACGTCCCGGCGCGGATCGTCGGACCGGGATCGCCGGCTCATCCAGGCCAGGACGCTCGCCAGGATTTTGGCCCGGTCCCGGCCCGTCTCGGCGCTGCCGCGGGACAGCCTCTACCTGCATACTTCGCACCTGCGCCTCGACCGCCCCGGGCGGTTCGACTGGCTCTATGATCGTCAAGACGTCCGTGCCGCCTTCTTCGTCCACGACGTCATCCCGATCACCCATCCCGAATATGGCCGCGCCGGCGAGGCGGCCCGGCACGAGACGCGGATGCGCACCATCGGGCGGCACGCGGCGGCGATCCTCGTCAACTCGGAGGATACGGGCCGGCGGACGCTGCAGCTTCTCGATGCCTGGGGGTACCCGAAGCCACCGGTGGCGGTGGGCCATCTCGGCGTCGAGCCGGCCTTCGGGCGGGACGGGGAGCGGCTCGTCCTGCCGGGGCCCACGTTCGTCGCCTGCGGCACCATCGAATCGCGCAAGAATCATCTCCTGCTGTTCCAGCTTTGGCGAGTCTTGGCCGAACGGCACGGGGCGCGCACGCCCCGACTCGTTGTTGTCGGGCGGCGGGGATGGGAGGCCGAGAGCGCCATCGACATGCTGGAGCGGTGCCCGGGCGTGCGTGATCACGTGATCGAGGCATCGGGCCTGTCCACCCACGGCCTCGCGGCGCTGATGCGGTCCTGCACGGCCCTGCTGATGCCCTCCTTCACCGAAGGCTACGGTATCCCGGTCGTGGAGGCCGCAGCCTCCGGCCTGCCGGTCGTGGCATCCGACATCCCCGCCCACCGGGAGATTGCAGAGGGATTCGCCCTGTTCCGCGATCCCCTCGATGGGCCAGGATGGCTCGCCGCAATTGAATCGCTGGCGGAGGCCGACTCACCCAGGCGTGCCGAGATGGCGGACCGCCTCGCAGGCTACCATCCGCCGGCTTGGGCCGGGCACTTCGCGGCCGTCACGCCCGTCCTCGCCGCCCTCTAAGGAGACCGCGAGTTGCGTCGGCCGCCCCTGACGAATATGGAAAAGCGTCAGCGGCATGATCGAACGGGACGGGGAGCGACGTCGGATGAAGGTGGTCGACCTCGATCGCGAGACGGTCAAGCAGGGTCTCGCGGATGGGTCGATCCTGGTGATCGACGTGCGAGAAGCTTACGAATACGAGGCGGGCCACATTCCCGGCTCGGTCTCCCATCCTTTGTCGGAATTCGATCCGGCGGCCCTGGCCGAGTTGGTCCGGGCGGATGGCCGCCGCCCCGTCCTGTCCTGTGCGGCGGGCGTGCGCTCGGCCAATGCCCTGGTCGCCGCGCAACGGGCCGGCCTCGAATTCTCCGAGCATTACCGGGGCGGCTTCAAGGATTGGTACGCGTCAGGTGAGGATATCGCCTGAATATTCCCGCGACGTGTCTGGTTCGAATGCCGTCATGTGTGCTCGCGCACAAGCAGTTTGGCCGATGCGGTAGTAGCGCGCCACAGCCAAGGGACCCCAAAAGAACGATGCGCAGCCGGCTCGTACGCACCCTCCCGCTCCTCGTCGGCTTCGCCGCGGCAGCGACTTCCGCCCTCGCACAGGCGCCCGGCGGGCCGCCGCCGAAGGTCACCGTCGCGAAACCCGTCGTCCGTGAGATCGTCGAGAAGGATCAGTACACCGGCCGGTTCGATCCGGTCGAATACGTCGAGGTCCGGGCCCGGGTGACGGGCTACCTCGAGAAGATCAACTTCATGGACGGGCAGACGGTGAAGAAGGGCGATCTGCTCTTCGTGATCGACCGGCGCCCCTACAAGGCAGCCCTGGAGCAGGCCCAGGCCGCCCTGCAATCGGCCAAGGCGCGGCAGAACTTCTCCGTCACCGACCTCGAGCGCGCGCAGACGCTGTCCAAGAGCGGCAACATCTCCGAGCAGGTCACCGACCAGCGCCGGCAGGCCTCTCAGACGGCCCAGGCCGACGTGGACAGCGCCCAGGCCGCCCTCGACAACGCCCAGCTCAACTACAACTTCACCGAGGTGAAGTCGCCGATCGACGGGCGGATCAGCCAGCGCAACGTCACCGAGGGCAACATCGTCATCACGGACCAGACGCTGCTGACGACCATCGTCTCCCTCGATCCGATCTATTTCAGCTTTACGGTCGATGAGAGGTCGTTCCTGAAGTACCAGGGCTCGCTCGGTATCGGCATGGGCCAGACCCAGCGAGGCAAGGGCGTACCGATCCTCATCTCGCTCTCCGGCGAGGCCAAGCCGACCCGCAAGGGTACCCTCGACTTCGTGGACAACCGCGTCGACAACGCCACCGGCACGGTTCTCCTGCGCGCCACGGTCGAGAACGCGGACAAGTTCATCAAGCCCGGTCTCTTCGGCATCGTCTCCATGCCGGCGACGAAGCCCTACCAGGGTGTGCTGCTCCCCGACGAGGCGGTGGCCGCCAACCAGGACAAGCGGATCGTCTACCTCGTCGGGCCGGACAACACGATCCAGCAGCGCGACGTGAAGCTCGGCCCCAAGGTCGACGGCTACCGGGTGATCCAGGACGGGCTGAAGGGCGACGAGACCGTGGTGGTCAACGGGCTGGCCCGGGTTCGCCCCGGCGTGAAAGTGGCGCCGGACACGATCGAGCTTCCGCCCAGCAAGACCTGACACGGGGCGCCGACCCGGTCGGCGCCGCACGGACGATGCGGGGCGGAGGAACCGGGAGAGCCCGGCAGCCGCCTCAGAGGGCTCCCCGCCCGCGGATCCCGGTCCGGCGCCGGGGAGCGCGAGGCAGAGACTGACGAGGCGCAGCCGGGCCTTCTGGGCTGGCGCGACTCCATGAGGTTCGACCGATGCGTTTCGCCCACTTCTTCGTCGACAGGCCGATCTTCGCGTCCGTCACGTCGATCGTGTTCCTGATCCTCGGCTTCGTCGCCTACGAGACGCTGCCGGTCTCGCAATACCCGGAGATCGTGCCGCCGACGGTGACCGTCCGCGCCTCGTACCCGGGCGCCAACGCCGAGACCGTGGCCGCCACGATCGCGACGCCGATCGAGCAGGAGGTCAACGGCGTCGACAACATGCTCTACATGACGTCGTTGTCGACTAACGACGGCAACATGCTGCTGACCGTGACCTTCAAGGTCGGCACCAACCTCGATATCGCCAACGTGCTGGTGCAGAACCGCCTCTCGGTCGCCCAGCCCCGCCTGCCGCCGGACGTGCGCAACCTCGGCGTCACCGTGCGCAAGGCCTCGCCCGACCTGATGCTGGTCGTGCACCTGCTCTCGCCGAACAAGACCTACGACCAGAACTACCTCGCCAACTACATCTACCTGAACATCCGCGACGAGCTCCTGCGCCTGGACGGAGTGGGCGACATCACGGTGTTCGGCGGCAGCGAATACGCCGAGCGCATCTGGGTCGATCCGAACAAGCTCGCCGCCTACGGTCTCTCGGTCACCGACGTCACCACGGCGCTGCAGGAGCAGAACGTGCAGGTGGCGGCCGGCCAGCTCAACGGTCCGCCGGCGGCCAAGAGCGAGGCGTTCCAGCTCGTCGTCCAGTCGCAGGCGCGCTTCAAGTCGCCCGAGGAGTTCGCCGAGGTCATCATCAAGGCGCAGAACGGACGCCTCGTGCGGGTGAAGGACATTGCCCGCGTCGAGATGGGCCAGAAGGACTACACCACCAATTCCTACCTGAACGACACGCCCGCCGTGGGCATCGGCGCGTTCCAGCGTCCCGGCACCAACGCCCTCGACGCCGCCGCCTCCGTGCGGAAGGTGATGGAGACGGTGAAGAAGAACTTCCCGCCCGACGTCGAGTACCGCATCGCCTACAACCCCACGGACTTTATCGAGGAGTCGATCCAGGAGGTCTACAAGACCCTGTTCGAGGCGGTGGGCCTCGTGGTGATCGTGGTCATCGTCTTCCTCCAGAGCTGGCGGACGGCGCTGATTCCGGTCATCGCGATTCCCGTGTCGCTCATCGGCACCTTCGCCGCGATGGCGGCCTTCGGCTTCTCCCTCAACAACCTGACCCTATTTGGGCTGGTGCTCGCGATCGGCATCGTGGTCGACGACGCCATCGTCGTGGTGGAGAACGTCGAGCGCAACATGGCCGAGGGGCTTTCCCCCGGCGATGCCGCCCACAAGACCATGGACGAGGTGGGCGGCGCGGTCGTCGCCATCGCCCTGGTGCTGGCGGCGGTGTTCGTGCCCACCGCCTTCATTCCCGGCATCTCGGGCCAGTTCTACAAGCAGTTCGCGCTGACCATCGCCGCCTCGACGCTGATCTCGGCCTTCAACTCGCTGACCCTGTCGCCGGCGCTCTGCAAGCTGCTGTTGACGTCCCATCACGAGCGGAAGGCGCCGCGCTTCTTCCTGACCCGGTTCGTCAACTGGCTGGCCAACGGATTCAACCGCGCCTTCGACGCGACCTCCAACGCCTATGGCCGCACGATCCGGATGCTGACCGGGGGCGTGATCGGGATCAGGGTGATGCTGCTGGTCTATGCCGGCGTGATCGCGGGGACGCTGCACCTCGCGCAGACGACGCCCACGGGCTTCATCCCGGACCAGGACCAGGGCTACCTGATCGGCGTCGTCCAGCTGCCCTCGGGCTCGTCCCTCGACCGCACCACGGACGTGATCCTGAAGGCCGCGCAGCAGGCGCGGACGGTGGACGGCGTCGCCAACGCGGTGATCATCGCCGGCTTCGACGGCGCGACCTTCACCAACACCACCAATGCGGGCGTGATGTTCCTCACGCTGAAGAACGCCAAGGAGCGGGCCGCCGCGGGCCGGACCGCCGCCGTCATCACCGGCGACGTGCTGAAGGCGACGAGCAACATCCAGGAAGCCCGGGTCGTCGTGATTCCGCCGCCCCCGGTGCGCGGCCTCGGCAACGGCGGCGGCTTCAAGCTGCAGGTGGAGAGCCGGCAATCGTCGGATATCGGCGCGCTCACCGCGGCCGCGGGGGCCCTGATCGGCGCGGCCAACCAGAGTGCCGACGTCCAGCGGGTGTTCACCACCTTCGACAACTCGACGCCGCAGCTCTACCTCGACATCGACCGCACCATCGCGCGGATGCTGAACGTGCCGCTGGCCAACGTCTTCTCGTCGGTGCAGGCCGATCTCGGCGGCACCTATGTGAACGACTTCAACACCTTGGGCCGAATCTATCAGGTCCGCCTCCAGGGCGACGCGCAGTTCCGCACGTCGATCCAGGACATCTCGCAGATCAAGGTGCGCTCCTCGACGGGGGCTCTGGTGCCGATGGGCACCCTGGCCAGCGTACGCGACGTCACCGGTCCGCAGATCGTGCAGCGGTTCAACCTGTACTACTCGATCCCCGTGCAGGGTGTGGCCAAGCCAGGCGTGTCGACCGGTCAGGCCCTGAACACGATGGAGGAACTGGCCAAGAAGACGCTGCCGGACGGTTATTCCTATGACTGGACGGAGATCGCCTTCCAGCAGAAGGCGGCGAGCGGCACGGGTGCCTACGTGTTCGCCCTGGGCGTGCTTCTCGTGTTCCTCGTGCTGGCCGCGCAGTACGAATCGTGGGCGCTGCCGCTCTCGATCCTGCTCGTGGTGCCCACCGGCGTGCTTGCCGCCCTCGGCGGCGTGCAGTTCAGGGGGCAGGACAATAACATCCTGACCCAGATCGGTCTGATCGTGCTCATCGGCCTCGCGGCCAAGAACGCCATCCTGATCGTGGAATTCGCCCACGACATCGAGCAGCGTGAACATCGCGGGCCGGTCGAGGCGGCGGTGGAAGCCTGCCGCCTGCGCCTGCGGCCGATCCTGATGACCGCCTTCGCCTTCATCCTCGGCACCCTGCCGCTGGTGATCGCGACCGGTCCTGGGGCCGAGATGCGGCAGGCCCTCGGGACGGCGGTGTTCTTCGGGATGATCGGCGCGACGTTCTTTGGCCTGTTCCTCACGCCGGTCTTCTACGTGGTGATCCGCCACCTTTCGATCCGCCTCGGGCGGCTGCGTCGCAAGCCGCGGGCGGACCATGGCGGGGGTGGGGGGACCACGCCCGCCCACCCGTGATGCGGGTCGTCGGACGCCTCCTGCTCGGCGCCTTCGCCCTGCTCCTGGCGGTCCCCGCCGGGGGCGCGGCTCTCACGGTCGCGCTCCTCTTCGATCCGGGGGCGAATGCGTGGTTGGCCCGGGGGGCGCTGGCGGGCCTCGACGCCCTCGGCGATGTGGCCGCGGGCCTTCCCCCCGAAGGCCTTCTGCTCCTCGTCGCCGGGCTCGCCCGGGCGCTGTTCGTCCTCATCTTCGTCCCGCCCGCCCTGACGGCCGTCGTCGGCGAGGTCCTGGGGCGCCGGGGCCTCCTCTGGTACGGCGGCGGCTGCGGCCTGCTGACCGCGGCGCTGCCCTGGCTGGTGCGGGGGGCCGTCCGGCCGGGTGCGCCGGGCGCAGTCGCCGCCGAGGCGCGGCTGACCCTGATCCTGTTCGTGGTCGGCGGCTGCGCTGGCGTGGTCTACTGGCTCGTCGCCGGCCGAAGCGCCGGCCCGCCCTTGGATCCTGCGGGGGCCCCGCGCTAAAGGGGGCTTCCAAGGAACCATCCCGATGCTTGCCCTGCGCTCCCTCGCCTTCAACCTCTGCTTTTACATCGCCACGACGCTGCTCGCCGTCTTCGGCCTGCCCGCCCTGGTCTCGCGCCGGGCGGTCCTGCGCCTTGCCCGGACCTGGGGGCGGCTGACCCTGTGGCTGCTGCGGCACGTTGCCGGGACGGATGTGGAATTCCGCGGGCTGGAGAATATCCCCGCGGGGGCGGCCCTGGTGGCGGCGAAGCACCAGTCGGCCCTGGAGACGCTCGCCCTGTGCACGGTGTTTCCGGACTTCGCCTATGTCCTCAAGCGGGAACTGCTCATGATCCCGCTGATCGGCTGGTACCTGTCCCGGGGCGGCATGGTGGCCATCGACCGCTCGAAGGGCACGCGGGCGATGAGCCTGATGAACGCCGCCGCGGCCGAGGCCATCCAGGGCGGCGCGCAGCTCATCGTGTTCCCTGAGGGGACGCGCCGGGCGCCGGGGGCGCCGCCGGCCTACAAGCAGGGCCTGTCGCACCTCTACGCGGCGCTTAACGTCCCCTGCGTCCCGGTCGCGCTGAACACCGGCCTGTTCTGGTCTCGCAACAGCCTCGTCCGGCGGCCGGGTAAGGCGATCATCGACATCCTGCCGCCCATCGCCCCCGGCCTGCCACGGACCGAGTTTCAGGCGCTGGTCCAAGAGCGGATCGAGGCGGCCTCCAACGTCTTGGTCGGGGGCGCCCTCGCCGACCTCGCGGGGGCGGGCTACCACGTGTCCACCGCCGAGGCCCCGGCCGCCGCGCCGCGGTCCTGAGACAACCCCCGCCGCCGCCTGAGAGCATTCTCTAGGCGACTGGCCGACCGTCCTTGCTGAGCAGGAACACGCCCTGCGCGCCGAACAGGTTCCAGACCCACCACGGCAGGGCGACCCGCATGGCACGCCCGCGGGAATCCAAGGCCGCCGCGGTCTCGATCCGGGCGCCGAGGACGCGGCACAGGCCGACGAAGTCGCGGATCGTGCAATGGTGGATGTTGGCGGTCTCGTACCACGCGTCGGGCATGAGGTCGGTGACCGGCATCCGCCCTCGCAGCGCCAGTTCCGTGCGCACCCGCCAGTGGCCGAAATTGGGGAAGGAGATGATGACGTGCCGCCCGATGCGCAGGAGATGCTCCAACACCTCCCGCGGCTGGCGCGTTGCCTGAATGGTCTGGGACATGACCACCACGTCGAAGGCCCCGTCGGGGTAGTTGGCGAGGTCGGTGTCGGCGTCGCCCTGGATCACCGGCAGCCCCCGGGCGAGGCAGGCGTTGACGCCTTCCCGCGACAGCTCGATCCCTCTGCCGTCGATGCCCCGCCTGTCGCGCAGGAGGGCGAGGAGGGCCCCGTCGCCGCAACCGATATCGAGCACCCGCGCCCCGGCGGGCACAAGGTCGAGGAGGACGAGGTGATCGACCCGGGCGCCGGCCGGTTCCCGGGGCAGGGTCTCCGTCGTCTCCCAGGGACGGTGATGGGGCGCGCCGTCGCTCACAGGCCGCGGGCCCTGGCGGCGGCGTCGATGAAGCCGCGGGCGGCGGCGAACATCGCCGGCTCGTCGAGGAGGAAGGCGTCGTGCCCCTTGTCGGTCTCCACTTCCACGAAGGCGACCGGCGCGGCCGCCGCGTTCAGGGCGTGAACGATCACCCGCGAATCGGCCGTCGGGAACAGCCAGTCGGAGGTGAAGGAGATCACGCAGAAGCGGGTCTTCGTGCCGCGGAAGGCGTTGGCGAGGACGCCGCCATGGTCCTCGGCGAGGTCGAAATAGTCCATCGCCCGGGTGAGGTAGAGGTAGGCGTTGGCGTCGAACCGCTCCACGAAGCTAAGGCCCTGGTGGCGCAGGTAGCTCTCGATCTGGAAATCGGCGTTGAACGAGAATGTCGGCGCGGAGCCCCCCTGGAAGCGGCGGCCGAACTTCCGGTGGAGCGCAGGCTCCGACAGGTAGGTGATGTGCGCGCCCATCCGCGCCACGCCGAGCCCCTTGGCCGGGCGCGTGCCCTCCTCCAGGTACCGCCCGTCGGCCCAGGCGGGGTCGGCCATGATCGCCTGCCGGCCGACCTCGTGGAACGCGATGTTCTGCGCCGAGTGCCGGGCGCCGGTGGCGATGGGCATGGCGGCGAAGACCCGCTCAGGGTAGAGCGCGGCCCACTGCAGCACCTGCATCCCGCCCATGGAGCCACCGATGCAAAGGAACAGGCTGTCGATGCCCAGATGGTCGAGGAGCATCGCCTGCGCGCGCACCATGTCGCGGATGGTCACGAGGGGGAAGCCGAGCCCGTAGGGCCTGCCCGTGTCCGGATCGATGGAGGCCGGGCCGGTCGTGCCCATGCACGAGCCGACGACGTTCGAGCAGATGACGAAGTAGCGGTCGGTATCCACCGGCTTGCCGGGTCCGACGAGGGTCTCCCACCAGCCGGGCTTGCCGGTGAGGGGATGGGTATGGGCGAAATGCTGGTCGCCGGTCAGGGCGTGGCAGATCAGCACCGCGTTCGACCGGTCGGCGTTCAGGGTGCCGGCGGTCTGGTAGGCGATCTGGAAGGGCGCGAGGCGCACCCCCGCATCCGTCAGGAGCGGCGTGTCGGCGCCGAAGCGCGCGACAAGACTCTTCGGATCCAGGGATTGGGACGGCTCCGCGGGGCGCGGGGCAGTCCGTTCGGGGGCGTCCGGCCTTGGGGCCGTATCCAATCGGGTATCCATCGCGGGTCTTCGGCGGCGCACCGCATGGTCCGGTGGTGCCGCGGGACGCGGTCCACCATACGGCACCGGCCGGAGGTAATGGCCCGCTCCGGCAGCGTCAACGCGGATCGGTCGAGCCGGACCTCAACGGATCGCGGCGGCGCAGGCGACGAAGACCAGCCCCGCGCCCGCCGCGGTGATGCAGCCATTCGAAAACGAGCCGGTATCAGCCCGCCGCAGGCGCAATTCCGCGGCGACGGACACGAGAATTCCGATTACGAAGAGGGTGCTTGGAAGAAGATCGTCCAGCATTTTTCTCAAATCCCGGTCGGTCCGACGGCCGTTCGAGCCGTCCGACAAAGGGCTTTATGAAGGATCAACCGGCCGAAACATGGCTGGTGCCCCGCGACATTTCTTCCTCCAGAAGTACCCCACCGCGCATACCCTATACGGACTACCCGCCGGGCAAGTACCGGATCTGGCGAGTACCATGGCGGCCGAGTATCCCCCGGGGACACATCTCGGCCGGGCCGGGAATCGTCCGGATCGGGACCGGTGCCTGATGGGGACCAAAGGAACGGAACCGGTGGGCCGGCCTGTCCCGGCGGGATCACCGGACGCACCCTTGCGGAGCCCGCATAGCTTCACCGTCCGTCGAAATGCTGTACAGGGACCGCATCGTCGCATCCGTCACGCCGACCGGCCTGCTCCATGTCCTCCGCCCCGATGAACTCTGCCGCCCTCCGCCCGGAACCACGCCCCGGCGTGCTCGCCGTCGACACCTATGTCCCCGGCAAGAGCGGAAAGCCGGGCGGCGGCAAGGTCTACAAGCTGTCCTCCAACGAGACGCCCCTCGGGCCGAGCCCCGCCGCGGTGGCCGCCCTCCATGAGGCAACGGGCAAGCTCGAGACCTACCCGGACGGGCGTGCGACGGCGTTGCGCACCGCCATCGCCAAGCGGTTCGGGCTCGATCCGGAGCGGATCGTCTGCGGAGCCGGCTCGGACGAGCTCCTCTCGCTGCTCGCCTACGCCTATTGCGGGCCGGGTGCCGAGGGCATCTACTCGGAACACGGCTTCCTCGTGTACCGGATCGCGATCCTGGCCTCGGGTGGCACCCCCGTCGTCGCCCCCGAGCGCGATCTCACGACCGATGTGGACGCGATCCTGGCTCGGGTCACGGAACGCACGCGGATCGTCTACGTGACGAACCCCAACAACCCGACCGGCACCTACCTGCCGTTCGACGAGATCCGCCGGCTCCATGCCGCCCTGCCACCCCACGTCCTCCTCGTCATCGACGGGGCCTACGCCGAGTACGTGCGGGCGAACGACTATACGGCCGGGCTCGAACTCGCCCTCGAGGCCGAGAACGTCGTGATGACGCGGACCTTTTCGAAGATCTACGGCCTCGCCGCCGTGCGGATCGGCTGGATGCTGGCGCCCGCCCACGTGGCGGATGCGGTCAACCGGATCCGGGGGCCGTTCAACGTCTCGGGTCCGGCCATCGCGGCGGGCGCGGCGGCGATCGCCGACGAGGCGCACATGGCCGCCGCCGCCGCCCACAACGCCGAGTGGCTGCCCAAGCTCATCGACGGGGCGCGGGCGCTGGGCCTCGACGTCACGCCGAGCGTGGCGAACTTCGTGCTGATCCATTTCCCCGAGACGCCCGGCCGCACCGCCGGGGATGCCGACACGTTCCTGACCGAGCGTGGGCTCATCACCCGGCGGGTCACCGCCTACGGCCTGCCGAACGCCCTGCGGGTCACGGTGGCGGACGCCGAGGCCAACACCGCCTTCCTGGCAGCTCTGGGCGAGTTCGTGCGGGGCGCCCGTGGCTGAGGCGGGGACCCCGTCGCCGGCGATCGGCCGGCTCGCCATTGTCGGCCTCGGGCTGATCGGCTCCTCCATCGCCCGCGCCGCCCGCCGCTACGGGCTGGCCCGGGAGATCGTCGCCGTGGATACCGACGAGGCCGTGCGGGACCGGGTGCGCGAACTCGGCATCGCCGACCATGTGACCGGCGACCCGGCGGAGGGTGCCGCCGGCACCGACCTCGTCGTGCTCTGCGTACCCGTCGGCGCCATGGGGCCGGTCGCGCAGGCCATGGCTCGCCACCTGAAGCCGGGCGCCATCGTCTCCGATGTCGGCTCCGTCAAGGGATCCGTGGTGGCGGCGGTCCAGCCACACCTGCCCGAGGGTGTGTACCTCGTGCCCGGCCACCCCATCGCGGGAACGGAGTATTCCGGGCCGGATGCCGGCTTCTCGACGCTGTTCGCCGGGCGGTGGTGCATCCTGACCCCGCCCGAGGGGACGCCGGACGAAGCCGCCGAGCGGGTCCGCGGCCTGTGGGAGGGCATGGGCGCCCTCGTCGAGACGATGAGCCCCGAGCATCACGACCTCGTGCTCGCCATCACGAGCCATGTGCCCCACCTGATCGCCTACAACATCGTCGGCACAGCCGCCGATCTGGAGGCGGTGACGCAGTCCGAGGTCATCAAATTCTCGGCGAGCGGATTCCGCGATTTCACCCGCATCGCCGCCTCCGACCCGACCATGTGGCGGGACATCTTCCTCAACAACCGCGACGCGGTGCTGGAGATGCTCGGCCGCTTCAACGAGGACCTCGCCGCCCTGGCCCGGGCCGTGCGCTGGGGCGACGGCGATGCCCTGCACGCCATGTTCACCCGCACCCGGGCGATCCGGCGCAGCATCGTCGCCCTGGGACAGGATACGGCGGCTCCGGATTTCGGCCGGCCGCGGCCGGCTGAGGATGCGAACTAAGCCGCACCCGGCTTCAATAGAGCGGCGGCACCCGCACGTTGGGAATCGGGAAACCGCTGAACAGCACCTGCCCGTCCACCAGCTTGAGGGGCGGAAGCGGCTTGAGGGGCGGGCCGGAGGCGCCGGGGGTCTGGGCCTGATCCGCCGCCCGCGGCGCCCCGCGGCCGAGGCCGAGCAGGCCGCCGACGAGCTGGCCGACCAGGGCGCCTTCCTTCGAGCCGAACCGCTGCCCGACGACGTTGCCGATCAAGGCATCGACGCCCGCCGCCCGCAGGTCGATCTGCCCTGTGGGCCGATGGGCCTCGTCCAGGGCCACCTGTCCCCTTGCCTGGATGCGCTGATCCCCCTTGGCCAGGGAAAGGGCGGCGATCTGCAGGAGGCCGCCGGCCCGGCGCCATTTCTCCAGCTCCTTCGGCAGCGCCCCGGTGCCGAGCACCGTCGCCCGGTCGAGGGTAGCATCGAGGGAAGCATCGACGGGGGCATTGCCGCCGGTCAGGGTATCGAGGGCGGGGATGGCCGCCTCGGCGAGTTGAAGGTTCACGTCGACGGCCCCGTCGGACTCGAACCGGGCCGGTGACGGCCGGGCATGGATTTCCAGATGTCGGCCGGCGACGGAAATCGGCTGGGGCTCCGCACCCGCGACGGTCACCTTCGGACCGTCGACGACCAGGGAAGCCCGGGTGAAACCTTCCGCCGCGCCGTGGAAGCTGCCCTGCAGGGCGCTCCACGAGGCATCTCCGGTCAGGCCGCCCTGCTCGACATGGAACGGGCCCTGGCTCTCGAACAGGACGAGACGGGGCTGATAGATCTGCGCTACGGCCGTCGCGGGACCGAGGCGGAAGCTGCCGTCGGACCGGCTGAGCGTCACGGCGGCGCAGCGCAGTTCGAGGCGGAAGGGGAAACCGGTGAGGCTGCGGTCCTGGCAGGTCCAGGTGCGCCCGGCGGCGGCCTCCCGGGCCAGCCACGCGTCCATCTCGCCCTCGGCCCTTCCGCGGATCCAGAACCACGCGCCGGACCAGCCCAGCACGACGATGGCGAGGAGGACATAGGGAAGGAAGAGCCCGATCCGTCCGCGGCGTTTCACCTGACGGGAGGCCGCGTCCGCGGCCCCGCTCCGACCGTCCATCCCCTGCGTCATGCGCGCCGTCCCTCCGAGGGCCGTGTCATCCGGCCCGCGGCCCTATCCCGGCTTCCCGTCGCGGCGCAAGGGTTTTGGACGCGAGCACCTCGGGCACGCGCCCCGGGGCGGAAGGGCCGTGTCAGACCTGCCGCGGTTCGGCTGTATCCGGGCGGAGATCCTCCACGATGACGCCGCGCTCGCGCTCGTCCTCGGCGAGGCGGTGGATATGGACCTCGGTCGCACCGCTCCGGCGGGCCCTGTCGAGCCAGACCCGGCGCAGGTGATCCCGGGGGCTCTCCCCCGAACTCGCCACCGACACCATCTGCGCGATGCCCGAACCGTCGCGCCGGACGGCGATCGTGACGGCCTCGGTCATCTCCTCCGGATCGAACTCGCCGGCGGGATGGATGCCGACGACGTAGCGCCGGCCCGACCGTCCGCGCCAGGCCGACAGAGCCAGGGCGGGGGAGCCCCGCAGACCCTGTGCCGTTCTCAGGCGTTCCTCACGCACGTCCTGCCTCCGTAAGCGATCGTCCTTCAGGTCGCGGAGCGCGGCCGACCAGGACAGGGCTCGTTTGTTCGTCATTTGTTCTCATTTAGACCGCGTTTTCCACAGCCGTCAAGGACGCTGTGGCGTTGGTCGGAATGTGGGTTTCCCCGGAGTTTTCCACAAGGGTGGGAGGCGTCCGCGACGGGTCCCGCGGGGCCGCGATGAGGGCCGGCGGAACCTGTCCCGCGGGGCTATTTCGCGCCCCGGTGAAGGTCCCCTTCGATCAGCAGCGCGCTGCGGCTGTCGAGGCGGGTGCGGTAGACCTGCAGGTTCTCCATCACCCGCTGGACGTAGTTGCGCGTCTCCGTGAACGGGATGCGTTCCACCCAGTCGATCACGTCTATGCCGCCCTTGCGGGGATCGCCGTAGGCGTCGATCCACTTCTTCACGTTGCCGCCGCCCGCATTGTAGGAGGCGAAGGCCAGGACGTAGGAGCCGCGCCAGTCCTCCATCAACTCGCCGAGATGGGCTTGGCCGAGCTTGGCGCAGAAGGCCGGGTCGCTCGTCAGCCTGTCCGGGTCGAAGGACGTGGAGACGCGCTTGGCCGTGCGCTGGGCGGTGGCTGGCATCATCTGCATCAGCCCCCTGGCGCCCACGCCGGATCGCGCCCGGGCGTCGAACTGGCTCTCCTGCCGCGCGATGGCGTAGACCATCGCCCGCTCCACCTGGGGGACGGCCGTGAAGGACTCGTAGTCTGGAATGCCGATCGTCGGGAAGGCGTGGGCGTCCAGCGGCAGGCCCCGGTGCAGGGCAAGCTTGCCCACGGAGACCAGGGCGCGGGCGTCTTTCGTCTCGGTGGCGACGTCCCCGAGCGCCTGCATCTCCCGGGCGTCCGTGAGGGCCCGGGCGGATTCGATGTAGAGGGGCAGGGCGAGGTCCGGCAGGCCCGCCTGCTCCAGCAGGCGCAGGGCCCGGATGGAGAGCCTGTCGTCGAAGGCCTGCCGTTCCGCCCCTTCGAGGGCCGGGACGGCGCGGAGCGGCAGGCTCGTCTGGCCGAGCTTCGCCCGCGCCACCTGGCCGTAATAGGCGACGGGCAGGGCCGCCGCCTTCTCGTAGAAGCGCTTGGCCTCGTCGGCGCGCCCCATCGCCTCGGCGGCCCGGCCCTGCCAGTAGGCCCCCCGGGCGAGGGAGTTCGGCCCCTCGGCCAGGGCCGCCACCTGCGCGAAATGCCCGGCGGCCTTCTCCGGATCCGAGAGGAAGCGCAGGGCGATCCAGCCGGCATGGAACTCGGCCTCGATCCGCTTTTCCGGGCTGCGGGCGGAATGGCCGCTGACCACCGCGTAGGCGGTCTTGGCATCCCCCGCGTCGAGGAGCTTGCGGGCGACGATCCGGCGCTCGACCCACCATTCGTCGCCATCGACCAGCACGTCCGGGTTGGTCGGCGCCGCGGCGAGCACGGCGGCGGCCTCGACCGCCTTGTCCGCCCGGCGGAAATACTGGGCGCGCGAGAACAGATAGGACGCGTCGTTGCGCAGGGATGGCGGGACGGCGGCCAGCGCCGAGGCGGCGCCGGAGCTCTTGTCCTCCACCGCCCGGCGGGCGCGCACGAGGCTCGCGTAGGAGCCACCGGCATAGCCGGCCGCCCGCCCGGCGGTCTCCCAATCCTCCTTGAGGAGGGCCCGCTCCATCCGGTAGCGGTGGTCCTGGCGGGTGAGCACGCCGGGGAAGCCGTCCTGCACCTTCGCTTCCAGGCTGCGGCCGAAACTTTCCGTGCGCCACAGGTCCCGGACGAGGTCGTCGGCGTCGGCTTCCAGCCCGTCGGCGCGCAGGGCCAGGGCCAGGGCGAACTTGCCCGGTGCGCTCGCCGGCCGGGAACCGGCGAAGAAGGCCCGCACCGTGGCGGGCGCCTTGTGCTCGCTAAGCAGCGTCTCCTCCGCCCGGCGGCGGAGGAGGGAGCCGCCCGGCCAATCGGGGTTGCTGCGGGTGAAGGCCACGATGCGTTCGAAGCCGATCCCGGCGCCGGCGCGGATCGCCACCCATTGCAGGAGGGCCCGGGCCGCCGGGTCGGTGAAGCCCTCGGCCATCTTGTCCGCGTCGGACACCTTGCCCTTGCGATAGAGGTCGATCGCCCCCCGCAAGAGGGTCAGGTCGGTCTCGCCGGTGGCCTTGGGCCGGGCAAGGTCGGGCACCTCAGGCACCGGGGCGGCGGGCGCCACCGCGGCGTCCGGCATCGGAAAGGTGATAGCCGCGTCGGGATCGGCTGAGGCATAGGCCGAGGCGGCGGCGGGCTTGCGCTCGGCCTCGTCGCCCCGGGCGGCCTCAGCCTTGAGGCCATCGCCCCCGGCCTCGACACCGTCCTGTGCCTGAGCGAGTGCGGGCGGGGCGGTCTCCGGGCCGGCCGGTCCCGCCAGGGCGGCGCCGACCCCCGCCGCCAGGGCGATGACCGTGAGGTGCGGGCGCTTCCAGGCGATGGCTCGGATCACGACCTCACCTCTCCGCAACGGCAGCGTGAAGGACACAGCTTGGGCGGAGACTGATTAAGACCCCGTTAACCGTGTCACGGATCCGTTTGCGCGGGGCCGCACGAACCCCTATGTCTGCGCGCTCGCGCCGGCACGGCGCGGGTGAATGGCGGCGAGACGGCCGTACGACTCCCCTGGGACGCCTGAGATGACCGAGACGACCGCCCGCCTGCGGGGCTCGATGACCGCGCTGGTGACGCCTTTCCGTGATGGCGCCTTCGACGAGCAGGCCTTCCGAAAGTTCGTACGGTGGCAGGTCGAGCAGGGCAGCCACGGCCTCGTCCCGACGGGCACGACCGGAGAGAGCCCGACCCTCACCCATGCCGAGCACGACCGGGTGGTCGAAGCCTGCATCGACGAGGCCGGCGGCCGGGTGCCCGTCGTGGCGGGCGCCGGCTCCAACAGCACGGCCGAGGCCATCGAGCGGGCGCAGCATGCCGAGAAGGCCGGCGCCGACGCCGTGCTCGTGGTGACCCCGTATTACAACAAGCCGACGCAAGGCGGTCTCTACGCCCACTTCAAGGCGATCAACGACGCGGTCGGTATCCCGATCATCATCTACAACATCCCGCCCAGGTCCGTCATCGACATGAGCGTCGAGACGATGGCCCGGCTCTTCGAATTGAAGAACATCGTCGGCGTGAAGGACGCGACCGCGAAGATCGACCGCGTCAGCCAGCAGCGCCAGGCCATGGGCGAGAGCTTCATCCAGCTTTCAGGCGAAGATGCGACGGCCCTCGGCTACAATGCCCAGGGCGGCCACGGCTGCATCTCGGTGGTGGCCAACGTCGCCCCACGCCTCTGCGCCGACCTGCAGGAGGCTTCGCTCTCGGGGGACTACGCGAAGGCGCTCACGATCCAGGACCGGCTGTTCCCGCTCCAGGCCGGCCTGTTCGCCGAGGCCAATCCCGGCCCGGTGAAGTACGCCCTCTCGCGACTCGGCCACATGAGCGAGGAGCTGCGCCTGCCCCTCGTGACCGTGTCGGACGAGACCCGCCGGATCGTGGATGCCGCCCTGCGCCACGCCGGCCTCCTGGAAGGCTGAGCGAGAAGAAGAGAGATCCATCGCATGGCGCCGAAGACGGAGCCCGGGCGGCGCGTGGTGGCCGACAACCGGGCCGCGCGCTACCACTATTCCATCGAGGACACCCTCGAGGCCGGCATCTCCTTGACCGGCACCGAGGTGAAGTCCCTGCGCGGCGGCAAGGCCACGATCGGGGAGGCCTATGCCGGCCCTTCCGGCAACGACCTGATGCTGTTCAACGCCTACATCCCCGAATATCTCGAGGCGAACCGCTTCAACCACGACACCAAGCGACCGCGCCGCCTGCTGCTGCATCGCCGGCAGATCGACAAGCTGATCGGCGCCACCCAGCGCCAGGGCTACACGGTCGTCCCGCTGAAGATCTACTTCAACGAGCGTGGCCGCGCGAAGGTCGAACTCGGTCTGGGCAAGGGCAAGCAGGCCCACGACAAGCGCGAGGCCGTGAAGGAGCGCGACTGGAAGCGCGATCAGGCCCGGCTGCTGCGCGACAGGGGGTGAGGGGCGTCCCTCGCTCCGTCATCGCCTCACTGCGCTCGCAAAGATACAAGGCGCGCGATACGATCCCCCCACAACCGGGAGGGGAGGATTACCGTGGCGACGAACCTGCAGAGCCTGCCCACCGACCTGCCGGTGCCGGAGGATGACGGCGGCGCCGACCATCTCCGCGGCGCCCGCTTGCCCGATGTGGCCCTGCGCGCCACGGACGGCCGCACGGTCTCCCTGGCGAAGCTCCCGGGCCGCACGGTGGCCTATGCCTATCCGCGCACCGGCGAGCCCGACAAGCCGGCCCTCACCGCCGACTGGGATGCCATCCCCGGTGCCCGGGGCTGCACGCCGCAATCCTGCGACTTTCGCGATCATTTCCGGGAGTTGAAGGACCTCGGCGTCGATCACGTCTTCGGCCTGTCGACCCAGACGAGCGCGTACCAGCAGGAGGCGGCGACGCGCCTTCACCTGCCCTTCCCGCTGCTGTCGGATGCCCATCGCGCCCTGGCGATGGCGGCCCGCCTGCCGACCTTCGAGGCCGGCGGGCAGACCCTGCTGCGGCGCCTCATGCTGGTGATCGACGACGGCGTCGTGAGCCACCTCTTCTACCCGGTCTTCCCGCCGGACGAGAGCGCCCGGCAGGTGGTGGCGTGGCTCAAGGCCGCCCAGGGCGCCTGAGGGTCCTATTCCTCGTCCGGATCCGGCTGGCGGATGCCGTAGCGGTTCTCCAAATTCGGCCGTGTCTCGGCGCGATGGCGCGTCGGCGTCTCGCCGGCCGGGCGCGGCGGGCGCTCCCCCGGGTCCCGGCCGATGCGCGAGGCGAGGGTCGACAGGTCGACGAACTCGTCCGCCTGCCGGCGCAACTCGTCGGAGATCATCGCCGGCTGGGTCTGGATGGTGGAGATCACGGTGACGCGAACACCGCGCCGCTGCATCGCCTCGACGAGGGAGCGGAAATCCCCATCCCCCGAGAACAGCACCATGTGGTCGATCCGCGGGGCGAGTTCGAAGGCATCGATGGCCAGCTCGATGTCCATGTTGCCCTTGAACCGGCGGCGGCCGGCGGCATCGGTGAATTCCCGGACGGGCTTCGTCACCACGCGGTAGCCGTTATAGTCGAGCCAATCGACCAGCGGCCGAATCGAGGAGTATTCTTGGTCCTCAATCATCGCCGTATAGTAGAATGCGCGGATCAGCGTCTCACGCGACTGAAAATCTTTGAGAAGCTTCTTGTAGTCGATGTCGAAGCCGAGGGCTTTGGTGGTGGCATAAAGATTTGCGCCGTCAATGAAGACAGCGCACCGTTGATTCGATTGCATGAACGCTTTCCGAAAAAATTTGAGAGCTTTAAATCGTATGGTGCGGGGGAGCGACGTATCGTTATCGGATCATCGGGGAATGTCTGTCCCGATACGACTGAGAAACGACTTGTATGATGGTCAATAAGGAATGGTGAAATTCCAGCGATTGCGACGCCCGGATAATCGGGCCGTGCTGGAAGCCTTCGCAGGATCGCGGAGGGACGCAGCGAAGTCAAGGCGAAGGCGTTTGGCGTCGGCCTCGGACATTCCGTCGGCCCATCTCGCCATGACGGTGAAGGCGTAGGACGCGCGTCACGCCCCCCAAGCCCAACTGGACGTCATCCATTCACCCGCTGGACGCTGCTGACAGGGCGCTTGCTGCGCAGCTCAGCAATGATGGCGTTGAGGTGCTGGAGATCCCACACCGACAAGTCGAGGGTGATGTCGGTGAAGTCCTGTGTGCGGCGCTTCATGGAGATGTTGTCGATATTGCCGTCATGGTCGGCGATCACCTGGGCGATCTGCGCGAACACGCCGGGTTCGTTGATGGATTGCAGGGAGAGCCGGGCGGGGAAACGCTCGCTGCCCGAGGCTTCGGTATCCCAGCGCACGTCGAGCCATCGCTCGGGCTCGTTGTCGAAGGCGGCCAGCGCCGCGGACTGGATCGGGTAGACCGTCACGCCGACGCCCGGCGTGAGGATCCCCACGATCCGGTCGCCCGGCACGGCGCCGCCGTTCGGGGCAAAGGTGACGGGCAGGTCGCCCGCCAGGCCCCGGATCGGGATCGCATCCGGCGAGACCTCCCCCGACCCGTTGAAGGTCAGGCGCATGGTCTGGTCCGGCGAGCGGACGAGGCGTCCGGCCCCGTTGACCGGCGCCTGCCCGGCCGGACGGCGCTCGTCCCGGTGATCGGGATAGACCGCCCGGACCACGTCGCCGGAAAACATCTCGCCGCGGCCCACGGCGGCGAACACATCCTCCGTCGTCGCCCGGGCGAGGCGCGGGAGGGCGCCCCGGAGCTTGTCCTCGGAGAAGCTCTTGGCCGCCCGCTCGAAGGCCCGTTCCAGGATCTGGCGGCCGAGGCCGGCATATTGCCGGCGCACGGCGGCGCGGGTCGCCCGCCGGATCGCCGACCGCGCCTTGCCCGTCACCACCAGGGATTCCCAGGCGGCGGGGGGCGAGGCGCCGTCCGAGCGGCTGATCTCCACCTCGTCGCCGTTCGACAGTTCATGCAGCAGCGGGACCATGCGCCCGTTGATCTTGGCGCCCACGGCCGTATTGCCGACATCGGTATGGACGGCATAGGCGAAGTCGATGGGCGTCGCCCCCCGTGGCAGGGCGATCAGCCGGCCCTTGGGGGTGAAGCAGAACACTTGGTCCTGGAAGAGTTCGAGCTTTGTATGTTCGAGAAATTCTTCCGGGCTGTCGCCTTCGGCCAGCAATTCGATGGTGCGCCGCAGCCATTGGTAGGCGCCGCTCTCCGTGGCGAGCTTCGGGTGGATGCTGCCTTCGCTCTCCCGGCCGCTGACGTCCTTGTAGTGGGCATGGGCGGCAATGCCGTATTCGGCGATCTCGTCCATCGCCCGCGTGCGGATCTGCAGTTCGACCCGCTGGCTCTTCGGTCCGATCACCGTGGTGTGGATGGACCGGTAATCGTTCTGCTTCGGTGTCGAGATGTAGTCCTTGTAGCGCCCCGGCACCATCGGCCAGCTGGTATGGACGACGCCCAACGCCGCGTAGCATTCGTCGAGGGTGTTCACGATCACCCGGAAGCCGAAGATGTCGGAGAGCTGCTCGAAGGCCAGCGACTTGCGCTCCATCTTCGCCCAGATCGAATACGGCCGCTTCTGGCGCCCGGTCACCTCGGCCTCGATGCCACGGGCCGAGAGCTTGTCGGACAGGACATGCTCGATGTCCTCCACCATCCGGCCGGACTTGGCGGTGAGCCGCAACAGGCGCTCGGTGATGGTCCCGTAGATCTCCGGCTCGAGGAAGCGGAAGCCCAGATCCTCCAGTTCCTCACGCAGTTCCTGCATGCCCATCCGGGCCGCCAGCGGGGCGTAGATGTCCAGGGTTTCCTGGGCGATGCGGCGACGCTTGTCGTCGCGCATATGCTCCAGGGTGCGCATGTTGTGCAGCCGGTCCGCGAGCTTCACGAGAAGCACGCGGACATCCGCCGCGACGGCGAGCAGCAGCTTGCGGAAATTCTCGCCCTGGGCCGCCTGTTTCGAGACGAGGTCCAGCCGCTTGAGCTTGGTCAGCCCATCCACCAGGGCGCCGATCTCGTCGCCGAACAGGCGCCGGATCTCCTCCAGGGTCGCCTCCGTGTCCTCGACGGTATCGTGGAGGACCGCGGCGATGATCGTCGCGTCGTCGAGGTGCAGATCCGTCAGGATCGCCGCGACTTCCAAGGGATGGGCGAAGAAAGGGTCGCCCGAGGCTCGCTTCTGCGTCCCGTGGGCCTGCATCGCATAGACGTAGGCGCGGTTGAGCAAATCCTCGTTTGCCGCGGGGTTATAGCGCTTGACCCGCTCGACGAGTTCGTACTGGCGCATGATCCGCCGGGAAATCGTGGCCTCCTGAACGCCCTACACGCCGCCGACCGCCCGGAAAGTCTCCCGCAACGCGGCGCACAACACCAGAGGCATGGCGCCGCAATCGGCGCCTCAGCGGCTTTTTTCTTGCAGGGCTGCCGCGCTTTTCCCGCAACGATGGGGAGATGGGGGTGCCGGGCGATTCGCCCGGCCGCCGCTCACTCGCCTTCGTCGTCGGTCTCGACCGGCGGGGCGAGGTTCTCGAGGCCGCGGAGGAGGTCTTCCTCGCTCATGCGGTCGAACTGCACGCCGGCATCGTCGCTGGACGACTGGGGCGCATGCGCCGCGGCGGCGGGAGAGCTCGACAGCAGCGGCACGGTCTCCGCCTCTGGCTCGTCCACCTCGACGTACTTCTGCAGCGAGTGGATCAGCTGCTCCTTCAGGTCCTCGGATGTGATGGTGCCGTCGCCGATCTCGCGCAGCGCCACGACCGGGTTCTTGTCCCGGTCCCGGTCCACAGTCAGCGGGGCGCCGGCGGCCAGGAGGCGCGCCCGGTGGCTCGCCAGGAGGACCAGCTCGAAGCGGTTCTCGACCTTTTCGATGCAATCTTCGACGGTGACGCGCGCCATACCTGACGGCTCCTTCGCGGGACGAAATCTCTCGGGATAGCCGGCGTCTTACACCGGATGCGGTTTGGCAACAAGCTGAGAGACTTGACGGCAGGCGCCGGGCTGCCACGCTCCGGCGGCACAAAGCTTCCTTAAGCCCCGGCGCCGACACTTCCCCCGCAAATGGGCATCGGGGCCGCGCACAGGCAAAGCGGATGCCCGGCTTTGACGCGCCGCGGCATTCGGGCTAAAGGATGGATCAGACCAACAAGCAAGAAGCGTGCCGGGGCGCCGGACCCACAGGCGCAGGCGTGGTCACGGATCGGGGCGCGGTATGAGTCTGCTGCAAAGGCTGGAGGTGCGACAGGGCCAAGCCCTGGTCATGACGCCTCAGCTCCTGCAAGCGATCAAGCTCCTGCAGCTGTCGCATCTCGACCTTGCCGCCTACGTGGAGGCGGAGCTGGAGCGTAACCCGCTGCTGGAGAGGGCCGAAGGCGAGGCTCCGGGCGCCCAGGAGGGACCGGAGGCTCCCGCCGCCTCGGACGACCGCGCCGGCGACGAGTCGTTCGATGGCGCCGAATCGGAATCATGGCTCTCGTCCGAGATGAATCCGAGCCGGGGCGAGATCGAGACCGATATCGACACCCGCCTCGACAACGTCTTCCAGGACGAGACACCCACCCGGGTCCGCGATTCGGATGCCGGGGACATGCTGAGCCTGACGCCGGCGCCCTACGGCAGCACGGGCGGCAGCTTCGATGCCGAGGCTCCCGATTTCGAGGCGACCCTGACCTCCGAGGTCAGCCTGCGCGAGCACCTCGCGGCGCAGCTCGACCTCGCCACCCGAAACCCTGTGGAGCGCCTGATCGGCGGCTTCCTCATCGATGCGGTGGACGAGGCCGGCTACCTCCGAGAGACGGTGGAGGCGGTGGCCGAGCGCCTCGCGGCGGATCCCGCCCTCGTCCGTAAGGTGCTCGCCCTGGTGCAGAGCTTCGACCCGGCCGGCGTGGCCGCCCGGGACCTCGCCGAATGCCTGAGCATCCAGCTGCGGGAGAACAACCGGTTCGACCCGGCAATGGAGGCCCTGGTCTCGCGCCTGGACCTTGTGGCCAAGCGCGATTTCGTGGCCCTGCGCCGGCTCTGCGGCGTGAACGACGAGGATCTCGTCGACATGATCGCCGAGATCCGGCGGCTCGATCCCAAGCCCGGCCGGGCCTTCGGATCCAGCGCCGTGGAAGTGCTGGTGCCCGATGTGTTCGTCCGGGCCGCGCCGGATGGGTCGTGGCTGGTGGAGTTGAACAGCGAGGCCCTGCCGCGGGTCCTCGTGAACCAGAGCTACTATGCCCGCGTGTCGCGCACGGCCCGGGCGGAGGGGGACAAGGCCTTCCTCTCCGAAGCCCTGCAGAACGCGAACTGGCTGACCCGCAGCCTGGAACAGCGGGCGCGGACCATCCTGAAGGTCGCTACGGAGATCGTCCGTCAGCAGGACGGTTTCTTCGCGCACGGCGTCGCCCATCTCCGGCCCCTCAACCTGAAGACGGTGGCGGAAGCCATCGGGATGCACGAATCGACCGTCTCCCGGGTGACGTCGAACAAAGCCATCGGCACGAGCCGCGGCACGCTGGAGATGAAGTACTTCTTCACGGCCGCCATTCCCGGCGCGGCCGGTGCGGCGGCCCACTCCTCCGAGGCGGTGCGCCACCGGATCAAGCAGCTGGTGGACGGCGAGACCGCCGACAACGTCCTGTCGGACGACGCCCTGGTCCAGAAGCTCCGGGACGAGGGGGTCGACATCGCCCGCCGGACGGTCGCCAAGTACCGGGAATCCCTGCGCATTCCGAGTTCGATCGAGCGCCGTCGGGAGCGGTCCGCCCAGGCCGTTCAGCACGCCGCCATGGCCGTCCGCTGAAGCCCGGTGGGGCACCGCGGTGACGGAGAGGGGACGGGCCGGGCCGGTGGGCGGAATGGGATTGTATTGCTGATCCCGGCCCCCGATGCTTGCCGAGAGCCATGTTCGGCCTCATCACGCCCGCGATCCCGATTCGGACACCGCGATGATCAGCACCGCCACGCCACGTAGCCTGACTGCCATCGTCCTCGCCGCCGGCAAGGGCACCCGGATGCGCTCCGATCTGCCGAAGGTGCTCCACAAGGTGGCCGGCAGGACCATGCTCGGTCACGTCCTCGCCGCGGTGCAGGCGGCGGGGGCGACGCGGGTCGGGGTGGTCGCCGAGCCCGGCCGGGCGGACGTCGCGGCCGAGATCGAGCGGCAGGCGCCTGGCGCCGGGGTGTTCGCTCAGGCCGAGCGCCTCGGCACCGCCCACGCGGTGCTCGCGGCCCGGGCGCTCCTGACGGAGCGGGCGGACGACGTCATCGTCGCCTTCGGAGACACGCCCCTCGTCACCACCGAGACCTTCACCCGGCTCCGGGCGCCCCTGGCCGCGGGCGCGACGGTGGCCGTCCTCGCCTTCGATACCGCGAACCCCACGGGCTACGGGCGGGTGCTTACCGAGGGGAGCCGCGTCCTGGCGATCCGCGAGGAGAAGGACGCCACGCCGGCTGAGCGGGGCGTGCGCCTGTGCAATGCGGGGCTGATGGCCATTTCCGGTAAGCACGCCCTCGGGCTGCTGGAGCGGATCGGCAACGACAACGCCGCGGGCGAGTACTACCTCCCCGATGCGGTGGCGCTGGCCGTGGCCGACGGGCATTCCGTAGCCGTGGTCCCGGTGGACGAGGCCGAGGCGCAAGGGGTCAACGACCGGGTGCAGCTCGCCGCCGCCGAGGCGGTGATCCAAGCTCGCCTGCGCCGGGCCGCTCTCCTGGGGGGAGCGACCCTGGTGGCGCCGGAGACGGTGTTCTTCAGCCACGATACGGTGCTCGGGCGCGACGTGACGGTGGAGCCGCACGTGGTGTTCGGCCCCGGCGTGACCGTGGCGGATGGCTGCACGGTGCGCGCCTACGCCCATCTCACGGAGGTTCGCCTGGACACGGGGGTGAAGGTGGGCCCGTTCGTGCGGATGCGCGGCGGGGCGGTGCTGGAACCCGGCGCCGAGATCGGCAACTTCGTGGAACTCAAGAACACCCGGATGGGGCCCGGCGCCAAGGCGGCGCATCTCACCTATCTCGGCGATGCCGAGGTGGGCGCGAGAGCCAATGTCGGCGCGGGCACCATTACCTGCAACTACGACGGCGTGTTCAAGCACCGCACGACGATCGGCGCGGGGGCCTTCATCGGCTCGAACTCGGCCCTCGTCGCCCCGGTGACGATCGGCGCCGCGGCGACGGTCGGCGCCGGCTCGGTGATCACGGCGGACGTGCCGGACGGGGCGCTGGCCGTCGCCCGCGGCCGGCAGGTGGTGAAGGCGGGCTGGGCGGTGCGGATGCGCGAGCAGCTCCTCGCCCTCAAGGAAAGGCGCAAGGGCCGCTGAGCCTCCGGGCGGGATCGGACACGGGAAGGGAGCATCGTCATGGCCCATGAATTCCGGGTGGTCGAAGGCGGAAAGGCCGATCCCGGCGCGATCGACCGGGACGCCCTGTGGCAGGCACGGATCGACCTCGCCGCCTGCTTCCGGATGGCGGCGCGGCTCGGGCTGGAGGAAGGCATCTGCAACCACTTCTCGGCGGTGGTGCCGGGGCGGGACGACCTGTTCCTCGTGAATCCCTACGGGCTCGCCTTCTGCGAGGTCACCGCGTCGAGCCTGCTCGTCTGCGATTTCCACGGCCGGGTGGTCGAGGGCGAGGGGCAGCCGGAGGCGACGGCCTTCTTCATCCACGCCCGCCTGCACAGGAACCTGCCCCGGGCGCGGGCGGCCTTCCACACGCACATGCCCTACGCCACGGCGCTCAGCATGACCGAGGGCGAGCCCCTGGCCTTCGCCGGCCAGACATCGCTGAAGTTCTACGGCCGCACCGCAGTGGACGACGCCTATAACGGCCTCGCCCTGGACGAGGCCGAGGGCGACCGCATCGCCGCGACGCTCGGCGACGCCGACATCGTCTTCCTGCGCAACCACGGTGTGATGGTCACCGGCCCGACCATCGCCGAGGCGTGGGACGACCTCTACTATCTGGAGCGCGCTGCGGAGGTGCAGGTGAAGGCCCTGTCCACCGGCCGGCGCCTCCTGCCCGTCGATCCGGCCATCGCCCGGGCCGCCGCGGCGCAGATGCGCGAGGGCGACCCCGAAAGCGCCCGGCTGCATCTGGAAAGCATCAAGCGGGTGCTCACCCGCGACGGGGAGCAGTACGCGGTCTAGGGGGCCGTTTTCACTTCTCCCGCTGCGGGCACGAATGTGGAGCCAAGTCGCACTCCGTCGCTCCCGGCCCCCTCCCTCATCCTGAGGTGCGGCGAAGCCGCCTCGAAGGAGGGCTCCAGAAGGCTCCGCGATCCCTGGAGCCCTCCTTCGAGGCCCGCTCCCGCGGGCACCTCAGGATGAGGAGGAGAGTGGGACGTGCCTCACACCGAACCCTGAGGACGTGCGGCGGCAACGGTCCCAGGCGGTCCGGCTGTGCCTCGCCGCTGCGATGCGGTAACTTCAACACCCTATGAGCGTTCGGCCCCGGCCGGGCGGGCCTGCGAATGGAAGACGGATCATGTGCGGCATCGTCGGCATCGTCGGGCGCGACGCAGTAGCGGGGCAGGTGGTCGAGGCCCTGCGGCGGCTGGAATACCGCGGCTACGATTCCGCCGGCATCGCCACCCTGGAACATGGTCAGCTGCAGCGGCGGCGGGCCTCGGGCAAACTCATCAACCTCGAGGCGAAGCTCATGGAACAGCCCATCACCGGCACGATCGGCATCGGCCATACCCGGTGGGCCACCCACGGCCGCCCCACCGAGGCCAATGCCCACCCCCATGCCACGAAGCGGGTCGCCGTCGTCCATAACGGCATCATCGAGAATTTTCGCGAGCTGAAGCAGGAGCTGCAGGCCGAGGGGGTTTGCTTCGAGAGTGAGACCGATACCGAGGTGGTCGTCCAACTCGTCAGCAGCCTGATGGACAAGGGGAACGGACCGGTCGAGGCGGTGGCCGCCGCCCTCCCGCGCCTGCGGGGCGCCTTCGCCCTGGGCTTCCTCTTCGCAGGCGAGGAGAACCTGCTGATCGGTGCCCGGCACGGGGCGCCGCTCGCGGTCGGCTACGGCCAGGGGGCCACCTATCTCGGCTCCGACGCCCTGGCGCTCGCCCCGTTCACCGACGCGATCGCCTACCTCGACGAGGGCGATTGGGCGATCCTCACCCGCGACGGCGTCGAGTTCCGCGATGCGTCGGACGCCGTGGTCGAGCGTCCGCGCCAGACCATCGCCACCCAGGCGTTCCGGGTCGACAAGGGCGAGTACCGCCACTTCATGGCCAAGGAGATCCACGAGCAGCCGGAGGTGGTCGGCCGGACCCTCGCCCATTACGTCGACATGGCCGAGGGCCGGGTGATGCTGCCCGAGGCGCTGCCCTTCGACTTCGCCAAGCTCAGCCGGGTCTACATCACCGCCTGCGGCACCGCCTTCTATGCGGGCCTCGTCGCCCGCTACTGGTTCGAGCAGATCGCCCGCCTGCCGGTGGAGATCGACGTCGCCTCCGAGGCGCGCTACCGGGAGGCGCCCCTGGAGCGCGACGGACTGACCCTGGTCATCTCCCAATCGGGCGAGACCGCCGACACCCTGGCCTCCCTGCGCTACGCGAAATCGCAGGGTCAGCACACGCTCAGCGTCGTCAACGTGCCGACCTCGACCATCGCCCGGGAATCCTCCGTGGTGATGCCGACGCTCGCCGGGCCGGAGATCGGTGTGGCCTCGACCAAGGCGTTCTCCTGCCAGCTCACGGTGCTGCTGTGCCTCGCCATCGCGGCGGGACGGGCGCGTGGCACCCTCGACCCGGCGGGCGAGCGGCGGCTCATCGACGGGCTGATCAAGGCGCCGGGCCTCATGGCCGAGGCGCTGGCGCAGGAGCCGGAGATCGAGGGCCTCGCCCGGGAGGTCGCCAAGGCCCGGGACGTTCTCTACCTCGGCCGGGGCACGAGCTACCCGATGGCCCTGGAAGGCGCCCTGAAGCTCAAGGAGATCAGCTACATCCACGCCGAGGGCTACGCGGCGGGCGAGCTGAAGCACGGGCCGATCGCCCTCATCGACGAGAGCGTGCCGGTGATCGTCATCGCCCCGCACGATGCGGTGTTCGAGAAGACGGTGTCGAACATGCAGGAGGTGGCCGCGCGCGGCGGGCGCATCGTCCTCATCGGCGACGCGGAGGGTGCGGCCGAGCACGGGCTCGACACGCTGGCGACTTTCACCATGCCGGCGGTGGACCCCGCCATCGCCCCGATCGTCTACGCGGTACCGATCCAGCTCCTCGCCTATCACACCGCCGTCGTCATGGGGAAAGACGTCGATCAGCCCCGCAACCTCGCCAAATCCGTCACGGTGGAGTGACCGCCCATGGCGCGGGGGCGACAGACTTAGCGATTGACCTCCCGGCGGTGGCGACGCCAATCTCCGCCGCCGTCCGACAGGGGCGGCCTTTGCCCGGGTGGAGCATGCGCGCAGCCCTCGTCCTGCCACTGCTGATTGGTCTTGCGGCTCCGGCCGCCGCTCAAACGGCCCCACCCGATCCCGGCATGGCCCAGCCGGCGCCCCGCACAGCCCGCCGGCCGGCCCAACGGGCGTCGGCACCGGCCCAGCCGATCAGCGTGTACGATGCCCGGATCGAAGCGGGCGACCTCCGCCTGTCGGGCTCGGTGCGCAAGCCCGGCGCCATCATCGAAATGGACGGTGACATCTCGGTACAGGCGGACCGCCGCGGGCGGTTCCTGTTCAAGCTTCCCTATCGCCCGTCCACCTGCACCGTGACGCTCAAGAGCGGCGAGGACGAGCGTGAGGCGGCCATCGCCAATTGTGCCCCCGAGGGCGCTCCCGGGCCCGCGGGGCCGCAGGGTGTGCCGGGTCCCGCCGGCGAGAAGGGGGCGACCGGCGAGACCGGCGCCCGCGGCGAGGCCGGGCCGCAGGGCGCGCCGGGGCCCCGCGGGGAACAGGGCCCGAGCGGGGAGCAGGGGCCCGCCGGTCCGAAGGGCGAGGCGGGCATGCCCGGCCTTCCCGGACCGCGCGGCGAGGCCGGCCCGGCGGGTCCGGCCGGTGCCCGGGGCGAGACCGGCCCCCGCGGGCCGGTGGGTCCGGCGGGTGCCCGCGGCGAGGCGGGGCCGGCCGGCCAGCCGGGGGCGTCGTCCGCGGCTCTGCGCGTCCTGCGCAAGACTGACTGTTCCGGCCACTGCACCGTAGCCTGCGATGGCGGAGAAGCGATGGTCGCCGCCCGCTGCCTCGGGAGCGGGACGGTGGCTTACGAGGGTGAAGGCGCGTCCTGCCCGGCAGAGGCCACGGGCATCGTGGGCTTCTGCACCAAGCCCTGAGCGTTCCCCAGCCACCGCAGCATCCCGTCGGCCGCCGCCCGGCCGCCGGCGATGGCCCCCTGGATGAGGTAGCCGCCGGTGGGCGCCTCCCAGTCCAGCATCTCGCCGGCCAGGAAGAGGCCGGGCTGCCCCCGCAGCATGGCGTAGTCGTCCAGGGCGGACAGGTCCACGCCTCCCGCCGTCGAGATCGCCCGGTCGAGACCCATCGTTCCGGTCAGAGTCAGGGGCGTCGCCTTGATGAGGCGGGCGAGGGCCGCCGGCTCGGCGGGCAGCGCCGCCCCCGCCGCCTCGCGGAGCAGGCCGATGGCCACCGGGGGCAGGCCGGCGGCCTTGCGCAGCCGCGCCGAGAGGGAATCGCCCCGCCTGCCCCCGGCGAGCCGGGCCGCGAGGGCCTCCGTGCCGAGATCCGGGCGCAGGTCGAGGGTCAGAGAGGCCGATCCCCGGTCGGCGATGGCCTCCCGCAGGTTGCGCGACAGGGCGTAGACGGCCCCGCCTTCCAGGCCCGTCCGGGTCACCACGGCCTCGCCCCGCACCGAACGGCCGGCGAAATCTAGGGCGACGCGCTTCAGGGGCGTCCCCGCATGACGTTCCCGGAACGTCTCCGACCACGCGACGGAAAATCCTGCATTGGCCGGGCGCAGGGGTGAGACCGGGACGCCGAACCCTTCGAGGAGCGGCACCCAGGCGCCGTCCGAGCCGAGGCGCGGCCAGCTTGCCCCGCCCAGGGCCAGCAGGGTCGCCGTGGGGTGTACGGTCAGGTCGCCGTCGGGGGTGTCGAAGGTCAGCACCTGTCCCGCGATCCCGGTCAGCCGGTGCCGGGGGCGGATCGCCACGCCGAGATCCCCCAACCGGGCGAGCCACGCCCGCAGGAGGGGAGAAGCCTTGAAGCTCTCCGGAAAGACCCGGCCGCTGGACCCGACGAAGGTCGGTTCGCCCAGGGCCTCGCACCACGCCCTCAGGGCGGCGGGCGGGAAGGCCTCGACGGCGCGGGTCAGGCTTCCGGCCGGGTGGTAGCGGGCGAGGAAGGCCGTCAACGGCTCACTGTGCGTGAGGTTCAGGCCCCCCCGCCCGGCCATCAGCATCTTGCGGCCGAGGGAAGGCATCCGGTCGTACACGGTGACCGCGCGGCCGGACGCCGCAAGGACCTCGGCCGCCGCTAGCCCCGCGGGTCCGCCGCCCACCACCGCGATAGGGTTTTCCGTCACCATTCCGCCGAGAGGCCCGCAGCCCGGAAGCGTGTCAAGCGGGGACATCTGCCGGCGGTGCCCTTGATTCGCCGCCTTCGGCCTCTTAGGTCGCGCCCTGTCGACTGCGGGCCCCTCTGGCGGACGCTCCTTGAAGCGTTCGTGATGTCGGAGTCGATGCTTTCCTCCCGGAAGGAACATCAGGTCCCGCGATGGTCGATTTTCTATTCGTCGAATGGCTCGGCAAGCCCGTCTGGATGTGGCTCGGCTTCCACGTCCTGATCGCGGCGCTGCTCGCCTTCGACCTTGGCCTGCTCCACCGGGACAAGGAGCACGAGATCGGCGTGCGCGAGAGCCTCGGGCTCACGGCGTTCTACCTCACCCTCGGCTTGGCCTTCGGCGGTTTCATCTGGTGGGAGCTCGGCTGGCAGGCGGGGGAGGAATACGTCACCGGCCTCGTGGTCGAGAAATCGCTGTCGATGGACAATGTCTTCGTCATCGCGATGATCCTGACCGGCCTCGCCATCCCGCGGGCGGCGCAACACCGGGTCCTGCTCTGGGGGATCCTGGCCGCGGTGGTGCTCCGGGGCTTGATGATCGGGCTCGGCGCCGCCCTGGTGCATCAGGTGCACTGGATCCTGTCGTTCTTCGCTGCCTTCCTGATCTATGCGGGCCTGAAGATCCTGTTCTCCGGCGAGGAGGAGCAGGGCGATTTCGGCAACAGCGCCACCGTCCGCTGGTTCAGGCGCCGGTTCCGGGTGACACCTGAATTGCACGGCCAGAAGTTCGCCGTGCGGAAGGCCGACCCCAAGACCGGCCGCAAGGCCCTGTGGTTCACGCCGATGGCGCTCGCCCTGGTGCTCGTGAACGGGGCCGACGTGATCTTCGCCGTCGACAGCGTGCCGGCCATCTTCGCGATCACCACGGACACGTTCGTGGTCTACACGTCGAACATCTTCGCGATCCTGGGCCTGCGCGCCCTGTATTTCGCCCTGGCCGCGATGGTCGACCGGTTCGCCTACCTCAAGACGGCGCTGGCCTTCATCCTGATGTTCATCGGCCTGAAGATCGTTGTGGCCGACACGTTCGGATTGGTCGACGTGCCGCCGTGGGTCTTCCTGGTCGTCACCGTGGTCCTGCTGGCGGGGGGCGTCTTCTACAGCCTGTGGCGCACCCGCCGGGAGGGCAAGGCAGCGCCGGAGCCGGCCCTTCCCGAGCGCGAAGCCCGGGCCCACCGGGCCTGACGCTGGCCTCGTCCTCGCTATGTCCGCGGGGACGGGGGACCCAAGGGGAGGCTGGCAAGGAGATCCCGCAGGGTGGTGATGGTCGAGCTGTCGGCGACGCCATCGACCCGGGCCTGCCGGAAATGGCGCTGGAACGCGGTGACCACCGCTTCCGTGCGCGGGTCGAAGGTGCCCGTCACGGGCACGTCGTAGCCATAGAGGGCGAACATCGCCTGCAGGGCCTCGACCGGCTGGCCGGAATCGCCCTTGGCGAAGAAACGGCCGTCGCGCAGGGGCGCGGGCGAAACGCAGTGGCCGAGACCCGCCGCCGCGAGGCACAGCCACGGGAAGGTCTCGCCGGGGTCTTCCTTCCGGTCGGGGGCGACGTCGGAATGGGCGAGCACCCGCTCCGGAGAAATGCCCCACCGGCCGGCGATGTCCCGGCCGAGGGCGATCACGGCGTCGATCTGCAAGTCCGGATAGGGGGGCAACCCGCCGACATGGCCGGGATGGACGATCTCGATCCCGATGGAGCGCGAGTTGATGTCGGTCGCGCCCTTCCAGGCGCCGGACCCCGCATGCCAAGCCCGCGCCGCCTCGGGCACCAACTGCACCGTGCCCCCATCCTCGAACACGACGTAATGCGCCGACACCTCGCTCAGGGGATCGCGCAGCCGGGCCAGGGCCGCCGCCCCGCTCTCCATGCCGGTGTAGTGCAGGATCAGCATGTCCGGGCGGAGGCCCTTCCGATCACCCTGGTTCGGCGAGGGCGCCACCTTGCGGGCGAGGGGGCTGTCTGGCGTGAGCTGTGCCGTCACCGCAATCCGCGCTCCGCCGCGATCAGGTCGTAGGCGGCGTTGATGGCCGCGAGGCGCTTGCTGGCGATGGCGACCGCCTCCGGCGGCAGGCCGCGGGCGAGCGCCCGGTCGGGGTGATGCTCGGAGACGAGGCTGCGGTGGCGCGCCTTGACCGCCGCGTCGTCCACGCCCCGGTCGAGACCCAGAACCTCGTAGGGATCGTCCTTCAGACGCACGTGCCGGGCGGCGATGCGCCGGAACGCCGTGTCGTCGAAGCCGAAGATCGCCGAGACCGAGCGCAGGTAACGCTCCTCGGCCTCGTGGATCGCGCCGTCCGCCCCGGCGATCTGGAACAGGCCGTCGAGCACGTCCTCGAGCATGGCGGGCTCGTCGCCGAAGGTCGCGGCGAGTTGCCGGGCATAGGCCTCGTACCCATCGGTGGTGCGCTTGGCGAGGTCGAACAGGCGGGTCACCCCCGCCTGGGCCGAGGGCTCCACATGGACCACCCGGGCGAAGGCCTCGACTTCGGACGGCAGCACCACGCCGTCGGACTTCGCCATCTTGGCCGCCAGGGCCACGAGGCCGGTGGTGAAGATCACGTCGCGGGGGGTGGGGCCGAACAGGGCACCCTTGCGGTCCACCAGGAAATGGCCGGCCACTCCGCCGATCAGCGCGCCGAGGGGGCCGCCAACCGCGAGCCCGATACCGGCGCCGCCGAGCTTGCCCCAGATACCGGAGGCGCGGGGCGAGGGCGTCCGGCTGTCGTGATTCATCGGGCGGCTATGTGGTCATCCGCCGGGACGCCCCGGCCGCCACCGGATAAACCGGCGGCAGCCGGGGTGGAAGGGCCGGGATACGTCCCGGCCCGACCGCCTCACCGGCAGTACACGTTGCCGTAGGGATCCCGGTAGGTGCCGTAGGGGCAGCGCGGCGCCGTCGAGGCGCCGACGATGGCACCACCGGCGCCGCCGATGGCCGCACCCGCCAGGGCTCCGCCCGCACGGCCGGTGGCCGCACCACCGATGGCCGCACCCGCGAGGGCGCCCAGGCCGGCGCCGCCCAGGGCACGATCCTCAGGCGTGTTGCAGGCGCCGAGGGATAGCGCCGCGAGGCCGGCCAGGGCGGCCGCGATGGTCTTCTTCATGATCCGACAACTCCCTTGTGCATCCGAATGGCTTTTGCCGTTTTGGTTGCGAATCGAGCTTAGCAGGAGAGCAACGCGGCCTAAACGGCTAAGGTTCCGAAGGCGTGTGCAGGCAGTTGCGTCCCGTCATCCTCCGGCCCTATGCCACCCTCATGAGGGGGGATGGTCCCTGCCGCCCCCGGATCCCGAGGCGTCCATGCTGAAAGCCACCACCATCGTTCGCCGCCCCGCCGTGCGTGCCGACCGGGTCGCCGACACGGTCGAGCTCGATTCCGGGGCGCGGTCCGTTGTGCCTGCCTCCCTCACGGCGGCAAGCGGCCTCGCCTTCGACGTGGCTCTGCCCAAGGCCGGCACCCTCGAGGACGGCGACGCCCTGCGCCTCGAGGACGGGCGGCTGGTGGTGGTGAAGGCCGCCCCCGAGCCGCTGCTGGAGGTGCGGGCCGAGAACCCGGCCCGGCTCATGCGCCTCGCCTGGCAGCTTGGCGGCAGCCACGTGGAGGCTGAGATCGGCTCCGACGTGCTCCACATCCCGGCCTCGCTGGCCAATGCGGAACTCGTGCGTGGCCAGGGTTGCGTCGCGACCCCCGTCAGCCGTGCGTTCCGCCCCGAGAAAGCCGCCCACGACCACAGCACCTGTGGCCACGACCACAGCCACGATCACGACCACCACGGGCACGATCATCACGATCACGGTCATGACCATCACGCCCATGATCACCATGCCCATGATGCTCATGATCATCACAAGCATGATCACCACGGCCATGATCACCACGGTGACGATCATGGCCATTCGCACGGCCACGATCACCACGATCACGGCCACCACGGGCATGATCACTGAGGTGCCGCGCAGGCGGCGGATCGCGCTCACCGCGGGGCTTCTGGGCATCGTGATGGCCTTTCCCGCGGCGGCGGGGCCGGATCCGACCCGCGATGTGCTCTGGGTGGCGCTAAAGACCTGCGTCCTGGCCAAGAAACTCGCGAACCGGACCTTTCCCTGCCTCGCCGTCGATCTCGGGGCCGGCGAGCGCCCCGGCACGGCGGTGATGCGGGCTCCCGGCGAGCCGACGCACGTCGTCGTCATGCCCACGGACACGGTGACCGGCTTGGAATCGACGCCCCTGCGCGGCTCCCGCGGGGCGGCGTACTGGACGGCGGCGCTCGCGGCCCGCCGATACGTGACCGATTCACTCCAAGGCCGCATTCCTGAAGCGGATGTCGCCCTGGCGGTGAACTCGGCCCGGGGGCGCAGCCAGGACCAGCTGCACATCCATGTCGATTGCCTGCGGCCGAAGGTGCTCGACGCCCTCGATGCCCACGGCCGCCAAGTGCGCCGGCAATGGGCGCCGTTCCCGGTGCCCCTGGCGGGGGACCGCTTCCAGGCGATGCGAGTTCGCGCCGCCGAGGCCGACACGTTCAATCCCTTCGCGGCCCTGACGAGCCTACCCGGCCGCCGCGACCTCCACCGCACGAGTTTCGCCGCGGTGGCGACCCGGCCGGACGACCCCGAGCCCGGCTACATCCTGCTGGCCTACCGCGCTCCCGGGGCGAGCGCCGAGGATGTCATGGACCACGGCTGCGCCATCGCCGGCGCCGGCCGCGCGAAGGCGGCGGGGTAAGCCGCTCGCGCCGCGCAGCCTTTTCCTCCACGGGTGAGAGGGCCCGGCCCGGCCAAGCACACGCCAAGTTACCCCGTCACCCAAGCGGAACCGTGAGCTTGGCGGCACGTTCTGTCGTCATGGAACACTTCAAATCCACCATCGCCACGGCAGCGATTGCAGCTTTCGGCCTTCTCGCCGCAGCGCATATCCTGCATCCGGGCAACTACGAGCGGACGACATACCCGTCGCGGCCGGTCGCGACGGTGGCACCGAAGGCAGTGAGTTGGGTCAATCCGCCGGCCACCCTGGCGGTTGCCCCGGAGGTCCGCGAGGCCGCCGCGGCGAAGGCCGAGCCGGTGCCGGTCGCCTGGACGTCGGCGCAGGCGGAGTCCCCTGCGCCCGTCCGCACCGCAGAGGTGGTGCCCGAGCATCACCGCAAGGCTAGCGCCCACCGGCGCAAGCTCTCGCAGCACCCGGCGCCCGTGCGTCAGGCGGCCCTCGACCATGCTGCCCAGCCGGCGGCCGTGCCGGCTCCGGCCGCGAAGCCTCAGGCGAACAAGATCGATCCGATCGGCGACATCATCCGCGGCCTCGGGCTCGGCAGCGACAGCTGAGCCCCAAGCCGGTCTGTCCGTCAGCGTTCCAGGCGGGCGACGAGGCTCGACGTGTCCCAGCGATTGCCGCCCATCGCCTGCACCTCGGCGTAGAACTGATCGACCAGGGCTGAGACCGGGAGCTTCGCGCCGTTGCGCCGGGCCTCGTCCAGCAGGATCCCGAGATCCTTGCGCATCCAGTCGACGGCGAAGCCGAAATCGAACTTGCCCTCGTTCATGGTCTTACCGCGGTTCTCCATCTGCCAGGAGCCGGCGGCTCCCTTCGAGATGACGTCGAGCACCGCCTCCACATCGAGCCCGGCCCGCTTGGCGAAGTGGACGCCCTCGGAGAGGCCCTGCACCAGCCCGGCGATGCAGATCTGGTTCACCATCTTTGTGAGTTGCCCGGCCCCAACGGGTCCCATGAGCCGGCATGCCCGGGCATAGGACTTGATGGCGTCTTCGACCTTCGCATAGGTCTCGGCCTCGCCCCCGCACATCACTGTGAGCACGCCGTTCTCGGCGCCAGCCTGACCGCCCGAGACCGGGGCGTCGATGAAGCCGAGGCCCTTGTCCTTGGCGGCCGCGGCGAGTTCGCGGGCCACTTCCGCAGAGGCGGTGGTGTGATCGACGAAGACCGCGCCGTTCTCCATGCCGGCGAGGGCGCCGTCATCCCCCAGTACGACGCTGCGCAGGTCGTCGTCGTTGCCGACGCAGGCGAAGACGATCGTGGCACCCTTCACGGCCTCGCGGGGCGTCGCGGCATGGGCGCCGCCGTTGGCGCTCACCCAGGCTTCGGCCTTGGCGCCGGTCCGGTTGTAGACCGTGACGTCGTGGCCCTTCTTGGCGAGATGCCCGGCCATCGGCCCGCCCATCACGCCGAGCCCCAGGAAAGCGACCTTGGCCATCATCCGTCTCCACCCGAATGGCGCGGGCCTCTTCGGAACCGCCCGCTTCTCCCTGCCCATCGACGGCAGGCGCCCGACCTATAGCGCAAGGCGGCGGGGGCGACAGGGTGGGGGGTGTGAATCGCGGCGGGAAAATACTTCCGAGGTGCAGCCCTGATCTGCGCCGTCATTGCTTCGCTGCCCTCGTGATGGCGGGATCGATGCATGGCAGTCTTCCATGCTTCACCTCATCCTGAGGTGCGGCGACAGCCGCCTCGAAGGAGGGCTCCAGGGATCGCGGAGCCTTCTGGAGCCCTC
>NZ_BPQX01000054.1 GCF_022179525.1 Methylobacterium persicinum
TCCTGAGGTGCCCGCGTCAGGGGGCCTCGAAGGAGGGCTCCAGAAGGCCCCGCGATCCCTGGAACCCTCCTTCGAGGCTGCTTCGCAGCACCTCAGGATGAGGGGGAGAAAGGGAAGGGAGGCCAGGGGCTGAGTCCCGCGGGGCGGGACGAGCAGTCATCCGCCCCTACCGCGTCGAATTCATCAGCAGGTCCGGAAGCCACAGGGCGATGCCCGGGACGAGGCACAGGATCAGGATCGCCACCGCCATCAGCAGCACGAAGGGCAGCGTCCCCCAGATGATGGCCGAGAGGGGGATGTCCGGGGCAATGTTCTTGATGACGAAGATGTTGAGCCCGACCGGCGGGTGGATCAGCCCCATTTCCATGGTGATCGTCATCACCACGCCGAACCAGACGAGGTCGAACCCGGCGGCCTTGAGGGGCGGCAGGATGATCGGCGCGGTCATCAGGATGATAGAGACCGGGGGCAGGAAGAAGCCCAGCACGATCACGAGGCCCAGGATCGTCACCAGCAGCAGCCAGGGCGAGAGCTGCATCGCCACGATCGCCGCCGCCGCCGACTGCGAAATGTGGAGGTAGCTCATCACGTAGGCGTAGAGGAGCGACATGCCGATGATCAGCATCAGCATGGTCGATTCCCGCAGGGTCGCGGTCAGGATCGGGTTCACGTCCCGGAACCGCCACACGCCGTAGATCGCCGCGATCAGCGCCAGCGCGAGAAGGCCGCCGAGGCCGGCGGTCTCGGAGGGCGTCGCGTAGCCGCCGTAGAGGGCGACCATCACGCCCGTCAGCAGCACGACGAAGGGCAGCACCCGGGGCAGCGTCGAGAAGCGCTGCGCCATGGTGTATTGGTCGTCGTGGAGGATCGGCGAGGCCGGCCCGCCCCGCTCCAGCACCGCCTTCGCGGTGGCGTATTCCGAGCGGAAGCGCACCATCGCCCACGCCGCGAACAGGCTGACGAGGAGCAGGCCCGGACCGATCCCGGCCAGGAACAGCCTGCCGAGGGATTGCTCGGCGGCGACGGCGTACAGGATCATGGTGATGGAGGGCGGCAGCAGGATGCCCAGCGTCCCGCCCGCGGCGATGATCCCCGCGGCGAAGCCCGGCGAGTAGCCGCGCTTGCGCATTTCCGGGATGCCCGCCGAACCGATGGCCGAGCAGGTCGCCGGGCTCGAGCCCGCCATCGCCGCGAACAGGGCGCAGGCGAAGACGTTGGCGATACCCAGGCCGCCGGGGATGCGGTGCATCCAGGCATGCATCGCCGAGTAGAGATCCTGCCCCGCCCGGGATCGGCCGATGGCGGCGCCCTTCAGGATGAAGAGCGGAATCGACAGCAAGGTGATGGAGGCCATCTCCTCGTAGACGTTCTGCGCCACCGTATCGAGGGAGGCGGCGGGCATGAACGCCACCATGAAGGCGAGCGCCACGAAGCCGAGGGCGAAGGCGATGGGGATGCCCGACAGCATCGCCCCCAGCGTCGCCCCCGCGTAGAGGAAGCCGATCGCCGCCGTGCTCATCGCTTCGCCCCTGCGCCGGCCGTCCGCCCCATCGGATCAGGCCCATCCGGTGTGATGTCCGGCGCCCGGCGCATGTCCCTGTTGAGGTCGGCGCCCAGGCCGACCTTCGGCTTGGCCCAGCCCGCCGCCCGGGGGCCATAGAGCAGGGCCTCGGCGATCTGCATGGCGAACTGCAGGCAGAGCAGGCTCATGCCCGCCGCCATCAGCGTGTAGGGAATCCAGAGGGGAGGCCCCCAGGTCGATTGCGAGACCTGCCCATCGGTCCAGGCCTCGTGGTCGAGGGACCAGCTTTTCCAGGCGAAGAACAGGCAGAAGGTGAGGCTGACGACATCCGCCAGCAGCAGCCGCACCCGGTTCACGGACGGCGGCAGCAGCCCGGTCAGGGCCTCGATGGCGACATGCCCACGCTTGGCTTGCACCGCCGCGGCCGAAAAGAAGGTGGCGCCGACGATGAGGAACACTGCCATCTCGTCCTGCCACTCGGTCGGCTCCTTCAACAGGTAGCGGACCACCACGCTGTGGCTGAGCACGAGGCAGGCTCCGACGAGGCTGAGCCCGCCGAGGCCGAGGATCACCCGGTTGAGCCGGGCCAGCGCCCGTTCGAGGACCCCGAGAGTCCCGGGGATGCGGGGCGCCGCCTCGGCATGGGCCTCCGGGGCGGCGGTGGCCGCATCGAAGCCGTGGCTCACGCCACCTGCTCCGCGAGCTTCAGAAGCTCCGCGCAGTTGGCGTTCTTGGCGCCGTAATCCTTCCAGGCCGTGGCGCGGGCGATGTCACGCCACTTGCCGAGTGTCTTTTCGTCGAGCTGATCGACCTTGGCGTTAGCCTTGGCGAACAACTCCTCGACGCGGGTGTCGTCGGCCTTGGCCCCGGCCTGCCCGAAGCTCTCCAACTCGGCGCCCGTGGCCATGATGGCGTCCTGCTGGTCCTTCGGCAGGCCGTCGAAGACGATCTTCGACATCATGATCGGCTCCAGCATGAACCAGTAGGAGTTCTGCCGGCCGGAAGTGAGCGCCTTGGAAAGCTCCTCCAGGCGGAAAGAGATCAGGCTGGTGGAGGAGGTGATCACCGCATCGCAGGCGCCGGTCTGCATGGCGGCGTAGGATTCGTTCGACGGGATGGAGAGGGTGGCCGCCCCGGCCTCCTTCATCATCATGTCCATCTCGCGGGAGCCGCCGCGGACCTTCATGCCCTTGGCATCCTCGGGCGCCACGAGGGCGCGCTCGCGGCTCGCGACGCCCCCCGCCTGCCAGACCCAGGACACGAGGATGATTCCCTTTGCGGCCAGGATCTCCGTGAGCTTGCGGCCGACGGGGGCGTTCTTCCAGGCGACCGCCTGCGGGTAGGAGGTCACCAGGGCCGGCATCAGCCCGATATTCATCTCCGGCACCTCGCCGCCGGCATAGGGTGCCGGGTAGAGGGACATGTCGAGGGCGCCCTTGCGCATGGCGCCGAACTGGGCATTCGTCTTCATCAGCGACGAACCGGGATAGACCTGGACGTCGAGGGCGCCCTTGGTCTTCTCGCCGACCTGCTTGGCGAACATCCGGCACATCCGGTCCCGGAAGTCGCCCTCGTCGATCGTTCCGCCCGGAAACTGGTGCGACAGCTTGATCGTCGTGGCGGCCTGGGCCGGCTGAAGGCCGAACCGCAAAAGGGCCGGCGCGGCAAGGGTAGCGGCGACGAAGTTGCGTCGTGTCGGCGTCATCTTACCTCCCGCGCCGCACAAATGGCGGCTTGTAGTGTTGCAGTGCGGTATTTCTTGCGACCGTTCTAGTATGCACAAAACGGTCTCTTGTATATTTTGTCAACGGCCCCGCATAATGCGCTGGCAAAGTCCCGGCGCCGATGAACCAGGACAGCGAAGACGGGGGTGGGGATGAGCCGCGCGCAGGATCTCCGGCAGACCATCGAGGACGAGATCGTCGAGGGACGGCTTGCCCTGGGTTCGCGGCTGGATGAGGTGCAGCTCGCTGCCCGGTTCGGCGTCTCCCGGACGCCGATCCGAGAGGCGCTGCTGCAACTGGCGGTGAGCGGCCTCGTGGAGACGAAGCCCCGGCGCGGCACCATCGTGAGCGCCCCCGAGCCCCATCATCTCATCGCCATGTTCGAGACCATGGCCGAGATCGAAGCCGCCTGCGGGCGGCTGGCGGCCCGGCGCCTGATGCCGGAGGACCGGGCGGCCCTGGAGGCGGCCCTGGATGCCTGCGCCGCAGCCTCTGACGACTGCGAGACCTATTACGCCGAGAACTACGTGTTCCACGGTGCCATCTACCGGGCGAGCCACAACCGCTTCCTGGCCGATCAGGCCCTGAGCCTCCATCGGCGCCTTGCACCCTATCGGCGGCTGCAGTTGCGGGTCCGGCAGAGGCTTCCGCAATCCCTCGCCGAGCACCGGGGGATTGTCGAAGCGATCATGGCGGGGGACGATGCGACGGCGGCGGAGCGCCTGCGCGGCCACATCCTCGTCCAGGGCGACCGCTTCGCCGACCTCGTGGCCGGGCTCAGGCCTCAGGACGCGGCGTGAGGGTGCTCGCGACAAGCGGGCGTTGAAGTCCGGCCGGAAAGGTCGTCTCCCTCAGCGTCATGGCGAGCAGAGCGAAGCAATCCGGGGACACGCCATGGTCGAACACGGCCCACTGCCCTGGATTGCTTCGCTGCGCTCGCAAGGACGGGGTGGAGTGGAGCGGAGGCCGCCTACGCCGCTCCCTGGTCCACGTAGTTGGCCGCGATGACCCGCTTCTTGTTGCGGATGTGCTCGCGCAGGAGGGCGCCGAGGGCGGCGCCGTCGCGGGCGCGCAGATGCACGATCATCTCCTCGTGCTCCGACATCGCCTTCTTCCACTGATCCTCGGTCTGGTGGGCGCGGTAGCGGGAGCGCTGCACCCGGCCCGACAGGCTCAGGTAGATGCCCGACAGGGTCGCGTTCCGGGCCGCGGCCATGATCGCCTCGTGGATCAGGCGGTTATGGGCGAAGTAGCCGACCTCGTCCCCCGCGTTGAACGCGGCGAGCATGGCGTCGTGATCCACTTGGATGGCGTCGATCTCGGCATCGGAGATGGTCCGGCAGGCGAGGTCTCCCGCGGTGGCTTCCAGGCCCGCGATCACCTCGATGACGTCCTCCAGCTCTTCCTCGGAGATGCTCGCGACGCGGGCACCCCGGTTGGGCAGGAGTTCGAGGAGACCTTCCGTTGCCAGGATCTTGATCGCCTCGCGCAACGGAGTCCGGGAAATGCCGAAACGCTCGGTCAACTCGCCTTCGTTGATCCGCTCCTTCGGCTCCATCTCGCCGGACCGGATCAGTTCACGCATGCGGTCGGCCACCTCGTCGTGGAGATAGCGGCGGCTGATGCCGAAGCCGGATTCAATTTTGTTCATGCGCACACACACACGCGTCCGGCCACAAGAGGCCGTCTCATTAGGTATTATGTGTAGGTGCACCTGAATTCAGTGTCGAGGTATCAAAGCCTGATCGACCACACGGATCACATGTTGCGCGTGCAAGCCCAATCCGTCGTGGATCTGATGCCGGCAACTTGTCCCGTCGGCGACGACGAGGTCGTCAGGTCCCGCCTGCCGCAGGGCCGGGAACAGGGACAGCTCCGCCATGGCGAAGGAGACGTCCACCGTCTCCGCACCGTAGCCGAAGGCCCCGGCCATGCCGCAGCAGCTCGACTCGATCGGGCGGACGTCGAGACCCGGCACGCTGCGCAGGACTGTCTCCACCGCCCCCATCACGCCGAAGGACTTCTGGTGGCAATGGCCGTGCAGGTGGGCCGTGCGGCCGCCCTGGTGGGCGAGGGGCAGGCTGATCCGGCCGGCGGCGAGGTCGCTCGCCAGCATATCCTCGATCAGCATCGATTGCTTGGCGAGGGTCGCGGCCTCTTCGCCCGGCAGGAGGGCCAGGAACTCGTCGCGGAAGGTCAGCAGGCAGGACGGTTCCAAGCCGACGACCCGCGCCCCGGCCCGGACGAAGGGCAGCAGCGTGTCGAGGGTGCGCCGGGCCTCCGCCCGGGCCCTGTCGGTCTGACCCGAGGCGAGCCATGTCCGGCCACAGCACAGGGGCCGGCGGCCCTTGGCCGGATACACCCGGTGGAGGCGGTAGCCGGCGGCGGCAAGCACCCGCTCGGCCGCCTCCAGGTTCTCCCGCTCGAAGGCCCGGTTGAACGTGTCGCCGAACAGGATCACGTCCCGGAAATCGCCGGTGACGTCCGACGGGTGGGCCGGCTCACCGGTCTCGGCCCAGGGCCTGCGCCAGCGGGGCAGGCTGCGCCGCGCCGACAGGCCCGCGATCCGCTCCGAGGCCGCCGCCAGGACCGGATGCCGGTCGCGCAGGTTGAGGAGGGGCGCAAGGCGCGCGGCGAGGCCGGCATAATGCGGCATCAGCCCGATCAGCCTGTCCTTGAGGGGCAGTCCGTGCCGGGCGTGATAGTGATGGAGGAACTCGACCTTCATCTTCGCCATGTCGACACCGGTCGGGCATTCCCGGCGGCAGGCCTTGCACGAGACGCAGAGATCCATCGTCCGCTTCATCTCGGGGGTGGTGAAGGCGTCGGCCCCGAGCTGGCCCGAGATGGCGAGCCGGAGGGAATTGGCCCGGCCGCGGGTGAGGTGCTGCTCCTCCTTCGTCACCCGGTAGGACGGGCACATGGCCCCGCCCGCGAGCTTCCGGCAGGTGCCGTTGTTGTTGCACATCTCCACGGCCGGGCCGAAGCCGCCCCAGTCGGCCCAGTCGAGGGCGGTCCTGGCCGGGGCGGTCACGGCGTAGTCCGGCTTGAAGCGGAACAGGCTGCGGTCGTCCATCTTCAGGGGGCGGACGATCTTGCCGGGGTTGAGGTGGTTGTAGGGGTCGAACCCGTCCTTCACCGCCTCGAAGGCCCGGGCCAGGGTCGCGCCGAAGAGCGGTTCGACGAATTCCGAGCGGGAGATGCCGTCACCGTGCTCGCCGGAATACGACCCCTTGTAGCGGCGGACGAGTTCGGAGGTCTCCTCGGCGATGGCGCGCATCCTGGCGACGTCGCCCCCGAGCTTCATGTCGAGGATCGGGCGCACGTGCAGGCAGCCCACCGACGCGTGGGCGTACCACGTGCCCCGCGTGCCGTGCTTCGAGAAGACGTCCGTGACCGCGTCGGTGTAGTCGGCGAGGTGTTCGAGGGGGACGGCGCAATCCTCGATGAACGAGACCGGCTTCGCATCGCCCTTCATCGACATCATGATGTTGAGGCAGGCTTCCCGCACCTCCCAGACCGATCTCTGCCGGGCGGGTTCGACCACCTCCACCACCGCGCCGGAAAAGCCATGATCGGCCATGCAGGCGTCGAGGCGCTTGAGGTCGCGCTTGAGGGCCGCGAGGTCGTCCCCGGCGAACTCGGCGAGGAGCAGGCAGTTCGGCGTCCCGCGGGTGATGTCGGCAAGGGTCGTGCGGAACAGGGGGATGTCGGCGCCGAGCACCAGGACGTTGTTATCGACCAGTTCCACCGCCACCGGATCGAGGGCGACGATGTGCCGGGTCGTCTCCATCGCCGCCCGGAACGACGGGAAGTGGCACACGCCCATCACCCGGTGGGCCGGCAGCCGCGAGAGCTTCAGCGTCACCGCCGTGGTGGCGGCCAGCGTCCCCTCCGAGCCGACCAGCAGATGGGCGAGGTTCGGCCGGTCCGTGACGAGGGCGTCGAGGTTGTAGCCGCCGACCCGGCGCTGGACCTTTGGATAGCGGGCCTCGATCTCGTCCCGGTGCCCGTGGGCCAGGGCCATCATCCGCGCCGCGATATCGTCCGCGCGCTTCGAGCCAGCAACGCCGGTGGCATCGTTGCCGGTCAGCGAGAAGGCGAAGGACTCGCCGTCGTGCAGCAGCGCGCGGATGGCCAGGACGTTGTCGCGCATGGTGCCGTAGCGGAGGGACCGGGCCCCGCAGGAATTGTTGCCGGCCATGCCGCCGATGGTGCAACGGGTCGCCGTCGAGGGCTCGACAGGGAAGAACCAGCCATCCGCCTTCACCCGGGCATTCAGGCGCTCCAGCACCACGCCCGGCTCGACCGTGACCGTGCCGGCCTCGGCATCGTAGTCGAGCACGTGGTTGAAGTGCCGCGAGCAATCCACCACCAGGCCTGAGCCGATCGGCTGGCCGTTCTGAGACGTCCCGCCCCCGCGCATGATGACCGGCACGCCATGCGCGGCGGCGACCTGAAGCGTCGCAGCGATGTCGTCGGCCGAGCGCGGCAGGACGACCCCGGCCGGGGTGATCTGGTAGATCGAGGCGTCGGTGGCATAGCGGCCACGGGTGAAGGCATCGAAGCGCGCCTCCCCCTGGAGCCGCTCGGCGAGGCGGCGGGCGAGGCCGGCATCGTTGCGCGATGCCGCCCGAGGCGTCTCAGCTGTGTCGGCGGTGCCTGCGGCCACGCGCGTCCTCCCGAACGAACTTTTGCGGGAGTGTATTCAAGATTCAGTCTGAGGGGAAAGATTCTCGCGCGGCATGGGGCAGCGGAGGCGGGACGGTCGACACGTCCCCGGGCGATACGACCGCGGGAACGCGCTGCCGGCGACAGCCTTTTCAAAGTCGTTCGAGAGCGGTGTCTGTCATCCTCGGATCACCTCCCCCACGGTCTTTGCGAGCGAAGCGAAGCAACCGAGGGATCCGCCACATCCTGAGAGGTCCGGCAGTCCTGGATTGCTTCGCTCCGCGCGCAAAGACGGAGAGGTTCTCGTCGATGGCGGAGAAACCTCGTTCCTCCGAAGGACCTTTGCAGCAGCCTGCTCACGATCCTCCCGCGTCGGCCTTGTGGCGACCGGAGACGCGATAGCTCGCGAGACGATCGGCACCATCAGTGCAGCGTGCCGCCGCCCTCCCCCTGCTCAGGTACCGGCACCGGCTCAGCGGTCAGCGCCTCAGTCAGGGGAAACTCGAGCACGAGATCCGCGGCATCGTCGGACACGAACAGCACGGCCTTCAGCAAGTCGGGATCGCTGTCGGCGCCCTGGAGCAGTTGCAGCGCCAAGACCTTGGCGGCCTCCCAGGCTTCATCCGCGTTCGCCAACTCGCGGCCATCGGGGTCCACGATGACGTCCTCGCCGATGTGGGTGTGAAAGAAGTAGCGCGGCATCAGCCCTCTGCCTTGTCGCCCTGGCCCTGCTCGACGCCGCCCTGAGCGCCCGTCTCGTCCTGCCCACCATCGGCGGTTCGGCCCTGCGGCGTCAGCCTTGGCCGGTCGATGCCCTCGGCATCGTCAAGAGTCTTGGGCGGGCTCGTGTTCGGCGTCTGGGCCATTGCGGTATCTCTCAGTTGTCGGTGAGCCGCCATTCGATGGGCGATGGGGTCACACGCGCGAAACGCCACCCGGGATAGGCGGTGGCGAGATGTCCCCCATAGCCCCCGGCGTCACGCTCCGTCCGCGACCTGTCAGCCGGGCTCAACCCTTCCGAGCCCGGCCTTCGGCAGCCTAGCGCCCGCTGCCTGCGGCACCCGGTGTCGAGCCGGAGCCTGCGTCCTTGGCGCCCGTGCTGTTCTGTGTGCCCGAACGACTCAGGCTGCCCGTTGACGGTCCGCTCCCAGAGGCCCCCGGCGACGAGCCCGAGCCGGCATCCTTGGCCCCGGTGCTGTTCATGGTGCCCGAGCGCGTCTCCCCGGAGCCCGTCGCGGTGGAGCCTTCAGCGGCGTAGGCGGCGGTGCCGAGGGCCAGCGTGGCGGCGATGGCGAGCGTGATGGTCTTCATGTCGTAACCTCCCTGTTAGAAGGCCAACCACCCGCAGGGTGCGACGTTCCGACCTCTCCGGGCGCAGCTCAATGCAGCACCCGAAACAGACCCTTCTCAGAGATAGGCACATGGTGCCGGCTGCCGATAGCGTCAGCGCTTCAGGCCGATCAAGGCCCTGAAGATGGATGGTGTCCCCGGCAGGGCTCGAACCTGCGACCCCAGGTTTCATACCACCTCGGCTTTCGCCGCCGCCCGGCCTGAGCCAGGGCGTTCGTGGTCTGGACTATCCCTTCACCCTGGGCCCTGCCTCGGCCGTTAGGTGCCGCCCGTCTAGTCTCTACACCTTCCCGCCTGGGCGGGCTTGGCTCGGGATCGGCAGGGCCGCCGATGCCGGGGCATCGTCGGCCGGGAGCTTTCCCCGACTTTGAGCGGATCCGCCGCGCGGTTTCCCATCGCGACGCCCAATTTGAACCTTTAGGAAACCTGTGCTCTGTCCAGCTGAGCTACGGAGACGACCGCGCGTCCTTAGCATCTCCGCCGGGCGCGGCCAACACCGCCGGGGACCAGGGAGGTTCGGTTCCGCGATGACGGTGCGGCGGCGACTGGCACTCTGTGCGCTCCTCGGCCTGCCCTGGCCCGCCGCCGGGGCGCCGGGCGCCGAGCCCGATTGCATCCCCGCCCCCACCCGCAGCGAAACCCTGGAGGGGATTGGCCCCCGCGGCGAGTTGCGATTCGTCTCGGGGGGCCGGGCCGTCCTCGATTCGCTGCAATGGCCGGAGGAGGACGAGGGGGCCCGCGCCCGCCTCGTCCTGCGGGTCGGGCAGGAAGTGGTCGTCGTGCCGCGGGGTTTGCCCGACCGCTGGGGCCGGGAGCGCGTCGACGCTTTGACGCCGGACGGGACTGACCTCGCCGGGGACCTCGTGGAGGCAGGCCTCGCCGCCGCCGATCCCGGCGAAGCGGACGCCCTGTGCCGCCCTTCCCTGCGCCTCGTGGAGGACACCGCCCGGCGCCGCCGCCTCGGCCTATGGCGCGACACACCGCCGGCCGCGGACGACGGCGCCGCGCTCCGCAGGCTCGCCGGACGCTACGCCGTGGTGGAAGGCCGCATCCGCCATGTCGGCGAGCGCAACGCCCGGACCTACCTGGATTTCGTCCCGCGGGGTGCCGACGGCCTAACCGTCACGGTAACGAAACGCACTTGGCGAAGGATGGCCGCCCGTGGTTTGAGTGCGGACTCGCTGCACGACAGGCGCGTGCGGGTCCGCGGATTCATCGAGATCCGGCGGGGGCCCGTCATCGCCGCCGCGACGCCAGAGGCGCTCGAGGTGCTGGACGAGGGGGCTCCGATGACGCACGACGCACGGGGCCCGGACGATTCGGGGGTGCGGCGCTGAGCGCGGTGGACGGGATGCGGGGGGGAGTGGGTATCCGGCGGGCGGCCAGTCTCGGCCTTGCCGCCCTGGCCCTGTCGGCCTGCGTGGCGGACCAGACTGGCTCCGTCGGCACGCCGAGGGCCGTGCGCGTGCCCGCGGAGGCGCCGCGGGTGACAGGCCGCGACCGGGCGACCGACGCCGATCATCTCAAGCTCGTCGCCTCCTTCGGGGGCGAGGCCAAGGCTCCCGCCGTCACCCGCCTCCTGAACGAGGTGACGGACCGCCTCGTGCGCGCGGGGGACCGGCCGGACCAGAGCTACGTGGTCACGCTGCTCGATTCGCCCGTTGTCAACGCCTTCGCCCTGCCCAACGGCCGCCTCTACGTCACCCGCGGCCTCGTCGCCCTGGCGAACGATACCTCCGAGGTGGCCGGGGTCCTGGCCCACGAGATCGCCCACGTCACCCTGAACCACGCCACCGCCCGCAGCGAGCTGGAGCTGCGCTCGGCCCTGGTGAGCAAGGTGGTGGCGGACGTGCTCAACGACCCCGATACCGGCGCTCAGCTGAAGAACCAGTCGCGCTTCGCCCTGGCGCGCTTCTCCCGAGAACAGGAACTGGAGGCGGATGCGGCCGGGGTGAAGACCCTCGCCGCGGCGGGGTACGACCCCTTTGCCGAAGCGCGCTTCCTCACGGCCCTGAACCGCACCATCCAGCTCAAGCAGGGCGGCGGCACGGCGAACGAGCCGGACATGCTCGCCACCCACCCGGGCACCGCCGAGCGCGTGGCGCTGGCCACCCGCGCCGCGCGCCGCATCGGCGCGCCGGGCATCGGCAGCGACGACCGCAGCCGTTTCCTCGCGGTGATCGACGGCCTCCCCTACGGCGACAGCCCCCGGGACGGCGTGGTGCGCAACGGCCGCTTTCTCCATTCCGGCCTCGGCATCGCCTTCACCGTGCCCGATGGCTTCAACCTGGAGAACACGCGTTCGGCGGTCCTGGGCACCACGGCGGACGGGAGCCGGCGCCTGCTGTTCGACCAGATCGAGGCGAAGGAGGGCCAGGGGCTCGACGCCATGCTGAAGGCCACCTGGAATGACAGCCTCGATCCCGCCGGGTCGGAGACGACCGAGGTCAACGGCCATCAGGCCGCCTTCGCCCTGTCCCGGGGCAAGGACTGGACGTTCCGCCTGGCCGCGCTTCGCCTCGATGGCGCGACCTACCGGATGATCATGGCGGCCAAGGGCAGCGCCGACCCGGAAGTCCCGTTCCGGCGGTGGGTCGCGAGCCTCGCGGAGGTACCCGCCGACGAGATGGCGTCCCTGCGCCCGACGCGGCTGCAGATCGTGCAGGCGACGGGTCCCGGTACCGAGGATCTCGCCCGGCGCATGGTCGTGCCCGACCGCGCCCTCGACCGCTTCCTCGTCCTCAACGGGCTGGAGCGCGGCGCCACCCTGGTGCCGGGCCGCAGCTATAAGATCGTGACCGAATAGGTGCCCACACGGGCGCCGGAACACGGAGACCGTGCCATGATCCGCTTCTACTACAACCTGTCACCGAACCCGATGAAGGTCGCCCTCTGCCTCGAGGAGCTGGGCCTGCCCTACGAGCCGGTGCCGGTGGATACCCGCAAGGGTGATCAGTTCGACGCCGCCTACGCCGCGGTCAACCCCAACGCCAAGGTGCCGGCCATCGTGGACGGCGGGACGACGGTGTTCGATTCGAACGCCATCCTCCTCTACCTCGCCGAGAAGGCCGGGCGCTTTCTGCCGGAGGGCGGCGATGCGGCCCGGGGCGAATTGCTGTCCTGGCTGATGTTCGTGGCGACGGGCATTGGCCCCTTCTCCGGCCAGTGCGTCCACTTCCGCCACTTCGCACCGAAGGATGCGGGGGCCTACGCCCTGGACCGCTACGTCTACGAGGCGCGCCGCCACTGGGACGTGCTGGAGAAGCACCTGGAAGGGCGGACCTTCACGGTGGGGGACACCTATTCCATCGTCGACATGGCCGTGTGGGGCTGGGCGCGGATGGTGCCCTTCGTCCTCGGCGAGGAGGCTTTCGCAGGCCTGCCCAACGTCAAGCGCCTGCTCGACACGGTCAACGAACGGCCCGCGGCCGGGCGTGCCGAGGCGCTGAAGGGCCGCCACGCCTTCAAGGCCGAGATGGACGAGGAGGCGAAGCGCAACATGTTCCGTTTCATCAAGCCGGCCGCCTGAAGCGACCCCACTCTCCACCTCATCCTGAGGCGCCCGCCTCGGCGGGCCTCGAAGACCTCATCCTGAGGTGCCCGCGTCAGCGGGCCTCGAAGGAGGGCTCCAGGGATCGGGGAGCTGTCTGGAGCCCTCCTTCGAGGCGGCTGACGCCGCACCTCAGGATGAGGGTCAGGCTTGGAGAACGAGGGGTAGACTTGGAGGGGGCGAGCCGAACCGACCCGTTTCAACACGGACCCAGGCCGCCCAAACGGCAGGGCACGTCGCCGTGTCCCGCCCGCGTGACTACTTGCCCTTGAGGCGCTCTCGCTCAGCCCTGAGTTCGCGTTCGGCGATCAGCCAGAACTCGATCTCGAGGCCCTCGGGCCGGTGATTGCGCTCCCACAATTCGTAGGCGCGCTCCCGGATCTGCTCGAAGGTGATGACGTCCCGCTCCTGGGGCGACTCACCCGTAGTGTATTCCGAACCCATCGCGACCTACCGAACCGGTGCCACGCGCAACCTCATCGTCGTTCCTCAGGATCCCGGCCGATGAAGGAAGGCCGCGACGCTGGTGACGCGGGTGCCGACCATGCTGACCGCCTTGCGCAGGCGCTCCTCGGTCACGTTGAAATGCTTCGCCCAGCCGAGCCGGCTGGTGCGCTCGACGATGTCGATATGGCTCTTGCCCTCGGTCCCCATGGCCATGATGCGTGTATCCGATCCGCCGTGGCGCCCGGCTGCGCCGGGGCTCTTGGCGGATCAACCGGAGGCCGCAGATTAGGTTTCACGTCCCCGTGGGGGAACCGGTTCTGCCGTCACTCCCGCCGGTCTTCGATCGCCTCGCAGACGAGGAGAGATCCCTCCGGCACGGGGGGCGCCTCCACCCCGCGCCACCGGCCGTAGGCCCAGGGCCGGTACCACGCCGCCCTGTCAGGCAACCGGGACGGGACGAGGTCGATGCCGTGGGTGCCGAGCGGGCCGCACCGGCAGATCCGGGCAAGCCCGATCCAGGCGCCGGGCCAGAGGCCGTGATTCGCGATGGCCTCGTCCGTGTAGGCGGAGCAGCTCGGCCAGTGCCGGCACTGGCGGCCGACGAGGGAGGACAGGCTGAGCTGGTAGGCGCGGATGGCGAGCCTTGCGGCCCGCCGGGGCAGGCTCACGCCGCAGCCCGGCGCTTGGCCTCGATCTGGTCGAGGGCATCGACGACCGCGTCGAAGGTCAGGAGGGTCGAGGCGTGGCGCGCCTTGAAGTCCCGTACGGGCTCCAGCACGGCGAAGTCGGCGAAGGCGCCGTCCGGCGGCGGCGCGCCGTCCTTCAGCATGGCCCGCATGGCCCCGCGCAGGCCGCGCAGGTCTTCGGCGGAGGTGCCGACCACGTGCCGGCCCATCAGGGACGAGGACGCCTGCCCGAGGGCACAGGCTTTGACATCCTGGGCGAAATCCGTCACCCGCCCGTCCTCGCCGAGGGTGAGATCGACGGTTACGGTCGAGCCGCAGAGGCGGGAATGGGCGGTGGCGCTCGCATCCGGCGCAGCGAGCCGGCCGAGTCGGGGGATGTCGGCAGCGAGTTCGAGGATGCGGCGGTTGTAGATGTCGTCGAGCATCGAAGCCTCGATTGAGCAACCATCATAGCGGTCAGGCCGTCCGTGCGGCCGGCGTCGGATTGCGCGATTGCCCGCAACGCACGATATAGGGAAGGTGCCGTCGCTTCGCGAGGAGGCGGCCGGTCGATCGCGGTCGCGCCCAAGGCCGGGATCGGGCTCATTCGCCCATTGTCATCCGGGGCACCGGCCCGCGCACCGTTTGCGGGCGCGGACCCCACACGAGAGCCCGAGCCTGTCCGACATGTACGCCAAGCCCGACAGTACCACGATGAAGACCCGTGTGGCGCGGGCCGGAGATGCCATGGATGCCGCACTCAAATCCCTGTCCTATCGCGTCGACGGCCACACATTGAACGGCATGCGCAACGATAATCTGCCATTCCGTGACGGCACCTCGGCCGTCGCCGAGATCGCCCCGGAGCCTACCTCCGCGACCCGCGTGCCCGATGGGCTGGCCACAGGCCGCCCCAGCCGGGAGGAGGCCGAGGCCGCCGTGCGCACCCTGCTGCGTTGGGCGGGGGACGACCCGACCCGGGAGGGCCTGATCGAAACCCCGGCCCGGGTGGCCAAGGCCTACGAGCAGCTCTTCGCCGGCTATCGCGTCGATGCGGATGCCCTGCTGGAGCGGGTGTTCGAGGAGGTCGAGGGCTACTCGGACATTGTCCTGGTCCGCGACATCCCCTTCCACTCCCATTGCGAGCACCACATGGTGCCGTTTATGGGTCTGGCGCATATCGCCTATTATCCGTCGAAGGGCGTCGTGGGCCTCTCGAAGCTCGCCCGTGTGGTCGATGCCTTCGCCAAGCGCCTCCAGACCCAGGAGACGATGACCGCCCAGATCGCCGACGTGATCGAGAGCATCCTCAAGCCCCGGGGCGTGGCCGTGATGCTGGAAGCCGAGCATCTGTGCATGGCCATGCGCGGCGTTCAGAAAGCCGGCGTCTCGACCATCACGAGTCAGTTCCGCGGCGTGTTCAAGGATGCGCCGGACGAGCAGGTCCGGTTCCTGACCCTCGTGCGCGGAGGAGCCAGATAGGCTCCCGCGACGTTTCCGGCCGCCATGTCCGATCCTGATCTGTCCTCGCGCCGGCCCAGCGGGCCGGCCATTGCCTTTGCCGAGCCCGGCACCCCTGCCGAGGTGGAGGAAGGCGCTGAGTTCATGCCCCGGTTCGACCGGGACGGGCTCATCACCTGCGTCGCCGTCGATGCGGGGGATGGGCGCGTGCTGATGCTCGCGCACATGAACGCGCAATCCCTGGCACGGACCATCGAGACCGGCGAGGCGTGGTACTGGTCGCGCTCCCGCAAGCAGCTGTGGCGCAAGGGGGCGACCAGCGGCCAGACCCAACGCGTCGTCGAGATGCGGGTCGATTGCGACCAGGACGCCCTGCTCATCACCGTGGAGGTCGGCGGCGATGGCGGCTGCTGCCACACCGGGCGGCGGGCCTGCTTCTATCGCGCCGTCACCCTCGACCGGGAGACCGGCCGGGTGCGGCTGCGGCCGGCTGGGGAATGAACCGGCTTCCGGAACGACGCGAGGTTTCCCTTCGCCCGGCCCCCTCGTCGCAGCGGGCCGAGGCCGCGCGGGGCCGCGCCGCGGAGGCGGTGCGCCGGGCCATGGTCCGGGGCGAACCCGATTTCCCACCCGGCACCGTCGAGCCCGTCCGCCCGGTCGGGGGCGGTCCGCGGCTCGGCCTCGCCCTCGGCGGCGGATCGGCCCGGGGCTGGGCGCATATCGGCGTGATCCGCGCCCTAGAAGAGGCGGGCTTCGCCCCCACGGTCGTGGCCGGCTGCTCCATCGGCGCCGTGGTCGGCGCCTGCTACGCCGCGGGGCGCCTCGACCGGCTCGAAGCCTTCGCCCGCTCCCTGACCCGCGGCCGGGTCGTGCGTCTCGTCGATCCGCGCCTGCCGGGCTCCGGTCTCATCGCCGGGAACCGGCTCCGGCGGCGTTTGATGACCGATCTCGGCGACGGACGAATCGAGAATCTGCGGATCGGGTTCGGCTGCGTCGCCACGGAATTCGGGACCGGCGCCGAAGTCGCCCTCACGGAGGGGCCCCTGGTCGAGGCTATCCGTGCCTCCTATGCCATCCCGGGCCTCTTCCCGCCCGTCGATGTGGCGGGACGGTTCCTGATGGACGGGACCTTGGTGAACCCCGTCCCCGTCGCCCTGGCCCGCTCCCTGGGGGCGGATGTGGTGGTCTGCGTCAACCTCAACGGCGACACGGGCGGCCCGGTCACCCGCGAGGTGACGGCGGCGCCGCGCCGGACTCTGCTCGATGCCATGCGCGGGCGTCTGCCCGGCCTCTCGCGCACGCCGCCTGAGGCGCCGCTGCCGGGCATCGCCCGCGTCGTGCTGGACGCGTTCAACATCACGCAGGATCGCATTTCCCGCTCCAGGCTGGAGCGCGAACCGCCGGACGTGGCCATCGGTCCTGACGTGGCGGGTTTCGGCCTGTTCGATTTTCATCGGGCCGCCGACGGGATCGCCCTCGGCTACCGCGCCGCCCGGTCGGCGATGCCACAGGTCCGCGCCGCCCTGGAGGGCGCAGCGGCCCGCGTGTGAGCGCTAGACGGCGGCGGGGAAGCGGCGGACGGCTGCCTCCGGGCGAAGCCGCCCATCCCTCCGGAAGCGTCGCGTCCGACCTAAGCCTGCCGCAAGAACTCAGGCGCAGAAACGACAAAGCCGCCCGAAGGCGGCTTGTGTCGTTTGGTCGTTCGGTTGGGAAAACTGGAGCGGGCGAAGGGATTCGAACCCTCGACCCCAACCTTGGCAAGGTTGTGCTCTACCCCTGAGCTACACCCGCTCACTACACCGTGGCCGCCCCGGAGAACCGTGCCGGCGGCCCCCGGCGGCGCTCTCTAAACACCATTCCGACGGAGGACGCAAGCCCGTTTTCCGGCTCACCAATGCGAAGCTTGCGAAAGGCCCTCGCGAAACTCCCGGAGGCGGGCCGCCGTGCCGCGGGTGGTCCCCTCCGGCAAGGCGTCGGCCGGGAAGAAGCCGCTCTCGGCGATCTCCCGGTCTGGCGCCTTCGGCCGCAGCAGCGTGAAGGCGGGGGCCGCGAAGAGGGCGACATGGTCGCGGGAGGCGCCCGCGACGTTGTGGAAGAGCCCCAGGAGGCGCAGCGGGCCGTCCGGGCGGATCTCCGCCTCCTCGCGGAACTCCCTCACCATCGCGTCGTGGGCGGTCTCGCCGCGCTCCACGCCCCCACCGGGCAGATGCCAGCCGGTGATGTAGGTGTGGCGGACGAGGCAGACCCGCCCCTCCCCGTCGAGGGCGATCCCGCGCACGCCGAGGGTCACGCCCCGGGTCGCCAGGGCGCCCAGGAGGAACATCCGCCGGAAAGCCGGCCGGTCGAGGATCATCGGGCCGGTCAGACGACGTCGAGGGCGATCTCGCCAAGACCCGCCACGGCCGCGACCATGCGCTGCCCGCGGGCCACGGGGCCGACGCCGGACGGTGTGCCGGTGAAGATGAGGTCGCCGGGCTGGAGGGCGAAGTAGCCGGAGAGGTAGGCGATCTGCTCGGCCACCGACCAGATCATGTCGGCAAGGTCGCCCTTCTGGCGCTCCGCGCCATCGACCGACAGGGTGATCGCCCCCTTGTCCGGATGCCCCACGAGGGAGACCGGATGGAGGGGGCCGATCGGGCCGGACGAATCGGCGCCCTTCCCCGTATCCCAGGGACGGGCCATCGTCTTGGCCTCCTCCTGAAGGTCCCGCCGGGTCATGTCGAGGCCGACGGCGTAGCCGTAGACCTGCTCAAGGGCGGCCTCGACCGGGATGTCGGTCCCGCCGCCGCTGAGGGCCACCACCATCTCCACCTCGAAATGATAGTTCGCGGTCTTCGGCGGATAGGGATGGGGCGTCGGCTCCGGGCCGACGACCTGCAGGGCATCGGCCGGCTTCATGAAGAAGAACGGCGGCTCCCGGTCCGGGTTCGCCCCCATCTCCCGGGCATGGGCGGCGTAGTTGCGCCCGACGCAATAGACCCGACGCACCGGGAAGAAATCCGGGCTGCCCACGATCGGCAGGGTGATCCGGGGCGGATTCTGGATGACGGACAGCATCGGGATCCTCGGTCTAGGGCGTCGTCTCCGGCAGGCGGGCTGCCGCGGGCCGGCCCTGTTGTAAGGCATCCTCCGCTTGCCGCCATCCGTCGGGCTTGCTGCGGAGGCCGCGCGGGGCAAAATTCATGCGATGTCCGATCCCGCTCCCGCCGACCTCCTGCGCTCGCTGCGCGACGCCCTGGGCGACCGCCATGTCCTGACCGATCCGGACCTCGTGGCCCCCTATCTCGTGGAGCAGCGCGGCCTCTACACGGGCAGGGCGCCCGCGATCCTGCGGCCGGGCTCGACACAGGAGGTGGCGTCAGTGGTCGCCCTCTGCGCCGCGGCCGGGATGCCGGTGGTGGCGCAGGGCGGGAATACCGGCCTGACGGGCGGCGGCGTCCCCGAGGGGGCGGTGGTCATCTCCCTGGAGCGGCTGGGGGCCGTGCGGGAGGTCGATCCCGTGGGCGCGACCATCACCGTCGGGGCCGGTGCGATCCTTGCGCAGGTGCAGGACGCGGCGGACCAAGCGGGAATGCTGTTTCCGTTGACCTATGCCTCCCGGGGATCCGCCCGGATCGGGGGCGGGATCGCCACCAATGCCGGGGGCCTCAACGTGCTGGCCTACGGTAACGCCCGCGACCTCGTGCTCGGGCTGGAAGTCGTGCTCCCGGACGGGCGCATCTGGGATGGGCTGAAGGCCCTCCGGAAAGACAATGCTGGCTACGACCTGAAGCAGCTCTTCATCGGCTCGGAGGGAACCCTCGGCATCGTGACGGCCGCCGTGCTGCGGTTGTTCCCGAAGCCGCGATCCTGGGGAGTGGCCTTCGTCGGCCTCCCCTCGGCGCGGGCTGCCCTCGACCTGTTCGTCCATCTCCGCGACAGGGCCGACCGGGACCTCACCGCCTTCGAATACATGCCCCCCTTCGCCCTCGACCTCGCCCTGAGGCACGGGAAGGGAGCCGTGCGCCCCCTGGCGGGGGAGCATGGGGCCTACGCCCTCGTGGAGCTGTCCTCCTGCCGTCCGGGATCGGATGCGCGCCTCGACCTGGAAACGGTCCTCGGGGAGGCCTTGGAGACGGGGCTGATCGAGGATGCGACGATCGCCGCGGGCGCAGGCCAGGCGGAGGCCCTGTGGGGACTGCGCGAGGCGGTGCCGGAGGCCCAGACCCGGGAGGGCGGATCGATCAAGCACGACGTCTCCGTGCCCCTCGCCAGCCTGCCGGACTTCCTCGAACGGGCGAACGCGGCCTGCCTCGCGGCGATGCCGGGCTTGCGCCCCTGCGGCTTCGGGCATTTCGGCGACGGCAACATCCACTTCAATCTCAGCCAGCCGCTGGGCATGGACCGGGCCGCGTTCCTCTCGCACTGGAGCCGCTTCAACCGGATCGTTCACGACATCGTGCACGAGTTCGGCGGCTCCATCGCGGCCGAGCACGGGGTGGGGCTCATCAAGCGCGACGAGCTGATTCGCTACACCTCCCCCGTTGCCTTGGACCTGATGCGGCGGATCAAGACGGCCCTGGATCCGCACGGGCTGTTGAATCCGGGGAAGGTGATCCGGCCGCCAGAGTGACCATCTCGACTTTTGTGCAGCGCGCCATAATTCGGCTCGCCTGGGGGCGGAAGAAGACCACGCGGCGGAAAGATCCGCCGCAGTCGAGCTTGGACATTAACTTACTGTTCAGGCTTCGATCCGACCTTCAGAGAGCGACGCGGCCGCCGTCGTCCCGATCAGGCCCGTCCCTTGCATCCCGCCGCGGGTGTCTCGCAGTTGCGAGACGATCCGTCGAGCGTCACCGATCCGGAGTCCCACCGCATGCCCTCCTCCCTGGCCCGCGTGCAGACAACCGAGGCGAGCCGCTACCTTCAGCAGCTCTGCCGCCACTGGAGCCACAAGTTTAACGTCGAGGCCACGGCCGACCACGGCACGGTGCCGTTCGGGGCGGACCGTGTCTGCACCCTCAACGCCGAACCCGACGCCCTCGTGATGCACATCGAGAGTGCGGATCCGGTGAACCTCACCCGCCTTGAGAACGTGGTGTCCGACCACCTCCTGCGCTTCGCCTTCCGCGAAGGTCTCGGCGACATCCGCTGGTCCCGCGCCGTCGCCTGACCGATCCGACCCCGCCGTCGCGAATCGGGGACGAAGCGCCTACCGGGCGGCCTCGTCCAGCGCCTCGATGACGAGGTTGCCGTTCGTGTAGACGCAGATCTCCGCGGCGATGCCCATCGCCTTGCGGACGATCTCTTCGGCCGCCATCGGACCGTCCTCCAGGGCACGGGCGGCGGCCAGGGCGTAGTTACCCCCCGAGCCGATGGCCATGACGCCGCTCTCCGGCTCCAGGACGTCGCCGGACCCCGACAGGAGGAGGCTGACGTCGCGGTCGGCCACCAGCATCATCGCTTCGAGGCGCCGGAGGTAGCGGTCTGTCCGCCAATCCTTCGTGAGTTCGACGCAGGCGCGGGTCAGCTGGCCGGGATACTGCTCCAGCTTGCCTTCCAGTCGTTCGAACAGGGTGAACGCATCCGCCGTCGCCCCCGCGAACCCTCCGATCACCGTCCCCTTGGCGAGGCGGCGGACCTTCCGGGCGTTGCCCTTCACGATGGTCTGGCCGAGGCTCACCTGCCCGTCGCCACCGATGACGACGCGGCCGCCCTTGCGGACCATCAGGATCGTGGTGGCGTGCATGCTGGGCGGCCCGCCCCGGTCGTCGTGGCTCACGTCTCGGCTCCGGTCATGTGATAGGGCGCAGATGGGGAGGATTTCCCGTCGCGTCCAGCGTTTCGGCCGCCTTCGGTCTTCGCTCCCAATCGCGATGACGGCGGAGGGCGTCAGGGGGCGTCACGCCGTTGCGAGGGCGGCGGCCCATTCCCCACGGACATGGGTGTCCGCCTCCGCGTTGCCGTAGCGGCGGTGCAGAGCGGCTAGGGCCTCCCCGTCCAGCAGCCGCCCACAGGCCCAGACCGCCATGCCGCGCACCAGCGGCGAGGCGTCCCGCAGACGGTCGACGGCGCTGGCCGCCAGGGTCGGCTCGCCGGAATTACCCACTGCGATCATCACGTTGCGCAAAAACCGGTCCCGCCCGGTGCGCTTCACGGGGGTGCCGGCGAACAGCCGGCGGAACCCGGCATCGTCGAGTTCGGCGAGGCTGCGCAGGTCCGGGGCGGCGAGGTCGTCCCGGGCGGCAAGCCGCGTCTCGGCCGCCTGCTGCGCGAACTTGTTCCAGGGGCAGACGGCGAGGCAGTCGTCGCAGCCGAAGATGCGGTTGCCCATGGCGACCCGGAACTCGGGCGGGATCGGACCCTGGTGCTCGATCGTCAGGTAGGAGATGCAGCGGCGGGCATCGAGGCGATAGGGGACCGGCAGGGCGTCCGTCGGGCAGATGTCTAAGCAGGCCCGGCATGAGCCGCACCGGTCCGTGCCGGGCGGGTCGGGCTCGAACTCGGCGCTGGTATAGATCGCCCCCAGCAGCAGCCAGTTGCCGGCCTCGCGGGAGATGAGCACCGTGTGCTTGCCCTGCCAGCCGAGGCCCGCGGCTTCCGCCAGCGCCTTCTCCATCACAGGCGCCGTATCGCAGAAGACCTTCACCCGGACATCGCCCCGGGCCGACAGGAAGCCCCCGAGTTCCTTCAGTTTGCCCTTCAAGACTTCGTGATAATCACGCCGTTGCGCGTAGGCCGCGATGGCGCCCCGATCGCGGCGGGTCAGGAGCGCGAGGGGATCATCCTCCGGCCGGTAGCTCATCGCGAGGACGAGGATGCTGCGCACCCCCGGCCAGAGGCCGGTCGGGCGGGCGCGCTGGTCCGACCGCTCCTCCATCCACGTCATGGTGCCGTGGGCCCCTTCCGCGAGCCAGCGCGCGAGGCGCTCGGGCAGGGCCGGAACCCGGTCGGGCCGGGTGATACGCAGGCCGCAGAAGCCGAGGTGCCGGGCCCGGTCCTCGACCAGCCGGCGCAGGTCTCCGCCGTGATAGATGCGGTGCCCGCTCAGAAATCGAGATCCGCGTAATGGGCCGCGGGCGGCATGCCGGCGACCCGGTCGGCCAGGAGGGTGCGGAAGGACGGACGGGACTTCACCCGCGCGTACCAGTTGCGGGCCATCTCATCCTCCTCCCACGGGACATCGCCGAGATAGTCGACGCAGGAGAGATGGGCGGCCGCCGCGAGATCGGCATAGGACAGGTCGTCACCGGCCAGCCAACGCCGGCGGGCGATGAGATAGCCTATGTATTTCAGGTGGTAACGCACATTGGTGCGGGCCGCGCGGATGGCGTTCATGTCCGGCGGGCCGCCCCCCTGGCTCGACGACATGAAGCGTTTGGCGATCTTCTCGGCGACGAGGTAGCCCGTCACCTCGCCCTCGAACTTCACCAGGAACCAGTCCATCAGCCGGCGCACCTCGACCCGCCCGGTGGGATCCTCGGGCAGGAGGCGCCGCCCGCTCAGGCCGAGGCCCCGGGTCTCGTCGAGGTACTCGGCGATGATGGCCGCACCGGGAATGACCGTGCCGGACTGCTCCAGCAGCACGGGCGTGGTCCCCGCCGGGTTGATCAGCAGGAACTCATCGCGCCGGTCCCAGCTGCGTTCCTCGACCAGAGTCGGCTCGAGACCCATCTCGGCCAGGACCAGCCGGACGAACCGGGAATTCGCGCAGAAGGGGAAGTGATAGAGGTTCGCCATCGAAGCCGCTGGAGGGACAGAACGGTCACCCGGCGCGGGGCTCCCTCACGCGCCGTCCGCCCTGTCGGGCAGGGCTTCGGTCCGAGCGTTATTGCCCGTTTCTTGCCGCCCCATTAACACGCGCCGCCCGATACGGTAACTGCCCGTCAACCTTGAGCGGCGATCGCTCCGGGCCGACGAACAGGGTGGGCGGCGCCGTCTGGCGTGCGCCGTAAGGCGCGAGGCCACGAATGGACCCGATCAGCATCGGCAAGGCGGTACTGCTCGGCCTGGTTGAAGGGGCGACGGAGTTCATTCCGGTCTCCTCCACGGGCCACCAGCTCCTCGTCGGACATTTCATCGGCTTCCATTCGCCGAACAACACCTTCGAGGTGCTGATCCAGCTCGGGGCGATCCTGGCGATCCTGGTGGTGTATTTCCGCCGCCTCGTCGGCATCGCCACGGCCCTGCCGCACAATCCCCAGGCCCGCCGCTTCGTGATCGGCATCCTCGTGGCCTTCCTCCCGGCGGCGGTGATCGGTGGAATCTTCTCGAAGATGATCAAAGCCTACCTGTTCAATCCCTGGATCGTCTGCGCGACCCTGGTGGCCGGTGGCCTCGTCCTGTTCGTGGTCGATGATTCGAACCTCAAGGTGAAGAAGACCGACGTCTACGATTTCAGCCTGCCGATGGACTTCAAGATCGGCATCTTCCAGTGCCTTGCGATGATTCCCGGCGTCTCGCGCTCGGGGGCGACGATCGTCGGGGCGATGCTGATGGGCGCCGACAAGCGCTCGGCCACCGAGTTCTCGTTTTACCTCGCGATGCCGACCATGGCGGGCGCCTTCGCCAAGGATCTGCTCGACAACTACAAGAACCTCACGGCCGACGATGCCGGGCTGATCGTGATCGGCTTCATCGTCTCCTTCATCTCGGCTTTGTTCGTCGTGCGCGTCCTCCTCGACTACGTGTCCCGGCACGGTTTCCGCCTGTTCGCGTGGTGGCGGATCATTGTCGGGGCGTTGGGCCTCGCCGGGCTCATCGTCTTCGGCTAGGGCGGGATCCGGACGTCCGGGGAATTGCATCGGGACGGGTGGCGTGCCACGCAGCGGGAGAACGACCGCGGGGGATAAACCGCGGCGGTATCACGATCTGCGACGCGCCCCGGCGGGCTGATCCCCCCGGCGCGGAGCGTCATGAGGGGGGCTCGGCCGAACCGATGGACAACAGACCGCTCGCCGAACTTTTCGAGCCGGCCGACCGCAAGCGTTGGCAGTCCCTGGTCGAGACGGCGCTGAAGGGTGCCGATTTCGAGAAGAAGCTCGTCTCCCGCACGGCGGACGGCCTGCGGATCGAGCCTCTCTACGAAGCGGCCGAGGCCACCGGGCAGCCGGTGCGGGCGCCGGGCCCGTGGCGGATCGCCCAGCGGGTCGATCACCCCGATCCCGCCGCCGCCGCGAAACAGGCCCTGACCGACCTGGAGGGCGGAGCGGACGCCCTGGTCCTGGCCTTCGCCGGGGCACCCGGCGCCCGGGGCTACGGCCTGACCGTGTCCGATGCGGCGGGCCTCGAAGCGGCCCTGTCCGGCATCATGCTCCCCCTCATCGGCCTGCGCCTCGACGCGGGCGGGCGGGGGCTCGAGGCGGCCACCTGGATCCGCGACCTCGCCGCCGCCCGGGGCGAGGACCTCTCCTCCTACGATCTCGATCTCGGCATCGATCCGGTGGGCGTGCTGGCGGCCAGCGGCAGCCTCGGCGCGGTCTGGCACGAGATCGCCCCCAGGCTCGCGGCCGCGGTGGCCGAACTGGACCGGGCCGGCTTCTCCGGCCGCGCGGTCCTCGCCGACGGGCGCCCGTACCATGAGGCCGGCGCCGGAGAGGCGGCCGAACTCGGGGCCGTACTCGCCACCGCCCTCGCCTACCTGCGCACCCTGGAGGCCGCCGGCATCGACCTCGACACGGCGCGCGACCGGATCGCGGTGCTCCTGGTCGCCGACGCGGACGAGTTCGTCACCCTGTCGAAGTTCCGCGCCATGCGGCGGCTCTGGGCACGGGTGGAGCAGGCCTGCGGCCTGGATCCGAAGCCCCTGCGCATCCATGCCGAGACGGCGTGGCGGATGATGACGAGGCGGGATCCCTACACGAACATCCTGCGCACCGGGATGGCCGCTGCGGCGGCGGGCATGGGCGGCGCCGACAGCGTCTGCGTGCTGCCCTACACCCAGGCGCTGGGCCTGCCGGACGCTTTCGCTAGGCGGGTCGGCCGCAATAGCCAGATCGTCCTGCTGGAGGAATCGCATCTCGGCCGGGTGAGCGACCCGGCCGCGGGTGCGGGGGGCCTGGAGGCCCTGACCAGTCAGATCGCCGAGGCCGGCTGGGATGCGTTCCAGGCCATCGAAGGCGAGGGCGGCATCGTCGCCTCCCTCAGCGTCGGCAAGATCCAGCGGCGGATCGAGGCGGTGCGGGAGGCCCGGGCGAAGGCCGTGGCGACCCGGCGGATGCCGCTCACCGGCGCCACCGAATTCCCCAACCTCGCCGAGAAGCCCGTGGCGGTGCTGGACATTCCCCCCATTCCACCCGCCCGGCCGGCGAATTTCGGCACCGCCGCGGCGGTGGCGTGCGATCCCCTGCCCTCCCAGCGCCTCGCCGAGCCGTTCGAGATCCTGCGCGACGTCTCCGATGCGGCGAATGCCAAGGCCGGGCGGCGGCCCTCCGTGTTCCTTGCCAATCTCGGCCCCCTCTCGGCCTTCAATGCCCGGGCGACGTTCGCCGCCAACGCCTTCGCCGCGGGTGGCATCGAGGCGATCACGAATGACGGGTTCGCCGACACGGACGCGCTGGTGGCCGCGTTCAAGGCCTCCGGCGCGCCCCTCGTATGCCTGTGTTCCTCGGACCCGATCTATGCCGAGCGCGCGGTCGAGGCGGCGACGGCCCTGGCTGCGGCGGGTGCCGGGACAGTCTACCTCGCCGGGCGCCCCGCCGATCTCGCGGAACCGCTGAAGGCCGCAGGCGTCCACGGGTTCCTGTACGCGGGATGCGACCTTCTGGCACTGCTCGATGACGCCATCCGGCGCGGTATTCGCTCATCTCCCCGATGAGCTCATCCGGCAGGTCTGATGTTCCGTTCCACCGCTCGTGCCCTTCGGCTTTCGGCTTGCGTCTGCCTCTGTGCGGGGACAGCCGGAGCCGCCGGTCGGGTTTCCGTACCCGAGCGCTTCGACGGAACCTGGAGCGTGGAAATCCTCACGGAATCCGGCACCTGCGACCGGGCCTACCGCTATCCGGTGCGCATCGAGAAGGGGCAGGCCCGCTTCATCGGCACCGCCTTCACGGTGAACGGGCATGTCGCCCGCAACGGATCGATCCGCGGCTCGATCTCCAACGGCTTCGGGACGGCGAACGTCGTCGGCCGGCTCGGCGCGAACGGGTTCGGCCAAGGCACATGGGTCGCGTCGGGCTCCCTGGAATGCCGGGGGCGCTGGAACGCCGAGCGCCGGGGCTGACCGGACGGCGCGGTCCTTGCGATTCGATGTCACGGCGGCACCGCGCCCCGGCCCTGTTCCCGACGCAATCCGAGGGAATTCTGACGACCGGTTCGGACCCCCGACGAGGCAACCCCGCATGAAGTCACCGATCCTCGCCTCCCTTGCCGTGCTCACCCTCGTGTCGGCCGCCGAGGCCCGGCCGCACCGGACGGTGGCGCCCGCGCCCGATCCGGCCGCGGCCGAGAAGGTGATCGCCCCCCTGCGGCAGGCCGCAACCGATTGCTTCGCGGACACGGTCATGTCCAACCCGAAGGCGGTCCGAGAGGCCCGCGCCGGCCATTGGTTCGAGGCGGCGAGCGTCACCGGTTTCCTCTGCCGGCCCGAGGTGGCGGCGATGATCCAGGCGCACGACCGGCTGTTCGGTCCCAAGACCGGCGAACGCTACTTCAAGGGCGCCTACGCCCACCACCTCGACAAGCAGCTTGCCGAGCGCCTTCAGCCGATGCTGGAGCGCAAGGCGGTGGCGAGCGCCGAGCCGCCGGCCGAGAAGGCCACGGCCGATGAGGCCTCCCCGGCCGAATAGCGATCGCGAGCCCTTACCGCCGCGATGATTCGGCGTCGGGGCTCTCCCGTCGCGCGGGACCACCCGCTCTCTCAGGCTCAGCCGGCCATGCCATCGCTTCGGCCGCGGTAGGATAGCGCCTCGGCCAGATGCAGGCGCCGCACCTGCGCCTCGCCGTCGAGATCGGCGAGGGTGCGGGCCACCCGCAGGATCCGGTGGAAACTCCGCGCCGAGAGCCGCATCGTCTCCGCCGCCTGCCGGATGAGAGCCGTCCCCTCCGGGTCGGGGCTGGCGACCGCCTCAATGACCTTGGCGGGGCAGGTCGCGTTGGTCGTGGCCGCGGGCAGGCCATGCTCCCCGTAGCGGATCGTCTGGAGCGCGCGGGCGGCGGCGACCCGGGCGGCGGCCGCTGCCGACCCCTCCGAAGGCGGCGGCAAGACCAAGTCTGCGGCCGAGACCGCCGGCACCTCGATGCGCAGATCGATCCGGTCCAGCAGCGGGCCCGAGAGCCGGGCCTGATACTGCGCCATGCAGCGTTCGTTCGGCCCCCGGCGGCAGGCATAGCCCGGATCCAGACCCTGGCCGCAGCGACACGGGTTCATCGCCGCCACCAATTGGAACCGGGCCGGGTAGGTGACCCGGTGGTTGGCCCGGGCGATCATCACCGTGCCCGTCTCCATGGGCTGGCGCAGGGAATCGAGCACCTGCGGGCTGAACTCCGGCAACTCGTCAAGGAACAGCACGCCGCCATGGGCCAGGGAGACCTCCCCCGGACGGGCGCCGAGGCCGCCCCCGACGAGGGCCGCCATGGAGGCGGAATGGTGCGGCTGCCGGAACGGCCGCCGGTTCGAGAGGGCGCCCCCCTTCAGCCCGCCCGCCACCGACTGCACCATCGCGATATCGAGCAGTTCCCTCGGGGCGAGGGGCGGCAGGATGGAGGGCAGGCGCGCGGCGAGCATCGACTTCCCCGCCCCCGGAGGCCCGTTGAACAGCATGTTGTGGCCACCGGCCGCCGCGATCTCCAGGACACGCTTGGCCCCCTCCTGCCCCTTGATGTCGGCGAGGTCCGGGAGGAGGTCGTCCGCCGCGGCGAGGGCGGGAGACGGCCGGGCCATCACCTGGCTGCCCTTGAAATGGTTGGCGAGCTGGATCAGCGAACGGGGCGCCAGCACGTCGAGGTCGCCCCCCGCCCAGGCCGCCTCCGGCCCGGTCGCGGCAGGGCAGACCGGCCCAAGCCCCCGTTCCGCCGCCGCGAGGGCCGCCGGCAACACGCCGTTGACCCGGGTCAGCGTGCCGTCGAGAGCGAGCTCCCCCAGCACGCAGTAGCCGGCCAGGGCGTCGGCGGGGATCGCGCCGATGGCGGCCATCACCCCCAGGGCGATGGGCAGGTCGTAATGCGATCCCTCCTTGGGCAGGTCGGCCGGGGCGAGGTTCACCGTGATCCGCTTGGCCGGCAGGGCGAGACCGGACGCGATTAAGGCGCCCCGGACCCGCTCGCGCGATTCCGCGACGGCCTTGTCCGGCAGGCCGACCACCGTGAAGGTCACGGAGCCGGGGAGGATCTGCACCTGGACATCGACGGCGCGCGCCTCGATTCCCTCGAAGGCGACGGTGGCGACGCGGGTGACCATTCTCGGCCGGACTCCGGAGTGAGCGTGACCGCGGCGCGGTGTCGCACCTGTGCGGGAAAACGCGTGCTCGCTCAAGCGGGTCGATGCGGTGGCATCGGGACAACGGCCGACCGTTCGCGGGCTAATGTGTGGGAGCCGCGGAGAGAACCGGGCGCCCCGCGCCACCCACACGGCCAAGTTGCTGCCATGTTGCCGGGATAGGTTCGGGTTTCGAACCGCACCGAATTCGTTTACAATGAGTTACGAATTCAGTTGGCTATTACCGGTTGAGGGGAACCGATCCTTCCCCGGTGAGCATGCACTCTTTAACGATCGAAACCGCTCGCCGAACCAGACGGTTACCGTGTCGACGTCTCATCCTGCTCAGCCTGTCCGTCCCTTCGCCAGCCGGTGGCTTCGCCGCGTCGCCCTCGCCGCGGGACTGCTCGTGATTCCGACGGCGGTGCTCGCCTATGCGGATCTCCTGCCCGACTCCCTCGACCTTCTCGGCATCGACATGAGCGATACGCCGGATCTGCCCCATGTGGCGCGGCAGATCGCCATCGGTGCCCCCCTGCGCATCGTGGCCTTCGGCTCGTCCTCGACGGAGGGGATTGGCGCGTCGAGCCCGGCCAATGCCTATCCGGCGCGGCTCCAGGCCGATCTGCGCACCAAGCTGCGCGGCATCGATGTGACGGTGATCAACCGGGGCATCGGCGGCGAGCACGTGGACGACATGCTGGCCCGCCTCGACCGGGACGTGATCGGGGCCGAGCCGCAACTCGTCATCTGGCAGACGGGCAGCAACGATCCCCTGCGGGGCGTGTCGCTGGAGCATTTCCACACGGCGACCCTCGACGCGGTGCGTCGCATCCGCGATGCCGGGATCGATGTGGTGCTGATGGAGCCGCAATGGTGCCCGAAGCTGGAGGCGACGCCGGGCGCCAATCGGTTCCGCGACGCCGTCCGCGAGATCGGCAAGGAACTCGACGTGCCGGTGATCCGCCGGGCCGACCTGATGCACGGCTGGATCCAACAGGGGAAGCTGACCGCCAAGCAGCTCTTCGCCTCGGACGGCCTGCACATGGCCGACCGGGGTTATGCCCTCCTCGCGTCGGCGGCAGCCGAATCGATCCTGCGGGATGCGGGGCCGGTGCAGGTCACGCAGCCGGTGGCTGAATAGTCGCCGCCCCCGCTTGACGGGCGGGCCGCCCTCCCGGACATCCGGGGCATGAACCTCTTCGTCTTCGGTCTCGGCTTCACGGGCCGCCGCTTCGCCGAAACGGCGCGCGGCCGTTTCGGCGCCGTCCGCGCTACGGTCACCGAGGCCGCGGGCGCCGAGCACATCGCGGCGCAGACGGGCTTCACCATGCGGGCCTTCGGGCCGAATGCGGACGATCCCCACATCGCCGACGACCTCGCCGACAGCGATGCCCTCCTCGTCTCCGTGCCCCCCGATGCCGGGGGAGACCCGGTCCTCCCCCATTACGGCGAGGCCATCGTCGCCAGCCGGATCGGGTGGATCGGCTACCTCTCGACCATCGGCGTCTACGGGGACCAGGGCGGTGCCTGGATCGACGAGACCACGCCTCCCGCCGCCCGCAGCGAGCGGACCAGGGCCCGCCTTGCCGCGGAGGCGTCATGGCTCGCCCTCGGTGAGAAGACGGGCAAGGCCGTCCAGATCTTCCGCCTCGCGGGGATTTATGGGCCGGGCCGCAATCCCATCGTCAAGGTGCGGGAAGGGCGCTCGCAGCGGATCGTGAAGGCGGGGCAGGTCTTCAACCGCATCCATGTCGATGACATCGCCACGACGCTCCTCGCCTCCCTCGACCGGCCGCGGCCGGGGGCGATCTACAACGTGGCCGACGACGAACCGACCCCACCCCAGGTGGTGATCGAGCACGCCGCCCGTCTCGCCGGATTGCCGCCGCCGCCGGAGGTGGATTTCGAGACCGCCGACCTCTCGCCCATGGCCCGCAGCTTCTACGGGGAGAACAAACGGGTGCGGAACGCGCTCATCCGCGACGAACTCGGGGTGAGGCTCGCCTACCCGACCTATCGTGAAGGGCTAGCCGCGCTCGCCGGGGAGTGAGGCGCCTCGATCAGGCTTCCAGATGCCGGGGTCGCCGGAGGCGGCGCAGCAGGCCGCCCTGCGGGCCCACGAGCATCGAGACGATGTACAGGGCCCCGGCCGCGAGGACGATGGCCGGTCCGCTCGGCAGGTCCAGCCGGTAGGACAGGGAGAGGCCGGCGAAGCTCGCCAGCGCGGCGATGACCACGGCGACGGCCATCGTGCTCCCCAGTTCCCGAGTCCAGAACCGGGCGGCCACCGCGGGCAGGAGCATCAGCCCCACCGCCAGCAGCGTCCCGAGGGCCTGGAAGCCGCCGACGAGGTTCACCACCACGAGGCCGAGGAAGGCGAAATGCACCGGTCCGCCGGCCCGGCCGACGCTGCGCAGGAACAGCGGATCGACGCATTCGATCACCAGCGGCCGGTAGATCAGCGCCAGGACCACGAGGGTCGTCGTGCAGATCCCCCCGAGCAGGATCAGCGCCGGATCGTCCAGGGCGAGGACCGAACCGAACAGGAAGTGCATCAGATCGACCTGCGACCCCCGCAGGGAGACGAGCAGCACCCCGGCCGCCAGGGAGATGAGGTAGAAGGCGGCGAGGCTCGCATCCTCCCGCAGCATGGTGGTGCGGGTGACGGCCCCCGCCAGGAGCGCCACGGCGAGCCCGGCCACGAGCCCGCCCAGGGTCATCGCCGGCAACGACAGGCCCGCCACGAGGAACCCCGCCGCCGCGCCGGGGAGGATGGCGTGGCTCATGGCGTCACTCATGAGGCTCATGCGCCGGAGCATGAGGAACACGCCCACCGGCGGGGCCGAGACCGATAGGGCGAGGCAGCCGGCGAGGGCCCGGCGCATGAAGCCGAACTCGACGAAGGGTGCGAGAAGGTCGATCACGCGGCATCCTCCCGGTCGCCGGGACGGGAATGGTCATGGTCGTGGGAATGGTCTCGCGCGTGGTCGTGCGCAGCGGCGTCCGCCCGCGGGGGGGCGTGCCGGGCCCCGTCGCACACGGGCGCTTCCTCGTCCCAGGCCTCCGAGAGGCGGCGGGCGCGGGCGAGGTTCTCCGCCGTCAGGACGCGCAACGTCGGCCCCCAGGCCACCGGCTCCCGGGCGAGCAGCAGCGTCGCAGGGAAGTGGGACCGGATCTGCCCGAAATCGTGCAGGGCCGCCACCACCGTCCGGCCCTCGCCGTGCCATGCATGCACGAGGGCGAGGAGATCCTCGGTGGTCCGGGCGTCGATGCCGGTGAAGGGTTCGTCGAGGAGGATCGTCCGGCAATCCTGCAGGATCAGCCGGGCGAACAGGGCCCGGCGGAACTGTCCGCCCGAAAGCGTCCCGATGGGCCGCGCCTCGAATCCGGAAAGCCCGACCACCGCCAGGGCGTCGAGCACGGCGGAGCGGGTGCGGCGCAGGGCGCGGAACGGGCCGAGGCGGCGCCACAGCCCCATGGACGCGAGGTCCATGACACTCACCGGAAAGCTCCGGTCGATCGCGTCGATCTGGGGCAGGTAGGCGATCTCGCCGGGCCGCTCGATCCGGCCGTCGAGGACCGGGATCTCGCCGGTCAGGCCCTTGAGCAGGGTCGATTTGCCCGCCCCGTTCGGCCCGGCTAGCGCCAGGAGTTCGCCGGCCGGGATCGTCCCGTTGAGATGGTGGACGGCCGGATGCCGGTCATAACCCAGGGTCAGGCCGTGCAGGCGGATCGGCCCCGGTGCCGCGATGGCGCTCACAGGGCGAGGGCCCAGAGGATCGCCAGCCAGACGAGGCCCGCCATGCCGCCCGCCATGAGAAGGCGCGCGGCGAGCCCGCTGCGGTAGAGCGTCGGGCGGGGCGGGGCGGAGGGGCGGCGGGGCACGGGCGAGGCTTCACAGGCGGGGCTTCGCTCGGCGCAAGCGAAGCGGGGGAGTGCGACGGGTTCCAGGCACAAACGGATCGCGCGACCCGCCCGGCGGCGGGGCAGCGGCATCCCGGCGCCGTGACGGCCCCTGGTGCGGCCCCGGCGGAGAGTGATACACTGTAACAAAGGCGCCGCACAACCGGCGCACGCCCGCCGGCCCGTGCCGGCCGGTCATGCGGGAGCCGCCATTTTGCCAACCGCCGGACATCACCACGATCACGCGCATGAGCACGCGGACGGCCACGGCCATGCCCGCGGGGCGGAGCCGGCGGCCGTCGTCGCCCGGGCCGAGGCCCTGTGCCGGGAGCGCGGGGCACAGTTCACCGCCCTCCGGCGGGAGGTGCTCGACGCGGTGGTGGCCAGCGGGAAGCCGCCGGGGGCCTACGACATCGCGGAACGGCTCAGCCGCCCGGGCCGGCGGGTGGCGCCGGTCTCGGTCTACCGGGCCCTGGACTTCCTCATGGAACTCGGCCTCGTCCACCGCATCGCCAGCCGCAACGCGTTCGTGCCCTGCGCCCATGCCCACGGGGCGAGCGAGAACGTGGTGTTCCTGATCTGCCGGACGTGCGGCGCCATCGACGAAACCACCTCGCCCGAGATGGAGAGCGGCCTCGGCAAGACCCTTGCGCGTGCCGGCTTCACCCCCGCCCACAGCATCCTGGAGGTCGAGGGCGATTGCGGCGCCTGCCGCGGCAAGGCCCTGGCCGGAGCGCCGAACGGTCCGTGAGGGGCACCAAGCTGCCGCAGCTCCGCCCAGGAACCCCGTCCCGTCTCCCCGCTTGAACCCTGAGCGAGGAGGCGCCCGTGTCGAAGAGGCTGTTCGTTCTGTCCGTGGCGGTCCTGTCGGCCGCGCCCGCCCTGGCCCAGGGGCGCCCCTCCACCACGGCGATGAGCTGCGCCCAGGCCTCCCGGCTGGTGGCGTCCCAGGGGGCGATCGTGCTGGGCACGGGGGGCCCGACCTATGACCGCTTCGTCCGGGACCGGTCGTTCTGCGAGCCCACCGAGATCGCCCGCCGGGCCTTCCGGCCGACCCGCGACAACGGCGCCTGCCTCGTCGGCTACACCTGCTACGAGCCGAGCCCGGACGACTGGCCGGGCAGCGACTTCTGAGGCGCGCCGCGCTTCTCCAGGGAGACGATGATGCGCCGGTCGCCCGCACGGCGGGTGAAGCCCGTGGCGTCGAGATGCTCCAGGAGCGGAATCGAGAATTTTCGCGAGATCCCCAAAGCGGCCCCGGCCTCCCGCGCCAGGAAGCCTGATTCGCCATCCGAGGCCCCGGGGAAGGCATCGAGGAGGCGTTCCTTGGCGGCGGCCACCGCCTCCCGATGGAACAGCACCGCCCGGCGCTGGACCCTGTCCACCGCGCGGATGATCGTGCCGGAGCCCACGAGGTAGTTCAGCGCGTCCCGGCGGCGGATGTCCCGCCCGATGGCCTCTGCCTCGTCGGGGGGGTTGAGCCCGGCCCTGCGGAAGGATTGCTCGAGCCGGCGGACCGTCTCGGTCTCGTTGCGGGCGGGATCGAAATCCGCCCGCCGCCACAGGGTCCCCGCCTGGGATACCTCTCCCGTGGCCGCCAAGTCGCGCAACACGGCGGCGGTCACGGGTTCCGGCAGGGCCAGGAACCGGGCCACCTGATCGAGGGACGCGCCGTGGTCCATCGGACGCTCGCGGTGGAGCTGGGACAGGGTGCCCATCGTCCCGGCGCGGAGGGCCGAGAAGGCCGGCGCCCCGACGAACCGTTCTGCGATCTCCCGGGCCCCAGCGGCGGTGAGCAGACGGCGGACCCGCTCCGGCGTCGTGCCCGCGAGGCGGGACAGTTCGGCCAGCGGTGCCCCGATTGCTCCGGCCTGTCCCAGGCGCACGGCCAGGGCCTCCGCCGGCCGCCCGGCGGCGATGGCGGCGAGGTCTGCCGTCACCCGCTGGTCGTTGCGGCGGCGGCGGCGGCTCGCCGGATCGAGGATGCGGCCGCCGGCCACCGTGGTGGCAGGGGAATCAAGGCGCAGGACGAACGGCTCCCGCGCCGGGACGGCCACGTCCTCGGACAGGTGGAGCTGAGCCTGGGCCATGCTGCCCGGTTCGAGGGCCTGCCGGTCGAGGAGGCGCAGCCGCGCCGCCACCTCGGTGGTGCCGAACAGCAGGCGGCAGGCGAGGCCGTTGGGCAGGGCCGATTCGGCGCTCGAAGCGGCGGTGATCGCCACATCGAGCCAGCGGGTCGGCACCAGCAGATCCGGCAGGCTGAGGGCTTGGCCCCGGGCGATCTCGTCGAGGCCGACGCCGCGCAGGGCCACCGCCGTCCGCCGGCCCGGCTCCGCGGCGTCGACGGGACGCCCGTGGATCTGCAGCCCACGCACGACGGCGTGGCGGCCGCCGGGGACGATCTCGACGGAATCGCCCACGGCGAGGCGGCCCCGACGGAGGGTTCCCGTCACGACGGTGCCGAAGCCCGCGCGGGTGAAGACCCGGTCCACGGGGAGATAGGGGAAGCCGTCGTCGGTCCCCGGCCCCGCTTCGTCGAGCAGACCGAGGAGAGCCGACGACAGCGCCGGAATGCCGATGCCCGACAGGGTCGAGGTGGCGATGACTGGCCCGGCCTCCAGCCCCGCCCTCGCTGCCGCGGCGGCGATCTCTTCCGACCGGGTCCGGATCGTCTCCGGCGAGGCGAGGTCCGCCTTGGTGAGGGCCAGCACGCCCCGGCGCACGCCGATCAGCCGTGCGATCTCCAGATGCTCGATCGTCTGGGGCTTGATGCCTTCGTTGGCATCCACCGCCAGCAGCACCGCCCGCATCCCCGTGGCGCCCGAGATCATGGCACGGACGAAGCGCTCGTGGCCCGGCAGGTCCACGAGGTCGATCTCTCCGGAATCTCCGGACAACAGGGCGAAGCCCGGTACGATGGATACGCCGCGGGCCTGCTCTTCCTTGAGCCGGTCCGTCTCGACGCCCGTGAGCGCGCGCGTAAGAGCGGTCTTGCCATGATCGACATGGCCGATGACGCCGACGAGAAGTGTCTTCAACGCAGTCACGGAGGTTGCTCGACTGACGGAACGCTCGTTCAACCGACGTGAATGTGACCCGCTCCCTCGCCCGGGCAACAGCCACGGAAGGCGGTCGGCGGAGGCGGTACTAGGCCGCACGATTGAATTGCAAGCGATTTAATGTCGCAAAATATTTTGGCGTTAAAATGGCAGCGTTTCAAGCACCATCGGACGCGAGCGATAACATCGGATCGCTTCCGCGCGTCAAGCGTAGGATAGGCGGCTGGGCGGACGCCGAACTCAGGACGTGATAGATCGGCCACGCCGCCAGTCTGGCGAGGGAGCAGGACGCGAGGATGATGGGCGAGGAGATCGAAGGAACGGCGGAACCGCGGGAAATCGAATTGAAACTCGACTGCGCGGGGCCCGACTTCACGGTATTGAGCACGCATCCCCTGCTGCGGGATGTCGCGGCGGTGCCGTCGCAGCTTCTCCTGAGCCGTTATTACGACACGCCGGACCACGCCCTGCGGAAGGCTGGGCTCACCTTGCGCATCCGCGAAGAGGGGGAGCGGCGGATCCAGACGGTGAAGGCCGGTTCGGGCCAGGTCGGCCTGTTCGACCGGGCGGAATGGGAGACGGACATCGCCGGCGACCAGCCCGATCCCGCGGCCTGGGCCGGGACCGCGGCGGAGCCGGTGCTGGCCGAGGCCGGCGCCGAGGTGCAGCCCCTGTTCTCCACCCTGATCATGCGCCGGGTGCATCCGCTGGATTACGGCGAGTCCCGCATCCTCGTCACCCTCGACGAGGGACGTGTGGAGAGCGCCGACAGGGATAGCTCCCTGTGCGAACTCGAACTGGAACTCGCCCACGGACAGGTGGGTGACCTGTTCGCCTTCGCCCAGTCGCTCACGGAAACCCTGCCGCTGCGCCTCGGCGTGCTGACGAAGAGCGCCCGGGGCTTCGCCCTCCTCGACGGACAGGGGCCGACGCCCGCCAAGGCCGAGTCGGTGGCCCTGTCGCCCGACGACGATGCCGGCACGGTCTTCCGGGCCGTCGCCCGGAGCTGCCTGCACCACCTGCGCATCAACGAGACCGCCTTCCTGGAAGGCCCCCGGGACCCGAGCGCCCTGCACCAGATGCGGGTCGCCCTGCGGCGGCTGAGATCGGCCCTCTCCCTGTTCTCGCCGCTGTTCGAGGACGATCCCCGGGCGGCCGCCCTGGCCGACGAGATCAAGCGGGTGACGGAGCCGTTCGGGACGGCACGCAACCTGGATGTCTTTCTCCACGACACCCTCCCCGCCCTCGCCGAGCACAATAATGGCGATCCCAGCCTCGATCGGATCGAGGAGAGGGCCCAGGCGGCCCGCGAACAGGCTTACGGGGCGGTGCAGGATATCCTGAACAGTCCGCAATGGCGCGGACTGATCCTCGACATCGCCGGGTGGATCGAGGCCGGCCCCTGGAGCGGGCAGGATGCCGCCCGGCAGGATGGCCGCCACTTCGCCGCCGGGATCCTCGACAAGGCCCGCCGCCGGGTGAAGAAGCGCGGACGCGGCCTGCGCCACCTCGATGCGCACACCCGCCACCGGGTGCGGATCTCCGCTAAGAAGCTGCGCTACGGCGCGGAGTTCCTGGCCGGGCTCTTCCCCAAACCCAAGGCCCAGGAACGGCAGGAGGCCTTCGGCGACGCCCTGTCGGATCTGCAGGATTACCTCGGCGCCCTGAACGACATCGAGACCGCCCGACACCTTCCCTTTGCCAACGAAGAAAATGGTTCCGAACCGGCCGAAGCGCCGTCCATGCCGGAGGTGGACGAGAAGCGCGTCCACGATCTCCTCGACAAGGCGGCCGATGCGCGGGCCGAGCTCTTGGACGTCAAGCCGTTCTGGCGCTGAGCGCCGGGGCCGTGAACGGCACCGGAACGGGCACGGCCTGGGGCTTGCCGCATTCCGTTCCGGTGCTCACGCGAAGGGATGGACCCGACCCCAAGGGGTGGGCCCATCCCCTCGGCCGCGCGAGGGGGGATACGCGGTCGGTTCTCGTATCGCATGGCAGTGTTGCCCGACCGTGTCTGGTCACCGGGGAAAACGCATTCGTCGGCGAATCTTCCACCTTCGGCCGCCCTTTGGGCGCCCCCGGCTGGCATCGGGGTTGCTGGACGGGCCGGCCGGAAGTCCGGTGGCCGCGGAGCTTCCCACGGAAGGCGGCGGCCCGCAAAAGGATTGGTCATGAGTGAGAGCAACCCCAGCAGCACCCACAACCTCCGCAGCGATGGGTCGCGCCTTTGGGCAACGATCCACGAGACGGCGCGATTCGGGGGTACGCCCAAGGGCGGCATCAACCGCCTCACCCTCTCCCCGGAGGATGGCAGGGTGCGGGACTGGTTCCGCGAGGCCTGCGAGGCGGCGGGTCTGACGGTCAGCGTGGATGCGCTCGGCACACAATACGCCCTCCGGCCCGGCCGGGACATGAGCCTGCCGCCTGTGGCCTTCGGCTCCCACCTCGATACCCAGCCGACGGGGGGCAAGTTCGACGGGGTGCTCGGCGTTCTCGCCGGCCTCGAGGTGATGCGCACACTGGCCGACGCCGGGATCGAGACTCAGGCGCCCCTGCTGCTGGTGAACTGGACCAACGAGGAGGGCTCGCGCTTCGCCCCCGCCATGATGGCCTCGGCGGCCTATGCGGGCGAGTTCACCACGGACGAGATCCTGGCCAAGCGCGACGGGGCGGGCGTCACCGTGGCCGAGGCCCTCGACGCCATCGGGTACCGGGGCGGCGAGGCGGTCGGAGAGCGGACCATCGGCGCCTTCGTGGAACTGCACATCGAGCAGGGCCCGATCCTGGAGGCCGAGGGCAAGACCATCGGCGTGGTCGAAGGCGGCCAGGGCATCGCGTGGTTCGACGGGACGGTGGAGGGCTTCGAAAGCCATGCCGGCACCACCCCGATGCCCCGGCGCAGGGACGCGCTCCTCGGCCTGTCGGAATTCGCCCTGGCGGCGGAGCGCATCGCCCTCGCCCATGGGCCGAGCGCCGTGGCGACCATCGGCGAGGCCGGCATCCTCGCACCCTCGCGGAACGTGGTGCCGGGGCGGATCGCCTTCAGCCTCGATATGCGCGACCCGCGCTCGGGCACCCTGGACGCCATGGAGGCGGAGCTGCGGCAGGCGGCAGCCGAGATCGGCGAGCGGCGGCACCTGTCGCTTGTGCTGGAGCGGATCTGGCGCAAGGAGCCGGTGCCCTTCGACCCACGGATCGTCTCCGCCGTGGAGGAGGCCGCCGAGGGCCTCGGGCTCCCCAGGCGCCGGATCATCTCCGGGGCCGGACATGACGCCTGCAACCTCGCTGGCCGGGTCCCGGCCGCGATGATCTTCGTGCCGTGCAAGGACGGGGTGAGCCACAACGAATCCGAATCCGCCACGCAGGCCGACTGCGCCGCCGGGGCCGACGTACTGCTCCAGACCGTGTTGCGGCTGGCCGACACGCGTTTGACCGCCGCGTGAGGCGCCACCGGTCCCTCCCCGGCAGGAGGGGGAGGGGCCGGAGCGGGAGACATCGCGGGCCGGCTATTCGTGCGACCCGGCTGTGCGGCGGCGAAAAATCCCGTAAGGGACGCTCCCATGACCGCACGCGCCTATCGCGACGCCAGGGGCCGGCCGCTCATCGCGGTGACGGGCATCGGCCTCGTTTCCTCCCTCGGCCAAGGCCAGGCCGACACCTGGGCCGCCCTCACTCGGGGCCGCTCCGGCATCCGTGAGATTGCCCGCTTCCCCACCGAAGGGCTGCGCACGCGCATCGCCGGCACCGTCGACTTCCTCGACACCGATCCCCTCGTCGCCCCGCTCCTGTCGGAGCGCTTCGCGGCGGTGGCCGCCGAGGAAGCTCTGGATCAGGCGGCCCTCGGCCCCAAGGGGGATTTCCCCGGCCCCTTGTTCATCGCCGTCCCCCCCGTGGAGATGGAATGGCCCCAGCGCCGGGCCCTCGCCGAGGCGGCGGGCGACGACGGCCCGGTGGACTATGCCGGCCTGCTGCGGGCGGCGGGGACCGGCCGGTTCGATGCGTGGCACGACCTGTTCCTCTTCGGCACCGTCGCCGACCGCATCGCGGAGCGGTTCGGCACCCGCGGCTCGCCGATCTCGCTTTCCACCGCCTGCTCCTCCGGTGCGACGGCGATCCAGCTTGGAGTCGAAGCGATCCGCCGGGGCGAGGCGTCGGCCGCCCTGTGCATTGGAACGGACGGCTCGGTGAACCCGGAATCGCTGATCCGCTTCTCGCTGCTCTCCGCGCTTTCGACGCGCAACGATCCGCCGGAGGAAGCCTCCCGCCCCTTCTCCAAGGACCGGGACGGGTTCGTGATGGGCGAGGGCGCCGCCGCCCTGGTGCTGGAGGATGCCGCCGCTGCCGTGGCGCGGGGGGCGGCGATCCTCGGCTACGTGCTCGGCTGCGGCGAGAAGGGCGACGGCTTCCACCGCACCCGCTCCAGCCCGGACGGGGCGCCGATCCTCGCGGCGATCCGGGCGAGCCTCGACGATGCCGGCCTCGCGCCGGAGGCCATCGACACGGTGAACGCCCACGGCACCTCGACGCCGGAGAACGACCGGATGGAGGCCACGGGTATCGCCGCCGTGTTCGGCGAGCGGGCCGCGACCCTGCCCGTCACCTCGAACAAGTCGATGCTCGGCCACACGCTGACCGCCGCCGGGGCGATCGAGGCGGTCGCCTCGCTGCTGTCGATCCGCCACGGGCGGATCCCGCCGACCATCAACTACCGCACCCCCGATCCGGCGCTCGGCCTCGACATCGTGGGTGAGGCCCGGGACGTGCCGGTGCGGACGGTGCTGTCGAACTCCTTCGGATTCGGCGGCCAGAACACCTGCCTGGTGCTCGGGGCCGAGCCGGCATGAGCGGAGCGGATCTTTCCCACGCCACCGGCGGAGAGGGCGCCAAGCGGATCCTCGTTACCGGGGGCGGGACCGGCCTCGGCGCCGCGATCGTGCGCGGACTGGTGCAGGCCGGCCATGCCGTCGATTTCACCTATCGCGCCTCCGGCGAGGCGGCCACGGCCCTGGCGGCCGAGCTGAACGAGGCCCATCCGGGCCTCGGCATCCGAACCTACGCCCTCGACCTCGCCGACGGGGCGGCCCTCGACGCCTTCTGCGAGAACGCCGAGGGGGTGGAGTATCATGGCCTCGTCCACAATGCCGGCCAGTCGAGCGACGGCCTCGCCGCCATGTTCGACCAGGACCGGGCCGAGGCGGCGATGCAGGTGAACTTCTATTCCCTCACCCGCCTCGCCAAGGCTTTGGTGCGGGGGATGACCCGCGCCCGCTCGGGGCGGATCGTCGCCATCGGCTCCGTGGCGGCCCTGCGCGGCAATGCCGGCAACGCCGCCTACGCCGCCACCAAGGGCGCGCTGATCGCCTATTGCCGGACGCTGGCCGTCGAGACCGCCAAGCGCGGGGTGACGGTGAACGTCATCGCGCCGGGCTTCATCGACACGGCGATGCTCGCCCCCTACGCGGCCCATCGCGCAGGGATGGAGCGCCAGATCCCCGCCGGCCGTTTCGCCCGGCCCGAGGAGGTTGCGGCATTGACCGCCTTCCTCATGGGCGAGGGCGCGGCCTACATCACCGGGGCGGTGCTGCCGGTGGATGGCGGGCTGACGGCGATGATGGGCGTCCACCGCACCTGAACCCCTTGCGATGTTGCCGATGCGCCGCCCCTTCGCCGCCGCCCTGTTGCTCGCGACCCTGTCCGTCGGCACGGCCCATGCCGAGCCGCAGGCCTACCGGGTCACCGGCCTTCCCCCCGGCGAGGCCCTGAGTCTGCGCGCCGAGCCGGATGCCGCGGCCGAGGTCGTCGGCGAGATCCGCAACCGCGCCCTGATCTTCGGCTGCACCAACGACACCCCGAGCCGCACCACATGGTGCCGCGCCCGGGTCGGCCGCACGATCGGCTGGGCGCGGCGGCGGTATCTCTCGCCGGAATGAACTCAGGTGGCGGCCGGGCGGAGCTGTGATACCCGTCGCAGACCCGGAGCCCGTGGCGGCGTCATGGCGCGTGAAACGCTGTCACCGTCTTTGCGAGCAATGCGAAGCAATGACGCCGGAATCGTCGCCGACCCGTCGCCGGCGGTCCGAACCACGTTTGCGAAAGTGCCCATGCGAGCCCTGCAACTCTTCGGTGACCGTGACCTGCGCCTGACCGAGATCGAGCCGCCGCCGCCCCCCGGCCCCGGCGAGGTGCGCCTTCGCATCCGCGCCGTGGGGCTCAACTTCATCGACGTGTGGGGCTTCCGCGGCATGGCCTTCGCCAAGAGGAAGCTGCCCCTCGCCGTCGGCGCCGAGGCGGCGGGCGAGGTGGAATCCGTCGGCGAGGGCGTCACGGGCCTCACCCCCGGCATGCGGGTCGTGCCCTACGGCGCCCTCACCTGCGGGCATTGCCGCGCCTGCCAGCAGGGGCGCGACAACCTCTGTGAGGAGGTCGGCGGCGTGATGGGCTTCCACATCGACGGGTTCGCCCGGGAACTCGTGACTATGCCCGCCCGCCTTGTGGTCCCGGTGCCGGACGGCGTCGAGGACGCGGACGCCGCCTGCGCCGGCATCGCCTTCGGCACGGTGCAGCACATGCTGTTCGACAACGCCAAGCTCGAACCGGGCGAGAGCGTCCTCGTCCATGCCGGCGGCTCGGGGATCGGCACGGCGGCGATCCGCATGGCCAAGGCCATCGGTTGCACGGTCTTCGCCACGGTCGGCGACGACGAGAAGGGGGCCAAGGCCGCCGAACTCGGCGCCGACCACATTATCAACTACCGCACCGAGCGGTTCGAGGGTGAGGTGCGCCGCCTGACCAAGCGCAAGGGCGTGGACGTGGTGTTCGAGCATGTCGGCGCGGACACGTGGAACGGCTCGCTCCTGTGCCTGAAGCGCGGCGGCCGCCTCGTCACCTGCGGCTCGACCTCCGGCCCCACCGCGACGATGAACCTGATGCAGCTGTTTCAGCAGCAATACCGCATCACCGGCTCGTTCGGCTGCAGCCTCGCCAACATCCGCCAGTCCCTCGACAAGATGAAGGACGGCATCCGCCCGGTGGTCGATACGGTCTACCCGATGGCCGATTTCGCGCAGGGTTTGGAGCGGCTCGAATCGCGCAAGGTGTTCGGCAAGATCATCGTGGCGCTGTAGGGCGCTGGCCCCTTTCCGGCGCCCCGTTCGCACCGCAGCGGGAAACATGGTCTAAGGGCGCCCCCGCCCCTGGAAGCCAACCCCTTTGCTGCGCCTCGCCCTGATCCTGAAGCGATCCTTCCCGAAGCTCGCCGGCTACGCCAGCATCCCGCTGATCCGCCTGATCTTCGCCCTCGCACGCCTCCTCGGCCCGGAGCGGGCGGCGGCCTTCGGCGGCGGGCTCCTGCGCCGGATCGGCCCCCTGCTTCCGGCCCATCGCACGGCGTTGAACAACATCCGGGCCGCCTTCCCCGGCATGGATGAGGCACGGGTGCGGGCCATCGCCCTCTCGGCCTGGGACAATCTCGGCCGGACGGGGGCCGAATACGCCCACCTCGACACCCTCCTCGACTACGACCCGGCGGCCACCGGGCCCCTCCGCAGCGAGGTGGAGGGCATCGAGCATTTCTTCGCCCTGCGGGACGACGGGCAGCCAGGACTTATCTTCTCGTCCCATCTCGCCAACTGGGAGCTGCCTGCGATCTGCGCGGCGAAGTTCGGGCTGGAGGCGACCGCGGTGTTCCGCCCACCGAACAACCCGGCCGCCGCGAGGCTGGTGCAGGAGGTCCGCCGCAGCACGATGGGCGGTCTCGCCGCGTCGGGTCCAGGCTCGGCCTTCGCGATGCAGGGCGTGGTGGAACGCGGCGGCCATCTCGGGCAGCTCGTCGATCAGCACTTCACCCGGGGTGTGGTCGTGACCTTCTTCGGCCGCCCGTGCCTCGTGAACCCGCTGCTGGGCAAGCTTGCACGCCACCACGACTGCCCGGTCCACGGCGTGCGGGTGATCCGGTTGCCCGGCGAGCGTTTCCGGCTGGAACTGACCCCGCCGCTGGACCTACCGCGGGATGCGCAGGGCACCGTCGACGTGGTGGGTGCCATGCAGGCGATGACCGATGTCATCGAGGGCTGGGTCCGGGAGAATCCGGGTCAGTGGCTGTGGATGCATCGCCGCTGGCGCCCGGACATGCTTCCGAAGGCCGCGTCGCGGAACACGCCATCTCAAGGCAACGTGACTTCCCCGGCGGAGCCGACCGCGTTGTGATCCCCCAGCCATGAGGCAGACCCGACTCCCACCCCGGATCGTCGCGCTGCGCGCCCTGCCCTGCGCGTGGATGGCCGCTGCCGGCCTAGCCCCGGTCGCGGTCCGGGCCGAGCCGGTCTCGGCGGTGGTCGAGATGTTCACCAGCCAGGGCTGCACGGCCTGCCCGGCCGCAGAGCCGGTGATGCGCGACCTCGCCCACAAGCCGGGGATCGTCGCCCTGACCCTGCCGGTGACCTACTGGGATTATCTCGGCTGGCACGACACGCTGGGCCTGCGCGCCCACAACGAGCGGCAACGGGCCTATGCCAGGGCCCGGGGCGCCCGTCAGGTCATGACCCCGCAGGCCATCGTCGATGGTACGGCGGCCGCCATCGGCTCCAACCGCCCGGCCGTCGAGCGGCTCCTTCGCGAGGCGGGCCAGACGACCCCTCTGCCGGTACCCGTGCGGGCGGAAGTCCAGGGAAACCGGATCGTGGTCGAGGTGGGGGCTTCGGAGCCGGCTGTGCCGGTACCGGCGAAAGCCGGCAAGCTCGACGGCAAGGACGAAGTGTGGCTCGTCCCCCTCCTCAAGCGCCGCGAGACCGAGGTGGAGGGCGGCGAGAACGACGGGCGGGTCGCCACCTACGTGAACGTGGTCCGCGGGCTTGAACGCCTCGGCACCTGGACCGGGCAGGCCGCCCGGTTCGAGGTGCCGCTCTCCGCCGCCGCGGTGGCTCAGGCCGACAGCTGGGTCGTGCTGGTGCAGCATGCCCGGGAGGGCCGCCCCGGACGCATCCTCGGTGCGGCGAAGGGGCCGGGCCTCTAAGTGTCTGATCCCGCGGTGTGGTGGGACGGTTGATCGCCATGCGGCGAGTGAAGCGCTTGTGGGCCGTCTTCCAGTTGCCGTAGCACTTATGCGGATAGTGCCCGTGCGTCCCTGAACGCAGCACCCGCAGCACACCGTTGACGGAGGCGAGCTTGCCGGCCACCGAGCCACCCGAATCCCCAAGGCTTGTCGGTTAGCAGATGCGCCATGCGCTGCTATCGCTCCGGGCTGAGTTCGTACCGCTTTGTCAACGCCATCCTCAGGCTCCCGGACGATCCGTTCCGGAGCCTGAGGATCACGGCTCGCTAACCAGTAAAATTCAAAACGTCGATCAGGCTTTAGTGGGCCACCGGCAGTCTTAGGGCACCCGGCATAAGCCGACCCGGCTCATGGGCGGGTTCACAGGGAATCGCCGTGGCGAAATCCGAGATGAACTGCGCGGTCTCCCGTGTCTTGGCGGGAGCCCGCGGGTCATGGGCGACCCGCCCGGCCTCCGCATGCAGGCGCTCGTTGCAGGAACAGGCCGGCAGGGCGGCCTGATCCTCCGGCCAGCACATGTCGTGGTGCTTGCACGCGAGGTCGAGGGCATCGATCGGGGCGTAGGCGGGGCCGCGGTTTCCCGGCCCGCAGTAATTGCCGTAGATCAGGAAGCCCGGACCGCGCGGGGTCTGGATGACCTCCTGGGCGTGGGTGCCCGGCACGGCCGCCAGCAGGAGCGCCCCCGCGATGACGGCGGCGGAAAGACAAGTTCGGATAGGGGATCGAAGGTTCGTCACGACGTGTCACTCCGGTTTCGCCCACTCCCCCCTGGAGTTAGACCAAGCCGAATCGCCGACAATGACATTGGGCCGGCTAATCTAATATTCCGCATTCTTCGTCAGACTACAACAGGCCGACGAAGATCCGTTTTAAAATATTTGCCGGCCATTATTAGGGCATAATGGCCGATAAGCCGGCGAATGGTAGCATTCCGGTCGTGTCCGGAATCGCGCTTGTCCCCCACAGGTCAGCAGGGTCGGAACAGGCCCTAAAGGGCCAGAACCAGGAGGCCGGTGACGGCGACGGCCAGGATCAGGCACAGGGCGAGGTCGAGGATCGCCTCGCCCCCGCCGGGATCCGGCGTCTGGACGCCGGAGGAACGCCGGAGCGAGGTCGGGCCATTCCCGTCGCCGCGCTGTTTCATCGGGGTCGGAACCGTGAGGGAATTCATGCCTTCGGATCCCGGCGGGTGCCGTCTCGAGACGCCATCCCGGCCGGATTGACCGGGATGGCGTCCGTTTGAACCGCAACTCCGCTTGAGGGGGGAGGCAAAGCCGCGGCCTGCATCGACCCCGGGACGTCACCGCGATGGACCAGATCCACGGTAGCGAGCCCAAGGACGGGCAGGGAGAAGGCGGCCAGGAGCCATGCGAGGCGCCCGAGCCGCGGCAGGGGATTGTCCTGTCCAGACCGCGACGTCGGGCGGCGCGGCAGGACCAGCGGGGGAGCGGGCAAGGCGACAAGGATGTGCTTGGTACCGGCCATTGCTGTGTTCCCGCTCCGAGACTGTGTGGGAAATTTGACCACGCCGACGATTTACGTGTGCAAAAATCCCACGTCAATCGGAATTGCTGCGCTTGGCGTGTCTGCGCGCACATTGTGGGATTGTCTCCCACGGGAGCTGGGCGGTAAGGACGGTGCATGTCCGACAGCCGTGATACGCAGCCGGAGGGGGGAGGGCTTCATGCGCCGTTGGCGCGCCTGCTGCGCCCTCTCGTGCGCCTCCTCGTGGCCCGTGGGATCACCTTTCCCGCGCTCACCGATCTGCTGCGGGAACTCTACGTGAACGTCGCCGAGTACGACTATGTCCTGCCGGGCAAGGAGCAGACGGACAGCCGGGTTTCCCTCCTGACCGGGATCCACCGGAAGGAAGTCCGCCGGCTCCGGGGTGCCGGGGCCCCGGTCAGCGCCGTGCCGGCCACGGTGTCGCGCACCGGCCGGATCGTCGCGCGCTGGCTCGCGGATCCCGCCTTCACGGACGAGGCGGGCCAGCCCCTTCCCCTCCCGCGGAACGCCGAACCGGGCCAGCCTTCCTTCGAGAACCTCGTCTCCGGCGTCACCCGGGATGTCCGCCCGCGGGCGGTGCTCGACGAATGGCTCGACCGGGGGCTCGCCTTCGCCGACGGGCAGGACCGGATCGTGCTGGCCGAAGCCGCCTATCTTCCCCGTGCGGATGGCGATGCGGAGGCGCAGCTCTACTATTTCGGCCGCAACCTGCACGACCATATCGCCACCGCCGCCGAGAACATCCTCGGTCCCTCGCCGCGCTTCCTCGAACGGGCGGTGCATTACGACGGCCTGTCGGAGGAGCTTGCCGTCAAGCTCGAGGCGCGGGCGCGGGACCTCGCGATGGAAGCCCTCACCCAGGCCAACCGGGAGGCCCATGCCGCCTGCCGTACCGACCCGGGCGGATCGCATCGGTGGAACTTCGGGCTCTACGTCTACAGGGAAGAGGTGGGCCAAGCGGCGGGGACCGCAGGGCCGCCGGACGTGGGCTGAGGAGCCGCGCCGTGGTCCCTCCCCCGAACCGTCGGCTCGTCCTGCAACTCCTGGCCGGCGCGGCCGGCCTGCTACCTCCGGGCCTCCGCGCCCAGGATGCGCCCCGCGACCAGGGCATCGGCGGAACGGGCGCCCGTCCAGGGCCGGCCCCGGCCGAGCCTCCGGGCGCGCCGCCCGGCGGTCCCACCCTCGGCGGGGACCGGGGCATCGGCGGCACGGGGGTGATCGGCACCATCCGCCGGTTCGGCTCGATCATCGTCAACGACCTGCGCATCGCCTACCCCAAGGACGTGGCGGTCCAGATCGACGGCGAGCCCGCCACCGCCGCCGCCCTGAAGATCGGGCAGGTGGTGCATGTGGTGGCCCGCCCCGGCGAGGGCGGGCTCTCGACGCAGCGCATCGACGTGACGAGCGAGGTGGTGGGCCCGGTGGAGTTCGTGTCACCCGGCCGGCTCGTGGTGCTCGGGCAGCGGGTGGTGACGGAGGGGATCGCGGGCGAGTGGACGCAGGGTGCCCGGGTGGCGGTGAGCGGCCTGCGCCGGCCGGATGGGGTGATCGTCGCGAGCCTCGTGGAGCCCCGCGACACCGGGCCGGATCGCGTCGCAGGGCCGGTCCGCCGGGAGAAGGGCGGGCTCGCCATCGGCGGCCTGCAACTCCAGGGGGCCGACGCCCTCGTGCCCGGCAAGCGCGCCCTCGTTACCGGCAAGGCCGAGGCGGGCACGCTGCGCGTGACCCTGGCCGCGCTGAACGGCACACCCTTCCCGCCGGGCCTCAGTCACGTGTCCATCGAGGCCTATATTGGCCGCGCCGGGCCGGGCCTCGCCCTGGGCTCCGGCCTCGCCGTCTCGGGGCGGCCCAACACAACGGTGCCGCGCCAGGGCAGCGTGCGGGCGGTGGTGACGGCGCGCGTCGCCCCGGATGGCGGCCTGACGGTGGAGCGCCTGCGCGCCGATGGGCGCCTCGCGCCGCAGCCGCAGGAACCGCAGGCACCCCGCTTCGAGCGCGAGCGCGACCGCCTCGACATGCGCGTCCTGCCCGAGGACGGGCCGGGAAGGTTCGGGCCGGATGGCGGCGGGCGCCTCGGTGGCTTCGAGCCCCGCGGGCACTCCATCGACACCCGCCCCGGCGCGGGGGACATCCCCGGCCTCGGCGGCCCCGGACGCACCGACGGCTTCGGCCGACCGGGCGGAATGCCAGGCGGCGGTCCCCCCGGCGGGGCGCCCCCCGGTGGGTTCGGCGGCCCGGGCGGCGGCTTCGGCGGGCCCGGTGGGCCGGGAGGGCCCGGCCCGCGCCGTTGACCCATCGTCACTGCGGGCGGAGCGAAGCAATCCCGTTTGCGCGACCTTCGGAGCGGTCCCGCTGTCCTGGGTCGCTTCGCTTCGCGCGCGATGACAGTCGGGTCTACGGAACCCCCTCGCGGGTGAGAAGGTCGCGCTTGCGGTCCACGCCCCAGCGATAGCCGGACAGGGTGCCGTCCGAGCGCACCACCCGATGGCAGGGGATCGCCACCGCAAGGGCATTGGCACCGCAGGCGAGCGCCACCGCCCTCGACGCCCCGGGGGCGCCGATGGCCCGGGCGACTTCCGCATAGGTCGCGGTGGTGCCGGGGGGGATCGCCCTCAGGGCCTCCCAGACGCGCTGCTGGAAGGCGGTGCCGCCGATATCGAGGGGAAGGGCATGCGCCCGACCCGGTTCTTCCACGATCCCGATGGCTCGTGCCATCCAGGCCTCGAAGGTGGGATCGCCGCCGATGAGATCCGCCGCGGGAAAACGGTCCTGCAGGTCCCGCACCAGGGCATCGGGATCATCCCCCAGCAGGATCGCGCAGACGCCCCGCTCCGTGGCCGCCACCAGGATCGCCCCGAGGCTGCACGCGCCGACGCCGAAGCGGATCGTCTCGCCGGCACCGCCCCGGCGGTAGCGCGAAGGCGTCATGCCGAGGCGTTCGCCCGCCTCGGCATAGAACCGGCTGGAGGCGCCGTAGCCGGCCTCGTAGATCGCCCCCGTCACCGAGCCGGCACCGGGCAGGGCCGTCGCCATCCGCTCCGCCCGCCGGGCGCGGGCATAGGTGGCCGGCGTCACCCCCATGACGTCGCGAAAAACCCGGTGGAAGTGGAAGGCGCTCATCCCCGCCGCCGCCGCGAGGTCGGCCAGGGGCGGGGGTGTCTCGGCCCCGTCGATGAGCCGGCAGGCCCGGGCCACTACCTCCTCGCGACGCACGGCGGGGGATGGACCGTCCGGCCGGCAGCGCAGGCAGGGGCGGAAGCCCGCCGCCTCCGCCGCCTCGCAGGTCGGGTGAAAGGACACGTTCTCCCGCCGGGGCGTCCGCGCGGTGCAGCCTGGCCGGCAATACACCCCCGTGGTGCGCACCGCGTAGACGAACCGCCCGCCGGCCCCCGGATCACGGGCGAGCACGGCCGCCCAGCAGGCATCGTCGGAAGGGGCCGGGAGGGTGGAGGGCATGAGACGGACTCCTCAGGGCACGGCCTGTGCCCCATCCCGGGATCCTGCGCCGGCCGAACCCGGCCGACATCCCGCGCCTTGCTCCGCAATTCCCGTCAGCCGCCGCTGGCAATGAACAGCGGGGGGTCAGGACGGGTTTACGCCTCCAGCTTGGCCATCAGCGCCGGGGAGAGGGCGAAGTTGACATAGACGTTCTGCACGTCGTCCTGATCCTCGATCACCTCCACGAGGCGGATCAGCTTCTCGCCGGTCTCGTCGTCCACATCGATCGTGTTCTGCGCCTTCCAGATGAGCCCTGTCCGGGTCGGGTCGCCGAACTTGGCCTCGAGGGCCTTGGTGACCTCGCCGTAGGAATCCTGGGCGCAGATGATCTCGTGGCCTTCCTCGCTGGAGGACACGTCGTCGGCCCCCGCCTCGATCGCGGCTTCCAGCATCGTGTCCGCGTCGGCGACGCCGACGGGGTAGGCGATCACGCCGACCCGGTCGAACATGAAGGCCACCGCGCCGGTCTCGGCGAGGCTGCCGCCGGACTTGGTGAAGGCCGAACGCACGTCGGAGGCGGTGCGGTTGCGGTTGTCGGTCTGCGCCTCGACGATGAGCGCGGCGCCGCCGGGGCCGTAGCCCTCGTAGCGGATGTCCTCGTAGTTCTCCCCGTCCGCGCCCGTCGCCTTCTTGATGGCGCGCTCGATGTTGTCCTTGGGCATGTTCTCGGCGCGGGCGGCGAGAATGGCGGCACGCAGGCGCGGGTTCATCGCCGGATCCGGCGTGCCGAGCTTGGCCGCCACGGTGATCTCCCGGGCGAGCTTGCCGAAGATCTTGGAGCGGACCGCATCGACGCGGCCCTTGCGGTGCATGATGTTCTTGAACTGGGAATGACCGGCCATGTGCCTTCGGACTTGCAAGTGTGCGGCGCCCGGGAGCCTGGGCCCCCGGACGTCGCTGACGGAACTGCAGTTTTTATAGGCCGCCGGGCTCGGGCGAGGCAACGCGCACATTCCTCTGGCACGCGTGGGAAAGAACGTTCTCACCGGGCGTTGGGAGCCCTGATAGCTTTCCCTGGAGTTGAAATGCCTGCGCCCATGTCGAGACGGCGGACCGTGGTAGTGACCGGCGCAAGCGCCGGAGTGGGCCGCGCGGTGGCGCAGGAATTCGCCCGTCACGGCTGGAATGTCGGCCTCGTCGCCCGCGGCGAGGTCGGCCTCGCGGCGACGATCCGCGATGTCGAGCACCTCGGCGGCCGCGCCATCGCCTTCGCCGCCGACGTAGCGGACCCCGATGCCCTGCAGGAGGTCGCCGACGCTGTCGCAAGGGAGTGCGGCGGCATCGACGTCTGGGTCAACAACGCGATGGTGACGGTCTACGCCCCGGTGCAGGAGACCAGCCCCGACGAGTTCCGGCGGGTAACGGACGTGACCTATCTCGGCCAGGTCCACGGCACCCTGGCGGCCCTGCGGCACATGGTGCCCGCCGACCGGGGCACGATCGTCCATATCGGCTCGGCACTCGCCTACCGGTCGATCCCCCTTCAGGCGACCTATTGCGCGGCCAAGGCGGCGGTGCGCGGCTTCGTCGATTCGCTTCGCTCGGAACTGCTGCACGACGGCAGCCGCGTGCGCCTGACGATGGTGCAGCTTCCCGCCGTCAATACCCCCCAGTTCGACTGGGCGCGTTCACGGCTCCCGCGCAAGCTGGAACCGGTGCCGCCGATCTTCCAGCCCGAGGCCATCGCCCGGCACGTCTACAAGGCCGCCCGGGAGGCGCCCCGCGAACTCTGGATCGGAAGTTCGGCCTGGAAGGCGATCATCGGCAACATGCTCATCCCCGGCTGGATCGACGGCTACCTCGCCCGCCACGGCTATCGCGGAGAAATGACCAGCGTGCAGGCCTCGAAGAACCGCCCCGACAACCTCTACGACCCCGTCGATACCGATCCCGGCGCCCACGGCCGGTTCGACAGGCGTTCGCGCTCCCACGTCACCGCAGCCGATCCCAAGTGGCTGAAGTTCGGCATCGCCGCCGCGCTCGGCGTCGCGGCGGGCACGATGCTCTTCGCCACCGAAGCCCATGGCCGGGACGAGGAGAAGAAGCGCCTCCGCCGCTGAGGGCCGCCGACTCAACCGTTATCGCGAGCGCAGTGAAGCAATCCAGGGCCGCGTTACGTCCTCCGACGTCCCGCAGCCCTGGGTACCCTCGCTTCGCTTGAGATGACGGTGTCAGCTACAGGATGAACCGGCTCAGATCCGCGTTGGCGGCGAGGTTTTCCACCCGTTCGCGGACATAGGCGGCGTCGATCGTCACCGTCTCGCCGGAGCGGTCCGTCGCGGTGAAGGAGATCTCGTCCAGGACCCGTTCCAGCACGGTCTGCAGGCGGCGGGCGCCGATATTCTCCACGGAGCCGTTCACCTCCACGGCGACCTTCGCCAGGGCGTCGATGGAATCGTCAGTGAACACCAGCGTCACCCCCTCCGTCTCCATCAGGGCGAGGGTCTGCTTGATCAGGCTCGCTTCCGTGGCCGTGAGGATCTGCTTGAAGTCCTCGACGGTCAGAGGCTGCAGCTCCACCCGGATGGGCAGGCGGCCCTGCAATTCGGGCAGGAGATCGGACGGCTTCGAGACATGGAAGGCGCCGCTGGCGATGAACAGCACGTGGTCGGTCTTCACCGGCCCGTGCTTGGTCGCCACCGTCGTACCCTCGATCAGGGGGAGCAAATCCCGCTGCACGCCTTCACGGGAGACATCGCCCCCCGTGCGACCCTCGCGGGCACAGATCTTGTCGATCTCGTCGAGGAAGACGATGCCGTTGTCCTCGACCTCCCGGATCGCCTCCCGGTTCAGGGCCTCGTCGTCCACGAGCTTGTCCGATTCCTCGGCGAGCAGGGGCGCATAGGCGTCGCGCACGGTGATGCGCCGCGGCTTGCCCCGCTGTCCCGAAAGGGCCTTGCCGAGCATGTCGCCGATGTTGATGGCCCCCATCGAGGCGCCTGGAACGCCAGGGATCTCGAACATCGGCAGGCCGGCCGGTGCCCCGGCGGAGAGTTCGATTTCGACCTCCTTGTCGTCCAGCTCGCTGTTGCGCAGCTTCTTGCGGAAGCTGTCGCGGGTGGCCTGGCTGGCGGTGGAGCCGACGAGCGCATCGAGGATGCGGTTCTCGGCGGCCGCCTCGGCCTTGGCCTTCACCGCCTCGCGCTTGGCCTGCCGGGTGAGGCCGATGGACACCTCCACGAGGTCGCGGACGATCTGCTCGACGTCGCGGCCGACATAGCCGACCTCGGTGAACTTCGTGGCCTCGACCTTCAGGAACGGGGCGTTGGCGAGCTTGGCGAGACGCCGGGCGATCTCGGTCTTGCCGCAGCCCGTGGGCCCGATCATCAGGATGTTCTTGGGCGCCACCTCCTCGCGGAGGGGCCCGGTGAGCTGCTGACGACGCCACCGGTTGCGCAGGGCGATGGCCACCGCGCGCTTGGCCTCGTTTTGCCCGACGATGAAACGATCGAGTTCGGACACGATCTCGCGCGGAGAGAACGTCGTCACCGCCTGTCTCTTTCCTGAACCCCGGCCCCTGTGCCGGCCAGTCCGGAATGGGGTTCCGGCGGGCGCGGCGCAAGGGGGGCCGGGGATGTCGCCCCCGTCAGTGGTGCTGCAGGGAAGCCGCACCCGGCCTGTGGTGGGTGCCGAAACGCTCCACGAGCGTCGCGCTCGCCGCGTTCAGGCCCAGCACCTCGACGCTCCGGCCCCGCTCCCTGGCCTTCAGCACCACCCGGTCGAGGGCGCCAACCGCCGAGATGTCCCAGAAATGGGCGTCGCCGACATCGATGACGATGCGCTCCACCGGCTCCAGCAGGTCGATCGCCTCGGAGAAGGTGGCCGCGGAGGCGAAGAAGACCTGCCCCGACACCGCGTAGATCCGGGTCCGGCCGTCCGGCGACAGGGCCGAATCGATCCGGCTCAGCCGGGCGACCTTGCCGGCGAAGAAGACCCCCGACAGGAGCACGCCCACCAGGACCCCGATGGCGAGGTTGTGGGTCGCCACCACCACCGCCACCGTCGCGAGCATCACCACGGAGGAGGGCAGGGGGTTCGTCCGAAGCCGCCCGAGGGAGCGCCAGGAGAAGGTGTTGATCGACACCATGATCATCACCGCCGTGAGGGCCGCCACGGGCACCACCGCCAGCAGGCCCTGCAGGGCGACGAGGAGGATCAGGAGGAAGGCACCGGCCACGAAGGTGGAGAGCCGCCGCCGGGCGCCCGAGGACACGTTGATGACCGACTGGCCGATCATGGCGCAGCCGCCCATGCCTCCGAACACCGCCGAGGCGATGTTGGCGAGGCCCTGGCCGAAGCATTCACGGTTCTTGTCGCTGCCCGTGTCGGTCATGTCGTCCACGATCTGCGCGGTGAGCAGGCTCTCGAGCAGGCCGACGGCGGCGAGGCCGGCGGAGTAGGGCAGGAGGATCCGCAGGGTCTCGAGGGTGAAGGGGACCTGCGGCAGAGCGAAGCTCGGCAGCGTCGAGGGCAGGGCCCCGAGATGGGCCACCGTGCGCACGTCGAGATGGAGCCACGCCGTCAACGCGGTCAGCACCGCGATCGCCACGAGGGGCGCGGGGACCGCCCCCGTCAGGCGGGGGAAGCCGTAGATGATGGCGAGCCCCAGCGCGATCAGGCCGTAGGTGGCGGGGGTCACCCCGGTGAGCTCCGGCATCTGTGCCAGGAAGATCAGGATGGCCAGGGCGTTGACGAAGCCCGTCATGACCGATTGCGACACGAACCGCATCAGGCGTCCGAGCTTCAGGAAGCCCGCCGCGATCTGGAACAGACCCATCAGGATCGTGGCGGCGAACAGGTACGACAGGCCGTGGTCGCGGACGAGGTCGGTCATCAGCACGGCGGTGGCGGCGGTGGCGGCCGAGATCATCGCCGGGCGTCCGCCCGTGAAGGCGATGACACAGGCGATCACCACGGAGCCGTAGAGCCCGACCTTCGGGTCCACGCCCGCAATGACCGAGAAGCCGATCGCTTCCGGGATGAGGGCCAGGGCGACGACGATGCCCGAGAGGACCTCGATGCGGAGCGCGCGCAGGCGGGCGCCGGACCTCGCCGCGTGGGCGGTGGGAGAGAGTGATGTCATTAGATTGAACCGCAGGGAGACCACCGCAAAGGCAGGGGCGCGTCTCGAATGCGTGGTCCGGCGGATCGGCGGCCGGAAGAGCCACCCGGGCTTGCACCGGGTCCTTGCGAATGGACCCGTGTTACGCGGCCTCCTGCTGCAATGCAACAACCACGGCTGGCCCCGGAAAAACATATCCCGCTGATGCCGAGACCGATTTGGCGTAAGCAAAATCTGCAAAAAATATGGCTTTGCAGGTTGTTAGAGAGGCCGAGATTTAGCGGCGCCGGGGATGGTTTCTATCGTCTGGAGATGGTCACGGGGCCGGCGATGGCTGATGCACGCGTCACCTATCGCCGCGTTAGAGCTTTTCCGCCGAAGTGGACGCCGGGTCGGCGACGGAAAATGCGGTAAAAACAATAGCCTAAAGCGTTTTCAGTGATCCAAGGATGACAGAAAACGCTTTAGCGGCAGTGTCGCCCGCACATTCGGCGGGCGGTGTTACGAGCTTGAAGAGCCGCCCGAGGTTATGGCGGCCGCCTCCAAGAGTATTTGGTGCCTCGGTGCTCTCGCTGCCCCATTGGCACGTCTCAGTCCCGCCAGCACGTTGGCCATGGCTCGGATCGGCCGCAACGATGGTGCGGCGGCACCCGATCCTCGAGGGTCAACGGAACTGAACGGGTTGGCCGCTCCTCTTTACGCCCGCGCAACGTTCAAACCCTGCCTATCTCACCAGCAGAATGGATCACCTCCTTGGCGAGGCTCCCATCGAGCATTGCAGTAGCCTGCCAGATGTCGAACGACGTCAGGCCGCGTCGGCGGGGTTCGGCGCGGCCTTGGGGCCCCCCTTGGCGACGCCGACCAGAGCTGGGCGCAGCACCCGGTCACCGATGACGTAGCCAGTCTGGACGACCTGCACGACGGTGCCGGCCGGCACGTCGGAATTGGGCACCTCGAACATGGCCTGATGCCGATTCGGGTCGAACTTCTGGCCATGCGGCTCGACCGGCTTCACACCATGCCGCTCAAGATTCTTGGCAAGGTCCCGCTCGGTCAGCTCAATCCCGTCGACGAGGCTCTTGAGGGCTCCATCGGCAGCGGCGCGCTGGTCGGCTGGCACGCTCTCCAGCGCCCGGCGGAGGTTGTCGGCGACGTTGAGCACGTCGCGGGCGAAGTTCGTCACCGCGTAGGCCCGGGCGTCCGCGACCTCCCGCTCGGTCCGTCGACGGAGATTCTCCATCTCGGCGAGGGTGCGCAGCATCCTGTCCTTCAACTCGTCGCGCTCCGCGGTGAGCAGGGCGAGCGCCTCGGCCACGGGGTCGACCGCGGCCTCGGTCTGGGCCTTGGCGGCCTCGTCCTGGGGCTGGGTGGGGACGTCCTGAGGCTTGTCGTCGTTCGTCATCGCACTTTCGGAGATTGTCGGCCCGGAAGGGAAACCGGGCGTGATATCAGGCCGTCACCCCACGAAATCAACCCAAGCCGTTCCGCTTTGGCAGCCCTATGCCGCCTCCGCGTCGTCGTCGCACGCGCGGACGCGCTCGCCGTGACGGGGCGATCCGCCCTCACGCCTCCCGCGGCGGCGGGGCAGTGACGAGGGCTTCCAGCCCCTCGGCCTTGAGCATCGCCACGTCCCCCGCGAACACCTCCAGCACCGCCTTGCGAATCGCCACCTGCCGGTCGGGCTGGGTGACGCGGGTGCCGGTGAGGTCGGTGACGTAGAAGACGTCCACCGCCCGCTCGCCGAAGGTCGCCACATGGGCGGAGGTGATGTTGAGCGACAGGCCGCCGAGCGCGCTCGTCAGCTCGAACAGCAGGCCCGGCCTGTCGAGGCCGGTCACCTCGATGACGGTCTCGCGGCTCGACAGGGCATTGTCGATGGTCACGTCGGGCGCGACGAGGAAGGTCTTGGCGCGGGCACTGATCGACGGGTGCTTGTCGGCCACGAGTTCGGCGATCCGGATCTCACCCTTGAGCGCCCGGTCGATCATGTCGGTGATGCGCTTCATCCGGCGCAATTCATCCTCGTCCCGGTCGAAGGCCCGGGAGATGACGAAGGTGTCGAGGGCGAAGCCGTCGGTGGTGGTGAAGATCTGCGCATCGACGATGTTCGCCCCGGCCGCGGCGCAGGCGCCCGTCACGATGGCGAGCAGGCGGGGATGGTCGGGCGAATAGACCGTCACCTCCGTCACCCCGCGCACCGGATCGAGGCCGACCTCGGTGGCGCTGGTGCGGTTCGCCTCGCCCGTGCGCCGGAGCAGGAGGGCGTTCTTGATCTGCCGGGCGCTGTCGACCTTCAGCCAGTATGCCTGCTTGTGCCGGGCGGCGTAGGCGTCGAAGGCGTCCGAATCCCAGTCCGGGAGTTGCTCCCGCAGGCTCATCTGGATCAGCCGGACCCGGTCCGTCCGGGCGATCTCCGAATGGCCGCCGGACAGGTACACCTCCGTCTCGTCGTAGAGGGTGCGAATCAGCGTGCCCTTCCAGGCGGTCCACACGCCCGGTCCCACCGCCGTGATGTCGGCGACGGTGAGGATCGTGAGAAGCTTCAGCCGCTCCAGGGTTTGGACGATGGAGGCGAACCGCTCGATCGTCTTGTGGTCGGACAGGTCGCGGCTCTGCGCCGTCATCGACATCAGCAGGTGGTGCTCCACCAGCCACGCCACCGTCTCCGTCTCGGCCGGGCTGAGGCCGAAGCGGGGGCAGAGCTTCTGCGCGATCTGCGCGCCGGCCACGGAGTGGTCCTCCGGCCGGCCCTTGGCGATGTCGTGCAGGAGGATGGCGACGTAGAGGGCGAGGCGGTTGTGAACGGTGTGGATCAGCCGCGTGACGAGGGGGTAGCTCTCTTCGGAGCGCCCGCTCTCGATGGACGACAGCACGCCGATGGTGCGCAGCAGATGCTCGTCCACCGTGAAGTGGTGGTACATGTTGAACTGCATCATCGCCACGACACGGCCGAAATCCGGGATGAACCGGCCGAGCACGCCCGCCTCGTTCATCTCCCGCAGGGCCTCCTCGGGGGCGTTGCGAGAAGTCAGGATCTCCAGGAACAGCCGGTTGGCCTCCGGATCGGTCCGGAGGGACGTGGTGACGAGGCGCAGGGAGCGGGAGGCGAGACGCTTGGCGTCCGGATGGATCGGCACGTTGTGCCGGTCCGCGAGCCAGAACAGGCGCATCAGGTTGACGGGGTCGCGCTCGAAGGCGTCCTCGGCCCGCAGGTTCACCCGGCCGTGGTCGATCCAGAAATCCTCCGCCTCCACCGAGGTGGCGCGGAAGCGGTCGCGGAACTTGCCGATCCAGCGGTCGAGGACCGGCGTGCGCTTGGCGTGCCGCGCCTCCATCTCGGCGCTGACGATGGCGGTGAGGTCGCCGACATCCTTGGCGATGCGGAAATACGCCTTCATGAACCGCTCGACACCGGAGAGGCCGCCCCGGGCCTCGTAGCCGAGGCGCTCGGCGATCCGCGGCTGCAGCCCGAAGGACAGGCGCTCCTCGGCGCGCTTGGTGACGAAGTGCATGTGGCAGCGCACCCGCCACAGGAACTCGTCGCAGCGTTCGAACAGGGCGTATTCTTCCGCCGTGAACAGGCCGGCGCCGACCAGTTCGCTCTGGTCGCGCACCCGGTAGGTGTACTTGGCGATCCAGAAGAGGGTGTTCAGGTCGCGCAGGCCGCCCTTGCCGTCCTTGACGTTGGGCTCCACGAGATAGCGCGACATGCCCGCCTTCGACACACGTCCGTCGCGCTCGCGGAGCTTCGCATCCACGAACTCGGCCGCCGAGCCGACGATGACCTCGGCGTCGAAGCGGGTGACCAGCTCCTCGTAGAGCACCCGCGAGCCGAACAGGAAGCGGGCCTCCAGCAAGGCCGTCCGGATCGTCATGTCCGCCCGGCCCTCGCGCAGGCATTCCTCTACGGAGCGGGTGGCGTGGCCGACCTTCAGCTTCAGGTCCCACAGGACGTAGAGCATCGCCTCGACGACGCTCTCGGACCATGCGGTCTGCTTGTAGGGAAGCAGGAACAGCAGATCGATGTCCGAGCCCGGCGCCATCGTCCCCCGGCCGTAGCCGCCGGTGGCGACAACCGCCAGTTGCTCGCCGGTGGTGGGATTGTCGTTGGGATAGAGGCGCCAGACCACGGCGTCGTAGATCGCCCGGACGACCGCATCCGTCAGGCGCGACAGGGTCCGGGCACAGTTCATCCCGTTGCGGTCACGCAGGAGTTGCGCTTCTGCGGCCCGGTGCCCCTCGTCGAGGACCCGCTTCAGTTCGGGCACGAGGGCCGCCCGCAGCCGAGTCGGCTCACGGATGTCCCGGTCGAGGCCGGCGGTGATCTGGTCGAGCTCTGCAACGGGGTCGAGCATGCTTCCCGTTAGCATGATATGCCTAAGTTGCCAGTCGTGCCTGCATGCCGCAGCCCCGTCCTAGACTGATGTCCTGCAAGACGAACGAAACGTTTGACATAACGAACGCCTGCGTTTAGCTCGGCGGCAAAGAGACGCCGAGGAGACGATTCGATGCCGCTGGTCCGCCGCACCGTGCTGGGCGCTGCCGCCGCTTTGGCCCTGGCCCTGTCGACCTCCGCGTCGTCCGCCGCTGACCCGGCGGAACTCCGGCTCGACTGGGCGACCTACAATCCCCTGAGCTTGCTGCTGAAGGAGCGCGGCTATCTCGAGGAGGCGCTGAAGCCCCGCGGCATCAAGGTGCGCTGGGTCCAGTCGCTCGGCTCGAACAAGGCCCTCGAATTCCTCAATGCCGGGGCCATCGACATCGGCTCGACGGCGGGGGCCGCGGCGCTGGTGGCGCGGATCAACGGCAACCCGATCAAGGCGGTCTACGCCTTCTCCCGCCCGGAATGGACCGCCCTCGTCACCCGCAAGGACACGGGAATCACCAAGCCCGCGGACCTGAAGGGCAAGCGGGTGGCGGTGACCCGGGGGACGGACCCGCACATCTTCCTCATCCGCGCCCTCCAGGGTGCCGGCCTCACGGAGAAGGACGCCAAGCTGCTGCTGCTGCAGCATCCGGACGGGCGCACGGCCCTCGACCGGGGCGACGTCGATGCCTGGGCCGGCCTCGACCCGATGATGGCCGCCGCCGAGATCGAGAATGGCGACGTGCTGTTCTTCCGCGATGCCGCCGCCAACACCTGGGGCGTGCTCGACGTCCGCGAGGCCTTCGCCAAGGACAACCCGGACCTCGTGCGGACGGTGATCGCCGCCTACGAGCGCGTCCGGGCGGAAGCCTTGAAGGACCCGGCCGCCCTGCGCAACGCCCTGGTGGCCGCGACGAAGCTGCCGGAGCCGGTAGTGGCCCGGCAGTTGGAGCGTACCGATCTCTCGCAGCCGTCGGTCGGTGCGACGCAGGCGGAGGCGATCCGTGCGGCCGGCATCGCGCTCCAGCAGGCCGGCGTGATCGCGGCGGACGTCAATGTGCCGGCGGCTGTCGATGGACTGATCGACCCGGCCTTCAATCCGCAAGCAGGGCGCTGAGGGCCGGCGCCTCCGCGCGGGCGCACGCACTCCCGACGACATGATTACTTGATCGGTCAGACATTGCTGGGAGTCGGCCGGGCCGTTTGCAGGACATGGGACGCGGCCAGCCGGCAATCGTGGATGGTCGCCCGAGCCGTGTCGATGGCGATGGTCACCGCCGACATCGTCCGCGGATCGGGCTCGCGTTCGCGGGCATAGCGCACGACATCCGTCGCCAAGCCATCGACCTCGACGGTCAGCGCCTCGATGGCCGCAGGATCCTTGAGGGACCGGGCCTGCCCGGTGATCTCCAAGAGTCGGTCCATGACGTCGTCGATGCGCTCCCGGCGCAGGCTCGTCAGGCGTTGGCGCAGCCAAGCCAGGACCGAGACGAGGCCCCCGGCCAGGGCGCCGAGGAGGTACAGCGTGTCCCCGTAGCGCTCGACGAAGCCGTGCTGCTCGCGCTCGTAATAATCGATGGCGCCGGGATGGATCGGGATCCGCGCGCTGGTCGCCGCCACCGTGGTCTCGTAGGCCGGGGCCAGGACGTATTCGGCGGCATCCGTCTGACGGGCCGCCGCCGTGCGCTTCTCGAAGATCTGCTGGGTGATGTCGGCCGCCACGACCCGGCTGAGCGTGGCGCGGGCCATCAGCCGGTATGAGGCGCCCACGGTCTTCACGTCGTCCGCCGGTAGTTTCGGGCGGCCGGCGAACAGGCCGCCCGGGATGGTCACGGCCTGGAGCCGGGGAAACCGTTCGATGATGGCGTCGTCGTCCTCGACCGCGACGAACTCGATCTTGCCGTCCCGGGCCACCGACCGCACCGCGCCGACGAGGGCGATGGCCTTGGGCGCGGAGGGGGCGATGATGCTGAGGAACGCGTCGATCCGCCTCTCCCGGAAGGCGGCGGGCAGGGCGGCCTCGTCGACGGGCACGAGTTGGACGGTCGCCGGCCCCGGCGGGCCGCCTGCCACGGCGGTGTCCATGGCGAGGCCGTGATAGGAGAGAAGGTTCTTGAGCAGCGAATAATCGGCATCTTTCTGGGTGCCGATCCCGAGGCGCCGTCCGCCGAGCTTGGCGAAGGTCTTGATGCCGGAGGGCTCGGGCGAGACGACGATCATGGCTTGGTCGCGTAGGATGGCCAGCGTCAGGCCATTGGTGGGCATGAGCACGTCGGGCCGGACCACCGCGAGGTCGGCCCGCCCATCCTGCAGGGCGGCGGCACTCTCGCGGACGTCGTCGAAGGAGATGATCCGGAGGCGGATCCCCTCGCCGCCCTCATCCAGGGCATCGGCATAGGCCTTGATCAGCCCCGGCTCGGTGCCGTCCCTGGGTGCCACGGCGATGATGAGGGTGGTGGGCCGCAGGAGATACCACACCGCCGCCCCGCCCAGGCACAGCATGACGACACCCGCCAGCAGCAGGACCTCCCGACGCATCAGGAACGCGGTGATCGTGGCCATGGGATGGGGGGCCCTGCATTCGTCCGCAGGCGAAACGCGGCGGTGGCGGTTCGGTGCCGGGACTCAAGCCCCATCTTGGCTGGCACGGAGAAGTCACCCAGGGATGTGGGCACAGTCCCAGGAGCGCTATTCCGCCGCCGGCAGGTGAAGGGCCATCAGCTGGGCGGAGCGGCGGTGGTCGCCCTGGTCCGACATGGGCAGGCCGATCCGCCGCCTCGCGTCTCCCACGGCTTCGTGGACGCTGTCCACCGCCAGGATCAGGGCGCTCACCGTGCGCAGGTCGATCGACCGTTCGCGGGTATGGGTCACCACGTCGGCAATCAGGTCGTCGATCTCCAGGACGATCGTATCCAGTTCCGCCGCCGTCGTGGCCGCGCGGATCTCCCGGAGGATGTCGAGGAGCCGGTCGAGGACGATGTCGATCCGCTCCCGGCGCTTGCGGGCGAGGCGCTGGCCGAGCCACGCGAAGCCGGAGCCGATGGTGCCGCCGAAGAAGGCCACGAGGTAGATGTAATCCTCGTAGCGGTCGAGGAAGGTCTGCTGCTCGCGCTCGAAATAATCCACCGCGCCGGGGTGGTTCGGCAGACGGGCGGAGGTGGCTGCGACGGTCGTGTCGAAGTCGGGGGCCTTCATCAGCTTCGCGATGGGTGCCACGGCGGCGAGGCGGGAGCGCCATTCGAACAGATGCTGCGTGGCCGAGGCCACGGCGACCCGGCTGACCGTGCCCCGGGCCATGAGGCGGTAGGAGGCACCCACGGTATGGATCTCCTCGTCGGGCCGCTTCGGCCGTCCGCCGAAGGTGCCCGCCGGGATGGTCACGGATTGCAGTTCCGGGAAACGCTGGAGGATCGCATCGCCGTCGGGAACCGAGACGAAGCCGATCTTCCGCTCCGGCGAGCCCGCCTCCACTGCCCGGACCACGTTGGCCGCCATCTTCGAAGCAGGGCTCGCGATGACCGCCACCGCATCGACGCGCTTGTCGGCGAGCGCCTGGGCGATCTCCGCCACTTTCAGGGGCACCACCGTCACGTGGCCCGGCGCCGGCTCCGCGGTCTCTTCGGTGGCGGGGGTGTCGGGCACGAGGTCGTAGAAGGACAGCACGTTCGTGACGAAAGGCAGGTCCGCCCCGTGCCGCACCACGATGCCGAGGCGCTTGCGGGCGAGGTCGGGAAACTCGTCGATGTCGCTGTGGTCGGGCCGGGCCACCACCAGCGCCTCGTCGTGGAGGATCGCCAGGGTCAGGCCGTTCTCAGGGAGGAACACGTCCGGTCGGACCACCGCGAGGTCGGCCTTGTTCCTCTGGAGGGCGAGGCCGCTGTCGCGCACGTCCTCGTAGCGGACGATCTTCAGCCGCACATCCTCCCGCGCCCGGTCGAGGGCCGCGGCGTAGGCTTCGATGAGGGAGGCTTCGGGGCCGTCCTGGGGCCCCACGGCGACCGTCAGGGTGTTCGGCCGCGACAGGTAGACGACCGCGCCCGCGAGCGCGATGAGCCCCAGCGCCACCAGGACGAGGAGCCATTCCCGACGCATCAGGACGGACACAGCCGCCCGCAGCCTTCGCTGCAGCGTCCCCGGCAAGGAATCAGGGTCGAGGGCATGGCCCGTCCTGTCGCGTTGCGCGCGTTCCATCGCTCGTTCATGAAACGCAAACCTGTCCAGATCGTGAAGAACACGTGAAGCGACCCACCGTTGCATCCATCGGGCCAGATGCCGTGCCGGCCCAGACGGAACCGCCCCGGCCGCCCAAGCCGGTGAGCGCAGCGTGGCTGGAGCGGGCCGCCCTCGACTACCTGCAGCGCTACAGCGCCTCGACCGACATGCTTCGCCGCACCCTCGCCCGGCGCGTCGAGAAACGCGCCAGGGCCCGCGACGAAGAGCCTGCCGCTTTCGCGGAGATGATCGAGGCGACGGTGGCCCGGGCTGTGTCGGCCGGGCTCGTGGACGACGCCCGATTTGCCGAAGGCCGGCTCGCCGCCCTCCGTCGCCGGGGCACCTCCCGCCGGGCCGCCGGCATGAAGCTCGCCGCGAAGGGTGTCCCCCGGGATGTGGTCGAAGCGGCCATGGAGGCCGAGCGGGAGGCGAGGCCCGAAGAGGACAGCGAGGAGAAGGCGGCCTGGGCCTATGCCAAGCGGCGGCGCCTCGGCCCTTACCGCCTGCCCGACAGGCGGGCCGAGCACCGGGAGCGCGACCTCGCCAGCCTCGCCCGCCAGGGTTTTTCCTACGGCCTCGCCCGCGGGATCATCGAGGCCGACGAGGTCCCCTGACACCCCCCGTCATTGTGAGCGCAGCGAAGCAACCCAGGGATGCGGGACGCCTCAGGTTGTGGCGGATGCTTCTGGATTGCTTCGCTGCGCTTGCAATGACCGCAAGGGTTCGCACGAGCAGCCGGTGGGGTGCGGCAATGAGGACCGGGAGGGCCGCCCGGACGCCCTTGTTTCGCTCGGGTTTGTGTTCATCTTCCGTTCCATGGACGAGGTTCTGGCCAAGAAGCTGCGCATCCTCGCCGATGCCGCCAAATACGATGCGTCCTGCGCCTCGTCCGGAGCGCCCAAGCGCGCCGCGGGCAAGGACGGGATCGGCTCGACCACCGGGGCGGGGATTTGCCACGCCTACACGCCGGATGGGCGCTGCGTCTCGCTGCTCAAGATCCTGCTGACCAATTGGTGCCTTTTCGACTGCGCCTATTGCGTCAACCGCCGCTCCTCGAATGTCCCACGGGCGAAATTCACTGTCGAAGAGGTCGTGAACCTCACCCTGAATTTTTACAAGCGCAACTATATCGAAGGCCTGTTTCTGTCGTCTGGCATCATCAAATCACCCGACCACACGATGGAACTGATGACCCGGGTGGCGAAGTCCCTGCGCCGGGACCACGGCTTTGCCGGCTACATCCACCTCAAGTCTATTCCCGAGGCAAGCCCGTGGCTGATCGAAGAGGCAGGGCTCTACGCAGACCGCCTGTCGATCAACGTGGAGCTTCCGACCGAAGCGAGCCTGGGGCGCCTCGCGCCGGAAAAGGACGGCGCGGCAATCCAGGGGGCGATGGCCCAGATCGGCGAGCGCATCGTCCAGGCCAAGGCCGAGAAGCGCCGCTTCGCCCCGGCGGGACACTCGACGCAGGTGATCGTCGGAGCTGACGACACCACCGACGCCGCCCTGATCGCCAAGAGCGAGCTGCTCTACGGCAGCGTCGGGTTGAAGCGGGTCTATTACTCGGCCTTCAGCCCGATCCCCGATGGGTCGCGGATCCTGCCCCTGAAGGCCCCGCCCCTAGCCCGTGAGCACCGGCTGTATCAGGCGGACTGGCTGCTCCGGTATTACGAGTTCTCCGCCGAGGAAGTCGCTTCGGCCTCCGAGGGCGGGATGCTGGCCCTCGACATCGACCCGAAACTTGCCTGGGCTTTGAAGTACCGGGAGCGCTTCCCGGTGGACGTGAACACTGCCGACCGGGAGATGCTCCTGCGCGTCCCCGGCCTCGGGGCTCGGGCGGTGGATCGCATCGTCAAGGCGCGCAAACACACGACCCTGCGCCTCGACGATGTGGCGCGGCTGACCTCGAGCTTGAAGCGGGCCCGCCCCTTCCTCATCGCCGCCGACCACCGCCCCGTCGGCCTCACCGACCGGCAGGACCTCCGGGCGCGGTTGGTGGAGCCGGCCCAGCAGCTGAGCCTGTTCTGATGGCCGGGCGCATCCTCCCCTCCCCCTCCGCGGGGGAGGGCGGCCCCCGTACCATCCTCCTGCGCCCCGGCGCCGACCTGACCGGTTTTCGCGATGCCGCCCGGCGTCTGGCCGCATCCGGCGCGCGCCCCGAGGCGGTGACGTGGAGCGTCGAGTCCGCGCCGGGCCTGTTCGGCAGCGACGGCGCGCCCGATGCGGACCGGCCCCTGTCCCTCCCACGGGCGGTGGTCGATCTGATCCCCCAGGTCGTCCCCCACCGGGACCCGGAGCGCTACAGCCTGCTCTACACCCTGATCTGGCGCAGCCTCCACGGCGAGCGGCACCTGATGGAGGTGGCGAGCGACCCCGTCGTCCACCGTTTGTCCCGCATGGCCAAGGCGATCCGCCGTGACCTGCACAAGATGCACGCCTTCCTCCGCTTCCACCGGGTGGAGGATGCGGCCGGCGAGCGCTTCGTCGCGTGGTTCGAACCGGACCACCACATCCTGGAAGCGGCGGCGCCTTTCTTCGTGCGCCGCTTCGCCGGGATGCGCTGGACGATCCTGACCCCCGAAGGCCGGGCCGTCTGGGACGGAACGGCGTTGACCTACGGCCCCCCCGGCTCCCGCAGCGACGTGCCTGAGGGCGACGGCTTCGAGGCCGGCTGGCAGACCTATTACGAGACGACGTTCAACCCGGCCCGCGTCAACCCGAAGGCGATGCGGGCGGAGATGCCGAAGAAGTACTGGCGCAATATGCCCGAGACGGCCGCCATCCCCGCCCTGCTCCGGGGTGCGGCGGACCGGACGGCGCAGATGATCGAGAGGGAGCCCACCGTGCCCGCACGCCGCGAACCCGCCCGAGCCGTCGCCGCGATGGCGGACCAGGACCCGAACAGCCTCGACGAGCTCAACGCCATCATCCGCAAGACCGAGCCCCTCGTGCCGGGGGCGACCCAGGCCGTCCTGGGCGAAGGTCCCCTCGGCGCCACCCTCGCCTTCGTCGGCGAGCAGCCCGGCGACCAGGAGGACCTGAAGGGCCGCCCCTTCGTCGGGCCGGCGGGGCAGTTGCTCTCGCGGGCCATGGCGGAGGCCGGCATCGACCGTGAGGCGAGCTACCTCACCAACGCGGTCAAGCACTTCAAATTCACCCTGCGGGGCAAGCGCCGGATCCACGAAAAACCCACCGCCGGCGAAGTCAGCCACTATCGCTGGTGGCTCGACCGGGAGCTGGACTTCGTCGCGCCCAAACTCGTCGTGGCGCTCGGCGCGACGGCGGTGCTGGCCCTGACGGGCAAGTCGATCCCGATCACCCGTGCCCGTGGCCCGTTCCGGTTCGACCGGCGGGACAACCGCTTTCAGGGCTTCATCACCGTCCATCCCTCTTATCTCCTGCGCCTGCCCGACGAGGCGAAGGAAGAGGCCTATGCGGCCTTCCTCGACGATTTGAAGCGCATTGCCGCACTCGGTGCGGAGCTTGCCGCATGAACGAGGAGATTTAATCCCTGAAGGCGCGTGCGGGGAGGCACGCCGCTCCGAGTCATTCTCTCCTATATTGCAGTCACGACAGAGGAAGCGGACGCAAACACTGCTCCGCGCTGCATGAGGAGAGAGATTTACAAGATGAAGACCCGCCTTGCCGCTGCTTTTGCCGTCCTCGCCATCGGCATCGCCGCCCCGCTGACCTCGGCGACGGCCACACCCTTCGACACCCGCCGCGACGTGCAGACCACCGGTTCGATCGGCGTCCACGACTCGCCCCTCTACGAATCCCACCCGGGCTACTGCGCCCCGAGTTCGGCCGCCGAGGGCAATGCCAACCAGCAGACCCGCCCGGTGAAGCAGTACGGCCAGACCACCGGCGGCGACCGCTGCTGACACGCATGACCGAACGATGATGTGGCGGGGCCGGGGTGCCCCGCCACTTGTTTTTGCGCTGGCCATCCGCTGGACAATGCGTGGGGGACCGTCCACGAAAAACTCCCCATCCTTGTCGCGGCGGCCGAGGCCGAACTCGGGCGACTGCCGGATCGTTGACGAGTCCTAGCGAGCCCCCCTGCGCCCATGACCGCCGCCAAGACCGCCGAGACTACAGCCGCCCCCAAACAAGTCGGCCCCGGCGATCAGGTGATCCTGGTCGATGGCTCGTCGTTCATCTTCCGGGCCTATTTCCAGTCGATCAACCAGGACCAGAAGTACAATTCCCGCCCCTCGGACGGATTGCCGACCGGGGCGGTGCGGCTGTTCTGCACCAAGATCGCCCAGTTCCTTCAGGATGGCGCCGCCGGCACGATGCCGACGCATCTGGGCATTGTGTTCGACAAGTCGGAGGGTTCATTCCGCAAGGAGATGTTCCCGGACTACAAGGGCCACCGCCCCGACGCGCCGGACGACCTGAAGCGCCAGATGCCGCTGATGCGCGACGCGGTACGGGCCTTCGGCCTGCATGCCGTCGAACTGGAGCGCTACGAGGCGGATGACCTGATCGCCACCTATGCCCGGCAGGCCGAGGCCCGAGGGGCGGGCGTCATCATCGTCTCCTCCGACAAGGACCTGATGCAGCTCGTCGGGCCGCTGGTGCGATTCTACGATTTCGAATCGGGCTCCAAGGGGAAGCCAGGCTACCGGCCCGAGCGCAACCTCGATGTCGAGGCGATCATCGCCAAATGGGAGGGCCTGAGCCCGAACCAGATCGGCGACGCGCTGGCTCTGATCGGCGATACCTCGGACAACGTGCCGGGCGTCCCCGGCATCGGCCTGAAGACCGCCGCCGCCCTCATCAAGGAATTCGGATCCCTTGAGGCGCTGCTGGAGCGGGCCGGCGAGATCAAGCAGCCGAAGCGCCGGGAGACCCTGCTCGCCAACATCGACCAAGCGCGCCTCTCGCGAAAGCTCGTGGCGCTGATGGAGGACGTGCCCGTCCCCGTCCCGCTCGATGAACTGGTGGTGCCCAAGCCCGACCCGGAGAAGCTCGTCGGCTTCCTCAAGGCGATGGAGTTCAACACCCTGACCCGGCGCATCGCGCAGATGCTCCACGTGGACCCGGAGAAGGTGCAGCCCGACCCGTCGCTGCTGCCCGGCGCCGGGGCCAGGGCCGGCGACCCGCCTCCGTTCTTCGGTGATGCGGTGCCGCCGGACCCGGAGACTGCCGCCGCGGGGCCGGAGCGTCCGCCGGGCGACGCCCCACCCGAGGGCGGGGAGGTCGATCCCTTCGCGGATCTCGGCCTGCCGGACGCGGCCCCGAAGCCCCGCGGCCCCGCCGAGCCGACGCCGGGCGCCCTGGTGGCCGCCCGGGCGGCCGAGTCGGTGAAGCCGTTCGACACGGCGGCCTACGAGACGGTGCTGACCCTCGAACACCTCGACGCCTGGATCGCCGAGGCCGAGGAAGTCGGCGTGGTGGCCGTCGACACCGAAACGGATTCCCTCGATTCCTACCGGGCGGGGCTGGTCGGCGTGTCGCTGGCGGTGGCGCCGGGGCGGGCCTGCTACATTCCGCTGGCCCACCTGCGGGCGGTGACGGCCGAGCCCGATGCGGGCGAATTGTTCGGTCAGGGGGCAACCTCGACCGACATCGCCGAGCCCATCCCCGACCAGATCCCCCTGGATGCGGCGCTGGCGCGGCTGAAGCCGCTCCTCGAGAACCCCGGCGTGCTCAAGGTCGGGCAGAACCTGAAATACGATTGGGTGGTCTTCTCGCGCTACGGCATCGAGGTCGCGCCCTTCGACGACACGATGCTCATTTCCTATGTGCTCGATGCCGGCAAGGGCGGGCACGGGATGGACGAACTCGCCCGCCGCCATCTCGGCCACCAGCCGATCACCTTCGCGGATGTAACCGGCACAGGCCGGGCCAAGGTGACGTTCGACCGGGTGGCCCTCGACAAGGCCACCGCCTATGCCGCTGAGGATGCGGACGTCACCTTGCGCCTATGGCGGATGATGAAGCCGCGCCTCGTGGCCGAGCGGCGGGTCGCGGTCTACGAGACCCTGGAGCGCCCGCTCCTGCCGATCATCGCCCGGATGGAGATGGCCGGCATCCGCGTCGACCGCGACATGCTGAGCCGCCTGTCGGGCGACTTCTCGCAGATCCTGGTGCGCCTTGAGGAAGAGATTCAGGAGGATGCCGGCGAGAAATTCTCGGTCGGCTCGCCGAAGCAGATCGGCGACATCCTGTTCGGCAAGATGGGCCTGCCCGGCGCCAAGAAGACGCCCTCCGGCCAATGGGCCACCCCGGCGACGCTGTTGGAGGAACTGGCCCAGGCCGGGCACGAACTGCCCAAGAAGATCCTCGAATGGCGCCAGCTCTCGAAGCTGAAATCGACCTACACCGATTCGCTCCAGACCCATGCCGACCGGGAGACGCAGCGGGTCCACACCTCGTTCTCCCTCGCAGCGACGACGACGGGCCGGCTCTCCTCCTCGGAGCCGAACCTGCAGAACATCCCCGTCCGCACCGAAGAAGGCCGGCGCATCCGCAAAGCCTTCGTGGCGGCACCCGGCAAGAAGCTGATCTCGGCCGACTATTCGCAGATCGAGTTGCGGCTCTTGGCCCACATGGCCGACATCCCCGAACTGCGCAAAGCCTTCGCGGACGGCATCGACATCCACGCGGCGACGGCCTCGGCGATGTTCGGCGTGCCCCTGAAGGACATGACGCCGGACCTGCGCCGCCGGGCGAAGACGATCAACTTCGGCATCATCTACGGCATCTCGGCCTTCGGGCTGGCCGACCGCCTCGGCATTGGCCGGGAGGAGGCGTCCGCCTTCATCAAACAGTATTTCGAACAGTTCCCCGGCATCCGCGACTACATCGACACGACGAAGCGCAGTTGCCGGGACAAGGGCTACGTCACCACCCTGTTCGGCCGGGTGTGCCATTACCCGCAGATCCGCTCCAACAACCCCAACGAGCGGGCGAGCGTCGAGCGGCAGGCGATCAACGCTCCGATTCAGGGTTCGGCCGCCGACATCATCCGCCGGGCGATGACCCGGATCGAAGGCGCGCTCGCCGCCGAGCGGCTCGGCGTGACGATGCTTCTGCAGGTCCACGACGAGCTGGTCTTCGAGGCGGCGGAGGACGAGGTGGAGACGGCGATTCCGATCATCGCCTCGGTGATGGAAGAGGCCCCGGCGCCAGCCCTGACGCTCCGGGTGCCGCTGGTGGTCGAGGCCAAGGCGGCGCTGAACTGGCAGGAGGCGCATTGAGGAGTTCGCGGTTCTCGCGAGCCCCTCCCGTCATTGCGAGCGCAGCGAAGCAATCCAGGGCGCCGCGCCATCGCCGGAGGTTACGCGAGTCCGGGGTACAGGTCGGTCCAGTCCGGGTTCATGGCCTCAATGAGCGCGAGCTTGCGCTTGCGCGATCCGGCCTTGATTTGCTTTTCGCGATCGATGGCCTCGACCATCGAAGCGTAAGGCTCGTACCAGACCAGTGTCTTGCAGCCGTATTGCCGTGTGAAACCCGGCAGCAATGCCTCGCGGTGCTCGTACACCCGCCGGGCGAGGTCCGACGTCACGCCGCCATAGACTGTGCCGTTGCGGCGGCTTGCCATGATGTAGACGGTCGGCGCGCGCATGGCGGCCCTCAGAGGGTCGATGGTTCAGGTCGCGGATCCCTGGATTGCTTCGCTGCGCTCGAAAAGACGAAAATTTGGGTGTCCACAGAGATGCACCAACCTCCGCAACCTCTCCGTCATTGCGAGCAAAGCGAAGCAATCTAGGGACGCGCCATGGTCGGAGACGTCCCGCTACCCTGGATTGCTTCACTCCGTTCGCAATGGCGGAGACGCCTTTGAGTGAGGCGTGAAGCAGTCTACGGAAGCGCAACCTTCATGAGTTGTGGCGAAGGCGCCGAATAAGAACACGGGAGCGAAACGATGCGAGCCCTCCTCTGCCAGACCCTCGACGGACCGGACGCCCTCGCCATTGTGGAGCGGCCGGAGCCCGAGGCCGGGCCGGGGCAAGCGCTTGTGCGGGTCACCCTGGCCGCGCTCAACTTCTTCGACACGCTGATCGTCGCCGGGAAGTATCAGGTGAAGCCGCCCCTGCCCTTCTCGCCAGGGGGCGAGGGCGTGGGTGTCGTCGAGGCGCTGGGCGAGGGCGTCAGCGGGCTCACGGTCGGCCAGCGGGTGGTGATCCACGCTGGCTACGGCTGCTGCGCCGAGCGGATCGCTATCGCCGCGACGAAACTCACCCCCGTGCCGGAGGGGGTGCCGGACGAGCAGGCCGCGGGCCTCACCATCACCTACGGCACCACGCTCCACGCGCTGGCCAACCGCGCGAAGCTGCGCGAGGGCGAATGGCTCGCGGTGCTCGGGGCCTCAGGCGGGGTCGGCCTCGCGGCGGTGGAACTCGGGGCGCTGATGGGGGCAAAGGTTATCGCTTGCGCCTCCTCCGAGGACAAGGTCGCCGCCGCCCGCGCCCACGGGGCCGCCGAGGGGCTGGTCTACACACCCGAAACCCTGAAGGACGACCTGCGCCGGATCACCGGCGGCGCGGGCGTCGACGTGGTCTACGACGCGGTGGGCGATGCCTTCGCGGAGCCGGCCCTGCGGTCCCTGGCATGGCGCGGGCGCTACCTCGTGATCGGCTTCGCAGCGGGGGGGATCCCGCGGCTGCCCCTCAACCTGATCCTGCTCAAGGAACTCGACGTGCAGGGCGTCCACTGGGGCGCCTTCACCGAGCGTGATCCGCAAGCCCACCGGGCCGACCAAGCGCAGTTGCTCGCCTGGGTGGCGGAGGGCAAGCTCAGCGCCAAGGTCCACGGGGTCTATCCGCTGGAGGCCTTCCCCGAGGCGTTCGGGGTGCTCACCCGGCGGGAGGCCGTGGGGAAGGTGCTGCTGCGGGTGTAGGTTTGTCGCTCGCCTCCATGCGTCTTGGGAGGATCGCTGCACAATTCGCTGGCTGATCCTACCCTCAGTCCTCATCCTGAGGTACGGCGACAGCCGCCTCGAAGGAAGGCTCAAGAAGTCGCCGCGCTCCCTGGAACCCTCCTTCGAGGCCCGCTGGCGCGGGCGCCTCAGGATGAGGGGGGAGGAAGGGACCAACGTCTCGACTCCCCCTGCGAACAGGGGGCGGAGAATTGCTCACAGCAGCCCCTGCTCCCGGGCCAGCATCATCAGATCCGCCTGCGGCCTCGCACCGATGTGCTGGATCACCTCCGCCGCCGCGATTGTGCCGAGGCGGGCGCTGGCGAGGTGGTCGAGGCCCCGGGCATGGCCCGCGAGGAAGCCGGCTGCGAAGAGGTCTCCCGCCCCGGTCGTGTCGAGGACATGCGCCACCGGACTCGCCGCGACCTCGCGGACATGGCCGCCGTGGACCACCAGGGCGCCCTTCTCCGAGCGGGTGACGAGGCCGAGCATGTGCATGCCCCGGCCGTTGCGCTCGTCGCGCAGCGCCGCCACGGCGGCTTCCTCGTCCTCGGTCTGGTACAGGCTCTTCAGCTCGCCGAGGTTGGCGAACAGGATATCGATGCTGCCGTCGCGGATGAGGCCCAGGAACTCGTCCCGGTAGCGGCCGACGCAGAACGCATCCGACAGGGTCAGCGCGACGGCATTGCCGGCCCGGTGGGCGATCTCGACGGCCTTGCGGAACGCGTCCTTGGCGGCCGGCGGATCCCATAGGTAGCCTTCCAGGTAGACGACCCGGGCCGAGGCCACCGTGTCCTTGTGCACGTCGTCCGGCCCGAGGCCCTGACAGGCGCCGAGATAGGTGCTCATGGTCCGCTCGCCGTCCGGCGTCACCAGGACGAAGCAGCGGGCGGTGGCCGGGCCGTCGGCGGCGGCGGGCACGTCGAAGCCGACGCCGGTCGCCTTCAGGTCGTGGCGGAAGAGATGGCCGAGCTCGTCGTCCCGCACCCGGCCGACGAAGCCGGTCCTGGCCCCGAGCATGGCCGCGCCGACGGCGGTGTTGGCGCCGGAGCCGCCGGAGACGATCGTCGCCGGGCCCATGGCCTGGAATAGGGCTTCCGCCCGCGGCTCATCGATCAGGGTCATCGCGCCCTTGGCCATTCCCTCCCGTTCGAGAAAGGCGTCGTCGGTCCGTGCGATGACGTCGACGATGGCGTTGCCGAGGACGAGGAGGTCGAGGGAAGCGGTCATGCGGCGGTCCGGCTGCGAAACGTTAAAGCCGCTGTGGCATCGGTCGATAAACGGATCAAGCCGCGGGCGGCGATCACGGTTCTCACCCCGCGATCTCCTCCAGGGCGACGTCCCGGGTCCGCGGTCCGAGCACGCCGACGAGGCCACCCGCGACGAGCATGGCGGCGGAGATGAACAGGAACACGCCCGACGTTCCCGACTCCCGCAGCACGAAGGCGACGACGAAGCCCGTGAAGATCGCCGAAAACCGGCTCCAGGAATACACGAAGCCGACCGCCCGCGCCCGGATGCCGGTGGGGAACAGCTCCGCCTGGTAGGCGTGGAAGCTGTAGGACATGACGTTCGAGGCGAGGGTCAGGCCGATGCCCAGCGCCACGATGCCGGTCACGTCCCTGACCTGAGCGAAGGCCAGTCCGCAGGCGATGTACAGGCAGGCCGCCGCCACGATGACGTGCTTGCGCTCGAACCGGTCGGCGATGGCGAGCCCGATCAGCGGGCCGACGGGCGCCGCGACGGCGATCAGCGCCGTGTAGGCGAGGCTCGACGTAACGGTGATGCCCTGTGCGATCAACAGGGTCGGCACCCAGTTCGCGAAACCGTAGAAACCCACGGTCTGGAACACGTTGAATCCGGCCATCATCAGGGTCCGGCGGCGGTAGGGCGGCACCCACATGTCCCGGAAGGCGCCCTTCGGCTCGGCGGCCTGGGGCGGCCCAGGCGGCGGCAGGGGGCGGCCGTATTCCATCTGAACTTTCGCCTCCAGTCGGGCCATCACCGCCTCGGCCTCGGAGAAACGGCCGCGCTCCACGAGCCAGCGGGGACTTTCGGGCAGGCCGGAACGCATCCACCACACGAGAACCGCCGCCGACGCGCCGATCAGCGCGACCCAGCGCCAGCCGTCTAGGCCGAGGGGCGAGAGCGGGATCAGCAGGTAGGACAGGAAGGCCACGACCGGCACGGCGCAGAAACCGATGGCCTGGCACAGGGCGAAAGCCCGCCCGCGGATGCCCTTCGGCACCAGCTCGGAGAGGTAGCTGCCGATGGTCACCATCTCGAGCCCGAGGCCGATGCCGGCGATGAGGCGCCAGAGATTGAGGCCGAACGCCTCGTTCTGGAAGGCAATTACGACATTGGCCGCCGTGTAGGACAGGAGCGACCACGTGAAGATCGTCCGCCGCCCGAACCGGTCGGCGAGCCAGCCGCAGGCGACCGTGCCGATGAACAACCCGGTGAACAGGGCGGCGACGAAGCCTGCCACCCCCGTCGCCCCGAACAGGCCCGGCGTGGTCGGCGTGAGGATGCCAGCTTTCACGAGGCCCGGCGCGACATAACCGGTGAACAGCAGATCGTAGAGTTCGAAGAAGAAGCCGAGGCCGAGCAGCGCCACGAGGCGCCAGACCGTTCCCGTCGCCGGCAGGCGGTCGAGCCGGGCGACGATCATCGCGGGATCGGGCTGCGGATGCGGAACCGCGCTCGTGGTCATGTTGGGGATCGTCCTCAGGCCGGAGGCGCCGCTTGCCCCGGAACGGGCGGCTGCGCAAGACACGCGCATCCCCCGTCATTGCGAGCGCAGCGAAGCAATCCAGTCGGCACCACCACATCCGGATAAGTCGCGCCCTGGATTGCTTCGGCTCCGCCTCGCAATGACAACGGGGTTCGGCAGGCGCCGGGCAAGCCCCCTCACACCCCGAACACTGACCACCCCATGCGCTGGGTGAGCCGCTCCAAGGCGACCCGGCCGAGATGGGAGTTGCCGGCCGCGTCGAGGCCGGGGGACCAGACGGCGATCGAAGCCTTGCCCGGGGCGACCGCGAAGATCCCGCCCCCCACTCCGCTCTTGCCCGGCAGGCCGACCCGGTAGGCGAATTCCCCCGAGCCGTCGTAGTGGCCGCAGGTTAGCATGATGGCGTTGATGCGCCGCGCCCGCTCAGCGGTGACGACGTTGTAGCCGGTGGCCGGGTTGAGGCCGTTATGGGCCAGGAACTGCCCCGCCGTGGCGAGCTGGCGGCAGTTCATCGCGATGGCGCAGTGGTGGAAATACACGCCGAGGGTGAAGTCCACCGGGTTCTCGATCACCCCGAAGGATTTCATGTAGTAGGCCAGCGCGCTGTTCCTGAAGCCGGTCCGCCGCTCCGAGGACGCGACCTTCTCGTCGATGAAGACGGTCTGGTCCTGGGCCAGGAACTGCATGAAGCGCAGGATCTCGCCCAGGGCCTCCCGGGGCTCGTGGCCGGAGAGGATCACGTCGGTGACGGCGATGGCGCCGGCATTGATGAACGGGTTGCGGGGCACCCCGCGCTCCCGCTCCAATTGCACGATCGAGTTGAACGGGTTGCCGGAGGGCTCCCGCCCGACCCGCCGCCACAGGCGGTCGCCGATCATGCCGAGCGCCAGGGTGAGGGTGAACACCTTGGAGATGCTCTGGATGGAGAACAGCACCTCGCTGTCTCCGCCGGCACTCACCCGCCCGTCGCCGTCGATCACGGCCATGCCGAACCGGTTCGGGTCCACATGGGCCAGTTCGGGAATGTAGTCCGCCACCGTGCCGCGGTCGGTGCGCGCGGCCATCTCCTCCGAGATCTCACGGACGACGGTATCGAGGTCGGGCATGGGCCAGTCGAAGTTTCAAAAGGTCCGAGACCTTTTGCGGGTGCAGGGCGGGGCCCTGCGACGATCGGGGCTTCGCCCCGAACCCCACCAAAGGGATGATCCCTTTGGGATCCCGGTCCTTCTACGCAAGGACCGGGCCCCGCGTCACGCGGCGGCCAGGGCCGTGCCCATGCTTTCCTTCTTCATCAGCTCGCGGAAGAAGCCGTCGAGATGGGTCAGCTTGTCCGGCGCGCCGTCCTGGGCGATCCGGCCGCCCTCCAGCACCACGATCCGGTCGAAGTCCTGAAGCGTCGAGAGCCGGTGGGCGATGGCGATGACGGTGCGCCCCTTCATTAGGTTCGCCAGCGCGTGGCGGATCGCCTGCTCGGATTCCGCATCCAGCGCCGAGGTGGCCTCGTCGAGGAGCAGGATCGGCGAGTTCTTCAGGATCGCCCGGGCGATGGCGATGCGCTGGCGCTGGCCGCCCGAGAGCTTCACGCCCCGGTCGCCGACGATGGTGTCGAAACCCTCCGGCAGGGACTTGATGAAGTCGGTGCAGTGGGCCGCCTCGGCCGCTTGCCAGACCTCCTCGTCGGTGGCCTCCGGCCGGCCGTAGCGGATGTTCTCCCGCAGGGTGCGGTGGAACATCGACACGTCCTGCGGGACCACGGTGATGGCCTCGCGCAGGGAATCGAGGGTGACCCGGTCGATATCCTGGCCGTTGATGCGGATCGACCCCGACTGGACGTCGTAGAAGCGCTGGATGAGGGAGAACAGGGTCGACTTGCCCCCGCCCGACTTACCCACGAGGCCGACCCGTTGGCCGGGCTCGATGGTCAGGTCGAAATCGGTGAACACGCTGCGCCCGTCCGGATAGTGGAAGGCCACGTGCTCGAACTCGATCTTGGCGCCCTGGCCGGCCAGGGGCTGAGCCTCGGGATGGTCCACGAGGTCGTGGGGCTGCAGCAGGGTGTGGAGCGCCTCGGCGAGGCGGGCGGTATGCTGCGTGGCATCGACGAGCGCCACGGCGAGGTCGCGGGTGGCCGCCAGGATGCGGATGCCGAGGGTGCAGACGAGGACCACCTGTCCGTTCGTCGCCTGACCGGCCTCCCACAGGCGGATCGACCAGTACAGGAGGCCGAGGATCGCCAGCACGGTGAGGATCGCGTGCACGATCCGCAGCTTCTCCAGATACAGCAGGGACGAACGCCGGGCCCGCATCTCCGTGGCGATGGTGCCCTGGAAGCGAACGCCCTCCCGCTCGACCGCCGAGAAGGCGCGCACCAGGGACATGTTGCCTACGAGATCGACCATCTCGCCGTCGACGCTGGCGGCCTTGGCGGCGAAGTCGTGGTGCAGGGGCTTGCCGGCGGACGCCATCTTGAACATCAGCACGACCACGGCCGCGAAGATGGCGGCCAGGATCCCCGCCATCGTGAGGCTGACGGACGAGATGTAGGCGATGGAGCCGAACGCAGCCACCGTCGGCGGCATCACGTTGAACACGAACATGTTCTCGACCGTGAAGATCGCGTTCGAGGTCGCGGTGATGCGGCTCGCCAGGGTGCCGGGCTGCCGGTCGGAGAAGAAGGTGGGCGAGTGGCCGGTCATGTGCCGGAACAGGTCGCGGCGGATGTCGCCCGTCACGCCGACGAAGGTGAAGGCCCCCGTCAGGGCGGCTACGCGCCAGAGCAGGTTGTCCACGGCGATGAAGATGATGAGGACCGTGAGCGCGCTCCAGATCCCGGTATTGTTCGGACCCGGCCCCTTCGTCAGCGCATCGACCACGCCCTTCAGGGCGTAATCGGTCGACACCGAGAAGCCCACCGCGCCGAGCACCGAGACCAGGATGACCAGATGCGGCAGCCAGCGACGGCGTAGGTACCGTCCGACGAAGGCGAAGGGCCGTTCGGCGTATCGGTGGAGTTCTTCCATCGTGGCGACCATCCCGTTCTCGCGCCACCGGCCGGCTCGAGCCGTGCGAGCATGCGGTATCAAAGGCAAGTCCGTCCCGTAGCGCCAACGCACCAGCGTTGCCATACGTTGCAGCGTCACTTTCCGGCGTGAGCGCTTTTAGCGTCCCAAGCTGAACAGAGCTTGATGGCGGGCATACAAAGCGAAAGCGGTGCCGCCCGGGTTATGCCGCCCATCATGCTGCCTCGGCGGCCTCCTGAGTCCGCGCCCGCCGGGTCTCCGGCATGATGAGGGCGACGAGCATGAAGGCGGCGAAGCCGACGAAGGCCAGCCCCAGGAACGCGCTGTGGCTGCCCAGGCGATCGGCCATGACCCCCGCCAGCGACGTGGAGAGCGCAGCGCCGATTCCCATCGCCGTCCCCACCGCGCCGAGGGCGAGGTTGAACCGTCCGGTGCCGCGGGTGAGATCCGACACGACGAGGGGCACCATCACCCCCAGGACGGAAGCGGACACGCCGTCGAGCACCTGGATCGCCACCAGGCCGTAAGGGTTCGTGGTGGAGGCGAGCAGCAGGCCCCGCAGCGGCAGCGCCGCGAAGCCGACAAGGAGGACCGGGTAGCGCCCGAACCGCTCGGTGGCGCGCCCGACCGCCGGTGCGCAAAGGGCAAGCACCGCCTGCGGAACCATGATGCAGGCTGCCACCAGGGCAGTCGCCGTCTCACTGGCCCGGAGGGTGAGGACGCTGCCGACGAGGGGCATCATCGCCGCGTTGGCGAGGAAGAACAGCAGCATGCAGGCGCCGAAGCTCATCAGGCCGCGATTGGCCAGGAGCGCGCGGAAGCCGCCCCGGCCCTCCGCCCCAGCCTCAGCTGCCTGGCCGGCCTCGACCCGCGCGGTGGCGTCGATCTCGTCGGCGCGGATTCGCGAGAGGGCCATCACGGCCGGCACGCCCAGAGCCGCGGTGAGGTAGAAGACGGCACCGTTCGAGAAATAGTAGCCGCATGCGCCCATTCCGGCGGCGGCGATGGCGTTCCCCAACGCCTGGAAGCTCGCGTTGCGCCCGAGCCGCTCGCCGGCCCTGGCATGGCCGACGAGGCCGATGCTGATGGCGGCGAGTGCCGGGGTCAGCACGCAGCTCGCCGCCGAGTGGGCCGCCATCGCCAGGAGCACGACGAGGAAGCTCGGCCAGACGGCGAGTGCCAGGGCGCTGGCGGCCACGGACACGACGGCGACACCCGCGGCGAAGCGCTTGGAGCGGGACGCATCCACGAAGGCGCCCCCCGGCACCTGCCCGAGCAGGCCCACGAGGCTGCCCACCGTCAGGGCGAAGCCGATATCGGACTGGGTCCACTTCGCCTGAGAGAAATACACGGCGAGGAACGGCCCGAAACCGGTCTGAAGGTTGGCCACGAAGAACGCGAAGGCGTCCAGACCGCGGCGGCTGCCGACGGACACGGGATCACCCGCGGCCGTTCGGACCGTCCCCGCATCCGCGGACGAGTCCGGCGGCGAACCGGCGGCCTGAGTGGAGACCGTTTCCGCCACCGGCGCGATGCGCGGCTTCGCGTCGGCCCGGAATTCCTTCCGGGCCTCCTGCCGGCCTTCCTGGCGGATCGGATCGCGGTCGCGAACCGGGCCGGGAGGCGCTGAAGCGTGGGGCCGTGCCTTCAATCGGGCCACCGTCATTTATCCGGAGCCTTTTCCGGCGCGGACGCCTGGGGCGGGGATGGGGGGACAGCCGGGGTGGCCGGGGAGACGGGGGCCGCGGCGCCGGGCGGCGGACTCGGCGGTGCTGCGGCCTGCCCGGCAGGCTGGATGGGGGCGGAGCCGGGGGGCAGCGGAGGCTGCCCAGCCTGCTCGCCACCCTCGGCCGGAGCGCCGCTCGCCGGGCCGAGCACGACGATGGGCTCTCCGGACTTGTACTCCGGCGAGACGCGGACTTGGTTGCGGGTCAGGGCGACGGAGAGCCGCCGCTCCTTCCCATCGGAGGTGAAGCGCAGGGCCCGCCAGTCCACGGCGATCTTCCGGGTGCCGACACCGAGGAACCCGCCGAAATCGATGATGGCCGCCCGGGGATGGCCTTCCTTGTCGATGATCACGTCGATGACGCGGCCGAGTTCGTCCCCGCCCGCGCTGCGGACGCTGCGGCCGAGCAGGCTCTCGTAGTCCGAGGTGTCGAGGACCGTCGCGGGCGTCCCCTGCTGCGGGGGTGTCCCAGCCGCCGGAGCCGGTGCAGGCGCGGCAACCGGGGGAGACGCAGGAGCCAGTGTGGCCGGCGGGGGACTGGCCGGCGGGGGACTGGCCGGCGAAGGGCTTGCCGCCGGGGGGCTGCCGGGCGGGGAAGACGCGCCCGCGCCGGAACCGCCCTCGCCGCCGGGCGGCGACTGGGCCACGGCTCCCGTCGCCCCCAGGGCGAGCGCCAGGGCCGCGATCATCCGACTGGTAGTACGCACGCGTCGTCCTCTGTGAATCCAATGGGGGCGGGGTGGAAGCCCTGTGCCACCCGTACCCGGCGCAGCTGCCTGGAGCTACCGTCCGACCTGGGCGAAGTTACGATCAGGTCTGTGGGCTGGGGGCAACAGGGCGCAAGTTCCGAGCCGCCGGAGCCATCCTAGGCCACTGCCGCGACACGCAGCCCCGGCCAAGTGTCTGTTTTTCGCCGCAACCCCAGCGTACAGGCGGGGAAACAACCGGTCCGGCCGTCCTTGCACGGCCGGCACGAGGAACCGTCTATGTCCAGGACTCCGTCATCGGCAGGCATCCCTGCCCTGGTTCTCGCCGTCGCCCTCGCCGCGGGTGGTCTGGCTGGCTGCCAGGCGCTTGGCGGAACCACGGGCGTGATGCCGGAGACGGACGTCGGCCTTCCTCCCTCCATGCGGAACGCGATCCCCAACCGGTCCGCCCGGACGGCGAGCGTCGACGACGAGGGGCGCCCGCTGCAGACCCAGCCGACCCGTTCCCTCGACATCCCGCGGACGGCGGGGGCCTCGGCCCGCAGCAGCGATGCGGGCGAGCGGCGCATCCGCCGCGAGGACCTCGAAGGCAGCGACGCCCAGAGCGGCGGCGGCTCCAGCTCCATGGCCCCTGCCCTCACCCCAGGCGGCAGCGTCGGCCTCGGCGGCAAGTTCTGAGCCTGCGCCGTCAGGCCGGCGCGAACCGGGTGCCGTAGAAGTCGTCGAGGCGCTTCTTGTAGTCCGGGTCGGCGAAGCTGTCCTCGCCGGGCCCGTGGCTCGGCGCGCCGGACAGGACGCCCGGATCGATGTCCACCACGTAGCCGCCGAGGTCCGTGCTGTACCGCAGCGCCCGCCACGGCAACGGGTGGTGGTTCTCGCCAAGGCCGAGGAAGCCGCCGAACGCCAGGACGGCATAGGCGACCTGTCCCGACACCTTGTCGACCATGAAATTGTACACCGAGCCCAGGTGTTGGCCGGTGCTGTCGTAGACGGCGGTCCCCTCGACCTTGTTCGAGGCGATCAGACGCGCCGTCTCGTCAAGGGCGATGCCCTCCGCGCCGGGATCGAGTTCCATCGTGCCCGGCTTCCTGACGGCACGTTCGGTCGGCAGATCCGTGGGCATGGCCCCTCCTCCAGCACTCTGCGCCGCCCCCTTTCGCGCGTCGGGGCGTCAGGAAGAGTACGAGTGCACGGGGCCGGGGGTTCCAAGCCGGCCCGGGGACTCAGGTCTCCGCCGACGGATCGGGGGACGGATCCTGCTCCGCGAGGCGGTCGCGCACGGCGCGGCTCGCCATCAGCATCTCGACCCCGAACACGACGAGGGCGCACAGGGTGCAGAGGATCGCTGCCCCGAAGAGCCCGAACAGCAACCCGGCCACCGCCGCCGCACGCAGGGCGCCGACGAAGAGCGTGAGCACCGCGCCGCAGGTCGCTACGCCGCCCGTTGCCGCGAGGATCACCGCCGCGTCGAGGGAGAGGGATCGGCGGCGCAGGCGCGTGAGCCGGCGGACCAGGGCGGCCCGCTCGGCCTCGCTTGCTCCCGCGACCTGACCGGAGACCCGGTCGGCTTGATCGGCCACCCGGGCGAGGCGTGTGGCGAATACGTTGAGGAGGGTCGCCACGCCGGTCAGGAGGAAGACCGGGGTCAGGGCGAGCTGCACCACATGGGCCGTGCCCTCGAGGCTCGCCGGAAGGGCCAGACCGCTCACGCCGAATCGCCCTGCGGGCGGAACGGTCGGAAGAGCGCGACGCCCGGCTCAGACGAGGCCGCGGCCCGTCGCGTCGGCGCAAACGCCCCCGGCGCGGGTTCCGGCCGCCAAACCGACGACCAACGCAACCGAAAGTGTGAGTGCGAGTGAGAAGATCGGTGCGAACATGTCACCGGTACTTGCAAATCGAGGTTACGATAATGTTTCATATCCCAACCTATGCGATAAGATTCTGAAAGCGCATCGGTGCCGGGCGAACCGAAGGCCGTTGCGCCCTGTGGATTGAGGCAGTTAGCGTCCGATTTCCCCTTGGAACGGGCGCCCCACTGCTTAGTTGAAGCTGCTATGCTGTCGCGACGCGGGGCGAGGTTCGCCCCGGTGCGGTCCAAGCATCGGAGGATATTGATGGCGACGAAGACGGAGAAGGCTGCGCCGAAGGCGGCCAAGACCACGAAGGCTGCTTCCGAGTCCGCCCCCGCCAAAACCGCCAAGCCAGCCGCGAAGGCGACGGCCGCGAAGCCGAACGCCCTTCAGCAGCCGCTGAAGCCCTCGGCCGAGCTCGGCGCCATCGTCGGCACCAGCCCCCTGCCCCGGGGCGAGGTTGTCAGCAAGGTGTGGGACTACATCAAGAAGCACAACCTGCAGAACCCCGAGAACAAGCGCGAAATCGTCGCCGACGACAAGCTCAAGAAGGTCTTCGGCAAGGACAAGTGCTCCATGTTCGAGATGAACAAGCACCTCGCCGCCCACCTGAAGGCCTGAGCATCCTCAACCGGCCGGACCGGCCTGACGGCCGGTCGCGGCGGTTTCGAAAGGTGCGGGCGGCTCACGCAAGATATTGCAGGACGCCGCCATCGACCCGCATGGCCGCACCGGTCGTCGCACTGGCGGCCGGGCTGCAGAGATATGCGACGAGGCTGGCCACCTCCTCCACCTTGGCCAAGCGCCGGATCAGCGATGTCGGCCGGTGCTGTGTGACGAACTGGCGGCCGAGTTCCTCGACATCGCCGGTCTCGCCCCCTGCCATCTGCTTGAGGAAAGTCTCCACACCCTCCGACAGGGTCGGACCGGGCAGGACGCTGTTCACCGTGACGCCGCTTCCAGCGACCGTCTGGGCGAGCCCCCGGGCGATGGAGAGCTGCGCCGTCTTCGTCATCCCGTAATGGACCATCTCCGTCGGGACGTTGAGGGCGGATTCGCTGGAGATGAAGATGACCCGGCCCCAGCCGCGCTCGACCATGCCGGGCGTGTAGGCCCTCGACAGACGCACGCCGCTCATCACGTTTACGTCGAAGAAGCGCTGCCAGTCGGCATCCGGGATGTCGAAGAACGGCTTCGGCTCGAAGATGCCGGTGTTGTTCACGAGGATGTCGATGGCGGGATGAGCCGCAGCGAGAGCCTCGGCTCCGGCGGCATCGGAGACGTCCCCCACCGCCGCGAAGGCCCTGCCGGCGCTCGCCTCGCCCCGGAGGCGCGCCAGGGCCGCATCGACCCGCTCAGTCGTGCGGCCGTTGATTCCTACCTCCGCACCGAGATCGCAAAGCGCCTTGGCGATTGCGTAGCCGATGCCGCCGGTCGAGCCGGTGACCAGGGCCTTCCGTCCGCTGAGATCGAGGTTCATGGCAGACCTTCCTTCACGGTGATGACGGTGAGCCGGCCGGCGGCTCGTAGGCGGCCGGCGGCGATCCCCAGATCCTTAACGCATCCCCGGGGCGTTGTGCGGTCTGCGCCGACAGCCGGCCGCCCCTGTCAGGGTGGGCGCGACGAGGACGTCACTCGCCTTCGCCCCCGCCCCGGCTAACCCTTCTGCTGCCGCCGCAGGACGCTGGCGCAGGCGCCGATGGCGGCGAGCATCACCGCGCAAGACAGGGACAGGGTCACCGCCCGCGCGGGTCCGAGGCCGTGGGTCAGCCCGAACAGCACCGCGACGAGGGCCGCCCCGAGGGACTGCCCCGTGAGCCGGGCCGTCGATTGCATGCCGCTGGCGCCGCCGCTCCGCTCCCGGGGGGCCGACGTCACGATGACCCGGTTGTTCGGGGACTGGAACAGGCCGAAGCCGAGCCCGCAGAGGGTCAGGCGCCAGACGATGTCGATCACCGATGCCTCAGCCGGCAGGGCCGCCACGAGGGCGAGGCCCAGGGCCAGGACCGCGAGGCCCGCCCCGCCAAGGAGCCCCGGCGGGTAACGGTCCGCCAGCCGGCCGGAAATCGGCGCCATCACCGCCACGGCGATGGGCCAGGGGGTCAGCAGGAACCCGGTCTGCGTGCTCGACAGGTGGAGCACGTCCTGGAAGTAGAAGGGCAGCGCCACGTAGGAGGCCATCTGCGCGGAGAAGGCGCAGACGGAGGTCGCCATCGACAGGGCGAAGGCGCGGATCCGCAGGAGATCCACCGGCAGGAGCGGCGCCGGCAGGCGGATCTGGCGCCGGACGAAGACCGTGCCGAAGACGAGGGCCGCAGCGATCTCGGCCGTACCCACCCTCACCCCGTCCGGATCACCGAGCCGGTCGATGCCGATGATCAGAAGGCCGAAGGTGAGGGCGTTGAGGAGGGCACTCACCGCGTCGAAGGGCCTTCGGCTCTCGGGGGTGGCCGGCAGGGTGCGTGAGGCGACGGTGAGTGCCAACAGGCCCACGGGCACGTTGACGAGGAACAGCCACGGCCAATCCGCCACCGAAAGGATCGCGGCGGCCACGGTGGGCCCCGCCGCCGACGCCACCGCCACGACGAGGGCGACGTTGGCCACGCCCTGACCGATGATCCGGTGAGGGTAGATGAAGCGCACGAAGCCAATGTTCACGCTCATGATCGCCGCCGCCCCCAGCCCCTGGACGATCCGGGCGGCGATGAGCAGGGACAGGGTCGGGGCCAGGGCGCAGCAGAGGGAGGCCCCGACGAACACCGCCAGCCCCGGCAGGTAGACCCGCCGGAACCCGAAGATGTCGCCCAGCGAGGCGAAGGGCAGGAGGCTCGCGGTGACGGCCACTTGGTAGGCGTTGACCACGAAGATCGCGTCGGCGGGCTTGACCGAGAGATCCTTGGCGAGGACCGGCAACGCGACGTTGACGATTGCCCCGTCCAGGACGGCCATGGTCATGGCGAGGCTGAGCCCGGCCATGGCCAGCATCCGCTCGCGGGGCGGGATACCATCCTGCGGCGGGGCCGCGGCGGAGTCGGCCGCGATCTCAGCCATGTTGCCTGCTCCTGGGGAGAGGGGGAAAGACGGTGCGGACCGGGCCGGCACCGGACTGTCCCTGTCGCGCAGCCGTGGCGCAGCGTCGAGGGGGCGCTTGTGTCCTATGTCACGGCGCGGCGTGGCTTAACCGGCCCTGCGGCCGCAGCGGACATAGGTGGCGGCGCCACGGCTGCTGGTCCAGGTCAGGCGGTCGCCCTCGACGAGGAGGCGGACCTGGGACGACCAGCGCCGCCCCCGGTCGCTGCACTCCGCCGCCATCAGCCACGTATTCCCGGTGCGATGCCCGTCGTGGAAGGTACAGATGGTCCGCCCGGCCCTGGCCCGGTCGGCGGTGATGGTGGCGGGGAGATAGCCCCGGCGGCGGGTCGGGCTCAGGCAGGCGGCCGGCGTGGGCCCCCATGTGCCGACATACTCCGCGACGGCCGGCGCGACCTTCCTCGGGCTCGGGGAGGCCGGCAGGGCGGCGACCGCGGGTGGCACAGGCACCATTGCCGGGGCGGCGGACGGGGGCGCGTCCTCACCGGACTTCTGGGCCGCCGGCGGCGGATCGACCGGAAGGTCCGGAAGCACGACGACCTTCCGCGGTGGATCCTCCCCCCGGCGCGCGGCCTCGGCCTGCGACTGGGGCCGGAACGGCAGATCCTCCCGCAGGTAGGCGGCGCAATAGGCGAAAAGCCCTCCCCAGCCCACGACGAGTAGGGCCGGGATCAGATGCCGCCTCCGGTCCCTCCCAGCGGGGGGGACCGGAGGCGGGGGTGGTGGCGGGACTGGGACCGGGACAAGGGCGTTGCGCTCACCCTCCCTGGACGGGAGCGGTGCGGAGAAGGCCGTGGGGGAGAACTCGTCCTTCCAATCGCCCCTATCCAGCGCGGCCTCCACGGCGTCAGCGCCCGAAGATGCCCTTCAGGAACTGGGCGGTCCGGTTGCGCTTGCGCTTGCGCTCCAGTTCCGACGCGTCCTTGATCCAGGCGACTTGCACCACCCTGCGCTCGCCCTCGAACGGCTCATGGCCATGCCAGGAATTGTCGGCCCGGAGGAAGGCGAACATGGTCCCCATGGTCGGTGGAACCTCGACGGCGAAGGGCTCGAAGTTCTTCCCGTCGTAGAGAACCCGCAGCCGCCCAGCGGCCGGGGCATCCCAGGCGTCGTTCATGTAGACGAGGAGGGTCAGCACCTTCGACGGCCCGTCGGTGTGGATGGCGCCGTATTTCAGCTGGCTGCGCTTCATGATGGTGGTGAGGCGCGGACAAGAGACGAGATCGACCCCGAACTTCTCGCCCAGGATGCGGGAGAACTCATCGCTCTCCAATTCGTCGATCAGGGCCTTGAACCGGCCCTGCAACGCAACCTCGTCCACGGTGAGGTAGCCGGGCTTGCCGATCTCCGGGAAATCCCGGCGGATCTCCTCGATCGCCTCCCGGTTCAGGACACCGCTTCCCAGCGTGTAGGGATACGGCTCCCGCGAGACTGGAGCGGCCCGAATCGCGTCAACGTCGAGAATCGAGAGAGCCGACATCGCTGGTTTCCCTGGGCTTCACACAAGGTGGTCTCGGCAACGTGGTCCCGGCCGCTCTATCGGAGCCCCCCAGCCGGACGGGCCAGGATGACACGGGAACCATGCGACCGTCCCCGCTCGCAAGCAAAAGGTGTTCACGAATTGTTAGGGGCAACCTGCCCGTGTGGGTGGTTTTTACCCTGGATTGCGGCAGCCCGGCGGCGAAAGGGGTGGGGGTGGCGCATTCCGGTGACAGTCCTGGGGCACCGGCCCGTGCAGGATAAGGGCGCCTGCGCTCCCACGCGGGACGTGCGTAACCAGGATCCGGTTCAATCCGCGATGAGGCCGTTGGTCCTCGTTCTGCTACTCCCCCTCCTCGCCGCAGGCGTGGCCTGGACGACGGCGCGTGCCGAGCCTCGCCCGCCCCGGGGCTCCATGACGGCTAGGATGACCTGTGCCGAGGCGATGGCCCTGGTTCAGCGCGAGGGCGACATCATGATCGCCGCCGGCCCCTCGCCCGAGCGCCTCGTGCGGGACCGCAACCAGTGCGAGCTTTCGGAGATCTCGGAGCTGCGCTTCGTCCCCACCCGGGACAACCCGCAATGCCCGATCGGCTACCGGTGCCGGGAGCCCGGCTTTGAGGAATGGAACTGGTAAGCACGGACGAAGGGAGATTCCCGTCACGCGACTCCCTTGTGCCCAATAAGCCGCGATCTATCCTATCGCTGCACCGCCGGATGACAGGGCGGACCGGGAGAGACTGCTCGATGCGTATGCTGATCGCCGCCACGCTCCTCGCGGGCGTGGCCATACCCGCCCTGGCGCAAGGTGCGCCCCCGGCCGACACCAAGGCCAAGACGGACGACCTGGAGAAGCTCGAAGGCTTCCACAGCACCAACACCCAGGCCGCCCCGGAAATCCCGCAGACCGGCCGCCGGGCCGACGCCATCACCAAGAACCTTGCCAAAGTGAAGCTGCCGGACGGGTTCAAGATCGCCCTCTACGCGGTCGTGCCCGATGCCCGCGCCCTTGCGGTGGGGCCGAATGCCGGCGTGGTGTTCGTCGGCACCCGCAAGTCGAAGGTCTACACGGTGACCGACCGGGACAAGGACCGGGTCGCCGACGAGGTGAAGGTCTTCGCCCCGGGCATCGACTTCAAGATTCCCAACGGCGTCTGCTTCTCCCGGGACGGCGTGCTGACCGTCGTGGAACAGAATCGCGTCCTGGCCTTCCCGGCGGCGGAGTTCTTCTACGAGAACCCGGACGTGGCGGCGGGCGTGCTGGTGAAGCAGGGCGCGCTGATCCCGGCCTCCGAGGAGAGCTTCAACCACACCGCCCGCGTGTGTCGCGTCGGGCCGGACGGCAAGACCTACATCGCGCTGGGCCAGCCCTACAACGTGCCCCCCGCCGACAAGATGGACATGTACCGGAAGCAGGGCATCGGCGGGATCATCCGCATGGATGCCGACGGCAAGAACCGGGAAGTCTACGCCACCGGCATCCGCAACTCGGTCGGAATGGACTTCTCCACCGACAAGAGCCTGTGGTTCACCGACAACCAAGTCGACGGCATGGGCGACGACAAGCCGCCGGGCGAATTGAACCACGCCACCAAGGCGGGTGAGAATTTCGGCTTCCCGTGGTTCGGCGGCGGCGCGGTGCGCACCGTCGAGTACAAGGACGAGACGCCCCCGGCCGGCGTGGTGCCGCCTGTGGCCGAGCTGCCGCCCCATGCCGCCGATCTCGGCATGACCTTCTACAACGGCAAGATGTTTCCCGATTCGTACAAGGGCGGCATCTTCATCGCCGAGCACGGTTCGTGGAACCGCACTCAGCCGATCGGCGCCCGGGTGATGTTCGCCAAGCTCGGGGCGGACGGGAAGGTCGAATCGGTCAAGCCGTTCGCGGAGGGCTGGCTCACTGGGGACGGCGAGTATCTCGGCCGCCCGGTGGACGTGGCGGTGCTGCTCGATGGCTCCCTGCTGGTCTCGGACGATTCCGCCGGGGCGATCTACCGGATCTCCTACGAGAAGTAGGTTTTTCGGGATGGGGCCCCTCTCACGGGAGGGGTCCCGTTCACGTGCCACCCATCCTCCCCCTCATCTTGAGGTGCGGCGAAGCCGCCTCGAAGGAGGCATCCAGGGATCGCCGCGCTTTCTGGAGCCCTCCTTCGAGGCCGCTGACGCGGCACCTCATTATGAGGTCGAGGGTTGGAAGACCCTCAGGACACTTATGCCCGTGCCGATGACCCGCCTGATCCTCATCCTCGTCGCAACCCTTGTCCCGCTCTCGGCCCAGGCCGGCGACGCTGCCGCGGGCAAGAAGCGCGCGACCGCCTGCCAGACCTGTCACGGAATGGACGGCCTCTCGAAGCTGCCCGAAGCGCCGAACCTTGCGGGCCAGGTCGAGCCTTATCTCGTCAAGCAACTCACCGATTACCGTGACGGCAAGCGGCAGAACGAGATCATGAACGTCGTCGCGAAGGAACTGACGGACGCGGATATCGCGAACCTCGCGGCGTATTACAGCGGCATCCAGATCGACGTGCTGCCGCCGGGATAACCGCCCCCGCCGTCTCATTGCGAGCACCGCGAAGCAATCCAGGGCAGCGGGACGCCTCAGAACGAAGCGCCTCCCTGGATTGCTTCGCTCCGCTCGCAAAGACGGGGTTGGCGCTCGCAAGGGCGGGAACGAGAGGAGGACGTGCGGCCGTCCTCAATCGTCCATCTTGAGCGCGGCGATGAAGGCTTCCTGCGGGATCTCCACCCGGCCGAACTGGCGCATCTTCTTCTTGCCCTCTTTCTGCTTGTCGAGGAGCTTGCGCTTGCGCGAGATGTCGCCGCCGTAGCACTTGGCGGTCACGTCCTTGGAGAGCGCCCGGATCGTCTCGCGGGCGATGATCTTGCCGCCGATCGCCGCCTGGACCGGGATCTGGAATAGGTGGCGGGGGATCAGGTCCTTCAGCTTCTCGCACATGGCCCGGCCGCGGCTTTCGGCCCGGGTCCGGTGGACCAGCATCGACAGGGCGTCCACCGGCTCGGCGTTGACGAGCAGCGACATCTTCACGAGGTCGCCCTCGCGGTAGTCCGACACGTGGTAGTCGAACGAGGCGTAGCCCTTCGAGATCGACTTCAGCCGGTCGTAGAAATCGAACACCACCTCGTTGAGCGGCAGGTCGTAGATGACCATGGCGCGCTTGCCGACGTAGTTGAGGTCGATCTGGACGCCCCGCCGGTCCTGGCAGAGCTTGAGCACGCCGCCGAGGTATTCGTCCGGCGTCAGGATCGTGGCGCGGATCCACGGCTCCTCGATGGTCTCGATCTTCATCACATCCGGCATGTCGGCCGGGTTGTGCAGCTCCTTGGTGGTCCCGTCGCGCATCTGCAGGCGGTAGACCACGGAGGGGGCGGTGGAGATCAGGTCGAGGTTGAACTCGCGCTCCAGTCGCTCCTGGATGATCTCCAGGTGCAGCAGGCCGAGGAAGCCGCAGCGGAAGCCGAAGCCCAGCGCCGCCGAACTCTCCATCTCGTAGGAGAACGAGGCGTCGTTCAGCCGGAGCTTGCCCATGGCCGAGCGGAGGTTCTCGAACTCGGCCGCGTCCACCGGGAACAGGCCGCAGAACACCACCGCCTGCACTTCCTTGAAGCCCGGCAGCATGCCCGTGGTCTGGCGCTTGTCCTCGGTGATGGTGTCGCCGACGCGGGTGTCGGCCACCTCCTTGATCGAGCCGGTGAAGAAGCCGACCTCGCCCGGGCCGAGCGCATCGATCTCGGACATCTTCGGGCGGAACACGCCGATCCGATCGACACCATAGACTGCGTCGGCGCCCATCATGCGGATGGTCATGCCCTTCTTGAGCACGCCGTCAACGATGCGCACCAGCACGACGACGCCGAGATAGGCATCGTACCAGCTGTCCACGAGGAGGGCCTTGAGGGGCGCGGCCGGGTCGCCCTTCGGCGCCGGCAGCTTGGTGACGATAGCCTCCAGCACGAGGTCGATATTGAGACCCGTCTTCGCGGAAATCGGCACCGCCTCCGAGGCGTCGAGGCCGATCACCTCCTCGATCTGCTCCTTCACCCGGTCCGGCTCGGCGGCGGGCAGGTCGACCTTGTTGAGGACGGGCACGATCTCGTGATTGGCGTCGAGCGCCTGATAGACGTTGGCCAGCGTCTGTGCCTCGACGCCCTGGGACGCGTCCACCACGAGGAGCGAGCCTTCGCAGGCGGCGAGCGAGCGCGAGACCTCGTAGGCGAAGTCCACGTGGCCGGGCGTGTCCATCAGGTTGAGGATGTAGGTCCGGCCGTCCTTGGCCGGGTATTCCAGGCGCACGGTCTGCGCCTTGATGGTGATGCCGCGCTCCTTCTCGATGTCCATGGAGTCGAGCATCTGCTCGCTCATGTCGCGGAGCGCGACGGTGCCCGTGGCCTGGATCAGGCGGTCGGCCAGCGTCGATTTCCCGTGGTCGATATGGGCGACGATCGAGAAGTTGCGGATGGTGTCGATCGGGGCGGTCATCGATGTTCCGTTCGGGCGCGCGGCCGACAGGGGCGCATGCCGTCAGATCGCGGGGGCCGGGCCAAGGCGTCGGCCGGGCGCCTGCGAGATAGCAGTGCGGCGCCACAGCGTCGAGCGCCGGACGGAGCGAGAGGCGGTCAGGGGGGGATGGCGCAAAACAAAACCGCCCGGCGGGCGGCCGGGCGGCTTCGTATCGCTCAGGCCGAGCTTACCGCCCGCGGTCGCGGATCAGCCGCTCGATCTCGGCCTCGCCATGGGAGCGGGCCTTGGCCTCGGTGGGATGCTTCCGGTCCGAGCGCTGGTGGAGCTTGCCGTGCTTGCGGATGCTCCACTGGTAGAGAGCGCCGCTCTCGCCGACCGGATGAACCTCGAGGCTGAAGGGAAAGGTGTCGGAATGCGTATCGTTCATGCTGCCCATATGGGGTGTTTCGATGCCGTTTGCCATCCCGGCAATGCATTCCTGTCACACGCCGGTTGAATCCTTTGCGGGGCTACCCTCCCCGCTTGAGCGCACCTGCGCGGCCATGGCAACGAGGCTCTTGCGCAGGCTGCCCATGTCCGAGACCGGTTCGGGATAGAGAACCCTGGCGGTCCGGTCGCCGGCCATCAGGTCCATCCCCTCGGGATCGAGCCCGCTGAGGCGCCAGGACGCGCCGGGCTCGCCTGCCGCCGCGGCGTAAAGGCTCAGGGCATCGGTGTGGTCGGCGTTCATATGGGCGACGGCGCCGGCCTCGCCGGCCACGATTGCCTCCCTGCCCGTGAGGTCGAGGAGAAGCTCGGACGGTGTCAGGGTCGCCGCCTTCGCGAAGCCCCCGTTGAGATGCCCCGCCTCCGGCACCAGGGCGAAAAAGGCGAAGTCCGGGAAGTCGGCGTAGAGCTTCGCCTTGGGATGGCGGGCGAGGAACCGCTCCCGGGCCCGGGCTTCGCCGGTCTGTGCCGCCCGGCCGTTCACCGTGAGCCGGGGGTGGGCCAGGGGGTCGCCCTTTCCGCCCTGGCTGAACAGCAGGGAGCAGCGGGGGGCCGCGAGCAGGTTGCGGGTATGGGCCGAGAGGCGGGACAGCAGCATCAACGGCGTGCCGTCCACATACGTGGCGATGGTGACAAGGGAGGCGAAGGGCATGCCCTCGCCGTCGATGGTCGCCAGGGCGCCGGAGCGGATGGTGCGCAGGAGCATCCGCGCGAGCCCCACCGCATCGAAGGGCGCCTCCGCCGCCGGGAGAGGCCTCGCCGGCCCGCGGGCTCCCTCCGGAACGCTGCCCGTCTCAGCCATGCGCAAGCTCCTGTCCCGCAAAGCGATCCTGAGGATTACGGCCAAGCTATGACCGCCGCTCGCTTTTTCCTGGGGATCATATTAAAGCACCAAACCCCTTAGGCGCGAGCGGGAACCGCTTTCCGCGGCGGAATGCCCCCCGCGCCCACCAAGCCAGCCCCGATGGGGCCGGGTGAGACGCGGTCGCCTTCCGGCGGCTGCGCCTTATCCCGTTCAGCCAGGGACCCGCGCATGCCGACCATTGCCCTCGTCGACGACGACCGGAATATCCTGACCTCCGTGTCGATCGCTCTGGAGACGGAAGGCTACCGGATCCAGACCTACACCGACGGGGCCTCGGCCCTGGACGGGTTGCGCCATTCCCCCCCCGACCTCGCCATCTTCGACATCAAGATGCCGCGCATGGACGGGATGGAGCTGCTGCGGAGGCTGCGCCAGAAATCGGACCTTCCGGTGATCTTCCTGACATCGAAGGACGAGGAGATCGACGAGCTGTTCGGCCTCAAGATGGGCGCCGACGACTTCATTCATAAGCCGTTCTCCCAGCGGTTGCTGGTGGAGCGGGTGAAGGCGGTGCTGCGCCGCTTCGCCAAGGAGGCCCCCGGCGCCCCGCCCCGGGGCGAAGCCGAGGCCGCGGCCCGCTCCCTGGAGCGCGGCGCCCTGATGATGGACCCGGAGCGCCACACCTGCACCTGGAAAGGCGAGGCGGTGACGCTCACTGTCACCGAGTTCCTGATCCTCCAGGCCCTCGCTCACCGCCCCGGGGTGGTGAAGAGCCGCAACGCCCTGATGGATGCGGCCTACGACGATCAGGTCTATGTCGATGACCGCACCATCGACAGCCACATCAAGCGCCTGCGCAAGAAGTTCAAGGCGACCGACCAGAGCTTCGACATGATCGAGACGCTCTATGGCGTCGGCTACCGGTTCAAGGAGGCGTGATCCCGAGCAGGACGGATCCCTCGACCGTGTCGCAACCCAACGCCTCCGCCTCCCCCGCCGACGACGCGTCCCCGCGCCCTTCGCTCGGCCAGGCCCTGTCCTATCCCCTGCGCCTGCCCCGGGCCCTGTGGGATGGGATCGGCCAGCGGGCCTCGTCCAGCCTGACCCGGCGCATCGTCGTCCTGAACCTCGTCGGGCTCATCGCCCTGCTCGTGGGCTTCCTCTACCTCAACCAGTTCCGTCAGGGGCTGATCCAGGCCCGGGTCCAGAGCCTCGCCATCCAGGGCGAGATCATCGCGGGCGCCATCGCCGCCTCGGCCTCGGTGGATCCGGACACGATCCGCATCGACCCCGACAAGCTGCTCCAGCAACAGGCCGGCGAGGGGGATGAGGTGGCCCAGTCCCTGGCCTTCTCCCTGAACCCCGAGCGGGTGGCGCCGCTCCTGGCCCGCCTCGTGACGCCCACCGGCAACCGCGCCCGGGTCTACGACCAGGAAGGCGGCCTGCTGTTCGACACCCGCACCCTGTTCAAGCGGGGCGACGCGTCCCGCCCGGACCCGGCGGCGGACCTCGCCACCGCGCGCCCCCACAAGGCGGGCCTGCTCGAATCCGCCTTCGATACGGTCCACGCCAAACTCACCGGCCTGTTCGGGCGCTCGGCGCCGCAGGAGGAGGCCGGCCCGGTCAACGGCCATTCCCTCCGTGAGGTGCAGGCCGCGCTCAACGGCGCCCGGGGCAGCCTCGTGCGCCGGAACGCGCTCGGCGAAACCACGGTCTCCGTGGCGGTGCCGATCCACAAGGCCGGGGCCGTCCGCGGGGCGCTGCTGATCTCGACCCAGGGCGACGCCATCGACCGCGTGATCGCCTCGGAGCGATTCGGGCTGTTCCAGGTCTTCCTGATCGCCGCCGTGGTGATGGTGGTGCTGTCCTTCCTGCTGGCCGGGGCCATCGCCGGCCCGGTGCGGCGGCTGGCCGAGGCCGCCGAGAAGGTCCGCATGGGCATCAAGACCCGGGAAGAGATCCCCGACTTCACCGAGCGGACCGACGAGATCGGCCACCTGTCCGGCGCCCTGCGGGACATGACCCAGGCCCTCTACCGGCGGATCGACGCCATCGAGAACTTCGCCGCCGACGTCAGCCACGAGTTGAAGAACCCGCTGACCTCCCTGCGCAGCGCCGTCGAGACCCTGCCCCTGGCCAAGAGCGACGAGTCCCGCGGCCGGCTGATGGCGATCATCCAGCACGACGTGAAGCGCCTCGACCGGCTGATCAGCGACATCGCCGACGCCTCGCGCCTCGATGCCGAGCTGGCCCGGGCCGAGGCCCGCCGGGTCGACCTCAAGAAATTGCTCTCCACGGTCGTCTCGGTGGCGAACGAGCGGCGGCGCCCCAAGGACTGCCTGATCCAGCTCGACCTCGATCCGAACGACCCCGAAGGCGCCTACGCCATCATCGGCCATGACAGCCGCCTCGGGCAGGTGGTGAACAACCTCCTCGACAACGCCCGCTCGTTCTCGCCCTCTGACGCCAAGGTGCGAATCGCCCTGCGCCGGGTGCGCAACGAGATCGAGCTGGTCTGCGAGGACGAGGGGCCGGGCATTCCCGAACACGCCCTGGAGCGGATCTTCGAGCGCTTCTACACCGACCGTCCAGAGCAGGGGTTCGGCCAGAATTCCGGCCTCGGCCTGTCGATCTCCCGGCAGATCGTCCAGGCGCACCGGGGCACGATTCGCGCCGAGAATCGGCCGGGCGCCCCCAACGAGGACGGCGAGCCCACCGTCCGCGGAGCCCGCTTCATCGTCCGCCTGCCGGCCGCGTCCCGGCAGCTGTCGCAGCACGCGGCCTGATGGAGAGCCTTCATGCCGCCTGCGTCGCCCTCGGCGACGCGGGCGTACTGATTCGCGGCCCGTCCGGATCGGGCAAGTCGACCCTGGCGCTCCAGCTGGCGGACCGGACGGGGGCCGCCCTCGTGGCGGACGACCGGGTCCGCGTCGCGGTGGAGGCGGGGCGCCTCATCGCCCGCCCCCATCCCGGCGAGGCCGGCCGCGTGGAAATCCGCGGGCAGGGCCTGCTCACGGTGCGCGATCTCGGCCTCCCGACCCGGCCCGAGGCGGCCCTTGCCCTGGCGATCGACCTCGTGGACACGGCGCCCCGGCTGCCGGATCCACCGGAGGATGCACGAATCCTGGGGATGACTCTGCCCTGCCTCGTGCTCGACCGGAGCGTCCGGACGGCGGGACTCGCGCCCTTGCTCGTCTGCGCCGCCCTCCGACGGAGGGAAGCGTGACTTCGCAGCCGCACACGCCCATCGTTTCATTTCAGATCATTGCAGGCCGTAGCGCTCAACAGCGGCCCGTGGCATGATTCGCGAAATGTGCGGGCAAAGAGTCGCGATCGCCTTGTGAGAAACTGTGCAATGCACAACATGGCGAACGGCACAGGATGTCGGAACACGTGTCGATGATTGGCATGGTGCTCGTCACCCACGGTTTGCTCGCGACCGAGTTCAAGGCCGCTCTCGAACACGTGGTCGGCCCGCAGGATCAGATCGAAACGATCACGATCGGGCCGGAAGACGACATGGAACTTCGGCGGCTGGACATCATGTCCGCGGTCTGCCGGGTGAACTCGGGTGAAGGCGTCGTGGTGCTGACCGACATGTTCGGCGGCACGCCCTCCAACCTTGCCCTGTCGTGTATGAACGGCGGCTCGGTGGAGGTGGTGGCGGGCATCAACCTGCCCATGCTCATCAAGCTCGCCAGCGTGCGCGACGAGGAGAGCCTCGGCGACGCGGTGCTCCACGCCCAGGAGGCCGGGCGCAAATATATCAACGTCGCGTCGCGGGTTCTGGCAGGGAAGTAGGCGCGGTTCGGGGCCGGCCCGTCGCGGTGATTCCGGCGGAGGCCGCGATCACCAGGGCGATCGCCAGCCACTGCACCGGCGTCAGCGCCTCCCCGATCAGGGCATAGGCGAGCAAGGCGGCGACCGCCGGCTCGAGACTCATCAGCACGCCGAAGCTCGTCCGGTCGAGGCGGCGCAGGGCGACCATCTCCAGGGAATACGGCAGGGCACTCGACAGCAGCGCCACGGCGAAGCCGAGGGCGAGGGTCGCCGGAGCGAACAGGACCGTCCCGGCCTCCGCGACGCCCACCGGTGCCACGACGAGGGCGGCGACCAGCATGCCGAAGGCGACGGCCTGCCCGCCATCCGCCCGCCCAGCCCGCTGCCCGAACAGGATGTAGAGCGCCCAGGCGACGCCGGCCGCCAGGGCCAGGGCGATCCCGAGGGGATCGAGCCCGCCGGCTCCACCCAGGGGCAACAGCAGGCCGAGACCCAGCACCGCCAGGGCGATCCAGGCGAAATCCGTGGGCCGGCGGGAACCGGCCACCGCCAGGAGCAGAGGACCGGTGAACTCGACCGCCACCGCCGGCCCGATCGGCAGCCGGGTGAGGGAGAGGTAGAACAGCAGGTTCATCGCCCCGAGGGCGGCACCGTAGAGGGCGATCCAGCCAGCCTCCCGGGTCGACAGGCTCCGTCGCCACGGGCGCCAGACCGCGAGCAGCACCAGGGCGGAGAACCCCACGCGCAGGCTCGCCGTCCCGGCTGCGCCGATGGCGGGAAACAGGGACTTGGCGATGGCCGCCCCACCCTGAAGCGAGACCATCCCCGTCAGCAGGGCGGCGATCGGCAAGGCGAGGGCGTGATCGGGACGCCGCATGCGAGAACCGGAGGTTTGTGGGATGCGCGACGGAAGGAAGGCCGGGACGGGACGTCTCCCGGCGGGTGGACCGCTGCAACGGTGATCCCTCCCCCGTCCTCATCCCGAGGCGCCCGCGTCAGCGGGCCTCGAAGGAGGGCTCCAGGGATCGTAAAGCTGTCTCGAGCCCTCCTTCGAGGCGGCTGACGCCGCGCCTCAGGATGAAGGGGAGACGGGGGATGGTGGGTCTCTGAAGGCCGACCCCGTCATTGCGCGCGAAGCGAAGCAATCCAGGGACGCGCGACACTCCGGGGCGTCCCGCTGCCCTGGATTGCTTCGCCGACGCTCGCAAAGACGGTGCGGGTGACAGCGCGCCCCCTCACACCGACAGGCTTCGCCCCGACGCCCCTTCCGCGCCTTCGCGAATCGCCGAGATGCGCTCGGCATAGGCCGCCTCGCCGCCGCCAAACACCGCGTTGCCGGCCACGAAGGTGTCGGCGCCTGCCCGGCTCGCCAGCCGGACCGTGTCCGCATCGATGCCGCCGTCGACCTCGATGCGGATGTCCCGCCCGGCCACCATGGCCCGCACCCGGGAGACCGTCTCCATCGACGACTTCAGGAAGCTCTGGCCGCCGAAGCCGGGATTCACGGTCATCACCAGCACGAGATCGACGATGTCGAGGAGGGGTTCCACCGCGGAAGCAGGGGTGCCCGGGTTGATCGCGATGCCGGCGCGCTTGCCGAGGTCGCGGATGGTCTGCAGCGAGCGGTGGATGTGCGGCCCGGCCTCGGCATGGACCGTGATGCCGTCCGCCCCCGCCTGCGCGAAGGCGGCGAGGTAGGGATCCGCCGGGGCGATCATCAGGTGAACGTCGAAGTACTTGTCCGAATGCGGGCGCAGGGCCTTCACCACCGGCGCCCCGAAGGTGATGTTGGGGACGAAATGCCCGTCCATCACATCGAGATGGATCCAGTCGGCCCCGGCGGCCTCGACGGCGCGGACCTCCTCCGCGAGGCGGGAGAAATCGGCCGAGAGGATCGAGGGGGCGATGACGGGTGGGAGCATCGGACGTCTTTCCAGGGGTCTACGGAGTGCCCGAAGCCGTCATTGCGAGCGAAGTGAGGCAATCCAGGGACCCACCACGGTCTCACGATGCCCGCTGCCCTGGATTGCTTCGCTGCGCTCGCGATGACGAGGAGGCTGTTCAGGCGGGCTCTTCGCGCGGGACCGTCGCGCAGGTCAAGCCAATCGCCGCCGCCGCTCCACGAGTTGCATGATGATCGGCGTCAGGATCAGCTGCATGGCCAGATCGAGCTTGCCGCCGGGGATCACGATGGAGTTCGCCCGGCTCATGAACGAGTCGTGGAGCATCGACACGAGGTAGGAGAAGTCGATTCCCTTCGGGTTCTTGAAGCGGATCACCACCATCGACTCGTCGGCGGTGGGGATCCAGCGGGCGATGAACGGGTTGGAGGTGTCCACCGTGGGCACCCGCTGGAAGTTGATGTCCGTCCAGGAGAATTGCGGGCAGATGGTCTGCACGTAGTCGGGCATCCGCCGCAGGATCACATCGGTGACGGCCTCGGTGGAATAACCGCGGAACGAGCGGTCCCGGTGCAGCTTCTGGATCCACTCGAGGTTGATCACCGGCACGACACCGATCTTCAGGTCGGGGTAGCGGGCAATGTCGACCTGGTCGTTCACGACGCAGCCGTGCAACCCCTCGTAGAAGAGCAGGTCGGAGCCCGGCTGGAAGTCCTCCCAGTCCGAGAAGGTGCCTTCGGGGATGCCGTAGAGACGGGCGTCGTGGGCATCGTGGGCGTAGTGCCGGGTGCGCCCGCCGCCCGATTCCGAATAGGCACGGAACACCTCCTCCAGATCGGGGAGGAGGTTGGCCTTGGGCGCGAAGTGAGAGAGCGTCGCCTCCCGCGCCATCATCTGGCGCATCGTGTCCCGGTCGAAGGCGTGGAAACCGTCGCCCTCGATATAGACGGCGTGGACATCCTCCCGGCGGAAGATCTGCTCGAAGGTGTTGCGCACGGAGGTCGTGCCGGCTCCCGAGGAGCCGGTCACCGAGATGATGGGATGGCGTGCCGACATCGCCGTATTCGGACCGGGCCCGTCGCTGTCAGGGGCGTATCAGGCCGCGCTGGCCGAAGAGCGGCGAGCGGCCCGCATCCGGCTTGCCGCCGGCATAGTAGGTCGACACGCAATCGACCTCTTCGGTCGAGCCGCAGATCAGGGGCGCCCGCTCGTGGATGCCCGTGGCGACGAGGTCGAGGATGCGCGCCTGCCCGTCCGTCGCGGCGCCCCCGGCCTGCTCGATGAGCATGGCCACCGGGGCGACCTCGTACAGGACGCGCAGGCGACCGCGGGCATAGCCCTTCCGGGAATCGCCGGGATAGAGGAACACGCCCCCGCGGGTGAGGACCCGCTGGATGTCGGCCACCATGGAGCCGAGCCAGCGCATGTTGAAATCCTTGTCCCGCGGCCCTTCCGTGCCGCGCAGGCAATCCTCGACGAAGGCCTTCACCGGCGGGTCCCAGAACCGCGTGTTCGAGGCGTTGATGGCGTATTCCTTGGCCGCCGCCGGGATCTTCATCGCCGGGGAGGTGAGCCGGAACTGGCCTTGCTCCCGGTCGAGGACGAAGCTCTGGGTCCCCTGGCCGAAGGTGACGATCAGGGCCGTGGCCGGGCCATAGCTGACGAAGCCCGCCGCGAGCTGGGTCGTGCCGGGGGTGCGGAAGCTCGCCTCCACATCGTCCCCGGGGATGGCCGGGCGGATGCCGAACACCGTCCCCACCGCCATGTTGACGCCGATGTTCGACGAGCCGTCGAGGGGGTCGATGGCCACCGCCAGGGGCGCCGAGGGGTTCAGCACCATCACCCCCTCGGCCTCCTCCGAGGCCACCGTGGCGACGGGGGCGCCGCGCAGCGCCGCCGTGACGCGCTCGTGGGCGATGACGTCGAGGGCCTTCTGGACGTCGCCGTCGCTGTTCTGGTCGCCGGTGGCGGCGAGGTCGCCGCCGAGCGCGCCCCGTCCGATCACCGCGCTGATCTCGATCGCCGCCTCGGCGACGGCCGCGACGACCGCGGCAGCGTCCCGCAGGCCCGCATCGGCCTGCATCACCTGCGCGAGGTAGGAGTCGAGGGGGGTCCCGACCGCTAGATCCGCCATCGGCCTGTCCTTTTTTCGCGCTGTCACGTCCGGTTCCGGGTCTGTACCCGTCCGGGGCCGCCCATCATAGCCGGCCGTGGTCCAGGATCGATAAGAACCGTCGGATACTCGCGTCAAGGAATCTCCACCGCCTTGCGGCACCGAATAAAAAAAACGACAACCGCCCCATGCGTAACCTGTCCCTGAAGCAGCTCCAGGCGGTCGCTGCGGTGGCCAAGCTCGGCACCATGACGCGGGCGGCCCAGGAGCTGAACGTCACCTCCGCCGCGCTCTACGCGCGCATCCGCCAGCTGGAGGAGGAGGCCGGACTGCTCCTGTTCGACCGCACGCCCGCCGGGCTCAAGCCGACGGATGCGGGCCGGGAGATGCTGTGGGCGATCGACAGCATCAACACCATTCTGGAGACCTGCACCGATCGCCTGCGCTCCCTGCGCGGCATCTCGGGCGGGCGGGTCGCCCTCGGGGTGGTCTCCACGGCGAAGTACTTCGCGCCGCAGGTCATCGCCGGCTTCGTGAAGGTGCATCCGGGCGTCGAGATCAGCCTGTCGGTGCGCAACCGCGGTCAGACGGTCGAGGCCCTGCGCGGCTACGAGATCGACTTCGCCGTGATGGGCCGCCCGCCCCGGGACTTCCCCATCGAGGCGGCGACCTTCGGGCCCCACCCCCTCGTCCTCGTGGCGGCCCCCGATCATCCCCTCGCGGGCCGCAAGGGCCTCGTCCGGACGGACCTGACCGACCAAGCCTTCTTCATGCGTGAAGAGGGCTCGGGCACGCGCACGGTGTTCGAGGAATTCATGACCGGGGTGCTGGTGAAGCGCGCCCTCCTCGACATCGATACCGGCTCCAATGAAACCATCAAGCAGGCGGTGATCGCCGGGCTCGGCCTCGCGCTGCTCTCGGCCCATTCCGTCGCCGCGGAGGTGGAGACCGGCCGGCTCGCCGTCCTGGACGTCGAGGGACTGCCGATCCGGCGGGACTGGTACGTGGTGCGCCGGGCGGACAAGGTGCTCGGGCCGGCGGCGTCCGCCGTCTGGAGCTACCTGATGAGCGACGGGGCGCGCTGGCTGCCCGGGCTCGCCATCGCCAAGCTCGACGGCCAGAAACCCGCCGTCGCCAAACCCACGGACGCCAAGCCACCAGCCGCCAAGCCGGCCACCGCGTCGAAGGAGCACTGACGGTGGAGCCCGGGATCGTCGTCGTGGGGGCCGGACAGGCGGGCTTCCAGGTCGCAGCCTCCCTCCGCGAAGGCGGATACCGGGGTCCCCTCGCCATGGTCGGCGACGAGCCGGCCCTGCCCTACCAGCGCCCTCCCCTGTCGAAGGCCTATCTCGCGGGGAAGACCGATGCGGAGGGCCTCGCCCTGCGCCCGGCCACCTTCTTCGCCGACCACGACATCGCCCGGCACGCGGCAAGCCCCGCGGCGGCGATCGACCGGGACCAACGCCGACTCCACCTCGCGGGCGGCGCGTCCCTCCCCTACGCCCATCTCGTCCTGGCCACCGGGGCCCGCAACCGGCCCCTGCCCGTGCCGGGTGCCGACCTCGCGGGCGTGCATCAGCTCCGCGGCCTCGCCGACGCGGACGGCCTCAAGGCGGCGCTGGCGGAGGGGCCGCGGATCGTCGTGGTGGGGGCGGGCTTCATCGGCCTGGAATTCGCCGCGGTCGCCGCCGGCCGGGGCCTTGCCGTCACCGTCGTCGAAGCCGCCGACAGGCCGATGGCCCGGGCGGTCTCGGCGGATACGGCGGCCTTCTTCCGGGGAGCGCAGGAAGCGATGGGCGTGCGCTTCGCCTTCGCGGCGGGGGTGACGGAGATCCTGGGTCGGGAAGGCCGCGTCCGGGCCGTCGCCCTGGCGGACGGCAGGGAACTGGACGCCGACCTCGTCGTGATCGGCATCGGTGTGGTGCCGAACGCGGAACTCGCCGCGGCGGCGGGGCTGCCGGCCGCCGACGGGGTGAGAGTCGATGCCTTCCTCGCCACCCCGGACCCGGCCATCTCCGCCCTCGGCGATTGCGCCCGGTTTCCGAGCCCCTATGCCCACGGGCTTCCCGGCGATGGCACGGTGCGCATCGAATCGGTGCAGAACGCCATCGACCAGGGCCGGTGCCTCGCCGCGCGCCTCACCGGCAAGCCGGCCGCCTACACCGCGCTGCCCTGGTTCTGGAGCGACCAGGGCCCGCACAAGCTGCAGATCGCCGGCCTGTCCGCGCCGGGCGACATGGCGGTGATCCGCGGCGAGGGCAGCGCCTTCTCGGTCTTCCGCTTCCGCGACGGGCACTTGAGGGCGGTGGAATCGGTGAACCGGGCCGGCGACCATATGATCGCCCGGCGCCTCATCACGGCCGGAATCCCCCTTACCCCCGATCAGGCGGCCGATCCCGGCCTCGACCTCAAGACCCTGGCGCTGGGTCGATAGGCGCCTCGGCCTCTGCCCGGAGCACGTCCAGCCCCCGGAGGGCCGCCGCGGCATGGTCCAGGAAGGCGTTCACCCGGGCCGGGCGGTGCCCGGCGCCGGTCGTGACGAGGCTCACCGGAACCGGCGGGGGTTCGTAGGGGATCAGCAGCCGCTCGAGTCGCCCTGCCGCGAGGTCGTCGGCCGCCTGATAGGACAAGACCCTGGCGATGCCGCGGCCCGCCCGCGCGGCGATGAGGGCGGCCTCGACCTCGTTTACGATGAGCCGCGGCGCGAGACGGATCCGGGTGCGGCCGAACTGCCATTCGCGGGGACCCGGCCTGATCAGGCCGTGGATCGTTTCGTGTGACGGCAGCTCGGAGGGCTGTGCCGGTGCGCCCCGGGCGGCGAGGTAGCCGGGGCTCGCGACGACGATGCGGCGGACGAGCCCGACCCGGCGGGCGACGAGCCGCGATTGCGCGAGCGCGCCAATCCGCACGGCGACATCGAGCCGCTCGTCGACGAGATCGACGTTGCGGTCGGCGAGCATGAGTTCGACCTGCGCCTCAGGGTACGCGTCGAGGAAGGTCGCAACTACCGGCGCCACGTGACGGCGCCCGAACAGCACAGGCGCCGTCACACGGACGAGCCCCCGCACCCGGCCCTCCCCCACGCCGGCGATCGCCGTCTCGTAGCCCGCCACGATCTCCCGGGCCCGTTCGGCCAGCGCCAGCCCCGCCGGGGTCGGGGCGAGGCGGCGGGTGGTGCGGGCGACGAGGCGCGCGCCGGCCCGCGCCTCCAAGGCGGCAAGGGCCCGCGTCGCCGCGGCGGCAGACCGGTTCATCCGCCGGGCGGCCGCCGCGAGGCTGCCCGCATCGATGATGGCGACGAAGACGGCCAGTTCGTCGATGCGGTCCATCCCGGCCTCCCGATCGTTGCATCAGGTGAAATTCTGATTGCCGCAGAGAGCCGGTTTATCACACGCACCGCAACGGCGATCTTCAGGGGCGGAAGGAGATCCACCCCATGTCCCATCCCGACATCACCCTCTACGGCCTGCGCCTCTCCGGCCATTCCCACCGTGCGGAGCTGTTCCTGTCGCTCCTCGCGCTGCCCTATCGGTTCGAGACGGCATTGCCGCCGACCCCCGACCTCATCCGGCTCAATCCCCTCCGGCAGATCCCTGTCCTCACGGACGGCGACGCGGTGATTTCCGACAGCAACGCCATTCTCGTCTACCTCGCCGCCCGATACGCCCCTGCCGGCGAGTGGATGCCGACGGATCCCCAGGGCGCGGCGGCGGTGCAGCGCTGGCTGTCGGTGGCGGCGGGGGAGGTGCGCTACGGCCCCGCCCTGGCCCGGCTGATGGTCGTGTTCGGTGCGGCCGCCGACAGGGCGGCCGCCCATGCGACGGCGGTACGGATCCTGGCATTCATGGACGCCCACCTGACCGGGCGGGAATTTCTGGCCGCGGACCGCCCGACCATCGCCGACATCGCCTGCTATTCCTACGTCGCCCACGCGCCGGAGGGCGGCGTCTCCCTGGAACCCTACCCGGCCGTCCGGGCATGGATCGGCCGGATCGAGGCGCTGCCGGGATTCCTCGCCATGCCCGCCTCGCCGATCCCCGGACAGGAGTAGGTGCCATGCCCTCCTTCCACGACGACGAGCGCGCCGCGCAGGCCCTGGCGGGCCACGTCCTCGGTGAGACGCCGGCGATCCGGTCCTTCATGCCGGATCAGCATCGGACATTCTTCGCCGGCCTGTCCTATCTCTTCGCCGGCACGGCGGATGCGGACGGCTGGCCCATCGCCACCGTCCTGACCGGTGCGCCGGGCTTCGTCGCCTCGCCCGATCCCGGGCAACTCCGTATCGCCGCCACACCAGACCACGGCGATCCCGCCGCGTCCCACTTCGCCGCGGGGGCCGGCATCGGTCTTCTGGGGATCGACCTGTCGAACCGGCGGCGCAACCGCGCCAACGGCACGATCCTCACCCGCGACGCGGACGGCTTCACCGTCGCCGTCGCCGAGAGCTTCGGCAATTGTCCGAAATACATCCAGCGCCGGGACGCATGCCCGGTGATCCCCGCCGGAGGCGAGACCCTTTCCCTTACCGGACTGGATGCGGCGGCCCGGGCGGCGATCACGGCGGCGGACACGCTGTTCGTCGCCAGCCGGTCCCGGGCGGGCCTCGCGGGAGGGGGCGCCGACATCTCGCACCGGGGCGGCCGGCCGGGCTTCGTGCGGGTCTCGGGCGACACGCTGACGGTGCCGGACTTCCCCGGAAACCGGTACTTCAACACCCTCGGCAACCTGCTCGGCGACCCGAGGGCGTGCCTGCTGGTCCCCGATTTCGCGGGCGGCGACGTCCTGGTCCTCCAGGGGACGGTCGCGATCGACTGGAGCGACTCCGTCGCCGCGGAGTTCGCGGGGGCGCAGCGGGCATGGCGGTTCGATGTGCGGCAAGGCTGGCGGCGCCCGGCCGTCCTGCCGTTCCGCTGGAGCGCACCGGAAACCGGCCCCGGAATTGCCCTCACCGGCGCCTGGGACGGCGCGCGGCCGGGCCCGGCCTGACCTTTCACCCGGGACATCTTTGCGAACCGTCCGGCCTCATGGGACCGGAATGGCTTTGCGGGCGTTGGAGGAAGTCGGAGCATTGTGCATCGCCGCGCAATGGCGCAGAGCCGTATCGAGGCGATGGGGGGCGGGATGGCGAAGATATTACTCGTCGAGGATCACGAGGAGATCTGGGACTTCCTGTCCCGGCGTCTCAAGCGTCGCGGCTACGAGGTGATCCTGGCCCATGACGGCGAGGCGGGCGTGCGCCAGGCGAGGGCCGGGCAGCCGGATGTCATCCTGCTCGATATGAACCTGCCGGTCCTCGACGGATGGTCCGCGGCCCGGGCCCTGAAGGCAGGCGCGGACACGCGGGCGATTCCGATCATCGCACTCACCGCGCATGCCATGTCCGGCGACAGGGACAAGGCGATCCAGGCGGGCTGCGACGACTACCACCCCAAGCCCGTCGATTTCTCGAAGCTGCTGAGCCAGATCAGCACGGCCCTCGGGGAGACGGCGCAGGCCGACTGACGGCCGGGGCAGGCGGGACGAAGCGGAAAGGTTTGCGCCTTTCCGGGGCGAAGGCGAGCGGAGCGTGCCAGTGAGTGAGGATCCGGTCACGGCGCAGCGCCTGAAGCAAGGCCTGCCCATCATGGTGGCGCTGGCCTCGTTTCTCCTCGTCGTGGGGGTGATGGCCGCCCTTTACTTCGGCCGCGACATCCTCGTGCCGGTCACGCTGGCGATCCTGCTGAGCTTCGTCCTCGCGCCCTTCGTGAGGGCGCTGCGGCGGCTGCGGGTGCCGCGGGCCCCGGCGGTGATGCTCGTCGTGATCGTGGTCTTCGGTGCCATGTTCGGGATCGGCAGCCTCATCGCCAGCGAGGCCTCGCAGCTCGCAGCCGACCTGCCCCGCTACACCCTCGTGATGCGCGACAAGATCAAGGACCTCCGGGGCGCGACCGACGGCACGGGCTCCCTGTCGCGGCTCGTCGACATGGTTCAGGACCTCGGCGCCGCGATCCAGCCGCCCCCGGCTGCGGAGTACAAGGGCGAGCCCGGTTCGCCCACCCATCCCCTGACGGTGGAGCTGAGCCCCGGCCGGACCAGTGTGCTGGATACGCTCCAGACTTTCGCCGGGCCCATCCTGCATCCGCTGGCGACCACCGGCCTGATCCTGATCTTCACGATCTTCATCCTGATGCAACGGGAGGATCTGCGGAACCGCGCCATCCGCCTCGCCGGGAGCGGGGACCTGCGGCGGACCACCGCCGCGATCGACGACGCGACCAGCCGGCTGTCGCGGTTCTTCCTGGCCCAGCTCGCCCTCAACATCGCCTTCGGCGTCGTGATCGGGATCGGCCTGCGGCTCATCGGCGTGCCGAGCCCGACGCTGTTCGGCGTGCTCGCGGCGATCCTGCGCTTCGTCCCCTATATCGGCGCGGGAATCAGCGCGCTCCTGCCGGTGATCCTGGCCGCGGCCGTCGATCCAGGCTGGTCCATGGTGATCTCCACCGTCGCCCTGTTCCTCGTCGTCGAGCCCCTGTGCGGCCACGTCATCGAGCCGCTGCTCTACGGACACTCGACCGGCATCTCCCCCATCGCGGTGATTCTGTCGGCGACGATCTGGACCTTCCTGTGGGGGCCGATCGGCCTCGTGCTGGCCACGCCCCTCACCGTCTGCCTCGTGGTGCTCGGCCGGCACGTGGAGCGGCTCTGGTACCTCGACGTGCTGCTCGGGGACCGGCCGGCCCTGGCGCCATCGGAGATCTTCTATCAGCGCATGCTGGCGGGCGACCCCGCCGAGGCCATCGAGCAAGGGCGCCAGTTCCTCAAGGAGCGCGCCCTCGTCACCTATTACGATCAGGTCGTCATGGCCGGCCTCCTCCTAGCCCAGGAGGATCTGTCCCGGGGAACCCTCATCCGGGAACGGCAGGACGAGGTCGGCTCGGCGATCCGGACGGTGGTCGATCGCCTGGGCACCAGCCCGGTCGCCCGCCGGACCCGCCGGGGCAAGGCGAGCCGCGGGGCCGATACGGAGACCGCCGCGGCCCTCGACGTGATCGGCCCCGACCGGCAGGAGGCGACCATCGTGCTCGGCCCGGAGGACCTCGCGCCGTCCTGGCGCGGCGCGCGTCCGGTGCTCTGCGTGTCGAGCCGCGGGCCCTTCGACGAGGCCGCGACGATGATGCTGAGCCAGATCCTCGCCCGCCACGGCCTCGCCTCCCAGACCCTGTCGATGGCCGCGATCCGCGGGGGCGAGCGTCCGCAGGAGCAGGAGGGCATCGCCATGGTCTGCTTCTCCTATCTCGAGCCCGTGAGCCTGTCGCAGGTACGCTTCAGCGTGAGGCAGGCGAGGGCCGCCATCCCGGGGGTGCGTGTCCTGGTCGGCTTCTGGCGGGAGCGTGATCCGGCGAGCCTCGCCCGCCTGCGCCGGGCGACGTCGGCCGACTATCTCGTCACCTCGCTGAGCGACGCCCTCTCCGCCGCCCTGGAGACCGGCCGTGCGCCCCGCGTCGTCCCGGCTTTGCCGGAGCCGGCTCCGGGCAATCCCCCCGTTCCCGTGGGCGCGATGGCCTGACCGACCTTCCGGGAGGAGGCAGGTAGCGATCCGGGCTTGCCTCCCACGCCGGACCGGTGTGATTCAAGCTGGGGTACCCGGATCGGACCATGTCGCAGCCGCAGGAGAAAGACCGCTTCCTCGCCCTCGACGGCCTGCGGGGCGTCGCCGCGGTGACCGTGGTGCTGACGCACATCATGGCGCGGTGGCCGACGCACCTGCCCCTCGTGCCCTTCATCAAGGGGGGCTACCTCGCCGTCGACGTGTTCTTCGTCCTATCCGGCTTCGTCATCGCCCATGCCTATGGCGAGCGGCTGCCCGCCTCGCCGGGGGCCGTGGCGAGTTTTCTCGGACGACGCTGGCTGCGGATCTACCCGCTCCATTTCGCCATGCTCGCCCTCCTCCTTGGCCTGGAGGGGCTGAAGCTCGTGGCGGAATGGCGGGGCGCCCATCCGGACGTGGCGCCCTTCAGCGGCAGCAACGACGTGACCGGTCTCACCGAGAACCTGTTCCTGGTTCAGAGCTTCGTGCCGGCGCCGCGCTTCGGCTGGAATGCACCGAGCTGGAGCATCAGCGCGGAGGCGGGCGCCTACCTCGTCTTCGCCGCCGCGGCCTGGGCCGGGCTCATGCGGCGGACCACGGTCCTCGCCGCCTGCGCCCTTAGCGGCATCCTGATCCTGGCCGTGGTCGCATGGCGGCTCGACACCCTGGACCTGACGCACCGGGAGGGCCTCGTCCGATGCTTCGCGGGCTTTGCCACGGGGGTGTTCCTGGAACGGCTCCATACCCTCGGCCGGATCCCGGCCTGGACCGAGCGGCTTCAGCTGCCGGCCCTGGCCGCGCTTCTCGCCATCGCCAGCGCCGGGCATGGATGGCTCGTCTTCGCCGCGCCGGCCATCGCGGTGCTCGTCGCGTCCCTGCGGACGGATCGCGGGCCCCTGGCGGCGGCCCTGGCGACCGGGCCCATGCAGTTCCTGGGGCGGATCTCGTACTCGGTGTACCTGATCCAGATCCCGCTGCTGATGCTGACCGAGAGCGCCATCAAGGCGCTCGGCCTGCGGCCGCCGACCGGGAGCCCATGGCACGGAGACGAGCTGAGCCTCGTCTACCTCGCCGCCCTTGTCGCCACGGCCGCGCTGTCCCACCATGTCATCGAAGGGCCGGGCCGCCGCGCCCGCCTGCGCCTGCGCAGGGCGCCGCAGCCCGTACCGTCGCCCCAGGGCGTGTCCGCCGGATGAGGGGGCGCCCGCTTCGATTTCCAGTCAAGCTTAGGGGAACCGTTGGCGCCGGTAGCGCGATTCCCGTCGTCGACGATGACCGGCGGAATGCGTGAGACCGAAGTGATGTCCGAGTCTCCAGGCACCCGCGTCCACGACGACGCCCCCGCCGAGGTGTCCGATCCGAAGAGCGAGATCTTCTTCGCCGCGGTCGAGACGACGCGGATGCCGATGATCGTCACCGATCCGCGCCAGCCCGACAACCCGATCATCTTCGCCAACCGCGCCTTCCTGGCGATGACGGGCTATACGCCGGAGGAACTGGTCGGCCGCAACTGCCGCTTCCTGCAGGGGCCCGAAACGGACCGCGAAACCATCGCCCAGGTCCGTGCGGCAATCGCGGAGCGGCGGGAATTCGCCACGGAAATCCTCAACTACCGCAAGAACGGCTCGACGTTCTGGAACGCCCTGTTCGTCTCCCCCGTGCACAACACGGCAGGAGAGCTCGTCTATTATTTCGGCTCGCAACTCGACGTATCGCGACGCCGGGACGCCGAGGACGCCCTCGGCCAGGCGCAGAAGATGGAAGCGCTAGGCCAGCTGACCGGCGGCATCGCCCACGACTTCAACAATTTGCTCCAGGTGATCGTCGGCTATGTCGACATCCTCGCCGCCGGCCTGGAGAAGCCGGATGCCGACCGGGCGCGGCTCGGCCGGGCCACCGACAACATCCGGCAGGCGGCCGAGCGAGCCACGACGCTGACCCAGCAGCTCCTGGCGTTTGCCCGCAAGCAGCGCCTCGAAGGGCGCTCGGTGAACCTCAACACCCTGGTCGAGGGCATGCGGGACCTCATCACCCGCTCCGTCGGCGAGGCCGTGGAGGTGGAGTTCGACCTCGCCGAGGACCTCTGGAACTGCCGGGTCGACCCGACCCAGGCGGAGGTCGCGATCCTCAACATCCTCATCAACGCCCGCGACGCGATGCCGGAGGGCGGTACGGTGCGGATCGCCACGGCGAACCGGACCGTGACGGTGAGCGCCGACCACGAGGTCGGCCCCCTGCGCGAGGGGCGCTACGCCTCCATCGCCATCCGCGACACGGGCACCGGCATCCCGCCCGCGGTGCTGACGCGGGTGATGGACCCGTTCTTCACCACCAAGGAAGAGGGGAAGGGCACGGGTCTCGGCCTTTCGATGGTCTACGGTTTCGCCAAGCAATCCGGCGGGGCGGCACAGATCGAATCCTCCGTCGGGGCGGGCACGACGGTGAACCTTTCCTTCCCAGCCACCGAGGGCGAGCAGCCCATGCCGGCCAAGGTCGCCCTGCGCACCATCGACCGCCCCGGGACGGAGACGGTCCTGGTGGTGGACGACCGGCAGGACGTGGCGGAACTGGCGCGCACCATCCTGCGGGACTTCGGCTACACCGTGCTGATGGCCGGGAGCGGCAAGGAGGCGCTGGAGATCCTCGATTCCAGCGAGCAGATCGACCTGCTCTTCACCGACATGATCATGCCCGGCGGCATGAACGGTGTCGTGTTGGCCCGGGAGGCCCGCCGCCGGCAACCGCGTCTGAAGGTCCTCCTCGCCACCGGCTACGCCGAAGCGAGCCTGGAGCGAACCGATGTGGGGGGATCGGAATTCGACATTCTGAACAAGCCCTATCGCCGCACGGAGCTGATCCGGCGGGTGCGGGCGATCCTCGACGGTCCCACCGGAGTCACGTGAGGCCGCCGTATCCGGAAGGAGGACGGGTCATGTCGCAGGGTGACAAGTCGAAATACACCGATAAGCAGAAGCGCAAGGCGGAACACATCGCCGAATCCTACGAGAGTCGCGGCGTGCCGGAGAAGGAGGCCGAGGCCCGGGCCTGGGCGACCGTCAACAAGGATGACGGCGGCGGGAAGCAGCCCGGCGGCTCGGGACGGGGCAAGACCACGGGTCACCCGGCGGCCCACAAGGGCGGCAAGACCGGCGGCACGGCCTCCGCCTCCCGCAGCGCCGCCGACCGCTCGGCTTCGGCCAAGAAGGCCGCCGCGACGCGGAAGGCGAACGCCGCGAAGGGGTAGCACGCTGATCGAAGGAGTTGGGTCAGCAGGTGTCCTTCCCATCCTGCCCCTCATCCTGAGGTGCGGCGTCAGCCGCCGAGGCGGGCACATCAGGATGAGATGGAGGGTTGGTGCCGAACTCACCTAGACGGCAGCCGCCATGGTCTTGCGCGCATCGCAGGCGAGGCGAAGCGATGACGGGGTGCCGGACTACTCCGCCAGCTTCACCAGGGTGTGCAGCACCCGGTTCGCCGGGGTGGGGATGCCGAGCCGCTCGCCCTCGCGGACCACGTGGCCGTTGAGATGGTCGATCTCAGTCCGGCGGCCCCGGGCGAGGTCCTGTGCCGTGGAGGAGCGCTGCTGGGCCATGGTCGTCGCGATGGCGCGGACCTGCGCGAGCATGTCCTCCGGCAGACGCACGCCGCTCGCTCTTGCCACCGCGATGCATTCGGAGGTCACATCCGCCAGGACAGCCGCGACACCTTCGCCGGCAAAGAGCCGCCCGTAGGGCTGGCCGCCCAGCGCCGAGAGGGCGTTCCAGGCGCAGTTGATCGTGAGCTTCGCCCAGAGCGCATCCCGCACCCGCTCGGAGAAGGTGGCCGGGATTCCGGCCGCGTTCAGCTGCGCCGCGACCTCCTCGCCGCCCGGTCCGAGGATCAGGTCGCCCCGCCCGTGATGGCGGACATGGCCCGCGCCCTCCATCGCGGTGGCGACGTAAACCGCCACCGGCACGACCGGCCGCCCGAGGATGGAGGCCAGCCGCTCGCCGTTGTCGACGCCGTTCTGCAGGCTGAGGACCACGGCGCCGGGCGCCAGATACGGCCGCATCGACCGTCCGGCCTCCTCCGTATCCCCCGACTTCACGCAGACCAGGACGAGATCCGCCCCGGCCACGCCCTCCGGCCCGGTGACAGCACGAAGCGCGATGGTTTCGCGTCCCTGCGCGGTGTCGAGGACAAGCCCGCGTTCGGCCACGGCCTCCGCGAGGGCCGGCCGGCCGATCAGCGTGACGGGATGCCCGGCCTTGGCCAGCACGGCGCCGTAATAGCAGCCGACCGCTCCCGCCCCCATCACGGCGACGCGCAAGGGTTGCGATTGGCTCATGCCGCCGCTTTCCGGGGCGCCGCGACGGCGCTCGCCCGCACATGGTCGAGGAGTGCCCGCACCGGATGGCGCAGGCGGACGCCGTCTATGAGCTTCGCCTGGGAACGGCAGGAATAGCCATCGGCCAGGAGGTCGCCGGCCGATTCGCGGACCCGCTGTGCCCAGCTCTGCCGGTAGATCGTCTCCGAAGTGGCCCGGTGGCTCGCCTCGTGACCGTAGGTGCCGGCCATGCCGCAGCAGCCGGCCGCCGGCACGTCGAGGGCAAGGCCCAGGTGCCGGAACACCGCCTGCCAGTCCTTCACCGCGCCGGGGGCGTTGGTGCGCTCGGTGCAGTGGGGCAGAAGCCGGTATGTCCCCCCGCCGGCCCGCGGGGCGACCGCATCGAGGCGGCCGGCGAGCCATTCCTGCACCATCTGAACCTGCGGGACCGCCCCCGCGGGAAGGGCTGCGGCGTATTCGGAGCGGTAGGTCAGAGTCATCGACGGGTCGATGCCCACGAGGGGCACGCCCTCCGCAGCCAGCGCGATCAGGGATGATGCGCTGTCCGCCGCGACCTGTCCGAACCGGGCGAGGAAGCCATGGACGTGCAGGGGCTTGCCGTTCGGCCGGTACGGCGCGAGCCAGGGCCGGAAGCCGAGTTCCTTCAGCAGGGCACAGAGGTCGGCGACCAGCTCCGCCTCGAAATGCGTGGTGAAGGCGTCCTGCACCACCACCACGGATCTCTCGCGCTCCCCGGCGCTCAGGGCGCGCAGGGCGGCGGGGGTCGCGGTGGCGGCGTGGAGGGCTGCGAGGGCCCCGGCGAGATCGAAGGTCGAGAGGGTGGGGATCGCCACGAGGCCAAGCCGCGCCAGCACCGCCCGGGAGAGCGGATTTCCCATCACGGCGTTGCCGAGCCGGGGCATCCGCGCGGCCAGGGGCAGGAGCGGCTCCAGGGCGGCGATGAGGTGGTCCTTGAGCGGGCGCGGGTAGCGCTGGTGGTAGAGCGCCAGAAACTTCGCCCGGAAGCTCGGGACGTCCACCTTGATCGGGCAGGAGCCCGTGCAGGACTTGCAGGCAAGGCAACCGTCCATCGCCTCCTTCACCGCGTGGGAGAAGTCATCCCGGTGGCCGGCCGGGCGCAGGCTGCGGAGGATGTCGGCGAGCCAGTTCGGACGCTCGGCCCTGAGGGCGGCGGCCGGGTCCGCCCCGGCGGCGGCGGCGAGGCGCAGCCATTCCCGCATGAGCGAGGCACGGCCCTTGGGCGAATGCCGCCGCTCGCGCGTCGCCTTCCAGGACGGGCACATGGCCTCGTCCGTGTCGAAGGAGAAGCAGGCACCGTTGCCGTTGCAGTGGAGCGCCGCGTCGAACTCGGCCCGGACGGGGGTGGGGATGGTCCGGTCGGCCTCGCCCCGGCGGGGCACGCCGTCGATCCGTGTCAGGGGCTGGCCGGCGGCCGAGGCGATCTTGCCGGGGTTCATCCGGTCGCCGGGGTCGAAGGCGCGCTTCACCGCCTCCAGCACGGGGACGAGGGGCCCGAAGGTCTCTGGCACGAATTCCGAGCGGAAGCCTTTGCCGTGCTCGCCCCAGAGCAGGCCACCGTAGCGCTTGGTCAGTGCCACGACCGCCTCCGTCACCTCCCGGATCAGGGGCGCCTGGGCTTCGTCCTTCAGGTCGATGGCGGGGCGGACATGGAGCACGCCGGCATCGACATGGCCGAACATGCCGTAGCGTAGGCCCTTCGCGTCCAGGAGGGCGCGGAACTCGGCGATGTAGTCCGCCAGTACTTCCGGGGGCACTGCCGTGTCCTCCACGAAGGGGATCGGCCTTGCCTCGCCCTTGGCAGCGCCGAGCAAACCCACCGCCTTCTTCCGCATGGTCCAGAGCCGTTCGATCGCCGGGCCACGGGCGACCGTGTAGCCGATGCGCGTGGTGTGGCTCCCGCGCTCCGCATCGAGGACGGTCGTGAGCCGGCTCAACGCCTCCCCGACGGCGTCCTCCCCGTCGCCGACGAACTCCACGAGGTTGATGCCCTCGACGCTCCGCCCCGCCGGATCGTCGGGGAAGAAAGCCTGGACCTCGGCCCAGATCGGATCCCTGCGGGCCAGCGCCAGCACGGTCGAATCGATGGTCTCGACGGAGGCCGCGCCGAAGGGCATCAGCGCCTGCGCATCCCGCAGCGCCGCGTCGAAATCCACGTAGGACAGGGCGACGAGCGCCGACGCCTCCGGGATCGGGAGGACGTTGAGCCGCGCCTCGGCGATGAGGGCGAGGGTGCCCTCCGACCCGCAGATCAGGCTCTTGAGGTCGAAGCGCCCCTGCCCGTCCCGGACGTGGGCGAGGTCGTAGCCCGTGAGGCAGCGGTTGAGCCTGGGGAAGCGCTCGGCGATGAGGGCGGCGTTGCCGGCGATGGCCGTGTCCACCACCCGGTGGACCTCCCCGACCCGGCCCGGTTGCGCCTTCGCCGCCGCGAGGCCGACGTCGTCGAGGGGCTCGGCGGTCCAGACGGCGCCGTCGGTCAGCACACAGGTGAGCGCCAGCACATGGTCGCGGGTCTTGCCGTAGAGGCACGAGCCCTGGCCACAGGCATCCGTGGAGATCATGCCGCCGATGGTGGCGCGATTGGACGTCGAGAGTTCCGGGGCGAAGAACAGGCCGTGCTTGGCGAGTTCCCGGTTGAGCTGATCCTTCACCACCCCCGGCTCGACGCGCACCGTCCGGTTCGCGACGTCGATCTCCAGGATGCGGTTCATGTGCCGGGACGTGTCGACCACGAGGCCCTCGCCGAGGGACTGGCCGTTGGTCCCGGTGCCACCGCCCCGGGGGCGGATGACGATCCCCCCGAAGCGCGGATCGTCGAGGAGGCGGGCGATCCGCACGATGTCGTCCCGCGTCCGGGGAAAGGCCACCGCGCCGGGCTCGACCTGATAGATCGAGTTGTCGGTGGCGAAGACCGTGCGGTCGGCGGGGGTGAGGGACAGGTCGCCCTGGAAGCCGCGGGCCATCAGTTCGGCGCAGGCGGCCTCGTACAGGGGAACGGGATCGACGCGACGGGTCAGGACCGGGATCATGCCGGCGTTCTACACCCCGCTGCCCGGGAGGGAAGCGGGCGGCGCTGGCATCGGCCTTGCCAGGGCGTCGCAACGGTCGGACCGGGGACAGGCAGGGGTAGAGGCGTGAACGCAGATGTCGAGCGGGTCCGGGACGCCCTGGCCGAGCTGATCAAGGCCGCCCTCCTGTCGGACGACGCGAAGAGCCTCGCCTGCCGGGAGGCCGGCGCCGCGAAGGTCGCCGCCCTGGCCTCCGCTCCACCGGACCCTGGCCGGGTGAAGATCGACGGCGCCTGGACGCTCGCCATCCAGGACGCCGAGACACCGGAGCTTGCCCCCTACGAAGGGCAGGTGAACCTGACCCTGCCGCGGCAATGCCCCTTCGGCCTCGATGAGTTGACCGCACCGGGTTTTGATTGCGACGCGGCGGTGGAGCGCATCCGCAAGTCGGCCTCGACGGGGTAAGTCGCCCACGATGACCGCGGCCCGTACCCTTGACCGCCGCTAAGCTGCGGCATCTGTTGCGAAGAACGGACGAGTCGTTGCCGCGGGCGGTCTCTGCCACCACCTAGGAGGTGGTGGCTGCCGCTGCGCGGCCGGCCCATCCCACCTCGAGACATGGCACGGATCTTTGGCACCCCGCACCCGTGAGAAGGCGGCTCCCGCCCTCCCCCCGACGCTTCCCACCCGCGAGCAGATCCTCGCCTTCATCGCCGAATCGAAGGAACGCGTCGGCAAGCGCGAGATCGCCAAGGCCTTCGGCGTGAAAGGGGGAGCGGCCAAGATCGAACTGAAGGCGATCCTCAAGGAGATCGAGGCCGACGGCGCTCTGGAGCGTGGGCGAGGCGGCCTTGCCGCGGCCGGGCGGTTGCCGCCGGTGGTGCTCGCCGACATCCGCTCCCGCGACCGGCACGGGGACTTCCTGGCCGTGCCCGTCGAGTGGACCGGAGAGGGCAAGCTACCCTCGATCGTGCTCATGCCCGTCCGGGGCGGGCGGGGGGCGAAGCGGCCGGCGCCCGGCATCGGCGACCGGGCCCTCATCCGCGTCGAGCGCGATCCAGAGGGCAGCTATACCGGCCGGGTCATCAAGGTGATCGGCAAGAACAAGGCGGAGATCATCGGCGTCTACCGGGCCGGCGCCCAGGGCGGCCGTATCGTCCCCGTGGACAAGAAGGGGCAGGGCAAGGAAATCCTGATCCCGCCCGGCGAGGAGGGTGAAGCCAGGGACGGCGACCTCGTCAGCGTCGCCCTCGAGCGCGAGACCCGCTTCGGCCTGCCCCGCGGCCGGGTGAAGGAGCGCCTTGGCTCCCTCGGCTCCGAGAAGGCGGTGAGCCTCATCGCCCTCCACCTGCACAACATTCCCCACGTCTTCGCCGAGGCGACCCTCGCCGAGGCCGACGCGGTGAAACCGGCGACGCTCCGCGGACGCGAGGACTGGCGCGACATCCCCCTGCTGACCATCGATCCGCCAGACGCCAAGGATCACGACGACGCGGTGATGGCCGAGCCCGACGCGGACCCGGCCAATCCCGGCGGCTTCATCGTCACGGTCGCCATCGCCGACGTCGCCGCCTATGTCCGGCCCGGCACGAGCCTGGACCGGGAGGCCCTGGAGCGGGGCAACTCGGTCTATTTCCCCGACCGGGTGGTGCCGATGCTGCCCGAGCGGATCTCCAATGACCTCTGCTCCCTGCGCGAGGGCGAGGACCGCCCCGCCCTGGCCGTGCGCATGGTGGTGGCCGCCGACGGCACGAAGCGCCGCCACGGCTTCCACCTTGTGATGATGCGGTCCGCCGCCAAGCTGTCCTATGCCCAGGCCCAGGCGGCTATCGACGGACGGCCCGATGAGAAGACCGGGCCGCTCCTGGACCGGGCGCTCCGCCCCCTTTGGGCGGCTTATGCAGCCCTGAAGACCGCCCGCGACCGCCGCGGCCCGCTGGCCCTCGACCTGCCCGAGCGGAAGGTCCTGCTGACGCAGGAGGGCGCGGTCGACCGGGTGATCGTGCCCGAGCGCCTCGACGCCCACCGGCTGATCGAGGAGTTCATGATCCAGGCCAACGTCGCCGCCGCCGAAACCCTGGAGGCCGCCCGGCAGGCGCTGATCTACCGGGTGCACGACGAGCCGGCCCTGGAGAAGATGCGGGTGCTGGGCGAGGTCCTGGCCTCCATCGGCATCAAGCTGCCGAAGGAGGGGGCGCTCCGGCCGGACCTGTTTAACCGCGTCCTGCGCTCGGTGGCCGAGACCGAGCATGCCACCTTCATCAACGAGGTCGTCCTACGCTCGCAGGCCCAGGCGGTCTACGCGTCCGAAAACCTCGGCCATTTCGGCCTGAACCTGCGCCGCTACGCCCACTTCACCTCGCCTATCCGCCGCTACGCCGACCTCATCGTCCACCGGGCTCTGATCTCGGCCTGCAAGCTCGGGCCGGGGGGCCTCCCGGCCGATGTCACCGCGGGGGATCTCGCCGCCATCGGCGAGAGCATCTCGGCCACCGAGCGCCGGGCCATGGCGGCCGAGCGCGACACCATCGACCGGCTGATCGCCGGCCACCTCGCGGACCGGATCGGCGCCACCTTCGCCGGGCAGATTTCCGGGGTGACCCGGGCGGGCCTGTTCATCAAGCTCGCCGACACGGGGGCCGACGGCTTCGTCCCGATCTCCCAGCTCGGCGCCGACTACTTCCGCCATGAGGAGGGACGACACGCCCTGGTCGGCGAGCGCACCGGAGAGACGTTCCGCCTCGGCGACCGGGTCGAGGTGAAGCTCGTGGAGGCCGCCCCCGTGGCCGGGGCGCTGCGCTTCGAACTGCTCAGCGAGGGGCGCCAGGGCTCCGGCAACGGTGCCGCCCGCAAGGGGCCGGGTCGCCCGTTCAAATCGGCCCCGCCCGGCCGCCCCGCCGGAATCCGCAACTCCGGCACGCGCCACCGCGGCTCACGGCGGTAGGGGCGGGCGTGGTAGACATCCGCCTTGCAGGCCCGGGCCATGACGGAAGGGACGGGGATCGCCCGATCCTTCCCACCACCTCCCTCATCCTGAGGTGCCGCGTCAGCGGCCTCGAAGGAACCCTCCAGGGATCGCGCGGGAACTGGAAGCTTCCTTCGAGGCCGTCGCTTCGCCACGGCACCTCAGGATGAGGGCGAGGATGGGAAGCAGGTGTGTTGAGTCGTCGCTGCACTCGCAATGACGGTGGCGGCGGTGGGAGGGGATGACAGGATGCCGACGACGCAGACACCCACCCCGACCCGCACGGGCCTGATCCGCGCCATGGCCCGCGGCTTCATCGGCCGCTGCCCCCATTGCGGGCAGGGCAAGCTGTTCGGCCGCTTCCTGAAGGTCCGGCCGGACTGCGAATGCTGCGGGCTCGAACTGCACCACCACCGGGCCGACGATCTGCCGCCCTACGTGGTGATCTTCATCGTGGCCCACATCGTCGGCTACCTGATCCTCGAGACGGAGAGCGCCTACGAGGTGCCCCTCTGGGTCGAACTCGGCGTCTGGCCCGCCTTCACCCTGGTGCTCGCCCTCGGGCTGCTGCAGCCGGTGAAGGGCGCCGTCGTGGGCCTGCAATACGCCCTTGGCATGCACGGCTTCGCCGCGCTACCGCGGGGCCGCCCCGCCCTGGGGCCGGAGGAGACACGCCTTGCCCCAGCCGGACCCGGTCGCCCCGCAGGCCGCACCTGAGAAGGCCCGTCCGGCCGCGAGCCTCCGCCCCCGCGACGCCGCGACGATGATCGTCCTCGACCGTCGCGGGCGGGGGGGACCGAAGGTGCTGATGGGCCGGCGCAACGCGCGGCTCGCCTTCATGCCGGGCAAGTTCGTGTTCCCCGGTGGCCGGATCGAACTCGGCGACCGCTCCATGCCCGTGGCCGGCGCCCTCCCCGACTACGCGGAGGCCGCGCTCGCCCGCCGCATCTCGCGGCCACCGCACCATCTCGGCCGCGCCCTGGCGCTGGCCGCGATCCGGGAGACTTACGAGGAGACCGGCCTGCTGCTCGGCACCGCCGAGTACGGCCCGCCGGAGGATGTGCCCGCCGGCTGGGAGGCGTTCCAGAGCCACGGCGTCCTGCCCGATCTGGAGGCCCTGCATCTCGTGGCGCGGGCGATCACCCCACCCAAGCGCGTCCGCCGCTTCGACACACGGTTCTTCGCCATCGACCGCACCTGCGTCGCCGCCGAGGAGCCGGGCCGGGTGAGCGAGGACAGCGAACTCACCGAACTCGCCTGGGTGCGCCTCGACGCGGCACGCAAGCTCGATCTGCCCTATATCACCCGTGCGATCCTCGACGAGCTCGAGGCGCAGATCGCCGTGGACTTCGCGCCGCACCGGCAGATCCCCTTCCATTACGAGCGCTACGGCCGCCGCGAGCGGGAGTTTTTGTGACCTATTCTGAAAGAACCGGCCCGGGTTCGGGGGTCGGCGTGCTGGGTGGCGATGCGCAGAACGACCGGGAGCGCGTCGCCGCCATCTCGGCGGCCATCGCCTGCGTCGCCGTGGTTGGAATCGGGCTGAGCCTGTCGATCCCGCTCCTGTCGATCGAGATGGAGCGGCGGGGGGCATCGAGCACGCTGATCGGCCTCAACACGGCCATGGCCGGCATCAGCAGCATCTGCATCGTGCCGTTCGTACCGCGGATCGCGTCCCGGATCGGAGTCGTGCCGCTGCTGACGCTGGCGGTGATCGTCTCGGCGGCGTGCCTCGTCGCCTTCCCACTCCTGCCCGGCATCGCCGCGTGGTTTCCCCTGCGCTTCGTGTTCTCGGCAGGGCTCGGGGCGCTGTTCGTGCTCTCCGAATACTGGATCAACGCCGCCGCCCCTCCGGAACGGCGGGGATTGGTGCTGGGCATCTACACCACGGTCCTGGCGTTGGGCTTCGCCGTGGGACCGTTGCTCCTCGCCCTGGTCGGGACGATGGGCCCGTGGCCCTACGTGACGGGGGCGGGCCTCGTCCTGGCCGGGCTCCTTCCGGTGTTGCTGGCCAGGGGCCTCTCGCCCACCGTCGAGGGCGGGACCGGCCGGGGGGTGTTCGGCTATCTCCGCCTCGCTCCGGCCGCCCTGTTCGCCGCCCTGGCCTACGGTGCGGTGGAGACCGGTATCTTCGCGATCCTGCCCCTCTACGGCCTGCGCATCGGGTACGACGCCCAGGGCGCGGCCGGACTCGTGAGCCTGATTGCGCTGGGCAACGTCCTGTTCCAGATCCCCTTCGGCTGGCTCGCCGACCGCTTCGACCGGACCCTCGTGCTCCTCGGGACGAGTCTCGGCTGTGCCCTGGGCTCGGCCCTGATCCCGGTGGCCTCCACCTCCGGCACGGCGCTGGGCATTCTGCTGTTCCTGTGGGGCGGGCTCGCGGGTACCCTCTACACGGTCGGCCTCGCGACCCTCGGGGCGCGGGTGTCCGCCGCCGATCTCGCCGGCGCCAACGCAACCTTCGTGGTGCTTTACAATGTCGGCCTGATCCTCGGGCCGCCGGTGATCGGCGGCGGCCTCGACCTCATGCCCCCGGACGGCTTCGCCTATGCCCTGCTCGCCCTGTTCCTCGCCTATGCCATCCCCCTGACGGGGAGCCTGCGGCGGGGGCGGAGGCGGCCGCCCCCTTGACCTCGCGGCGGCGATCGGGCATCCAGCCCGCCTAATTCGGCCGGGCCTCCCCGGCCCTTTTGCGTTTCGCTCGCGCGGAATGCCACCCCGCCCAGGAGCACCGCACCATGGCCAAGGCCGTCACCGTCAAGATCAAGCTCGTCAGCACCGCCGACACGGGCTACTTTTACGTCACCAAGAAGAACTCCCGGACGCAGACCGAAAAGCTGACGATGCGCAAGTACGACCCGGTCGCGCGCAAGCACGTCGACTTCAAGGAAAGCAAGATCAAGTAAGCGCGCCCTCCGCGCTCCACGACAGGCCGCCCCTCCCGGGCGGCCTTTTTTTATGTATCGGCCCGCCGCCTTTCTGCCGTCATGGCGAGCGGAGCGAAGCAATGACGGCGCGGGCTTGGCCGCGCCGACGGCGTGGGCCTCTCCATAGGGGCCGCCCCCTTCACCCCCGCACACCCGGCGCCTCGGCGGTCATCGACTGGGCGAGTTGGCGGGCGACGGAGACAAGGGCGCTGATCATCGGCGTGGACGGGTCCCGCCGGGGCGCCACGAGCCCGATCGAGTGCACCACATCCGGCGCGGTGATCGGGATGGCCTGGAGGCCCTTGATCGCCCCCAGGGCATCCACCAGCACCTCCGGCATGATCGAAGCCCAGCGCAGGGTGCGCACGTGGCTCATCAGCACGATCATCGAGTTCGACTCGAGGGTCGCGGCCGGCTCGCCCCCCGCCGCGCGAATCTGCTGATCGATGATCCGCCGGTTCTGCATGTTGGGGGTGAGCAGGCAGAGGGGCACACGGCCGGTCTCGGCCCAGGTCACCGAGTCGTGCCCGTCATAGGGGCCGCCCGCCGCCGTCACGAACCGGTAGCGCTCCTGGTAGAGCGGCACCGAGACGACGCGGCCGAGGGGCTCGTTGTCGAGGTAGGTGATGCCCGCATCCGCCTCCAGGTTCTCGATGAGGGAGAAGATGTCGGTCGAGGTGGCGGACTCGATGGTGAGCCGCACGTCCGGGTGCCGCTCCCGATAGGGGGTGGTCAGCCGGGCGACCATCGGCAGGGCCGTGGGGATGGCGGCGATGCGCAGGTGGCCGCTGAGTCCCCGGCGCAGGCCGACGACCTCCTCATGCATCGCCCGGGCGTCGGCGACGATCCGCCGGGCCCAGGCGAGGACGCGCTCGCCCTCCGGCGTGAAGCCCTGGAAGCGCGAGCCCCGCAGGACGAGCTGCACGCCGAAGCGGTTTTCCAGCTGCTTCACCCCCGCCGAAAGGGTCTGCTGCGTAACCCCGCAGGCTTCGGCGGCGTGGCCGAAATGCTGCTCGCGGGCGAGGGCGAGCAGGAAATCCAGCTTGTCGATCACGGGGCGTCTCCCGGCCGGGCGGACCCGGCTGGGTTACGCGGATCGAGCACCCGGCACAATCCAGCCGGCCCCTCCGTCACCGGAAGAGGATCAGCGCCTTCGACAGGGTGATGCCGATGCCCCAAAGGATCGGGATGCCGACCACGGCCCAGGCCAGCAGCGCCCCGAGGCTGAAGCCGCCCCGGCCGATGCCGAACGAACCCGAGGGCACCTGCCGCGCGCCCGGCTTGGCGCCCAGCGCGGCGACCTCCGCCTCCGGCATGAACCATGTCCTGGCGAGCGGCCGGATCAGCAGGTTGCAGAGGAAGCCCACCGCCAGGAACCCGGCGAGCACGTACATCGTCCGCCCGTAGAGGTCGGCCCCCTGCACGCCCGCGGCGGCCTGGACCTCACGGATCTTGGTGACGACGAAGGGCCCGACGATGCCGGCCGTCGACCACGCCGTGAGCAGCCGCCCGTGGATGGCGCCCACGAACTGCGTGCCGAAGATGTCCGCGAGGTAGGCCGGGATGGTGGCGAAGCCGCCGCCATACATCGAGAGGATGACGCAGAAGATTGCCACGAACAGGGCCTGCGAGCCCGCCGTCGCCGCGCTCGGCGCGGCGGCGTAGAGCAGTCCGCCCAGCAGGAAGAAGGTGGCGTAGGTGGCCTTGCGGCCAATCCTGTCCGACAGGGACGCCCAGAAGAACCGGCCGAGGATGTTGAACAGGGATAGGAGCCCGACGAAGCCCGCGGCGATGGCGGCGACCTGCGCCTTCTGCCCCCCATCGAGGGCACCGAGCCCGATGCCCGGCTGGCCGATCAACGCGCCGCCGAAGATCTCCTGAAGCATCGGCGAGGCCAGGGCCAGCACGCCGATGCCCGCGGAGACGTTCAGGCAGAGGACGAGCCAGATCATCCAAAACTGGAAGGTCTTGTGCGCGTCGCGCAGATGGACGTGCCCCGCGGCGATCATCGCATTGTTGGAAGCCGGTGCCGTCCAGCCCTCGGGCTTCCAGCCCGCCGGGGGCACCCGGTAGCCGAGTGCCCCGGCGGTCATGAACAGGAGGTAGCCGACGCCCATCACCGCCAGCGTCTGCCAGACGCCGGCCGAGTCCGCGGTGCGGAAGCCCTTGATCAGCATGTCGGCAAGGGGCGAGCCGATCATCGCACCGCCACCGAAGCCCATGATCGCCATGCCGGTGGCCATGCCGCGCCGGTCCGGGAACCACTTGATCAGGGTCGAGACCGGGGAAATGTACCCGAGGCCAAGCCCGATCCCGCCGATCAGGCCCATGCCGAGCCAGACCAGCCAGAGCTGGTGGACGTACACGCCGAGCGCGCCGACGAGGAAGCCGCCGCCCCAGCAGAGGGCGGCGACCAGCCCCGCCTTGCGCGGGCCCGCCCGCTCGAGCCAGCCGCCGAACAGGGCGGCCGACAGCCCGAGCATTACGATGCCGATGGAAAAGACGATGACGAGGTCGCTGACGCGCCAGTCGCAGGTGGTGGTGAACAGGGCGGTCATGATGCCCATGTCACCGCAGGCGGCGGGGGCGGCCTGTCCGACCGAGAGGGCCCTGGTCAGGGGAAGCCAGAACACCGACAGGCCGTAGGCCATGCCGATGCACAGATGGATGGCAAGGGCGGCCGGGGGAACCAGCCAGCGATTGAACCCGGGCCGGGCTACGATGCGTTCACGCGAAAGAAAGCCGTACGACACGTCTGGCGCGATGGCGCCCGCAAGCCCTGTACCCATTCCTCGACCTCCCGATACGGCCCGTTGATCGGGCCTGTATACGGAATACATTTACCGCGACGCGGAAGCTCCGGCCAGAGATTAGGCAGCCTCGCACAAGTTTTTGCAAGACAACGCCGCGCAAGTGTTCGCGGGGAACACCGGTGCCAGCGAGGCGAAACCCCTCACGCCCGCGGGGAGGAGTTCATGTGGCATTTCCCGACTTGGATGTGATCGAAAATGTTCCAACCGCCGAACCCACCCGCTCCCTCATCCTGAGGCGCCCGCAACAAGCGGGCCTCGAAGGAGGGCTCCAGAAGGCTCCGCGATCCGTGGAGCCGTCCTTCGAGGCTGCTTCGCAGCACCTCAGGATGAGGGGGAGATTTGGATCAAACCCGCGCTGTCCTTGCGAGCGAACGCAAAACAATGACGGCGGTGGGAGCGCGAGCGGCGATGCCTATCCGGCGTCGCTGGCGCCGTCGCCGAGCTTCTGTGGGTCGCGGGTGGCCGACCGGATGGGGCTCTCCGCCTGTGGCTCGTCGATTTGGAGGGCCCGGCGGACGAGGATGTCGGCCTTGTCGCCGAAGGTCGGCAGGGCGACCTCCAGCTTCGAGATCATCCGCGGCGTCCAGAACGCTTCGATGTGCTTGTGGACGCCGGCCACCGCCTCCTCCTCCGGGTAGGACCGGAAGAAGGCGGCGATCTGGTTAGCCATGCGGAGGAGCTTGTCCTCCTGGGTCGCGGCGCTCATCGGGCCTACTCCGCCGCTTCCTGGGCGATCCGCGTCAGGGAGAAGTCTTCTTCATAGAACTTCGCCTGCCAGTCGGAGGGCCGGTTGGTCCGCCGCACCTGAACCGCCGTCACCTTGTATTCGGGGCAGTTGGTCGCCCAGTCCGAATAGTCGGTGGTGATGACGTTGGCGCCGGTCTTGGCGTGGTGGAAGGTCGTGTAGACCACCCCCGGCTGCATCCGCTCCGAGACCTTCGCCTTCAGGGCGATGTCGCCCGAGCGGCTCTCCAGAGAGACGAGATCGCCATCCACGATGCCGCGCAGTTCGGCGTCGAACGGGTGGATCTCCAGCACATCCTCCTCGTGCCAGCGAGAGTTCTCGGTGCGCCGGGTCTGCGCGCCGACATTGTACTGGGAGAGGATGCGGCCCGTGGTGAGGATGAGCGGGAACTTCGCCCCCGTCCGCTCCTCGGTGGGCACGAACTCGGTGATCATGAACCGGCCCTTGCCGCGGACGAACCGGTCGACATGCATCATCGGGGTGCCGAGGGGCGCCTTCTCGTTGCACGGCCACTGGATCGAGCCGAGCTCGTCGAGTTTGGCGTAGGACACGCCGGTGAAGCTCGGCGTGAGGCTCGCGATCTCGTCCATGATCTGCGACGGATGGGTGTAGTTCATCTCGTAGCCGAGCGCCTTGGCCAGGAGGACGGTGCCCTCCCAGTCGCCGTAGCCACCCATCGGCGGCATCACCTTGCGCACGCGGCTGATGCGCCGCTCGGCATTGGTGAAGGTGCCGTCCTTCTCGAGGAACGAAGCGCCCGGCAGGAAGACGTGGGCGTATTTCGCCGTCTCGTTCAGGAAGATGTCCTGGATGACGATGCACTCCATCGCCTTCAGGCCGGCGGTGACGTGATGCGTGTCGGGGTCCGACTGCGCGATGTCCTCACCCTGGATGTACATGCCCTTGAACGTGCCCTCGACGGCCTCGTCCAGCATGTTGGTGATGCGCAGGCCCGGTGCGTTGTCGAGCTTGGCGCCCCAGAGGGCCTCGAAGCTCTCGCGGGTGGCATCGTCCGAGACGTGGCGGTAGCCGGTGAGCTCGTGGGGGAACGAGCCCATGTCGCAGGAGCCCTGCACGTTGTTCTGGCCGCGGAGCGGGTTCACGCCCGCGCCGAGCTTGCCGATGTTGCCGGTGGCCATGGCGATGTTGGCCATGCCCATGACCATCGTCGAGCCCTGGCTGTGCTCGGTGACGCCGAGACCGTAGTAGATCGCCGCCGCGCCGCCCTTGGCATAGAGGCGGGCCGCACCGCGCACGGCCTCCGGGTCGAGCCCGGTGAACTGCTGCTGGTTCTCCGGCGAATGCCGGTCCTCGGCGATGAACCGCGCCCAGGATTCGAACTCAGGCAGGTCACAGCGCTCGCGGACGTAAGCCTCGTCGATCAGCCCCTCGGTCACGATGACATGCGCCAGGGAGTTGATGAACGCGACGTTCGAGCCCGGCTTCAGCGGCAGGTGGAAGTCCGCCTTGATGTGCGGCGACTTCACGAGGTCGATCTGGCGAGGATCCGCGACGATCAGCTTCGCGCCCTGGCGCAAGCGCTTCTTCATCCGCGAGCCGAAGACCGGGTGGCCGTCGGTCGGGTTGGCGCCGATCACCAGGATCACATCGGAATTCTCGACGGACTTGAAGTCCTGCGTGCCAGCCGAAGTGCCGAGCGTCGACATCAGACCGTAGCCGGTCGGCGAATGGCAGACGCGGGCGCAGGTATCGACGTTGTTGTTGCCGAAGGCGGCACGGACCAGCTTCTGGACGAGGTAGGCTTCCTCGTTGGTGCAGCGGGACGAGGTGATGCCGCCAACCGAATCCTTCCCGTATTTCGCCTGGATGCGTTTGAACTCGCTCGCCGCCCGGCCGATGGCTTCTTCCCAGGAGACTTCGCGCCACGGATCCGTGATCTTCTCGCGGATCATCGGCTTGGTGATGCGGTCCTTGTGGGTGGCGTAGCCGTAGGCGAAGCGGCCCTTCACGCAAGAATGGCCCTCGTTGGCCTTGCCGGCCTTGTAGGGAACCATACGGACGACACGGGTGCCCTGCATCTCCGCCTTGAACGAGCAGCCGACGCCGCAATAGGCGCAGGTCGTGACCTCCGCGTGCTCGGGCTGGCCGAACTCGTGGATCGACTTTTCCTGGAGCGTCGCGGTCGGGCACGCCTGGACGCAGGCGCCGCAGGACACGCACTCGGATTCCATGAAGTTCGTCGGCCCGGCGGCGACGCGGCTGTCGAAGCCGCGGCCGGCGATGGTCAGCGCGAACGTGCCCTGCACTTCCTCGCAGGCGCGCACGCAGCGGTTGCAGACGATGCACTTCGACGGATCGTAGGTGAAGTACGGATTGGACTCGTCCTTCGGGAGATACTTCTCGGACGTCAGCTCGACATGGTTGTCGCCGTCGTAGCCATAGCGAACGTCGCGCAGGCCGACGACGCCGGCCATGTCCTGCAGCTCACAATCGCCGTTGGCGGCGCAGGTCAGGCAGGTCAGGGGGTGGTCGGAGATGTACAGCTCCATCACGCCCTTGCGGAGCTTGGCGAGCTTGTCGGTCTGCGTGTGGACGACCATGCCGTTCTCGGCGGGCGTCGTGCACGAGGCCGGGGTGCCCCGGCGGCCCTCGATCTCCACGAGGCAGAGGCGGCAGGAGCCGAACGGCTCCAGGCTGTCGGTGGCGCAGAGCTTGGGGATCTGCGTCCCGGCATGCATCGACGCCGCCATGACGGAAGTGCCGGCCGGGACCGTGACCTCCATGCCGTCGATCGTCAGGGTGACGGTCTGTTCAGCGACCCGGATCGGGGTGCCGTAATCGATCTCTTTGATGAGGGCCATGCGCGCCTCCTCACTCAGCCGCCGCAGGCAGCGAGCCCGCGCGGCGAAAATCCTCGGGGAAGTGGGTGATCGCGCTCATCACGGGCATCGGCGTGAGGCCGCCCATGGCGCAGAGCGAGCCGTCGGTCATGACCTCGCAGAGGTCCTCGACGAGCTTGAGATTGGCGTCGGGGCGGATGCCGGCGATCACTTTGTCCATGGTCTCGACGCCGCGGGTGGCACCGATGCGGCAGGGGGTGCACTTGCCGCAGGACTCGGTGGCGCAGAACTCGAAGGCGAAGCGGGCCTGTTGCGCCATATCGACGGTGTCGTCGAACACCACGATGCCGCCGTGACCGACGAGGCCCTTCTTGGCCGCCATCGCCTCGTAATCGAGGGGCGTGTCGAGCAGGTGATCGGGGAAGTAGGCCCCGAGCGGGCCGCCGACCTGCACCGCGCGGACCGGGCGTCCGGAGCGGGTGCCGCCGCCGTATTCCTCGATGACCTCGCGGAGCGTCACGCCGAACGCCAGCTCGATCAGGCCGCCATGCTTGATGTTGCCGGCAAGCTGGATCGGCAGGGTGCCGAGCGACCGGCCCATGCCGTAATCGGCATAGGCCTTCGCACCGTTCTCCAGGATCCACGGCACGGCCGTGAAGGTCATCACGTTGTTGACCAGCGTCGGCTGTCCCAGGAAACCCTTGAGCGCCGGGATCGGCGGCTTGGCCCGGACGATGCCGCGCTTGCCCTCCAGGCTCTCCAGCAGCGAGGTCTCCTCACCGCAGATATAGGCACCGGCCCCGAGGCGGACTTCCAGATGGAATGTTTTACCTGAACCCAGGATATCGTCGCCGAGCACCCCGGCCGTCACGCCGTTGGCGATGGCTTCCTTCAGGGTCGCGAAGGCCTGCGGATATTCGGAGCGCAGGTAGATGTAGCCCCGGGTGGCGCCCGTCGCGACTGCGGCGATGGTCATGCCCTCGATGAGGTTGAAGGGATCGCCCTCCATCATCATCCGGTCGGCGAAGGTGCCGGAATCGCCCTCGTCGGCATTGCAGACCACGTATTTCTGCTCAGCCTTGGCGAGCATCACCGTGTTCCACTTGATGCCCGCCGGGAAGCCGGCGCCGCCGCGGCCACGCAGGCCGGATTCGCGCACCTGCGTGACGATGCCCTCGGCATCGAGCTTCAGCGCCGCCTCGAGGCCGCGATAGCCGCCATGCGCCCGGTAATCCTCGACGGAGACCGGATCGATGACGCCGCAACGGTGGAAGGTCAGCCGCTGCTGCTTGGCGAGGAAGGGGATCTCTTCCGGATTTCCCAGGCGCAGCGCATGCTCGCCACCGGTCGTGAGGCCGGCATCGAGCAGGGCGTCGACGTCGTTCAGGGTCACCGGCCCGTAGGCGACGCGCCCCTCAGGTGTGGCGACCTCGACCATCGGCTCCAGCCAGAACAGGCCGCGTGAGCCCGTCCGGACGATGGTGACGTCGAGGCCCCGGCGCTCGGCGCCGGCGAAGAGGGCGCGGGCGACCTTGTTGGCGCCGAGCCCCAGGGCGACGGCGTCGCGGGGGACGTAAAGCGTGACGGTCACTGGCGCACCTCCGTCAGGGCGGCTTCCAGGGCGTCGGCGGTCAGATGCGCGACGGGCTCGCCATCGACGAGGGCGGCCGGGCCGTTGGAGCAGAGGCCGAGGCAGTAGACCGGCTCCACCGTGGCGGACCCGTCGGCGGCGGTCCCATGCCAGTCGCAGCCGAGGCGGCCGAGGATCTCCCGGTGCAGGGCATCGGAGCCCATCGCCTGGCAGGCTTCCGCCCGGCAGAGCTTCACCTCGTGCCGTCCGGCGGCAGGCTCCTTGCGGAAGTCGTGGTAGAAGCTGACGCAGCCGAACACCTCGGCCCGCGACACGTTCAGCGCATCGGCAATCAGCGGGATCGCGCCGGAATCCACGTAGCCGAACGTTTCCTGCAGGGCGTGCAGGATAGGCAGCGTGGCGCCCTCAAGGTGGCTGTGTTCGGCGATAATGCCCGAGGCCCGTTCGGCGCTCCAGGGCTCATGACGCAACATAGGCTCCTGCCCAGTCTGTTCCCGTTCTAAGCTCGAAGAGGAACAGAATTGCAGGTTCGCATCAATCGCGCAGTCCGGTCGCCTGACAAAGGATAGCTGTCGAACTGTCACTCGGCGGGCGGCTCAGTTGCGCACAAACGTTTCTCGGGCGCTTCATAGCCTAGAAGCAAATGGGCCGAGCCGGCATTCCGTAACAAAAAAATTAATAGCTTCGCCGAGCCAAGCGGGACAGCGGGTCGGAAGAAAAATGCAGAATGCTGAGAGACTTCTTGCGCTGCACACATTCGCCCATGAAGGCGAGAAGACGCCATTCAGGGAAGCAGGACGCCGCAAGGCGAAGCGTATCCCGGATTGCTTCAGCCTGATTGCAATGACCGCCGGGGAGGAAGCCCACCCGGCCGAACATGAAATTTGTCAGAACTCCATGTCGAGTTCTTCGATCTCCTCCGGCTCCTGCGCGGCGGTTTCGGCCCACTCGATCATGAGCGGCCAGTGCAGGATCGTATCGCGGTAGGCAGCGGCGCTGGGGGGAAGCTTCACGTCATAGGTGCGGAAGCGGGTGCAGACGGGCGCATACATCGCATCGGCGAGGCAGGGCGTCTTGCCGAAGAGGAACGGCCCTTCGTACCGGTCCAGGCAATCGTCGAAGATCGTCACGATGCGCTCGATATCGGCCTTCGCCCCGTTGAACAGCCGGAAGCCGGGGTGGAACGCCTTCAGGTTCATGGGCAGCGCGGAGCGCAGGTTTACGAAGCCGGAATGCATCTCGCCGGAAATGGAATGGCAATGGGCACGCTCGGCCCGGTCCTTGGGCAGCAGGCCGGCCTCCGGGAAGGTCTCGTTCAGGTACGAGGCGATCGCCAGGGTGTCCCACACGACGACATCCCCATGCCTCAGGCGCGGCACGAGGAAGGAGGGCGATAGGTGCAGCAGCTCCGCCCGGCTGGTCGTGTCCTCGCCGGAAAGGACCTCGGTCGAGAAATCGATGCCCGCCATCCGGCAGATCAGCCAGCCCCGCAGGGACCACGACGAATAGTTGCGGCTGGAGATAGTCAGCGTGGCGGCGGTCATCGTCCCCTCCGTCGTCGTGTCGATCCGCCGGGCGATCCAAGACTCGTGCCGAACGGTCCGGAGGAGGCGAATCAGGCCGATGATGCGGAGCCTACTCCCGCCGGAGCAGCGCGGCGACTTCCGCTTCTTCCGCTGCGGTGAGGCGCCGTTCCGGCGCGGGCGGTCGGCGTCGGGCGAGGCGCCAGAGGCCGAAGGCACCGAGCAGCACGGCGAGCGCCGGGGTCAGCCACAGGAGAAGCGTATGGAGGGCGAAGACCGGCCGCAGCAGCACGAACTCGCCGTAGCGCGCGACGATGTAGTCCTTCACCCCTTGGTTGGTGTCGCCCTTCTCCAAGCGGTCGCGGACCAGCAGGCGCAGATCTTTGGCGAGGGGCGCGTCGGAATCGTCGATGGACTGGTTCTGGCAGACGAGGCAGCGCAGCCCCTCAGAGATTTCGCGGGCCCGATGCTCCAGAACGGGGTCCTTCAACACCTCGTCGGGCTGGACGGCACGGGCCGGGAGCGGAGCGAGGAGAAGGATGACCGCAAACAGACCGCTCCAGGCACTCCATCTCTGCGAGCGAAGCGACGCACTGACGGTGGGACCAGCCATGCGGGTCCGCTTGTCCGGCGCGCCACGCATCACTCAGCCGCCACCGCGCTCGCGGGAAGCGCGCGGCCCTTCGCCTTGGCGGGGGCGCCGACGCGCATCCGCCGGTCGGTGAGGGACAGGGCGCCGCCGAGCGCCATCACCACCGCGCCGAGCCAGATCAGCAACACCAGGGGCTTATAGTAGAGCCTGAGGCCGATCGAACCATCCTTCCCGGCCTCGCCGAGGCTGGCATAGACTTGGCTCGCACCGAGGGTGAGCAGGCCGGATTCGGTCACGGTCATCTGGCGGCTCGGGTAGAAGCGGCGACCGGTCTCGACCTGCCCCACCTCGTCGCCGGCCCGGTTGCGCACGGTCAGGAAGGCACCGGCTTCCTCGTAGTTCGGCCCCTGGCGGGGGGCGACCCGGTCGAGGGTCGCCACATAGGGCCCGACGGTCAGGGACTGGCCGGGCTTGAGGCTCGCCAGCCCCTCGCTCGCCCAGCCCTGGGCGGCGATGCCGATCACCACCACACCGACCCCGGCATGGGCCAGCGACGTGCCCCAGGCCGACCGCGGCAGGCCGAAGGCCCGGCGGGCGATGATTGCGGGGGAGCGGGTCCGCCGTGCGCCGTAGCCCCGGGCGCGGGCCACGATCTCCATGGCGGAGCCGATCAGCAGGTAGGCGCCGAGGCCGATCCCGATGGGTGCCATCACCGGCCCACCCGCCGTCATGGCCAGTGTTGCGAAGCCCGCGGCCAGGGCGACGCCGAGGGCGAAGAACAGGCGCTGGGAGGCGGCGAGCAGGTCGCCGCGCTTCCAGGCCAGAGACTGCCCGAACGGGACGATCAACAGCAGCGGGATCGCCAGGGGCACGAAGGTGGAATTGAAGAAGGGCGGCCCGACGGTGATCTTGTCGCCGGTCAGCATCTCAAGGAGCAGCGGATAGAGGGTGCCGACGAACACCGTCGCGCAGGCCGCGACGAGGAACAGGTTGTTGAGGACGAGCGACCCCTCGCGGGAGATCGGCGCGAACAGCCCGCCCTGGCGCAGGAGCGGCGCCCGCCACGCGAACAGGGCGAGCGACCCGCCGATGAACAGGACGAGGATGCCGAGGATGAACACGCCCCGGGTGGGGTCGGTGGCGAAGGAATGCACCGAGGTCAGCACGCCCGAGCGGACGATGAAGGTGCCCACCAGCGAGAGCGAGAAGGTGAGGATGGCGAGCAGCACCGTCCAGACCTTCAGGGCGTCGCGCTTCTCCATCACGACCGTGGAGTGCAGCAGGGCCGTCCCCGCGATCCACGGCATGAGGGAGGCATTCTCGACCGGATCCCAGAACCACCAGCCGCCCCAGCCGAGTTCGTAATAGGCCCAGTACGAGCCCATCGCGATCCCGAGCGTCAGGAAGCACCAAGCGGACAGGGTCCACGGCCGCACGGCCCGGGCCCAGACGGCGTCGATCCGCCCCTCGATCAGCGCCGCGGCGGCGAAGGCGAAGGTGATCGAGAAGCCGACATAGCCGAGGTAGAGGAGCGGCGGGTGGATCGCGAGACCGGGATCCTGCAGCAGCGGGTTCAGGTCCCGCCCCTCGATCGGCGCGGGCACGACGCGGGTGAAGGGGTTCGACGTCGTGATGATGAACAGCACGAAGACGAAGGTGATGAGCCCCTGCACGCCCAGCGTGTTGGCCCGCAGGCGTGGCGGAACGGAGTTCTTCGCCCCGGCCACACAGGCGCCGAACAGGGTGAGGATCAGCACCCACAGGAGCATCGAGCCCTCGTGGTTCCCCCACACGCCGGAGAGCTTGTAGATCAAGGGCTTCTGGGTGTGCGAGTTCTCCACCACGTTCTGGACGGAGAAGTCGGATGTGGCGTGCGCCCAGGTCAGGGCGGCGAAGGCGAAGAGCACGCAGGCGAAGGCGCCGAGGGCCGCCTGGGAGGTGGTCTGCCGCAGGGCCGGGTCGCCCGAGCGCGCCGCCCAGACAGGCATCACCATCTGGACGAGGGACAGGGCGAGCGCCAGGGCGAGGGCGAAATGTCCGGTCTCGACGATCAAATCCGCCTCACCGTTCGCTGCGGGGGCCGAGGGTTCCGTCGGCTGAGGCGGAGGCGGCGGGCACCGGACCCTTCGCCCCGCCCTCCTGCCAGCGGCCCTGCTTCTTGAGGGCGTCGGCGACTTCCCGGGGCATGTAGGATTCGTCGTGCTTGGCGAGCACGGTGTCGGCGCGGAAGCGGTTGCCCGGCTCCAGAATGCCTTCGGCGACGACGCCCTGGCCCTCCCGGAACAGGTCCGGAAGCAGGCCGGTGTACTGCACCGCGATGGTCGCGCCGTGGTCCGTGACGGCGAAGTCCACCGTCTGCCCCGGCCCGCGTTTCAGGGACCCGTCCTGGACGAGGCCACCCAGGCGCAGCCGCGTGCCGGCGGGGATCGCCTGCGCCTCGATCTCCGAGGGGGACCGGAAGAAGACGATGGAGCCGCTCATGGCGGACAGGATCAGGCCCACGGCCAGCGCGAGGACGCTGCCGCAGACGGCGATCAGGATCAGGCGGCGCTTCTTGCGCGTCACGGCGTTCCGTTCCCTGAGATCCGGTCTCTTCCGGATTGCGACTGGAGGAAGGGTGTCGGTCTCGGCGGCCTCCCGGTCAAGGGCGGCGGGACGATCCGGCCTCAGGGGCGACCTTTGGCGTCAGGGGCAGCCAGGGCGAGTTCCCGGGCAAGGCCGTCAATCCGGGCGACAGCCTCCGCATTGGTGGCCAGGGCCATGCGAGCGCGGTCGATGGCCCGGACGGCCTGGTCGCGCTCGCCCAGCACGCTGTAGGAGCGGACGAGGCGCATCCATTCGTCCGGACTACCGCCCTTGGCCGCGAGGCGGCGGTCGAGGGCCTCGACCATCCCGCGGACGGCGGCATCCCGCTCGGCCGGAGGCATGGCCTGGACCGCCGCCATCGCCGCCTCCGTGTCGGCCCGGGCCTCGGGGCCCGGCATCGGGGCAGCCGCGGGCCGCCCGAGACCCAACTCGCCGGCGGCCGCTTCCACCTGGGCGAGGCCCTGCGGGTTGCCGGCAAGGGTGGCGCGGGCGCGGGTGAGGGCCGCCATAGCCTGATCGCGTTCGCCCAGGACCGTGCGCGAGCGTATGAGACGCACCCATTCGTCAGGCGTGCCGCCGCCGTTCTTCAACCGCGCATCGAGCCCGTCGACCATGCCGCGGATGGCGGCCTGCTGCTCCGCCGGGATCGTCCGGGGGGCCGCCGCCGGGCCCGGCGGCGGCGCGGGTTCGCCCTTTAGGCGGGCCAGCGTCGCGCGCACGGCACCGAGCCACGGGGCATCGGGAGGGCTCGTGGACTCGAGGGTAGTGAGTTGGCGGATCGCCTCTGCGGTATCGCCCGCCTGCTCGGCGGCGCGGGCCACGTAGAAGCGCGGCTTGGCCGCCTTGGCGTCCTTGGTGAGGGCCCGCTCGAACAGATCCTTGGCCTGTGGGGAGACGGTGCCGTCGCCGGCGGCGGTCAGGGCCTCGCCCCAATCCGCCAGGATTTCGGCGGACTCACCCTTGATCCGCGCCAGCTGACCGTAGGCGCGGGCCGCGTCGTCGAACCGGCCCGTCCGCATGTAGACCGGGGCGAGCACCTGCCAGCCGCGGGCATCGTCGGGATCGCGGGCGAGCCGCGCCTCGATCTGGCCCACCGCCTTGGCAAGATCGTCGTTGCCGCCCCGGGCGGCCGTGCGGTCGGCCTCGGTCTGCGCGGGCAGTTCCGGCGAGCCGTAGAGCCCGTAGGCGATGAGGGCGACGAGGGGGATGGTCGACAGGGCGAAGGCCGACGCCGCCCGGCGGCGGCGCAGGCCTGGCTCCCCGAGGCGGGGGGCGTCCTCGGGCTCGTCTGCCTCCCGGCTCGCCCGGAGCAGGCGGCGAGCGGCCTCGGCACGGGCGGCCTCGGCCTCTTCCGGCGCGATGAGGCCGCGCTCCACGTCGCGGGCGATCTCGGCGAGCTGGTCCTCGTAGAAGGCGGTCTCCGTGGACACGACCGAATCCTGTTCCTCGCCCCGGTGGTCCGACAGGCGACGGGACATCGGCCAGAGCAGGCCGAGCACGGCCGCGGCGGTCATTCCCGCCAAGATGAACCAGATCGCCGTCATCAGATCCCGCGTGCGAACCGGACGGGTCCGGTCTTCATATGGACGCGGCTCCGACCCGACGTCATACCCCGCATGAGCGGCACGATGTCACCCAAGTCGAGCCTGCTGACAACCCTACCTTGACCGTAAGGCCCGCGGGAGACCTCTCAATGGGTCGCCGCTCCGGCCGGCGCATCGCCCGGCACCTCCAGCACGGCGCGCAGACCGCCGAGGGCAGCCTGCTCCAGGCCGAACCGCCCGCGGTACAAGGCCGCAAGGTCGGCGACGATCGACAGGCCCAGTCCCGAACCGGGCTTCGACTCGTCGAGGCGGCGCCCACGCCCGAGGACCGCCTGCCGGGCCTCCGGCGGCAGGCCGGGACCGTCGTCCTCGATGGCGACCACGAGGTGGGGATAGCCGTCCCGGGCGATCACCTCGGCTCGGATGGCCACCCGGCCGAGTGCCCATTTCGACGCGTTGTCGACGAGATTGCCGACCATCTCCTCAAAGTCCTGCCGCTCGCCGCGGAAGCGCAGGCCCGACGGCACGTGGACCTCGTAGGCGATGTCTTTGTCCCGGTAGATCTTGCCGAAGGTCCGCACGAGCCCGGCCAGGGCCGGCTCGATCTCCGTCGAGGTACCCAGCGTTCCGGCCAGCGCCGCCGCCCGTGCACGGTCGAGGTGGTAGTTCACCTGATCGCGCATCACCGCCGCCTGCTCCCGGATCTTTAGGGCGAGGTCGTCCGGCGCATCGGAGCTGCCGACTTCGTTGACGATGATCGACAGGGGAGTCTTTAGGGCGTGGGCGAGGTTGCCGACCTGGGTGCGGGCGCGCTCCAGGATCTCCCGGTTGGTCTCGATCAAGAGGTTCACCTCGCCCGTCAGGGGCGCGATATCCCGGGGATAGGTGCCGGTAATGCGGTCGGCCTCGCCCTGCCGGATGGCGCCGAGCGCGGCGCGCATCTTCTTGAGCGGCGCGAGGCCGAACCGGATCTGCAGCAGCGTCGTGATCGCGAGCGACGCCCCGAGCAGGGCGAAGGTCATGTACAACGCGTTGCGGAACCGCTCGACGTCGTTGACGATCTCGTCCGCCGGGCCGGCGACCCGCACCGTGTAGCGCCCCTCCTCGCCGAGATCGACGTCGCGCTCCATGATGCGCAGGAGGCGCCCGTCCTGCCCCTTGCCGTAGCCCTGGCGGATCTGGCCGACCCCCACCTTGCCGTCCGCGTCGGTGGCCGGCGGCAGGGGCACGCCGACGAGGGAGCGCGAGGTGCGGATGTCCCGGGGCTTCGCATCGGGCTTGCCCACCTGCCAGTACCAGCCGGACAGGGGCAGGTCGAAGCGTGGGTCGCCCAGCGAGAAGGTGCGGCTTTCGGGATCGTTGGGCGTAACGAGGTCGGTGGCGAGGTTGTTCGTGAAGACGAGAAGCCGGCTATCGAAGGCCCGCTCGGTGTTCTCGCGGTAAAGGGTGGTGAGGATCCAGGCGGCGATCAGAAGAATCGCCGAACTCGACAGGAAGGCCGAGACGGCGAGGCGGACGGCGATCGAGCGCCGCCGCAGGGCCAGGAGGTCGATGAGGCGGCGCATCGGCGTGTCGGGATCCCGGATCGCTCACCCGGAGCGGCGGCGTCTTAGACCATTTTGCGCCGGATTGGATGCCGATTCATCGCAAGTCCGATCACACCCGCGGGGCAGGCTGGTTCGGATCCACGAGGTAGCCGAGACCGCGAACCGTCTGGATCAGGTCGACCGCGAGCTTCTTGCGCAACCGTCCGACGAAGACCTCGATCGTGTTCGAGTCGCGGTCGAAATCCTGGTCGTAGAGGTGCTCGGTCAGCTCGGCCCTTGAGACGACCCGTCCGGTATGATGCATCAGGTAGGACAGCAGCCGGTACTCGTGGCTCGTAAGCTTCACCTGGGCCCCGTCCACGAAGACCTTGCCCGAACGGGTGTCGAGAGTGACCGGACCGCAGGTGATCTGGCTGGAGGCATGGCCGGCGGCCCGGCGCAGGAGGGCGCGGACGCGGGCCATCAGCTCCTCCATGTGGAAGGGCTTGGTGACGTAGTCGTCCGCCCCCGCATCGAAGCCGTCGACCTTGTCGGACCAGCGGTCCCGGGCGGTGAGGATGATCACCGGCGTCTTCACGCCGGCCCGGCGCCACTTCTGCAGGACGGTGACCCCGTCCGCCTTGGGCAGGCCCATGTCGAGGATGATGGCGTCGTAGGGCTCGCTCTCGCCGAGATAGCCGCCCTCCTCGCCGTCATAGGCCTTGTCGGCGACGTAACCGGCCTCCTCCAGGGCGGCGACCACCTGCCGGTTGATGTCCTTGTCATCCTCGACGACGAGCAGCCGCACGTCTCACTCCATTCCGATCGGACGGCGCCCCGTCAGTACTGGCCGGCCACCTTGCCGGTCCGCGCATCCACGATGACGTGCACGAAGTGCCCATCCCGGCGCAAGGCCGTCAGCATGTAGACGAGGCCATCCTCGCGCCGGCACAGGCTGGCCCGCTGGATCTCGGCCCGGGGGATCACCGAGCGCGCCGCCCGGATGGCGGCGATGGGCTCAATCACCCGGCGCTCGCCGACCTCCTCCCGCATGTCGGCGGGCGATAGGCAGGATTCGACCCGCGGCGCCGAGGTCAGGGCCGCCTGGGCGGTCTGGGTCGCCGGGGCGTCCTCGGCCATGGAGCCGATACCGCCCGCAGCGAAGGCTGCGGCCGTCAGGCAGATGGCAACGAGGGCGATGGCGTGGCGCATTGGGCCGAGCTTAGTCCCCCACGCACTGAATATGCCCTGAATACAGGCCCGAGCCCAGCCGCCGGGGCGGCGAAGGGGCCGGGGCTCAGTTTTTAGGAAGGGGGCGACAGGACTTCGCATGGCTCGAACGGGGTTGGCAGCCCATTACGGGCGAACTCCCGGCCGGTTCCATCGCGGCTGGGGATAGCGCCCCGGCCACCGCTTCACGGCGGACGACCGGAGCCGCTGCAAGGGCGAGGTCCGGCCACCGGCCGGCGCCGACGATCGCGCCGAGATGGAGGGTCGCGGCAAGGACCGGAGGCGCCGCGAGGGCGAGCCAGAGGCGTGTCAGGACCCGGTCGGCCTGGGGGGACATCAGCGATCTCCAACAACGAGCGCCCAGGCGAGCCTGAGAACCGGCAGCCGTTCGGCGAGCCATGCGATCTGATCCGCAAACCAATGGGCGACGGCCGCCGCGCCGAGGAAGGCCAGCACGACGGCGTGCTTCAGGCGGCGGAGGATCCCCCGCAGGACCCTCCGCTCGATATGGGTGTCGACCACCTCGTCGAGGGCTGCGAGACGCTGCTCGGTCTGCCGGGCAAACCACGCATGCCAGTGGGGCGGGAAGCGGATCGCGCGGGCCCGCCCGCCGAGAAGGGCGGGCCCGTCGAGCGGCTCGGGCGGCTCGGGGGCGTCGGCCGTCATCGTATCTCCTCCGGCCGCGCGGCCGCCTTTCGCTCAGGCCCGGCGGGGCGGATCGTCCTTCAGGAGTTGGAGCGCCGGCTTCAGGACCGTCTCGGCGCTGCCCTGCGCGTCGAGTGGCATCGCCCGGAAGATCCGCGAGGCCACCCCCTCGACGCCTCCGGCCCGGCGCAGGACCCGGGACGGGGCGATGGCGACGACGTGCCGGGTGCCCGCCGCGACCACCGCCGGCCCCACCTCAAGGCCTACCGTCCTGCCTCTCACCGCCCCGGCTACGGCGTTCTGGCCGTAATCGACCCCGGCCTGGATCGCAGCCTCGATCCGCTGCCGGGTCAGGAGGGAACTCGCCCAGGGGGCCACGCGGGCGACGCCGGCTGTCACCGCCGCCGCGGCGACGGGCACGAGAGCCGATGCCGCCGTCGAGAGGGCGGTGGAGAGCCATTCGCCCCAGGGAATGGCGACGGCATCCGGGGACCCGGCCGCGCAGGCCACGGAAGGACAGGCGAGACAGGCGGCGGCGAGGGCGATCGAGGGGCGGGTCATCGTGGGCTCCTTGCTGGGTGGAGAGGTTTGGCGGGTCGAAGGGGTTGGCCGGCGGGGCGGCGGAGCCGGCCGGACGGGGGACGGGCCGAGGGGGGACGCGCCCCGGGCGAGGAGGCCGGCGATCCCCCGGCGTCCCGGATCGCCTGAAGCGCCCGCCGGGCCCAGACCAGCCGGTCGGCCAGGGCCGGGATGCCGGGGCGCTCGAAGGTCCGGCAAAACGTGCTGGTCGCCTGTTCAAGGGTCGCGCTGTTGCGCAGGGCGTCCAGGGCGGCGGCCTCGCTACCCCGCAACTCGATGAGGAGGTAGCCCTCGTTGGCCGCGTCCGACGCAGGGTCGAGGCCCTGCGACCGGCACCACCGTTCCATGGCGAGCCGGCGGGGCCCGGTCCACTGGGCGATGCCCCAGCCCCCGCGGGATCCGGGCACGGTCGGGGCGACCTCCTGCAACAGGCGGAAACCGCCGGTCTCGTGGCCGAGATTGCCGAGCAGCCCGGCGGCCTGGACATCCGTGAGCGCGAGGTCGCGCATCAAGGCGGGCCCGAGGCGGCGGCAGCTTTCCTCGAACCCCTTCGGTCCGGCTTCCGCATGGGAAGACGGGGGTCGCACCATGGCACGCTCCTGTCGTATCGGCGGGCAGGGAGGGCAAAGGGCTCAGACGGAGCCTTCCGAGACGAGCAGGATCTGCAGGCCGGCGGCTATGATCGGTGTGCTCGGGTCCGTGAAACAGAACATGCGCAGCTTGTCGCCGGCATTCTGATAGCTCATCCGGCTATAGGGATATGTCGACCGTACACCGCTCCCAGAACCTGAGAAGTGCCATAGAAACCAGGGCCCATCCTCTTCGTTTGTATACACTCCAAGTCCATACTGGACGACACTCTTCAGGAAATTATCAATCCTCAAGCTTGCCGATATTTGATATATGCCCGTTTTCGGGCACACATACCAACTGTTCGTCCCGTCCCAATTGTTTCCGGCGTCCGATCGCACGTTCTGCAGCACGACCCGCTGAAAGCTGGAATCGATGGTTTGCTTGTCTCCGCTCATCGCGACATCGATGAAGGTGCTGCGGGTGGCCGGCGGATTCCGGCTCACCACCGACCAGCGGCTGGTGCCGTCGCTCTGGAGCGACAGGCTGCCGTAGGGCACCGTCATGACCAGCTTCGGCACGCCGCTGATCGTCTCGTTCGTTGCGCTCCACACGGTGAGCGTCTTGGCCGAACCGACGGCCCCGGCCTCGTCGACCACGGTCAGCGTCGTGCCCTGGGAAAAGTCGCCGCCTTCGGCAGCGTCAGTTTGCGGGAGACCGAGAGGCCCTTGATCGCCACCGTCCGGTCGTTCGCAGTGATCGCGTAGTCGGAGTCCGAGATTGCCGTGCGGCTCCCGCTGGTTCCGGGGTTGGTCCCGCTGCCGGCATTCTTGACGGCCCGGTCGACATAGGCGGTCGTCGCAAGGCGGGTCGAGTTGTCGGCGGATGTCGGCGTCGGGGCCGTGGGGCTCGCCGCGAAGGAGACGATTCCTGTCGCCGCGGCGGCAGCGAGTGCGGTGACGAAGGTAGAGCCGTCCGGTGAGGTCTTCAGGACGAAGTCGTCGCCTCCGAGCGTCCCGAACAGGGCGCGGCTCGACCAACCGGTCTGGAAGACGAAGCCGGCGTCCCTGGCCGCTTCCTTCTTGTTGAGGGTGATGCGCATGTCACCCGTGCCGGGCGTGACGTCGTCCCACGCGAAAAGGGCGGCATCCGATTTCACGGCCAGACGGTTCGTGGCGTCCGCACTGGTGTTGATGCCGATCCGGTCGCCGCTGCCGGACGTGATCGGCGCCCAGGCCCGGCCGTCGAAGGCGTAGACGAGCTTCTCGTCGGCGAGGTAGGCGAGCCATCCGGTCGAGGGGACGAGCCCGACCCAGACCCCGTCGGTGAACCGCACCACCTGTCCCGACCGGCCCACCCAGGCCCCGGTCGGCATGGAGGCGACCACGAGGTACCGGTCACCCTCGGCGGGGCTCGTCGGCGGGGCGGTCAGATCCTTGTCGAGGCAAGCGAGCTGGACGAGGGCGTCGAGGACCGCCAGCGCCTCATTGTGGGTGACATGCTTCTGGGCCTGCCCAGCTGCGATGAGGGGTAGGCCGAGATGGGTCGTGGCGTCGGACATGAATCGTCTCCCGTGATCAGGCGGCGTTGACGGGGATGCGGGCACGGGTGGCTGGCCCGAGGCCGGCGGCGGTCCCGAATTGCGCGACCGCCACGTCGAGGCTCGTTTGGGGCCCGCCGAAATCCGCCGTCTCCGCGGCGGACGGGTAGAGCAGCCCCTGCCCGGAGGCGGTCAGGGTCCGCAGCGCGGTGCCGCCGGAGAAGACCGTCACCGCGTAGCTTTCCAGGGGCTCGTCGAGGGGGATCTCGGCCGGCTCCCAGGCGTCGGCCGAGCGCCGCGCCCGGCGGATCCATGACAGGATCACGCCATCGCTTCCCCTCCGCGCCCGGAGATGGACCGGCCGAAGCGGCATGACCGCCGCCAGCCCAGCCGTCGCGCCGACGGCCGCCATGGACGGATCGGACGGATCGAGGCCGGCGGCCCCGATCCGGTAGCGGAAGGTCCGCCCTGTCTCGTCGAGGCGATCGACCAGGGGCGAGACGCCCCCGTCGTCGAGCCGCACGATCAGGCTCCCGGCGGGGGAACCCCGGGTCGCTGCGGTCTCGCTTCCGGCCAGGCCGCGGAGCATTCCCCCGAGCCTGAACGTGTCCGGACCGGTGGCCGCGACGTCCGCCGCCGACAGGATCTCGACCGTGCCATCTGGCGCGACTACGGCGAAGAGGTTGCCGCCGGCGAGCATCGCCGCGGGGGGAATGGCGGCGAGCGCCCCCGCCCGCCGCAGCATGACATCGAGGCTCGCCCCCTTGTCACCGCGCCACAGGGGGCCGGCGGGCAGGGCCGTGAGGGTCCGCCCGAGGCAGGCCGGGTAGTCTGCATGCCCGTGGACCGCGAAGGCGCCATCCGCTTCTGCACGCCAGACCGTCACCGTCCCCGGCCAGGGCTCGGCCGCCACGGCGAGGTACTGGAGGCCCGTCGGCGTGCCCCAATCGGCCGGCAGGTCGAGGACGACGGCGTAGGGCGCCCCAGCCGCCGCCGACTGCGGCGGGAGCGGGGCGGCCCGGCTCTTCGGCACCGCCCGCCCCGGACCGAGGCGCGGCGGCACCCGGCTCGCCTCGATCCGCCGCCCGGTCGGCGCATCCGCGATCCGGTCGATCCGCATGATTGCCGCCATCTCCGGCCCCTCGGCCGGCAGGGCCACGAGGTCGCCGGGCTCCAGGTCCTGCCGCCGGGGGCTCAGGGTGAAGACCGTGCTGTCTCGGGCAGCGATGAGGCGGTCGAGGAGGTCTTCCGCCAGGCCGTCGCCGACCTCCCGGCGGGTGACCACCGCCGTGTCGATCCGGGTCTCCCCGTGCCGCCCCCCGGCCGGCCGGGCGGCCGCGGCGGTGGCCCTGCGGTAGTCGGGACTCTCGGCATCGGTGATCCCCACCGAGACGGCCCTGGGCAGCGAGCCCTCCTCCGCCCGGACCCGGCGCAGGACCTCCGCCTCCTCCGAGACCCGGACGAGGTCCGAGATGGGCAGGACCACGGGCGCATCCCGGCGCGGTCCGCGCAGGCGCAGGGTGCCCCCCGTCGCGGAGACGTCGAGGCCGAAGACTTGCGCCAGCTGCTCCAGGGCACCCCGGGCGGTGAGCGGGCGATCGATGACGTAGCCATCGAGGAAGGCCGCCGCCTGCACTGCAACCGAAGCATCGAAACCGAACTCGTCGAGGATCCGCCTGACCAGTAGGTCGAGGTCGCAGCCCTCGATCCGGCCGCTGATCCAGTGACCGGTCGACCATTGCGGCGCGTCCGCCCAGGCGGCGGTCATGTCCGAGAAGGTGGGGAAAGGCCGCGCATCCCAGCACCAGACGAAGATGGCGGCGGGATCCACCATCCGCCCGCCATAGACGGACGAGACCGGGTTGTCGGAGGCCGTGAAGCCCGGCGCGGCGGGGTCGAACCGGGTGAGGACGGCCTCCAGGCCCCGGAGCTGGATGAGGTCGTCGCGGACGCCGCGGGATTGGGGCGGAAGGGCGTTCTCGGACGATTTGGGGTCGGGGAAGACGTTCGGGCCGTTCGTGCCCTTGTCCACCGCCGGCACGCCGACCTCCGTCAGCCAGATCGGCTTGCCCATCGGCACCCAGGCGGTGGTGCGCGTCTCGGTCCCGCGCTCGCGCTCGATATGCGGGTTCGACCACCAGCCGACGAGGTCCTTGGGCCGGTAGATCCAGGGCTTGCCGTAGGCACCGTCGGTAATCGCGGTCCGGGCCTGGGCCGCCCGGGTCGCGTCGTCCGCGTAGTACCAGTCGAAGGCCTCGCCGGAGGCCCCTCCGGCCTTCAGATAGGCCCGGTCGTGGATGTCCCCGGCCAGGGGGAGGTCGGCGTGGCCGGCCGTGTCCCGCCAGTCGCTGGCGGGCGGGTACCAGTCGATGCCGACCGCTGCGATGTTCTTGTCGGCGAACAGGTCGTCGAGGGGAAAGCGGATGGTCGCCCCCCCGTCGCGGACGTCGGCGCCGTACTCGGTCCAGTCGGCCGCGTAGACGAGGGCGACGCCCGCGCCGAGGCGGCTGCGGAGATCGGCGGCGAGGGTGCGGAATTCATCGACCGCGGGGTATCCGGTGGCGCCCCGGATTCGGGTCAGCCCCACGAACTCGCTGCCGACGAGGAGGCCGGTGATCCGCATCCCCGAGGCGATCCAGCCGGCGGCGAGGTCGGCGTAGTGCAGCAGGAAGGTCCGGTAGCCCCCGTTGAAGAAGGCGGCGACCTGAAGCTCCGCGGCCCGGCTCCCGTCCGGGCTCCCGGACAGGCCCGGCGCGGGATCACAGGTGATCCGCCCGCGCCAGGGATAGGCCGGCTGATAGGAATTGCTCCGGTGCGGGTCGAGAAGGGTGTTGTTGGGCGGGATGTCCATCATCACGAAGGGGTAGAGGACGACGTCGAGGCCCCGCGCCGAGAGTTCGGCCACAAGGTGCCCGAGCCCCGCATCGGAGGGGGTCCCGCCGAAGGCCGGGGTGGTCCCGTCGGACAGGGTCGAAACGGCACCGGCCTGATCGCGGGTGAGACCGGCCACGCGCCACTCGTCGCCAGCCGTCGTCTTGCGGAGGGTCTCGGCCCTGGGCGCGATCTGGCACCGGCCGGCCCGCAGGTCGCTTCCGAACCACGACACCACCACCGCCACCCTTCGCAGGTTCGGGCACAGGGCCTGGAGTGCATCGAGGGAGGCGACCACGTCGCTGCTGCGGCAGAGCTGGTGCCGGTTCGCGCCCTGCGTCCGGCCGAAGCCGAGATCGACCGTGACGGCGGCCGTATCGAGGACGAACTCCCCCGCGCCGGGAATGAGGTTGACGGAGCGGATCAGCCCGCAGAGCCCGTTGACCGGCCGCACCACCTCGAAGGTGAATTGGGGGATGCGGTTGCCGTAATCGGCCAGCGGCAGGGCCTCGAAAACCACATAGGCGAGTCCACGGTAGGCCGGGGCGTTCTCCGCCCCCTCCTTGGCGACGATCAGCGGATCGGGCGCTTGGTCCGCGCTGCCGGTATGCACGCGTAAGGTGACGCGGGTCTGGTCAATCTCGCCGCCGTCCGCCCAGATTCGCCGGACGAAGGCGATCTCGCCCTCGCATAGGCCGACCGCGACGTTGGCGTAGTAGGCATAGGTGGTCCGCACCGTCTTCTGCCGGCCGGTCCCCTTCGACGGGGCTGCCGCCCGCTGGACGGTGGTGTTGGCGAGTTCCAGAGGGCGCGTCGCCCAGATCAGGCCGCCGCCGATCCGGGCGCGGCCGTAGACCCGGGGGATCGGGTCGCCTTCGGTCGAGGCCATCCCCGCCACGTCGGTGAGGCGGGGCCCCTCCACGAAGCGGGTCTTCCTGCCCGGACCGAACAGGGCATGCGTGGCGTAGGACCCGGCCGCCGAGCCGATGACGCGCCCGATCGCGCCGCCGACCGGACCACCGAGGGCCGAGCCGATGAGGCTGCCGGCGGTGGAAAGGACGAGGGTCGCCATATGAGGCTCCAGAACGGCACGACGGCTGACGGGTCAGGGGTCAGGGGTCAGGGGTCAGGGGCGAGGTGGAAACCGGAACGCCCCGATGAGATGCCGCCTCCACCAGGGGGTGAGGGCGACCTCCGTCACCTCCGCATGGTCGTGGGCGTGGACCATCGTGCCGGGCCCCGAGGCGATGGCGCAGTGGCGGGCCGGCAGGTGCGCCCGGAAGGCGAAGAGCAGCACGTCGCCCGGCTGTGGCCGGTAATCCGGCAGAGGCTCCCACACCGGCAGGAGGTGACGGGTCGCCGCCTCGACGAGGGGATCGCTCCCAGGCTCGGCCGATTCCGCCCAGGTGGCGGAATAGGGCGGCGGCATTTCCGGCTCCCGGCCGTAGAGGCCCCGCCAGACCCCGCGCAGCAGGCCGAGGCAATCGCAGCCCACGCCGCGGAGGGAGCCCTGGTGGCGGTAGGGCGTGCCGAGCCAGAGGCGGGCCTCCGCCACGGCCGCGTCGCCCTGCGTCGCATCCACGGTGGCTTTCATCGGAAGTAGCTCCCGCCATCGAGGACGGGCTCGGAGCCCGGCACGGCGCGCAGCACGGCGTCGTTGCCGGGCATGTGCGGGAAGCCCTGGAAGTTCACGGCGTTGGCGAACCGGTCCCGGCAGGTGGCGAGGCGCTTGTCGCAGCCGGCGGTGAGGGTGAACGTGTCGCCCTGCGCCACCCTTCGCGCGGGCGTCTCCCACAGCTCGACGGTGTCGCCGGCCTGGAGACGCAGGTCGGCCGCGAGGCCCGCATTGGCGCCCCCGGTCCAGACGAGACGCCCGCCGCTGAACAGACCGTCGGCGACAGACTTGCCGAGTGACACGCGCAGGGTGGCCGGCTGCGGCAGGTCGAGGACGCGCCCCGTGGCCTGCCAGGCCGAGACGTCGACCCGGCACCGGGCATCGCCGAGGTCGGCGCCGCAGGTGGCGCGGTAGGTCCGCCCGATCTCCGCGTCGAGGCACGCGGCGACGCCCCTCAGCTCGGCGACGAAGGCGCCGTCCTCGCGGCGGATCTCGCCGATGGTACCGATATCGAGGAGGAGACGCGTCTCGGGGTTCGTCCAGTCCACGAGCCACGTCTCGACGCTCGCCCCGTCGTAGAGGCCCCCGGCGATGTCCGCCTCGGTCAGGCCCAGGGAGGAGAGCGCCCCGGCGACATCGCCCCCCGAGACGGCGAAGCCCGCCTCGGCGCTCGCCTCCGCCGCATCGAGCCCGGTCCGGGCGGCGTGGACGAGGCCGGCGAAGGTCAGGTCGCGGTCGTGGTCGGTGAAGCCGAGGGATGTGCCGTCCCGGCGGCGCAGGGACCAGCAGCGGCACAGGGTGGTCACACCGTCGGCGAGATGCGCGGCGAAGGCGGGGGGCAGATCCCTCACGGCACGATCTCCACCAGGGGGACTTTGGGGATCTCGCCGGCCGTGAAGGCGGCGAGGTCCACGCTCAGGTCGTCGGTGTCGAAGCGGACGGGCACGTCGAAGGCGAAGCCCGCCGTGACGGGGGCGCCCGCCGCGGGCGCGCTCGCCAGGGTGACGATCCCGGTCGTTGAATCGCAGGCGAAGGCGTCGGGGGTCAGTTCGGCCCCCGCCACGGCCATGCGGACGCTGCCCGCCACCGGCTTGGCGATGGTCCTTCGGTAGGGGGCGAAGCCGGCGCCGTAGGTCTTGGTGAGGGGGAAGGCGACGGTGGTGCCGTCGCCCCGCCCCAGCATCTGGTCGAAGGGACCCGGCGGCTGGCCCGGCGGGCCGGAGCGGAAATCGACCCGGTCGTGGTAGCGGAACCCGGTGAGGCGCCCGCGCCGCTCCTCGAAGAAGGCGATCACCGCGTGGAGCGCGTCGAGGCTGCGGATCCCGAACCCGGCATCGTAGCGGCGGCGGGAATCGGCCCAGCGGCCGTTCCGGTGCTCCCGCCCCGAGGCCAGGGTGACGATCTCGGTGAGCCTCTGCGGACCGCCGCTGCCGCGCAGGGCCACGTCGAGGGGGAACAATACCTCGTGGAAGTCGTCGGCCATGGGGGAAACTCTTTCAGAGGGCGCGCTGGCCACGGGCGACCGCCCGGGCGAGGGTCGCGGCGACCTGCGCCTCGGAGCGGCGGAAGGCGGCAGGGTCCGGCGTCGCGATGGTGACGTTGACCGAGACCGGGCGGGCGGCGGAGCCCGCCGCGACGCCGAGGCGCCCGTCGGGCCCGCGGGCGAGGGGCATGATCGCCTCGGGGCCGGCCTCGCCCATCAGGCCGGTGCCGCCCGCCATCGGGAAATAGCTGGGCGCGGCAACGACCCCCCCGGCCGCGAAGGGCGTCACCCGGCCGCCCCGGAACACGCCGCCCCGGGCGAAGGCGGGGGTCTCGTCTTCCGCATCCGCCTCCGAATCCGTGCCGAGGACTGATCTGAACAGGCTCGTCAGGCCGATCCGGACGGGCTTCGCGGCGGCCCTCGTGGCGACACGCGCGAGGCCGGTCCCGATGGTTTTGAGCACCGCATCGAGGCTCCGCCCCGATGTCGCGCCGCGGGTCAGGGCGGTGCTGAGGTTTCGGCCGAAGCTCTGGGCGAGGTGGTCGAGGGTCCCGAGTTGCTGGATCCGCACGGCGTTCTGCCGGTCGGTCTCGGTCTCGGCACTCATGGGGCGCTCCCTGTCAGGGATGGATCGGGATGGGCGGCCAGCAGCCGTTCGAAGTCGGACCGGCTCAGCGCCGGGGATGCCCTCGGCCGGCCCAGGGCGGCGGCGAGTTCCCGGGGCGTCGCCGCCCAGAAGTCCCGGGGACGCCAGCCGAGGATCCCGAGGGCGGCGGCCAGCGCGTCGTCCCAGGGGAAGGCCCGCGGGGGGGCGGGATTCAGGTCCCGCGCTCGTCCCCCCGCGGCCGCGGAGGGTTTTCCGGATCCTCCGGGCCGAAGGCCGCCTCCAGCACCTCCCCAAGGGCGGTCACCAGGGCCTCCATGCTCCCGGCCAGGGGCAGGTGGCGGACATCCCCGTCGGTGAGATCGTGGCCGCCGCCGCGCAGGGCAGCGCCAAGCAGGGCGATCAGGTCGCCCGTCCGCGGCCGGCCCGCGACGAGGCGTTCGGCGAGGCCGGCGAGGTCCCCGGCCCGGAGGGAATCCTCCAGGTCGGCCAGCGCCCCGAGGGTGAGGCAGAGGGTGTAGCGGCGCCCGCCGAGATCGAGGGGCACCTCTCCGCGTCTGCGGTTGGCCATCGTCCCGTCCCCTCAGGCCGCGGTGAAGCTGATGGGCCCGGCCGATTCCAGGCTCATGTCGAAGGTGACCTCGCCCGCATGCTCGCCGCGGTATTCGAGACTGGCGATCTGGAACGGCCCCTCCATCGTCCCGAAGGCCGGGACGACGACCTGGAAGGCCGACACCGCACCGTCGAAGAACATCTGGCGGATGCGGATGTCGGAGGCTTGGTCCCGGAACACGCCGGATCCCGAGACGGACGCGTGGCGCATCCCCGCCCCGGCCAGCAATTCCCGCCACCGCCCCACAGAATCCGCGTTGGTCACGTCCACCGTCTCGGCGTTGAGGGTGATCTGCCTCGTCCGAAGGCCCGCCACCGCGAAGTAGCCGCCGTTGCCGTCGGCCGCCCGGATCAGAAGGTCCTTGCCCGCCTGCGCACCCATGATGTCCTCCTCAGAATGTCTCGGTGACGGCCTCGACCGTCAGGCTGGCGCGGGCTTCGCCCGTGCGCGGGTCGCGGGTCGCCCTCAGGGCGCTCACCCGGATCGTGACGAGGCGGCATCCCTGCAGCGGCATGTCCGTGGCCTCGAGGAGGGCCGCCATCCGCGCCGCGGCGTCGAGGGCGGTGCGCGCCGAGCCGGGCCGGGCGATCACCGCCAGCTCGTGCCGGTGCAGGTGGCGTCCGGCGCCGTCCACGGAATCGTCGCGGACCTCGCCGTCTCCGAACAGGGCGTAGACCGGCAGCGCCCCCCGGGGCGGCTCGTCGTAGAGGCGGGCGCTGCCGCCGAGCAGGGCGATGAGGGCTTGGTCGGCGGCGAAGCGCGTGATCAGGCCGGCGCGCATGGCCAGGAGCGGGCTGGGATCGCTCACGGGTTCGCCTCCGGCACGAGTTCCTCAACCTCGCAGACGAGGTCGCGGCCCCGCTCGTCGGGGTCCGTGACGGCGCGGATCGCGAAGCGGCGCGGCCCGGCACTGAGGCGCATGGCGGGTGTCAGGTCGGGCCGCCGCCGCAGGGTGATGCGGTGGGTGGCGAGGGTGTCGGCCCGGCCCCCCGAAACCCGCACGACCGACCCGATCGAGGCGATGGCGCCCCAGAGGGTCGGGCCGGGCACGTAGCGGCGCAGTACGCCGCCGAACCCGTCCGGCTGCTCCACGGGCCGTTCGAGCACGAAGCGGCGCCGCCGCGCCCCGAGGGGCGGACGTCGATCGAAGGATGCCATCGCAGGCTCCGGGAGAAAGGGGGGAAGGAAAGGAGAAGGACCGTTGTCAGAGCCGCAGCCGCCGCCGGGGGGCGGCGAGGCGGGGCAGGTCGCCTTGGGTCATGCCGGCCTCGTCGCCCCGGTGCTCGTAGCCCGCGGCGGCGAGGCGCAGCACGGCGACGCGCAGGTCTTCCGGGATCGCCGGACCGTCGCCGCCATAGCCGGCCGTAACCTCGATCAGGATCCGGCGCCCGCCGAGGTCCGGCAGGTCGCCGGCGATCTGCAGGCCCGGCGCCTCGATCAGGTCCGGCCCGATCGAGACCATGCCGCCGGGCAGGTCGGTGACGGTGCCGTCCGCGGCCGTGAGCCCTGCTCGCACGAGACCGACGAGGGGGCTGAGCGGCAGGGGTAGCCATCCTTCCAGCGGCCATTCCGCGAGGAGGATGCGGTACCGCCCCGGCACCAGCACCCGCCGCGCCTCGATCTCCAGGCTCGCCCGGGCGGCGGAGACGAGGTTGGCGAGCAGCCCGTCCTCCACGCCGCCGTCCTCGGGATCGAGGCGGAGGTACAGGCGCAGGTCAGCCACGCTCACGGGCTCGACGGGGGTCGTCTCGGCGCGTATCGGGGTCATCGCGCAGGTCTCCTTGAGGTCGGTCGTTGCCTTTGCCCAGAGCTGTGCTCGCCCTCGCCTTGCCGTTCGCGGCGCTTCCGGCCCTGCCGGCGGCGGCGATCGTGGGCGGCGGCGACGCGGAGCCGGCGGGGGCGGTGATGGTGCTGAACTCGGCCGGCGGCGTGTGTACCGGTGTGGTGGTGGCACCGGACGCCGTGCTCACCGCCGGACATTGCGTCGCCGGGGCGAAAGCACTGCGGGTGCATTACCGGAGCACCGAGGGAGCCCCCGTTCTTGTCGACATCGCCGCCCGGACCGTGCATCCCGGCTACGATGCCGGCGCGGTGGCAGGCCGGCGACGGTCCATCGACCTCGCCCTCCTGCGCACCGCCGAGCCCCTGCCGCCCCGCTTCGCCCCGGCCTCCCTGGGCACACAAGAGCCGCGGGCCGGCGAGACGCTGACGCTCGCGGGCTACGGCGCGGCCAAGCCCGGCGATCCCCGCTCCACTGGAACCTACCGCAGCGTGGCAGTCCCCGTGGTCGAGCCCTACGGCCCGAGCCGGATCCTGGTGTGGATGCAGGGCAGCCGGGGGACCGGCGCCTGCCAGGGCGATTCCGGCGGCCCGGTCGCCCCACCGGACGGAACGGTGCTCGCGGTCACCGCCTGGATCGGCGGCGGTTGCGGCGGGCTGACCCAGGCGATCCGTCTCGCGCCCCAGAGGGACTGGATCGATCGGACGCTCTCCGGCTGGGGCCTCGCGGCGCGCTGGCGCCCCTGACCCGCCCGACCGGAAAGTCTTTTCTGCCGCAGAAAAGATTGGTCCACCGCCCCATGCAGGGGGTGGCTTCACTATTCCGGAACTCCAGCTTGGCCGGCCGGTTTGTCTGATCTACTGTCGACCGGGCACAGCCTGCATCGCGTTGCCTTGGACAATTCCCGGAGTCACCGATGCCTGCCCGATTTTCCCGCCCGACCGGCCTGCGCAGGAACGCTGCGCGTCTCGCGGCGGGGGTGGTGGCCTTCGCCGGATGCCTCATCGGTGCCGTTCCCGGCGCGCAGGCGGTCATCCAGGGCGAGGTTGCCCGTGATCCCAACGGTGCCCGCAGCTTCGTCGTGCGCGTCGAGAGCACCGACGGCGAGATCTGCTCCGGCACGCTGATCGCCCAGGACCTCGTCCTGACGGCGGCGCATTGCGTGATGCGGCCGGCGGGCTACCGGGTCGTGAGCGTCGACCGCGCCTTCCGGCAGCATCGCATCAACGTGATCGCCGCGACGATGCACCCCGATTTCGTCCCCGGCACGACGCCGGAGGACCAGCCGGGCGTGGACCTCGCCCTGCTCAAGCTCGCCCAGCCGGTGGGGGGCGACTACATGCCCCTCGACCCGCGCAGCGCCGGCTCGATCGGCACGGGCGACAGCGTCGAGATCGCCGGCTTCGGGGTGGTCGCCGAGAACCGCCGGGGCAGCGCCCGGGTGCTCCGTCAGGCGCCCCTCGTCTCGATCGGCTCGCTGCAGGTCGCCAACCGCGTAACCGTGGTGACCGACCGCCGCCGCCTCGCCGAGACGGCGGGGGCGGGCGCGTGCCTCGGCGATTCCGGCGGGCCGATCCTCACCGGCGGTCCCGGCGGCTACCGCATCGCCGGCGTCGTGAGCTGGTCGAGCGGCGCCCTGCAGCAGGGCGCCCGTCGCACGGCCTGCGGCGGCTTCACCGCGGTCACGCCCGTTGCGGAACATACCGGCTGGATCGCGTCGCGGGCCGCGGAGCTGGAGCAGGTGCAGGCTGGCGAGGAGATGCCGCGGCGGCATCGCGCCGATTGGATGGCCCGACCCGCCCGTCGCTGACGGCGCAGGCCGGAACTTCGCACGCTTCCGGGGATTTCCGCCTCCATTCGAAGAAAGCCTCACGGAGATCTTGAGAGTATGGCCATCACCGGCAAGAACGACGCCCCGCGTGCCCATAAGACCCGCAACGAGACCGATTCCAACGCGAAGCGTGTCTCGATCCAGGCCCTGAACGCGCGCCTCGCCGACGGCATCGACCTCGCCCTAGCGATCAAGCAGGCCCATTGGAACCTGAAGGGCCCGCAATTCATCGGCGTCCACCTGATGCTCGACGGGTTCCGCAACGAGATCGATGCCCTGAACGACAAGGTCGCGGAGCGGGCGGTCCAGCTCGGCGGGACGGCCCTCGGGACGGCCCAGGTCGTGGCCGGCGAGACGAAGCTTCCGGCCTATCCGACCGGCATCTACGCCATCGCCGACCATATCGCCGCGCTGATCGACACCTACGCCGCCTACGCGAATGCGGTTCGCGAGAACATCGACGAGACCGACGAGGCCGGCGACGCCGACACCGCGGACCTGTTCACCGAAGTCTCCCGGGCCGTCGACAAGCAGTTGTGGTTCCTCGAGGCCCACGTTCAGGAGCCGACCGGCCAGATGCGCGACGGCAACGTCGGCTGACCGCCGGGACAAACCTCCCCGCCAAGGCGGGGTAAGGGGCCGCGCCGTCCTTCGACGGCGCGGCTCTGATCAGGCGAACTTCAGGAGCTTGATCGCGTCGAAGTCCTGCACGCCGCCGCCGACGCGCTTGGTGGTGTAGAACAGCACGTAGGGCTTGGCGGAGTACGGGTCGCGCAGCACCCGCAGTCCGGTGCGGTCCACCACGAGGTAGCCCCGGCGGAAATCACCGAAGGCTACGGAGAGGCTGCCCGCGGCGATGTCGGGCATCGCCTCGGCCTCGCTCACCGGGAAGCCCATCAGGGTCGCGGCCCGTTCGGCGGAGAGCGGCGGCTGCCAGAGGTAGTTGCCCTCCGCATCCTTGAACTTGCGGATTGTGCTCTGGGTCCGCCGGTTCATCACGAAGCGGGCGTTCTGCCGGTAGGGCGCGCGGAGCGCGTAGACGAGGTCGAACAGCACGTCGGCGGGGTTCGTGCCCGGGAAGGCCGCGGACGTCCCGGTGCCGACGCAACCAAGCTTACCCGGCGTCCAGGACGCGTTCGCCACCGTGTCGGAGGCGAGGAAACCCTTCGGCCGCCCGACGCCGTTGCCGGTCACGAAGGCGATGCCCTCCTGCTCGGCGAAGGCCGTCTCGACCTCGGCCGCCAGCCACTCTTCGACGTTGACCACGGCGTCGTCGAGCAGGGTCTGGGTCGCGGCGGGCATGGCGTAGAGTTCCGCCGCCGGGAAGGCGAGCTGTGCGAGCGCGGGTGCATCGGTCGAAGGCCGCGCCGTCGCCTCGGTCACCCAGCCCGTCACGGGAGCCCCCGTGGAGACCGCCCGCTTGTACTGGCCGCCGGAGATCTGCTGCACGCTGGAGATTGCCCGGATCGGCGAGAGCGCCGCGAGGCGCGTCAGCACAGTGCGTTCCAGGGTATCGGGCACGAGGTAGCCGCCATCCGGCCCCGACCCCGCGGACATGGCCTTGGCCTCGAGACGCTTCAGGCCGCCGCTCTCGCCGGCCCGGACGTAGAGGTCGAAGGCAGCCTTGTGCTCCTGCGCGACACCATCGTGCCGGCCCTGCGGCTCGGCCAGGGCCGGGCGGGCACGCTCCAGGCCGATCCGGTCGAGGCGGGTGCGGGCGGCATCGAGGGCCGCGTCGATGCGGGCGAGCTTCTCCTCGGTCACCACGTCGGCGCCGAGGCGGCCCTCGATCTGGCGCAGGCGGTCGTCGTTGGTCTCCTTGAATGCCTCGAAAGCGGCGGTGAAATCATCGACGGCGGAGCGGATGGGGCCGGGCTCGGCGGCCTTGTTCTCGAGCGGCGGGAGGATGGCCTTGGTCTCGATGGCGGCGTGACGCGTCATGACGGTACCTCGTCTCGGGTGAAGACTGGACAGGGGGATTCAGGCGGCGCGGCGCCGCGCCGGGGCGATCCGGCGGGCAAGGCCGCGGATCGCCTCGGGGGTGGGGCTCGGGCTCGCCCGCGCCCCCGGCTGCAGGGGGAACGTCACGATGGAGATCTCCCAGAGGTCGATCCCCTGCAGCCGGCGGGAGCCATCGGCGCCGGGACGGGCGCTGAGGGTCCGGAAACCGATGGAGAGCCCGTCGAGAGCTCCTTCGCACATCAGCGCGGCGATCTCCCGGCCGCGCTGCACGTCGAGATTGAGCTGACCCTCCGCGTAGAGGCCGCGGGCGTCTTCCCGGAGGGAGAGCCACCTTCCGACGGGCTCGGCGGGATCGTGCTGGAACAGCATGCGCACGCCGGCCGCTCCGCGCCTGGCGAGGGTGCCGGCGAAGGCGCCGGGCAGGACCACGTCGCGGCCGAGATCGGGCACGCCGAACACGCTGGCATAGCCGGTGATGAGGCCATCCATGGAACACGTCCTTGTTGTGGGGATCGGCTACGGGTCCGCGCCGGGGCGGCGCTGCTCCGGAATACGCAGCGGAAACGGCGCCCTAAACCGGCGAGGACGGGTCCGGGTCGGGGTGGTCGGGCAAATAGCCCACCGCCTCGCGCTTCTCGTCCCGGCTGAGGAAGTCGGCGGCCTGGACCCGCCGCCAGAGGGATTCCCGCTCCGAGGCCAGGGCTTCGATGCGGTCGAGGTCCGGCTCGAGTTCGACGGTGCCGAAAGCCGGTTCCAGCCAGTTCGCGATCGCCTGGGCCGTGCGGCGGGCCAGGGGGATCAGGGTTTGCCGGTAGAGGGCACGGTTGGCTTCCGCGTAGTTGGCGTGGGTGCTGTCGCCCGGCAGGCCGAGGAGCAGGGGCGGTACCCCGAAGGCCAGGGCGATCTCCCGGGCCGCCGCATTCTTGGCCTCGACGAAGTCCATGTCCCGGGGCGACAGGGCGAGGGGTTTCCAGTCGAGCCCCCCTTCGAGCAGAAGGGGCCGCCCGGCATTGCCGGCGCCCTGGTAGTTCGCCTCCAGCTCGCCCTTCAGCCGGTCGAACTGTGCCTCCGACAGCGAAGCGCCGGCGAAGACGAGGGCGCCCGAGGGCCGCGCGGCGTTGTCGAGCAGCGCCTTGTTCCAGGCTCCGGCGGCGTTGTGGATGTCGAGGGCCGCGGCGGCGGCCTCGATCGGGGCCAGGCCGCGATGGTCGTCGCCGGGATGGAACAGGGTCAGCGCCAGGATCGGCGAGACCGCGCCCTCGGACAGGTCGAACCGGCGGCTGCGCCCCCCCACAGTGTAGACGTAGGCGGCGGGCCAGCCGTCCGCCCCGGTCAGGACCTGCACCCGCTCCGGACGCAGGGTCTGGAGGCCGACGACCCGGCCCTCGATGCTGACCGCTTCCAGATAGGCCGTCCCGGCGAGCATCAGGTCGGCATAGAGGGTTTCGAGAAGCTGGGTTCCGGTCTCCCGGAGGTTCGGCCGGGCGAGGAGGCTCAGGAGATCCTGCCCTTCGCCCGAGACCGGTGTCAGGGGCAGGCTCGCCGCCGATTCCGCCACGAGCCTCACCGCCCGGTAGACCACAGGATTGCGCTGGTAGCCGACGCGGGCGAGGGAAGTGGGGTCCCGGGCCGTCCATGTCGGGCTGCAATCGGCGTAGAGCGCGAAACCCGGCCCCACCGCCTTGGTACCGAGGGGCGGGCGCGGACGTCCGGCGGCCCGGACGAGCCTGTCGAGAAGCTTGGGCATGGGCTTGCCTGTGTGGGCTGAGGAAAAGGCAGCGGAGGCGGGCGGGGCCCGCGGCCCGGACCCGCGCGAAACATTGTCGCAACCGGAGGTGGGCGTGTTGTATTCGCTACAGCCGGCGAACCGGGGATCATGTATTCGGAATACGGTTCGTTTCAGAGACCACGGACCGCCTGACGGCGTGCCCCCACCAGGGCACGCCCTTTTTGTTGCCGCCTTCGCAGGCAGATCGACGGCGAAGGCACGCTGATCTTTGACGAATCTTTGGGGCGGCCGGCTTTTTCGAAGCAGGCCGGGCGAACTTCCTGGGACCGTGGAACGTTGCCGCGCCACATCCGTCGCTCAGAGGATTCGCTTTCATGCTCGTTCGTCACATCGTCGTGTCCGGTTCCATCCTCCTCGGCCTGTCGGGCGCCGCCCTCGCGCAGACCTCGCCGGTCGCGCCCGGTGCACGCTCGCCGTCGGCCCCCATCGTGGCGCCGCAGTCCGGCTCGACGGGCGCGCCGAACGCCACCACGATCTCGCCCAACGGCAACCCGGCCGACACGATCACCACGAATTCGTCCGCCGGCGGCAATGCCGGCCAGCCCTCGCGGGCCATCCCGCAGGGCGGAGGCAGCAACAAGTAAGCAGGATGTCGCCCGGCGGGCCGTTCCCGCCGGGCTCTCGACGAGGCCGCCCTCGGCCCAGCCGATCCCTCACCGCGCCATCCGTTCGGATAGCTAGAGCCGGCGGATGCGCGGCGCGGCCTGCTCGTCCAGCATCAGAGCCGTGAGGGCCCAGACCAGGGCATCGAGCCGGTCGGGCGAGGCGCCGCTCGACAGGCCGTCCTGTCCGAAATCGCACATCTCATCCTCCAGGGCCGGCAACGGCCCGACATGGTGGACGAGGCCGCGGGCGTAGAGCAACGAGACCGGCTCCGCCCGCAGGTACTTGCCCCGGTGCGCCCGCACGGAGACCACCGGCACGCCCGGATCGCATTGGGCGAGGACGGCCGTGGCCATCTCGCCCCCCTGGTTGACCTCCACCACGAGGGCATCGGCTTGCAACCGGTGGTACAGGGCGAGGGCCGACGCCGCCCAGGCCTGGGGCGTCGCTCGGGCGAGGCTCCCATCGGCCAGCACATAGGCTCGCTCTCCCTGGCGCCCCACGGCGACGATCCCGCACGAATCCGAGCGCGCGCCCGAACTCGCCGGGGGATCCACCGCGACGACGATCCGCGACAGGTCCGGCGCGGACGCGACCCGGGCCGCCTCGATCGCGTCGCGGGCCCAGAGGGCGTCGGACCGGTCAGTGATGAGTTCGCCGTCGAGCTCCTGGCGGCCGAGCCGGGTGCCGGCATAGCGGCCCACCACCGCCGACAGGAAATCCGGGGCGAGGTTCGCCGCATTGTCGTTGGTGCGGGCGCGGGTGACGACGGTCCGGGCGTCCGACAGCAGCCGGCGGATCAGCGGGATCGGCCGGGGCGTGGTGGTCACGAGGCTCCGCGGCCGCGTGCCGAGGCGCAGGCCGAACTGCAGCATGTCGAATGCGGTCTCCGCGTCACGCCACTTGGCGATCTCGTCGCACCAGGCTGCGCCGAATTGCGGTCCGCGCAGGGAATCCGCCTCCTCCGCGGAGAAGGCCTGCGCCACCGCCCCGTTCTCCCACACGAGGCGACGCCGGCTCGGCAGCCATGTGGGCCGCTTCCGGTGGGGCCGGGGCAGGTTGAGCAGCCCCGATTCCCCTTCGATCATCACGTCGCGGACGTCGTGGAAGGTCTCGCCCACCAGGGCGATACGGCCCACCGCCTCGGCCGTGAAGGCCGAATCCCCGCGCGCGAGGGCATCGACCCATTCGGCGCCGGCCCTCGTCTTGCCGCAGCCGCGACCGCCGATCACCGCCCAGGTGGTCCAGTCCCCCTCGGGCGGTAGCTGGTCCGCCCGCGCCTTATGCAGCCAATCCCCATCGAGGCCACGCACGAGGCCCGGGGGCAGGTCAGCCAGGAACTCGGCCAGCCGCCCCGCCCGCGTCAAAGCGATCAAAGCGTCGCGCGATCTCCGCCCGGACCCTCTCCAGGTCGGCATCGACGGCATCGGGATCGGATCGGGCCTGCTCGTCACGAGGCTCCCCCTCCCCTTCGCTGCCGCCGGAACCGAGATCGTCGAGGAGCCGCTTGAGGCCGCCCAGATCCCGGAGAACCTTCGCCGAATCGAATCCCGCCGGCGGCATCCCGCAGAGCGCCGCGTCGAGCGCTTCGATCTGCCGCCCGATATGGGCGCGCAGCCGCGCCCGCAGCGTCCGCACATCCGCGACGCGCTGCTCCACCCCTGGGCCTGGGCCGAAACCTTCCGGCACCCCTCCCTCCGTCCCGGCTGGCATGCGGGCCGCCCGCTCCGGGCCGGCGTGGCCGAAGGTGGCGAGCAGGACAGGCGCCGCCGCCCGGGAGAACCCGGCGGTTTCGGAGACGTCGGCCGGGTCGATCTCCGCCACGCTCAGGATCCTGGCCGCGGCCTCGCGGCGGCCCTTGGGCCAGGCGGCCAGGGTACTCGGCCGCGGGCAGGGCGGACGCACGCCCGTGCGGGCGTTCCATCCCTCCACGGTCTGCCGGGAGACGCCGATCCGCCGCGCGATCGCGTCGATGGACAGGTTCGGATCCTGAAGGAGGGTTTGCGCCAGGGCGCGCACCTCTTGTGCCTGGGCGCGCCTTTCGGCCGGCCGGCCAGCTTTGCGGTGCATCGGCCGCCCCCACACTTCTTGAGCGTGCGTTTCTTCTACCGAACCACCGTCGCGCAGTCAATGATAAAAATCATATCGTTAGTTTTTTTTCTTACGACACCTGCCGTGGCCTCATGTCCGGTGTGCGGAGCCGGAACGGCGCCACCCGCGGCACGTTGACCGGCGCGTTCCCTTCGGCCACCGATCCCGATAGCGCATATGAGTAGAGCATGGGCGAACACCCATCATCGGCTGGAAGGAGTGGATCTGAGGTGTCGGACGAGGCGGGCGCAGCGGCCCTGAGCGACACCTTCCGCCGGTTTGCGGACGTGGTTCCCCTCATGCTGTGGCGGTCGGACCAGCACGGTCACGCCGTCCATCACAACGAGTGCTGGCTGGAATTCACCGGGCGCAGCCTGGCGGAGGAGCTCGGCCAGGGCTGGCGGAAGGGCCTCCACCCGGAAGACTTCGATCGTCACGCCCGGATCGTCGCCAAGGCCCTCGAAGCCCGCGAGCCGTTCACCGTGGAATTCCGGCTCCGCCGCCACGACGGGGTGTATCGCTGGCTGCTCGACACGGCCCGCCCCCTGGTCGAGGAAGGTGAGTTCCTCGGCTATCTCGGTTCCTGCTTCGATATCACCGACAGGAAGCATGCCGAGGAGCACATCGAACATGCCCTCGCCGAGAAGGAGGCGCTGCTCGCGGAAGTCTACCACCGGGTGCGCAACAACCTTCAGGTGATGGTGAGCCTGATCGGCCTCTACGGCCGCGCCGCCCCCGATGCCTGCCGCGGCAGCTTCGAAGCCCTGGGGCAGCGGGTTCGGGCGATCGCCCTGGTGCAGCAGCACCTCCATGAGGCGCCGCACATCGCCTCCATCGACCTGCGCGACTACCTTCGCCGCCTCGCCTCCGGCCTCGGTCAGCTTCGCCGGGCCGGCCGCATCGGCGTGCAGGTGAACGGGACAGGCAACGGCCTCGTCGAGCCCCGCACCGCCAATGCTCTGGGCATGATCGTCGCAGAGATCGTGGCGGAATGCCTCGATGCCACCGCCGAGACGGTCGCCTGCTCCATCGCCATCACCATCGAGGCGCCCGCCGACGAGCCGATCACCGTGGCGGTCGTCTCCAATGTCACCGACGTGGCGGAGCCGAACCGTCCGAACGTGCCCAAGCTCGGGCCGCGCCTTATCGCGGCCTATGCCGCCCAGGCCGAAATCGTGGCGTCCGGCGAGGCGACGCCCACGGACCCGCTCCTCCTGCGGCTCCCCCAACCCCGCGCCGGAAGCGACGCGTGACGGGGGCCACACGCCACCCCTGCCCGCCTGACCCGTCGGGGCGGGCCCCCTCCGGACCGTCCGAGCATGCTGCCGCCGATCAACACCATCATCGAGAACTTTGAGATCGTCGAGGACGAGCACATGCGGCTCGAATACCTCATCGAACTCGGTCGCGCCCTGCCGCCACTGCCGGAGAACCTGCGGACCGACGCCAACCGCATCCACGGCTGCGAAAGCCAAGTCTGGATCGATATCGCCGTCGAAGAGGCAGACGGAACGAAGCGGCTCGCCCTCCAGGGCTTCAGCGATTCGTTCATCGTCCGCGGTTTCGTGGCCCTGATGATCGCGCTCTACAACGGCAAGACGCCCCGGGAGGCGGCCGAAATCGACGGGCTGGACCTGTTCCGGCAACTGCATTTCGGCGGGCACGTGACGTCGAAACGCTCGAACGGCGTCCGCTCCATGGTCGACCGCATCCATCACGACGCCGTGCGCCTCGCCGCCTGAGAGAACAGCGGTCCGTCCCCGCCAGCGGAGACGGTCCGGACAGGCGGGACCGTCCGACGACGTGCCCCGTGGTCAGGCCCGTTCCCGCCAGAGGCGCAGGCGTGTCCGTTCGGGGCCGACCGCCTCGCGCTCGAGGCCGTAATGCTCCGCGAGCCGGGCCAGGGCGATCCGGGCGACGACCTTGGCCGAACGCGCCGGCCAGCGGCGCTCCGTTTCGATCCGCTCCAGGCCCTTGAGGAAGCCGCATAGGTCGAGGAGCAGGTCCGACAGGTCGGTGCCCACCGCCTTCAACGCCGCACGCACCCGCTGACGGGCCGCCACCGCCGTGTCGGAGGCGCCGGCCGGGTCCCTGGCGCCGCCGCCGTCCACCCGCTGCTGCGACCAGTCCATTCCCATCTTCGGCAGCATCAGGGCCTGGGCGATGTCCCGGCGGAGGCGCTCCCCGGCCTCGTACTCCACCGGGTCGATCATCGCCCGCCCGTCCCGGTCCCGGCGGCGAGCCATCCAGGCCAGGGGGCTCTCCCCGGCATCGCGCAGGGGCGGCTCGCCCTGACCCCGTCCCCGCACGGTCTCGAGATGCTGCGCCCGGAAGGGATCGACATCCCCTCCCTGCTCCCGGCGCAACCGGGCGAGGCCTGCCGTGGCGATGACCATACGCCCATCCCCCTCCGCGACGACGAGGTCGGCCGCCAGAAGTTCATCCCCGGCCTTGAGGGAATAACGCCCCCCGGCGACGGAGACGTCCGCTGCGCGCCGGCGGACGATCAGCTCCTCGCCGTCGAACGGATCCCGCCGGGCATCCGAGCCGGGGGCGGCGAGGACGGCCATCAGCCTGAACGCCTCGGAGGTGAGAACCGGGCCTGCGCTTCGCTCCGGGACAGCCTGGCGCCGGGGCATCGCTCGTCCGGCCGTGCCGCGATCGATGGCCCGCCCGGCACTCGTGCCACGCCGCGACCGCTGGAAGACCGGTTTATCCGCTTGCATGTTCATGATTTGTTCCAGGCTTGCTGCGCAGTGACTCGCCCGGAAGAGAGGTAACAGAAAATAATCTTATGTCAAGAAATTAGGCCTGATCTGTCCACAGCCGCCTGGGCTCACCGGGCCGGACGGGTCGGCGGCTTGCGGAGAACTTCGACGATCTCCTCTTCACCCTTGCCCCGCACCTCGTATCCCATGGCCTCGAACCGGTCGGTCAGCGGTCCGCTCGTCGCGGCCGAACGCGCGGCCCATTCGGCCAGGAGACCGTTGACCTTTTCCAGGTCGTCGGCCGGATGATCCTCTTCGGTGTCGGGATGTCGCGACATCGAACCTCCTCGGGACGAGCCGGCGCCTCGGGCGGCGCCGGTCGGTCGAGGTCCTAACGCGGCACCGGGCGATGCGGTGCCGCGCCGTCATTCAACTCTTCCGGCGCCCCACCGCCCCTGCCCCAGCCGGGGCGGTGGGGCGCCGTCGGATCAGGCCGCCTGCCCGAACGTGTCGCGCGGCTGGCCCAGGCCGATGGCCTTCGCTAGGTTCGAGCGGGCCTGGGCATAGTTCGGGGCCACCATCGGATAATCCGGCGGCAGGCCCCACTTTGCCCGATACTGCTCGGGGCTCATGTTGTACTTGGCGCGCAGATGGCGCTTCAGGGATTTGAAGCTCCGCCCATCTTCCAGGCAGATGATGAACTCGTCCGTCACCGATTTCTTGACCGGCACGGCGGGTTCGGGCGGCGCCGCCGTCTCCTTCACCACGATCTTCCCGGTCGCGACGCCGACCAGGGCCCGGTTGATGGATTCGATGAGCGGAACCAGCTCCTCGGAAGGAAGCGGCTTGTTCCCGACGTAAGACGTCGCGATCCTCACCGCCATCTCCACGCGCCCCAGCGCGACCTGATATCTTTCCATGATCAATCCCCCATCTTTCAGTCCGTTCGACCCATATTGTTCTTCGTTCGCGTGCTTTTTTCTTGCACGTTCAATCCTGGCAAAGCTCCCCCCGCTCACGGCGCCCGACATCTGCGCGAAGCGACTTCGGATTCCTGTCGGCACGACACAACGATAGGACTTATGATATTGACACCCGGTCCGCAAGTCTCGATCTTAGTGAAATCGCCGGATTGTCTTCTTTCATAGAATATCTCTAAGCGTACATTAAAGCATCTATAGTGGAATATTTCTCGTCAATACGATCATGAGTTGCTTTAGCGCCCGATTGAGGGGCGGCTTGCTTCCGCCCCGCGCACGCGTCACACCCGGCCGATGCAAACCGAGACGGAGCTGGCCCAGATGCTGAAGGGAAAGGGCGGGGAAGCCCCCGTCGCCGAGATCCGCCCGTCGCACGTCACCGTCCACGGGCGGACGCTCGTCGATGACTATGCGTGGTTGAAGGCCGCGAACTGGCAGGCCGTGCTGAAGGACCCGGCGGCCCTGCCGGAGGACATCGCAGCCTATCTGCGCGCCGAGAACGCCTTCACCGATGCGGCGCTAGCCGGCACAGCGGACCAGCGCAAGCGCCTCGTCGGGGAGATGCGGGGCCGGATCCGTGAGGACGACAGCGGCGTCCCCGAGCCGGACGGTCCCTTCGCCTACTACACCCGCCACCGGGACGGAGGGCAGCACCCCCTCGTCTGCCGCCGGCCGACGGGTCCGGAGGCGCCGCTCGGCCGCGAAGGCGAGGAAACCATCCTCATCGACGGGGACCGGGAGGGTGAGGGACTGCCGTTCTTCGAGATCGCCTCGGCCGCCCACTCGGACGATCACCGGCTGCTGGCCTGGGGGGCGGACACCAAGGGCTCCGAGCTGCACGCGATCCGGGTGCGCGACCTCGCCACGGGCGAGGATGCCGCCGACCTCATCGAGGCGACGTCCGGCGAGGCGGTGTGGACCGCGGACGGGAGCGGCTTCTGGTATGTCGCCCTCGACGCGAACCACCGCCCCGCCCGGGTGATGTTCCACCGCCTCGGACAGCCGCAGGCGGCCGACGAGACGGTCTATATCGAGCCCGATGCAGGCTACTTCGTCCATATCGGCGAGACGCAGTCGGGCCGTTTCCTGGCGGTGACGGCGAGCGACCACGAGACGTCGGAGGTGCGCCTCATCGACCGGTCGGCCCCCTCGGCGCCGGTGCTCCTCGTCCAGCCCCGCGAGCCGCTGCTGATCTACTCGGTCGACGACCACGGGGAGAGCCTGTTCATCCGCACCAACGCGGACGGGGCCGAAGACTTCAAGATCGTCACCGCGCCCCTGAGCAATCCCGGCCGGGAACACTGGCGCGATCTGGTGCCCCATCGTTCGGGGGTGATGATCCGCCACCTGCACGTGCTGGC
>NZ_BPQX01000055.1 GCF_022179525.1 Methylobacterium persicinum
GGCGTCAGCCGCGGCCTTGCTCGACGCGTAGTTCACCACCACAGCGGCGCCATCCCGGGCCAACGCCTTGGCGATCCCTGCACCGATGCCCTTGGATGCCCCGGTTACGACGGCGACCTTACCCTCAAGCTTCGACATATGTGCTATCTCCGACTGGGGCGGCTCCAGAATGGTAGCCACTGTCCCATAGTTCGGAACTTCGGAACTAATGGAGCGTCGTTCAAGGCCCCATATGGACGAAATATGAGACCCCTGTTTCACCCTGCCATCGAGGACGTGCGGCCGGAGGCCATCCTACACGCGCTCGCCGATCCGAGCCGCGCAGCCATCTTCGCCAAGATCATGCGGGCGGGCTGTGTTGAGGCCTGCTCGGCCGTCTCGGCGGTTGGGGATCGGGTCATTCCGAAATCCTCGTTGTCCAACCACTTCAAGGTTCTACGCGAGGCCGGTTTGATCCGCAGCGAACGCCATGGCGTCGAGGTGCGCAACCATTCCCGCTGGACCGAAGTGGAGGCACGCTTTCCCGGTCTGTTGGCGGGGATTATCAATGCCTACGCTTCGGACATCGCTTCCGATGTGCGTGCTGCGAAGACAGCCGCATCTCAATAAAGGCGCGAACTAGGTCTGCTTCCGAGAATGCTTCAATCCATCGGTGGCGACTGCGTCGGGTCGGGATCAGAAGGGCTGTTCAGAGTGGATCCCTGCCCGTCGGCTTCGGCGCAAACTTGGCACCGAAGCGGACGTCGTAGGTTCGCGTTCAAAAGCGAAAACTTCACGTCCTCGCGTTTGCGGACGATATCCGGTCAAGTTCAGTAAAGACGTCGTCGGTCAGCGTCAGGCTGGCAACGTCGAGGTTCTCGTGCAGGTGTTTGAGCGACGACGTCCCGGGGATCAGCAGGACATTGGGCGCCCGCTGGAGCAGCCATGCCAAGGCGACCTGCATCGGTGTGGCACCCAGCCTTGCAGCGACCGCTGACAGCGTATTGGACTGGAGCGGGCTGAAGCCTCCGAGCGGGAAGAACGGGACGTAGGGGATGCGCTCGGCGGCGAGTTCGTCGATCAGTGCGTCATCACCCCGGTGGGCGAGATTGTACTGGTTCTGCACACAGACGATTTCGGTGATGCGTCGCCCCTCGGCGACCTGCTGCCGGGTGGCGTTGCTCAGCCCGATATGCCGGATTAAACCCTGCTGCTGGAGGTTCGCCAGCGCCGTAAGGGGGGCCTCGATCGACCCCTCGGCCGGGCCATGGGCATCGAACATCAGGCGCAGGTTGACGACGTCGAGCTTGTCCAGTCCCAGGTTGCGCAGGTTGTCGTGGACCGCCTGCACGAGTTCCTCGGTGGAGAAGGCGGGGTTCCACGATGCGTCCGAACCGCGTCGGGCGCCAACCTTCGTGACGATCACCAGATCGTCCGGATAGGGGTGCAGCGCCTCCCGGATCAGTTGGTTGGTCACATGCGGGCCGTAGAAGTCGCTGGTGTCGATGTGATCGACGCCCTGCTTCACGGCCTCCCTCAGCACGGCGAGGGCCGTCTTGCGGTCCTTCGGCAGCCCGAACACGCCGGGGCCGGCGAGCTGCATGGCGCCGTAGCCAAGGCGCTTCACGCTACGGTCGCCCAGGGCGAAGGTTCCTGCCGATGCGATGGTGGTCATGACGGTCTCCTCTTCGCTCACAGACGTAGACTCGCGCCACTGATCGGATAAGCAGGCAGTATTGGAACGGGCTGTTCGGAATTTCGAACGATGGCGGAACTTGGGGACCTGGCGGCCTTCGTCACGGTGGCGCGGGCCGGGGGCTTCCGCGATGGCGCCCGCGCCGACGGCGGGAGCGCATCCGGTCTCAGCGAGGCCGTAAGCCGCTTGGAGAGCCGCCTCGGTGTGCGTCTCTTGAACCGCACCACGCGCAGCGTCGCCCCTACCGAGGCGGGGGCCCGGCTGCTGGAACGGCTGGGTCCGGCGCTGGGCGAAGTCGAGGCGGCCCTCGACGTGATGAACGGGTTCCGCGACCGGCCGGCCGGAACGCTGCGGCTCAACGTGCCGGTCAGCGCTGCGCGGCTGGTGTTGCCAGCCATCGTGCCGGCCTTCCTCGCCGCCTATCCCGAGATCCGGTTGGAGGTGCTGGCCGAGGACAGCTTCGTCGACGTGCTGGCTGCAGGCTGCGACGCCGGCATCCGCTACGACGAGCGGCTGGAGCAGGACATGATCGCGGTGCCAATCGGCCCGCGTCACCAACGCTTCGCGACGGTGGCCTCACCGGCCTATCTCCACCGCCATGGCCGCCCGCGACATCCGAACGACCTCCTTCACCACGCCTGCATCGGGGGGCGTTTTGCCAGCGGTGCGACGTTGCCGTGGGAGTTCGAACGAGATGGCGAGTTCGTCCGCATCAATCCTGCCGGCCCGCTGATCGTGCGCGTGGGCGGTGCGACGGATCTCGCTGTCGATGCGGCAATCGCAGGCGTTGGCATTCTCACGCTGTTCGAGGATTGGCTGAAGCCCCATCTTGATACGGGTACCGTGGAACCTGTTCTTGAATCGTGGTGGCAGCGTTTTTCGGGGCCGTACCTTTACTATCCTGGGCGCCGATACCTACCCGCTCCGCTCCGTGCTTTCGTGGACTTCATTGGTCCCAAGCGATGACGCGCACGTCGAGCCTTGATGCGCTTTCTTGACCAGACGTCGCTCGACACCCCCTGATTGCGGGCATCATCATACGTCCGCTCTTGGGAGTTGCATGACCGTGCGTGGACGACCGGGTTGGGTCGATAGGAGGCCGTCCGCTCTCGGGCTTACCAGCGACATTTGCATCTGACGCTCTACCAACAACACCTTGTACATGGCCGAGACTTCAAGCGAGCGGCCTTTCGTTCGATAATCAGCCCACTGCAATCTCTTGTGGAGCCGTGGAATGCGCGCTTGGCACTGATCGCAGGATCGTATCAACTGCCTGTGCGCATGAAGCGGAAGCGTGTGTGAAATCAAAGACTTGAAGCGGGTACTAGGCTGAGTTCGTTCTGGGTGAGAATCCTGGCGCCCCAGCCAACTTTCCGCATAGTCATTGATCCGCCTGCAGGATCTCCCCGCTGACCCATCTCCGAACCAGCTCGTCATTGAGCCGTTTCGGACCACGAAGCCAGCACTTGACCCCGCAAATTTCACCGGGGGCCCGGCTCGCTTGAGCCTTCCTCACCCAGGGTGTCGCGCACCCAGCGGAAGGCGCCGTTCGCGGCCGGGACGCCAGCATAGATCGCCGTGTGCAGGAGCAGCGCCTGCAACTCGTCGCGATCGATGCCGTTCGCCAGCGCCGGGCGGATGTGGAGCTTGAACTCCTCCTCATGCCCCAGCGCCACCATCAGGGCGAGCGTCACGAGGGAGCGCGTCTTCCAGGGCAGGCGTGGGTCGCCCCAGATCTCGCCCCAGGCCGTCCGGGTGATGAAGTCCTGCCACGCGCTGGCGAAGGGGCCAGCGCCTGCGAGCGACCGCTCCACATGCACCGTCCCCAGCACCGCTTTGCGGTTCTCAAGCCCCGCCGCGAAGCCCACCGCGCCGGTCGCGGCGACCTCGCCACGATGCCGGTCAAGGAAAGAAACGAGATGGGCGGCGGTGACCGCTGGATGCTCGACGGCGAAGAGATGGGCAGCCCGTGGCAGCAGGACGAGTTCCGCCTGGGGGATGCTCGCGCATAGCTCCTCGGCCACGGAAGGCGGGGTGACCGGATCCTCGCGCCCGGCGACGACGAGGGTCGGCACCCGGATGCGCCCGAGCACGGGCCTCAGGTCCAGATCGCCGATGGCCTCGCAGGCGCGGGCATAGCCGGTGCGATCGCAGACGGTGAATTCTTCCCTGGTCCGTGTGAGGCTGGGAGGCGCCGCTTCGCGAAAACCTTTGGTGAACCAGCGCTCAAGGGTAGCCGCGGCGATGGCCTCCGTTCCCCGGTCTCGCACCGCGGCAGCCCGCTCACGCCAGCTCTCGCGGCTCGGCAGGTGGGCGGCGGTCGCGAGCAGGCTCAGGCTGAGCACGCGCTCGGGGGCCATCGCCGCCACGGACTGCACGGTCATGCCGCCGAGCGAAAGGCCTGCCAAATGCGCCTTCTCGATGCCCAAGGCGTCGAGAAGGCCGATCAGGTCGTTTGCCAGATCCTCGATTCGGGTCTCGGCGTCGCGGGTGGGCGACGCGCCGTGCCCGCGGGTGTCGTAGCGCAGGATCCGATACCGGCCGCGCAGATGCGCGGCAACGCCGTCCCACATCGCAAGCGTCGTGCCGAGTGAGTTCGAGAGGGCGAGGATCGGCGCACCGGTGGGGCCGGACAGGTCGTAGTTCAGTTCGGTGCCGTTTGCGCGGATCAGGGGCATGGGGTTCGGGCTCCGTTTCGGGACGATGCGTCGTGGATCGCGATCCATGCGAGCGTCGGTCCCTGGCGGCAACCGCCGCCACGACCGGGTGGGCGAGGTCAATGGCGGGTGGCGAAGCCGAGAGCGCACGCATCATCATGGCTGAGCCTATTCGCACGTCCCGGGACCGCCTCTCGACCACCGATTGGCAAACCTTCACTGTGAGTGTTTCACTGCAGGGGCAGTTTTCGGTGGAATATGAGAAGGTCTGCCGTTGGGAAAAGTCCGGCGGGCTTCGCCGGCGACTGGCAGCGTCGTCTAGGCTGAGCGTTCAACCGAAGCCGCCCGACAGTTCGACCCTGAGCATCTCATAGAAGGCGGCCGCGGCCGGCGTCAGGGACGTGTTGCGGCGACGCACAAGGCTGATCGTGCGGGAGATCTCGGGCTCAATCAGAAGAACCGCAACCAGATCGTCGCGTTGGGAGGCGCCCTGCAGCGCCGCCGGCAGGATCGCGGCGCCGATCCCGGCCGAAACGAGGGCGAAGGCAGTCGGCGTGCTCTCCACGACGAATCGGCCGCGCGGCGGCTGGCCGGCCGCACGCAGCTGCGCCTCGACACGGTGCCGATTGCCGCTGGCGCCTCCGAGCGTGATGAGGTCGGCGTCACCCAACTCGGCCCATCGCACGGCACCTCGCCCGGCAAGGGGGTGCCCACGATGGCAGATGAGGACGAACGGGTCGCAGACCAGCCGGTCCTCGACAAGATCCGCGTCGGGCTCCTGCTGGATGTGAATGCCGAAATCCGCCTCGCCCTTGCGCACCGCCTCGGTCACGAGGGCGCCGGAGCGTTCGAGGATCTGCACTCGGTTCTGGGGATAGTCGCACGCGTAGGCGCGCAGGACGTTTGGCATCCGGCGGAACGCGATAGACTGGATCGTCGCCACCGTAACGTCGCCGACCGCCAACCGAGAGGTGGTGCGCAAGCGCTCGATCCCGTGCGTGAAGTCGGCGATGAGCCGTGCGGCCAGCGGGAGGAATTCCTCACCCATCGGGCTCAGGCGGACCGTCCGCGTCGTGCGGTCGAGGAGCGTCAGGCCGAGAAATCCCTCCAGTTTCTGAATGCGGCGGGTCAGAGCCGTCTGAGTCAACCCGAGGGCTTCGGCCGCCCGGCGGTAGCTACCGAGTTCCGCGATCTGCACGAAGGCCTGTACGCCATCGACAGGGAGTTTCATGCCAAAAAATCATGAATTGATGCGATCAATTCATTTTACTCGCGATCCTGTCGGGAGGACAAGGCGGATGCCGCCTGGACGGGGCTACCGGCGCGGACGCGGTCCGAACCGGTGCCCTCGTTTGGAGACAGGCACGAGACGCGCACAGCACCGGGTGAACCGGGCGACGCGGAGGAAACGATGAGTCTGGACGCCGTCGCCGGACCTCTCGCTGCGACCTCGGCCCCTCGCACTGCGGTATCCCCGGCGCCCCTCTGGACGCGCGCCATGGAGGCATGGGTCGGCATCATCCCGCTACGCGCCTCTCTCGACCTGCTTGCCCAAGCGGACCCGTCACCATGCTGATGCGCAGCAAGCTGTTTGTCCCGGGATCGCGTCCGGAGCTGTTCCCGAAGGCCGCCGCGAGCGATGCCGACGCTCTGTCCTTTGACCTGGAGGATTCGGTGCCGGCATCCCATAAGGCCGAGGCACGGGAGAACCTCCGCACTTATCTCGCCGGGGCGGCGTTCACCCATAAGATTATGGTGGTGCGGGTCAACGCGGTCGGCACCGACTTCTTCGCGGAGGATCTGGCCGCGGTCGCCCTCGCGCGCACGGACCTGATCAACTTGCCGATGGTCGAGGAACCGGCCGCCATCGCTGAGGCAGCCGCCCGCCTGGACCGATTGCCGGAGGCGGGGCATATCCGCCTTCTCGTCAACATCGAGTCGCCGCGGGGCTTGCGCCGGGCGGCGGAGCTCGCGGGCGCCCATCCCCGCGTCGCCGGCCTGCAGATCGGCTATGCCGACCTGCTGGAGCCGACCGGCATCGACCGTACCGACCAAGCTGCCCTGGCCCATCTCCGCCTCGTCGTGAGGTTCGCCGCCGCCGAGGCGGGATTGCCGGCCTACGACGCGGCCTTTCCCGTCGTGAAGGATCCGGACGGCTACCGCGCCGAGTGCGAGGCCGCCCGCCGGCACGGCTTCGCCGGCAAGAGTTGCATCCACCCGAGTCAGATCGCGATGGCCAACGCGGCTTTCCTCCCGACACCGGCCGAAGTGGAATGGTCGCGGCGGATCCTGGTCGCCGCCGCCGAGGGCGAGGCACACGGCCACGGTGCTATCCTCGTCGATGGCCGGATGATCGATGCGCCCTTCCTCAGCCGCGCCCGCGCCGTCGTGGCGCTGGCCGACCTCCACGCCAAAGCGAAGTCCCGATGACCATGCGCGAGCTGCACCGGCGAGACTACCATCCCGAAGCCCGGGGAATCCTCGACGACGTGCGGGTCCTCGACCTGTCTCGCCTGTTCGCGGGCAACGTGCTGACCCAGATGCTCGGCGATTTCGGCGCCGAGGTGATCAAGGTCGAACCCCCGGAAGGCGACACCCTGCGCGCCTGGAAGACGGTGGGGGTCGAGACTCACTGGAAGATCTACGCCCGCAACAAGAAGAGCCTCTGTCTGTCTCTTCGCGATCCCCGGGCGATCGCGGTGATCCGAGCACTGGTGCCCTCCTGCCAGATGCTCGTCGAGAGCTTCAGACCGGGCGTACTGGAGACGATGGGCCTTTCGCCCGCGACGCTGCACGCACTGAATCCCAGCCTCACGATCATCCGCATCTCCGGCTGGGGCCAGGACGGCCCCTACGCCCAGAGGCCCGGCTTCGGCACGGTGATCGAAGGCTTCTCCGGCTTTGCCGCAATGAACGGCTTCGCCGACCGGGAGCCGGTGCTGCCGCCGATGTATCTCGCCGACGGGGTGGCTGGCCTCACCGGGGCCTCGGCGGCGATGATCGCCCTTCGGCAGGTCGAGGTGAATGGCGGGCAAGGCCAAGTGATCGATCTGCCGCTCCTCGACCCGCTCTTCGCGATCCTCAGCCCGCAGGCCGCGAACTACCGGCTCACCGGAAAGGTCAAGCCGCGCACCGGCTCGCGCTCGACGAACTCGGCGCCGCGCAACGCCTACCGCTGCAGCGACGGCCTCTATGTCGGACTGTCGGGCTCCATCCAGCGGATGGCCGAGCGGCTGTTTCGGGCGATCGGGCGGCCCAATCTGGTGGAGGACCCGCGCTTCCGCACCAACGCCGACCGTCTGCGCAACGTCGAGGCCCTCGACGCGATCATCGGAGCGTTCATCGCCGAGCGCACCCAGGCCGAGAACGTCGCGTTCTTCGAAGCGGCAGAGGTGACCATCGGCCCGATCAACGACGCCGCGCAGCTCGTGGATGACCCGCACGTCATCGCCCGCGAGCTGATCGCCGACTACCCCGACCCCGACATGGGCACGATCCCGATGCACCATGTCGTCCCACGGATGCTGGGAACGCCGGGCTCGATCCGGACGCCCGCCCCGCGGCTCGGCGAGCACAACCGGGCGCTGATGGCCGAGGTCGGAATCACGGACGACGCCTTCGAGGAACTCGTGCGGGATGGCATCGTCTGTGGCGAACGCGAAGGTTCCTGAGCCGAAGCCCGGCGCGCTCCGACGCGCACGCGGTGAGGATTAAAAAAAAGACTGGAGGACACGCCATGCTCGCCCCCGCCACTGCGCCCCCCTCACACCGGCGGAGCTTCGTCGCCGGCTCGGTCTACGTGTTCGAGCGCTTGATGCCCGATCCGTTCGTGCTGGCCATCGGCCTCACGCTCGTCGTCGCCCTCGCCGCGTTCCTGTTCGCCCCGAACGGCGCCCCGACGGTGATCGTTTCCTCCTGGTACACGGGGGTGTTCGGCATCCTCGGCTTCGCCTTCCAGATGATCCTGATCCTGGTGACGGGACATGCGCTCGCCCATGCCCCGCCGGTTCAGCTGGCCCTGAAGGCCCTGGTGGCGCCGATCGAGAGCCCCGGCCGGGCGGTCGTGACCACCTTCCTCGTCGCGGCCGTCGCCTCTTGGCTGAACTGGGGCTTCGGCCTGGTGATCGGGGCCGTGCTGGCCCGTGAGGTCGCCAAGCGGGTGCGCCTCGATTTCGGCTGGCTGGTGGCGGCGGCCTATTCCGGTTGGGTGATCTGGGCGAGCGGCCCGTCGAGCTCGATCGCCCTGTCGCAGGCCACCCACGGGAACGCCCTGAACGTCGTCGAGAAGCTGACCGGCATGATCCTGCCGTTCTCGCAGACCGTGTTCACGGCCTTCAACCTCGTGCCCACCGCCCTCGTGGTGATTGTCCTGCCCTTCGTGTTCCTGCGGCTGCGCCCGCGCGAGGACGAGATGCAGGTCTTCGTACCCGGTGACGAGGCCGAGGCGCCGGCCCGGATGAGGCCCGACACCCCCGCCGGGCGCCTCAACCATTCGCGGCTCCTGAGCTTGTTCCTGGTGGCGCTCGGGGCCGCCTATCTCGCGATCACCTGGACGGCCAAGGGCGTGTCCCTCGATGCCAACACGGTGATCCTGATCTTCCTGATCGCGGGAATTGCGCTACACGGCTATCCCGTCGCCTACGTCGACGCCATGAAGAACGCGGCCAAGCAGACCGGTTCGATGATGCTGCAGTACCCGATCTACGGTGGCATTATGGGCATCATGGATACGACCGGGCTCGCGGCGATGATCTCCAAGGGGTTCGTGGCGATCGCGACCCAGCACACCCTGCCTTTCTGGACCTACCTCGCCTCGCTGTTCATCACCTTCCTCGTCCCGAGCGGTGGCGGACACTGGGCGGTGCAGGGCCCTTTCGCCATCCCCGCGGCTGTCTCCCTCGGCGCCTCGATCCCGGCCACCACGATGGCGGTGGCGATGGGCGAACAGGTCTCCAACATGATGCAGCCATTCTGGGCGCTGCCCGTCGTGGCGATGGCCGGCATCGGCATCCAGCGGGTCCTCGGCTTCACGGTGGTGACTTTCGCGGTGGCGGGGGTGATCTACGGCGCCGCCCTGCTGGTGTTCGCATGACCGCTGCGGCCGACGGGCTGGCGGTCCCGAACTCGGCGGGCACCGCGCCGCCAGCTAGCCGGCCGGCGCCGCCGGACGCCTGCGATGCCCATTTCCATGTGCTCGACCCGCGCTTCCCCTCGCCGGACGCGTGGCGCCCGGAGGGGATGACGCTCGCCGATTACGGGAGGCTCCAGACCCGGATCGGGACCCGCCGGGGCGTGCTCGTGCAGGCCAAGTACCACCGCACCGATCCTGCCTGCCTCCTCGATGCCCTGGCCCGGATGGGCGGCGACGGGCGCGGCATCGCAGTGGTCCACCCGAACGTGACAGATGCTGAGCTGCGGCGCCTCCATGCCGGGGGCGTGCGCGGCCTGCGATTCAGCCTGTGGAATCCGGCCGATACGGTGACGACGATCGAGATGATCGCCCCGCTCGGCCCTCGGATCGCCGACCTCGGCTGGCACGTGCAGCTCCACCTGTCGGCGGCCCAGATCCTGGACCACGCCGGGTTGATCGCGCGCCTGCCCTGTTCGGTGGTGATCGACCACATGGGCCGCCTTCCCCCACGGCAGGGACCGGACCACCCGGCCTTCGCGGCGATCGCCCGGCTCGTCGAGGGGGGACGCACCTGGGTGAAGCTGTCGGGGGCCTACCTCAATACCGAGGATGGTCCACCCGATTACGCCGACGCGACCCGGATCGCCCGGTCCTTCGTGCGGCTGGCGCCCGAGCGCCTCGTCTGGGGCAGCGACTGGCCGCACGTCACAGAAGCGCACAAGCCCGACGATGCGGTGCTGTTCGATCTCCTGTCCGACTGGGCCGGCAGCGGCGCCGCCCGGGACAGGATCCTGGTGGACAATCCGGCTACGCTCTACGGCTTCATCTGACGAGGCACCGATGCGCTCACCCGTCGAACCCTCGCGCCGCCAAATCGCGTCCTGGCTCGCCGCGGGGGCTGCCTCCGGCCTAATGCCGGGCTCGGCGGCGGCCGATCCCGGCGGGGAGCCTCCCCTGGCCGACCGCCTCGCCGGCTACGCCCATGCCCTGCGCTTCGAGGACCTCGCTCCCGACACCGTCGAGGCAGTCAAGGTCCATCTGATCGACGCCCTCGGGTGCGGGCTCGCCGCCCTGGATGCCGGCCCGGTTCGGATCTGCCGGGAGGTCGCGCTCGCGGATGGGGCAGGCTCCGCCACCATCCTTGGCACCAGCCGGCGCACCAGCCCAGACCTAGCTGCCTTCGCCAACGGCGTCGCGATCCGCTATGAGGACTTCAACGACGTCTATGTCGGGCGGGAGCCCGGCCATCCGAGCGATAACATCTCCGCCTGCCTCGCGGTGGCTGAGGCCGAGGGCGCAACCGGCCGTGAGCTGGTCACGGCGATCGCCCTCGCCTACGAGATCGACTGCCGTCTCCTCGACGCCGCGGAGGTCACGGGGCGGGGCTGGGATCACCCCGTCTACAGCCTGCCCGCCGCGGCGCTCGCCGCCGGCCAATTGATGCACCTCGCGCCCGAAGCCCTGACCCAGGCCGTTAACCTTGCGATCAATGGGCACATCGCTCTGAATCAGACCCGCGTCCAGACGCTCTCGGACTGGAAGGGGGTCGCCGATGCCGAGGCAACCCGCGCGGGTGTATTCGCAGCGAGGCTCGCCCGCGCCGGCCTTAGCGGGCCCGCTCCGATCTTCGAGGGCCGTGCCGGGTTCTTCAAGCAGGTCTCCGGCCCATTCACGGTCGATGTCGCGGAATTCGGCGGGGCGGGGCGACCCTTCCGGGTCACGCGATGCGGGATCAAGCCCTATCCGGCGCAGGTCTACTGCCTGACGGCGATCCCGGCCGCCATCGCGGTGGCGTCGGAAGCCGGCGGGACCGCCACCATCCGCGACCTGCACATCGACACGACTCATCTCGGCTACGTCACCGCCGGCCGGGATCGGGAGAAATGGCGCCCGGCCACGAAGGACACCGCCGATCACAGCCTGCCCTATATCACGGCGCGGGCATTGCTCGACGGCGCGATCACCAACGACAGCTACGCCCCCGACAAGCTGAGCGATCCCGCGCTGCTGGCCCTCATCGACCGGATCACCGTCGCCGAGGATCCCGCCCTTACGGCCCTCCAACCGAGGGCGGTGCCGAATCGCATCACTGCGAAACTGACAGATGGGCGCGAGATCGTCCGCCAAATCGATGACGTGCCGGGCTTCGTGGCGCGGCCGATGACCCGCGTCGACGTGGAACGCAAGTTCCGAATGAATGCGGGCAAGCGCCTCGACGAGCGCCGGATCCGACAAGCTCTTGAAGCCTTCTGGGCAATCGAAACGCGGCACGACCTTACCGGCGTCATGGCGCTCCTAGCTTAAGCGAGCGACTGCGTTGCGCGCGAGTTCGAAGCGCGCCGGTATGCTTCTCGGCGCCCAACCACGAGATGGGTGCAAAGCCGAAAGCGGGATCGAACGATTGTCGAGATTTCGCTCGGCAGCAGTCCGTCCGCTTCTGCGTCTCGCTTCCTCCGAGGCCGCTAGTCCGCTTGCGGCCATGCTCTGCCATTGCGCCGCGCGCGCATGAGCGTCCGGGCTGGGCGATTTTGGGACGGTCCGCTCACAGACAGAATTGCGTCGCAGCGGACGTAAATGGCCACCAATTGTTTGTCCGCCGCCAATCGTCCTCTTGGATTGGGGCTGTGAGGCATTCGAACGGGTTCGCCGCTCACGCAAGTAGCCTTTCCCGCTCCCGTCGTGAGCCGGCCATCCGGGTTTTGGCGGCCTCAACGATCGCTGCTGAGGCCGTGTCGGGCGTTCCAGCGTTGAAAGGGGGCGCAGGCGCATATTCCAAGGCGAGCTGGATCGTCTCGGCTTCCTCACGCCCGAGAAGCTCCGCCACGACGGCCAACCCGAAGTCGATACCGGACGTCACGCCCCCCGCGGTGATCAGGGACCCATCCCGGACGACGCGCTCTGCGACCGGGATCGCGCCGAGCAGGGGAAGAAGGTCCATCGCATTCCAATGCGTCGCAGCACGCTTGCCGCGGAGAATTCCCGCCCTGCCCAGAACGAGCGCCCCAGTGCAGACCGAAGTGACGAAACGAGCCTTTGCTGCCTTGTCGCGGACAAAGGCAAGCACCGGCTCGTCGGTCAAGATCGCGTTCACCCCGCCGCCTCCCGGTACGCAAAGGACATCGAAGTTCGGGGCCTCGGCGAATGTCATGTCGGGGATCAGGGTAAGCCCAGCGGACGAGCGGATTGGTTGCGTGTCTCTCCAGACGAGATGGACGCTCGCGCCCTTGGCGGAGGCGAACACCTCGTAGGGCCCGGTGAGATCGAGCTGCTGGACGCCGGGAAAGCAGAGAATGCCGAAACGAAGGGTCATGTATCGGGTCCTGTCTTGACGCACCGACCCTAGCGCGGGACCAGTTGGCCATTGCGCCAATCATCGCTCGTTTCATGCCAATGCGAGAGAAGCCTGCCCATCGCGTCGAAATCTTGGCTTTTGCCAAGGGACAAATCCTGGACGTCACGGGACCGGCACAGGTTTTCGCCACGGCCAACGACCTGACACCCCCGAGCATGCCCAGGCCCTATGAGGTCGCGCTCGTGTCACTCGAGCCGGATGTCGTGACCAGTTCTGGCGTGGTGTTGAAGCCCGAGGCGGCGGCTTGCCAAAGCTCGCTGGGAACGTTGATCGTATCCGGCGGCTACGGTGTGGACGCAGCTCGCCGCAATAAGGTGCTGATCGACTGGATCCGTCGGCGGGCATCGATGGCTGAGCGCACCGCCTCCGTCTGCAGCGGAGCGTTTCTTTTGGCCGAGGCCGGGCTTCTGGATGGGCGGCGAGCAGTGACGCACTGGCAGCGCTGCGCGGAATTTCAGGGGCGCTATCCAGCAGTGCGTCTCGACCCTGATCCCATCTTCGTGCGCGACGGAGAGATCTGGACCTCAGCAGGCGTCACGGCGGGGATCGATCTCGCACTTGCCATGGTCGAGGAAGATCTGGGCCGCCCGCTGGCGTTGGCAGTGGCACGACAGCTCGTGGTGTTCCTCAAGCGTCCTGGCGGTCAAGCACAGTTCAGCGACGCGCTTACGCTTCAAGCGTCGGACCAAACTTTCGCGGAGCTGCATGCTTGGATCGCCACTCATCTAGGCGGCGACTTGGCGCTCACCACACTGGCCGAGCGCGCCGGCATGAGCCTTCGCACGTTCTGTCGCCGCTATCGGCGCGGGACGGGTCGCACGCCGAGCGAAGGGGTCGAGCTCATCCGTTTGGAAAGGGCCCGACAGCTTTTGGAGGAGGGTGCGAGCGTGACACGAACAGCCACCCGCTGCGGCTTCCGCTCCACGGAAACGATGCGACGGGCATTCCTACGCCATTTGGGCGTCGGCCCGAGCGCCTACCGTGACCGGTTCCATGGGTGACATGGAGGAGGCGATGTCCGCCAGGTCTGGGCCATTCGGTTCTGGCTCGACCGCGAAAGGCGCGTGCGCGATCCCGCGATGGGGGATCTCGCCGTCGACGGCAGGCTGCGAGGCTGTGGCCTCATCATTCACCGCAGGACAGGCCGGCCGGTGCAATTCGGATCGCTCCCCCGCGCCGGGACCAGCGTCCTGTCATGGCCGGGAACCATAGGCGGAATAATCGACGACTGTGCCATCCCAAGGAGGCGCAACGGCGTCGCGCACATCACCCCCCCCCGCCGTTTGCACGCATTCTCGGTGGGCGGGTCAAAGGCATCGGGCTGTGCAGCGAGGACGACGGAACCTCTTCCCACCGTCGCACTCAGACATCGCCGCTCTGGAATGGGCACGGCCGCAGGCGCGTGCGCAACCTGCTGCACGGTCTGACCGGCGAAATCTCAATCGGCGGTCTTGTTGCCCGATCCGGCGATCTTCGCGGCCGCGTGCAGGAGCTCGACGGGGAGCATGGCGATGATCGTGCTGTTGTGCTCGACGCCGATCTCCGTGAGCGTCTGCAGCCGACGGAGTTCCAGGGCGCCTGGCGCGGTCGCGATCGTGGCGGCCGCCTCGGCGAGCTTCTGCGCGGCCTCGTTCTCCCCCTCCGCCTTGATGATGCGTGCCCGCTTCTCGCGGATGGCCTCGGCCTCGCGGGCGATGGCGCGCTGCATCTGCTCGGGGATGTCGACATCCTTGATCTCGACCGCATCGACCTCGATGCCCCACCGCTCCGCGGCCGCGGAGAGCAGTTCGAGGAGCCGCCGGTTGATGGCGATGCGATCCTTCAGCATCTGATCGAGGTCGCTCTGGCCGATGGCGTCGCGCATCCCGGTCTCCGCCGCCTGGATCACCGCGACGCGCCAATTCTCGACCGCCGTGACCACGCGGGCGGGATCGACCGCCCGATACCAGAGCACGGCATTGACCCGCACGGCGACGCCGTCGCGGGTGATCGTCTCCTGCGTCTCGAGCTGGACCGTGATCGTCCGGGTATCGACCTTCATGACGCGGTCGACGAACGGGATCAGCCAGTACCAGCCGGGCCCCTTCGTCGTTCCCAGGCGGCCGAGGCGAAAGAGTACCGCCCGCTCGTATTCCTGGTTGATGCCGAGCGTCTTGAGCGCGAGCCCCAGGACGACGACGACCAAGGTGGCGATGATCGCGTATTCCATGTCGCGCTCTCCGGTCCTGCGGATCCAGCTGGAGCGGATACGCCCGCGATCATACCGCGCCCGGCCGGCGAAAGCCGATCCGGTTCCGCTGCGGCGGAGCGCCCTTCGGTTTGGCGTCAGGGTGCGATCAAATTCCGTAACCCGCGGACGTCAGAAAGGTTTTCGAGGTCGTTGACCTGCGCGATCAGCGCGTCCGCGCGCGGCGCCCCCAGCACCGGCGCGATCAGATCGCGCACCTTTGCGTTCACCCGCTCCGTGGTCAGGGGGTTCTCCTTGGTTCCGGGTGGGAACTTCGTGACGTGTTCGAGCCGCCTCCCGTCCGCGAGGAACAGCTCGACCCGCGCGCTGCGCGGGGCCTCCCGCATCATCAGGGCCGGATCGCCCAGCACCTCGACCTTTTCCCGCACGGCGCGGATCGAGGGGTCCTGCATCAGGCTCGCATCGTGGCTGTCGCTGAAGGAGACGGCCCCCTTCACGAGCGCAAGCGCAACAAGGTGCTGGCAGTTCACATCCGGCATGGCACTGTGGCCGACGATGCCCACAGCGTCGGTCGGCAGGTGCACGACGACCCGCTGCACATCGGCGGCGCGCAGGTCGTAGCGCTCGCGCAAGGTCAGCGTGGCATCGAGGGGCGACTGGATCGGATACCCGACCGAGAAGGTCTTGATCGCGGTCTCGGTCACGAAATAGCGGCTCCCGAGCCCGTCCAGCATCGCCTCGGGCTTCGGGTCGGTCGAGAGCGCGATGAACAGGTTGTGCGTGCCGTCGAGGACGTCCGCGACCCCGGTGAGGCCGGCCTGGACCATGGTGACGGCGGTGACGCCGTTGCGGGCGCCCATCCCGGCGAAATCGAAGGCCTTCTCGATATGGTCCTCGTCCTTGACCCAGCTCCAGAGCCCGGAGACCTGCTGGGCGGCGTAGGAGAGCGCGAAGCGCGTGCTCCGTTCGTCGAGGCGGGCGAGGGCCGCCGCCGCGCCGAGTGCCCCGAAGGTGGAGCTCGTCCCCTCTGCGCTCCGGTGGGAGCCCCGGACGAGATCCGGCCCGAGCGCCAGGAGGAGGCGGCAGCAGAGGTCGTAGCCGAGCGCCACAGCGCGGATCATCTCCAACCCGGAGCGGCCCTCCTTCTCGGCCATGGCGAGCGCCGCCGGCACGGTGGCCGAGCCCGGATGCGCCTTCGTGACGGGCTCGAAATCGTCCGTCTCGTCGGAATGGGCGCACATGGCGTTCGCCAGCGCCGCGTTGATCGCCGTTGTGCGCAGGTTCGAAGCCACGATCGTGGCCTCCTCGACCCCGCCGAGGCCACGCACATAGGCCATCGCCATCTCGCCGGGCCGCATGCGGGCACCGGAGATCATGGCGCCGAGCGTGTCGAGGATGCGGTGCTTGCAGGCGAGCGTCACCTCCTGTGGAAGCGGCCGGTCGCGGGCCTCGACCATGTAGCGGGCGAGCCGCCCGGTGATCTCCGCCCCGGCCGGGGCCGCCCGGGCCGGTAAGGCGGCGGCGGCGAGGAGGCTACCTGCCCCCTGCAGGAGGCGTCGTCGGGCGGGGCCGCGTGCCGAGGCGTTGCGGGTCATGCCATGCTCCTCGTCTCGAGCGTCGCCGCCGGAGGCGCGGCGGAGCGCGGGTCCCTGGCACCGGGGTCGCCGTGCAGGTCCGCGCCGGCGGTCTCCGGCAGGAGCAGCGCCGCGCCGAAGGCGACGCCGTAGGCGCACAGGGCGCAGGCGCCCATGGCGGTGCCGAGGGGCAGGCCGGCGGCCAGGATGCCGACGGTCGCGGGCACCACCGATCCGAACCCGCGCCCGCCGCCCAGGCAGAAGCCCTGGCCGCTCGCCCGGATCGTCGTCGGGAACAGTTCCGCGAAGGTGGGCAGCATGCCGGATGCCAGGGCGCCCTGGAACGCCCCCAGGAAGAAGCTCAGCACGATGGTGGTGCCGAGGCCGATCGGCGCGAGGAGGAGGATCGCGACGTTGCAGGATTGCAGGACGAGGAACGCCATGAAGGCGGGACGGCGGCCGATCCGGTCCGACAGCCAGCCGTAGAGCAGGGGCCCGACGAGGGAGCCGAGGATGTTCATCGCAAGGTAGCCGGTGCTCGACTTGATCGAGAGGCCAAGCGCCGTGCGCAGGTAGGTCGGCAGCCACGTGATCATCACGTAGGCGCCCCCGAAGATCCCCGTGGACATCACCGCCGCCGCGAGCGTGCGGCGCCGGTGACGGCCGTTGAAGATCGTCCAGAACGGCGGCGTGACCGCACCGTCGCGCCGCGCCGCCTTGGCCTGCGTGTAGATGCCGGATTCGGGCACGAGGCGGCGGATGAAGAACACGAGCCCGGCGGGCACGATGCCGAGGGCGAAGAACACCCGCCAGCCCATCTCCTCGGAGAACAGCGCGGCGATGACCGGCAGCAGGCCGACCGAGATCGCGTAGCCGACCGCGTAGCTGCTTTGAACGGAGGCGGCGACCCGCCCCCGGAGAGCCGGCCGGATGACCTCGCTGATCAGGACGCCGCCGACGGCCGCCTCGCCGCCGTAGCCCACCCCCTGCAGGAACCGGACGATGGCGAGCGACCAGACGTCGCTCATAAAGGAGGCCATGCAGGTGAAGCCCGCCACCATCAGGATGGTGAGCTGCAGGATGCGCACGCGGCCGATCCGGTCGGCCAGGATGCCAGCAGTCCAGCCGCCGATGGCGGCTCCCGCGAGCGAGGCCGTGGCGAGGTATCCGGCCTGTGCCTGCGTCAGGCCGAGCGTGGCGATCAGCGCCGGGATCACGAGGGCGTAGATCGTCGTGTCCATGGCATCGAGGCCGAAGCCCGCGAAGCAGGCCCAGTAGGTCCGCCGTTCCGTGGCGTCGAGTTGGTGGTACCAGCCGAGCTTCATCATGGTGCGTGTCCTCCTGCCGCGACGGATCGTGCCCCGCGCCGCCTCTTTCGGGCGGTCTGACTGGCTGCGGGGACGGGGCGTCAGTCCTGTGGGTCGTCGATGTAGTCGAGGCCGGCGGCCGCGAGGGTCTCGCGCATCCGGTAGAGGTCGAGGCCGAGTTCGCCGGAGGCGAGGCGGGCGCGCTTCGCCTCCTCGTTGGCGGTGCGGGCATCGGCCTTCTCCGCCACCGAGGCCGCGTCGGCGCAGGGTACGACCACCACGCCGTCATCGTCCGCCACGATCGCGTCCCCCGGCCTGACCAGGGCGCCCGCGCAGACCACCGGCACGTTCACGCTGCCCAGCGTCGCCTTCACGGTGCCCTTGGCCGAGATCGCCCGCGACCAGACCGGGAAGCCCATCTGCTTGAGGGTTCGCACGTCGCGGCAGCCGGCATCGATGACGAGGCCGATGCCGCCCCGGGCCTTCAGCGAGGTGGCGAGCAGGTCGCCGAACATGCCGTCGGTGTTGTCGGCGGTGCAGGCGACGACGAGGACGTCGCCCGGCCGGCACTGCTCGATGGCGACGTGCAGCATCCAGTTGTCGCCGGGCTGGGCGAGCACCGTCACGGCACTCCCGGCGACGGCGGCGCCCTCCCAGACCGGACGCATGTACGGTTTCAGCAGGCCCGTGCGGCCCTGGGCCTCGTGCACGGTCGAGACGCCGTGCCCGGCGAGGCGCTGCGCCACCTCGGGCGCGATGCGCGGGATGTTCCGGACGACGATGGTCCTCATGCCAGCACCTCCGCCGCCACGGGGAAGAGGCGCTGATAGGCCTCGCCGTAGGTCATTGCCGTGCCGGAGTTCCGGCCGCCCTGGACACCGCGGTTGAGGGCGACGCGCTCGTAATAGTCCCAGAGGTGGCGCTGGGCGGCGAGCACGCGGAAGGCCCGCTGTTTCGTCTCCCAGACGGGGTCGATGTTGAGGATCACCTGGGGCTTGAAGTTGCACTGTTCGGGCTGGTGCGGCTCGAACAGGAAGACCGGCGGGGCGCTGTAGCGACGCTCGGGATCGGGCTTGTGGCCCGCCGCCTGGGCGATGACCCGCGCCTCCTGCGCGAGGTGGGCGGCGACCGGATGGTCGAAGTTGTAGGGATCCTCCAGCGCGTGCGTCAGCACGAAGGCCGGGTTCAGCTCGCGGTAGACATCGACCAAGCGGTCGAGCTCGGCCTCGCCGACGCGGAGGGGATAGTCACCCACGTCCAGGAACTCGATCTCGGCGCCGAGGATGGCGGCGGCTTCCTCCGCCTCTGCGCGCCTCTGCGCCTTCACATCGTCCAGGCGCACCCCGGCCTTCTTCCAGGCCCACTGGCTCTCGCCGCGCTCGCCGTAGGACAGGCAGACGATCCTGACGCGGTAGCCCTTCGCCGCGTGGAGGGCGATGGCCCCACCGGCCCGCCAGACGAAGTCCCCCGGATGCGCGGTCACCACGAGACCCGACTTGTGCGCTGATGTCATGACGCCGGCCTCTCCGTGATCCTGCCCGCGAGCGATTGTCGGAAGCGATGACTAGGAGACGTCGATGTATGAGACAAATGAAATGATTGTCGGTTTTGTTGCACGAAATCGATGAATGGACCGCGTCTTGTCCGGCCGCTGTGTGTGCTCAGATCGTCAGGAAATACTCGCGAAAGATCCGCGCGAGACGTTCGGCCGGTGGCGAAAGCGTATGGCCGAGCCGGGTGACGATGCCGATCGTGCGCGAGATGCTGGGTGCCCGCAGCGGCACGGCGACGAGGTCGCTGCCTGGGGCCGTCTCGAAGGCGAGGCGCGGCACCACCGTGAGGCCGAGGCCGCCACGCACGAGGCCGATCGCCGTGGCGACGCGGTGTACCTCGTAGGTCCAGCCCATCTCGGCATAGCGCCCGCCAAGCCCTGCGACGATGAGCAGGTTGTTGCCGGTCTGCTCGCCGATCTTGACCAAGCGCTCGCCGCGCAGATCGCTCCACGTCACCACCTTCTCGCCCGCGAGCCGGTCGTCGGCGCGGCAGACGAGCACGAAGGGCTCCTGATGGATCGGCGTGATGTCGAGGTCGTAGTGCTGCGCGGTCATGATGGTGACGCCGAACTCCGCCTCGCCCGCCCGCACGCGCTCCACGATGGCGGTCGCCGAATGGTCGAGGATGCGCACGAGCACCCCGGGGTCGCGTTCACCGAAACGCTGCAGGATGCGCGGCAGGTGGGAGCTCGCGATGGTCGGCAGGCAGCCGATGCGCACGAGGTCCTGGCTCTCGCGCCCCTGCATGCGCAGTTTTCCGAAGATCTGGGACAGTTCCTCGACGATGCGCTGGGCGCTCGGCAGCAGGTCGACGCCGGCCGGGGTGAGGGTGACCTGCCGCGTCGTCCGGGCGACGAGCTTCACCCCGAGTTCGTCCTCCAGCTTCCTGAGGCGGTGGCTCAGGGCGGCCTGGGACAGGTTCAGACTGGCGGCGGCCCTGTTGAAGCTCCCCCAGTTGGCGATGCTGAGAAAAGCCTGGAGCCCCAGGAAATCCACGCGCTCCATCGTGCCCTGCCGTCCTCCCACGCGATCGCGACTCCGGTCACCGGAGTGGCACGCCTGCGATCCGGCGAGAAGCCGTGCCGCCCGTCCCGCGCGGCGTGCCGGAACTTGTTCGCCGCTTGCGAGATACGTCAGTCAATCCGAAGCTGCGTGCTTCGATGCGGCCTGCGACCCGGACACGGGCCGGCGGAGCCCGATCCGTCGGACGCGCCGGTTCGCACCCGTCACGCCATTGGAGAGGTCCCCCATGAGCACGAAGGTCGCCGATCTGTTCGTCCAGGCGTTGGCACGGGCCGGCGTGAAGCGGATCTACGGCGTGGTCGGCGACAGCCTCAACGGGCTGACCGAAGCCCTGCGCCAGGACGGCTCGATCGCCTGGATCCACACCCGCCACGAGGAGAGCGCCGCCTTCGCGGCCGGGGCCGAGGCCCACCTGACCGGCGCGCTCGCGGTCTGCGCCGGCTCCTGCGGGCCGGGGAACCTGCACCTCATCAACGGCCTGTTCGACGCGCACCGCTCCCGCGTGCCCGTCCTGGCCATCGCTGCCCAGATCCCCTCGGCGGAGATCGGCCGCGGCTACTTCCAGGAGACCCACCCGCAGAACCTGTTCCAGGAGTGCAGCCACTATTGCGAACTGGTCTCCTCGCCCGCGCAATTGCCCGGCGTGATCGAGACCGCGATCCGCGTCGCCGTCGCCGAGCGCGGCGTGGCGGTGGTCGTCATCCCCGGCGATGTCGGCCTCATGACCATGCCCGACGACGCGCCGGCCCTGTCGGGCGCCCTGGTGCCGTCCCCGGCCGTGGTGCGGCCCCGGGACGCCGACCTCGACGCGCTGGCCGGGATGCTCGATGCGGCCGGCCGGGTGACGCTGCTCTGCGGGCGCGGATGCGCCGGGGCCCATGCCGAGTTGCTGCAACTCGCCGAGGCGCTGAAGGCGCCCGTAGTCCACGCGCTCGGCGGCAAGGAGCATGTCGAGTGGGACAACCCCTACGACGTGGGCATGACTGGGCTGATCGGGTTCTCGTCGGGCTACCGGGCGATGCTCGACTGCGACACCCTCCTGCTCCTCGGCACGGGCCTCCCCTACCGCCAGTTCTACCCGGAGAAGGCCAAGATCGCGCAAGTTGATCTGCGCGCCGGAAGCCTCGGACGCCATTGCCGGATCGACCTCGGCCTGATCGGCGATGTCGGCGCCACGATCACGGCGCTGCTGCCGAAGCTGAGGCCGAAGACCGACCGGGCTCATCTCGACGACAGCCTCGCCCATTACCGCAAGGCCCGCGCCGGCCTCGACGCCCTGGCGGTCGGCAAGCCCGGCGGCACGATGCACCCGCAATACGTCGCCCGGACGCTCAGCGAGGCGGCTGCGGAGGACGCCGTCTTCACCTTCGACGTCGGCACGCCGACGATCTGGGCGGCGCGCTACCTCGCGATGAACGGCCGGCGGCGGCTGATCGGCTCCCTCAACCACGGCTCCATGGCCAACGCCATGCCGCAGGCGATCGGCGCGCAGGCGGCCTATCCGGGGCGGCAGGTGATTTCCTTTTCCGGCGATGGCGGCTTCGCCATGCTGATGGGTGACCTTCTGACCCTCAACCAGCACAAGCTGCCCGTGAAGATCGTGGTGCTGAATAACGGCACGCTCGGCTTCGTCGAGATGGAGATGAAGGCCGCCGGCTTCCTCGAGACCGGCGTGGCGCTGGTGAACCCCGATTTCGCTGCCATGGCCCGGGGTGCCGGCATCCATGCCCGGCGGGTCGAGGATCCGGCCGATCTGCCCGGCGCGATGCGCGAGATGCTCGCCCAGGACGGGCCGGCCCTGCTCGACGTGGTCTCGGCCCGCCAGGAACTCGCGATGCCGCCCAAGATCGGCCTCGAGCAGGCCACGGGCTTCGGGATGTGGCTCGCCCGTGCGGTGATCGACGGGCGCGGGACCGAGATCCTCGATCTCGCCAAGACCAACCTCTGGCGATGACCAGCTTCGGGCGGTGACCGGCCTCCCGCCCCGGAGCCGCCGGACGTCCCGCGCGTCTCAGCGGGGGGCGCCCTCGATCCGGGAGACGGCGAAGACCGAATCCTTCCTCGGCCCGTCCAAGCCTTTCCAAGTCTTGGAAAGGCTTAGTTGCCGGCAGATGAGAACGGATGAGACCGTCCTTCGCGCGCGCTCAGATGTCCGCGACGGCACAGCCTCGCGACGCATCGCGCGATGCCCGCGAACCCTGGTGCGGCGGGATCGGATCGCATCGGGTGGCAGCTGCCTCGATCACGTCGCAGGCGTCGGCGATTCCTTCCGCGTCCGCGCAAAGCGCCCGCACGCGTGAGCAGGCGTGCGGCATGGCAGGATCGGACAGGATTCGCCTCACGATGTCGGAGCCGGCAGACGCCAGATCCGTGCTTTTGAGGCGGGCGCCCAGGCCGAGCGTCGCGACGCGCGCCGCGTTGTCACCCTGGTCGAAGCCGTTGGGCACGACGATCTGCGGGATGCCGGCCGCGAAAGCCTCCGAGCATGTTCCGATCCCGCCATGATGGATGACAGCCCGCGCCCGCCGGAACAGGGTATCGAACGGCGCGTAACGGACGATCATCTGATCCGGCCCGCGGATATCCTCGATCCCTTCCGGCCGTCCGCACACGAGCACGGCGCGCTGCCCAGCCCCTGCACAGGCGTGGGCGGCGGCCTCGAAGAAGCGGCGGCCGTGCTGCATGGATGACCCGTAGGTGATGACGATCGGGTCGGGACCGGCGTCCAGGAAATCCTGCAGAGCCTTGCCCATCCGATCGCTGTCTCCGGTGGAACCCGTGCGTGGAAAGGCGACCTGGGTCGTCTGCCTCGGCCAATCGGGTTGCGGCGGCGCGAACCACGACGGCGCCATCAGAAGCAGACGATCGGGCGAGGGCAACCAATCCGACAGATTGCGGATCGCGCGCAGGCCAAGCTCCCTGCGGAGAGCATTCAACGCAGGCAGGCGGGGGGGATCGACGATCGTATGCTCGATGATCCGCTGCAGGGTGTGGGTGACCGGACCGGGCAGCCAGGACGGTAGAGCGATGCCGGGGAGTTCGGGAGGCGCGTGGCGGCTGCGCATGAGGAAGGGCGCCAGATAGGCCGTGATGAGCGGAAAGCGGCCGGTGTCGCGTGCCAGACGCGCGCCGAAGCTCAGCGTGCCGGCGACGGCAGAGAAAGGGCGCCCGTCGGCCTGGGCCCGGGACATCTCGCGCCTGAGGATGCCGAGATCGGACGGCGCCAGCTTGACGGCGAGATCGAACATCAGCCGCAAGCCCTTGGTCGTATGCCAGAGGTGCGGATCGGCATGCAGCTCATTCATGATCTCGGCACGGCAAAGCGCGTGAAAGCCGAGGCCAGCCGTCAAGACGTGTCGTTCGAAGTTTCCGGATGTCGCCACGCTGACCTCATGTCCGCGTGCGGCCAGTCCCCTGCCTATGGCGATGAACGGCAGAACGTCCCCATGACTCCCGAAGGTCGATAGGAGGATCCGCGTCGGTCTGCGATCGTTTCGACTCATGTCGCCGGCACTTCCAAGTCAGATCGTTCGCGCAGGGCGGCACCGCGCAGTGCCCGGCGACGACGAGGCGGATGGGTTCCACGGGTCGCCGAGCGCCAACCGGGGTTTCCGCGGGCGGCAACCTGCTGGGCGGTTCGTCGGACCCGACCCCACGGATTGCGGCGCAAAACCAGGTTGGGCGCAATCCGTTCCTTTCCTAAGTTGTTTTCGGCCGGGGATACGCCTGCCGCCGATGCCGGTCCCCTACCGCATCCCCAATGGGGCCGCCGGCTCGGTCGAGGCCGGCCTCGTGTCGGCCCGGTGGCGGCCGATGGCGCGACCGGCGGTCAGCATCCGCATCTAAAAAGTCCTGGTCCGGCTGTCGTTCTCGAAAAGAGTGCGCCTACATCCCGTCCCTCAGAACTTCGCGCGAATGTCCTCGATACAGGGGGGAACGCGCGGGCGGCACGAGACTCGTTTTGCTTGTATCCACCACCGAACGGCTCCGAAGCGCGGCCGTGAGCCGGATCAGTTCGCTCCGGCACCTGCCGGCCCTGTTCCGGCTCGCATGGTCGACGAGCCGGCCCCTGACGCTCCTCAGCGTCGGGCTGCGCATCGCCCGCGCGGCGATGCCCACGCTGATGCTCTACGTCGCCAAGCTCGTCGTCGACACGGTCGTCGCCGGCCGGGCCGATGCGGCTGCGCGGGCCGACGCCTCGGCTTGGTTCGCCGATCCGCTCGTGCGGCACGTCGGCCTGCTGATCGGAATCGAGTTCGCCCTCGCCCTCGCCTCCGACCTCCTCGGGCGCGCCACGAGCCTCGTGGACGGCGTGCTGTCCGAGATGACCGGCAACGCCACCACGCTGCGATTGATGGCGCACGCCGCCACCCTCGATCTCGCCCAGTTCGAGGACCCCGCCGTGCAGGACGGGCTGGAGCGGGCCCGGCGTCAGGTCGCGTGGCGCGCGAACCCGATGGGGCAACTGCTCGGCCAGATGCAGGACGGCCTCACGGCGCTCTCGCTGGCCGTGGCCGTCGTCGCGTTCCTGCCCTGGCTCGTCGTCCTGCTCGTGCTCGCCCTGATCCCGGCCTTCCTCAACGAACTCCACTTCAACCGGCAGGGCTACCGCCTCGCCTACCGGCGATCACCGGAGCGGCGCGAGGGCGATTACATGCGCCAGCTCGGGGCCGGGGCCGAGAGCGCCAAGGAGGTCAAGCTGTTCGGCCTCAGCGGCTATCTCGCCGAGCGCTTCGCCGTGCTCGCCGAACGCGCCCTGAGCGAGAACACCCGCCTCGCGCTGCGCCGTGCCGTGGCGGGCGGGCTCTTCGCCAGCCTCGGCACCCTGGCCTATTATCTCGCCTACCTCGTGATCGCGCTGCGGGCGGCCACCGGCGCGCTCACGCTCGGCGATCTCACCTTCCTCACCGGCGCCTTCCTGCGTCTGCGCGGTCTCGTCGAAGGCCTGCTCCTCGGCCTCTCCCAGCTGTCGGGCCAAGCGCAATACCTCGACGACCTGTTCTCGTTCCTCGCGATCACCCCCCGGCTGCGCGCCCCCGAGCATCCTGCGCCGTTCCCGACGCCGATCCGCGACGGCTTCGTGTTCGAGGCGGTCGGGTATCGCTATCCGGGCGCGGAACGCTGGGCGGTGCGCGGCCTCTCGCTTACGATCAAGGCCGGGGAAGTCGTGGCGCTGGTGGGCGAGAACGGCAGCGGCAAGACCACCATCGTCAAGCTCCTGGCCCGCCTCTACGACCCGACGGAGGGGCGTATCCTGCTCGATGGGCGAGACCTGCGCGACTACGACCCCGACGTGCTGCGCACGCGCATCGGCGTGATCTTCCAGGATTTCGTCCGCTTCGACCTCACGGCGGCCGAGAACATCGCGGTCGGGCGCATCGAGGCGCGGGCGGATGCATCTCGCATCGAGGACGCGGCGGCGCGCGCCCTGGCGGATTCCGTGGTGGGGCGGCTGCCGGCGGGCTACGGCCAGCGCCTGGGGCGGCGCTTCGAGGACGGGGTCGATCTCTCCGGCGGCGAGTGGCAGAAGCTCGCGATCGCACGGGCCTACATGCGCGAGTCCGAGGTGCTGGTCCTGGACGAGCCGACCGCGGCCCTGGACGCCCGCGCGGAGGCCGAGGTGTTCGCCCGCCTCCGCGCCCTTGCGGCCGGGCGCACCGCCCTCCTGATCTCGCATCGCTTCTCGAGCGTGCGCCGCGCCGACCGGATCGTCGTGCTCGGGGACGGCCGGGTGTGGGAGGCCGGCACGCACGAGGACCTGGTCCGCTACGGCGGGCGCTACGCCGAATTGTTCGAGTTGCAGGCCGCCGCCTACCGGTGAGACGCGGTTGATCCCGATCGCAGAGGCCGTTCGGCATCAGAAACGGCGGCACAGGCGAAGGTCTGGAGCGACGGCTCTGAAATCCTTGGATCGCGCGCTTTCCGTCTTTGCGAGCGTCAGCGAAGCAATCCAGGGCAGCGGGACATCTCGGAACTTAAGCGGATCCCTGGGTTGCTTCGCTTCGCTCGCAATGACCGGGGTGATGACGTGATCCAAAATTCCCGGACAACGCTTCAGACGATTGTTTTTACCGCATTTTCGAACGCCGAACCGGCGTCCACTTCGGCGGAAGATGCTCCATGAGCGGTCAGCGGGCGGATGACGAGACCCGGTCGACCGGAAGTGGACGCAAGCGCTCCACGGCCGCCGCCACGTCCTGCAGGCTGGCGTCTCCCTTGCGCAGGACGCTGTCCGCGCCCGCGAGTTGGCGTCGCTCCTCGGCGGACACGTCCCTGGCGCTGAGCACCACCACAGGGGTCTCGCTGCAGGCCGGGATGGCGCGCAGTTCGCGCAGGAACGTGAAACCATCCATGACCGGCATCGTCAGGTCGAGGAGCACGACGCCCGGGCGTGCCTCGCGCACCCGGGCGAGCGCCTCGGCGCCATCGCAGGCTTCGCGGACCTCGAACCCGTGACGGCTGAGGTTCGTCCGGAGCCTGAGGCGCATGTCCGGGTCGTCGTCGACGACGAGCACGTCGCCTGCATCGGTGCCGATGCGGTCGAGAACACTCCGCAGCCGGGGCCAGTCCACGGGTTTGGGGAGCGACTCAGCCGCGCCGAGCGAGGCTCCGAGCGCCGCGTCGGCGACGAAGCTGACCATCACGACCGGGATGTCCCGCGTGACCTCGTCAGCCTTCAGCGTGGCAAGGACGGTCCATCCGTCCATCTCCGGCATCATCACGTCGAGCAGGATCACCATCGGGCGGAGTGTCCGCGCCAAGTCGATCCCGCTGCGTCCATTCGCGGCGGCCCGGGCCACGAAGCCCTGGCGGGTGAGGAAGCGCACCATCAGATCGCGCTGGCTCGGCTCGTCGTCGATGATCAGGACCACGCGGCCTTCCCCGGAAGGCTCGGCGTCCGCGGCGGACGCTGCCGCGGGCGCACCGTCCTCCAGGTCCGGGAGGGCCGCAGGCAGAATCAACGTGAAGGTGGTGCCGACGCCCTTGGTGCTCGTGACCCTGACGTCGCCACCCATCAGGCGTGCGAGCGCCTTGGTCAGGGCAAGGCCGAGCCCCGTGCCGCCGAAGCGGCGGGTGGTGGTCTCGTCGGCCTGCTTGAACCGCTCGAACAGGCCTGCGACCTGCTCCGGTGTCATCCCGATGCCGGAGTCGGACACCTCGAACGTGAGGCGGTCACCCGCCGGGGCGCCCTCGCGGCGGACCCGCAGCGTGACGGTTCCGGCCTCCGTGAACTTCGCCGCGTTGCCCAATAGGTTGAACAGGCACTGGCGCAGCTTCACCGCGTCGGTCTGCATCTGGCCGAGCTCCGGCGCGAGATCGAGCTCGAAGCGGTTCCCCTTCTTGGCGATCAGCGCCTCGACGGTCCCGGCGGCCTCGCGGACGAAGGCTTCGACCGGCACGTCCTCGGCGTAGATGTCCATCTTCTCGGCCTCGACCTTCGACAGGTCGAGCACGTTGTTGATGAGCCCGAGCAGGTGCTGGGCGTTGGACTTGATCTTGCCAAGGTCACCGACGAGGCCGTCCTCGCCCGAATCCTCGGCATCCTCCTCGAGCATCTCGGCATAGCCGATCACCGCAGAGAGCGGCGTGCGGAGTTCGTGGCTCATGTTGGCCAGGAATGCGCTCTTAGCGCGGTTGGCCCCTTCGGCCGCGTCGCGCGCCTCGCGCAGGGCCGTCTCGTACTGGTGCCGGGCGGTAATGTCCGCGTGCACGCCGACCCATTCGCGGATCGTGCCGTCGAGGTCGTGCACCGGCACGGCGCGGACCGCGTAGTAGCGCCAGGATCCGTCCGGCGCGCGCACGCGATGCTCGACCGCGAAGGATCCGCCCGAACGGACGGCCTCCGTCCAGGCCCGCATCGTGTCCGGCAGGTCGTCGGGATGGATGGCCGCGGCCCAACCGCTGCCGCGGTACTCCGCGGAGGTCTGGCCGGTGATCTGCTCCCAGCCGGGCTGCTCCTCGACGAGGTCGCCCGAGGCGTTGGCCGTCCACATCACGCCATCCACCGCCTGGACTGCGGAGCGGAAGCGGGCCTCGCTGACATGCAGGCGGCGTTGCACCCGGCGCTGGTCGAGGGAGCCGGCCATCATCGCCAGGAACAGGATCACGAAGGTCACGCCCGCCACGGAGAGGGCGAGATTCTGCTGGTTGGCGCCCAGGGCGATCGCATGCGCCGCGTGGGCGCCGGCCTCTTCCGCAGTGAAGGTCGCCGCCGCCATGCCGGTGTAGTGCATGCCGGCCACCGCCAGGCCCATGACGCAGGCGGCGGCGAGCTTCTGCCAGGGGCGGTTGCGCCGGAAGGTCAGCCACAGGGCGACCGTCGCTGCGGTCACCGCGATGGCCACGGACACTGCGACGATGGCAGGGTCGAAAGCGAGGTTTCCAGGCACGCGCATCGCGGCCATGCCTGTGTAGTGCATCGCGGCGACGCCCACGCCCATGAGCGGCCCGGCGACGAGGAGCCCGCGCATGCCGGTTCCGCGCACGGCCACCCAGGCGAAGGCCACGGCGGTGACGCCGACCGCGATCAGCAACGACAGGAGCGTCAGCCCCAGGTCGTAGGCGGCGGGCATGCCCATCTCGAAGGCGATCATGCCGACGAAGTGCATCGCCCAGATCCCGCCGCCCATCGCCACCGCCGCGCCGGCGCCCCAGGCCCAGCGCGGCCCGACGTCGGGCTTGCGCACGCGCGCACCCAGGTCGAGCGCCGCATAGGAGGCAAACACCGCGATCACGAGGGACAGCACGACGAGGGCCGGGTTGTAGCCGGTATGAACCATGGGGGACCGAGTCCGGAGAGACGACGTGCCAGGGGCGCTTCGGGCACGGGCGGATGATGTAGGCGCGACGGGACGCCTTTCGACGGCGGATCGGCGCCGGGACTGAATTCAGCCCGCCCGACCGTTGGGGCAGGTCGCCGACGGGACCGCCGTCTCCGTCCTCGTGGCGAGGACCTCGCCCCTCACGGCATGACGGGAGGGTGATAGGTCAGCGTGAAGGCCAACGCCCAGAGCAGGAACAGCACCAACGGCAGGTGCACGATGAGCTGCAGGAAACTGAAACCGACGATGTCGCGCGCCTTCAGGCCGAGAATGCCGACCAGGGGGAGCATCCAGAACGGGTTGATCAGGTTCGGGAGCGCCTCGGCGGCGTTGTAGATCATCACCGCCCAGCCGAGATGGACCTTCAACTCGTTGGCCGCCTGCAGAACGTAGGGGGCCTCCAGCAGCCACTTGCCGCCGCCCGAGGGCACGAAGAACCCGAGGATCGCCGAGTACACCCCCATCGTCAGCGGAAAGCTGCCGGTGGTGTTGAGATTGACGAAGGCGTGCGTGATGACGTCCGAGGCCGAGGCGCCGCCGGCATTCTTCGGACCGGTGAGCATGCCGCTGATCGCCGCATAGAGCGGGTACTGGATCAGGATACCGGCGGTGGCCGGCACCGACTTGGCCACGGCCACGAGGAACCGCTTCGGGCGCCAGTGCAACAGCAGGCCCAGGGTGATGAAGAGCAGATTGTAGGTGTTGAGGTTCGAGATCGCGACGATCCAGGATTGGCGGGCGAATTCCTGCACGATCCAGCCCCCGGCGATCATCACCAGGAGGATCGTCAGGAGCGGCGAATGCTCCAACCACTCGCCGGGCTGGCGCGGGGGCGCGATGTCGGTATCCTCGCGCGCGACCTCGACGCCCATCGCTTCGGCGGTCACAGCCGTCTCCTGCCTCGGCGCCGAGGCGTAAGCGATCCCGACCGAGACGACGAACAGGACCGCAGCGATCAGCATCGACTGCCAGAGGAAGATCGTCTCGCTGAACGGGATGACGCCCGAGATGGCGAGGAGGTTCTTGGTCAGGCTCGCCGGGTTGGCCTGAAGCTGAGCCGCCGAGGAACTGAGGCCGAGCGCCCAGGTCGCCCCGAGCCCGAGATAGGCCGCCGCCCCCGCGGCCCGGTAGTCCATGCGCAGGTCGGTTCGGCGGGCGAGCGCCCGCACCAGCAGGCCTCCGAAGATCAGGCTGAGGCCCCAGCTGATGAACGACGAGATCATCGTCGCGCCGGCGACGAAGCCGACCGCGCCCCGCCCGGTCCGGGGGATCTGTGCCAGTCTCTCGATCAGCGCCCGCACCGGCGGCGAGGTCGCCACCACGTAGCCGCCGATGGTGACGAAGGCCATCTGCATGGTGAAGGGGATCAAACTCCAGAAGCCGTCTCCGAAGCTCTTGGCGATGGCCGCCGCCGGCGCGCCGTTGGCCAGGGCGCCGAGCGCGACGATCACCACCGCGATCGCGACGAAAATGAATGCATCCGGAAACCAGCGCTCCGCCCAGGCGGTGAAGCGGATGCCGAGCCGTTCGAGTGTTCCGACAGTGGGCGAGGGCCCAGAATCAGTGGCCCCGACACGCGTGGACGCGGCTCGATCGGCTGGCGCGACTGCCATGAACTTCCTCCGGAGTCCGGCTCTTCCAGGCCGGCGGAAGAAGGATGGCGCGCGATCGATACCCCTCAAGAGCTCGGGTCGAACAAGAATGTGACAGCGAGAGCGTTTTCCGCCGAAATGGACGCCGGTTCGGCGTTGGATAATGCGGCAAGATCAACGCCCGCGAGCATTTTCGGGAACCGTTGGATCCCCTGCTCTCCGTCCTTGCGAGCGAAGCGAAGCAATCCAGGGCAGCGGGCCGCCTCAGGATGTTGCGGATTCCTGGGTTGCTTCGCTTCGCTCGCAAGGACCGGGGAGATGACGTGATCCGAGGATGACGGAAAACGCCCGAGGCGAATGTGATCGCAGGCAGAGCGCGATTCGTCTGAGAGGCTGCCGGCGTCCGACGGGACCTGAGCGCGACGAGCGGTCTGCCGCATCGCCCAGGCCGCGTTCTGCTTTTCAGGGCGTCACTTCCGCAGCGGCACGCCTTTCGTGGTGAAGCGCGGCGCGCCGGGATGGCGCATGGGTCGCGGCTGGCCTTTCGCCTTGCCCGCACCGGACCCCGTTCCCGGCGGCTGCGAGAGCGGAATGAGTTGGTCCGGCCTCGGCCCGATGAGATCCGCGCGGCCCATCGCCCGCAGCGCCTCGCGCAGCAAGGGCCAGTTCTCGGGGTCGTGGTAGCGCAGGAACGCCTTGTGGAGCCGGCGCTGCCGCATCCCCTTGATCGCGTCGACCGGCTCGCTGCCGCCGCGCCGCACGCCCTGCAACGGGTTAATCTCGGTGTGATACATGGTCGTGGCCGTCGCCATCGGCGAGGGCAGGAACGTCTGGACTTGATCGGCGCGATAGTCGTTCTTCTTGAGCCAGAGGGCGAGGTTCATCATGTCCTCGTCGGTCGTGCCCGGATGCGCCGCGATGAAATACGGAATCAGGTAGTATTTCTTGCCGGCCTGCTTGGCGGCGGCGTCGAACATCTCCTTGAAGCGGTCGTAGGTCCCGATTCCCGGCTTCATCATCAGGTCGAGGGGGCCGCGCTCGGTGTGCTCGGGCGCGATCTTGAGACGGCCGCCGACGTGATGGGTCACGAGCTCTTTGACGTATTCGGGGCTCCGGACCGCGAGGTCGTAGCGCACGCCGGAGGCGACCATCACCTTCTTGACGCCCTCCACCTCCCGGACCTTGCGGTAGAGCCGGATCAGGTCGTCGTGCGAGGTGTTCAGGTTCGGGCAGATGTCCGGAAAGACGCAGGACGGCAGGCGGCAGGCCGCCTCGATCTTCGGGTCCTTGCACGCCATCCGGTACATGTTCGCGGTCGGCCCGCCGACATCCGAGATCACGCCCGTGAACCCCGGCGTCTTGTCGCGAATCTGCTCGATCTCCCGCAGGATCGAGCCCTCCGAGCGGTTCTGGATGACGCGGCCCTCGTGCTCGGTGATGGAGCAGAAGGTGCAGCCGCCGAAGCAGCCGCGCATGATCGTCACCGAGAACTTGATCATGTCCCAGGCGGGAATCTTCGCGTCGCCGTAGGAGGGATGGGGCGCGCGGGCGTAGGGCAGATCGTAGACCGCATCCATCTCCTCGCTGGAGAGCGGGATCGGCGGAGGATTCAACCACAGATCGCGGTCGCCGTGGCGTTGGACGAGGGGACGGGCGTTGCCGGGGTTGGCCTCCCGGTGAAGCACCCGAGAGGCGCGGGCATAGGCCTCCTTGTCGTCCTTGACCTGCTCGTAGGCGGGGAGCCGGATCACGATCTCGCCGGGGCGACGGGTGGCGGCCTCGTCGGCCGAGTCCAGATCGTCGGCGGGCAGCTCGGTGTAGTGCCCGGGCACGCGGCGGAACAGGGCGACGCCCCGGACGGAGTCGAGGTCGTGCGGCGCCTCGCCGGCCGCGAGGCGGTTGGCGACCTCGACGACGGCGCGCTCGGCATTGCCGTAGATGAGCAGATCGGCCTTCGCGTCCGCCAGGATCGAGCGGCGCACCTTGTCGGACCAGTAATCGTAGTGGGCGATGCGGCGCAGCGAAGCCTCGATTCCGCCGAGGATGATCGGCACGTCCTTGAAGGCTTCGCGGCAGCGCTGCGTGTAGACGATGGTCGAGCGGTCCGGGCGCCGGCCGCCTTCGCCACCTGCCGTGTAGGCGTCGTCGTGGCGCAAGCGACGGTCCGCGGTGTACCGGTTCACCATCGAATCGAGGTTGCCGCCGGTGACGCCGAAGAACAGCGTCGGCCTGCCCAACGCCTTGAACGGCTCCGCCGACTGCCAGTCGGGCTGGGCGATGATGCCGACGCGGAAACCCTGCGCTTCGAGCAGCCGGCCGATGATGGCCATGCCGAAGCTCGGATGATCGACATAGGCGTCACCCGTCACCAGGATGATGTCGCAGGCGTCCCACCCGAGCGCATTCATCTCGGCGCGGCTCATGGGCAGGAACGGCGCCGCCTTCCTGAGAGGCGGCACCTTGCCGGCGAGGGGAGCCAGGGATCGGCTCGTGGAAGCTTGGAGGTCCATGGGGTCGGTGCATAGACCTCCAACGCCGCGAGCTCAATGAATAGCCAGCGGGCAAAGTGTCTACAGTCGCCACCGATGAGGAGTCATCAGCGGCTTTTACCACGATGTAAGCTGGGCTGGTGATCAGATCCTGGGCCGTGAGCAGGCAGTAGACGCTCGCTTCCGAGACGAAGGAGCGCCGCTCGTCGATGAAGCGGCCCGTCACTCTCGCGGGTTTCTGTCGGCTGACGATTCTCGAACCGGATGGGCCGAGAGGGACGGTTCGCCAGGGCCTCGGGGCCGCCTCGCTGTGAGGCGTCGTACCAGCGGGAGGACATCGAGCGCGTGATGCCCTGCTGCCGGCACAATGTGGCGATACTGTCCTCACCAAGCTTGATTTTCATCAATGCGTCTATTTCAAATGTCTGACACTCTAGAACCCAATGAGCGCGGCATTCTCAAACGACGCGATTCGGCGGCATGATTTGTCGTTCTCGCGTGACAAATCAATATCACACAGGATTTTCTGCGAATTCATGCAGGAATCGAACGGGCGCGAGGGATCTTTCGCCGCCGGAATTTCTGCCGGAATACTATCGGGAATCGTTGATCGGGAGATCCTGCCGCAACTCCGATGCCTCTTCCGCGACCCCGTGGAAGCCGTCGCTAAGGATCCCCGCACGTTGGCGAGCCTTCTGCTCGACGATCCTGCGCGTTTCCAGGCAGAGGTCAGGCGGCAGGCGCTTCGCGGTGCCCCTTGGCCCGTTCTTGCCGCGGAGATACTGGCTCCGGTGGCGCGCGATCTCGGCGTGATGTGGGAGGAGGATCTCTGTGACTTCCTCGACGTGACGGAGGGGATGGGACGGCTTCAATCCGTCCTGCATGAGGCGATCGGCCCCCAGGTCGGGCACGGCCAGGCACGGCCCGGATGCCGTATCCTTCTCGCCGCGGCGCCGGGGGAAACCCACACCCACGGCCTTCAACACGTCGGCGGGCTGCTGCGCGATGCGGGCTGCGAGACGGCCTTCGTTGAAGGAAATGGCCCCGATCCCCTGGCGGCCCTCATAGGGGCGCTGGAGACCGGTTGGTACGACGCCCTCGGCCTCTCCCTGGCCTGCGACGTCCATTCGTCCGCCCTGCGGCGGGCGATGCCGGCGCTTCGCCGCGCCTCGCGCAATCCCACGCTGCGCGTCGTTGTCGGAGGGGCCCTCGTCGCCCGGGGCGGAGCCGAGCCCGACCTGTGGGGTGCCGATGCCTGCCTCACCGATCCCGCCCTACTGACGCCGGTACACTCGGCCGTGTGAACGGCGCCGAACGGTCTGCAACTTTTCCACTCATGCCCGGTTGGAGCGGACGATCCCGCCCCGAGACCCAGCTGTGGCCCGCTACTTCTTCGACATCGAGAATGGGGGCCAGCACAGGGACGATACCGGCTCGGAGTGCCGCGATCTCGACGAGGTCCGCGCCATCGCGGTGCGGACGCTCATCGGGATCGCGGCGGAAGAGGCTGCCCTTCACGACCGGCAGACGGTCGTCGTCAGCGTCCGCGATGCGGCCGGGGCCTCCCTGTTGGACATGACGTTGACCCTGGCGACCGCTTGGTCGAACCGGGACGGGGCGTAGCCGTGGCCGGATCTCCCCCTCCGACTTTGACGCCGCTACTTCGCAAGCTCGAGAGCGTCATCCGCCTGGACGACGAGGAGCGCCGGGCCGTGCTCGCCTTGCCGCACACGATCCGGCAGGTCGGCCCTCACACGGACGTCGCCACGGTCGGAGAGCGGCCGGCCCATTGCTGCCTCGTCCTGGAGGGCTGGGCCCACCGTTACGCCTATACCTCGGCGGGCGACCGGCAGATCCTGTCCTTCTACATCGCCGGGGACATACCGGACCTGCAGCACCTCTACCTGCCGGTGATGGACCATTCCCTCGCGAGCCTCACGGCGTGCACCCTGGCCTTCATCCCGCACGAGGCCATGCGCGCCCTCGTCGTCGGCCGGCCCGGCGTCATGGCGGCCCTGTGGCGCGACACGCTGGTCGATGCCTCCGTCTACCGCGAGCGGATCATGACCCTCGGCCGCCGGCAATCCCTGGGCCGCACGGCGCATCTCTTCTGCGAGATGTACATGCGCCAGTGCGCCGTGGGACTGGCGGACGACCTGTCCTGTCCGCTGCCGCCGACGCAGGCGGAACTCGCCGATGCCGTCGGCGTCACGGCGGTTCATTTCAACCGGTCGCTCCGGACCCTGCGGTCGCAGCGGCGGATCACCCTCCAGGGCGGCCAGCTGACGATCAGGGACTGGATGGGACTCGTGGCCATGGCCGAGTTCGATCCCGTCTACCTGCATTTCAACGAGGATCGGCACCAGTCCGCCGAAAAGGTCTCGGCTTAGCGGCGCAGCCTGATGGAGATCCGGCGCGCGCCTTCCCCGAGGGCCGTCACCAGCAGCACGGCCCCCGTCAGGCGCAGCGCCCCCGCGAGGGTGGCGGCCTCGGAGCCGAGGGTGACGATCAGCGCCGTCGCGCCGCCGGCTGGGTTGATCGCGCCGAGGAGGGCCTGCAGCAGCAGGGTTCCGGCGACGGCGACCATCGTCGCGGCCACCCGGCCGACCGTCAGGGGGTTGACCCCGCTGAAGCTCGGGTCGTGCGCGGCGCCGAGCGCGGTGAGCGCTGCGAAGCCGCAGGCGGCGCCGCAGAGCTGCCCGACGACCGTATTCCACGCCCGGGCGCTCGGCAGATCCGGCAGGTGGACCTGCAGCAGGATCGCGGCCCCGAGGCTCGGCACCAGCAGGGGCTCGCCCAGGGCGATGGAGACGGCACCGACGAGTCCGAGCACCAGCGCGGCCAGGAGAGCCTGGATGAGATCCAACGTCATCGGCGCATCCCGTCGTCAGGCCGCCGTCGCGTGCGGCGCCGCCTCGGGACGGATGTCCTGCCCGGACATGGCCGGCGCGGGACCGTCGAGGCGCCGGGCGAGCCGGGTCCCGAGGATCGCCGCGTCCCGGAGGCCGCGCAGCATCGGCACCGGCGCGGACGGGCTCAGGCCGCGGACATGCGGCCACAGCTTGCTGTAGCCGACCCCGCCCCCGTCGCGGACGGCCAGGGCCACGTCCCCGGTCCCGTCGCCATGCATCCGTACGGCGACGCTGCGGATCGCCCGGAGGGGGATGTCGACGGTGCCCTGGAGGGCGATCCCGTGGCGGATGACGACGCGGAGGGTCGTCACGGTGTAGGTCGTGCTGCGGGCAAGCGCCCAGGCGAGGTAGGCGAGGATCCCCATGAGGGCCGCGCCCTGGCCGAGCAGCACCGCCATGTCGAACATCTCCTGGGGGTGCAGGCCCCTGAGAGCGACGATCAGCGTGAGCTTCCACCCGAGCAGGACCGCAAAATAGGCGGCGAGCCAGCGCCCCTTCAGGAGATGGCGGCGCAGGGCCGACGCCTCCGGGCGGCCCTGCCACAGGATCTGCTCGCCGGGCTCCAGGCGGACGCCCACGGGGCGGGCGGGGGCGCCGGACGGGGTGGTGCGGTGTGGCGTGTGCATCGTCATGCCCTGGGCCTCCGGCCGAACCCGTCGCGGACGTCCGGCCCGCCCCGGGATGGGCCGCCGAACGCGCCCCGGCGCACGCCCTCGGCGAACATCTTGCCCCCGGCGAAGTAGGCGCTGATCCGATCCTCTTCCCGGGCGGTGATCCGGTCGGGATCCTTCAGTTCGGGGATCGCCGCGAACTGCTCGGCGAAGATCGAGCGGGTCTTCACCCGGCGGAACTTCGGGCTGACGTTGGCGAAGAACACCGGCATCAGCCGCCGCCGGCCGTCGTTCAACTCGACTTCAAGGTAGCGCAGCAGCTTGGCGCCGCGATCCACCCACAGGTCGCGGACATGGCCGGCGACCTTGTCGTCCCGGCCGACCACCGGCATCCCGACCGGATCGGAATCACCCCCCTGGACATGCCATTCGTCGCCGACTTCGCGGAGCGGCACGAGCTGCAGCTTCTCGCCCTCCATCAGGAGGGGCTCCTCGTCGCGCAGCACGTAGGAGGCCGGGCCGACGGGGTCGCGCATCGGGTTGGCGCCGGTCGGCACGAAGGCCGAGCCGGGGAACGGATGGAGATGGCGGACCGGCACCTCCGGGGGGAGATGAAGTTCGGCAGGGTGACGGTCCCGCCCTTCTGGAGGGTGAAGGTCTTGGGCGCGGGCGGCGGCGGGAAGCCGACGAGGGGATGGGCGCGGGGCGGCTGCGCCGGGTCCTCCATCGGATAGCCCTCGCGCTTGTCCTCGGCCCGGAGATACCAGCACAGGGTGCCGAAGAAGAGCGCGAAGGCCCAGAACAGCACCACGACGCCGTCGACGTGCTGCGTCACCGCTCCGAGGTGGAACCCCCAGGCCCCGACCGCCTCGCTGGCGGTCGTGCTGCCGACGATGCCGGTGGCCGGGTCGATCCCGTGGCCGGCGGATCCGGCGATCTGGCTGACGCCCTCGTTCACGGCTGGCCTCCCTGGTCGGTGGCGGAGGCGGCGTGTTCGCGGCCGGGGCCCTTCAGGCCGGGGAAGACCGTGAGCAGCTCCTGCGCGTGGTCGGCGGGCTTCGGCAGCCCGTAATGGCAGGTGGCGCAGAGCACGAAGCCGTTGCCCTCCTGCGGACCGCGCATCCGGGCGGGCAGCACGATCGTGTGGGGGTCGTCCGCCGTCTCCCGGATCTCCGGCATCCGCACGGCCAGGGGCAGCAGCACATTGCGGTTGATGTCCCGGGTCATCTGGATGCCGGAATAGCCGGTCCAGCGGGCGGGCAGGCTCTGGCCCCAATCGTAGAAGGCGCGGGAGTTGTGGCAGTAGGTGCAGTTGACGCCCATGCCGGCCGACATCTGCATCATCACCTCGTAGAGGCGCTTCACTACGACCTGGTCGGCCACCTGCCCGTTGGGCAGCGCCGTGTAGGATTGCGCGAGGCCCGGCGTGTCCTGCAGCAGGTAGAGTTCGTAGCCGGCATTCGGGAAGAACTGGCGCACGCTGTCGCCGGATTCGTTCCAGTTCTCCGGCTTGTCCATGTGGGCGCCCTGGGGGTGAGGCGGGCGCGAGAACCAGATCTCCGCCGGCACCGGCTGGCCCCGGTGGCAGGACCAGCAGGTCACGCCGGCCACGCCGACATGCTCAGTCCAGTCCGCGTTGAGGTGGCGGACCATCTTGATCATGTCCCGGGCGGCGGCCTTGGCCGGCTTCGCGTCAGAGGCGAAATCGCCCCCCGCGTGACAGAAGTCGCAGCCCTGCTGCGGGGCGACCCAATTGGTGATCGCCTGCTGCAACTGCATGAATTGCCCGGCATTCAGATCGGTCAGCACGGTGACGTTCTTGTACGCCTCCGTCGCCGGGCGGGTGTCCTCGACCAGCGGCGGGTTGGCCGGCGGCGGGCCGTTCCGGGTCTGGAACAGCGGGCTTCCCGTCGGGGCATACTGAACGAGGGACGGCCCGTTCGGGCCGGTCTGGGTGCCCTTCGTCGGCAGGTTCCAGGTCGGCACGAACAGGGTGAACAGGCCGGCGCAGACGAGGCCGACCGCCAGGATGGGAGGGCCGATTCTCATCGTCCGAGCACCTTGTCCTGCATGGTCTTGAGCGCCTTCGCCGGCGGCGCGACGGGCAGGTCCGGCGCCGGCCGGTATTGCGGCGCGAGTCCGTTCTTGACGCCCCAGAGGTACCAGTTGTCGACGAGCGTCCCGGTGGCCAGGATGCCGATACCGCCGGTCAGGGTGACGAGGGTGGCGAACCAGTACAGCCAGCGGTGGATCGACTCGTAGTTCGAGTTGAAGCCCATGGTCCACCGCCAGAACAGGGCCGCGCGCTCGGCGGCGGTGCCCCGGTCGGTGATCTGATGGGTCTCGCGCTCGCCGCCGAGCGGCGTCACCGCCAGGATCGTCCCGGCATGCATGGCGAACAGCATCGTCGATCCGTAGAGGAACGAGATCGAGAGCATATGGAACGGGTTGTAGAAGATGTTGCCGTAGCGGACCGAGAACGTCGCGGTCCAGTTCAGGTGCGGGATCACCCCGAACGGCACCGCCTCCGACCACGAGCCCATGGCGATGGGGCGGATGAACCCGAGCACGAGGTAGAGCCAGATCGCACTGGCGAAGCACCACGGGATGTGCGTGCCCATGCCGAGCGCCCGCGCCCGGCGGTACATCTTCACCCACCACAGCAGGATCGCGGCGGTGAGGAAGAACCCCGCCATCAGCCACCAGCCGCCCTCGCGCAGCGCCGGGAACGGGTTGAGGCCATACTTGGCCGGGGGCGGATCGAGGGACAGGAACGGCAGCAGCCGGATGAACCGCACCGGGTTCCAATCCACCGAGGCCAGCATGTTCAGACCGATGATCTCGATGGCGATGAAGCCGCAGAGCAGGGAGGCGACGCCGGTCGGCCCGAGATGGGTCGGCAGCACCTGCATCTCGCCGATGCGCCCCAGCCATTGCGAGTGGAACGGCTTACCGATCCGGCCGGGCGAGCCGATCTGGAGCGGCGGGCCGGCCTCGTCGGGGCCGCGCAGCTCGATATGCGTCCACAGGGTGTGGAACTGCGGCATCCGGGTGATCTCCGTGAGATGTCGTCGAGGCCGGGGGTGGGTCAGATCTTCCCGCCCGTGCTCCAGATCGGCAGGTTCAGGTACCAGTCCCACCAATAGGGCCAGCCCTGGGTCCAGAACGGCCCGGAGATGATGATGCAGACCGCGCTCCACAGCCCCGCATTGAGGGCGAGGAAGTATCCGAGCCGGTGAATGCCGATCTCGCCGATCGAATACGCGATCGTATCGCGGAAGTAGGCGCTCTCGTACTCGTCGTACTTCACCGGCTTGCCCTTGCCGGGATTGGCCGCCGCCAGGATCTCGCCGGCATGGAGGCCGAGCGCGAAGGTCGTGGTGAAGAAGCACGTCACCGCGATCATGTGCGCGGGATTGTAGTGGAAGTGCAGGTGCTGGTAGCCGACGTTCGACACCCAATCGAGGTGGCTCATGATGCCGTAGGGGAAGCCGTAGCCCCAGGCTCCGAGCAGGATCGGCCGCACCACGTTGAGCGAGGCGTAGGCGAGGATGGCGAAGGAGAACGCCACCGGCACGTGGTAGCCCATGCCGAGCTTGCGGCAGATCTCCACCTGCCGCAGCGCCCAGGAGACGAAGGCGCCGAGCGCGCAGACCGTGATGATCTGCCAGAGGCCGCCGTGCTTCAGCGGCGCGAAGGCCAGACCGTTGGCGACGGGCGGCGGATCGATGCTGATCTGGAACAGCGCCCAGGTCGGGCCGATCGCGGCGCCGTAGATGATCAGCAACGTGCCGAGCAGGGCGAAGAACGCCGCCGTGACGCCGAAGAAGCCGACGTAGAACGGCCCGACCCAGAAATCGAACAGGCTCCCGCCCACCAGCGTCCCGCCGGCGATCCGGTACTTCCGCTCGAACGAGAGCATCGCCATGCCTGCGGCCCCTGGCACCCCATCTGTCAACCTGAAATGACACTGAAACTGTCATCCCGGTGTGACATTTATCAAGTCGAACGCGGTGCGGACGGGCTACCGAAAAGCGCGCCAACGGGATCGGCGCCAGCGGGGAAATGGGTCGATGGGACGGATCTGGCCGATGGCCCTGATGGCCGGCTTGCTCTGCGGCGGGGCGTCGCCCGCATCCGCCGCCACGGAGGCAGCCCGCTGGGACACATATTTCTACGCGGCCCCCCACAACAGCGCCCCCGTGCTCGATGAGGTCGAGCGGGAGACCCCCCTCGACGTCCAGTCGTGCCAAGAGGGCTGGTGCCGGGTCGTGTATGGCGAGACGGAAGGCTTCGTGCGGGAGGAGATCGTGCACGGGCCGTCGAACGACGTCCTGCCGGACGGCCACCGGCCGGAGGGGGCCTGTTTCAAGGCGGTGCAGCCGGGCGGTGGGGCGTGGCAGGACGAGCGGTTCTGCCTCCCGAAGCGATAGAGCGTTTGAGGTCCCGCGGCCCTGGATTGCTCCGCTCCGCTCGCAAGGACGGAAAGCACGCGATCCAAGGATTTCCGAAGCCGCTCAAGCGGGACGCTCTTGCGGCGCGTTGGTCGTCTCGAGCCACTGGGTGGTGCGCTGGTTCGGCTGGCTCAACCTCGCCGGGGTGATCACGACGCTGATCGTGAAGGGCTACGCCTTCACGTCGGTCTGGTGCCTCTACGCCGCGGCGGCCAGCGTGATCCTCTACTCACAGTTCCGCGCCCGGCGCATCGCCATTCCGCAGGCGGACCCTGCCGGCGCGTCTGAGGCGGCGTGAGCGGCGACCTGGACGGCTACAGCATCCGCATGCGCAGGTTGAAGAGCACGACCAGGGTGCCGCCCACCATCAGGCAGATGATGAGCGTCGAGAACAGGAGCAACTGAAGGTCGTCGCGGTGCGAGCGCCGCAGGTCGATGTGCAGGAAGCAGCTGAAGTGCACGACGGCCTGGACGAGGGCCAGGGCGAAGACGATGCCGAGCGCCCTCGCCCCCGCGGCCCACCCCCACGTCACCACCGCGAAGGCGACGCCCGTGAGCGCGAGCGCCAGGACATAGCCGACGCCGTAGGTGACGAGGTCGCGGCGCTTCGCGGCGGCCCTTTCGGACCGGGTCTCCCCGCGGCCTTCGAGGGGCGCCCGCGGGCCGCTCGTTACGGCGCGAGTCGCCCCGAGGAGCGCCGCGGCGCCGACAGCTTTCAGCAGCACCAAACCCCTGGAGGGGGCTTGCTCGCGGGACGGGGCTCGCCCGCTCATCCGAGTATTCCCTGCAGGTAGACGACCGAGAAGATCGCGATCCAGACGATGTCGAGGAAGTGCCAGAACAGGCCGAGCCTCAAGAGATCGAGCCTGACCCGCGCATCGACCCCGTGGACGGCGATCTGGATGAGCATCACGACGATCCAGATGCAGCCGGCCGCGACGTGAAGCCCGTGGGTCGGCACCAGGGCGAAGAAGGCCGAAAGGAAGCCGCTGCGGTCCGGCGCGGCGCCGTCGCCGACCATCGTCGCGAAGTCGTGGAACTCGAACCCGAGGAAGGCGAGGCCGAGGACGAGCGTCACGCCGAGCCAGAGCACGAGGGAAGCGCCGGTCCGGTCGTATTTCAGGGCGATCCCGGACAGCCCGAAGGTCAGGCTGCTGGTCAGCAGGATGACCGTCTCGGTGAAGGCGGGGCCGAGCTTGAACTCCGCACCCGGCCCCGGGGCGCCGACGGTGGCGGCGATCTGCGTGCCGTAGATCGCGAAGAGCAGCGCGAACAGCACCGCGTCGCTCATCAGGAAGATCCAGAACCCGTAGATTCCGAGTTCGGCCTCCTCCGGAGAGCGCTGCTCCGAGCCGGTGAGGTTCAGCCCGATATGGGCGGATTTCCGTCCGTTCACGCCGCCACCTCCGCCGGAAAGGGCTCCGCCAAGCCGAGGTTGGCGGGGCTCTCCTCCAGCCGGCGCGGGATCGGCCGCGTTCGCGCCGCCAGGGCGAGCCAGCTTGCCTCCCTGGCCTTCACCTCGGCGGCCGGGATCGTCCGGTGGGTGTCGCGCACGAAGCTGCGGGCGATCACCGCGAGCCAGGCCGCGGCAAAGCCCAGGAGGCTCATCCAGCCGATGTGCCAGACGAGGCCGAAGGCGCAGACCGCGCCGGCGCCGCCGACGATGGGGCCGACCCAGCTGTTCTTCGGCACCACGATGTCAGTGTAGGTCGCGGCGGGCTTGTAGGCCTCGCCCCGCGCCTTGAACCAGTAGAAGGCGTCGAGCCGATCCACGGTCGGGATGGTGGCGAAGTTGTACTCGGGGGGCGGGGCCGGGATCGACCATTCGAGGCCGCGGGCGTCCCAGGGGTCGCCCACCGGCACACGGTTCTGCTCACGGTCGCGGACGCTCACGAAGAGCTGGACGAACAGCGTCACCAGAGCGGCGAGGAGGATGAACGCGCCGACCACCGCCACGGTGAGCCAGGGCTGGAAATCCGCATCGAGGATCGATTGCGTCCGGCGCGCCATGTCGCCGAGCCCGAGCACGTAGAGCGGCATGAAGGCGAGATAGAACCCGACCACCCAGCAGCCGAACGAGACCTTGCCCCAGCCCTCGGACAGCCGGAACCCGAACGCCTTGGGAAACCAGTACTGATATCCCGCGATCATCCCGGAGAGGAGACCGGGGATCAGCACGTTGTGGAAGTGGGCGACCAGGAACACCGAATTGTGGACCACGAGGTCGAGGGGCGGAAGGCGCGACGTCGCCACGACGAACAGCCGGCCTGTTTCAGGGTGGAATGCTCGGTTCGAGGCAACCTTCGGCGTCGGCGCGAAGCTGGGCCGCGTCCCGCGGGGCGCGACTGGTCCAGAGACCCTCAAAGCCCCTATTCGGCCCCGCGGCATACAACTTAAATCAAGTCGAGGCCGGGTGTTCCACGATCACAGCCATGGGACATCAGGGCGTGGAGCAGTCACGACGCCCGATGGCACGGTGGCATCTCGCCCGTCCGCAGCAGGTCCGCCCGCGCGGCGCTCGATTGGGCGAGCATCCAGCCAGGGTATTCGAGGGTGAGGGCACCCGCCTCCCCGAGGAGGGCCAGCTCCGATGGGCTGAGGGTGATGGCGAGGCTCGCCAGATTGGCGTCGAGCTGATCCACGCCCTGGGCGCCGACGATGAGGCTGGTGACCGCCCGCTGCTGTCTCGACCACGCGAGGGCGATGGCCTCGTGCGTGGTGCCGTGCGCCGCCGCGACCCCGTCCATCGCCGCGAGCACCGCGGTACCGCGCCTCTCGGCCCGTCGCTCTGCATGCTCGGCACCACAGTGGCGCTCGCCGTCCTGATGCGATGGCCCGCCGTGCTGACCCTTCCGCAGGCCGCCGGGTTGGGGATGCTCGTCGGAGTCGGGTTGCGCGCCTCGACGGCCGTGAACATGGGGATCAACCCCAACATCCCGCGTCCCCTGTGCGCTACGGTTTCCTGAGCGCGGGCTACTTCCTCGCGTCGAGCATCCTCATCTTCATCATTCGCTTCGTCGTGGGTTGATCGGCCGGGGCCCACGGGACGGACGCGGTTTCCCCACGTCCGGACGGCGTTCGTCGTCCGCCATGCGGCGCAGGACACGCTGAGCCTTCCGAGGCCGCACTACTCCTGAGGGTTGCATCGGGCTAGACGGCCGTGCCTTTCCCAGCGTGGGTCCGAGATGCGCCGATTACTCCTGATCAGCCTCGTTGCCGCGATCGCGGCGGTCGGTCTGCTGACGTACCGGTTGATGCCCCATGGCGGGCGAGCCCCGGAGACGGCTCAGGCGCCCGCGGTCGCGGCCAATCCGGTGAGGTCGATCCCGACCCGGCCGCGCGAGGCGACGACTCCCGCTCCGGCGACGCCCGACGGGGCGGCCGACGTCGCTCGCACGCTCAGCGAACTCAGGCCGCGGGACGCGGCCGAGGGCAGCGGCGCCCCGACGATCTCCCCCGCCCAGGTCGACGCCCTGCGGGCCCAGGCGGAACGCCGGCACGTCCGTCCGGTCACGCGCATGTCGTTCCCCCTGGAGCCCGGGACGACGGTCCCGCCGCAGGTCTACCTGCACCCGACGCCGCCCGAACTCGCCGACCTCGCCATTGCCGGCGATCCCCTGGGATTCATCCAGATCGGTGACAAGTTCGTCCTCGTGGGGACGGTCTCGCGGCGCATCGTGGCCGTTGCCGGGAGTTGACGTGCACCGGGTGCGGTCCGGGATGCAAGGCGTGACAGGAGGATCGGATGAGCATCACCCAGCCGCGGGAGGCCGATCCGTCCGGGTGGGCCGCGACGATCCTGTCGGCCTCCGACCGGCGGACGTCCATCCCACCCCTGACCGAGGCGGACGCCACGTTCGGCCTCGCCGACGCCTACCGGATTGCCGCGGAGATCCGGCGTCTGCGGGAAGCCCGTGGCGAGCGGGTGGTCGGCCGCAAGATCGGCTTCACCAACACCACGATCTGGGCGGAGTACAACGTGGCCGCGCCGATCTGCGGCGATGTGTACGACACGACCCTTCACCGGCTGGCGGACGGGGCCAGCCCGGTGCGGCCGTCGTCCTTCGTCGAGCCGCGCATCGAACCGGAGATCGTGTTTCGCCTGGCGCGCGAGCCCGCTCCGGGGATGGACGAGCGGGAGTTGCTCACCTGCGTCGAGTGGGTCGCCCTCGGGTTCGAGATCGTCCAATCGCTGTTCCCCGGCTGGCGCTTCCGGGCACCCGACACGGTCGCCGCCTTCGGTCTCCACGGCGCGCTCTGCCTCGGCGAGCCGGCCGTCATCACCCCCGCCTCGGCGGATGGGTGGTATGATTCGCTCCGCGACTTTCGGATCGCCCTGCGGCGCGACGGAAGGGTGATCGAGACCGGGCGCGCCCAAAACGTCCTGCAAGGCGGCCCCCTGGCTGCGCTCGGGCATGCGGTCGAGGTGCTCCACGGGAACCCGGACACCCCGGCGCTGGCGGCGGGCGAGGTCGTGACGACCGGCACCCTGACGAACGCCTTTCCCATCACGGCCGGGGAGCAATGGAGCACGGCGGTCGCCGGCCTGCCCCTGTCCGACATCCGGATGTCGTTCTGATCGGCGGCAGGCAGGGCGGCCCGACGCCGCCCTGCCCTCACGGGTGCGGATCGTGGCGACGCTCATGCGCGGGATCGCGGGCAGGAAACCAGTTGCCGTGAAAGCCCGGCGGGATCCGGTGCCCGAGGTGGATTTCGGCGACGGGCGGCGCCTCGAACGACCGGGCGTCGAGGATGGCGAGAGCCGTCGTGTTGCTGGCGGTGTCGATGACGAGCCCGACGAGCCAGCCCTCGTCCTCGCCGGCCCCGGCATGGGCCGGCACGAAGACGAACTCCCCCGGGATGCGGTCGGCACCGAAATCGTGCACGCGCCGGGCGCCCGTCTCCAGGTCGTGCTTGTAGAGCTGCGTCGCGCCGGCCAGCTGCGTGTTGCCGTCGGCGGGAACGCTGACCGTGTAGACGTACCGGTGCCGCTGCCCGAAGAGCCGCTCGTCGATGCGCGGGAACTCCTGCGCCGCGGGGTCGAGCACAACCCGCTCGACCCGCCTGGTCGCCGGATCGATCCTCCAGCGTTCGAGCCGACCCGGCTCGTCGAGGCCACCCCCGGCCGTGGCGAACACCGTTCCGTAGGCGACGACGTCGAGGACCACCTGCCCGTCCGTGTCGTCGTAGGCGTTGGCGGCGTGGAACACGAAGCAGGGGTCGACGTCGCACCATGCGATATCGGCGCCGTCGCCCTGCCGGGGGAGGAGGCCCACGCGGGCCCTGTGGGCCGGGTTCCAGCGGAACGGGAAGCGGTGGCCGGAGACCAGCGCACGCAGGGAGAACGTCACGGGCAGGTCGAGGACGATGGCGAAGCGCGCCGTGATGGCGCAGTCGTGGATGCAGGGGCCATGCTCGACCGCCACCGGCACGTCCCGGACGACCCGGCCCGCCGGCGACACGACGACATGGCGGACGCTGTCCCAGACGCGGCCATCGTAGGCGACCGCGTGGGTCTCGCCGGTCAGCGGGTCCAGGTGCGGGTGCCCGGTGAAGGAGCCAGCCAGCGTCCCGTCGAACGGGTTGAAGTGCTGCGCCTCCAGGGTCCGGGAGAGTTCGACGGGGAAGCTCCCCGCCTCCACGACGGCGAAGATCCGACCGCCGATTTCGACGACGTTGGTGTTGACGGTGTCGTTGCCGCCCCGGCGCGGTCCGCCCGCGGGGGGCCGGCCCAGCGCGGCGGCCGCCGTCCGCGACCCGATCCAGCGGTTGCGATACCACTGCGCCTTGCCCTCCCCGATGGCGAGACCGTGCACCATGCCGTCGCCGAGGAACCAGTCGTGCCCCCGCGTCACCGGCCGGGCGGGGTTGGCCCCCATCTTGAGGTAGAGGCCTTCGAGCCTGGGCGGGATCGACCCGGTCACGGGCAGGTTGCGCAGGGTCAGTTCCTCCCGCATCGGTTCGTGAACGCCGACCACGAAGGGGTTCGGCGTGTCGGGCAGGCGTAGCCTGTTGCAGGCCGCCACCACGGCGATGCCGCCTTCGAGGGCGGCCCGGACGGCCGCCTGGACTGGATTTGGCATCGGCGGTGCTCCCCGATCGAGATGACAGGCAGGGACCTAGTGCAGTGACGCACTCACGTCGTTCATGCGCCTGAGCACCAGCTCTTTGTCTTGGCATCAATTGTCCCAGACCCGGCAGACGCCTCCGTCTGGATCGATGCACTAGAGCCGAACCCGAGCGAGTTGGTTCAGCAAGCCTTCGCCAGATCTTCCCCTCATCCTGACGTGAGAGGCTGGGGGCCGCCTCACCATGATCGGTCTCTGCGCTAGTCGCGGTGGAAACGCGCGGTTCCCGTCGGGCGAACCGCGGCCCCGATGACGCGGTGCCGTCCCCGGCGGGGATGACGCCGGTGATGCGCCGGAACCGGGATGGGTCAGGGAAATTGGCTTACCGTACCGGCGCCCACGCCGGCCGGGAGGATGACATGTCGAGCGATACCGAGACGCACCGCGCCCTGCTCAGCGCCCTCAAGGAGGCCCAGGGCAAAGGCGACGGGTCCTTCGAGCAGGCCGTGACGAACGCCTTCGAACATGTTTTCGAACACCTGGGACGCTTGAACGATCACGTCGCCCTCGCCGGCCCCGACGGGGGCGAACCCCACCTGAAGCCCGGCGAATCGCCGACCCTGCGCTGAAGCGCCGACGCGCGGTCGATCGGGAACGCTGCGGACGTCAGGCCCCCCCGGGCGGGACATGCCATTGTCCGGCGAATTCGAGGGTGGCCGAGTACAGCAGCGTTCCCACCCCGTCACAGACTTGGACGGAAAAGGTGAAATGGTCCCCGTTGGGGAGCTTGTCGCGCGCCATGTCCGGGAGCGAACTCATCGCGATGGCGCGGGCCGCCTGAACATCCGGCAGATCCATGCCTTCCCCATCCTGGAGGCGTGTCTCGCCGTCATCGGTATTGAAGAAATAGCGTGGCATAGGATTTCCTGCTCAGCACGGGGTCAAGCAGCAAGTCTCCCAGCCAGGTAATCTGGAATTCACCTGATGCAGCACGACTAGTCATATCACATTAGTAGTCGTTCATCGCCTTTTCTGTCGAAATTCGATCAATGACAGGAATTCGATGAAGATAGTTCGGATTGAAGCTACAAAACGCGATCAACCGCGCTTCGTCGAGGATCCGCAGGCGGCGCCGCGACAGCACGATCAGCCCCCTCGACCGCAGGTCTCGCAACACGCGGTTCACGTGGATGGGGGTCAGGCCGAGCATGTCGGCGAGGTCGGATTGGGTGAACGGGAGCGCGTACTCGTTGCTCGCCGCCAAGCCGACCGCCCTCAGGCGCAGCAGCAACTCGCAGAACAGATGGGCCATCCGCTCCGGCGCCAGCCGCCGTGCGATGCCGATGAGCCATTCCCGCGTGACGGCGCCGTCCACGAGCATCGACCAGCACACGGCATGGGCGATGCGCGGGTGATCCTCGATCAGCCGCCACATCGTCTGGCGCGGGATCTCCACCACGGTGCAGTCGGTCATGGTCGCGATGGAATGATCCATCTCGTCGAGGATCGAGGCGCGCGGATCGCAGAAATCGCCTGGCACCATCAGTCCCGAGATGCAGCGCCGCCCCCGCGGGAGGATCTTGTAACAACATGCGAAGCCGGAGAGGACGAGATAGACCGTCTCCGTCCGGTCCCCTTCGCGGATGAGATCCTGACGCGCAGGGACCAAGCGGTCATGCGAACTCAGGCGGCGCAATGTCTCGTGATCAGTTTCGTTGAGACCACCCGCGGCGTCGAGTTTGCGTATGAAGACATTGACCATGATTCATGTTGCACTCTTCGACGGTCGTTTCGCCCCGATCCAGGCGGCGTATCGCGATTATACCGATTCGAATATATGACAACTTTTCCGACAAGCCGATCATGATATGTATAATAACTCATATGTTGAATTCAACAAGGTCTCACAGCAGATTCGCCGAGAAGACCAAGATCCATCGCTGACACACTAATATATGTTTCGCATTGATCTGCCCTGGCCGCCGGGCCCGAACCCAGATCATTCTCGCGCGTTGATTTCCCCAAGCGGACGCGTGTGCGTCACACGCCGACGGCGTGAGTCTCCGGCATCTCCGCATCGGCGGGTTGCAGCCTGACGGCCAGGGCGTGGACGCTCTCGGTGATGTGGGTCAGCACCGCCCGGATGCGCGGGGTGTGGCGGTTGTCCTTGTGCACCAGGAGCAGGATGTCGGCGCAGGGCGGGTCCGTCGGCATCGGCAGCCTGATCAGCCTGGGCTCCCGGTCCGCCCGGAATCGCGCAAGGCAGGCCAACCCCCCGCCGGTGGCCGCCGCCACGACGGCGGCCTCGTGGCTGCTGGTCTGCAGGGCCACCGTGGCGCGGGACGCGATCTCGGTGAGCCACGCGGATTGCGTCATCTCCTGCGTGTCGTCGAGTTGCGTAATGAGGCGGTGACCGGCAAACCCGTCCGCGAGGTCCGGTTCCCCCTGGTCCCGCAGGTAGCCCGGCGTCGCGTAGATGCCGAAGGCGATGCTCCCGATGCGCCGTACGACGAGGTCGTGCTGCTCGGGCTGCCGCATGCGCAGGGAGATGTCGGCCTCCCGCATCGCCAGGCTCAGCTCCCGGGAGTTGGGGATGAGTTCGATCTTGATGTCGGGATACTGCCCGTGAAGGCGGGCCAGCCCCGGTGCCAGGACGTGGGCGGCCAGCGTCTCGGAGCAGGTGACACGGACGAGGCCGCGCAGGCGGGTGTCGCGCCCGGTCACCTCGCGTTCGAGGGCGATGAGTTCCGCCTCGACATGCTCGGCCCTTTCGCGGACCTCCAGGCCGGCGAGGGTCGGCACGTAGCCGTCCGGAGTGCGGTTGAGCAGGCGGACGGACAGCGTCGCCTCTAGGGAGCTCAGGCGCCGTCCGACGGTCGATTGCGAGACATGGAGGACCTTGCCGGCGGCGGACAACGTGCCGTGCCGGGCGAGTGCCAGAAAGAATCTCAGATCGTCCCAGTCGAGCATTCGCCCCACACCAGTCGTTCTTGCAGTCCTCCCCCTCGCCCTCGAGAGCCGACTTCCCCACGAACATTACAATGCACAATGGCCGGAATGACCATGAGAGAAATCTACTGAGAATTTGAGGGATTGACGCCCGCCCGTGATGGCGCGGGCAGGCCCGGGCAGGACCATCCGCCAGACCGGACAGCGGCCTTGCGCCGGCCTCGGCCGTCACCGTCGGGGTGTGGAGAGGGGGGGGCCGGCCAGGGCACGATCCGACGCGGCCGAGGCCCCGAGCGGCGATGGAGGACGAGCCGGGCAGCCCCGCAGAGCGCCCGGTCTGGGCCGGGGACGCGGTCGCTTGGTCTGGATGGCGGCGACCGGGGGAGGCCGCCGCGCCGATCGCCCCGTCAGTGGATCCCGGCGAAATCGGCCGTTGTCTTCAGGCGCGGACCGTCGATCACGTCGATCCTGCCACGGCCCATCCGGACGAGGCGTTCATCCGACAGCTTCCTCAGGATGCGCCCCACGTGGACGGGCGTCAGGCCGACGGCGTCGGCGATGATGGTGTGGTTGAATTCGAGCCTGAACGGGAGGTTGGCGCCGGAGCAGAATTCCTCGCGCCGTTCCTGGAGGCAGCAGAGCAGCTGCGTCACCCGCTTCCTGGCCGTTCGCCCCCCCACGATCCGGATATGGTCGCGCAGGACTCGCTCGCGCCGCGCCTGCGCCCAGAACAGGGCCCCGTAGATCCGGGGACGCGATGCGAGGACCCCGGCGAGGTCGTCCGCGGCGAGGGTCACGCAGTGGACGGGCGTGATGGCCGACACCGAATGGTCCATGGCTTGACCGAGGACGCCGGACAGGCCGTGGACGTCGCCCGCGACGAGCAGGTCGGTGATCTGACGGGTGCCGTTCGGGAATTCGGTCTGGACCGCGGCCAGCCCCGCGGCGACGATGAGGATGCGCCTCGTCCGGAGCCCCCCATCGAGGACCATCTGCCCCGGCCGGAACGACGCCTCCCGGTACGGCAGCGCCCGCAGAAACTCCATGTCCTCTTCATCGAGGAGACCGCTGCGCCGCAGCGCGGCAGCGAGAGGGTTGACCCGCACGCCAAGACGAATTTCACGCCCAGGTCTAGAGGCAATACCAAGACTAGGCTTCATCTTACGCCCTCCTGCTTGAAGTCGCTCCCTTTGAATCACAGCCTGGGGAAGTCGATCCGACTACGATCAAATGACTTTGGCTGTGCAGACTTGATACTGACGACAAATCCAATGCACCGCGGCTGATTGGCCCGATTGCGAACGCTCGTCAGTCATTCATGAATCACATTTGATATCAAAACACACGATTCGACAGTTACATGTCTGATTTCCACAAATTCACTATCAATTGCTAGTGCAAAAATGAAAAGTCGGCATCCAATTTTGAAAAACAGCGCCAAGCTTGGCCATTGAAATGCGCGAAAACAGTCTTATTCATCGTGAGACGGCCAATGGTATGAATTGGAATTCGCCGAATGCTCCGCCATTTGGACGTAAGCCAGAATTGGCGGAATTTTTGCGGCGCTTTGTACAATTGTTGTGATGCCATCGTTTTCGTTGCGCTAACCATATCGCAGTCGCTGCAACGCCCCATGACAGTGCCCCGCTCGGTTCCAGCTCAAGGAACGCGTGCCTGGAGGAACGTGACATGCTGCAAGTCTCGTTGCGTCAACAAGAGGGACCCTCCAAGCACATCGCCCAAGCCGCCGTCGCTGGCACCTCCGGGGGCGCGGCGCGCACCATCAGGAGGTTCCTGGATGTGAGCGTCGCCCTGACGGCGCTCATCCTGCTCGCGCCGCTGATGACGATGCTGGCGATCCTCGTGGCGCTCGATGGGGGACCGGTCCTGTTCCGCCATCCACGGATCGGGAAGGGGGGGCGCCCCTTCGGTTGCCTGAAGTTCCGCACGATGATCGACGACGCGGAGGCCGCGTTCTCCGAATATCTGTCCTACCATCCCCCGGCCGGGCCCGAATGGGACTCAGAGCGGACGGTGTCGTTCGACCCCCGGGTCACGGCGATCGGCCGATGGCTGCGCGCGACCAGCCTCGATGAGTTGCCCCAACTCTTCAACGTCCTGCGCGGGGAGATGAGCCTCGTCGGCCCCCGGGCGGGGAGCGCCGCGGAGGCCCCGCTCCCCGGGGAACCGGCGTCCGCCTGCCCGAGCGTTCTCCCGGGGCTGACGGGGCCCTGGCAGGTCGGCGACCGCGGCCAGCCCGACGAACGCTCCCTGCGGGAGTGGGGGTTCCTGAGGGACATCGCCCTCCTGGCCCGCGCCACCATCGTGGTCGTCCGGCGGAAGGGGGTCTCGTGATGGTCCCGGACCCGTACCCGGACAGGCCGACGGCGCCCGACGTCTGCGTGCTGATCTCGACCTATGCCGGGGAGACGGCGTCCCGCCTCGGGGCTTCCCTGGCCAGCCTGCGGGAACAGACCCTCCGGCCCGGGCGCGTCGTCCTGGTGGTCGATGGCCCGGTCGATCCCGAGCAGGAGGCGACCATCGCCGCCTTCGCCGCCGCGGGCGCGCCGCCCCTGGATCTCGTCCGGATCCCCCGGAACGTCGGGCTCGCGGGCGCCCTGAATGCCGGGCTCGAGCGCTGCCGCGGGGCATGGATCATGCGCATGGACAGCGACGACCTGTGCATGCCGGACCGCCTGGAGATCCAGATGGCCTATGCGTGGCGCCACCCCGGGATCGACGTGGTCACGGCCTGGAGCGAGGAGTTCTTCGAGGACGGCACCGCTCCACAGATCAAGGTTTCGCCCACCCGCCATGCCGCGGTCGCCCGGGCGATGCGCTGGCGCAACGTCCTCGTGCACCCCACCGTCCTCGTCCGCACGGAGGTCCTCCGCCGGGTCGGCGGCTACCGGTCGCGCTACGGGCTGCTGGAGGATTACGACCTGTTCGTGCGGCTGATCCAGGCCGGGGCGCAGTTCCACGTCATCCCGCGGGTGCTCGTCCGGGTCCGGTCGAGCCTCGCGCAGAAGGAGCGCCGGGGCGGCCTCGCTTACTGCTTCGGGGAGATGCGCTTCCGGTTCGCCTGCTACCGCAGCGGCTTCCTCGGCCTGCGGAATCTCTTCGGCGTGACGCCCCTGTACCTCGTGTTCCGGCTGGTCTCCGGGCCCCTGAAGAGGAGGTTCTACAGCCTCGCCCGCGCCTGAGGCATCGCCGCTCCCCGCTCCCTTTCCCGAGGCAGAACGATGAATCAGCCATGGCCCGGCCCCGGGCAAGCCCAAGCCGTCGCACGGATCGGCCTCGAGGCCCCGTGGGAGCCGGTCGTCGCCCCGCCGGGGACGGCGGCCCGGCGCCGCTGGGCTTGGTTCAGGGCAATCCTGGCCTTCACCGTGACGCTCGTCGCCTGCGCCGCCGCCTATCCGTATCTCCCCCGGCGCTACGAGGCCGCGGCGTCCATCCTCCTGCGGCCGACCGATCTCGACGGACAGGCCGACCGCACCCTGCGCCAGCCGCTGGACGAGAACGCGCTGCAATCGGAGGTCGACTTCGCCTCGGCCCCGGGGATCGCCGACACGGTGATCCGCGCCCACAAGCTCGACCAGGATCCCGAATTCGCCGGGCTGGACAAGTACAGGCCCCTCCTGCCGGACTGGGCCGCGGCGTACCTTCCGCCGCCCCATCCGAGGACGGCGGCGGACCTGCGCCGGGCCCTGGCGGATCATCTCCAGGTCACCCGGGACCGCAAGTCCTACACGGTCCGCCTCGGCTTCTGGTCGGAGGATCCCGTCAAGGCTGCGGCCATGAGCGGGACGCTGCTCACCGCCTATCTCGACGCCCAGCGCGCCGGCAAACGCGAGGCGCTCGCCGGACTGAGGGACTGGCTTCAGGAGCGCCTGCACCTTCTCACCGGGAACTACGAGACCGCCCGCCGGGCCCTCGATGCGCACCTCGCCGCGTCGGGCCTGCTCGACACGGGGGCGCAGGTGGAACTCGACCAGCGCCTGCAGATCCTGGCCGTCGAGGCCGCCCAGGCGAGGGGGCATCTGGTCGAGGCCACGGCCCGCTCGCGGGGTCTGCTCGCCATGAAGGAGGCCAACGTCCTCGACCAAGCGCCGGAGATCCTCGCCTCGCCGGCGATCCTGAAGCTCAAGGACGGCCTCGTGGCGGCCATGTCGCGGACGGCGGTGTGGTCCAACGAGACCGCCGCCATCGAGCGCCAGATCGCGATCGAATCCGAGCGCATCGTCGCGGCGGCGGCGGCGGAGGCCAAGTCCTGGGAACAGCGCGAGACGATGCTGGGCACGCAGGTGGCCGAGACGCGGCGCCTGATCGAGACGCGCCGCGCCGCGGAACGGGTGGCGGCCGAACTCCAGCGCGCAGCCGATTCCGAGCGGGCGGCGATGGACGATGGCTCGGCCAAGCTCAAGGCCATGGCCCTGCGGACGAAGGCGGTGGAGGCGGACGCCACGGTGATCGGCGAGCCGGAGGTCGCCACCCGGGCCTCCTTCCCCAAGCCGGTCCCCACGGCGCTGGCCGCCCTGGCCATGGCGGTCCTGGCCGCCATCGCGGCCGCATGGCGGCAGGCGATGGCGTTCGCCGGACGGATCGCCCGGGCATGATCGTGGCCATCCCCCCTGCCCTGCCCGGCCCCCTTGCGCCCACCCTCCCGGACCCCTCCGGCTCCTCCGAGCCCCGGGCCGTCCGGTTCTTGGCGGCGCCCGCTTGGCTCGGGCACCGGGCCGCCTACACGATCGGGTCGCCCATCCTCTCCCTCCTCGGGGCCGGAACGATGGTGGCGGCGCCGTGGCTCCTGGCGCCGACGGCCTTCGGCGTGTTCGCCCTGCTGAGCAGCCTGCTGCAGTTCGCCGGCAAGACCGACCTCGGCCTGTCGCAGCTCGCCGACCGGGAACTCTGCGGCGGGGCGGCGGGCCCGGACCGGGCGCAGGACATCATCCGGGCCCGGTGGGCGGTGGGCGCCGCCGGGTTCGCCCTCATCGCCCCGGCGATCATGCTGTGCGCCTGGGCCACGGGACGCATCCCTCCCCTCGACGCGGGCCTCGCCCTGTTCGCCGGCTTCGCCGGGATGGTGGCGGGGGGGCCGGTGACGATCGACCGGGCGCTGGGGCGGATCCGCTCGTTCACCGCGGCGGCCCTTCTCCTCCAGGCGGGCATGACGGCGCCGCGGTTCCTCGGCCTCCTCGTCGGCGGGGTGACCGGCAGCTTCGCCGTGCTGGCGGCGTGGTTCGGCCTCGCGGCACTTCTGCTGGCGCCTCCGGGCCGCGGGCGGCCGGATGCCGCTCCGCTCCTGTCGATCCTGCGCGCCGCGCTGCCGCTGTTCGCCTTCAGCTGGATCTGGTTCGTCTACCTCCTCGCCAACCGATGGTTGTCGTCGCTCCTGTCGGAACCCGTCGAGTTCGGCCTCTTCGCCTTCGGGGCGAATCTGGGTTTCACGGCCATCGGCATCCTGATGACGGTGGCGCAGGTCCGCTATCCGGCCGTCCTGGCCGGCGCGCGCCAGGGCCCCTGCCCCCGCCGGGCCGCGGCCCTGGCGCGGGAGGTCGTCCTGGTCGCCTTAGGGCTCGGGGGGGCCGTGGCCTGTGCCATTCCCCTGATCGCGTCCATCGTCGAGAGGGTGTTCCCCCACTACCGCGGCGGCGAGCTCGCGGCGGCCGTGCTGGCGATCTCCTGCATTCCGGTCGGCATGGCGGCCTGGATCATGCCGGTGGTCGTGGCGCTGGCGCGGTCGCCGATGCCGGAGGCGGTCCGCACCCTCGGGGGCGCCTTCGCCGTCCTCGGGTTCGGGATGGTGCTGGGACAGGCATGGTCCGGCATCGCCGGACAGGCCTGGGGCTGCGTCGCCGGCAGCCTCGCCCTGTTGGCGGGGACCCTCGCCGCCCTCACGCGGCTCGGCCTCCTCGGCCGTCGCGGCGCGGCGGGCGTGCTGGCCGTCGCGGCGGTCGAGTGCCTGCTGCTGGCCGGCCTCGTCGCCCTGGCCGGTCCCCGTTCGTCCGTACCCACCGCCGCCGGCACGGTCCCCCCCGAGGGATGGCGCCTCGCCTTCGAGGACAGGTTCGAGACCCTGAACCTGTGGCAGGGCGGGGGCGGCACGTGGCAGCCATCCTATCCCTCCGGGGGGCGCACCAACGCCACCAACCGGGAGCTGCAGTACTACGCCGATCCCCGGCAGGGCCGCGATCCCCCCGAACTCGGCCGGCCCGGCCCGTTCCGCGTCGGCGCCGACGGGCTCGCCATCGTGGCCCGCCCCCTCCCCCCCGGGGCCCGGCCGCCCTTCCCGGGGGCGGCCTACACCTCCGGGATGCTCACGAGCGCGCGCTCGTTCTCGTTCCAGTACGGCTACGCCGAGATCGAGGCGCAGGTCCCCCGCGGCAAGGGCCTCTGGCCGGCCTTCTGGCTCCTTCCGACGGGCGGCGGCTGGCCCCCCGAGATCGACGTGATGGAGGTGCTGGGCGACGACACCGACGGGTTCTGGGCCACCCTGCACGGCCGGGGCGGCGGGGGCCACCGGGTGACCCAGGGCCGCGTCGCCGCCGAGGACCTGTCGCGCGGCTTCCACGCCTACGGTGTCCGCTGGGGCGCCGACCGGATCGTCTGGTACCTCGACGGGCGTCCGGTCTTCTCGGCGCCGACGCCTGCGGACTTTCACGTCCCGATGTACCTGCTCGTGAACCTCGCCGTCGGCGGTGGATGGCCCGGTGCGCCGGACCGCGACACGCCGTTCCCGGCGGAGTTCCGGATCCGCCGGATCAGCGTCCACCTGCCCCCCGGGACGGACCCCCGGGGATCGGCCGCGGCGGAGGTGGCGCGATGATCCGGGCGCTGCCCTTCCTCCTCGCGGCCGTGGCCCTGTGCGCCGCAGGACCGGCCCGGGCGACCTACCGGCTCGGCCCCGGCGACGTGGTCGAGGTGTCGGTCCTCGGGGTGCAGGATTACCGCCGCCGGGTGACCGTGGACGTGGACGGCGCGGTGGCGCTGCCCCTCGTGGGGGAGATCCCCGCCGAGGGTCTCGCCGTGGGCGATCTGCGCCGACGCATCACCGAGGGGCTCGTCGCCGGCCGCGCCCTCAAGAATCCGGACGTGACGGTCGAACTCGTCGAATATCGCCCGTTCTACGTCTCGGGCGATGTGGCGCGGCCGGGTGCGATCCCGTACCGGCCCGGCCTCACCGCCCGCGTCGCCGTCGCCCTGGCCGGGGGCTACGACGCCCTGCGCTTCCGCTCGGAGAACCCCCTGCTCCTGGCCCCCGAGATCCGGGGCCAGTACGAGGCGGCCTGGGTCGAGCTGCTCCGCCGGCAGGCGAGGTTCCTGACCCTCACGGCCGAGGCCGACGGCAAGGATACCGCCGACCTCTCCTCCCTCTCCGCGGCCCCGCTGCAGCCCGGGACCGTGGCGGCCCTGGCGGCGAGCGAGGCCCGGGACCTGAAGGCGCGGGTCGCGGATTTCGCCCGCCAGAAGCTGTTCCAGGAGCGTGCCCTCGACCGGCTCAAGGCCAACGTGGCGGATCTGGAGACCAGCGCGCAGCAGCAGGAGGTCATCGTCGGCCGCCAGCGCGAGGCGGTGGAACGGTCCTCCCTCAGCTTTGCCAAGGGCGTGTCGCCGGTGATGCGGGCCGAGGAGGAGAACCGGGCCCTGGCGGCCCTCAGTTCGCAGTTTCAGGAGACGACTGCCCGGCTGGTGGCCGCGCGCAAGGAGCGCGACGAGGCGGCGCGGGGGGTGGAGCGCCTCGTGGAGGAGCGCCGCCAGCGCCTCCTCCGCGAGGGCCAGGACGCCCTCGTGGACGTCGAGCGCCTTCGCAGCCAGGTGAAGGCCTCGGGCGAGCGCCTGCTCTACGCCGGCGCGGTCAAGGCCCAGGTCCAGCGCGGCGGGCGCGGCCCGGACCTCGTGGTCCACCGCCGGGTCGAGGGGGCGATGCAGGCGATCGCCGTGGCCGAGGACGGCGAGCTGCTGCCCGGGGACGTCCTCGACGTCGCGATCCGCCCCGACCTGTCCGTCTTCGCGCCGGGGCAATGAGCCATGGCATCCCTCGACCCGCCCCCCGAGCCTGCCCCCCCCTCCTGGAACCATCGCTTCTATGCGGCGGGGTTCCAGGCCATCGTCGGGCTGGCCGCGCACCGGTGGCTCGCGCCCCTGGCCAGGGGCCGGGGAATCGTCCTGGCGTTCCACCACGTCAGGCCCTGGCGCAAGGAGGCCTTCACCCCGAACCGCTTCCTGGAGATCACGCCCGCCTTCCTGGAAGAGATCCTCGACGCCCTCGACGGGGAGGGGTTCGAGGTCGTGCCCCTGAGCGACGTCCCCGGTCGGCTGGCGGCCCCACGGACCGGCCGGCCCTTCGCCGCCCTCACCTTCGACGACGGGTACCGCGACGTGATCGAGCATGCCTGGCCGATCCTCGCCCGCCGGGGGGTGCCGTGGGCGATGTTCGTCACCGGGGATTTCGCCGACGGGCGGGGGCGGCTCTGGTGGCGCGAACTGGAACTGGCGGTGGCGCGCCTCGACGGCATCGCGCCCGAGGCGAGCGGGCTGGAGACGTGGCTCGACACCTGCGGCCCCGCCGCCAAGGCCCGGGCCTACCGGGTCCTGTACGGGGCGATGATGCGCGGCACCGAAGACGCGCTGCTGGACCGGACCCGGCGCCTTGCGGAAGCCGCCGGCGTCGACGTGGCCGGGATCGTTCCGACCCTTTGCGCAGACTGGGACGAGTTGCGCCGCCTCGCCGCCGACCCTTCGGTTACGTTCGGCTCGCACACGCTCAGCCATGCCATCCTCGCCAAGCGCGGGACGGCGGAGGCGCGGACCGAGATCGCCGAGAGCCGCAAGGCGATCGCCGACCGTCTGGGCCGCCCGGTCGACCACATCGCCTATCCCCTCGGCGGCCCCAGGGAGGCCGGCCCGCGGGAATTCTCGATGGCGCGGGACTCCGGCTACGCCATCGGGCTCACGACCCGGCCCGGCCATGTCGGCGCGCGCCACCGGTCCGCCCCGACCGCCCTCCCGCGGGTGTCGATGAACGGCCACCACCAGACCGGGGCGGCCCTGCTCTCGCTGCTGTCCGGGGTGCCGTTCGTCGCCCACGACATAGCCCGCGCGGCCCGCCGGGCGGCCGCGCCGCGCGCAGGGGACACCGGCACGCATCGCGAGACATCGACAGGCATCGGCGCCGAGGCAGAAACGCCATGGACTTGATCTTCGATCACCCGGCCGGCAGCGCTCCGGAGCCCTTCCCCCCACCGCCGCGGGACGAGACCCCGTCGGGCGGGGCCACCGTCCTGGGGATGCTCGACGCCATCGGCGAGATCTACCCCCACCGGGTCGTCCTCGATGACGGACGGCGCCGGCTCAGCCCTTTCCTGCTCGGTCTGATGGTCAGGCGGCTCGCCCGCGCCATCCTCGACCTCGCCCCCGCCGGTCCGGTGGCCGTCGGCCTGCGCGAGGGAGGGATGGGGATCGTGGCGACCCTCGCCGCCCTCGCGGCGGGGCGCGATTGCGTGATCGTCGATCCCGGCCGGCTACCGGAGGCGGCACAGGGCTGCGCTTGCCTCGTCCGCGTTCCCCGGGACGGGGGGGCGGTGCCCCCGGGATGCGTCCCCCTCGACGTCTTCCTCAGTTGCGGACTCTCCTATGCCCTCGCCGGCCCGGACCTGCCCAACGCGGCCGCGTCCTCGGCCCTCATCCGGTTCGGAGATCCGTCGGGGCCGGGCTTGCCCCTGACGCGCCTCGTCGCCGACGGGAGCGCGTGCCTGGCGGCGCATCCCCCGGAAGCCGGGGCGCTGTGGTGTCCCGACTGCCTCGGCGCCCTGATGGGCACCCTCCTGTCAGGCCGGGCGGTGCGCATCGGGACGGCCGCGGACGGGTGAGCCCTCCGGGCGGCACCGGCGGCGACCCGGTGAGGACGGAGAGACGACAGTCAGGAGGCGACAATGGACACCACGGTGATCGCGACACGGACCCGGGGCGCGGCCTGGAACGGCTGGACCATCCCGCGCATCCGCGCCCTTGACGAGAACGGCCCGGAGAACCGGCCCTTCGAGCGGCTCCCCGCCGGCTTCACGGAATGCCCCGTCCACACCCACCTCGTCGCGGCGACCGCGCAGGGGCCGGACCGGATCGCGGTGGAGGACGGCCGGCAGAGCTTCCGCCGCGGCGACTTCCTCGCGGCGGTCGAGCGGCTCGCCAGGGCCATCGCCGGGCTCACCCCGCCCGGCGCCCCCATCGGCCTGCTGCTCCCCAAGGGCGTCCTGCAGCCCCTCGCGATGGCGTCGTGCCTCGCGGCCGGCCGGCCGTTCGTCTTCCTCGACGACGACAGCCCGCCCACGCGCATCGCGCAGATCCTGTCCGCCGGGCGGATTCCCGCCGTGGTCGTCCAGGGCTTCGGCGGCCCGCGCCCCGCCGGCATCCCGGACGGGGTGAGGCTTCTCGACGTGGCGCTGGCCACCGCGGAAGCCGATTGCCATCCCTGCCCCGACCATCCCCTGCCGACCGTCGATGTCGATGACCCTGCCGCGATCCTCTACACCTCGGGCAGCACCGGCGAGCCGAAGGGCATCGTCAACAGCCAGCGGGCGCTGCTGCAGCGGGTCCTGCAGCAGGCCGAGGCGATCCATGCCGGGCCGGAGGACGCCTTCCTGCCCCTCAGCGCTCCGGGCACCATCGCCGGCACGCGGGAATGCCTCACCGCCCTGCTGACCGGCGCGAGGCTGTGCCTGTTCGATCCGGTGAAGGTCGGCCTCCCGGGCCTGCGCCGGCAGATCCGGTCCCGCCGGGTCACGACCCTGTATGCGGTGCCGGCCCTGTTCCGCCTCCTGTTCGAGGGGGCCGATCCCAACGACCTCGCCACCCTACGGGTGATTCGCCTCGGCGGCGACCGCGTCCTGTGGAGCGACTTCGACCTGATGCGGTCCAAGGCCCCGGGCTGCCTGATGCAGGTCGGCTACTCGTCCACGGAGACGACCGGGGCCCAGTGGTTCGTCCCGCCCGATGCCCCGCGGACGGGTCCCTGCATCCCCATCGGGTACATCCTGCCGGGGGTGGCCTACCGGATCGTCGATGCGGACGGGGCCCCGGTCGGAGCCGGGGAGACGGGGGAATTGCACGTCGCCGGGCGCCACGTCGCTCTGGGGCTGTGGCGGGACGGGCGGTGCGAGCCCTGGACGGCGACCCCGGACGGCCTCGGCAGGATCCTCGCCACCGGGGATCTCGTGCGGGACGGGGCGGAAGGGCTCGTCGAGCATGTCGGCCGGGTGGACCGGCAGGTGAAGGTGAACGGCCGCAGGGTCGAGCCGGCCGAGCTGGAAGGCGTGTTGCGCACCCTGCCCGGCATCCTCGACGCCGCGGTGGCGGCCCCCGCGACCCAGGGCAACGCGATCCTCGTGGCCTTCATCGCCACGCGGCGGCCGGACCCCGACCTCGCCGCCCTGGCCCGGGCCCATATCCGCCGGGTCCTGCCCCCCGCCCTCCATCCGGTGCGGATCCACGTCCTCCGGGAGATCCCCCGGCTGCCAAGTTTCAAGCTCGATCTCCAGGGCCTGCTCGCGATCGATCAGGCGACGACCGGCCCCCTCGGCGGGGAGCGGAACGGTGAGACCACCCGGCCGGACGTCAACCCCGCCGAAGCCGTCGGGACGGCCTGGCGGGGCATCCTCGGCAAGCGCGCGGCGGCCTCGGCGGTCTCCTGGGCCGAGGCCGGCGGGGATTCCCTCGGGCTGATGCGGCTCCACGCCCTCCTGGAGGAGCGCCTGGGCCGGCGCATCCCGCCCTCCGCCCTGCGGGCCGACATGCGGGCGAGGGACATGGCCGCTTTCCTGGCTACGATGACGCCGGTCCCCACCGAGGCCGCCGACCCGCGGCCGGAGGTGTTCATTTTGCCCGGCGTGCTCGGCGAATGCCCGGGGCTCGCCTCGTTCATGCGCGAGGCGGCCGGCGACGTCCGGTTCTCGTGCCTGCGCTATCCGGACTGGCGGGCGACGCCCGACCCGAAGCGCTGCATCGCCCGCCTCGTCGAGGAGGCGACGGCGCAGGTCGAGGCGGCCTGCCCCCAGGGGCGGGTCCGGCTCGCGGGCTATTCCCTCGGTGGTCCCGTCGCCGCCGAGGTGGCGTCCCGGCTGGCGGAGCGGGGGCGGGAGATCGCGTTCCTCGGCATCCTCGACGCCTGCATCGTGCCGGTGCCGCCCTCCGCCCGCCGGAGCCTCGCGCAGAAGGTACGGCGCTATGCCGACGGCCTCGACAGCCCCATCCGGATGCTGGCGCGCCCGTGGCTCCGGCGGCTCGCGAACCGGATCGGGTTCGAGGGCATGGGCGGCATCCCGGGCCGACTTCCGGGCCGGCTGCGGTTCGAGGTCGACACCGAAATCGCGGACCTCGTGCGCAGCCGGGCCTACACCGCCTGGGTCGCCGCCCCGGCGAAGCCCCGGCTCGACTGCCGGGTGACTGTGTTCCGCTCCGAGGAGGCGCGCCCGGGAGTGCCGAGGGACCTCGGCTGGTCGGCGGTCTCCGACCGGATCGACGTCATCGATGTCGGCGGCTCGCACCTCGCCATGCTGCAGGAGCCGTTCCGGCAGACGACCGCGCGCCTGTTCACCACCAAGATCGAGCAATCCCTTGCGGTCTGAAGGGGAGCGACAGAAGGGGAGACGGTCCATGCCTCACGACGCGATGCCCGGCCCGGGCGGAAGCGGCCCGCCGCTCCCCGTCCTCGCATGGCACTGGGGGCGGGAGGGGGCCGGCGCCAAGTTCACCGTGGCCCTGGTGCGCGAGCTCCACCGGCACCGCGGCCTCGCTGTGGAGATCTGCGCCGCGGAGGGGTCCGAGCTCGCCACAGGGGTACCGTCCGAGCCGGGGCTCACCCTCCACCGCATCCGGACCTTCCGGGGGGACAAGGGCCGCCTCGCCGGCAAGCTGGCGGCGGCGGCCGGGCTCCTGCGCCTGCCCCGCATCGGGCGCGATTTCGCGGCGCGCCTCGAGGCCCGTCCGGGGACGCTCGCCCTGTGCACCTTCCAGTCGATCTGGGACGCGGGCGCGATCCCGGTCCTCACCCGGCGCCCGGGGCGCTTCCTCCTCGTCCTTCACGATGCCCTGTTCCATCCGGGCGATTCCTACCCGTTCCGGACGGCGGTGCTGCGCCGGCAGGTCGCCGCCGCGGACGGGCTGATCGTCCTGTCCGACCACGTCGGCCGCGAGGCGGTGCGGCACCACGCCTTCCCCGCCGACCGGATCTGGACGGTGCCCCACGGCGCCTTCGATTTCGGGGTGCCGAGCCAGCCGCGGACCCTGCCCGTCGACCGGCCCGTCCGCCTACTCTTCCTCGGCCGCATCCTGCCCTACAAGGGCCTCGGGCTCCTCCTCGACGCCTTCGCGAGGCTGCGGGGCCGGGGCGTGGCGGTGGAACTGTCCGTGGTCGGAGCCGGGTCCCTGGCCGAGCATTCCAGCGCCCTGGACCGCCTGTCCGGGATCACCATCGACAACCGTTGGATCGGCGAGGACGAGATCGGGGCGGCCCTCGCCCGGAGCGACGTCGTCGTACTTCCCTACGTCGAGGCGAGCCAGTCCGGCATCGCGGCGGCGGCCATGACCGCCGGCCTGCCCATCGTCGCGACGCCCGTGGGCGGCCTGTCCGAGCAGGTGGCCCACGGCCAAACGGGGCTGGTGAGCGCGGGGGTCACGGCCGGCGACCTCGCGGCCTCGATCAAGACCCTCTGCCAGGATCCCGGCCTCTACGCGGCCTGCTCGGCGGGCGCCATCGCCCGGGCCCGGGCGGAGATGGGCTGGGACCGCATCGGCGGGACGGTCGCCGCCATTGCCCACGAGGTCGCGAAGCGGCCGAGGCGGCGCGCGGCGACGGAGCATCCCCCCTCCCCGGCCCGCGGGGACCGTTGCGAGATCCCCGCGGGCGGGGCCAGGGGCCGGACGGGCTAGAGCATTCTCCGCCGGAGTGGACGCCGGTTCGGCGTGAGAAAATGCGGCAGAATCAACGGACTAGGGGGAAGGCGGACCGTGTCGGCCGCCTCAGGGGGACCAACCGATGGCGGCCACGGGGCACGGACAGACACTCCTTCAGGGCTTCGCCCTGCCGCTCGCGGCGGCGCTCGCCCTGATGGGGGCCCTGGTCGTGGCCGGGAGCGCCGGCACGCTCCTCCCCGTCGCCCTGGCGGGTACCGCGGCGGCCGGTGTGCTGATCGCCGGCTTCGTCCGGGGCGCCCCCTGGGGCATCGCCGCGCTCCTGACGATGGCGCTCCTCGGCCTCAGCCTGAACTTCCGCGTGCGGGGCGTCGGCGAGGTCGGCCTCGACTGGCAGAACGGGGCCAAGCTCGCCACCTGGGTCGTCCTGGCGGGCGTCACGGTCCTGCGCCGCCGGGACCTCGCACCCCTCCTGCGCCAGCCCTGCTACGGTCTCGCCTTCGCCTATGCGGGCCTGGCCCTGGCCTCGACGGGCTGGTCGCAGACCCCCGCCTACACCGCCGCGAACGCCCTCGGCATGGTGGCCTATCTCGGCCTCGCCGGGCTGGCCGCGACGCGGATGGGGGAAGGCGCCGCGCTCCGCACCATGATCGCCGCGATCTCGGTCCTGGCGGCGGTGTCGCTGGCCGGCGGCCTCCTCGTGCCCGACCTCGCCTGGAGCCCCCCTTCGGACGTGGAGGTCAACTACCGGCTCGAGGGCTTCTCCGGCCATCCCAACGCCTTGGGCCAGCAGGCGGCGGTCCTCTGCCTCCTGGCGGTCGCGGCCCGCCGTCTCCGGGCGATCGGAACGGTCGCCTTCCTGGCGGCGGCGGGCCTCGGCCTCGCCACGCTTCTCACCTCCCGCAGCCGTTTCGCCCTCACCGCCTTCCTGGCGAGCTGGGCCTTCGTCGTCCTGCGCCGCCGCCCGGCGGGGCGGGTCCTGATGGCGGGCGGCGCCGGCCTCGCCCTCCTCGCGGCGGCCCTCGTCACCGTCCTGCCCCTGTCCGGGATCGACGCCCTGTTCGATGGGCTCAGCCGCACGGGGGACGCCTCCGAGATCGTGACCCTCACCGGGCGCACCGACCTCTGGGCCGCGGCCGCCGAACTGATCGCCCGGGCCCCGCTCTTCGGCTGGGGGTTCGCCGGCACCGAGGGGATGCTGGCCGACTACGTGCCGCGGAATTTCGTCGGCGCGACGGTCAACCCCCACAACATGGTCATGCAGACGCTGATGTCCCTCGGCTTCCTGGGCTCCCTGCCGGCCTTCGCCCTGTTCGCGCTCCTCGGCGTCAAGGCCTTCGTCAGGCCCGACGACCTGCGCGACCAGGTGGTCCTGTTCGTGCTGATCGACGGGCTCGGGGAGGTCGAGGTCTACGGCACCCCCGTGCTCCTGAACCTCGTCTTCTACTGGGCGCTGGCGCGGGACGCGGCCGGTGCCGCGCCCGGCCGACTTGCACACTACGGGAGGGCTTCTCCATGATGGCCGGACTGGGATCTCTCCTCGGCAGGCAGCCTGCCCTCTACCGGTCGGCGCGGAGGCTGCGTGTCATGCTGTTCGGCCCCGGAGAGCGGGAGATGGCGATGCTCCCCCTTTTCGTGGACCCACGCAGGCTGTCCGTCGATGTCGGCGCCAACAACGGCGCCTACACCCAGGCCCTGCTGGCCCTGGGCGGCCGGGTCGTCGCGGTGGAGGCGAACGAGGTTCTCGCCCGACAGTTGCAACGGATCTACGGGCGGATGGCGCGGGTGATCTGCGCGGCGGCCTCCTCCGAGCCGGGGACGGCGCGGCTGCGCATCCCCCGGCACTGCGCCGGGTTCGGGCATGGCCTCGCTACCGTCGAGGCGGGAAACACCCTGGACGGGGCGGAGGTCGAGGAGATCCTGGTCCGGCGGATCCCCCTCGACGGGATGGGCCTGCCCGCGGTCGGCTTCATCAAGATCGACGTCGAGGGCCACGAACTCGACGTCCTGAGGGGCGCCGAGGCGGTGCTGCGCCGGGACAGGCCGACCCTGCTCATCGAATCGGAGGAGCGCCACCGGCCGGGGGCCGTGGCCTCCGTCCGCGATTTCCTGGGACGCCTGGGATATACCGGGTTCATGATCGACGAAGGCCGGCTGGCCTCCATCGCCGGCTTCGATCCCCGGCGCGACCAGCACGTGCCGCGCAACCGCCTGGGGGACCTGAACGCCGGCCACTACGAGGGGCGGTACATCAACAACTTCTTCTTCGTCGCCTGATCCCTCCCCTCCCCTTGCGCTGGAGGACGGGCGAGGGCGCCCCTCCCGCCGCGAGCCACCGCAAAGCCTCGCTGCGCGCCTCTCCTGCGGCCTCGGCGGGCTCACGGAGGCGGCGGCTCCTGGAGCAGCGACCGATCACGTTGAGGCGGCCCCCAGCCTCTCACCTCATCCTGAGGAGCCCGCGTCAGCGGGCCTCGAAGGAGGGCTCCAGCCTGCCGCGCGATCGCTTTAGCCCTACCCGGTGGAGAAGCATCCCGGCCCCGGCACCGGGCCGGAGCCGGCCACAAGCCGGTCGGTCGCCCTGGCGATCGGCCCCTCCTCGTCGGCCGGCACGACATGGACGGCGACGCCCGACCCGTCCCGGCTGATCCGACCTTTGCCGGCGGCGTTGCGGGCCCCGTCGAGGGCGATGCCGGCCCAGGCGAGCCCGTCGCAGATGGCGGCCCGGATCGCGGGGGCGTTCTCGCCGATGCCCGCCGTGAAGACGAGGGCATCCAGGCCGCCGAGGGCCGCCATCAGCGAGCCGGCCTCGCGCACGGCGCGATAGGCGAAGAGGGCGAGGGCCTCTTCGGCCCGGGGATCGTCGCTCGCCTGGAGCACCCGCACGTCGTCGGAGATGCCCGAGACGCCGAGCAGGCCGGAGCGGGCGTTCAACAGGTCCGCCACGGCGTCCGGCGCGAGGCCGCGCTCGCGGATGAGATGGAGCACCAGCCCCGGATCGACGGCCCCGGAGCGGGTCCCCATCATCAGCCCATCGAGGGCCGTGAACCCCATCGTGGTCGCCACGCTTCGGCGGTCCTTCAAGGCGCAGAGGCTGGCGCCGTGCCCGAGATGGGCGACGATCACCCGCCCGTCCGCCCGCTCGGCATCGATCCGCGGCAGCGATGCGGCGACGTGCTCATAGGACAGGCCGTGGAACCCGTAGCGGAGGATACCCTCCTCCGTCAGGGCGTGCGGGATCGGGAGGATCTGCGCGAGCCGGTCCTGGGTGCGGTGGAAGGCGGTGTCGAAACAGGCGATCTGGGGCAGCCCCGGCCACGCCCGGGCCACCGCCCGGATCGCCCCGAGGTTGTGCGGTTGGTGGGCCGGCGCCAGGGGGGTGAGACGGTCGAGGGCAGCCAGGACCGCCCCGTCGAGGCGGATTGGCGCGGCGAAATCCGGGCCACCATGGACAACCCGGTGGCCGGCGGCCCTCAGGCTCAGGCGCGGCGCGCGGGACAGGGCCGCGATGAGCCACCCCACGGCCGCCTCATGATCGGCGTGGGGCTTGGCGGGCGCCGCCTCGATCACGCGAGCCTCCGGCCCCGCCACCGTCACCCGCGCGTCACCGCCGATGCCCGAGACACCGCCCCGGCACAGGGACCGGAGGGACCCCGCTTCGTACAGCGCGAATTTGAGGCTCGACGAACCGGCGTTCAGGACGAGGAGCGTCGGAATCACGGGAATGTTCCTTCTCGCGCGGCCCGGGCCGGCCTGCCATCACCCCTTCGGAGGTGACGGCTTCGGCGTCCGTCCGGCGTTGATCCAGCGCAAGCGACGCCTCACCCGCTCCGCATCCGAAAAGTCCTCAGGACAATACGATGCGTCCTTGCCACAGGGTGGCGCCAATCGAATTCAGTTTAGAGAAAGCAAGTTGGCATCATGTCGCGGTCGATATATCGTCGACGCTCAGACCATCCGTGAAATGCACTGAGTGGTTATGCGAATCCCACTGTCCGTGGCCGCCCTCGTCTTCGCGTCGCTTCTGGCGACCGATGCCCGGGCGCAGCTCGTGAGCGGAAACAACAACGGCAATGCCGGCAGCGGGGTCGGAAGCAGCAACGGCAATGGCAATGGCAATGGAAACGGCAGCAACAACGCCGTCTCCACCGGGAACCTGACCAGCGCCGTCAATATTCGCAACCACCGACAGGCTCCGGCGATCGTGGCGCCGGGTCTCGCTGCGGCGGGCATCGAGAGCTGCCTCGGCAGCACGAGCGTCGGCGGGGCGGGTCCCGGGTTCGGCGTGACCATCGGCGGCACGACGACGGATCGCGGCTGCAACCTGCGCCTCTATTCGCGCACCCTCTACGCGCTCGGGCACCGGGTCGCGGCGACCCAGATCCTCTGCAACGATCCGGACGTGGCGCAGGCGCTCCTGGCGGAGGGGATCCGCTGCCGGGTCGGTGTCGGCGCACAGGTCCAGGAGGCCGCCGGGGGCTTCGTCGCGGGTGCCGTCGCCGACGGTGGGGCGGACATCGCGGGCGGCTACGACGTCGATGCCGCGGAACGGGATCCAGGCACGCCCCGGCGCCGGTCCAGGCGAACCCGGGCGGCGGCCTCGCCCTGATGCGCCGATCCCGGGCGCCAACGCGCCGGGAAATTGAGGTACGTCAACGCGGGCTCCAGAAGCTCTCACACGGTGTCGGTCCCGAACTCCCGGACCCGAAGGCCGTCGGCGCACGTCATGGAGCCAGAGAACGCGATCCTCGTCTTCGTCGTGGATGACGACGTCGCCATCCTGCATTCGACCCGCTTCTTCCTGGAATGCGAGGGCCATGCGGTCGTGACCTTCCGCGACGGACCGACCCTGCTGGCCGCCTTTCCGGGCCCGAGCCCGGATATCGTCCTGCTCGACCACATCATGCCCGGCATGGACGGCCTGGAGGTGGCGGCCCGCCTGCGCGATCTCGACGTCCGGGTGCCGGCGGTCCTGATCACCGGCCATCCCGATCCGGCGATCCGGGTGCGCGCAAGGGCGGCCGGGATTCCGGTGGTCGAGAAGCCCCTTGCCTGCAACGCCCTTCTGGGCTTGCTCGCCGCCTATGGCGCCCGGCGGAGCGCCGCCCGGGATTGACCGGCCGGCAGGGTTCCGAACGTTGATCTGCCTCAAGGTTGCGGGCCCTCGCCCGGCGGAGACTCGTCGCCTGCGACGGGAGAAGCCCCCGGCGGTCCTTTTGCGGAGGTGTCCCATGACCACGTTCGACGAGCGGGAGCGGGCCTTCGAGCGCCGCTTCGCCCAGGAGGAGGAACACCGGTTCCACGCCCGCAACCGGCGAAACCGCCTGCTGGCCATCTGGGCCAGCGAGCGGATGACGCTCGCGGGACAGGCGGCGGAGGGCTACGTCACCTCCTTCACCGAATGTGCCGTCGTCACCGACGACGACACGCTGGTCGAACGGCTCCGGTCCGATCTCCGGACTGCCGGCATCGAGGCGACGCCCGCGTCGTTGCGGGGCGAGATGGAGCGGTGTGCCATGCTGGCCCGATACGAGCGGCGCTTCGCCGACGCCCCCAATCAGGGCTCCACGGTTTAAGGGAGGGTCCGATCAGGGCCGCCCGTGTCGGAGGCATCGGCGGGCCGGGCACGAGCCCGCGGTCCGGCCAGCCCCCGGCGGGCGGCCCCATCAGGCGCCCATCGCCAACCCGTCGAGCGTCGCCTCCGGCGCGGGCCGCCCCGGCCAGCGCCAGTCCCGGATGGCGGGCGGATCGTCGCCGGTCAGGCGGATATGCGCGGCGTGTGCGGCGAGGGCGTCCCGGAGCGCCTGCTCGGCATGCCCGGCCCGGCCGCCCAGGTGCGGCACCGCCCGCAGGGCGGCGAGGGCGAGGTGGAACCGGTCGAGCCGGTTCATCACGCACATGTCGAAGGGCGTCGTGGTGGTGCCCTCCTCAATGAAGCCGTGGACGTGGAAGTTGGCGTGGTTCGCCCGCTTATAGGTGAGGCGATGGATGAGCCACGGATAGCCGTGATAGGCGAAGACCACCGGCCGGTCCCGGGTGAGCAGGCTGTCGAAGGTTGGATCGTCGAGGCCGTGGGGATGGATCTCCCGGGAGGGGAGCGTCATCAGGTCGACGACGTTGACCACCCGGATTCGCAGGTCCGGCAGGTGGATGCGGAGCCAATCCACCGCGGCCAGGGTCTCCAGGGTCGGCACGTCCCCGGCGCAGGCCATCACCACGTCGGGCTCCCCCTCGCCCTCGTGGGACGCCCAGTCCCAGATGCCGATGCCGGCGTCGCAATGGCGGGCGGCCTCGTCCAGGCTCAGCCATTGCAGGGCGGGCTGCTTGCCGGCGACCACGACGTTGATGCGGTCGTAGGTGCGCAGGCAATGGTCCGCGACGCAGAGCAGGCAGTTCGCGTCCGGCGGAAGGTAGATCCGGGCCGTGTCCCCGCGCTTGTTGGCCACGAAGTCGATGAAGCCGGGATCCTGGTGGCTGAACCCGTTGTGGTCCTGCCGCCAGACATGGGATGAGAGCAGGATGTTGAGGGAGGGCACCGGCCGCCGCCACGGGAGGGCCCGGGCGGATTTCAGCCACTTGGCGTGCTGGTTCACCATCGAATCGACCACGTGGGCGAAGGCCTCGTAGGTGGCGAACAGCCCGTGCCGGCCGGTCAGCACGTAGCCCTCGAGCCAGCCCTCGCAGAGGTGCTCGCTGAGCACCTCCATGACCCGGCCTTCGTGGGCGAGGTGGTCGTCCCCGGGCCGGATCGCCTCCTGCCAGACCCGGTCGGTGACGGCGAACACCGCGTCGAGCCTGTTCGAGGCGGTCTCGTCGGGGCCCATGATGCGGAAGTTCCGGGCCCCGGCATTCAGGACGAGGGTCTCGCGCAGGTAGGTCCCGAGGGCCCGGGTCGCCTCCGCCGTGCCTCGGCCGGGATCGAGGACGGCGACGGCGTGGTTCCGAAGGTCCGGCAGCCTCAGGGGCTGGCACGCATGGGCGTTGGCATGGGGGTTGGCCGAGATCCGCCGACTCCCCCTGGGCGGCAGGGCTGCGAGGTCGGGGACGAGGGCGCCATCCCCGTCGAACAGCTCCTCCGGGCGGTACGAGCGCATCCACGCGTCGAGAATGGCGAGATGGTCCGGGTTCTCCCGCACCGCCGCGACCGGCACCTGATGGGAACGCCACGTGCCCTCGACGGGGCGGCCATCGACGGTCGCGGGCCCCGTCCAGCCCTTGGGGCTGATCAGGACGATCATCGGCCAGCGGGGCCGCCCGGCCGTGCCGGGCCTCGCCCGGATGCTCGCGATGGCGTCGAAGGCCTCGTCGAGGGCCGCCGCCATGGCCTGATGCATCGGGGCGGGTTCGCTGCCCTCGACGAAGATCGGCGCATAGCCGTAGCCGGCGAGGAGGCTGCGCAGCTCCTCCCGGGGCATCCGGGCGAGGACGGTCGGGCTGGCGATCTTGTAGCCGTTGAGGTGGAGGATCGGCAGGACGGCGCCGTCCGTCTTCGGGTTCAGGAACTTGCTCGAATGCCATGAGGCGGCGAGCGGACCCGTCTCGGCCTCGCCGTCGCCCACGATGCAGGCCACGACGAGGCCCGGATTGTCGAGGGCGGCCCCGAAGGCGTGGGCGAGGGCGTAGCCGAGTTCGCCCCCCTCGTGGATCGAGCCCGGCAGGTCCGGCGAGGCGTGGCTCGGGATGCCCCCGGGAAACGAGAACTGCCGGAACAGCCTCGCCATCCCGGCGAGGTCCCGGGCGACATCCGGGTAGGTCTCGCTGTAGGTGCCCTCCAGATAGGCGTTGGCCACGAGGCCCGGCGCCCCGTGGCCGGGCCCCCAGACCGCCATCACGTCGAGGTCGCGCTGGCGGATGACCCGGTTGAGATGGGCATAGATGAAGTTGAGGCCCGGCGTGGTGCCCCAATGGCCGAGGAGCCGCGGCTTCACGTGCTCCGGTGCCAGCGGCTCCCGCAGGAGCGGGTTGGCCATGAGGTAGATCTGCCCGACCGAGAGATAGTTGGCGGCGCGCCAGTAGGCGTCGATCCGCCGGAGGCTGTCCTGCCCGAGGGGGCCCGGCACGAAGGGCCGGTCGGGCCCGGCCTCCGGGGCCGACCCGGGTTCTCGCCTCGCATCCATCTCGCCCTCCCGGGGGGATTCGCAACCTGAAGCTGAGCGTGCCGGTAGCGCGTGCCGCAGGCGTTGAGGTGGATCAAGGCGCGGGCGGGGGCGCCCCTGCACCATGGCTCCCATCGGCAGGACGGGAGCGGACGATGGACGACATCACCGTACGGCGGCATGTGCTCGACGAGCTGGACTATGCCCCGATGATCGATGCGGCGCAGGTCGGCGTCACGGTCGAGAACGGCATCGTGACCCTCTGCGGCCATGTGCGGACCTATGCCGAGCGGGGCATCGCCGAGCGGGTGACCCGGCGGGTCCGGGGCGTGCGGGCGGTGATCGAGCAGATCGAGGTCCGCGCGCCCGGGGAGCCCCTCGTCGGCGACGAGGCCCTGGCCGAGCGCTGCGCCCAGGTCCTGGCCTGGGACACGCGCATCCCGGAACGGGCGATCACCCTCAAGGTCGAGAAGGGCTGCGTCACCCTGGAAGGCTGCGTTCCCCACTATCACCAGAAGGCGGCGGTCGATCAGGCCCTGCGCCGCCTCGCGGGCGTGACCGACATCGTGAACCTCATCGCCGTGAAGCCGCCGGTCTCCCCCACCGAGGTCCGGAACAGGATCGCCGCGGCCCTGAGGCGCAGCACGAAGGACCCGGACACGATCCGCGTGCACGTCGATGGCGACAGGGTGATCCTCGACGGCTGCGTCGATGTCTGGAGCGAGCGCGAGATCGCCGAGCGGGCCGCGTGGTCCGCCCCGGGGGTTCGCGCCGTGGAGGACCACCTGACCCTGGCCTGACATCGATGGGAGAACGCCATGCGCATCGTCAACGAGCCCGAGGACCGCTTCCTGTCCGGATGGAGCCTGATGCTCGGGATCCTGCTGGCCGCCGCCCCGTGGTACCTCGGCTTCGCGCCGGACCGGGTGCCCGCCTGGAACGCATGGGCCTGCGCGGGGGCGGTCATCGTGCTGTCCCTGCTCGCCCTGGCGCAGGTCCACGCATGGCTCGAATACCTCACCGCCGCCATCGGCCTCTGGCTCTGCGTGGCGCCGTGGGCCCTCGGCTTCGGGGGCCGGATCCCCGCGGCCTGGACCCATGCCGGGTTCGGCCTCGCCCTGGCGATCTCCGCTTTCTCCGAACTCTGGCGCCTGCGGGAGACCCGCACCTCCCGCCCGGTCTGAGCCTCGCCCACCCTTTTCCCCCTGCCCGTCACGCGATGAAGGCTCCATGCGCCCGATGATCGGCCTCCTCGTCGGCGCCCTCGCGCCGGTTGTTCTTCCGGCCACCGCCTTCGCCGCCTTCGACCTGCACGTCCGGCAGGGCGAGGGCCTGGCCAGGACCCATTGCGCCCGGTGCCATGCCATCGGGCGCACGGGGGACAGCCCGTTCGGGGAAGCGCCGCGCTTCCGCGAACTCCACACGCGCTACCCCGTGGAGGATCTCGGGGAGGCCCTGACGGAGGGCATCAGCACAGGTCACCCGGCCATGCCGGAATTCCGCTTCGATCCGGATCAGGCCCAGGACCTGATCGCCTACCTGAAGTCCCTGGAACGCTGAGGCGTCGTCCGCCGCCATCCGGGAAAACGCTTCAGGTCGTTGTATTTCCACAGAGATATCTTCCGCCGGACCGGGATAGGCCCCGGCCGGGGATGTCGCCAGGGAGCACCACGATGTACCTCCGCTGCCTCCTCGTGCCGACCGCTCCGGGCCTCGACGCGACGCGCCGCCTGGATGCCGCCCTGCGGCTCTGCCGCCGCCTGAACGCCCATATCGGCGTGGCCTTCATGGCGCCCGGCCCGGCGGAGGTGCTCGCCGGGATCGCGAGCCTCGGCCCCATCGACGGCTTGGCGATCTCGGCCATCGCCCGGGGGGTGCGCGAGGCCGCGGCGGAGGGCGAGGCGGCCCTCCGGGCATGGTGCGCCCGGGAGGGCGTACCCCTCACCTCCCGGCCCGAACGCCTCGATTCGACCTTCGCGAGCTGGACCGAGCACACCGGCGAGGTCGAGCCGCTCCTGACCCTCGCCGGGCGGGTCAACGACCTCGTGATCGTCGACCGGCCGGACCCGGAGGAGCCGTTCACCGGCCGCGCCTTGGACACCGCCCTGTTCTCCGTCGGGCGGCCGACCCTGATGATCGGGCAGAGCGTCCCCGCCGACCTCCTGAGCCACGTCGTGATCGCCTGGAACGGCAGCCTGGAGGCGACGCGCCTGATCGGGCAGTCGATCACCCTGCTGCACGAGGCCGGCCGGGTTACGGTCGTCCACGCCGAAACCGGCCGTCGCACCGAGATGCGGGCGGCGGACTTGAGCGCCTATCTGCGCTGGCACGGGATCGTGGCCGAATCCATGGCGCTGCCGGTGCCGGAGGGGATGTCCGTGGGCGCAGCGATCCTCGGTGCGGCCGAGGCGCAGGGCGCCTCGATGCTGGCCCTGGGCGCCTACACCCACAGCCGGGTGCGGGAGCTGCTCCTCGGCGGCGTCACGCGGCACGTGATCGAGAACGCCCGGATGCCGGTGCTCATGGGCCACTAAGCGCAACGGCGCCGGCGGCTCCCTTCCGCGGGACCGGAGCACGGCGGGACCCGGTCAGGGCGGAGTCTCACTGTGCCGTGGGGCGGTGCGGTCCGGCGGTTCGGCCGCCCGCTGGATGTCGGCTCGCGCCGCGGCGGCGGCGGTCCTGGCCCGGGACAGGACGGCCGCGAAGCGCCCCAGCCCCTCGGCGGCGATCCGGCCTTCCCCGAAATCGTCCACGTCGCGGCAGGCCTGCGAGAGGTGCGTCAGCCCGACCATCGCGGCGGCGGCGGTGAGCGAATGGGCCTCGAACCGCACCCGGTTGCGATCCTCGGGCCGGTCGATCGGGCCGGTGAAGGACCGCGCCAGATCCCCGTCGAGGATCTTCATGACATGCAAAAGCCGCTCGGGCTTGAGGTGGCTCACGAGACTCCCGCGGCGGTCCTGGGTCGGGACGCGTCCGGGCTCCGGGCCGGGCGAGCCGGCTCCGGCGGGAAGCCAGCGGTCGATCGTCCGCAGCAGGCCGACCTCGTCGAAGGGCTTGCCGATATGGTCGTCCATGCCGGCCTCCTGGCAGCGCCGGACCTCCGCCGGGAGCACGTTCGCCGACAGGGCGATGATAGGGATGCGGGCCTTGCCGTCGGGCAGGGCGCGGATCGCCCGCGTCGCGGTCAGCCCGTCCATGCCCGGCATCTGGATGTCCATGAGCACGGCGTCGAACGGTTCCGCGGCGGCGGCGCGGATCGCCTGCTCCCCGTCCGAGGCGACGACCACGGAATGGCCGGCCCGTTCGAGCACCGTCAGGGCGAGCTCCTGGTTCACGAGGTTGTCCTCCACGAGGAGGACCCGCGCCCGGCGACACGGCGGGAGGGCGGGCAGGAGAGGCGCCACCTCCTCGGGGCCAGCCCGGGGCAGGCGCAGGGTGAACCAGAAGGTCGAACCCGGCCCGCCCGCGCTCTCGACGCCGATGGTCCCGCCCATCAACTCGACCAGGGCCTTGCAGATGGCGAGCCCGAGCCCCGTGCCGCCGAACTCGCGCTCGATGGAGGCATCCATCTGGCTGAAGCGCCGGAACAGGCGGTCCCGCTTGTCCGGGGGGATGCCGATCCCTGTGTCGCTGACGGCGAATCGCAGGTCCTCGCCCTCCGGCCCCGATGCTTGGTGCCGGACGCTCAGCGTCACCGTGCCGGACGGGGTGAACTTCACCGCGTTGTTGAGGAGGTTGAGGAGGATCTGCCGCAACCGCGGCTTGTCCCCGAGCAGGGCGAGCGGCAGGCGCGGATCGAGATCGAGGTGCAGGGCGAGGCCCTTCTGCTCCGCGAGGCTGCGGACGATGGAGACGCAGTTGTCCGCAAGCGCCCAGGGCGAGAACGGGCCGGGATCCAGGGTGACGGCGCCGGCCTCGATCCGTGCGAAGTCGAGGACGTCGTTGACCACCATCAGCAGGGCCGATCCCGCGGACCGGACGAGTTCCGCATGCCGCCGTTCGGTCGGCTCCAGTCGGCCCGACCCGAGCATCAGATTGGTGAAGCCGACGATGGCGTTGAGCGGCGTGCGGATCTCGTGGCTCATGGTGGCCAGGAACTCGCTCTTGGACCGATTCGCCCGCTCCGCCTCCTGGCGGGCCTCGATCAGCGCTCGCTCGGCTTCCTTACGGCCGGTGATGTCCAGGGTCAGGCCGATCACCCGGCCGGTCCGGGCTCCGGCCTCGGTCTCGACGCGGCCGATCGACAGGAGCCAGCGGACGCCGCCAGCCGGCAGGGGGACGCGGAACTCGATCTCGTAGGTGCCCCCGGCCGCGACCGCGGCGGCCAGTTCGCCGATGACGCGCCCGACGTCGTCGGGATAGGCAAGCCGGCTCCACTCGGTCTCGACGTCGATCTCGACCTCGGCGTCGGGCAGGCCGTGCTGCCGGGCGCATTCCGCCGACAGGCGCACCCGGCGCGAGGCGATGTCGTAGCTCCACGTGCCCGCCCGTGCCGCCCGCATCTGCGCGGCGTGGCTCTGGCGTTCGGACAGGTCCATCGCGATGCCGAGGAAGCCCAGGGCCTCGCCGGCCGGCGACTTGATCTCCGCCACGTTGAGCAGGACCGGCAGCCGCGTGCCGTCCTTGGCGATGTAGGTCCATTCCTCCAGGTTCGCCTTGCCGTGGCGTCCGTGCGCCACGAAGGTCTCCGGCCCCGGCGCGATCGCCTCGCCGTATTCCAGAGAGAGGATGCGTGCCCGCTCGGCCACCTCCGCCGGATCGTGGAAAAGCATCGGGGTCGCCCGGCCGACCACCTCGTCCGCGCCGTAGCCGAGCATCCGCTCCGCGGCGGGGTTGAAGACGGAGATCACCCCGTCCACGCCCGTGGCGATGATGGCGTAGCCCGCATGGGTCAGGATCGCCGACTGGGCCGCCACGACGGCGCGCAGTTCCGCGGTCCGCTCCGCCACCTCGCGTTCGAGGTTGGCGGTGAGGGCGGCGACGCGCTCCTCGTGCGCGACCCGCTCGCCGATGTCGCGCATGAGGCTCGCCACGCCCACCAGCGTGCCCCCGGCCGTGCGGATCGGCGAGGCGCTGGCCAGGACATGCACCATCCCGCCATCGGCGCGCATGCGCAGGGTCGCGTGGGCGGGGACAGGCTCGCCCCGGCCGATCGCCGCCAGGGTCTCGGCCTCCTCCACGCGGAGATGGGGCGGAAAGATCAGGTCGGAGGCCTTGCGCCCGATCGCCTCCGGGGCGGGATACCCGAACAGGCGCTCGGCGGCCGGGTTCCAGTCGGTGATGGTCCCGTCGAGGGCCTTGCCGAGGATGGCTTCGTCCGCATTCGCGACGATGGCGGCAAGCCGGCTGGTCTCGGCGGTCGAGAGCCGGTCGCGTCGGCGCCCGGCGAGCAGGAGATAGGCGAGGCTGGCGCAGAGCAGAGCGAGGATCAGAACAATCCCGGCCACCGCCAGGGGCCGAATCGGATCGAGGCGCTCGGCGAGGGTCGCCATGCCGACGGCCAGACACACCCCGACGAGGCCGACGCCCCCGGCCACGGCCGTCGGCGACATCCGCTGCACCCCATCGGACAGGAGCCTCGCCGGCGAAGGCCGAAGCGTCGTGGCCATGACCGCCATTCCTTCCGGGCTGCGCCCACCACCGCAGCTTAGGTTCCTCCTCCAAGTCTCCGGTAGCAATAAATCTTGGTCTTATACAAAAGTATAAGACCATTCGGCCGATCTATGAATATAAATCGCTTAAAAAAATCGAGATGAAACAGATCGCCTCAATCGTCGGCGAGAGCGCTGATCCGGTGGCCGGACCGGTCATTCATCCGGAAACGGGAACCGGTTTCCGG
>NZ_BPQX01000056.1 GCF_022179525.1 Methylobacterium persicinum
AAACAAGGCGGCCTTCGCCGGATGCGCACCGTGCTCAGTGGCCACCAGCCAGACAAAAAGCAAAATCAATTGACAGTTAGACCAGTTCGATTTGGTCAATCGAAGCGCAATAAGCAGTAATGCGGAGTTCAATCATGAAGGCCATCATTGAGACGGCGGGTTCTGGCGTAACCTTGAACCTGAACGGCGAGGCGAAAGGCTCGATGAGCCTGGAAGACGCCTTGGCTGCCATTCGTGCGGCGAACCAAAGCGCTCGAGATGAGTTCGACGGAGCGATTCAGGATGCCGGCTTGGATGATGGGATCGGCGTCGGGTTAAGGGAACGACTTTGAGCACCGGAACTGCACCCGGGCAATCCCGTTATCTGAACGGATGAGTCTGACCGACAGGTGGAGTGATGAAGGTCGAGGATCTGCTCAAGATGCCCCTGGGCGGGCGCGTCACTGTCACCGCAGATGCCCAAGCGATGGACTGGCTCGAATGGGCAGGGTTCTTTCCCGAACGCGTTGACGGCGACCTCTACGTCATGCGCAGGGATCACCCAGTCGGCGTGCTGTTCGCCTCTGAACCAAGCCGCCCCACCACAATAGGTTGAGCTGCGGCGTCGCCCCACAACCAGCAAGCGCTGCGAGGTGCGACGCCCGCCCTTGGCCTCCGTCCTCTCGAAGGCCAACGCCATGGGAAATCCATCAAGTCTAACACTGAGACGAGGCGTGGAGCGCAGCAACTGCGCGAAGCTCCGCAGTCACCTCGTTTTCCCTTCGCTTAGGAGAGGGCGGTGGGATTGTAGAAAATAATGCGACTTCCGAGGGCATCGAACCGGAATTGGCAGCTACGCAGCATATGCAGCGATTGCTTGATAGCCGAGTGGTGCTCCGGGGGCGCGTAGAACATCAGAAACCCGCCGGAGCCCGCACCGAGAATTTTGCCGCCGACCGCGCCTGCTCTTCTGCCAGTCTCGTACCAATCATCGATTTCTGCGGAACTCACGCCGTTCGACAGCGTTTTCTTCAAGTTCCAATTGTCATGAAGAATGTCACCAAAACTCTCAAGGTTTCCGGCCTGCAGTTCGTCTCTCAAATGGTAGGCTAACTCTACCATCCGGATCAACGTGCTACGCTTTGCGTGATCGCTGACGACGGCGTCGGATTGTTCTTTGAGAATCTTCGATGCACTGCGTGTGATGCCAGTGTAGAAGACCAGAATGCTCTCTTCCAGTTTCGTCCGAACGTCCCGTGGCATAATGACGGGCGTAACGAGGACGCTTTCGTCGGCTTTGAACTCGATCAGGTTGAAGCCACCATAGGCTGCCGCATATTGGTCCTGCTTTCCGATCGGCTCGCCGCAGCGATCAATCTCAATCTCGCAGCTCATCCGCCCGAGATCGTCTGCCGAAATGTGGCGTCCCTGATAGGCCGAAACCGCGTTCAGAAGGCCCACGGTGAACGAGCTGGACGAGCCCAGTCCCGTCCCGCGGGAGGGAATGTCGGCGATGGTCGTGATCTCGACGCCGCCTTTGATATTGAGGCACTCGAAGGCCGCACGAACGAGGCGATGTTCGATCTGATCGACCGAATCCACCTCCTCGTTCTTGGAGTATCCCAGCCGGATGCCGCCATCGAACTTCTGATTGATGTTGACGTAGATGTACTTGTCGATGGCCGTGCTGAGAACTGCGCCCCCGTGGCGACGGTAGAACTCTGGCATATCGCTACCGCCGCCGACGAAGCTCATCCTCAATGGGGTCCGGCTAATGATCATTGCGGATGTGTCTCGCTCAAAGGATGGAGGCGCTGCGGTTAATCGGCCGGAGTGGATGCATTCAGGGACCGGGCCAGCTTAAGTGTCCGCTCCACGACGCCGTCCGTATTGAGATACTCGAACTCTGCGAAGCGGCCCGCCGATCGAATCCCCTGCTCTTCCAAGTAGGATAGCAGCACATCCACGTTCTTACGGTGGTCGAGGTCGTAGATGACATACGCATACCGCTCAACCTTCACCTGAGTGTCGAGGATATCCTCCCGCTCGATGAACCCAACCTTGACAAGCCCGTCGATAACTTGATCGACGATATCGGCCTCCGACAAAGTTGCCAGGTAGCTGTTTGGACGGAATGTCACCTCTGCCATTAGGGTGCTGCCCCCATCAGGAAGACAGTAGCTCTCACCCAAGTAATTCAGCTTGGACAGACGGTGAAACACCACGTCTTTATCCGGGACATACAGCGCGAAGTGCTCTCCGATCGTATCCTTCTTCACCTGCACCATAACGATATAGATAGAATTGTAGAGGAGACGGTCCAGGGTGCTCTTAATCTCGGCCGGAGGTGAGAGCAGCTTGAACAGCTCGTGGATCGGGATGCAATTGATAAGTTGCTTGGCGTAGACCTCGTCGGTATCTGTCGTGATCTTCCAACCATTTGGTTGCTTCTCCAGGCTGCGCACGTTGACGCTGGTGCGCACATCCTGTCCTTTGGCCTCAGCTCGATCCTTATACTCGTTTACAAGGGTCTGGAATCCGCCCTTCGCTGGATAATGGTAGTAGAGCTGGTGGGTATACCCCTCCGTCGCGACGCCTTGGGCCGATGCGATCACATCCTCGCGCGGCGGCTTCGGAATACGCTCGACCATCTGCGTATCCATGCAAGAAGGATCGAATTTCCAGATCTTTTCATTGTAAGGCTGGAGATAAAGGTGCGTGATACCTTCGCCGAATACGCTCAGGAAAAACTGCAGCATATTGCTGCCATGATAATTTTCGTACGGATTATTGAGAAATTCCTGCAGACAGTAATCGCGATCCGTCGGCTCAAGTGCTGCCAGATCGTTCTCGAACGGGTACTTTACATATCGTCCCTTGAAAACGATCTGATTGGACCTGCGGATTTTATTGGTCTCCACCATCGTCGAGTGGAGATCGAGCACTTCTTTGTTCTTCGAAAATATGATGTGGGGGCCGATATCATAGTCTACACCATTCATGCTGTAGCTACGGCTCAGTCCGCCGACAGTGTCCTGACGTTCGAGGACGACGGCCTTTCCATCGAGAAAGCTGGATAGCGATAGGCCAGCAACGCCTCCGCCAAGAATTGCATACTCGAAAGTCATGTTGCCTCAACTTCAATGGATATCAGATGGTGTGCAGATCGGCCGTCCCGCAGGGATGCGAATCGCATCTAGATCGCTCACATCGACGTACCCGTAACCACGCTCAATCAAAAGCGGAATGAGATCGCCTTCGGTGACGTGATGGCGCACCCCGTCCTTGAAGAGGAACAACGCGCCATGGTTCCAGTATAAGCCTTCTCGGTGGTCAGTGATATCGAGCGGCGCCCTCTCGAAAGCGATGCCGTTGACATCGGCGAGGCCGGCGCTGATGCCCTGGTTCGGATTATAGGCAATTCGACCTTCGTGGATGTCCAACAAGAGCGCCTCGCGCTCTGAAGCGGCTCGGCTCCACGTATAGCGTTCAGCGGTCTTGCGTCCGTTGGTGGCCAATTTGCTCCGGAGCGACGGATCGGTGGCGAGGCGGCAGATCGCATCGGCCATCGCCGTGGTATCTCGCGAACCGACGACCCAGGCATTGTCTCCATCGAACGCATAGTCTTCCGTGCCAGCCCCGGTGGTGATCGTCGCTGTCCCACTGGCCATGGCCTCGAGCGGAGGCAGGGGGAAACTCTCGTACCACGAGGGGCAGAGCGCGATGTCACTGGTGGCATAGAGATCCGCCAGTGCCGCGAATGACAGCTTGGGGTGGTAGACGTAAGGCGCGTAGGCGTTCTGTTCCGTGAGAACCGGATGCTTGTATCCAAACACGTTCCATTGCAACTTGCCGCCCAGCCGAGACCGGGCCTGTGAGACTGCCGCCACGGCGTCGGCGAAGCCCTTCCAATCTTCCGGCCGGGCATACGTCACGAGCCGGATTACGCCATCCGTCTCGCTCGTCTTCGGACGCGGGTTGAAATCCCCAATCTCAATGGCGTTGGTCGAGAACGGCACATTCTGCCCGTAGCGCAACTTGATCTGGTCACGAAGCCAAGACGAATTGGCGATCTTAAACAGTGGCAATGAATAGGCACTTCGAGCCAAAATTTTGTTCAAAAGGAGGTCATTCTGTATCGGATAAAAGACCTCTTCGAGGTGCTGCATGAAGAATACTGGCTTGCCCTTCCCGGAGAAGTATACGGGGAAAGCCGTGCTCCAGAATGTCGCGATGTTGATGTCGCAGTCCGGCATGACCTCCATCGTATAAAGCCAGTTCAGGGCTTCATCGACCACGGTCGAGAGGGCCATTTTGTTGGGTACGTTGGCAGAGCTTGAGAGGACAAGCTCCCGGAGCGCTGAAGGCCCAAGAGTGATCGAAATCGCATCCGAGAGCCGCTGGAGGTCGGAACGATCAATCTTGCTCAGGTCGAGACCTTGTTCCGGACCAAGCTGTAGACCGCGAAGCCGCTTGTAGTGAAGTTCGCCCTTGAATTTGAACCAGGGGTAGGGATTGTCACCGCTCCAGTTCGTATCCGGATAGGTTGTGATACTCACAACATGTCCTGCTTCCAGGAAGCGGTTGGCATATTCCAGGATTGCCAAAGGCCCGCCCGATATGGAGGCGATTGGCGGCATCACGAAGTTAATTTTCATAGCGGCGGCAATCCCGGTGGGAACACTCAAGCGACGTTGCTTGGACTAGAAACGAGATGCGGGTAAGACCGACTAAAGTTCGGATTATAGTAGCGGTCTTTTTTAGCGTCATCTCCAAAGCGCTTTTGTAGAATGTTCTGAAGATCCGTCGGGGTATCAATTCGAGCGCGGTCTACGACGCGGCTCCATGGATTGTAGACGACACGCAAGCCATGTTTTCTGAGTTCGAGGCAGAAAGCGAGACCGGCCGCATCACCGAAATCAAATACGGGCAGGCCGCCCGCACGACGGAAAACATCTGTGCGTGTTGCCAGCAAGGCGGAGGAAACGGCCTCGACATTCGAGGCGATCCAATTGGTAAACCAATATCCCCCTCGGCAGTCGGCCTCGTCCCGATCCATCGTCATCGGTTTGTCCAGCAGGACCGTCGCACCAGCCTTGACCTTGAGCCTGTCGCTCAAGATCTTCCCACCCACGGCGCCGATATCTTCGCTGAGGGAGAGATAGCCAACGAGCTCTTTCAGCCAATCGGCCGTCATCGGACGGGCCTCGGGGCGTATGAAGACGAGGTGCTCGGCATCCGTCTCTAGGATTGTTGCATGGAGCGCGGCCTGATTGTTCACGCTGCTCGCCCGTACGGTGCTCCCTGCCACGGAAGCCGGAACAGGCTTTCCAAGGAAAATGACATGTAGCTCCGTGCCGGGGCCTTCAGCCAAGCCCTGGAGACGCGCAAGATCGATTTCATCGTCACGGCACAGCACGATGATGTCGCAGCGCTCGGTGAAATCCGGAAAACGAAGCTTGTACCCGCCCACCCGTATCTGTTGGAACGGTATTGGCCATTCGGCCCGGGCCAGTAAGCCCCGGCGGGTCAGATGCTCATCATAGATCCGGAGAGCTAGCTTCTCGATCGCAGGCTTGGCAGTCGTCCCGGAGGCGACAGAACCGGCATGCTCTCGCCAGAAGTAAAGAATTTGTGGGATGTGCCGAATTTTGGCCCCCGCCTCGTACAGACGTAGGCTTACGTCCAGATCTTGGATCACGGACGTCGATGCCCGGAACCCGCCGATCGTCCGCATCATCTCAGTGCGGACAACCTTGAAGTGAACAATATAGTTCGTCACCAGAAACAATTCCGGAGACCAGCCGGGCTTGTATGCTGGATGCAAAAAGCGGCTTCTGCCATTGATCATGGCGTGATCGGTATAGACGAAATCGGTATCGCGGTGGTCCGAGAGGAGTTCCGTCACCTCTTGCAGGGCATTCTGAGCGAGGACGTCGTCGTGGTCGAGGAATCCGACGTATTCGCCTTGTGCCATCTTCAGCGCTTGGTTCGACGCCTCGGCAATGCCACCGTTCTTGTCTGCGAAAACAATTGTGATGCGTGGGTCGGTACCGTTGTAGCCGGCAAGAACCTCTTTGCATGCCGTTTCGGTCGAACCATCATCGACGATGCAGAGCTGCCACTTCCAGTACGTCTGATTCAGGACAGATTCGATCGCCTCCCTGAGGAATCGCGGGTGCGAATTGTAAGTTGGCAGAATGATAGATATCGTCGGTTCATATGCAGCAAAGGCGACGCCCTTCGCAATCTGTCCGACCGTCTGTGGCGGAGTGAGCGTGTGGGCTGCGGCAGTCAACGCCGCGAGCTTGGCCGCCGGCGACTGCTTCAGCAGAAAAGTAAGCGCCAGCGGGGCGCCTCCATCGACAGCTCGAAAGTCGTTCAACTCTTCCGGGGTCACATGGGGGCTCGGCGCGCGGCCTTCACGCTCTCCGAAGTTGATGTAATGGACCAGCGGATTGACGCCGGCTGCTGCGACGTCCGGGTTCTGCGAGAGATACCACGAAGTCGAAAACAGGGGATTCGGATCTCTGCCCTCGCGCGCGCCGTATTCGAGATAATGCAGTATGCAATCGACTTTGGCGTGCAGAACATCTTGATATTGCGTTAAATACCAACGAGTATCGAACAAGTCGGACGCTGCAATGAGGGCATGGTCTTCAGCAAAGCGTGTGCGTTGGGTCCGGCTGTGTCCGTTGCGCCGGAGCGGTCCCTGCCATCTGGAGGGGAGGCTTGGTGTAGCAGGGTGCGGAAGATCGGCCCTGGTTTCGAGCAACGTCTCCAGTAGGTTTGCGGCATGCGCGCTGCGGCGCGCCAATTCAGCGGACAACCTGTTGACTTCACCAGCAAGTGTCGCCCGAGTTTGAATTAGGTCGTCGATCTGTCGGCGGTCGGCTTGTTTTTGATCGACGAAATCTTTCTCAAGACGCTGCCGCTTCCGCTCTGAACGGTCCAGATCTCTCTTTAATTCTCGCCAGTCGGTTCTCGTATTGTAGTCTGCCATCCGAAACCCCTCGTAGCCTCTAACGCCCTTGGTCGCCGCGCAACACCGAGAGGAGTGCTATGCCATCGGCAGCCTCCCCCCCCCAGCTCCAGGCTGTTCATAGGAAAGGGGAAAGGGCGTAATCCTTCAGCCGCTGCTGTCGTTTATTGAGAATGCGAAGCAATGTCGTTCTTGTGACGAATTGCTTCGATCTCGCGTAAGTTGCCGCTTTTCTTTGGCGCTGTTGAGCAGCCGCTTCACAGGAGCGTAGGAGTTCTTCCGGTGCCCATATCCTCCATTGAGATACGCCCCCGTCATCTCCAATTTCCCGCGTGCGGCTCAGGTCTTTAGCATATAATCCTGGCGCATATCAGAACGTGAAGGTCTACTGTAATGCCTCTGCATGACAAAGAGCCTGCATGACGATATGGCCGAACACGGAATGAACGTCTTCGACGAGCTGCATGTCGTTGGAATTGACCCAAATGACGTTTGCCGCTCGTTCCTTGAGCCGGCCGCCGCTGAACCCACAGAGGCCAAGGGTTTGGCATCCCATCTCATTCGCGACATCGATTGCGCGGATGACGTTCTCGGAATTACCGCTCCCAGAAATCGCGATCACGAGGTCGTTCTTCGCAGCGATATTGCGCAACTGCGCGCTGAACACGTCTTGATAAGATAAGTCGTTGGCATAGGCGGTGATCAGGCCCATGTTATCGACAAGGCTGCGGCCGAGAAACGGCTTGCCGTGGGCAAGGAACGTCATCTTCGTCCAGTCAGTCATAAAATGAAGTGCCGTCATGGCACTTCCCCCGTTGCCGAGGGTGATGATTTGTCGGCCCGAGATCCAAGCGTCACGCACAAGGGCAACGCCGCGGTCGAACTCCGAACGATCGACTTGTGCGAGCAGCGCCGTCAGCCGAGTAAGATAATCAGACGATTGCATCAGCATGTCGAGAATCCCGTAGAATGTTGGGTTTCGTTTAGTTTTTCGGCATCTCGACTAGAAATAAATGGTCGAGTGTGAGTTGGTGTTCAGCCTGCGCTTCACCATTGTTTATTATGGAATCCTCATCGGCCTTGCGTCTTTCGTATGTTGTTTCCGCCTGTTCGGGGCTATCGCCGCGCGCGATCATCGCCGCTATCACGCGCTTCCGACGCTCCGCCTCGTCGCCGGTCACCCAGATCCGATGGATCGTATGCCGGTCCGGTCGGTCATTGGGGATCGGCAGCGCCAGGGCTGGGACCCCTTCGATGATGAGCGCTGTTTCAGGAGTGAGCGTCATCGAATCGTTGGCTGGATGTTGTTCCTGCGAGAACCGATCGTAATAGGGTAGCGTGACGGTTGTGGTGGCCCGTTGGTCAAACCAAGGCTGCATCAAGGCGCCAGCGTGAGTGAGGTCGTATCGGCTCAGCACATTGCCGGTGCCTCGATCCGACGCGCTGCGGATGAACCGATCCAACTGGAGGATTGCAGGGGTCACGCCTTGGTTGGCAAGCGTCCACGCCAGCACGTGGGCTATGGTCGACTTGCCCAGTCCTGCCCGGCCGCCGATCACGACGATATCTCCCGGCCTGATCCGGGTGGCGAGTGGGCTCAGGCGCTCCTGCAGCGCCGGGCAGACGTCGAGGATGAAGCGGACGGCTTCCGGAACATCGGCAACGATAATGTTGGCGCTGGCACGCACACGTCCGTCACGTCCCCCTTCGCCGGTTCGAACAAGGATGGATCGCAGGCCGGCGCGCTGGGCGGTCTGCATGTCGACCGTCGAGTCCCCCACAAACCAGGACTTGGACATGTCGGCATTCAGCCTGATTTGTCCTTCGTCCACCAAGCCGGTTCCGGGCTTGCGACAATTGCAGTCGATCTTAAGTTCGGCCACCTCACCCGGGAAACCGGCATGAGGGTGGTGGGGGCAAAACAAGATCAGGTCGAGCCATGCCCGGTGCCGGCCAAGCTCGGTCTCCAGCTTGTTATGGATCGCACGCAAATCGTCCAGTGTCGCTTCACCGCGGGCGATAACGGGTTGATTGGTCGCAATGGCAACGCGGTATTCGGCATCGTTGAGGCGTCGGATTGCGTCGGCGACGCCCGGCAGGAGGCGAAGGCTGGCATGATTGCGGATGTAGCCCGACAATTCGTTCAGCGTCCCGTCGCGGTCGAAGAAGACCACTCGCTGCGCGTGTGATAGGCGCGCCCGTTCGACGGCCCCGGTCCGCAGGTGCTTCACCGCCTTGTCGAGCCTCGCCGGCGTCCCAATGTCCTTAATGTATTCGTAGGAGATGTAGCCGCGCAGACGCTCGCCTTTCTCCACCATCCGAGGAAAAAGATCTTTTGCGAAATCCAGAGGCGGGGCTGCCCCGACCCAGCCTTCGAGCGCATCCCGGCGGACGACATAGAGCGCCGCGTTCACGAGATTGGGAAGAATGGCGTCGGCAGGGTGGGGGTAGGCGTGAAAGCCGATGATGTCACCGGATCCGTCAACCTCGACCAAGTCCGAGTCATAGGGATGGTCGTTGGGATGGAGGAACAGGGTCGCCGTCGCCTTCCCTTGTTCGTGGAAGGCCCAGAAACGCGCCAGATCGACGTCGAGCAGCGTGTCGCCGTAGACGACAAGGAACTCCGGCTGGAGTGAATCCATGGCGGCGAGGACGGCGCCGGCCGTGCCCTTGGCCTCGCCATCATCCAAAGTCTTCACTGAAATGCCGAAGTCGCCCCTGCGGCAGAAATCTTCGATCTGATCCGCGGCATGATTGACGAGGATCAACGCCTCGCTGAACCCGTTCTGCGCCAGGAGGCGCAACTGCCTTTCCAGCAGCGGAATACCGTCGACGTCCACCAGCGGTTTCGGGCGGCCATGAAGACGCTCGCGGAGGCGAGTACCCTTCCCGCCTGCGAGGATGACCGCTTGTAGAGACATCAAAGCCCTTCCTGCTTTGCGATATCCCGAACGGCCTTTTCAATGGCTTCGGACGAACCCATGCTGGGAGCCCATCCCAGGGCCGCTAAACGATCGACACAGTAGCGGAAGCGCGGCACATCGCCGATCCAACCCTGGTTGCCCTCGCCGTATTGAATGGCAGCCTTCGGGTTCACCACATCGCGGACAGTTTCCGCGATATGGCGGACAGTAACCCCGTCGTCACTCGGCCCAATATTGAAGATGTTTAGTTTGTCCGGGCCCTTTTCTGCAATGAACAGCATAGCCTCAACAAGGTCTCCGACATGCAGATAGGCCTTTTGCTGTGTTCCGTTTCCAAGCACATCCAATCGGTCTGGGGTTTTGCGGAGCTTCTGGATGAAGTCGAGCATGACGCCGTGTGTTGCGGGCACGCCGACGACGTTCGGGAACCGGAAGACATTCGCCCGCTCGAGGAAGTTCTCAGCTGCCGCTGAGATTTGTGCTTCCGACGCCAGCTTCATCGCCCCATAGTTCGAGATCGGCCGGTAGGGCGCGGTATCCTCAGCGATGCGAGCGTCCTTGAAGTCGCCGTAAATCGCCGAACTCGATGCGAAGTGGATCCTTTTGATGCCAAGTTCCTTCATCACGACGAGCGTGGAGAAGGTGGTCATGAAGGTGTGCTGAAGGTCCACATAGGGGTCTGCAACCCCCGCGGGAATATCCGAATTGGCGGCGAGGTGCCAAACGTCAGTAAGCCCTTCCTCGGCGGACGGAAGCAGTGCCGTCCGCAGCGCCTCGACGTCAGAACAGTCGGCTTCGACGAACGTCACGGACCCAGAGGAGATGAATGGCTCCAGGAACTTGCGCTGTCCACGGATCAGGTTGTCGACGGCGATGACCCGATGACCCAGCTCCAACAGGCGCGGGATCAGGTTTGCCGCGACGAAACCAGCGCCGCCTGTCACGACATGAGGCATGAGGCTGTCTGTCCAAATGGGGTTTGACGTGCCCCCCATTATGGCCATCGCGGTGCAAAAACAACCCTCAGGACGGTCCCTATACGGCCCCTCCGATGCTCGCTAGGGCTAGCCCCTACGTGGGGACGAAGGGGCAATGTGCTGTCGATCGCCCTGTAGTTAAATGGAAGACCGTCACGGAATATTGGAAAGAAGAGTCTGTTATAGATTGGGCCACCCTGCGGACCGATCGTCCTCCACCGGACGGTCGCTGCCTTCGTCACCGGCGCTCAAGAGCGAGTGATCGGCAGGTCGCCGCCCTGTCGCCGAAGGGATTTTTCGAGCCGCAGCGGGGCGAGAGGCCTCGGCTTTTGGTTGTCCGGGGGTAGCCGGGGGGCCGCCCAACTGGCGACATTTAGGTCATTCTGACGGAATACGATTTTTGACAAGCTTCACCGCCTGCAAAGACCTTAGGGCGCTTTCCTGGAAACTTAGTTCACGCCATCACCACGGTCATTGCGAGCGAAGCGAAGCAATCGAGGGATCCGCTCAGTTCTGAGATGTTCCGCTACCCTGGATTGCTTCGCTCCGCTCGCAAAGATGAAATGCGCGCGATCCAACGACTTCCGAAGCCGCTTTAAGATTGTTGTATTTGGAATTAATGTAGCATAGCTATCGTGTTAGCGCGGGGCGTGATAGTCATAATGATCGATACAAAGCGTAATGCGGCAAAAATTTCTCTGACTTTGATATATTTCGGAATTCCGGAAAAAGTTCGTATTTTTGATCCTAGAAACGGCTCTCCTGAATAGCGATCGGTCATCTCAAGTCTGAGAGGCCCGGTATCCCGCAATGCGGCCGTTGACCGTCGCTCGATTGAGTAACTGACGGTGTTCGAGTGCGGTGGCGTCAGCGCCTGCCCGGATGGCATACGCCCGGTCCCGGGCATCCATGGCGGCGATGGCTGCTGTGGCATCGGGATGAAGGTCGAATCCGAAATACTGGCCCCAGAACTGGCCCTCAGTTGTGGCCGTCTTGGTGTGGTTTTCCAGGTCGAAGGCGTGGGAGTGGAAGACAATGGCGTCGTCCACGTAGGCTTTCTGGAATCCGACCCTCAGCATCTCGTCGGCCCAGACCTGATCCTCGCCCCAGGCGATCTCCGGATAGGGGATGATCTTCCACGCCTCACGCCATATGGCTGAGTTATTGTCGGAGTAGAACTGCATCAGCATGCGCCACATGCGCCCGCCTGGATAGATGTAACTTGGCAGTCCGATCTCGCGGTCGGTCACCGCCGGAAGCAGGGCGAGACCGTCGAACATCTCCGTCATGTCGCGCTTGGTGAAGACGTCGTGCGCGGGATAGGCCTCGTGCCGCCCGATGACGCCGGCCACCTTCGGGCCCCTGTTGAACCCGGCGATCAGGTTGGCAAGCCAGCGCTCATCCTTCGGGCATGCGTCCTGCGTGAGGATCGCCACGTACTCGCCGTCGGATTGGGCGATGCCGCGGTTGCGCGTCCGGCCGTGCTGGAATTCAGCGTTGGGGATCGTCTCGACGTGCAGGTTGTGGCTCGTGAATGGGCGCGCCCGGTCCAGGGTATCGTCGGAGGAGCCGCTGTCGATGATCAGGACATCGTAGGCGAAGTCGCAGACCTGCCGCGTGACGGCGTTCAGGACCCCCTGGAAATCCGGCCCGGCATTGTAGGTCGGGATGAAGACGGTCGCCTTCCGCGGCGCATGGACCGCCGGCTTGGCGAGGGCGTCGAGCGGGATCCGGGTGCAGCCGATCTCGTCGAGCCGTTCGAGAAGGCCGGCCTCGATCGCCCGGGCGCTGGTCTCCCACGAGGTGCGATCGACGAAGGCGCGCCCCTGCCGAACCTGCCGCGCCTGACGCTCCGGATCCGCGATGAGCGACTGGATGGCGTCTGCGATCTGGTAGGGCGCCTGCTTGGTGAAGGTGACTTCCCCGCCCCTGAAGATCGCCCGGGTGCTCGGCGCGTCGATCTCCACCACCGGCAGGTTGCAGGCCATCATCTCAAGGGGGATGAGCGAGTAGTTCGTCGTCGAGAACACCACGCCGAGGTCACTCTCGCGATACAGATCGGCGAGTTCGGCGGGCGTGAGTATGCCGTGCTGCGTGTGGGGGAAGGCGAAGTCGAACTTGAGGTTCGCCTCACCGAACAGCTCGACGTGGAGCCGGACCCCGCGGCGGTGCAACTCTTCGAACGCTGCGAAGCCGAGGGCGACTGCCCTGCGCGGCGTATACGGACGGGCATAGAAGGCGATCCGCACCGGGTCGTCGCCCCTCGCCCGCGGCGTGCCAGGATAATAGACGTCGTGATCGGCGCAGAGGTCCCAGCTGCGGGCCCAGAGCCCGCGATCGCGCATCAGCCCCTCGAGCCACCTCCCGGCGCAGAGGGTCGGGAAGCCGAATTCGTATGTGCTCTCGGCGATGAGCTGCATCTCACCGGTCGGGTGGAAGCTCGGCTCGTGATCCTGAACGAAGTAAAATCGTTCCTTGAAGTTGGTGGTCTGAGCCGCCGGAAACGCCGTCCAGCAATCCGTCGCGATCAGGACGTCTCCCGCCAGTTCCCGGACGTCCTCCGGCAGGAAGCGCACATGCAGGCGGTCGCTGACCGGCCGGTACCATTGCTGGATCCGCCTTTTGGCCTCGGCTTGGTCTCTGAACTGAACCGCATTCTGCAGCCACAGGGTCTGCCGGTGTCCGAAGCGTTCGAGGAGCTCTACGATCCGGAAGATCGTCATGTGGCCCCCGGCGCCGGGGCCGAAGGAGGGCAGGATCCAGTGGATGTCGAGGGCTCGCGGATTGAAGGTCCGGAAGAGAGGAGCGAGCGGTTTGGGCGCTTGCCGGGCGATCCACGGCGTATCCCGGTGCCACCGGGCGGGTACGGCGGCAGCGCTATCCTCGCGCTCAGGCAAACCCGTCAATGAGGCCGGTCCGACGCGGACCGGCGTCACGTAGCTCACCACCCGGCTGCCGGCGGCCCTGACCGCGAGGGGCAATCCGCGCTCGAGAGCGTGGGCGAAGGTCGCGTCGACCTGTTGCGCCTCGTCCTCGAAGTGCGCCAGGGAGCCGAAGGCTTCCACGAAGGGCCTGAGCGGCGCTGTGCGGTACCACGCCATCGATCCGGCGGGGTATTCGGTCGCCCCACTGCCGGGCATCCCTTGACCAAGGTGGCTCAAGATGAGCCCGATCCCTGATTGGTCGAACGCCTTGAGCGTGTGACGCCGGATTGCACAGTAGTTCCGCGGGTAGAGGCAGCCGAGGTCCGGCTCCGCCGTGAACCGGCGCAGGACGGCGTCGACGAGCCCCCGCGATCCCATCGTCTGATCGAGGAGATAGCGCCGCCACGCATCGCCCCAGGAGATGTGCGGGCTCCTCTTGGTATGGACATGCAGCAGCAGGTCGCAATCGAGCCAGAGGTCGCGGCAGCCGACGATGAACGGCGCAAGATCCCGCCCCCGGTTCGGGACGACCCGCACGTCGAGGGGGAAGGGAAAGGCCTCGCGCTTGCAAACCTGCTCGATGAAGCCGCGATCCGCTTCGGAAACCACCGTGGCGACGAAGCGGGTGCGAGGCGGGAAGGAGAGGAAGCGCGGGAGCAGCTCGGTGATGAGCTCGGGATAGTAGCAATGCGCATGGACGCCGAGCGTCAGCTGCGGCAGCTCTTCGCGATGGCCCGGGGTGGAATCGAGGACGATCGCATCCGCGGGCAGTGTCTGTACGCCCTGTCCAAGCCCGACCTTGACGAAGTGGTAGATCGGATTGGCGAGCAGTCCCGTCTGCGCGGCGATCTTGCCGCGGTATGCATGGATGTCGAAGCCGGGGGCCGGATCCCGGTTTTCGTACTGGCCTCGTTTGATGAAGTGATCGTAGCAGTCGTTTTCCTTGCCGAGCACGTCGGCATTGAACGACTTGTAGAATGCTTCATCGAAATATGGCCGGAAGGCCTCGACGACCGCCCTGGGAAGGGACGTCAGGATCGGAAGGAAGTCTTTCCAGTCGTAAGTTCCATAGCGGGCGATGCAGGCTTCAGCCGGGTTATCATGCTCGTGTTCGGGGTGAGCGGCCTTAAAGGCAAGACCATCGAATTCCGCGACCGGACGCCTCCCTTCCTTCGCGCCGTCAGTTAAATAATGGACTAAAGGATTGACACCCCTGGCTCCGACATCGGAATAAGTGGCGAGATAGAACTCGACATCGAAATGTCGTGATGGATTTAAGAGATTTCGCCATCCGATCGTACAGAAGTGCTTGGCAGTATCAACGGCGCCTTTTAGTCCATGCTGTTTCTTGTAATACGCGGCATCGAACAAGATACTATTTTTGACGATGCGTTTTTCGCGTGCGATCCGTTTCTGGCGCTTGAAGAGCTCGATTTTCCCAAGCACGTCGCGTTCCTTGAAGAGGAAAAGGACCATATTGTAAGCGAATACATGGTTTTGACGGGTGAGGCAGCGGTTTAAAAGCCTTAAAGCGTGCCAACCGTGCTCACACCGCTCCCCTCACAGCCGGAGATGCAGGACGCATAGCCAATGCCCTCCCCGTTGAAAAGGCGCAGCGATGCAACCTTAGGCTTGGGCTTCGCGGTTGTGGGGCGCAAAGTGGTCAGCCTGTAATACACGGTTCGGCGGATGTGAGGTGGGGAACACGAGCCGTGTTCAGCGTCCCCTGGGCCTTCCTCACTTGAGTATGATCCAACAGGATCTCGAGCAATTCTCAGCGATCTGCTCCGCCATGCCAACCCTGCGCAAGGGCCTGTTTGCGGGGGAACGAGACCGGGGAAGCGACTTCAACCTACTCGTGCGGCCTCCCAGATCGCGGCATCACCGCCGCCCTGATCGCGACCAGCGAGGACCTTGTCATCCGGCGGAGCTGGCGAAGCTCGGCGGCGAGGGTGCGGGCGTCGGGTAGGCCCATCGCCCGGGCGATCTGCCGCGCCGCGTTCGGTGACGGCGGCTTGGCCGGGTCATCGAGGGTCAGGCGCTGCCAATGCGAGACGGCGTCGAGGGTCTCGTAGGCCTCGGCCAGGGGCGCGGCGAGATCCTGCGGGATCAACCCGCCCTCCCCCGCCCTGCGCAGCACCGTGCCGCCGTCGCGCCCGATCCAGTCGGTCTGGCCGGCGGCCAGGACGATCGCTTGGGCCAGGAAATCGAGGTCGAAGAGCCCGCCCGGTGCGAACTTCAAGTCGTGGGGGCCGGCAATGCCCCGCTCTCGCGCCACGAGGCTGCGCATCGCGCCGGCTTCGGCGCAGACCGCGGCCGGATCGCGCGGCGAAGCGATCTGCGCCGCGATGGCCGCGGTCACCTCGGCCATGAGGGTGGCGTCTCCAGCCACGGCCCGCGCCCGGGTCAGCGCCATGTGCTCCCAGGGCTCGGCCTCGTCGCGGTGGTAGGCGACGAAACCCCGCAGTTGCACGGCGGGGGGCGAATGGCTGCCGTGGGGGCGCAATCGCTGGTCGACCCGATACAGCCGGCCGCGCCGGGTCGGGACGGTCAGTGCCGCGACGAGGCGCTGGGCGAGGCGGTTATAGGCGATGACGGCATCCACGGGTTGGCGGCCGTCGCTGGTCCGGTCCTCGGGGTCGAAATCGTAGAGGACGACGAGGTCGAGGTCCGAGGAGGCCGTGAGCTGGCGCGAACCCAGCCGCCCGAGGGCGAGGACGCAGCACCGGCCCCGCGGCACCTGCCCGTGATCCTCCGCGAAGCGCCGCAGTTCCCGATCGAGGATCAGGCCAATCGCGGCCTCGGCGATGGCGGTGTAGGATTCCCCGGCCTGCCGCGGCGTGATCAGGCCGGAGACGAGGCGTGCGCCGGTGACGAAGGTCATGCGCCGGGTCGCGTCCCGGCAATGGTCGAGGAATTCCTCGTAGGTCCCGCTGTCGCCGACGAGCGGCCGGTATTGCCCGCGCACGGTATCGGGATCGGACGCCGGCGCCACGAAATCCGGCTCCAGCACCGCGTCGAGGATGTGCGGGCTGTGCCCCACAGCCTCGGCGAGGCGTGGGGATGCGCCGAGCAGGTCGGCGAAGAGGATGCGCAGGCGCTCGTGCGAGCGCAGGATCGCGAGAAGTTCCCCCGCGGCGGGCATGCGGGAGAAGGCCCTGTCGAGGGTGAGCAGGGCCGCGTCGGGTTCCGGGGTCCCGCCCAGCGCCCGCAGCAGGCCCGGCAGGAACTCGGCCAGGATGGAGCGGGCGCGTCCGCCGCGAAGGGCGGGGTGACGGCCGAGATGCCAGTCCCGGACGATCCCGTAGGCCCGGACGGGCTCCCGGAAGCCGAGCCCGGTCAAGGCCGTGAGGGTCGCCGGCTCGGCCTCGATCGGGCCGAAGGCGAGCGACCCGTCGGCCGCGACCGCATCCCCTCCCCGCTCGAACAGCAAGGCGTAATGGGCCTGGACGCGGCGGGCATGAACGATCAGCGCCTCTTCGAACGCGGTGCCCGTGGGAAAGCCGCAGAAGCGCGCGAATGCGGCCAGCGCGTCCGCCTCGGCGGGCAGGCGCTGCGTCTGCTCGTCCCGCATCATCTGCAGCCGGTGTTCCACGGTGCGGAGGAAGGTGTAGGCGGCCTTCATTTCGTCCCGGGCTGCCCCGTCGATCCACCCTGCCCCGTGCAGCCCGTCCAGGGTCTCCAGGGTCCGGCGGCTGCGCAGGGCGGGCTGGCGGCCGCCGAAGACCAGTTGCTGCGTCTGCGCGAAGAACTCGATCTCGCGGATGCCGCCCCGGCCGATCTTGATGTCGTGGCCGGCGACGGCGATCTCCTCGTGGCCGCGCACGGAATGGATCTGCCGCTTGAGGGCGTGGATCTCGGCGATGGCCGCGAAATCGAAATGCCTGCGCCAGATGAACGGCTTGAGGTCGGCGAGGAAAGCGTCGGCGGCCGGGATGTCCCCAGCGACGGGCCGGGCCTTGATGAAGGCCGCCCGCTCCCAGTCCTGCCCGACGGTCTGATAGTAGTCGAAGGCGTAGGCCGTGGAGAGGGCGATCGCGCTGGATCCCGGATCGGGGCGCAGGCGGTAATCCACCCGGTGGACGTAGCCCTCCGCCCGCCGTTCGGAGAGGAGCTTCACGAGGCCCTGCCCCAGCTTGACCAATATCGCCTTGGCCTCGGCGCCTGCCGCCGCCGCGGCGCGCCCGGCGTCGTAGAAGAGCACGAGGTCGATGTCGCTCGAGTAGTTGAGTTCGCCGCCGCCAAGCTTTCCCAGACCCAGGACGAAGAGGCCGCACTCCCGGGCCGGATCCTCTCGGTCCTGCAGGTCCAGGCGGCCCGTGGCGGCGGTCCGGAGCAGGAGTGCGTCGAGGGCCGCCGCCACGGAGGCGTCGGCGAAGTCGGACAGGGCCTTCGTCACCTCCCCGAGTCCCCAGACGCCGCCGAGATCCGCCAGGGCGACGAGGACGGCGTGTTCCGCCCGGTTGGACCGGAGGCGCCGGCCGACCTCGGCCAGGTCGGCGTCGCTGCGGCACCCGGCCCCCACGCCCCTCTGGCGGGCGACGAGGGTGGCCCCGGCCGCCTCCGGCGATTGCTCCATGAGGGCGGCGAACCGCGCCGGATCCTTCTCGACGATCCCCCAGAGGAAGGGCGAATGGCCGGCGATCCCGAGCAGCAGGTCGCGCAGCGGCGGTGTCACGAAACCCGGAGGGAGGGCCGCCGCGAGCTCACCGAGCCGAACGGATGCGAGCGAGGCTTCGGCCGGATGCAGGTTCGGCCGGAGCCGCCCGCGCAGCGCGCCGTCGACCGCCATGCGACTCGTCTCCCTCGGGCACCGGCGCCGCCGGGACGGTTCCCCCGGCGCGGTACCGTGCTGATAGCAGGCCGGGGATCAACGCGCTCCCTCTGCGCTTCGCTTCAACCCTGAAGGAGGGGTGGCACGGGCCCCGTCCCGGATGCCGTGGTCCCTCCTATGCTGCGCTTCGAGGCGGCGTCCTGCTGGCGGGCCACCTCGACCCGCACGCCGCGCCCGGCCAACAGGATTTCCGCGAGGAAGGCGCAGATCGCGGCGATGGTGAAGACCAGGGCCGCGCCGAACAAGGCGAACAGCACCGAGGCCGCCGTCGCGTCGCGCAGGGCGCCGACATAGAGGGTCAGGATCGAACTCAGCACCAGGCCCGCGCCGAGGCAGGCCAGCACCACCGCCGCGTCGAGGAGCGTGGAGCGCCGATGCAGGAAGGCGAGCCGCACCGAGATGACCCGTGCCGCCGCATCGTCCGCGGTCCGCATATCCCGGTCGGCGGCGTTCACCTTGTCGGCGATCCGGGCGAGGCGCGTCGAGAACGTGTTCAGAAGCGTGGCGAGGGCCGAGAGCAAAAAGGCCGGCGCCAGGGAGACCTGGATGATGTGGGCGACATCGTCGGGCGAGTTTCCGTTCAGAGCCCCACCGAACAGGTCCATGCCCACTCACCCCCCACGACGCCTGCCGCCGAGCCGGCCGGCGACCGGCCGGAGCCTTATCGCATCCTTCGCCCGTGTCACCCGTGCCCCGCCGACGCCTGCGCTTCGCGGCACCCCGGGACGAGGGAAGGGTCGGGAGGGAACGGGGCAGTCCCATCCCTCCGCCCGCCATCGCGAGCGCAGCGAAGTGAGTGAGGGCTGCGGGGCGTCTTCCCGGGTTGCGTCACCGGATCGCTGCGCCCGGATCGCACTGCCGATGACGGCTTGCCCGGCTAATCCTGGTCGACGCCTTCCTTGGCCAGGGCCTTCGCCTGTGCCGCGAGGCGCGCCTTGCGGGCTTCCCGGATCATGATCTCCGCCCGCTCGGCCTCGGTCCGGATGCCCATGCGGTCGATCAACTCGGTTCCGGCTCTCTTCTGCACGGCCTGAAGATCCGATTTCGGCCGCGGTCCCTTCACCTGCCCCATTCCCCACCTCGTTCGCCAGTATGGCCACGCTTGCGTGGGGGCAAATTGGGCGCGACCGCGCTGCGTCAAGACTGGCCTTTCGGGGGATACACCGGCGGACGACTTCCGCGCCGGCCACGAAAAAACGCCCGCCGGTAGACCGGCGGGCGTTCTCGACCCCAGAATCAGGGCGTCGGGAGTTGGGTGTTACTGAAGGACTGTCCAAGCCCCGGCGCTCGTCGCGGCGACGGGCCGGTTCCAGGTTTGTCCGAACCCATCCATCAGGTGGAGTTCCGTGGCATCGGGATATTCCCGGCGCACCTTCTCGTAGGCGGCGTTGGCCTCGAACTGCGCCGAGGATTCGTCACCGGCCTGGATCGCGATCCGGCGCACGGGCTCGTCATCGCCATCGGCCATGATGCCCAGCGTAAACTTGGCCATTTTCCCTCCGACATGCATCTTCTTGCATATCGCCTTGCGAAGGGCGGCGTTGTCAATCGATCTTTTGCCGATTTCGTTCCGGAACGGTGTATTCAGTTATCCCGCAGGCGCGAGCGCGTCATATTGCGATGCAGAAACGCAGTTTGCCGGGGCGGTTGGGCGAGGTTCTTCAATGGCTCCCGCCGGTTTCGATGAACTTCGCTAGAAATACCGCGGCGATCACCCAGACGACGGGCTTCACCTCCCGCGCCCGGCCGCTCAGAAGCTTGAGCACCGCGTAGGTGATGAAGCCGAAGGAGACTCCGGTGGCGATGGAGTAGGTGAAGGGCATGAGCAGCGCCGTGACGCAGGCCGGGATCACCTCGGTGATATCGTCCCAGTCCAGGGCGACAAGGTCTCTAAGCATTAGGCAGGCGACATAGAACAGGGCCGGCGCCGTGGCGTAGGGGGGCACCGAGCCGGCCAGCGGCGCGAAGAACAGGCAGGCCAGGAACAGCACCGCGACGGTGGCCGCGGTCAGCCCCGTGCGGCCGCCCTCCTCCACCCCCGCCGCGCTTTCCAAGTAGGCGGTGGTGCTCGACGTGCCGAGGAGCGAGCCGAGGAAGATCGCCGAGGAATCGGCCATGAGCGCCCGGTCCAGCCGGGCCATCCTGCCTTCGACGAGGAGCCCCGCGCGGCTCGCCACGCCCATCAGGGTGCCGGTGGCATCGAACAGTTCCACCAGGAACAGCACCAGGACCACGTTCAGGAGCCCGCCCGACAGGGCCGCCGGCACGTCGAGGGCGAACAGGGTGGGCGTCAGCGACGGCGGCAGGGAAACGACGCCGGAGAAGGTGTTCCCGGCCACCGCGAAGCTGAGCCCGGTGACGGTGAGGATGCTGGTCAGAAGGGCCGCCTTCACCCGCCGCGCCGAGAGCACGGCGACCATCAGGAAGCCGATGACGGCGAGCACCGTGCCGGGGTTGTGAAGGTCGCCGAGGGTGACGAAGGTCGCCGGGCTCGCCACCACCACGCCCGCGTTCTTCAGGGCGATGATGGCCAGGAACAGGCCGATCCCCACCGTGAGGGCGATGCGCATGGACGGGGGGATGCCCTCCACGATGATCCGGCGCAGGCCCGTCAGGGTGACGACGAGGAAGCACAGGCCCGATACGAAGACCGCCCCGAGGGCCGCCGGCCAGGGGTAGCCCATCTGGCCGACCACCACGTAGGCGAAGTAGGCGTTGAGCCCCATCCCGGGTGCCAGGGCGATGGGATAGTTGGCGAAGAGGCCCATCACGGCGGAGCCGATGGCGGCCACGCAGCAGGTGGCGACGAAGACCGCCCCCTTCGGCATCCCCGCCTCTGCGAGGATGCTCGGGTTGACGAAGACGATGTAGGCCATCGTCAGGAAGGTGGTGAGGCCCGCGAGTACTTCCGTGCGGACATCCGTTCCGTGCTCGGACAGGCGGAAGACCCGTTCGAGAAGGCCCGGACGGACCGGATGCCGCGGCGCATCCATCACAGGATCTCCCCGCAGGCCGCCATCAGATCGCGAAAGATCCGATCGGGGGCGAAGGGCGTCGCGGTGAGCCGGGCGCCGGTGGCGTCGCGGATGGCGTTGCCCAGAGCCGCCGCGACGGGGTTGAAGGGCGACTCGCTCATGGGCTTGGCGCCGAGCGGTCCCACCGTGTCGTGGGTGTCGGCGAACAGCACCTGCGTGTCCGGCACGTCGCCGCAGGCGGGGATGTGGTAGGTGCGGAAGCTCTGGGTCTCGACCCGGCCGTCGCCGTCCAGGCGGACATCCTCGTAGAGCGCGGCGCCGATGGCCTGCGCCACCCCGCCCTCGACCTGCCCCCGGCACTGGGCCGGGTTCACCACCACGCCGGCATCGGCGGCGTGGACGCTCGTGAGGATCCGCAGCCGGCCGGTCGTCGGATGGACCGCCACCCGGAAGGCCTGCACATTGAAGGCGACCGAGCGCGGGGTGCCCTCCGCCCGGCCCCGGGCCTCCAGGGGCGCCAGGGCCCGGAGGGCGAGGCTCCCGGCCGGCGTCGCGACGGCACCGCCGACGAGGCGGCATTCCCCCGGCGAAACCCCGAGCCGCTCCGCCGCCCGCCCGCGGATCGCCTCCGCCAGCGCCTCTGACGCCCGCAGCACGGCGGTTCCGGCGACGACGGTGCCCGTCGAGCCGTAGGCCCCGGTATCGTGCCCGACGGCATCGGTGTCGGCGCCTATGACCTGCACCGCCTCCGGGTCGGCGTTGAGCGCCTCTGCGGCGAACTGGCGGTGGACCGTCGCGGCGCCGTTGCCGAACTCGGCGGTGCCGACGCAGACCCGGTAGGTGCCGTCCGGCAGCAGGGCGGCGACGGCGTCGGCGAAATGGCCATTCGGGGGCGTCGTGTCGAGCATGGCCATCGCCATACCGCTGCCGATGCGCCATCCCGGCTCCGGCTGGGGGGCGGGAGCGGCGGCGAGCGCGTCCTGCGCGAGGTCGAGGCAGCGGTCGAGGCCATAGCTGCCGAACACCACGTCGTGGGGGGCGAGGCTGTGGGCCACGAGGGGCTCGCCGGGCCGCACGGCGTTGATCCGGCGGAGATCGAAGGGATCGAGACAAAGGCGCCTCGCCACCTCGTCGAGGGCGGATTCGAGGGCGAAGATCGTCTGGCTGAGGCCGTAGCCGCGGAAGGCCCCGGCCGGGAGGGTGTTCGTGTAGACGGCGACCCCGTCCACCCGCTTGTTGGGGCAGGAATAGGCGGCCAGAACCTCGTTACAGCCGTGATGGAGCACCCCGCCGGCATGGTTGCCGTAGGCGCCCGTCTCGGACAGCACGTCGAGGGCGATGGCCGTGAGCCGCCCGTCCCGGCGGGCGCCGAGGCGCACCTTCACACGCATTGGGTGGCGGGTGGTGGTGGCGGCGAACTGCTCCTGCCGGGTCAACTCCCACTTCACCGGCCGGCCGGTCTTGAGGACGGCCAGCGCCACCAGATCCTCCGTCAGCATCTCCTGCTTGCCGCCGAAGCCGCCGCCCATCCGTCCGCAGAGGACGCGCACCTCGTCCCGCCCGAGGCCGAACAGGCTGCACAGGGCATCCCGGGTCAGGAACGGGACCTGGGTGCTGGAGCGCAGGGTGAGGCGTCCGTCCGGGTCTCGCCAGCCGAGGCAACCGTGGGTTTCGAGGGCGGCGTGCTGGACGCGTTGGGTGCGAAACACCTCTTCGTAGACGATGTCGGCCCCGGCGAGGCCGGCGGCGACGTCGCCGACCTCCCCGTGGACCTCCGCCGCGACGTTCGGCCCGTCGTGGAGGCGGGGCGCATCGGGGTGGAGGGCGCGCTCGGGATCGAGGACGGCGGGCAGGACCTCGTAGGCGACGGCGATCGCCCGGCATCCGGCTTCCGCGGCGGCCTCGGTCTCGGCCACGACGGCCGCCACCCGCTGCCCGACGAAGCGCAGGACGGGATCGAGGACCCGCGTATCCGCGGCGTCGTCCAGGGGATTCTCGTGGCGGCCGGTGGAGAAGCGGCCGGGGGGCGCGTCCTCGTGGGTGAGCACCACCACGACGCCGGGGACGGCATAGGCTGGGCCGGTGTCGATGGCGAGGATCCGGGCGTGGGCATGGGGCGAGCGCAGCACCTTGAGGTGCAGCGCCCCAGCCTCCGGCAGGTCGAAGGTGAAACGGGCCGACCCCGTGACGACGAGGGGCGCGGCGGGCGGCGGCAGGCTGCGGCCGACGGCGCCCTCCCCCGGGACCTCGGCGGCGGGCGGCACGCCCGCGATGGCGTCGCGGATCGCCCGGTAGCCGGTGCAGCGGCAGAGGTTGCCCTTCAGGGCCTCGCCGAGGTCCCGCCGACGTCCCTGGTCGAGGGCGGCGGCGGTCATGATCATGCCCGGGGTGCAGAAGCCGCACTGGAAGCCCTGCGCGGCGAGGAAGGCCTTCTGCATCGGGTGGGAGGCGGGGTGCCCCTCCCCGCGGCAGGGGCCGGAGAGGCCCTCGATGGTCGTGACCGCCCTACCCTGCGCCCGGAAGGCGGGGACGAGGCAGGAATGCACGGGCTCGCCGTCGAGGTGGACCGTGCAGGCGCCGCAATCGCCGGAGTCGCAGCCCTTTTTGACCCCGAACCAGCCGGCTTCGCGCAGGTAGGTGCGCAGGCACTGGCCGGGACGGGGCGCTCCCTCGTGGGGATGGCCGTTGACCGTGAGCTTCACGCAGGCATCTCCGCCAGCTCGTCCCGGATCTCGCCCGCGAGAAGCCGGGTCACATGCCGCCGCCAATCCGGGCGGCCGTGGACATCGTCGTAGTACAGGTCGGCGGGGATCGACGCTGCGATCGCCTGCTGGAGTGCGTCCGGGTCCGGCAGGTGCGGGAAGGCGAGGCGCAGGGGGCGTCTGACGGCGGCGGTGACGGTCAGGGCGAAGCTCCCGTCCGCATCCCGGGTGCCGATCAGCAGGGCGCCCGAGCGCCCGTGGGGGCTGAGGCTGATCCGGCGGAAGGCCGTCCGACGGGACAGGGCGGCGGCCGGCAGGGTGAGGCTGCGCAGGATCTCGCCGGGGGCCAGGGCCGTGCTTTGGGGCCCGCGGACGAACTCCGTCACCGGCAGCCGCCGCTCGCCCCCGTCCGGCGCCCAGAGCAGGCACTCGCCCTCCAGTGCCGCGGCCAGGGCGATGATCGGGCCGGCCGGGAGCGCGAGGCAGAGGTTGCCCCCGACGGTGGCTCCGTTCCACACCTTGAACGACCCGAGCAGCGCCCGGCAGCACTGGCCGACCAGGGGGGCGGCGATCCACGATCCGGGAAGCTCCAGCCGCTCCAGGGCGGCGACGGTGCAGGTGGCCGAGAGGGTCAGGCTCTTGCGTCCGACCTCGTGGGGTGCCCAGCCGAGGGTTGTGAGGTCGATCAGGCGGCGCAGGGCCGGCTGCGGCTCCGAGTACAGCCACGTGCCCCCCGCGAGCCACGCATCGCCGTCCTGCCACTCGGGCAGGTCCGCCCTGCTGCGGAGCCGGATCAGCGTCTCGATCGTGTGCAGGTCCATGGCATCCCGGCAAGACATCCAAGAGGAAGGCGTCCGGCGTCCCTTGGCAAGTTGCTTGCCGTTCTCACGGGGGCGTGACCCCCCGCCGCCGGGGGCGGCCGGAACGCTTCGTCCGGGCCCGGTGTTTCAGGCCGCGCACGAGGCAGCCTCCCTTCCGGAGGGGGCCGGATGCCCAGTTCCTGGGAGGATCCCACCAATGGACAAGACTGTCGCAGGCCTGATCGGAGCCGTCACGCTCCTGGCCGCCGCCGACCCGGCCCTGGCCGCCATGCCCGCGCCGACCGGCCTGAAGGCGGCCATGCAGGCCGAGAGCTACGCCGACCTGCTCAAGCCCATCCCGGATGCGGTGACGCTCCTCAAGGAATCCGACGAGGCGGCCGCCAAGGCTGATCTCGCCAAGGCCGAACTGCTACCGGCCGCCTCCGAGGGGGAGGCGACGGTCCAGGAGGCCCAGTACTATTATCACCACCACCATCACCATCATCACCGGTTCTATCGCCGGTTCTACCACCACCATCACCACCATCACCGGTTCTTCCGCCGGTATCACCACCACCATCACCACGGCTACTTCCGCCCCTACGGCTACTGAGCAGCCTCCCACCCACCAGCCTCGGGCGGAGGGGGGATGCCCCCTCCGCCTTCCCTCAGCGGGGGCCCTTCGCGGCGCCGAGGATGCGCCGGTAGGTGCCGTCGAACACGGTGTTGGTCGCGGAGGTCCACTGCGAATCCGCCGACAGGGTGTGCCGGCTCGCGTAGATGCGCCGGGATTGCATCTCGCGCTCGGCGGCCTCCTCCTCGGACATGGGCACCAGCTCGAAATCGGCCTCGGCCGGCACGACGGTGACCTGCATGAACGGCTCGCCCGGCCGGAACACGTGGGTGCGCCCCTCGTCGGGGGCCTTGAACACCATGAAGTACATCATCGGCCACCAGTGCCGCAGGAGCGCGGGCACCGCGACGGGCACCGTCCCGGTTCGGTCGGTGTAGAAACGCGGGTGGGGCTCGGTCTTGATCGCCCAGCCCTCGTCCACCTTCAGGTCGATGAGGATCTGGTAGGTGTAGTAGGCGTCGCCGAAGCTCCGGAACGGCGGCCATTGCAGGCCCGGCTCCGGCGGCTCGCCGAGATCGCCCTCGAACACCAGTTCCCCGTCCCGGGTGCTCACACGCAATTCGGCGTCATAGGGGTAGAACAGCTCGATCCCCCCCTTGGCGGCCTCTGAGAAGGGAAGGCAGTGCCAAGCATATTCCTGGGATCCGTCCACCCGGGGCTCCGGGTTGCCGGCCCAACCGGGGATCTCGAGGCGGGTGCGCCGGGGGCGCAGGCCCGGCTCGATCAGCCTGAATTTCACCTGTCGCATGCTCGCCCGTCCCCCGCCGTCCCGTTGGTGCGGCCCCCATAACGCGGGCCGCCTTCGGACGGTTCAGCCGCCCGTATCGCCCGCAGGCTGTCGAATCGAAAACGGCAGCCGGGTCACCCCGGCTGCCGCTGGTCGTCTCAGGGGATGAGGCCCGCCGCGATCAGCCCTTCAGATCGTAGCGGTCGAGGGTCATCACCTTGTCCCAGACCTTCACGAAGTCGCGCAGGAAGCGCTCCTGTCCGTCCGCGCCGGCATAGACCTCGGCCACCGCCCGGAGCTGGGCGTTCGAGCCGAACACGAGGTCGCAGCGGGTGGCGGTGTACTTCGTCTGCCCGGTGGCGCGGTCCTCGAGGGCGAACGCCATCCCGGCCCCGTCCGCCTTCTTCCACTCGTAGTCCATGCTGGTCAGCACGGTGAAGAAGTCGTTCGTGAGCACCCCCACCCGGTCGGTGAAGATGCCGTGGTTCGACCCGTCGTGGTTGAGGTTAAGGACGCGAAGGCCCCCGGTCAGGGCGACCCATTCCGGGGCCGTCAGGGCCAGGAGGTGCGCCCGGTCGAGGAAGACCTGCTCCGGCGAGACCCGGCCCTGCGTGATCTGACCGAAGCTGTCGTCCACGTAGTTGCGGAACCCATCGACGATGGGCTTCAACCACTCGAAGCTGTCCGCGTCGGTCAGCGCGTCGGTGGTGTCCATCCGCCCCGGCGCGAAGGGCACCGTGACCGAAGCTCCCGCGTCCCGGGCCGCCTTCTCCACCGCCGCGCAGCCGCCGAGCACGATCAGGTCGGCCAGCGACACCTTTTTGCCGCCGCCCGCCCGGCCGTTGAACCCGGCCATAATGCCCTTGAGGCTCTCGATGACCGGCATAGCCCGGCGGTTCACCGCCCAGTCCTTCTGCGGGGCCAGCGCGATGCGGGCGCCGTTGGCGCCGCCGCGCTTGTCGGTGTTGCGGTGGGTCGAGGCAGACGAGAAGGCCGCGAAGGCGAGGTCCGACACCGAATGGCCGCTGCCCAGAATCTCCTCCTTGAGGGCGGCGATGTCCGCCCCGTCGATCAGCGGGTGATCGACCGGCGGGATCGGATCCTGCCAGAGCAGGTCGTCCTCGAGCTTCTTCTCAGGGCCGACATACCGCTCCTTCGGCCCCATGTCCCGGTGGGTGAGCTTGTACCACGCCTTGGAGAACTGCAGGGTGAAATAGTCGAAGTCGTTGAGGAACTTCAGGCAGATCTCGCGATAGACCGGATCGGTCTTGAGCGCGATGTCGCTCGTCATCATCATGAGCGGGTGGGACCGGCCGGGGACGTGCGCGTCCGGCGTGCGCGGGGCATCCGAATCGACGGGCTCCCATTGCAGGGCACCGGCGGGGCTCTTCGTCTGCTTCCATTCGAACTTGAAGAGGTTCGTCAGGTAGTCGTTGTCCCACTGGGTCGGGTTCGGCACCCAGGACCCTTCGATGCCGTTGGTCATCGTGTACTCGGCGAAGCCCGGGCCCTCCGGGTTGTGCCAGCCGAGCCCCATCGCCTCCATCGGGGCGATCTCCGGCGGCGGGCCGACCTTGTCCGCCTTGACCATGCCGTGGCTCTTGCCGAAGGCGTGGCCGCCCGCGATCAGCGCGACGGTCTCCTCGTCGTTCATGGCCATGCGGGTGAAGGTGATGCGGATGTCCCGGGCCGAGCCCATCGGGTCGCCGTTGGCGTAGGGCCCTTCCGGGTTCACGTAGATCAGCGCCTGGTGGGAGGCCGCGAGCGGGTTCTCTAGGTCGTAGTCGGCATCGCCGTTCTTGCCCCGCCAGCGCTTGTCGCGGGTGACCATGCTGTCGAAGGCCTCGACGTTGGTCGGGTCCCACAGCTCCGGTCCCCAGTAGGTGGCGTTGTCCGCCTCCCAGGCGTCGCGCCGGCCGCCGGCGAAGCCGTAGGTCGGGAAGCCCATGATCTCCAGGGCGACGGTGCCGGTGAGCACCATCAGGTCAGCCCAGGACAGGGCGCTGCCGTATTTCTGCTTGATCGGCCAGATCAGGCGGCGGGACTTGTCGGTGTTGCCGTTGTCCCACCACGAGCTGATCGGGGCGAAGCGCTGCAGGCCCTCGCCCGCGCCGCCGCGCCCGTCGGCGATGCGGTAGGTGCCGGCGGAGTGCCACGCCATGCGGATCATCTGCGGGCCGTAATTGCCGTAGTCGGACGGCCACCACGCCACCGAACTCGTCAGGAACGAGCGGATGTCGGCCTTGAGCTGCTGATAGTCGATCGCCTCGAACGCGGATTTGTAATCGAAGTCGGCGAGCGGGTTCGCCTGCGGCCCGTTCTGGTGGAGCATCTCGACGCGAAGGCGGTCGGGATACCATTCCTCCAGGGTCGGCGGTGTCGTGAAGGTGCCGCCGACGCGGTCACCGCCGAACGGGCATTTGCCCGCAAGGGCGTCCTTGTAGGTTTCCATGGTCCATCCCCCGTGCATCGTGTGGGCGACAGGGGGGCGGACCGTCGCCGATCCAACCTGAACCCGCCGCGCATCGCGCGGGACAGGCCGTCACGCCTCGCTCCGCGCGAAAATCCGGAAGCCATGCTTCCGAGCGCCGTAAGTTTTGAGGGGAGCACCGGGTTCCGTGCCGCAGCGGCGCATAGGGCCGCATGTCCGGGGCAGCGGATGGGGCGGCAGGGGGCTTCAGGCGGGCGTCGCGCGCCGCAGCCGCACCACCGCCCGGTCGAGGGCTCCGAGGAAGGCGGAGCGGTCCTTCGCGGAGAAGGGCGGCGGGCCACCGGTCACCGTGCCGGCCTCGCGCAGTTCCTGCATCAGGTTGCGGGTGGCCAGCGCCATCCCGACTGACGCGTTCGTGAACGCCTTGCCGGTGGGCGAGAGCACGCTCGCCCCCGCTTTCACGCAGCGGCTCGCGAGGGGGACGTCGGCGGTGATGACGATGGAGCCCGGCCCGACCCGCTCGGCAATCCAGTCGTCGGCGGCATCGAAACTGTCCGAGACGATCACCCGCTCGATCCAGGGCTCCCGGGGGACGGGAATGAGGCTGTTGGCCACCACGACCACGGGGAGGCCGTAGCGTTCGGCGACACGGTAGGTCTCGTTCTTCACGGGACAGGCGTCGGCGTCGATGTAGATCGTGATCGGCTGCGGCACGAACGGGTTCCTCGGCTGACGGTTCTCGGTCGGAGGGCCCTTCAGCGCCGGATCAGTGCGCTGCTACGACCGGCACACCCATGCCGCCGACGGTCGGACGTCGCCCTTCGAGCAGTTGCGCCTCTAGGCCGGCGCGATGATTCGATCCGGACGACCAGGATGCCGCAAAGGCTAGCATGTAGTGGCTTTTGCCCGCATGAGGACGACGCAATCAAGTACCGACAAACATCCGTTTCGAAGGCCAGGGAACCACCGGGCGAGGACTTTCCGACAATCCTATCATCGGTAAGGAGACGCGGACATCATGCAAACAGCATGGTGTCCGTGGCGAGATGGACGGTGAAGCCAGGGCCTTCGTCGACCCAGCCCGGGCCGGCAGCGCCGTGGTTGATGCCGGAGGCCTCCGCGGCGCTGCCCGCGAAATGATGTTGACCGGTCTGGGTGTTATAGAAGCGCTCCAGGGTCAGGGCTCCAGGTGCGCTGGCGTCGGCATAGGCTTCGAAGGCGACGCCCTCATACTTGAAGCTCGGCGCGGTCTTCATGATCTGGTCGCGCTCGGACACGCTCGTCGTGAAAAAGTGGGCGTTCGAACTCGTATCGAAGAAGCGGAACACGTCGGTGGTGTCGGCGCCTTTGGTAGGCGTCGCCCATGGAGTGCCCTCATAGGTGAACCACGGGAGCGTCTGCTGGATCTGCGCCTTCTCGGCGGAACTCGTCGTATAGAAATGGTCGCCCGTCTGGGTGTCGTAGAAGCGGTAGACCGCGGTGACGTCGCTTGCGGCAGGGGTCGCGCTAGCGACGTTGGTCGCGGGGGTCGCGGGGGTCGCGGGGGTCGCGGCTGCGACGGTGCTGACGGTGGCGGGAGTGGGTGTGACTGCGGGGCCGTAGAGAGCTTGGATCCCCGCGATGTCGCCGGCAGCGAGGGTCGTCACGGAGGGGTCGAGGAAGGCATTCATCACTTCGGGCTTGGCGTTGTAGTGGTCGAGCCCAAGGCTATGTCCGATCTCGTGCAGTGCCACCACCGCGAGGTCGACGTTCTGGTTGCTGACAACGTGTACGCCGTTGGTGTGCCAACCTTCGCCGCTGTCGAAGGTCACCGTGGCCGATTGCATATGCTGACCGCTATAAGAATAATTCGTGTAGCCAAGGGTGTTCCCGAGGCCATCAATGCTTCCTACGTTGAAGTCGATTTGTGCTGTCGCGGTGGACGCGACCTTCTGGAAGGCAATATTGGCGTAGGACGCCCAGGTTGCGAAGGCGCTCTGCAGCACACTGACGAATGAGGCTGGAACCGTTGGGTCGACTGCCCAAGTGACGGTTCCGCCACTCGATCCGAGGGCGCCATTGCCCCAACGCGGGCCCTCCAGAACGTAGTCGACCATCGCCCGCTCCCCTGTCGCGCGGGAGAAAGTCGCCTGGAAGTATTTATATTTTCCTAGTTGCAACCTTACGTTTTGTCGGCGCTGCAGATCCGTGGCGAACTCACGAATGGCTTTGCTGATGTGATCAATCGAAGATATCGGCGAACCCGCAGGCGATGGCGAGCGGGCGCTGGTCGACCGGAACCCGCGAGGCGAACCATCGGCGAGATTGTTCGACCCACTGCGGGATTCAGGCGTATTAGCGCGCCTGCGACAAGCCACTCAGAAATGGCCGCGACAGCAATAAAGGCGGGTGCGATTTAGCTCACTGAGGCGAAGGCGCTTCTCAGAAAGATGGTGCCCAGGGGCGGAATCGAACCACCGACACTGCGATTTTCAGTCGCATGCTCTACCAACTGAGCTACCTGGGCGTCGTCGCGGGCCGATCTCGGCTGCGGACGGCGGGGGTATAGTGAGTGCCGGGGCTCCTGTCCAGCCTCCCGTTGGCTTCTTGTGAGCCGGGTCGAAAACGCCCTCCCCTTCCGGCGAGGAAAGCCCTAGGTCAGGCCCACTCGTCTGCGGGAACGGCGCCTTCGCGCCGGGTCCGCCCCAGCAAGGGCCGGAGCGTCATCGGAATGGAATCAGCCAGACCTGCCGCCCCCTCTCACCCCACCCTCGACCGGAAGTCGGTCGGCGCGGTCGTCTTGGGCAACGCCCTCGAATTCTACGATTTTACCGTCTACGCCTTCTTCGCCAAGCCCATCGGCGCGGCGTTCTTTCCCTCCGCCGATGCGAGCCACAGCCTGCTCGCCTCCCTTGCCCTGTTCGGGGTCGGCTACGTTATGCGGCCGATCGGCGGCGCGGTGATCGGTGCCCTCGCCGACCGGACGGGGCGCAAGCCCGCCATGCTCATCACCATCGCCCTGATGGCGCTGGGTATGCTCATCCTTGCTGCCTGCCCCAGCTATGCGCAGATCGGCGGTTGGGCGCAGGTGATCGTCATCGCCGGGCGGCTGATCCAGGGCCTCGCCCTGGGCGGCGAGGTCGGTCCCTCGACCGCCTACCTGCTGGAGGCGGCGCCCCCCGGCCACCGGGGCTTCGTGGCCAGCTGGCAGATTGCCAGCCAGGGGTGCGCCGCTCTCTTCGCCGGCCTCGTCTCGACGGTCCTGGCGCTCACCATCGGCGACGCCGCCATGGCGGAATGGGGCTGGCGGGTGATGTTCCTCCTGGGCCTCACTGTGGTGCCAGTCGGCCTCGTCATCCGCAGCCATCTGCCGGAGACTGCCGGTGAGGGCGAGGATCCGCAGGCCGCAGGCTCCGCGCGGGAAGTCGTCGGCCGGCTCCTGCGCGACCACGGGCGCCTCCTGGCGCTGACCTTCCTGGTCATCGCCGCCTCCACGGTCTCGAACGCCGTGGGCACCAACATGCCCGTCTATGCCGGGGCGACGCTCGGCCTCAGCGAGACCGCGGCGACGGCCGTGCCCATCGCCCTGGGGCTCGCCTCCGTGGGCTTTCCCCTCCTCGGCGGCTGGCTCGCCGACCGGATCGGACGGCGCCCGGTGATGATCTGGCCGCGGGCGGCGATCCTGATCCTGGCGGTCCCAGCCTTCGTGTGGCTGCTGCAGGCGCCGGGGCCGGCGGCCGTCTACGCGGTCACCTTCCTGCTCTCCGCCCTGTCGTCGATCAACGCCGCCGCGATCATCGTCGGCATCCCGGAGGCGCTGCCGCGCTCCGTGCGCAGCACCGGGCTCGCCCTGGTCTACGCCCTCTCCGTCTCGATCTTCGGCGGCAGCACGAACTTCATGATCAACTGGCTCGTGACCGCGACGGGCGACCGCTTGGCTCCGGCCTATTACCTCGCCGCCTTCAGCCTCGTCGGCACCATCGCGGCGCTGATGCTTCCCGAAACCCGGGACCGCGACCTCGACGCCGAGACCGGCGGGGCCGCCGCCCCGGTCCGGCGGGCGGCGGAGTAATCCGTCTGTCTGTACGGTGCCGGACACGGCGCGGGAGGAGTGATGGACGGGCAGGCGTTCCGGGGCTGTGACGGCGCGGTCGCGGACCTCCTTCGGCAGGCCCTGAACGATCCCGGGACGAGCTGGAGCCTCGGCAGCTTCGGCGCCCTCGCCACGTTCCGGCGGGACGGGGACGAACTGGCCGTCCCCCCGGCCGACGGTCGTTGGGGGTGGGTCACGGAGCGCGGGGCCATCGCCCTGAGGCCGGACGGTGCGCTGCGCCCCGTCGCCTACGAGACGGCCTTCTCCGGGGGCTGGAACCATGCCGTCGCCCTCTGCCTGCCGGAAGGGGCCTGCGCCATGGCGGGGCGGGGTGTCGTCACGGAACTCAGCCCGGATGCGCAGGCCGCCCGGACCGGGGACCGGGCCGCCATCCTCTTCGACCTCGGGCTCGGCCTGCGGGCCGTCGATGTCTGCGTCCGCTCGGCGGATCCGGACCTCCTGGCGATCCTGCGCGCCGCGTGCGGCCAAACGCCCTTCGCCGCCGGCCCCAGCCTCCTGACCCGCATCGCCGCCGCGAGCCCGCACCGGGTCTTCGTCACGCGCATCGGCCGGATCGAGGTGTTCGCGCCGATCCCGGGGCCGGGAGAGAGCACGCCCGCCGGACCGCGCACGCATCTTCTGCCGGAGATCCTCCGGGCGGGGCGTACGCACGCCGCCACGGCGCCGATCCCTCCGGGCCTCGTGCCCTGCGGTGCCCTGCACCCGCCCCATCCGTGCAAGGATGCCCTCGGCCGGGCCATGCCCTTCAGCCGGGAGCGGCACGAGGCCTTCCAGCGCCTCCTCGACGCCTGGGGCGACCCGGCGCTCGTGGCAGCCAAGCGCGCCGCAGAGGCGGGAGATGAACCTCCCCCTGGACCCGGCCCCCGGGGCCGCTACCTTCGGGCAGCGCGGCGGGCCGCCGAGGTCCAGGCGCCCCACCTGCGCGGCGACGGTTCCGGCGCCGCCTCCCTCAGCCGCGACGCGTGACCTTGACCCCTGTGCCTCACGAACCATTCCGCTCCGTCAAGCGGAGGATCGGTCTCCTCGCCGTGCTGCTGGTGGCCGGCAATGCCGGGGCGTGGCTCTGGGCATGGAGCGCCTTCGCCGGTCGCCCCACCCTGCTGTCGACGGCGCTCCTGGCCTACGTCTTCGGGCTGCGCCACGCCGTCGATCCCGACCACATCGCCGCCATCGACAACGTCACCCGCAAGCTGATCCATGCGGGCCAGCGTCCGGTCTCCGTCGGCTTCTGGTTCGCGCTCGGCCATTCCACCGTCGTGGTGGCCGCCGCCACGGCCGTCGCCCTAGCGACCACGAGCCTGCTCAGCGCCTCGGACGGGTTCCGGCAGATCGGCAACCTGATCGGCACCGGCGTCTCGGCCGGATTCCTCATCGCCATCGGGCTAGCGAATCTCGTGGTGCTGGCCGGGCTCGGGCGCAGCTTCCGGCAGGTGCGCCGCTCCGGCCGCTACGAGGAGGCCGATCTCGACGGGTTGCTCGCCGGCCAGGGCTTCCTCGCCCGCCTCCTGCGCCCGCTGTTCCACCTCGTCACTCGCTCCTGGCACATGTACCCGCTGGGCTTCCTCTTCGCCCTGGGCTTCGACACCGCCACGGAGGTGAGCCTGTTCGGCCTGTCGGCGGCCGAGGCGAGCCGGGGCGCCGACCCGTGGGCGGTCCTGGTCTTCCCCGCCCTGTTCACCGCCGGCATGGCCCTCATCGACACCGCCGACGGCGTGTTGATGCTCGGCGCCTACAGCTGGGCCACCGTGCGGCCGATGCGCCGGCTCCTCTACAACCTGACCGTCACGTCGATCTCGGTGGTGGTCGCCCTGCTGATCGGCACGCTGGAGGCGCTGAACCTGATCGCCGACAAGCTCGGCCTTCAGGGGAGCTTCTGGAGCTGGGTCGGCTCCGTGAACGACCATTTCGGCATGGTCGGCTTCGGCATCGTCGGCTTCTTCGCGGCGGCGTGGCTCTTGTCCAGCCTCGTCTACCGCTTCGGCGGGGCCGACAGGATCGCCGTCCCGCCCCCCGGGCCCCGATGAGGCGTCACGCGCCCTTCAGGAGGCGGGGCAGATCGCCTTGGAAATAGTACGGCCCGACATGCACGGAGCGGACCCAGGGGGCGGCGTAGACCGCGCCGCCGATGTCCCGCCACCGCTTGCAGAAGGTGATGTCTTCCGAGAGCAGCCGCCCGTCGGGCTCCCGGTCGAAGGCGAAATATTCGACCAAAGTCTCGACGCCGGGCACGAGGTGCCGGTACGAATCGGGGAACCGGCTTCGCGCCTTGGGATAGGAGCGGTCGAGTTCGGCCAGGGCCGTCCGGGCGAGGAGCATCAGACCCGCGCCGCCCGCGTGGATCGGGTTCAGCTGGTCGGGCTCGAAGGCGGTCTGGTCCTCCAGCCCGTAGAAGTTCGTCGTATAGTCCGCCGCGCGCAGGGCGACTTCCGCCGGGGGAAGGTCCGGCCGGTTCCGGGCCGTTTCGACCACCGCTTTCCAGTTGATGTGCTTGGCCGGATAGGGGCCGAGGACGACATCCTTCTGCTCATGGAACATCCGCAGGATGTCCTCACCCTCGAAGCCGAGATCGGCATCGACGAAGAGCAGATGCGACAGGTCGCTGTGGTTCATGAAGGCAGACGCCGCGACGTTGCGATGCTCGTGCAACAGGGCGGTTCCGCTCACGTAGAAGTATTCGAACCCGATCCCGGCCTCAAGGCAGGCCCGCTGCAGCGACAGCAGACCCGTGACGTAGGGCATGAAGCAGGCGGCCCCGTAGACCGGCGAGGCGACGTAGATGCCGGGGCGGACGGAAGCCGGTGCGACCATGGTTGCAGATGCTCCGTGGATCGTGGCGGCGGGCGACCTTCGAGGGGTGATCCGCAGTCCAGCGAGGTATCACGGTCGCTCTAGCGCGGGACACGAGCGAAGCCAACACACTATTGGCCTCGGTTCGGCCCAAAAACAAAGTAATTAGATTGTATTAATGAGATAGCTCATACTGGAGGTTGAAATGTCGGCGCGCCCGGTTCCGCGGGCCGGGCGCGCCCAGGGGTTCAGTGCTGGTGTGACGCGCCGTGCTCCATCTCCATGCCCCCTTGCCCCGGAGCCTTGGCGGCGAGGCTCTCGACGGTGAAGGTCACCGGCACCGAGCCGGCTTTGGCGAAGGTCAGGGTACCCTTCACGGTCTGGCCCTTCTTCAGGGGATCCTTCAGGCCGAGGAACATGAGGTGGAGGCCGCCGGGCTTGAGGGTCACCGTCTCGCCCGGTTTGACCACGAGCCCGTTCTCCACGGGGGCCATCTTCATCACGCCGCCCTCCATGGACATGGAATGGATCTCGACGCTGCCGGCCTCGTCGAAGGTGCCGCCGGTCAGGGTGTCCGGCTCCGCGCCGGTATTCGTGACGCTGAGATAGCCCCCCGCCACCTTCGCCCCGTTGGGGGTCGCCCGGGACCAGGGCTGGCCGATCTTCAGCGCGCCGGCGGTGACGTCCCCCGCGATGGCCGCTCCGGCGAGGAGGGACGAGAGGCAGGTGAGCAGAACGAGGGTCGGGATGCGCATCGGGCGTCGCTCCGTGACGGGATGAAGGCGGAAACCGGCGGTCCACGCCGCCCGTCGCCCGCGGGGCGGATCTAAGGCCGCGCTCCCGACCCGGTCAACGCGGGGCGTCGGCATCGCCGGGTGCGGGTGCCGGACCTTCCGCGGTGAGGCGGACGACCTCCGCCCGGAGGGCCTCCACCACCGCGTCCCAGGCGCCGGGCTGGCTCTGGGTGGCGACGCGCAGGGTCGGATACCAGAGGGAGTGGCCCTCCCGGTTCGCCCAGGCCCAGGGCCGGTGGCACCCGGCCGCCGCCACGCCCGGCCGGCCGAGAGCGCCGGCGATGTGGAGCATCGCCACATCCGGGCCGATAACGGCATCGAGGTTGGCGATCAGGGCGATCATCTGCGCGAAATCGGCCAAATGGCGGCCAGCATCGATGGCCTCGGGCCAGTCCTTGAGCTCATGGCGGCCCTCATCGACCATCAGGCTGACCGCGCTCCCGTCGGGGGGCAGCGCCGCGCGGATCTGCGCCATTGGCAGCCCCCCTGCCCCGCGGTTCCAGGCGACGCCGATCCACGGCCGGGGATGCTCCTCCAGGGACCGGCGCCAGCGGTCCCTAAGGGCGGGGTCCGGGCTGAGATAGGGCTTCGACTCCCAAAGCCGGTCCGGCGACAGGGTAAAGCCCCGCAGCAGGCCCACGAAGGGGAATGTCGGCTCCCCGGGAGCGGACCGGGCGACGTCGAGGCTCACGGGGAGATGGGCGGCCAGGGTTGCGAAGGCCTCCGGCGCGCTCAGCTTCACCGTTCCCGCCGCATCCGCCAGGGCCGGCAGGAAGCGGGCGAGGAGGACGAATTCCCCCGCCGGCAGGTCCCGGGGGACGACGAGGCGGGACCCCGGGGGCACCTCCGCCTCCGCCTTTTCCGGGAAGCGGCCTTCGGCCAGGGCGATCTCGTCCCGGAGGGCCCGTGCCGTCGCGTGGTCGGGTTCGAGGGCCAGCGCGTGGTCGAGGAGCGGGGTCGCCGTGCCGGGGCGGCCCGCCTGCCGCGCCGCGATTGCCAGGGCGACCATCGCTTCGGCCGAGCGGGGGTTGGCCCGGGCGAACTGGGTGAGTTCGGCGAGGCCGGCTTCGGCCCGGCCGTCGGCGAGGTGGATCCGGGCGAGCAGCCCGCGCAGGCCGATATGGTTCGGCGCGAAGGCGAGGACGGTCCGGCAGGTCGCCTCCGCCTCGCCCATGCGCCCGGCCTCGGCTTGGCAGAGGGCGAGGTGTTCGGTGGTCTCTACGTCGAGGGGGGCGGCGAGGTGCGCCCGCTCGGCCAGGGCCAGGGCTTCCGCCGCATCGCCCTCCTGCAGGCAGCAGGCCGAGAGGTTCCGCAGGATCGCCGGATCTTCCGGTTGGCGGGCAAGGGCCTGCCGGAAGGCGGCGATCGCCGAAGGCCGGTCGTCCCGTGCCAGTGCGACGAGCCCGAGCAGCCCGAAGCCTCCCGCCGAATCGGGATGGCGGTTGAGGAGGCGGGACGCCACCTCCTCCGCACCATCGCTGTCGCCGGCCATCAGCCGGGTCAGGGCCAGGGCGTGCAGGGGGGCCTCCCGGTCCGGCGCAAGGGCGGCGGCGCGGAGGAAACAGGCCTGCGCCTCAACGAGGCGGCCCTCCATCTGATGGAGCGTCCCCAAATTAGTGACGAGGCCAGAATGGTGTGGGTAGGCCGTCGTTGCCGGGCGGAGGATGGCGCCTGCCCGGGGCAAGTCTCCCGCGGCCAGGGCCAGGGCGGCCAGGGCGTTCAGGACGTCGGGATCGTACGGGCGGAGCTTCAGCACCCCGTCGAGGAGAAATCCGGCCTCATCCAGGCGACCGGCGGCCATGAAGCGCTCGGCCGCCTTGATCTTGTCGCGGATCGTCGTGTCGAGGGGCCGCAGGGCGTCGGTCACCGGTCATCCCATCGTGATGCGCTGGCCGTCGAGGCGCAGGTCGTCGGCCACGGCGACGACCTTGCTGGCCGCCGATTCCGCCGCCATGCCCCCGACCTTCACCAAGCGGGTCTCGGCCCGGAGGGTGTCGGTTTCCTCGACCACGGCCGTGCGGGTGACGGCCTTCTCGACCATCGTTCTCGCGTTGGTCTCGTGGGTCTGTGCCGAGAGCTGGAAGCGCTCGACCACGCCGGTGATGCGCTTACCCAGCCATGTGGTGGCCTCGGCGACGAGGGCGAGGCTGCGCCCCCGCAGGTCGAGCCGATCCCCCTCAAGCGACAGGCGCCGCCGGGCGGTGAGGGACAGGGACTCCCCGGCGATGGCCAGGGGCCCTCCCCCCGGCACGGACACGGTGGCCGGGCCGCCGCCGGGCCGCCGGAGCACCTGGACGACGAACAGCCCGTCCTCCCCCCCGAAGGTCAGCACGGTATCCCCCGGCCGGGGCCGGACGAGGCACCCCGTCGCCACCGCCGCGTCGAGGCGTTGCCCGTCGCGTTCGATAACGGCCCACTCGCCGGAATCGGACAGGGCGACGAGCGTCGCTGCGGTAAGGGGAGATTCATGGACGGTGTTGACAACGAGGGTTTCGAGGGCGTGATGGGACATATTCAGTTCATTATGTTGACTTCTGCAAATGAATATTTGCCGATGGACTTTTCGGTTTTGAATTTATTGATTTTTTCTTCATATTCCGCTCTCCTTTTCGCTATAAAATCAGAGCTAAAGCCAAAATTTGTTTCTTTTTGCTCGTAGATTACATTAGAATAGCTTGTCAGAGCCTTTTTGGCATCGAGTGTTCCAACGGTCTTAACATCGCTAAATGCTACTTGTTTGAAGTCGTTGAGGGTAACAAATTTACTATCGCTCCCCACAACACTTTTCGCCGACAAACCCATTATGGTTTTAACTTCACGACCTAATATAAAATCAGATTTTGAGCCGAAGAAAGAGTTAAAAACCCCGGAAAGACAAATGTTAATTTCACCCGACCCTGTAAGTGAAAATTTGGTGGCTATTTTGAGGTTGGTTTCATGCCCCAACACCAGCGAGGTCACCGCTGCCATCTTCATGCTGGTATCAGCACCGTGAATGCGTGAGGTTTTCTTGCCTATCAACAGTTCGGAGGTGTCTCCGTGCACGACCTTCGAACTGTCTCCATAGGTCCTGTCATCGAGATTTCCGAATGCGGTTTGCTTGATGTATCCAGATGCAGTAATTTCGACGTTGGCTGGATCGTTCGCGACTTGTTCACCGACCTCGCCGGTCATGCCGGCAGAGATAAAGATCCCGTTCGCGGCCGACAGGGCGTATTTTCCGTCCTGAACATGATACGACGAATCATAATCCGTGACTTCGACAGAGTGACCTCTGCCGTACTTCATCAAAGCCGAACCTATGATATTCTCTTGGAGATCATGATTGGTATATATAAGAATTCCATTATTTTTAGAATTGAGATGGGCAAATGTGCTGACATGGATCTTCTCGGTTGCTTGTGTCGTGGTCACATAATTCTTGGCGGGATCGTGGCACGTATTCGCTTTCGCGGCTTCCGAGTTTGCCTCTGCCCCAACATGCTCGTCTGTCACACGGCTGAGACTTGTGGCCAAGTTCGTGACCAGAGACGCCTCTGTATGGATATCATCGACATTCAGGTAGCTTCCCAACCGAATGTATGACGTCTGCTCGATGTAGGAATTTGGCGTATCGGCTTGAACGAACCGAAATTGCGGCCCGTTTACCAAGGCCGCTTCGGCTGTAAGGTAATCCTCTAGATCCTTGCTTTTTTTAAGATTCGGGTCATCGTTGGCCGTTGTGTCTGGAGAATTGCTTTGATTTACCGGGCTTTCGACCTTTTTATGCTTGAGATTGTTCGAATTTTCATTCGGCTCGTGGAAGATGTGCGGATCCTTGGACGTAGTTCCCTGCGAAGCCTTTGGTGGCTCTGTCGTCGCTTTGGGGGTCGTTTGATCTGTCTGAGTGTTGGCCATCGAAGCCTCCTGATGCGTTTTAGGATTCGCCGATGAGTGCGCGGCGGGGCCGGGACGAAGCGAGCCACCTCCCCGTCATTCGAACCGGTAGCCCGGTCACCGCATGCTCATGACCTTGGTCTGCGATGGGGCGATCGTCATGCCGACTGCATTAGGCACGGTGCCGTTCTGCTTCGTCGGCATCCCGAACTTCGCCACCGGTGCGCCGCAGAGGATGACGTTGCTCGATCCCATCGCCCCACAGGCCGGTCCCATCCCCGTGTGAGACACGACACCGCCCATCGTCCCCGCCTCGTCGCCCTGGGACAAAGCCGTCTTCGTCATGAGGTTGTGGCTGGGCATGCCCATCAGCATCACCTTCTGCTGGTTCGGCATCGCCATTGGCGTCTGGGCGATGTTGGGGAAGGGCATGGGGATCGGCCCGAAAGGGCCCGGCACCAAGCACACGTCCGGGAAGGCGAAATGCATCCCCGCCATCGGTCCGTTGCCATTCCAGTACATCGTCTCACACCCTCTCGCCGGGCGGTGCGACCACCCCCGGATCGTAAAGTTCACCCACGGCCCGTTCCGGCACGGTCTCCAGCATCTCGCCGGAGCACCCGTGGAAGAGCGCGCCGTCCGTCCGGGCGCAGTGGAAATCCGTCCGCAGGAACCGGGCCCGGCTGAAATCCGCGTGGTCCAGCAGCGCGTGGGCGAAGCGGGCATAGGCCAGCCCGGCCTCCCGGAACGAGGCGGCCTGCGCCTGCACGCCGGCAAAGGTCGTCCTGTCCAGCAATGCCCCGTCGAAGCGGCAGCCCGGCGCCCGTGCCTCCTGGAAAACCGCCCCCGGCAGGTTCGCCCCCGTGAAGTCGGCGCCCCCCAAATCGGCCTTGGCGAAGATCGCCATGGGAGCCCGCACGTCCCGGAGGTTCGCCCCCGTGAGGCTCGCCTCCACGAGCATCGCGCCGCTCAGATCGATCCCGGACAGGTCCGCCCGGTCGAGCTTCGCCTTCATCAGGTTGCACCGGGGCAGGGACAGGGAGCGCAGGTCCCGCCCGGTCAGGTCGCACTCCGTCAGCAGCAACATCTCGCAGCGCAGGCCCGTGAGGGCCGCCGATCGCAGATCGGCCTTGACGATGGCGGTGTTGGTCAGGGACGCCCCGGTGAGATCGATGTTGTCGAGGGTGCATTCCAGGATGCCGACGCCGGAGAAGGCGCCCTGGGCCAGGATCGCCCCCATGAGGCTGCCGCGCATCCAGGTGGTCCGGTCGAGGGTGCCGTAGGAGAGGTTCGCCCCTGCCATCGTGCATTCGATGAAGCTGGTGAGGGGCAGGCGGGCCCCCCGCCAGGAACTCTCCCCCGCGGCGCAGGAGATGAAGCTGCATTCCTCGATCACCGCATCGTCGAAGCGGCAGCCGGTCAGGTCGCACTGGACGAAGCTCAGGCCCTTGAGGCGCGCCCCGGCGAAGGACGCGCCGCGGAACGAGGTGGTCATCACCGCCCCCTCCCCGAGGCTCACCCCGGCGAGGTCGCAGCCGGCGAGGTTGCCGTCTTGGTAGGGCCAGCTATGGGCGAGGTGATCGAGCAGGTCCTCAACCATCGCTGGGATTCTCCAACCGGGTCCCGCCAAGATTTGCCCGGGTGAAATCCGCACCGGCCAGAGCCGCATCCGCGAGGTCGGCGCCGTAGAGGTTCGCCGACCGGAGCAGCGCGCCGCTCAGATCCGCCCGGTTCAGCTGCGCCTCGAACAGGTTCGCCGTGGCGAGGTCGGCGCCGCCCAGGTCGTTGTGGGATAGGAGCGCCTGCCGCAGGGAGGCGGCGCGGAAGTTCGCCCGGCTCAGGCGGGTCTCGATGAAGCAGGATCCGTCGAGCCGGGCGCGTTCGAACGACGCCCCGGTCAAGTCCGCCTTCTGGAAGCTCAGCTGCCGCGAGGTGATCCTTTGGAACCGGGCCTCCCGCAGGTCCGCCTCCCCTGCGAAGATCACGCTGCCGAGGTCGGCCTCGCCGAACTCCGCCCCCGCCGCCCGCACCTGCAGGAACCCGACCTCGAACAGGCGCGCCCCGCCAAACCCGATGCCGGTGCAATCGACATCCATGAACGACACCTTCTCGACGCTCGCGCCGGTCCAGTCCGTCCCCGGCAGGGAGCATTGCATGAAGCTCCCCTGCCGCAGGTGGACCTGCCGGAACGACGCCCCGTCGAACGCCATCCGCATGGCGCTGAAGTCTTCGATCTCCGCCCCGTCGAACACCGCCGCCGGGAAGCCGGCGCCGAACAGCGACGCACCCACGATCCGCGCCCCGGCGAACCGGGCCTCGCGCCCGTCCACCTTGCAGAGGTTGGCTTGGCCGAGGTCGCAGCCCGACAGGTCCGTCCCCACCAGGGAAGCGCCGCACAGGGTCGCCCCGGTCAGGCGGCTCCCCGCGAGCCGCGCGCCGTCGAGGCAGGCCCGTTCCAGCATCGCCCCCGACAGGTCGAGGCCGCTGAGGTCGAAACCCCGCAGGTCGGCGCCGGCGAGGTCCCGCCCCGCGAGGTTCAGGCCGCCCCTCGCCTCGGCCAGGATCAGTTCCCCAAGCGACCGGGCCACCGCCGGGGTCAGGGGCCGCTCCGGCGCCACCGGCTCCGGCGACCGCCGCCGCATCTCCGTCATGGACTCGATGAGCCTGGGCTCCGCCTCGTCGAGGGCCGCCTCCAGCGTGGCGGGGACGGCTGCCAGCTCGGCCTTGGCCTGGGCGATCGCCGCGGCCGGGTCCTTCGGGGGCGGTGCCTGCGGCCCCGCGAGCGCGCTGAGGGCCGCCAGGGCTCCCCCCGGCCCGGCGCCGAGATTCGGGAACGATCGCCGGAGGCCGTCGTCGATGTCGGCGAAGGCGCCCACGATCGTCTCCCCCGTTCCCGCCGGCACCTCCGGCGTCTCGGCGATGAGGTTCAGGATCCGGTCGAGGGCGGCATCGGGGGGCTCGGGCGGCGGAAGCTCCGCCCCCTCGGGCAGGGCCGCGAGATCGAGGAGGCCGTCGATGTCGGGGAAGGCGATGTCGCCCGCTTGGCTCCGGAGTTCAGCGAAGGGCCGCCCCTCCGGCAGGCCGAGAAAGCGCGCCCGCGCCAGCTCCAGCTGCCGCACCTCGTCCACCTTCGGGTTGGCGGCGTCCAGCATGGCCGTGCGCCAGTCCGCCAGCGCCTCGACCTTGTCGAGGACATCCGACCGGGCATCGCCCTCGGGCAGCAGCTCCGACAGGTCGGGCATCCCGGCGAGGCCGGCATCGATCTCGGCAGCGGTCCCCGGCTGGCCGAGGGCGGCGAACAGGCGGTCGATGGCCTCGGGCCCGGCCTGTCCCGACGTGATCTCCGCGCTCGCCGCCAGCAGCGGCGCGGCCTGCTTTTCCATGTCCCGCATCGACGCCTCGATCCGGGCCGAGGCTGCCTCCATCGCGTCGAGGATCTCGGCGAGGTCGATCTCACCGCTCGCGAGTTCCTCCGGGAGCGGCATCGGGATGCCGTGATCCTCCGGCTCCGGCATCTCCATCGCCGGCCAGAGTTCCCGGGGAAGACCCGAGTCCTTGAGCATTTTCTCCTGGAGCCAGGCCTGATCGTCCCGCCACTTGGCGAGGCGGGCGGCGGCGATCTCCTTCCGCCGGGCCGCGCGTGCCTCCAGCTCCTCCGGCGCCAGGGGCGGAGCGAGCTGATGTTCCGAGAAGGCGTGCTTGTGCCCGTTCTCCGGGTCCAGGCGCAGGTCCCTGATGCGCAGGTAATGCGCCGCGGGCAGGGGCTCGTCCTCAGCGCTCTCGTAGACGAACAGGGTGTCGGCCACGTCCCTCGCCTCGAAATCCTCCACCGGAAGGGCGCCCCGGTAGACGAGGATCCCCCGCCGGGCCCCGGCCACGAGCCACAGCGTGTCGATCCGCAGGGGCACCTCGACCACCGGCTTGCCGGGGTCGACCCAGCCCACGAAGCAGCGCACCCGGAACCCCGGCAGCGTGGCGCTGATCTCCGGCGAATCCGCCGCGAAGTGGCTCAGCGCGTAGGCCTCGTCGCCGGCGAGGTGGCGCGGAAGGCGCTGGTCCTCCGGCGCGAACAGGAAAAGGCGGGGGTCGGCGTCGGCCGCCAGCCCCGGCGCCCGGGTCTTCAGCCATTCGGACCCGTAGGTGCCCGCGTGGCGCAGGCGCCTTGGGTCGTCCGGGGCCATCGGCCCGAAGGCTGCGCTCGGCGGCACATCGCCGACCGCGCGGATGGCGGCGTCGGGGATCTCGATGTTCGGCAGCGCCACGGTCTCCTGCGCCAGGAGGCGCTCGGAGGCCCGGAAGCCCGTCCCTTCCGGGTTCCCGGCATGGCCCGGGCCGCCGAAGCAGCGGGCGGGGATCAGCGGCATCTGCAGGAACGGCCGCGGCTCCGTGCTCACGGCGGTCCCGTCGGCCATCCGCCAGAACCGATCCCCGGTGACGAGCAGGCTCTTGCTGCGGCCGCCGAAGGTCCAGCTCAGGCCCATCCGGGGCACCGGCCGGCCGGCGGCAGCCGCCGCATGGCCCGCCACCAGCACCTCCGCCTGTGGCTTCGGCAGACCGATGTCGAACACCCGGCCCGGCGGCAATTCCTTGGCCACCAGCATCCACAGGGCCTGCTCGCCCTCGAACCGCCGACGGTCCGGCGCCGCAAGATCGAACATCCCGAAGGCCGAGAGCACGAGGCTCGCCCCCGGCGGGCGCCTCTCCGCCTTGGTCATCACGCCCAGGGAGCGCGGTTTGATGAGAAGGGCCATGGGCGTGCGCGATCCCCTCAGGAGGCCTTGATCGCGTAGCGCTGCAGCTTGTCCACCAAGCTGCGGCGGGAGATCTGGAGCAGCTCCGCGGCGCGGCTCTGGTTCCAGCCCGCCTCGCGCATCCGGCGCTCGATGACGATGGCCTCGTAATGCTGCACGGCCGACCGCAGGCTCCCGTCCCCCTCCGCCGGGAGCGACGCCTGCTGAGGCATGATCTCCGGCGCCGACCGGGCGAGGTGCGGCGGCAGGTGGCGCAGGTCGATGCGCTCGTCGCCGTCGATGAGCAGCGCCGCGCGCTCGGCGATGTTCTTCAATTCCCGGATGTTGCCCGGATAGCGCCAGCGGCAGAGCGCCTCCAGGGCGCGGGGCGTCAAGGCGAAAACCGCATGGCCATGGCTGCGGGCGATCCGGTGGAGGAAGAAATCGATCAGCAGGGGAATGTCGGACGGGCGCTCCCGCAGGGGCGGGATAATCACCGGGAAGGTGCTCAGGCGGTAGTAGAGGTCCTCCCGGAACAGGCCCTGGGAGATCTTGAGCGGCAGGTCCGCGTTGGTCGCCGCGACGATGCGCACGTCGACCTTCTCCATCCGGGTGTCGCCGAGGCGGCGCACCGACCCGTCCTCCAACAGGCGCAGGATCTTCGCCTGGAGGGGCAGCGGCATGTCGCCGATCTCGTCCAGGAACAGCGTCCCGCCGTTCGCCTCCTGCACCAGGCCCTTCTTGTCCGCCAGGGCGCCGGAGAAGGCCCCCTTCCGGTGGCCGAAGAGTTCGCTCTCCAGAAGCGTCTCCGGCAGGGCGGCGCAGTTCTGCGCGACGAAAGGGCGGCCGCTTCGCTTGCCGAGCCGGTGGATCGCGTTGGCGAACACGTCCTTGCCCGTGCCCGTCTCCCCCAGGAGCAGCACCGCCACGGAGGAGGAGGCCGCCCGCCGGGCGAGGTCGAGGGCGGCCCGGAAGGGGGCGCTCTCGCCGATGATCTGCGCATCGGGCGGCTGGGCGGCGATCGCCTTCAGGCGGGAATTCTCCCGGGTCAGGTCGGCGTTGCGGCGGTTGAGCTGGCGGATGAGTTCGCGGTTCTCCTCGAACAGCCGGGCGTTGGCGATGGCCACCGCCGCATGGGCCGCGAAGGAGGCGACGACCCGCTCGAACACCTTCGGCAAGGGGCCGGCTTCGCCGGCCGCCGTGATCCGGACGTTGATGAGCTGCAGCACGCCCAGGGTCGCCCCCTCGATGCTCCACAGGGGCGCTGCCACGAAGGAGCGCGTGCGATAGCCGGTCCGCTCGTCCCAGCGGTGCAGGTCCGTGAAGTCGAAGGGGCTGTAGGCGTAGATGTCGGCGAGGTTGACGATCTTGCCCGTGACGGCGGCGAAGACGTTCGCGTCGCGCAGGTTGAAGGCATGCCGATTGTCGTAGACCGGGATCTCGCCGGCCAGGGTGGCGGCCTCCGGCGCAGCCTCGTTCTGGCCGACCATCCCATGGAAATGGCGGCCCGTCCGGTCCAGCACCAGAGCGCGCCCTCCCTCCGCCCGGGTGAGGCGCCGCGCGGAGGTGACGACGGCCCCCAGCAGCGCCTCCAGCCGGCGCTCGGTGGAGAGGGTCTTCGTGAGCTCGATCAGTTCCTCGGCGACCGCGAGGGGGTCGAGCAGGGGTTCGGTGTCCACGGCGGTCCTACCCGGCGGCCAGCGCGGCGGGGCGGGGCGCCGGGGCGTGCCCGAAGTCGAACAGGAAGCCCCCATCCGCATCGGCATCGACGTGCAGGCTGTCGATCACCTCGTCGCTGCCCATGGTGCGGATGATGCCCGTTGCGATCTCCGGCAGGAGGGTCCGGTCGATGATATGATCGACCTTGCGGGCGCCGGACTCGATGTCGGTGCAGCCCGCCATGATGACCTGCACCACGGCGTCGGTGTAGCTGAAGGTCAGTTTCCGGCTCTCGCGCAGGCGCCTCCCGACCTTGTCCAGCTTGATCCGGACGATCTCGTCCAGCACCTCCGGCATCAAGGGATACAACGGCACCACGCGCATCCGCGCCAGCAGGGCCGGCTTGAAGTGGCGCGACAGGACCGGCCTGATCGCATCGGCGAGGGCCCCGGCGCCCGGCCGGTCCGGCCGCGAGCCGAGATCGGTGATCAGGTCGCTGGCGAGGTTCGAGGTCAGGACGATGACGGTGTTCTTGAAGTCGATGAGCCGCCCCTCGCCGTCGGCGAGGCTGCCCTTGTCGAACACTTGGTAGAATAGGTTCAGGACTTCGGGGTCGGCCTTCTCGCATTCGTCTAGCAGCACCACCGAGTAGGGGCGCTGGCGCACCGCCTCGGTCAGGAGGCCGCCCTCCCCGTAGCCGACATAGCCCGCTGGCGCTCCCACGAGCTTGGAGACGGTGTGCTTCTCCTGGAACTCCGACATGTTGATGGTGATGAGGAAGCGCTCACCGCCGAAGAGCAGGTCGGCGAGCTTGGTCGCCAGTTCCGTCTTGCCGACACCGGACGGGCCGACGAACAGGAACACGCCCATCGGTTGGCCGGGATTGTTCACCCCCGCCTTGGCCGCCCGCATCCCCTCGTCCAGGGCGGCGATGGCGTGGTCCTGCCCCCTGATGTGGGCGCGCAGGTTCGCACCCAGGCCCAGGATCGCGGAGGCCTCATCCTTGACCATGCTGCCGACCGGGATCCCCGTCCAGTCGGCGATTACCTGCCCGACGGCGTCGGCGGTCACCTCGTACTGGATGGTCGCGACGCCGCCCCGCGTGTTCTCCAGGACGGCAACCGTCTGCCGAAGCTCCCCCTCGGCGGAGGCACGCTCGGCTTCCGTCAGGCCGTCGCGATCATCCTCTCCGGCCGCACGACTGTCGGGGCCGAGGCCGAGGCGGTGCCGCAGGGCCACGATACGGTCGACCAGCACCTTTTCGTGCTCCCACCGGGCCATCGCCGCGGTCCTGTCTTCCTCCTGCCGGGCGATCTCCCCTTCCACCTCGGCGATCCGCGGATCGTCCAGGCCGAGGGTACCCCGGTCCCGGGCCAGGGCCTCCCGCTCCCGCCGCAGGGTCGCGATCCGCACCTCCTGGTCGTCGATGGCCGCAGGCTTGGTCGAGAGCGAGAGCTTCACCCGGGCGCAGGCCGTATCGAGGACGTCGATCGCCTTGTCGGGGAGCTGGCGACCCGTGATGTAGCGGGCCGAGAGCTGGGCCGCGGCGGCCACCGCGTCGTCGCGGATATAGACGCCGTGGCTCTTCTCGTAGGCAGCCCGCAGGCCGCGCACGATGATGGTGGCCTGTTCCGGCGAGGGTTCGTCGAGCTTCACGAGCTGGAACCGGCGGGCCAGGGCCGGGTCCTTCTCGAAGTACTGCTTGTACTCGGACCACGTGGTGGCCGCGATGGTCCGCAATTCCCCCCGTGCGAGGGCGGGCTTCAGGAGGTTCGCCGCGTCCCCGGCCCCTGCCGAAGGACCGGCGCCCACGAGCATGTGCGCCTCGTCGATGAACAGCACGACCGGCCTGGGGGCGGCCTTCACCTCCTCGATCAGGTTCTTCAGGCGCTTCTCGAACTCGCCCTTCACCCCCGCGCCCGCCTGGAGCATGCCGAGGTCGAGGCTGAGGAGATCCACGTCCCTCAGGAAGTCCGGGACGTCGCCGCTCACCATCTTGAGGACGAGGCTCTCCACGACCGCCGTCTTGCCGACGCCGGGGTCGCCCACGCAGATCGGGTTGTTCTTCCGCCGCCGGCCGAGGATGTCGATCATCTGCCGGAGTTCCCGGTCGCGGCCGAAGACCGGGTCGATCCGCCCCTTGCGGGCCTCCTCGGTGAGGTTGACCGTGAAGCGTTCGATGGCGCTGTCCGAGGCCGACGAGCCTGCGAACGCGCCGGGATAGGGGCCCGGGGCCGCCGCGCTCCGCTCTCCCCCCGCGCTGCTCCGGGGCGGCACCGCCTCCTCCGACGAGGCGGCGACGATGGTGCGGAAATCCGCCTTGAGCTCGGCGACGGGCACGGCGCGCAATGCGTCGAACCACTCCGTCATGGCGTAGCGGCTCGGGTTGGCGAGCAAGGCCGCCAGGATGGCGCCGGAGCGGATCTGCGGCTGGCCAAGTTCCACCGAGGCGATGAGCCACGCGTCGGTGAGGAGTTCGATCAACACCGGTGAGAAGACCGGCCGGCCGGCATTGCCCGACCGGAACGAATCGGTCGCCCGCTTCAGCCCCTGCTCGAACTGCGCCGCGTCCAGGCCGAACCGCCGGACGATGAGGCCGAGGTCCCGCTGGTCGTCGTGCGTCATGGCCAGCAGCAGATGCTCGACGGTGACCTCGTAGTGGGTCAGCCCGACGCTGAACCCCGCAGCCGTTTCCACGGACCGCTTCACGTAGGAGTTCAGCCGTCCAAGCAGCTGCTTGAGATCGATCTGGATCATCGAGGCTTCACCGGGGGCCCGAAGAAATGCGGTCGCGGAGGTGCGGAGCAGTCAGCCGGCTTCGGTCACATGCGTGCCCGATCGCTTCAGAAGTGTGACGATTTGCCTCATCAAGGGGGCGGGACAGCCATTTATTGACGCTGTCCCGCCCGATGAATTAGGCGGCCTGCCAGGAATCCTCACCTTCCGTGGAAGCCTTGGTGTGCTTCCAGGTCACCTTCTCGTAGGTGAACGACCAGTCTTCCATCGGACGCAGGTGGTCGTTCGACGCATCGACGGTCAGGGGAAGATACGACTTGCCCTCGCAGAGCTTGGCGTTCTCCCACTTGTACTCGAAGAATTCCTCCGGCTCGCCGAGGCCGGCGGTGTCCGGACGGTACAGCTTGCAGCTGATCTCGGTGAGGGTCTCGCCCTTGGCGAGGGCCTGCCACAGCAGCGGCGAGGACCGGTCCGTCAGCTTGGTGAAGGTCACCGGCTGGTGGACACGGGCGCCGCTCGTGACGCCGGACTTCGGGTCACGGGGATTCACCACCGCGCCCACGAGGGCCAGAACGGTGATCTCGTTGCCGTGCTTGTCGAACTTGGCGCCCGCACCGGCGCTCTTGATCGTGCTGGCCTCACTGGAGATGTCCCCCTGCTTCTGGCCCTTGATGGTCATGTATGCGTCGAGCGCCATCTGTCTGTCCTCGCAATCGTTCTTGCCGGTTCAGCCCGGCGGACTCCCTTCGGCAAGCCCCGTACCAAGGCTTCGAAGTGTATTAAAGCTATGTTTTGATTCAGGAAATTAGATTCACATCATTCGTGTGACTGCGCAGCTTCCCGCGCGTTCCGGGCCGGCTGCGCAGGTCTCTGCTCAGGGCGAGACGGCCTCGATCCGGGCGTCGCAGGACAGGACGGCCCGGGTGGCGAGGTCGATGCAGACATCGGCCGCGACTCGGTAGCCCGTCCGGTCCACGGTGAGGACGCCGGTGACGCGGATTCCGGCGCAGGCCCGCGGCCCGTGCCGGCGCTGCGTGGCCGGGCTGGCCGCGAGGTCGGCCCGCACCACCGTTCCATCGGGAAGGACGGCTTGGCGCCAGCTCTCCCCAGGCACGGGGCGGAAACCCCTTGGATCCAACTCGCCGGGGAAGAGGTGAGCCCGCACCGAGTCGTGCACGAGGGTGGCGAGGGAGTCGGGCTCCCGCACCGCCGGTTGCCAGGTCATGGTGCTTCATCCCCGCGGGATGGCCGGCGGGGCTCGGTCATGCCCCCTGCGTTCCCGACTCGGGATCGAAGGCCTCGCTCGAGGCCGGCGCATTGCCCATGTGGCTCGCTTCCATGAACGCGCCGGAGCGCGTGCGGATGCGGTGGTGCGTGGCGTTGTCGAGGGTCACCACGCTCTTGTTCGCGCCATCGAACAGGGCGCCCAGGATGACGGGCCGGTCGATGTCGCCATTCACGCAGGCGAGCATCACTTCTGTCCCCCTCAGGAGGGGGAAGTGCATGCCGATGTCCGAGGGGCCGGCATAGGGTTCGGCCTTGCGCACCGTGTCGCTCGCCTTGCCGTCGACCTTGCCGCTGTCGTCGAAGCTCAGGCGCACCCGGTACCCGCCTCGCGGGTCCAGCTCGACCATCTTGTCCTGAGCCGCCGTGTCGACCTTGGCGGTGAACAGGCCAGCGGCCACCGGCCGGGGCGTGCGGCGTTCGGGACGGAAGGGGGTCTCGAACGGGATCGCCGTGAACCGGTTGCGGAACGGTGCGCCCTCTGGCCAGCCCGCCCCGGTGAAGCCCTGCGGCGCGGGCGTGGTGAATTCGTGCTCGGCCGAGACGACAACATACTGCCCCGACAGCGTAGGATGATCATGCAACTCGAAGTAGACGCCCGGCCGCAGCAGCGGTGAGTTGCTTTCCCCCTGGTAGGTCGTACGGCGGCAGGCGATCTCCTCGGCCCGCACCGTGGCGAGGCCCTTACCGTCCTTCTGCGTCGCATAGTTTTCGCCGTATGCGACGATCTCTCCGATTCCGCGACTCGTGACGTCTGCTTCCGCGTTCAGCTCGGTGGCGGGGTTGTTGTAATCGTATTCCTGCAGGATGATCTTCTGCGGGACGATCCGTGCGACGAACCGGAACGACGTCACGGAACCTGCGGCAGGACTGGTGTGAGTGGTCGCCCTGTCCCAATATCTCAGATGAGACGGCGCGGCCTTGAAGGCGGTGTTCGTATCGCTGAACATCACCTTTTCGACCAGCTTGAGGCCGGTGGCGTCCATCTCCGGAATATCGTTTCCGGCTTTATCCTTGCTTGCCACAGGGTAGCGGTGGAAGAAGTAAAATATTCCGTAGTGCTCGCACCAGCGCGAGAGGAAATTCAGGTCGGACTCGTCATATTGGACAATATATCTTCTCTCGTCGTAGCTTGTCACGAAAACCGTCTGATGCTCGACCGAGACGTTACGGCGATGGGTGCTCAGCGTCCCTGAGAGGGATTTCTCGATGAGGTCCGTGACGGACATCGCCGCGTCCGTCCCATAGACCTGATTCTGCTTCGTGTAGGCGAGCAGCTTCAGCTGCGGCACGATCAGGGCTTCGTAGGAATAGTCCCTGTCGCCGAGGGGATCGAAGGCTTGAAACTCCGCCACGACGCCCTGGACCTGCATCCTGGCGTCATCGACCCGGATCGTCAGGTCGGCGTTCTGGCCCAAAACATCGTCGGCCTTGATCGTCGCATCGGAGTGGAACGTCACCCGGAATTCGTAGGTCTCCGAGATGGCCTCGCGGCCAGCGACGCGCTCCACATAGAGCTTCGAGGAGAGGGGCCCGTTGCCCAGCTTGAGCGTGATCGGGCTGCGGTCGTCTTCCGTGGGTTCCGCCGTTCCGGTGGGGGAGGACGCGGAGGCGAGATCGTACGTGGATGTCGAGGACATGGCCTTCATCTCCGGTGCTGGAAAAGGTCGGACCCCCGCCTCCGGCGAAGACCCGTTTCGGCGGGAGACGGCGCCGCGTCGTCTCCCGTAGCCCGGACCGGCCGGGCGATGCCGGGATCGCCCGGCCGTCGAGTGCCCGGTCTCTGCGCCGTGGGGCGCGCGCCGGCTCGGAACACTGACCCGTCGCGGCGGTGCCTAGGGCACCGGCCCCTGCGCGGCGGCGAGGCTCGGGGCGCTGGAGAGGACGAGGCCGCGCCAGCGGAGGGGGAGCGGGCTTGCCGCGGGCCCTCCTGCACGGAGCGAGGGGCGAAGCAAGGGACGAAGCAAAGGACGAAGACGGTCCAGCCGGCTCGGCCGCGCAAGATGCGCCGCGAAGGCCCCGATATCCGCGGGCCTCTGGGCGGGATCGCGGTGGAGACCCTGGCGGAGGACAGCCCATCGTGCGTCGTCGAAGACGGGCGGCCGCGCGGGCGCGGGGTCATCCTCTGCGGCGGGAGACCCGCCCGTAGGGTGATCGCCGGTCAGCAGGACATAGGCGAGGGTCGCCAGGGCGAAGACGTCATCGCGGGGATCCGGGGCGTGGCCGTCCAACAGGGAAGGAGAGGCGTAGGCGGGGGTGATCCCTCCGGCCTGCCCGGAGGCGACCTCCCCCGGCCCGAGGCCGGCGGCTGCGATCGGCCGCGCCGCGCCGAGATCGATCAGCTTGGCGCAGCCATCCCGGGTGAGGAAGACGTTTCCCGGCTTCACGTCGCCGTGGATCAACCCTGCCCGGTGGAGGGCGGCAAGGGCCGCCCCGATCTCACGGAGGAGGGACAGGGCCATGGGAAGGTCGAGGGCCCGGCAGGAGGGCCGGCGGAGGATCTGCGCCAGGGTCTCGCCGCGGAGCAGTTCCATGACGAGGAAGGGCCGGTGTCCATCGCTGCCGGCCTCGTAGGCCCGCACGATGTGGGGGTGGCGCAGGCCAAGCAGGCACCGGCCCTCCCGTCGCAACGACAGCGCCGCCTCCGGCTCGCCGGATTCGACGATCTTCACGGCGACCTCGAAGGGGGGTGACCCGGACCGCACCCGGTGGTGATCGAGGGTTCGGTAGACGGTGCCCACGCCGCCTTGCCCCACGATTCCCGCGAGGGCGAAACGCCCGGCCAGGAGCGGACCCGGGGCGGCGATGCCCGGACCGCCGGGGGGCCGGCGCTGGAGGCGCGGCCAGATCACAGGGCGTCCGGGCATCGGAAGGCGCGCAGGGCGCCGAGGTTGAAGGGGTTGTTCACGCTCGCCGCCCTGAGGCGGTAATTCGCGCTCGCGCCGTCATCGGCCTTCACCGTGATGCCGAAAACGTCGGACCCGCTGCGGGCCGAAAGCTCGGCCGTGTCGACGAAGCGCAGGAGGGCCCAGGCGCCGTCGCGCTCGATGCGGGTTTCCTTCCCGTCTAGATCGGTGAGCGACACCGCGACGGTGCTGGCATCGGTCCGGGTCGGCCAGTCGATGTCGTGGGCGCGGGTCGCCTCGTGCCGGTAGACGATGTCGCGGCCGTCGATCGTCAGGGTCGCGCGCATGAGGCGGGGATCGAGGAAGGACGGCTTCACGCTGAACTTCAGGGCCGGCGCCGAGCCCGTCCCGCCGAAGAAGGCGTTCCGGATGGCCCGGGCCCGGTGGAATTGCAGCAGCGCCTCCAGCCTCAGTGGCAGGGGCTCCCCGTCGAGCCTCACGGGCGCGAAGCCGTTCCGCTGTTCGACCACGAACGGCGCGAGATACTTCTTGAAGTACTCGTCCAGGATGCCGCCAGGGCGGAACATGTCGCTGAAATCGCGCAGCGAGACCTCCTCGCGGGCATCGGCGAAGAGGGGGTAGCGCTGGTCGAGGGCCGACAGGCATTGCGGCAGCACGTCCCGGCGCCACACGTCGTTGATGTGGTCGATCGCCTCCCCGATCACCGACGAGGTGCCGAGGGCGGCGACGCTGCGCAGGACCCCGCGCACGGGCTCCGGCCGCAGGGCCGAATCCGCCCGCAGGAGAGCGAGCCCGTCGGCGCCCGATCCACCCCGCTGGGTCACGATCCGAAAGGCCGCCTCATGCGGGTCCGGGGCGGTCGAGACCGCGCTCAAGGTGCTGTAAGCCCCGCCGAGCAGCTCGCGGATCCGGGCCATGGCCGCCTGTCCGCCCCCCGGGGGTGCGGTCAGCTCGGTGAGCGGCCGGAAAGGCGCCGCGATGGTGGTGCCGGGCCAGGGCCCTTCCCCCAGGGCCGACACCGCCGCAGCGTTGGCGGCGCTGGCCGCCGCCCCCGCGACGAGGCCCCCGGCGATCGTGCCCAGGGGCCCGGGCGTCGCGGCCGCGGCCGCTTGCCCGGCTTGGTCGCCAGGGAGGGGAAGGTCGGTATGGGTCCGCAGGAGGCCGATCAGGCGCTCCAGGGGTGAGTCGGGGCCGGCGAGGGCCTGGACCTCCGCCAGGGCCTGCTGACGGTCGGCGGCCGGGGAGAGGCGAACCGCGAGCACGGCGGTGCGCCACCGCCGGATGTACTCCGCCGCGTACCGGTCCATCACCTCCCGGGTCCCGGTCTGGACCAGCCCGTCGCCGGTGCCCTGCCCGGCGGTAACCCAGTCGATCCCCACCTCCTCCCGGATCAGCACGGGCAGGCGCGGGAGCACGAAAGTGTAGAAGGCCTCCCGGGTGAAGGCCTGGGGGATGACCGAGACCGCTTCGTTGCCGGGCCCCGTCGTGAACCTAAGGACCCCGGGGCCGACGGAGGTGGCGAGATCCACCGGCCGCAGCCTCGGATGGGTGGCAGCCTCCCGCAGCAGCCGGGCGTAGACCTGCTCGCTCCGCGGCGTCCGCATCAGCCGGCTGCGGGCCGCCTCCACGAGGCGCCAATCCAGGGGTGATGGCTTGGGCAGGAGGGTGATCAGGTCGTCGAGGTGGTGGTTCAGCCGGGCCGCGCCGTCTTGGTCCGCCGCGAAGGCGAGGCGTGCCTCGTCCCGGGCGGTGGCCCGGACGACGGACGCCTCGAACCGTTCCGGATCGCCCAGCATGAGGTAGCTGCGCAGCAGGGCACGCAACGCCTCGGCGTCGCCGCCCCGGAGCAGCAGGCCGGCGATGCGCTCGCCCAGCCGCTCCACGAAGACCGGATGAAGCCGCTCAAGGAGCAGGCGCCGCCGCAGGTCCTCGGCGGCCGGCACGAGGGACAGGGTCGCGCTCAGGCCGAGCCCGTCGAGGGCGGCGAGGATGTCCCCCCGGCCGCTCTCCGACCTGACAGCGTCGGCGGCCTGGAGGACGGGCAGCAGGGCCGCCGGCCCGACCTGCGCGGGGAGGTCGTGAAGTCGGGCCTGGACCTCGTCCAGGGCCTTGGAGGTCGCGGCGACTCGCGCCTCGCTCCGGGATTCGGCCGCCCACCACAGGGTCGCGAGCCCCACGACCGTGAGCGCCGCCGCCGCATAGCCGGCGTTCTGGATGAGGAGGAGCTTGCGTTCGAGCCTCCGGTCCACCCCCGCCAGACCCTGCTCGGCGAAGGCGACCTCAGTCAGGACGCGGGTGATGAAGTAGGCCCGGCTCGGCCCGGTCGGCGGCGAACGCCGGGGGTTCGGAAGGCCGAAGCCGCGCCCGAAGGCCGCCGCCGTCCGGTCGAGGGGCGCTCCCTGCTGCGTCGCGCTGGTGAAGTAGATTCCCCTTAGCCGTGTGGTCGCCTCGAAGCGGTTCGGCCGGAAGACGTCCTGGATGAAGCCCGCGAGGTCCTTCCCCAGGGCGGCAAATTCCTTGGGGAACAGGTAGATCTGTCCCCGGCGGGAGAGGTCGCGCTCGGCATGGGCCCGCTCGCGCAGGCCCGCCTCCAGGCGCTCGGCGAGGTCGTGGAAGAGGCGCTCGAAGGTCTCGGGCAGCCTCACCGCCGGATCCCCGTCGGCCGGGAACGTCATGCCCCAGACCTGGCTGCGAGCGGCCTCGTCCAGATCGTCGAAATACGCGGCGAAGCCCGGCATCAGGTCGCATTTCGAGACCACGAGGTAGACCGGCAGCCCGATCCCGGACGTCTTCGACAGCTCGTGGAGGCGTGCCCTCAGGGCCGTGACGTGGCGCCGGCGCTCGGGCTCATGCAGCAGGATGTCCCGGAGGCTGACGACCAGCAGCACGCCGTTCAGCGGCCGGCGGCTGCGGTGGGTCTTGAGGAGGTTGAGGAAACCGCGCCACTCGGCGCCGTCGACGCTGTCCTGGTCCTGGGTGACATAGCGTCCGGCCGTGTCGATCAGGACGGCCTGGTCGGCGAACCACCAGTCGCAGTGCCGGGTGGCGCCGAGCCCCGCCACCGGTTCCGCGCCGAGCCGGGGCGCCAGGGGGAAATCCAGGCCCGAATGGCGCAGAATCGCCGTCTTGCCCGATCCGGGCGGACCGATCACGGCATACCACGGCAATTCGAAAAGGTAGGCATCCCCCGACCGGCCGGGGAAGATCCTGTCCTTGAGGGTGGTGAGCGCCTCCTCGAAGCGCGCCCTCACGATCGACACCTCGTCGCCGCCGCGGGACTCCGCGCCGGCGGACAGCCCCTCGGCGTCCAGCAGCGACTTGATCATCCGGGCGTTGGCCCGGCGTGCCAGGGCCAGGCGCAGGAGCGAACCGCCGAAGAACAGGGTCAGGACGGCCGCCACCGTGCCCGCCCGGGCCCCGTCGCTCACGAGGGGCGCCCAGCCGAAGGCCGACAGGTGCGGGCCGCCATACACGATCACCGCGCAGAGGGCGGCGATGCCGGCAAGGGCCAGCAGGCCCCGCAGGGTGAGGAAGCCGAGAAGGTAGACGCGGATCACGGGCGCCTCCCCGTTGCCGAGGCCGCGTTCCCGATCGCCTGCATGCGTTCGACCACCGGCCCGACCGCCCCGGCCAGCCGGAAGCGCTCGTAGCTGTACAGGGCGACAAGGAGCAGGCCTGCCCCGGCGAAGACGATCCACAGGGGGAAATAGGTCCGCAGGGTGCCTTCCGCGTGGACCCCGCGCCATTCCCGCGACAGGGGCGCCGGCACCGGAGGAAGGTTCTGGCCGATCAGACGCCCGAGCTCGGCCGAGAGTCCGGCGAGACGCTCCCGCCCGTCATCGAGAACCCGGTGCACGCCCTCGAACCCTAGGAGCAGCACGAGGTCGATGAGCTTCAGCAGGGCGATATGGGTCCCCGGTTCGGCCTTCAGCCGGGCGAGGATCTCGAACACCTTCTCGCCACCCCAGGTTTCGTTGTGGAAGCGGTTGAGGAGGGAGTTCGTGCTCCAGTCGCTCGCGCTGCCCCAGGGGGCCTTCATCACGGTCTCGTCGATGAGCGAGCACAGGACGTAGCGGGCCGTGCGGATGTCCTCGGCGTTGGCGCCGAGGCGCGCCGCCTCGTCGTCGAACAGGTGGATGTGCGCGATTACCTCGCTCCGCAGCTGCGCCACGCCGGCCAGTTCGGTGGTCTCGTGGAGGAGCGCCACGAGGCTCAGAAGGGGCGCGGCCGCGGCGGCGAGGCTGTCGGCGGAACCCCGGGACACGGCCGGAAGAACGCCACCGACTCGGCCCTCGGCATTCCCATGCGGGCTCCTGTGGCCCGGCGGCTCGGATCGGGGCGTCCGTATCGCCTCCGGCTGCAGCGTCGCCGGCCACGATGGGGCTTTCGCCACGAACGCGGCTTCCCGGCGGGAATCCCAGATGTCCGGTTCCGGGACGCTGATCCCGGCATCCACCCGCGTGCGCGCCGGTGCCGGCGGAGCGGGGCGCCCCCTCCCCTCCTGTGGATGGGCCGATGACCGCCCCGTGGGCCGGTGGCCGATGAGGGTCGGCGGGTCGATGAAGGCCCTGTCCGTCATGGCCGCTGCCCCCGGATGGCCCAGAGTTCGAGGCGAAGGTCGGGGTATTCGCCGCTGACATGCAGGGCGATGGCGGCGGAGCGCGTCAGGCTGCGCCAGAGCTCGACGCCCTGATCGAGCTCGAAATAGACGGCCCGCTGCATGAACGGCAGCTCCCGGGGCGCCACCGGGAGGGCTTGGAGCGGGATGCCGGGCAATTGCAGGTTGACGAGATCCCGGATCGTCTCCACCGACCCGACCTTCGTCGAGATCGGCAGCTGGCTGCGGAGGATCTCGGGCGGAACGCTCGCCATGGCGATCAGGACGAAGCGCGCATCCTGGAAGAGCGTCCTGTCGCCGATGGTCGACAGGCTGATGCCGTGGCCCCGGTCCTGGAGCGGCAGGCCGACAGCGTTGCGCTCGATCACGATGGCGAGGAGCTGGCGCAGTTCGTCCAGCACCTGCCGGAAGGGCCTGTCGAGATCGAGATGGTCGTAGGGCGGGATGTCGGCCTTGTGGCGGCGGGAGGCCGAGAAGGTCGAGAGCATGCCCGCCAAAGTCACCGAGGCCCTGTAGACCTGCTCGGGATGCAGGCCCGGGAGGGTGGCGAAGTGGTCGAAGACCGCCTCCTGCCCGTTGACGATGGCCAGCACCATCAGGTCCACGAGGTGGGCGCTCTCCGTCCCGCCGGTGCCCAGGGTCGCCAGGGCCTCACCCCGGCTGTGCAGGAGGGAGCGGATCTCGTTGACGATCCTCACGAGGCGCGGCGAGACCCGGATGGTCAGGCAAGGGGGAATGTAGTGCTCGTCCAGCACCACTGCCCCCGACGCGTCGGTCTCGCGGATGCGGGCGATGGGCAGGGTGACGAGCCCATCCTCCGGCTCGCCCTCGAACAGCAGGCGGACGGCCAGTTCGGCCACCTCCACGCCCACAGGTTGCCGCTCGGGCGCGGTCTCGTCGCGAACCACCTGCTCGGTCCGCCGGTAGCGTCCGTGGGGGCCCGGGTCGCCGGTTCCGTCGCGCCGGCGCAGGCCCACGGCAAGCTTCACCGTGGCGTTGCTCAGCGTCGGCGGGACGGCCCTCGGCTCGATGGCGATGCCGGTCTCGGTGTCGATGACGGTTCCGTCGGGGAGGATCGCCGCGACGGCCTCGACGGCGACCTTGCCCAGGGGAAGCAGAGGTGTGCTCAAGGCGAGGTGGCGCAGGCCCCAGCCATAGACGCCCAGGGCGAAGAACCGCCCCTCCATCACGTGCTCGAACCAGCGGTCGTGCTGCTGGAAATGCTGCGGCCGCACCAGCATCCCTTCCGACCAGAGCGGCTTGCTGACGAGGGTCATCGCGCGGGGCTCCGCACGGCCCACGGCGCCGCGCCCGTGCGGGACGGCCGAAGGCCGGTGGCGAGGGTTCCGGCGAGCCCGGGGCGCTGGGACATGCGGGGGCAGCCCGGCAGGAAGGGGCGAGGCAAGGGACAAATCATGGGGCGGATCGGGGGGCGGCGCATCAGAACAGGCCGAACGTGCGACGGTCGCGCTGCCGTTCGATTTTGGCGGCGAGGGCGGTCACCGAGATCAGCAGAGCGTTGTCACTCTCCGGCTTGATGGCGACGACGGCGCGCCACTGCGCGACATCGATCTGCCGGAAGCCGGCGATGATGCCGACGTGCCGTACCTCCGCAGGAGCGTCGCGGGTATAGGCGCCCTTCTCCCCCGGCTTCATCTCGAATTCGCGCTTGGCGACGAGATCGGTCCCGAGCTTCGTGGTGTCGTGGTCCAGCAAGTCGAAGAAGCTCGCCTGCTCGAAGGCGGTCGGCGACTTCAGTTCGTAGATCCGCAGGACGATCGGCGAAGGGATTCCGCTCTCGTTGGGATTGATCTGCTCGTCCGCATTGATCGTGACGTTGAGGGGCGTCGTCGGCATGTCCGGGGCGGACGAACACCCGGCCAGGGCGGTGGCCGACGCGAAGCCCAGCATCAGATCCCGGCGGGACATGCGCCGGAGGGGGGGACGCTGTCGCTCATGCCGCTGCCTGTCCCATCATACCGGGAATCCCGGCCGGCTGTGGTCCGGCTTCAGCCCGCGCCAAGGCCCGATCGCCCGTATCGGGGGCAGAGGTCGGCGACGCAGGCCGGCGCCGCTCGGCGAAGGTCGCATCCCCATCGACCGCAGGAAGCGCGGCCATCAGGTCCCGCGCCGCGTCCCGCAGGGCATTTCCCAAGCCTGCCAACAACGCCTCTCGGACGGGCGGGGCGACCAGCGCGGGATCGATTCCAAGGGCTTCCCAGAAGACCTGCGCATCGCGGTCGCGAGCGAAGGCGGAGGCGGATGGGGCGTCCGAGGACGATGCCGTCGGTGCCGAAAGGGGATCCCGCCTGGACCAAGGCGAATACGCCATGAGCGACGCCAACGCCGCCCCGACCACGACGGGCGCCGGGGGATGGGCCGGCGCGGCGGCCGGTTCGTGGTCGGGGACATCGGCGGCGCCGGCATCCACGGGGGGCTTCTCGCCCCCGGCTTTCAGGGGATGCGCCAACCGCGGGGCGCCGAGGTCCCCGAAGTCGAACTCGTCCGGGATGAACGCCCGATCGGTCGGGCTTGCCGGTCCCATCGCGGGTCCTGCCCCTGCGGCATGCTCGGCCTCGTCGCGCAGGACCGTCACCGAGATCACGAACTCGGCAAGGTACAGCGTATCGCCGTCGCTAAGGGGCGCACTCTTGTACCGACCGAGCGGTGCATCGACCGTATTCAGATAAACGCCGTTGGTGCTCGTATCGGTGATTGCAAAGCCGTGGCCGTTATGCGATATCTGCGCGTGCATTGAGGACAGCGTCCTGGAGTGGTCGGGAATCGACAAGTCGCAGGCGGCGCTTCGCCCAATGGTGCCGCCGGACTCGTCGAAGACGTGAGTCAGGCCGAGCTCTGTGTCTCCGTCCTTAAGGCGGAGCACCAACAGATGCAGCTTCATCTCTTTCCCGGATTGTGTGTGCAGGCTCTCGCCTCGAGAGTGCTGCCAAGCGCGGCCGTACGCTTGGGCGGTGCGCATGACGATCTCATGACGGTTTGCCGGTCCCCACGACGAATTCCACCGGGCCTTCGCTGGTGGCCTTGAGCCAGCCCGACCAGCCGAGGCGACTTACCCCCAGGCGCATCGGCTGCGCCTCGCCTGGGGCCAGCACGAAGGCGATGTCCCATTCCAGCGGATCGCGGATCGAGAATCGGATGAGCTCGATCAGCCTGCGGTGATCCGGCCCGTCCGGCAGCAACCGATCGCATGCGGCAGCGGTCAGCGGGCCGAGGCGCAGGCGGAATTTGCCGAGGTTGTCCGGCATCGTTCTCCCCGCCACCGTCTCGACGCCCAGGCCCATCTCGGCCGCCCCGAGGCGCCACAGGGCGTCGTCGGGGATGCGGATCTCCCTGGGGATGAATTCCTCCACCGCGCAGGGATGGCCGAAATAGTGGCTGACGATCCGGGCCACCGAGGAGGCCGACCGGGTGGGGAGGGCCAGGAGCCCCGTATAGGGCAGCAGAAGCGTTCGCGACGGCGTGCCGTCACCACCCTCCCGGCCGACCTTGCCGAACAGGGCCGCCACCGCGTCGGTGATCGGGTCCGTGCCGCCGGCCCTGTATCGGTGCTGGTGCCGGTAGTGCTTCCAGATGCGGAAGAGCAGCGCGAGCAGGCGGTGATTGAAGAAATCGAGGAAGGCCCGCAGGGCGCCATCCTCCTGGGCGTGGACGATCCGCTCGGTCACGGCCGGGGGAAGGGGCGAGGACGGCCCGTGCAGGCCGAACAGGTTGGCCGTGACGATGACAGGCTCCCCCGGCCCGGCAGGCAGCGCGACCGCGGCGACCTCCTCCGCCGGGAAGGCCAGGGTCGGGTTTGCACGAAAGCGGACCCTCTCCCGTCGGGGCGCTCCGGTGGCACCCAGGCCTCCGGGCTGCGGATAGGCCCGCTCCAACCACAGGCAGAGCTCGTTGAACTGGATCGCGGCCGGATCGAGGGGGGCTGGCTCGCTCATCGGGAGGTCGCAGCGCCCCGGCGCGGTTTCCACCGGTACTCGATCCTGCCCTCGATGCCTTCGATCGCGAAACGATGCAGGCTGTTAAGGCCGGCATAGGCGGCGAAGAAGTGCTCCAGCACGGAGCCGAAGAGGTAGAGTTCGGCTTCGCCCCCGACCTTGCTCTCCGCCACGGACAACCGAAGGGTGCGGATGCGGACAGGCTGGCCGCGCAGCACCCCGTCCTCGACCCCGTGCGAGAAGCTTTCGATGGCCTCCAGCAGCAGTTCCAGCCTGTGCCGTGCTTGGGCGTCGTGCACGGCCCGGAAGTCGTAGCTCGCGATCAGGGTCCGCAGGGATTCCGCATCGGCCAGGGAGCCGAAGTTGCACGCGAGGTTGGAGATCAGGCGCCAGAGCAGGTTCTCGCCGATGGGCGGCGGGATGTGCGGCGTGACGGCCCGCAGGTTCGAGAAGGTGACCGTCGCCGGGGTTTCGGAAGTCGGCTGGTCGATGGCGCCGATGGCCAGGCGTTCGGCCAGGGGGCCGTTGGTGCAGGTCAGCGCCACCGAAACCACCTGGGCCGGCGGGGCGGCGGCCATGTCCCGGGAGGTAATGAAGGACAGGTAGTGATCGACCCCGCGGCCGACCACGGCCGGTTGAAGGCGCTCCCGGTAGAAGGGACGCATGCCGGCTTCGTCGGGCATATCGTGCCGGAAGGCTTCGAACGACTCGTACGCAATGCGCCTGCCCTCGCCCTGGATATGGCCCGTCACGGCCTCGATCGCATAGATCCCGGTCGCCGCGGGGCCGTGGGCGACGACCCTGTATTCGGTGCGCGACCGGTCGACCCGCAGGGGCTGCGCCTCATGGGGGAACAGGTTGACGACCGGGGTGCAGTTGATCCGCACATGCCCGCTGACCACCCGGATCTGGTCCGGGAAGGGCCGGGAGAAATGGAAGGCCAGGGTGACGCTCCGGCCGGACATGGCGGCGGCCCGTTCCAACCCTTCGACGTCGACGAACAGGAATTTGGCCGGGAAGGCGAGGTATTCCTGCAGCAGCCTGAACCCTGCGAAGGCATTCGCGGGATAGGGAATCACCGCCTCCGAATCGGCGAAGCCCACGGGGCGGACCGCCTCCGCAGGCAGGGTCAGACTCTCGCCGGACTCGCTCGTTACGGTGACCGATTGCAGGTACCGCGACAGGTGGAGCAGCAGCGAGCGGGAGACCTGGGGCTCCCGCTCCGCGTTGAAGAACAGCCGGAGCCGTCCGCCCTGGAGGGCCCGCAGGGTCGCGCGCCCCTTGGCCCTGAGGGACAAGGTCAGCCGGGCGGCGGTCGCTTGGTTCTCGCTCTCGGTATGCGACACGGTGAAGGGAAGCGCCTCGACCGGGTAGCAGGTGCGGAAGCGGCAGGTGACCCCATCGACAGGCCGCGACGCGAGGGCGGTGCCGCTGGGAATGCTCACGACGTCCGGGCCGCCGCCGGCCACGGAGAAGGCCACCACCGTCATGGGCGGGAGAGGCCGGAGGTAATGGGGCCAGACCAGCCGGATGAGCCCGTGGACAAGTTCCGGCATTTCGTCGTCGAGCTTCTGGCGCAGGCGGGCGACGGAGAAGGCGAAACCTTCGAGCAGGCGCTCGACATCCGGGTCGTTCGCCTCGCGCGCCAGGAAGCCCGCGAGCTTCGGGTTGGCCCGGGCGAACTCCTGCCCGAGCTCGCGAAGGTAGGACAACTCGTCCTGGTAATGGGCGTTAAGGGACATGTCCGGGGACTCGCGAAGCCGCGGGAGGTCGTGATCTCGAAGGGTCGGAGACGATCCTCAGAGGCGCAGGCGCATCTGCCGGTCGTCGCCGAGGACCGTCTCGAATCGCAGGGCCCTCCCCTCCTCCCCATCGTGGAGGAGGGCTGAGACCGTGAAGGCCAGCTCGCCGGGCATGCCCGGCAGCGTGGCGGGACGGACGACCACCGCGCTCAGGCGCGGCTCGAAGGACTCGATCTGCGCCTTCACCGCCCTGGCGATGGCCGGGACAGCTTCTGAGGTCTCCCCGGCGATCCCGTTCAGATCGGGGAGGCCGTAATCGAGCCGGGTCTGGCAGCATCCCTGCCGCCCGTTCAGGACGGTCCTGATATTTGCCAGGACGCTCTCCCGCAGGCCGGCACTCCGCGCGATGCCCGGCGGCGACGTGCCGTCGGCCCGCGCCGCCTCCAGCCTTTCGAACAGACTCGCCACGTTCACCTCGCCGGTCGCCGCCCGCTCACGCCCGCATCCGGCGAGGCGGGCGCACGCTGTCGCTGCCTGTCGCGGTCACTGCTTGTCGAGTTTCCCCCGCAGGGACAACGTGAAGTCGGCGCCCATATACTTGAAGTGGGGGACAACCGACATCGCGACCCGGTACCAGCCCGGTTCGCCCTCGACGTCTTCGACGATGATCTCCGCCTGACGCAGGGGACGACGGGCACGCACCTCCGGAGAGGGATTCTCTTGGTTGGCGATGTACTGGCTGATCCAGGTGTTGAGTTCGGCCTGCAGCTCCTCCCGGCTGGTCCATGAGCCGATGTTCTCGCGTTGCAGAACCTTGATGTAATGGGCGAGCCTGTTGATGATGAACATGTACGGGATTTGGGTCCCGAGCTTGTAGTTGAGTTCGGCTTGCTTCCCTTCGGTGCTGTTGCCGAAGAATTTCGGTTTCTGCACCGAGTTGGCCGAGAAGAAGGCGGCGTTGTCGCTGCCCTTGCGCATGGTCAGGGCGATGAAGCCCTGTTCCGCCAGCTCGAATTCCCGCCGGTCGGTGATCAGCACTTCCGTCGGGATCTTGGTTTGCAGTTGGCCCATCGATTCGAAATGGTGGGTCGGCAGATTCTCCACGGCGCCCCCCGACTGGGGACCGATGATGTTCGGGCACCAGCGATATTGGGCGAATGAGTCGGTCAGCCGGGTGGCGAAGGCGAAGGAGGCATTGCCCCAGAGGTAGTTGCCGCTCGCGCCGCCACTCGCCTCCTCATAGTTGAAGGACTTCACGGGGACGGAGTCCCGCCCGTAGGGCATCCGCAGGAGGAAGCGGGGCACCGTCAGGCCGAAATAGCGCGCATCCTCTGTCTCTCGGAACGAGTTCCATTTCGCGTAGCGTGGCCCCTCGAAGATCGAATCGAGATCCTTGAGGCCGGCAATCTCATCATAGCGCTCGACGCCGAACATGTCGGGCCCGGCGGCGGCGATCATCGGCGCATGGGAGATCGCTCCGACGCGGGCCATGAACTGCATCAGTTTCACGTCCTGCGGTGCCGCTGAGAAGGTGTAGTTCGCGATCACCGCACCGTAGGGCTTGCCGCCGAACTGGCCAAACTCCGCCGAGTAGATGTGCTTGTACAGGCCGGACTTGAACACCTCCGGGCTGTCCTCGAAGTCGTCGAGCAGCTCGCCCTTGGCGCAGTTCAGCATCTCGATCCGAATGTTCTGCCGGAAGTCGGTCCGGTCTACGAGGAACTTGAGACCTCGCCAGGCCGATTCGAGCTGCTGGAAGGTCTCGTTGTGGAGGATCTCATCGAGCTGCGCGGAAAGCTTGCCGTCGATGGCGGCGATCATCTGGTCGATGACCGCATTGTTGACCTTCTCGTCCTTCCGGGAGGACTGCATCAGCTCCGCGATGAAGGCGGACACGCCGCGGCGGGCGATGTCGTAGCCGTCGTCCTTCGGAGTGAGCTTGGTCTCGCCGATGATCTGATCGAGTAGCGATTCCTCGGTCGTGACGAGCGAACCGTCCTGGACGGTGACGACTTGCTGGGTGCTCATGGTCGGTCCTGTCGTACCCGGGAGCGGCCGCGACTCACTCGGCACGGGGGATGAGGTGAGAGGTGGGGCCCGCCGCGATCACCGGATGGCGGGCAGGCCCCGGACGGACAATCCGGATCAGCGCTCCGGCTCGCCGGAGCCGGTGAGTTCGGCGAGGAGCTTCTCCCGCGATCCCTGATCCTCGAGCACGTTCTGGATCGCCTTGCGGAAGGCCGGCACGTTGCCCAGCGGGCCCTTGAGGGCGATCAGCGCCTCGCGCAGCTCCAGCAGCTTGGCCAGTTCCGGCACCTGCCGCGCCACGGCCTCCGGCTCGAAATCCCTCAGCTTGGCGAAGGAGAGGCTCACCGGCATCGTCGCGGAGGAATCGTCCGCGAGCTTGTTGCCGACGGAGAGATCGAGCTTCAGGTCGTGGCCCCGGAGCACGTCGTCGAAATTGTCCTTGTTGATGTCGGTGAGGCCCCGCTCCTCGACCGGGCGGTCGTCCGGGCGGCCGGTGAAGTCCCCGAGCATCAGAAGCTTCAGGGGAAGCTCGACTTCCTCCTTGGCGTTGCCGGTTCCGGGCTTGAACTTGATGTTGACGCGCTCCTTGGGAGCGACGGACACTTCTTTCGACATGGGCGCGACATCTTCCTTCGGGGTGGGTGAAAGGCGGCGGCCGTCTCAGGCTCACCGGAACAGGTGCGAGGCGGTGGCGAGGTCGAGCCCCGCGAGGCGCCGCCGGGCCGCTTCGAGGCTCGTGCGGCGGCGGTCCTCGGCGATCAGCCGTGGCGCCTCCGCATGGGTCAGAGCCCGGACCCGCAGTTCCGCCACCTCGGCGGCCAGGGCGGGTTCCCAGATCTCGAGGGCGTGCGCGTCCAGCAGCTGATCCATGTGGTCGAGGAGGGGGATCGCCGTGGCGATCAACCCCATGTCGAGGCAGAGACGCACCTGGAGGATCTGGCGCACGAAGCGGTTGCGCCCGGTGACGTCGCCCTTGGTCATCCCGGCGAGGAGCTTGACGGCCTCCTGCCCCCGCCCTGCGGCCACGAGGGATCTCGCCTCCGCCTGGGTCCGGTCGAGCGCATCGACCGGGCCGCCCGCAGGCGCCGATCCCATCTCGGCGAGCCAGTCCCGGGTCTCCGGACCGATGAAGGGAGATCCGTCGGCGAAGGCGAAGTCCGCAAGGTCGGGGAAGCGCCGTAGGAGCAGGCTCACCATGCCGCCGACCATCGCCTGCGCGTCGGCGTAATCCGCGCCCATTTCGCCGAGGGTCCTGGCAGAGAGGCGATGCCCTTCGAACCAGAACGGTGCCGTCCAGACCATGGCTTCGAGGGCCTGCAGCGCCTCGAGCTTCCGGCCCGCAGCGATCAGGGCCCGAACCGCCTCGGCCTCCGCAGCCGGCGGCATCGCCACGGTCCGGCCGCCGGCATGGGGAGGCAGCCTGTGCAGCCGCCCCCACGAGGCGACCCGCGACAGGGCATAGGCAAGCGAATCGGCCGTGTTGCCCGCGAGGAGCCCTGCCGACCAATCCCGCAGCGTTTCGGGCAAGTGTCCGACAGCAGCGGGGTCGAACGCGGCGTTGCCTGGCGCCGGGGCGGGCCGGCTCGCGTCCGGAACCGCGGCCGGGGCCGCTTCCGCCACCCTGTGAGCTTCCTCGTCGGTCGGCAGCGATGCGGCAAGAGCCGCCGCCTCTTCCGCCTCGCGGCGTTCGCGCTCCCGATGCGCCGCGCGGATCGCCTCGACATGAACCCTGAGGGCCCGCGACAGGTGCCCGAATTCCGGCCGGAATTTCGGCTGCCGGTCGCCCGCCAACTCCTCGATCTCGCCGAGCATCTGATAGGCGTAAAGGACCGCCTCGTCCTCGTCCTCGTCGGGCCCTTGCTCGCAGAGGGTCGCCGAGCGGTCGGCGAACCATTCCAGCGCCCGCGCCCTTGCCCGTTCACGGGCGGGGGGCGGCTGCATCCCGTCCCAATGCGCTTCCATCATCCCGCGGACCAGGCCGAGCCCGGTGGCGAGGCCGCGATACTGTTCCAGCCGATGCAGGGCGTGGGTAAGCCAGCAGGCGACGAGCAGATCCTTCCCCCGGGACTCGAGAAGGAAAGCGGAGAGGCGGACGACGTCGCCCCATTCGACGCCTCCGGGCCCTTCGGTCTCGAGCCTCCCGATCTCCGCTTCCAGCGCATCGAATTCCGGCGACTGGCGCGGATCCGAAGCCTGGGCCGGAATCGCCGCGCCGACCGCGATTCGCGAATCGAAAAACGAGATTGAAGAACCAGTCATCACGTTCCTTCGCCGCGTGCTCAGACACCTCACGACCCGTGGCGGAACGCTCATGCCGTCGGTTCTTGAAGGTTCTATGACTATTTCAGGTAATCATGCAATCTCTATTTGTATTCAATAAGATTTTTGCCAGATATTATAGCATCATTTTGAAATATTTGCGTGAATATGACGAAAAATATCTTCGAATGACGAGTGAATCAATCGTCAATTCGGGAATTGATACGATCCAATATTCCGGATCAGATAGATTGATTAGCTACGCGGGCAGCCGGATGGAGCCTGTGGGCGGGAGCGGTCACTTCCGCCCACCGTCCGCCCGCCCCGAAAGGCCAAGCTCGGGCCTTGCAGAACACTTGCGGAACGCTTAACGTGTTCGCGATTTGTTTCAGTGCGCCCGCCTTCATTCCGCGAGACCCGATCAATGCTCACGCGCAAGCAGTTGGACCTTCTGCGCTTCATCCAGCAGCGGATGCAGGAATGCGGCGTGCCGCCCTCGTTCGACGAGATGAAGGATGCCCTCGACCTCAAATCGAAATCCGGCATCCACAGGCTGATCACGGCCCTCGAGGAGCGCGGCTTCCTCCGCCGGCTGCCCAACCGGGCCAGGGCGATCGAGGTGATTCGCCTTCCGGATGCCCTGGGCCGCAGCGCCGAGGCTGCCGAAGCCGCCGCCGCATCTGCGCCCGAGCCGCGGCGCTTCACGCCGAGCGTGGTGGAAGGTGGGCTAGCGAAACTGCCGCCAGCCGCACCTGCTCCGGCCCAGCCTCGGACTTTCGAGGAATTCCGCGGCGTCTCGATCCCGGTCATGGGCCGGATCGCCGCCGGCACGCCCATCGCCGCGATCCAGAACCAGAGCCACACCGTCACCATGTCGCCGGACTTCCTGGCCGGCGGTGAGCACTATGCCCTGGAGGTCCGGGGCGATTCGATGGTCGATGCCGGCATCCTGGACGGTGACCTCGTGGTCATTCGCAAGCAGGAAACGGCCAATACCGGCGACATCATCGTGGCGCTGATCGACGATGAGGAAGCCACCCTGAAGCGGTTGCGGCGCCGGGGGTCCTCCATCGCCCTCGAAGCCGCCAACCCGGCCTACGAGACCCGGGTTCTCGGGCCGGACCGGGTGCGGATCCAGGGGCGGCTCGTCAGCCTCGTCCGGCGCTACTGACACGGCGGGTACGGCCAGACGGCGGACGAACTCCGGACGGGAAGCCGCTTGAACCGTCTGCAGCCATTCCAGGATCGTGGACAGCGGACGACGTCTTCAGCCGCTAGAAGGGCGCGTGCGACGGCTCGGGTTCCGGCTCCGGGACGGGCTCCTCCGCGCCGGCCGCCCGTGCGGCAGTCCCCGGCGGCGGGGTACGCCAGGGCGGGGCGCGCCCGTCCGCACGGGCGTAGCTCTCGGTGACCCCTCCCGGTTCGACGCGAAGGGCGGCGGCCCCGAAGGCCGACAGGCGGCGGCGGTCGATGATCACCGGTGCGGCGCAGTTCGGTGGGGCGGTCAGGGCGCTGATGAGAATGGCAGCGCGGGCGCAATCCTCGGGAAAGGCGCGGGCGTCCCTGACCAGGGCGATGGCCCGGCCGTCGGGCAGCGAGGCGGCGCAACCGAGGCGGTCGCAACGGCCCGCGGGCGATGCGGCCAGGAGCACGGCGGCCCGCCGGCCGTCGCCGTCGGCCTTCAGCCATTGCTCCAGCTCGAAGGCGGGGGGCTTGCCGAGCACCGCGAGCCGTCCATCCGCCCCGCGGAGGGCCGCTCCGGTACCCTGGCGATCGACATAGAGACTCTGCCGATCAGGGAAGGCGGCGAAGGCGAGGCCTGCGAGGGCGGGCACCAGGGCGATGCGGCGCAGGCCGGTGACGGGCAGCGTCCCCAGCAGTAGCGCCGACGCGAGCAGGAGCAATGCCCCGGTTCCGAAGGCGGGAACGACGATGACGGAGCGCTCGAAGCCGGCGATCCATTCGGAGATGGCGAGCATCCCCGCCACCGCCTGCCCCATGATCCACCAGATCGGCCTGTCGAGGGCGAAGGGGTAGGCCAGGGTGCCCAGCACGGCGCAGGGCATCACCACCAGGGAGACGAGGGGCAGGGTCAGGGCGTTGCCGAGGACGCCGAAGGGCTGCACCGTCTGGAAGTGATAGGTCGCGAAGGGGGCGGTCGCGATCTGGGCGACGAGGGTGGTGGCCAGGGTGGCGACGATTCCCCGGGCGACGAACCCGGCCCCGCGGGCGAGGCGGCCCGCGCCGGGCATCGCGAAAAGACGTCCGTCGATGAGGCGGGCGCAGGCGATGAGGCCGGCCACCGCCCCGAAGGACATCTGGAAGCTCGGGCCCAGGAGGGCCTCCGGCTCCCGGGCGAGGCCGATGAGGGCGGCGAGGGCGAGGTTGCGCATGGAGAGAGCCGGCCGGTCCACGAGGATCGCCCCGACCATGATCAGCGTCATGACGAGGCTGCGTTCGGCGGCAATGTCCCAGCCCGAGAAGGCGCAATAGGCGCTCACGCTCACCATGGCGCAGGCGGCGGCGATCTTCTTCACGGGCCAGAACACGGCGCAGCGGGGTGCGAGCGCTAGGGCCGCTCGGATGATCCAGAACACGACGCCGGCCGCGAGAACCATGTGCAGCCCGGAGATCGAGACGACGTGATAGATGCCGGCCGCCCGCAGGGCGTCGTTGGCGGGGCCGCCGATCAGCCCGCGCTTGCCCGTGACGAGGGCGGCGGCCACGGCCCCGGGCTGACCGCCATAGCCGTCGGCGATCCGACGGGTGAGGGCGTTGCGGGCATCGTCGAGGGCCGCGGCGAGGCGCAGGCTGAGGGGTGGGTCGGAGGCGGGCCGCACCGTGATCGTCCCCACGAGGGAGCCGACCGCGCCGATCCCCTGGAAGTACGCGTCCCGGGCGAAATCGTAGCCCCCGGGTCGGGCCGCCTCCGGCGGAGGCAGGAGCCGGGCCGTGGCGCTCAGGCCGTCGCCGGGCTTCAGCGGTGTCGCCTTGCGGTAAGACACCCGGACCCGCAGGGGCAGTGTCTCGCGCGGCAGGGTGCCGAGGGTCTCGACGCGCACGATCAGCCGGGCCCCTTCCTCCCGCTCGTCGAGGGATTCGATCACTCCCGTCAGGGGGGCGACCACGGTCCGTGACAGGACGGGTGCGGCGACCCGCTCGACCCGCCACGCCGCCGCGGCGAAACCCAGACAGGCGAAGCCGCATCCGAGGGCCAGGGCCAGGGACCAGGGACGGGCACCCATGCGCGTGGCGAGGGCGAGGCAGGCCGCCCCGGCCCCCAGGGGCGCCGGAAGCCACGGGCGTCCGTCCGCTGCGGCGAAGAACACGAGGATGCCTGCTCCGAAGGCGACGGCGAGCCAGGGGAACAGCCGCCGCTGTTCGGCCTCGCGGGCCAGGGCGCGGAGGAACGGACCGCGCAGGTCGGCGAGCGCCCGGTTAGGGACGCGCGCGAGGGCGGCCACGCCCCCTGCTGTCCCTGCGCCGATCCGCTGCATCCCCACCGCCCGCGATTCCGCCCACGATGCCGCAGGCGTCCGACCGTCCTTAGCGTGACGCAGGGCGCCCGTGACAGCCTCCTGCCGGGTTTGCGCCGTTCTCACCCCCAGGGCACTTGACCCGGGGACGGAGAGATGCCCTGTCCCCCGGGAGCGATCCGCACCCGACGACGACGCGAGGGCGGAACGATCGTCGCTCGCCCCGTTTTCCACCGCAATCCGGGTCCCGGCCGCCGCCGGCCCCTTCGCCAGTCCGAATTGAAGAGATGTCGTCAGCCGTCGTCACGCGCTTCGCCCCCTCCCCCACCGGCTTCCTCCACATCGGCGGGGCGCGCACCGCCCTGTTCAACTGGTTGTATGCGCGCCATCACGGCGGGCGGATGCTGCTGCGCATTGAGGATACCGACCGGGAACGGTCGACCAAGGCGGCCATCGACGCGATCCTGGAGGGGCTGACCTGGCTTGGCCTCGACTGGGACGGGGACGTGGTGTTCCAGTTCGCCCGGGCCGCGCGCCACCGGGAGGTGGTGGAGGGTCTGCTGGCGGCGGGTCGTGCCTATCGCTGCTACGCTACCCAGGACGAGCTGACCCAGATGCGGGAGCAGGCCCGGGCCGAGGGGCGGCCCCTGCGCTACGATGGGCGCTGGCGCGACCGCGACCCGGCGGAGGCGCCGGAGGGCGTGAAGCCGGTGATCCGCCTCAGGGCGCCCTCCGAGGGCGAGACGGTGGTGGACGACGCGGTACAGGGCCGCGTCACCTGGGCCAACCGCGACCTCGACGACCTCGTCCTGCTCCGCTCGGACGGGACGCCGACCTACATGCTCGCCGTGGTGGTGGACGACCACGACATGGGCGTCACGCAGATCATCCGCGGCGACGACCACCTCACCAACGCAGCCCGGCAGAGCCAGATCTTCGCGGCGCTGGGCTGGGAGGTGCCGCGGATGGCGCATATCCCGCTGATCCACGGGGCCGACGGGGCGAAACTCTCGAAGCGCCACGGGGCGCTCGGCGTCGAGGCCTACCGCGACCTCGGCTACCTGCCCGAGGCCCTGCGCAACTACCTCGTCCGGCTCGGTTGGAGCCACGGTGACCAGGAGGTCTTCTCGACGGAGGAGATGGTCGCGGCCTTCGACCTCGGCGCCGTGGGCCGCTCGGCCGCCCGGTTCGACTTCGCCAAGCTCGCCAACCTCAACGGGCTCTACATCCGCCAGAGCGCCGATGCCGACCTCGTGGCCGCCATCGAGAAGATCCTCCCGCATGTCGGCCCGGAGCGCGGCATCCCCGTTCCGCTTTCCGACGACCTCAGGGACAAGCTGACCCTGGCGATGCCGGGGCTCAAGGAGCGAGCCAAGACCCTGATCGAGCTCCTCGACAGCGCCTACTACCTCTATGCCGCGCGGCCCCTGGCGCCGGACGACAAGGCCCGTGCCCTCCTCTCCGACGAGGGCCGTGCCCGGATCGCGGCGGTGCGTCCCGCCCTTGAAGCCCTGCCCGACTGGAGCGCGGCGGCCACCGAGGGAGCCGTGCGGCAGTATGCCGAGGGCGCGGGGTGCAAGCTCGGACAGGTCGCGCAGCCCCTGCGCGCGGCCTTGACCGGACGGACCACCTCCCCGCCCCTCTTCGACGTGATGGCGGTCCTCGGCCGCACCGAGTGCCTCGCGCGGCTCGGCGATCAGATCCCGCAGGGCTGAGGCACGGAACGGAGGGGCCGGAACGGCCCGGTTTTCGCGTTGCGGCGGGCGGGCTTTGTCATCCGCCCCGTTGCCGCTGCACTGCCGTTCGGCTAACCGGAGGTTCTGTGAGCAACCGCAAAAAGCGCGGTGCGCTCGTCAGTCCGGGGTCGCCTCGGGGGAGCGGGTCCGGCCTCGTCACGTCCCATCAGAAGGGTCCACGTCCCATGAGCGCTACCAGCACCATTACCGTGGACGGAAAGCAGATCGAATTGCCGGTGAAATCCGGCACGATCGGGCCGGATGTCGTCGATATTAGCAAGCTCTACGCGCAGACGGGGGCCTTCACCTTCGATCCCGGCTTCACCTCGACGGCCTCCTGCGAATCGAAGATCACCTACATCGACGGCGACGAGGGCGTGCTGCTCTACCGCGGCTACCCGATCGAGCAGCTCGCCGAGCAGGGCGACTTCCTCGAGACCTGCTACCTCATGCTGTTCGGCGCCCTGCCGACCGAGGCGCAGAAGGCCGATTTCGATTACCGCGTCACGCGCCACACCATGGTGCACGACCAGATGAACCGGTTCTTCACCGGCTTCCGCCGCGATGCACACCCGATGGCGGTGATGGTCGCCTCCGTGGGCGCCCTCTCCGCCTTCTACCACGACTCGACGGACATCACCGACGAGAACCAGCGGATGATCGCGTCCATCCGCATGATCGCCAAGATGCCGACTCTCGCGGCGATGGCGTACAAGTATTCGATCGGCCAGCCCTTCGTCTATCCGAAGAACGACCTCGATTACACGTCCAACTTCCTTCGGATGTGCTACGCGGTTCCGTGTGAGGAGTACGAGGTCAACCCGGTCTTCGCCAAGGCGCTCGACAAGATCTTCATCCTGCACGCCGACCACGAACAGAACGCCTCGACCTCGACGGTGCGTCTGGCGGGCTCCTCCGGTGCCAACCCCTTCGCCTGCATCGCGGCCGGCATCGCCTGCCTGTGGGGCCCCGCCCACGGGGGCGCCAACGAGGCGGCCCTCAAGATGCTGATGGAGATCGGCAAGCCGGAGAACGTCGGCAAATACGTCGCCAAGGCCAAGGACAAGAACGACCCGTTCCGCCTGATGGGCTTCGGCCACCGCGTCTACAAGAACTACGACCCCCGCGCCCGCCTGATGCAAAAGGTGACGCACGAGGTGCTGAAGGAACTCGGCCACCAGGACGACCCGCTGCTCGAGGTGGCGGTGCAGCTGGAGCAGATCGCGCTCAAGGACGAGTACTTCATCGAGAAGAAGCTCTACCCGAACATCGATTTCTACTCGGGCATCACCCTGAAGGCGATGGGCTTCCCCACCGACATGTTCACGGTGCTGTTCGCCGTGGCCCGCACGGTCGGCTGGATCGCCCAGTGGGCCGAGATGATCGAGGATCCGCAGCAGAAGATCGGGCGCCCGCGCCAGCTCTATGTCGGCCCGGCGAAGCGGGATTACGTGCCCCTCAACACCCGCGGCTGACCGCATCTTCACGCGTTCGACGACGGAAGGCGGCCCCCGGGCCGCCTTTCGTGTTTTGGGTCCCCCTTCCGTGACGGCGCGTGCCCCCAGGCCGGCGGCTCTCTTCGCTGTCATCGCGAGGCGAAGCCGAAGCAATCCAGAGCGCGACGTCTCCGGACGAGGCAGCGCCGACTGGATTGCTTCGCGGCGCTCGCAATGACGGCG
>NZ_BPQX01000057.1 GCF_022179525.1 Methylobacterium persicinum
CATTTATCGCTGAAGGTCACACGCGAGCCGCCGAAAACAGCGCCATTTTTGTCGGAGAAACGTGTCGGCTTTTCTATTGCCGGATAAACGCGGCTTTGGCATGATCCCGACATGCTCATCGGATATGCCCGCGTCTCCACCCAGGACCAGAACCTCGACCTCCAGCGCGACGCGCTGACCAAGGCCGGGTGCGAGCGGCTGTTCGAGGAGAAGAAGTCTGGCAAGGCCGGCACCAAGCGCCCAGCCTTTGAGGCGGCACTCGCCTTCCTGCGCCCCGAGGACGTGCTCGTGGTCTGGAAGCTCGATCGCCTCGGCCGCTCCCTTGTCGAGATGATGCGCACAATCGACGGCCTGCGGGTGAAGGACGTGCACTTCCGCTCCCTGACCGAGCAGTTCGACAGCGCTACCGCCCACGGCCGCTTCGCCCTGCAGATGCACGGCGCCATGGCCGAGTATTTCCTCGACCTCAATCGCGAACGCACCATGGAAGGGTTGAAGGCCGCGCTCGCTCGCGGTCGCAAGGGTGGCCGGCCGAAGAAGCTCAGTGAGGCCGATTTGGAAGCAGCCCGGGCCATGCTCACGGCCGGCACGATCAGCGTGGCCGAGATCGCCAAGCGTATGGGCGTCAACCGCGACACCTTCTACAGCTACTTCCCCCGCGCTCGCGCCAACAGCACCGCCGAAAAGGGCTGAGCCAAGCGTGGCAGGTGTCGCCGCGGAGGCCTGCCCAGCTTAAGAAACCTCCGGTAGAGGTGACGATATGCCAACCTTTGATGCCGCCTCGCTCGGGACGCCTTGCACGGATCCGACCAGGTGCCGAGCTGACATGTTGATCAGACGCCCAGAACTCGCCGCTGCTCTGCTTGCGGCGGCCCAAATCGCCGACCGGGACGTAATCGCAGCCTTCGTCGCCGACGCAGCGACGCAGCCGGCCCCGAACCCGTTCCCGCAGACCAGCGCCGGCGCCGTACGCCAAGTCTGGCGGCAGCGCGCGGCGGAGTTTCAGTCGTTCGACATTCAGGCAGCTGGCCTCGCCTGCCTGCTCGCGGTGGTCTCCGAAATGCGCGTGGACGCGGTGCTGGTGCAGGAGATCCTACGGGCTGGGCCGCACACCGCGAACGTGTTTCACCGCGGGGACGACTGCCAGATCGTCGGCGCTGTGCTCTATGGCAAGCCCGGTTGTGCTCTGCCGGCTGTCCCGGTGCCGCGAGTGCGGCGCCGGGGCTCCATCCTCCGAACGCGCATCCCTGCAGATCAACTCGACCTATTCGCATAGGCGGCAGCTCGATGGCCGCGGATCAGATGTGGATCCCGAACCGCCTTGTCGCGCAAAGCTACCAGCCTGCGGGTTTGGCGACCATTCTGCCATTTGGGAGCTGCACTGGGTCGGGCAACTGGCACGGCCCGACATACGGTTGGATGTGCCGCAGATGGCTGGCGACGGCTTTCAGCGAGCTGGCCGGTTGCGCCGAAGGGGCCAACAGCGTGACCGGCAGACCAACCTCCTGTGTCACGATGCGAATGGGCTCTACTAGGTCCGTATCGTTCGTTATAACGGCCGCCTCATCGAATTTTCCGGTGAAGGCGTCGCGCACCAGGTGAACCCCTAGGTTCACGTCGGAGCCCTTCTCCTCGGTTTTCCAGACATAGGCCACCTGGGGCGCTGCCCCGGCCGGGAGCGTCATTGGGGGACGGAAGTCGGCCGGGTGCACCAGCCCCGACCACTTCTTGGAGACCAGAAAATTCCCGTAGTGGATCGTCACGCCCGGCAGAGCCTCGATGGCCCGCAGATAGGCATGCTGCCGCGCCGGAGCCGTGGGATCGAGCCGGCCCGACACGCGAGCTGTGTAGTAGTTCACGCCGACAATCTGGCAGGAGGCTGGCAGGACGGCTTGGCAGAGCGCCGCGACGTCAAGCCACTTATGCGCCGTCCCTTTCAGGGCACGGTAGTAGAGGTTGAAGCCGTCGATATAGACGATGGTTCGGGACACGGCGGCTCGTTAGATATGCAAAAGGCCGCCGGGCTTGCGCCAAGCGACCTTTGGGCCCACGGCACGCCGTGGGTGGGTTATGATTACGATGTGGTGCTGGAGCCGCAAAATGTCAAGGCCACCTGCCTTCTAAGGCCTTGTGATCGCACCAAAAATCCCTGTCGACCCCCCGAATACACCCGTCAAGACGCCAGTTTTGCGCAAGATTTCAGGTGCAGTAGTTGCTTTACGCATAAATTCGTGGCAGATTTCAGGGATAGAGCATAATCGGAGCCGACATGCCAAAGGCAGACGAACTTATCCCCAGGCTCACATCCGCTCTGCCCCGTGATCTGCTCCTTGATCTCCTCGACATGAGTACGGCCAGGGCTCTTCAAGCCCATGAGGTCATCCGCGATCACACCGATTTGAAGGGCAAAAACGCCCGGGGAGCCGAGGGCCAAGTTCGCTTCCGTTTGATGGAAAAAGGCTTCCAAGACGTTTGCGAGTTGCACGGGGGCATCGCCCTAGCTGGAGGCTTGTTGCCAGGCACGGAGCTGAATTTTTATCAGCCCTTCATGCGGTTTGAGGGTGACCGGGGTGGGGTCGTCCTAGCGCTTGCGTCAATGCCGGGGCGGCGAGAGTTGCCGACCAAAAATCAGTCGCGGGCCAGTGGCGTCACGTTGAACTATCACCTGACCCCGCGCCTCTGCCTGGATGCCTCCGATCCGAAGCCGGGCGACATCTTCGTTCTGCTCCTGGTCGCGCGCGATCCCGCCCGATCTGGGAAGGTCGATGAGATCGCCATCGGAGCTATCGACTCGAACTACAGCACCTACCTATTCTATGAGACGGTAGAGGCGTTTATGGCCAACTACGTCATTATCTCCGAGCCGAAGACGGCTCCGGAAGCTGCGAGTGCGGCCGAGGCGAAGCCGAGCTTGGTCAAGCTGAAAGCGGCCCGCAAGCCATTCAAGCCGCCGGAGGCTCCAAATATCGCCGGCGAAGGCCAGTCAGATAACAAGGCGTAAAGTCGAGAGAGGGTTCAAAGCAGTGCAGCTTTGGACCTTTTGGAACAAAGCAGGAACAACAAGATGCGTGTTGGTACACCTGGGTTCGTCCCCGAGCGTCTGAAAGAGGCTCGGATGGCACGACGGATTTCCAGCATGTCCGCGCTTGCGCGGCTTATGAGCATTAATCCCAGCACCGTATCGCGCTGGGAGGATGGCTCCTCGGCTCCGGACACGGACGCACTATTGCGCTTGGCGGAGCAGTTTAGTGTTCGCCCGGAGTATTTTCTTCGTCCATTTCTCGATGATGGTAGGCCTGTGTTCCTGCGCTCCCTTTCATCAACGCTTGTACGCGACCTCGATTACCAGCGCGCCCAGATGCGCTGGCTCCAGGAAATCAGCAGCGTGGTTGAGCACTACGTGGACTTCCCTTCGGTGGATATCCCTGACGTTCTGGCAGGCGCGAGCTATCGTCAGCTCCGAGAGGAAGATCTTGAGCGGATCGCTCTCGACCTTCGCCGGCATTGGCGCCTTGGCGAAGGCCCCTGCACCGATGTGGTCGGCTTGATGGAGCGCGTCGGTTTCGTGCTCGGCTCGATCGAAATGGGTACGGCGAAGCTAGACGGCCTTTGTAGCTGGTCGCCCATCGATGGTCGGCCACATGTCCTGCTCGCGACCGATAAAATGTCTTTTGCCCGCCGCCAGATGGATGCAGCCCATGAGATGGCCCACGGGATATTGCATCGAAACGTTGCTCCTGAGGAGCTTAAGCATAATCTAAAGTTCATCGAGACACAGGCCTTCCGGTTGGCTAGCGCGTTCCTTCTGCCATCCACCACTTACCCCATCGAAGTGCGCTCGCCCTCATTGGCTGGTTTGGTGAGCCTAAAGGAACGTTGGCGTGTGTCCGTCAAGGCGCAGATCAAGCGCCTTTCAGATTTAGAAATAATCCCCGGAGATTTCGCCGCTCATCTATATAAACTCTACTCTGCGAAAGGATGGTCGCGCGAAGAGCCGCTAGATCGGCAATGGAACCCGGTTGAACCTCGCCTTCTATCTGACGCTTTGCACTTAATTGTTGAGGATGGCGGGCGAACTAAGTCAGACTTGTTAGCTCTAGAATTCACCATGTCGGCGGGAGACATAGAAAACCTTGCTGGCCTTCCCAATGGCTGGTTCTCCCGTGAGCGAGCCGACGTTGTGCGACTTAAGCCATCTGAAACATCGGGCGAAGCGCGCTCCGAGATGGGTGGTTCCGTTCTCCCGTTTCCATGGAAATCACGCTGATGCGGATAATCTGAGCAAAAACAGAAAAAGTCCGCCATATCGTAGGGAGGATAAGAATAATCCTACCCTGATTTCGCGGACACAGGGAGATTAGCTCGCGGTCCGTTCGGCCTGCTCAGGCATGAGATAGCCGAGTGCCGAATGGATGCGCTGTCGGTTGTAGTAGCCCTCGATGTAAGCGAACAGGTCGCGCCGCGCATCTCCCTCATCCATATTCTACCGCTCTCGGCCTTCGCGTACTGATTGCACGGGAGGGACCTGATGCTCCATCCCACGATCCTGGCGCGTTCGCTCACTGCGCCGCCGCGTGCGGTCCTTTTCGTTCGAGACTGGGGCGACCAACACGACATGGCTTCCGTCCGGAAATAGCTCCAGGGGCACTGAACGGCGTACCGTCACGCGAGCCTCGGGCGTCTGCACCTTACGCAGGGCCGTGAGGACCCACGCTTCGAATGCCCGAGCCTCCCCCTCGTCCGCTTGGGCGTCGACCGCGAGATGCACGGCCGCATCCGGATGCCGGGCGACGACGTGGGCGAGCGCGCTGCCGATCTCAGGACCATCGCCGCCCAGGCCACAGATCAGGGCACGGTCCGGCTGCCCGTCCTGCTGATACAGGCCCAGAGCCTCGGCCTTCGTTCGAGCCACGTAGATCCGCTCCGGCGCGCGTCGATCCCCCAGCTGGACCAAACCCGTCGTACCCTGCTGCCCGTTCCCCGCCGCCTCACCGGTTCCATCGGCCTGCTCGATCCCCAACAGGCGGCCGCTCTGATCCCGGCGGGCGAACACCATCCGGCCTCGAGGATCGATCAGGACATCGGCGCGGAGCTGCTCCAGGCCAAGCGGCAGCAGACCCCGTATCGCGGTCGCGGCGGTCAGGATCTCCCGCCTCAGACCCTGCCATAGGATCGCGGCGAGCCGGCTGATCCGCCCCTTCTGACCCGGAGCGTCCGAGGCGAACGGGATCGCGTGATCTGCTCGGCTCGGCTGCGGGATCGGGTACGCTGCGGGGGCATGCAGGCGTTCCTCCATGCGCTGCCGCAACGCTCGGGTGGCGGGCGACGGTGTGCTTACCGAGGCCGCGGCGATCCCAGCGATGGCCTTCCTCCAGGATCCCGCGCGCTCCAGGCCCATCCTGCCGCCGTGCGGCACAGGGACGTCGCGCGACCGGACTGGCGCACCACACCAGCCACGCAGGTCAGGCCCGGCGTAGTCGGCAACGTTCGTTTTGCCGCCGCTGCCTGCGGCCTCCGACAGATAGGCCTGCCGGATCTCGCTGTGGCTGACCGGGACGAGTGCCGGGTGCAAAGCGCCTCGGCCAACCGGCAGACCGCGCTCTTCCGCCCGGATCCCGGAGCGCGCCGCCTCCAGCCGCTCCCGGATCCGATCCGTGTCGACGTAGAGCCGCACAGTGCGCCGGTGCCGCGTCATCGCCACGTAGGTCGCCTCCGCTCCCGTGCCGCGCAGGTCGGCCACGAACGCCTCGTCTACCGTCACGCCCTGTGCCGCGTGCGTGGTCATGGCGTAGCTGTGCTGGAGTCTTGGCACCTGCGGCTCGCCCGGTTCGCGGCGCCCGACCAGCGCGCTCGTCCGGGCGCTCAGCCGCGCCCCGTTCTTCGCCAACTGCAGCGTCAGCACCGGATCGGCCGGATCGCCGGAGAGCGCCTCGACGCGCGCCAGGTCGGCGTTGCGGATCGTCTGGCCATCGACCTCCACGCTCTCCCCGAATATCACCTCGTCGCCGGCCGCCAGCACCAGCGCCTCGGCCCGGCCGCCTCCGCGCGGGATCGCGGCGACCTCGACGTCCTCATCCTCCGGTAGCTGTAGCGGCGCGCAATCGAA
>NZ_BPQX01000058.1 GCF_022179525.1 Methylobacterium persicinum
CTTTTGACACAGCCTAGACCCGAACCAGCCTTACAAGCAGTCGTCAGCGATGCCCGGAAGTGGTCATGCGTCGGCAAGCCAATTTGGCTCACTATGCAGCGGCCTCTGCTATAGTTTCGGTTCAAGCTTTCGGTCCGATCGCCCCCTCACGCCATTCTTGCCGAGGCTCGGGCGACCAGAGTGACATGATGCCAGTCATCGCTCGCCGCGGCAGCGATGAAGGCGCCCATCCCAGACTGGATCGACGCATAGCGTGTGACCATGCGAGCCGTCCTCGGTCCGATTTCAAAGTTGAGGCGATGGGCGACACCGAGGCATTCAGGGGAAACCATGCCGCTGGCTCTAGCTTGCAGCAGCGCCTTTAGGAGCGACCACGGGTGACCGAGCCCCCGCATGATGATCGTGAGGGCATGAGGAGTCGGCGCTTCGTAGCAGGCGATCAGCACAGCAACGGGCAAATCCACATCCCTCGCCAGGGTCGCCAACACATCTTCATGTCGTCGGTGCTCGAGCCAATCCGCGATCGTCGATGAACTCGTGGGTTTCGCCCGCGGATTCCTGGCGGCAACAGCAGCCGAGGCGGCATAGCGGCCGAGGCAGTCGGCGCAAACCGTCGTGCCGAAGGACTGAGCGACTTGGTCCAAGAGAGTGTTGGCTTCCCCGCCGCTGAATTCCCCCTCCTCGATGAGGGCCTGTGACGCTGATCGCCGCGCGATGGCAGCCAGGGTAGCACGGCCGGCTTGGGATAAATCAGCTCGGTTCGCTAGCGCGAGCATGAGCGGAAGCGAGCCGGCGGCATCCGTGACAAGGCTGTCCAGCGTTTCCGTAGCCACGGCCGCTCCGGGATTGGTGAGTAGCGCCCTTGCAACAGTAGGATTCCTGCCTTGAAGGAGGGCCCCGGACACCTCTGGACCTAGAGTGCTTCGGCGAGCAATGGCCGTCTGTTGCTCTAGCCCGACGCTTTCAATGAGTTGAAGGAGCCAATCGTCGTCGAAGCTGGCACAATGTTCCAGAAGTGAAATCGACACGGCAGGGGAGGGATCGCAGGCTAAGCGAGTGGCCGTGATCCGGGGAGCCCGCCGGAGAGGCGTCAGGCATTTGGCGAATGTCGCGCGGGCCTCCAGATCGACTTGATCGAGCAGGCTGGCCAAGAGACGATCGAAGCTCGGCTTGTCCGCGGCCGGCAAGCGCGACCAATGTCGCGTGAGGGCCGCCGCCGAACGAAGCACCAACTCCGATTGGCGGGCGTGATCCTTGCCGAGGATCGCAGCTTCGATGTCGCGAACCAACAGATCGAGACGTGGCAGCTTCATGCGGCCAAGAGAGGCGCTCATCGCGCAATTGACGCCGCCGCGACGCCATCCTCGTGGCGGTCGTCTTCTTTCCGCAGCGCTTCCAGGAGATAGGGCTGCCACAGGCCGTAGGTCTCGTACACGACCCGGTCGATGTCGGTCGGGGTGAAGGGAAGGCGCAGAAAGGTGTTGGCGCCGAACAGCGAGAGCTTCGACGCGGAAGTGTCATCGTTCCGCCCGACCACCATGACGATACGCGCGCTCGTTCCGTGGGCATCGATCCGGCAGGCGACTTCCGATGGCGGCATGTCGGGAATGGACGGGCCGATGACCACAAGATCGATAGGCTGCGTCGCGGCCGCCTTCACCGCACTTCGGCCGTCCTTGGCTTCGATCACGCGAAAGCGGAATGAGGTTGCCGCGAAGATGTGCTGGGCGACCTGCCGGGTCTTCGATCCGGGCTCTACGAAGAGGAGTGTAAGGTCCCGGCACAAGAAGGCTGCAGCCTGCAGCACATGCCTGACGTTGCGCTGGCCGAGGGGTTTCAAAAGAACATCGTAGGCATGGAGTCGCCGCGCGATCGCCGACCAGCGCGCCACCAGCAGATCCGCGACGAGGACAATCACGCTGTGGACGCCAGAAGTTGTGCGCCATGTGGTGATCATATCGGCATTCGTGCCCGGCAAGATCGTATCGATGAAGAGAATATCGGGCGAGATCTCGGCGATAGCTCGTTGCAGTTCGAAGCCGTTGATCACTACTCTAACAGAAGCGTTCGGAAGAACGGCGACGATCGCTTCCAGAAGTGTCAAACGCGTTTCCTCATCTGGATCCGCAATCAAGATATTCATGGAGCCACCTTCATATTTATAGTTTTATGTAAGGCAGCGCCGTGCTCATTTTGGAAATGCTCGTTTTGGATTGGTCGGTAGCACGGCAAAAGTTGAGCTAAGTCGAAGGTTTATTGCTGATTTTCGCAGCTGATTGTCAGTGACCTTCAGCGCGAAAGCATGCGGTTCTGGATCGGACTAGGTTTGTACGGCAGATCTTAAATTTATCGATACTTTCCAAAGAAAAGTGGAGCTGGAAAGCGGATGCCACAGGCACTGCTTGAGTTCCAAAGCGGACCGGCTACTTCCAACCCGCCTCAGTCGTTTTGGCTGCCGTCGGCGCTTATCCAAAGCTGTCATCCTTTGCTTGTCCGGCGACAGCGAAAAGGTCGATCGATATCGAACCGCTTTAACATCAGATGAACCTTAGGGGGCATTCGCGCCACGTTGAACGATACGGGTGCGACTGCAGCCTTCTATGAGCGCGCAGAGCATTCGAATCGATTGTGCTTCCCAGGTTACTGTAGCCTATCTTAATCTTTCAGCACAATTTTCCATCGCGTATACATGAATTTTCCGCGCCGGAATTGGACATTAGTATGTTGGGTGCGCTGAGCTGTTCTTCAAAAAACATGTGCCCGGCAATCGCTAAAATGACGTTATTTATGCCATTACCGAGGAATGATGTAATCCGTCCGCAACAAATGCTTAAAATATTTGGGTGATATAATGCAACGACACCCTCTTCAAGGTGTCCGGATGCGATCTGATGGCGAAGTGTGATGTCTGACGTGCCAGCAAATTGTCAGCCTGATAACGAGAGCGAATTGGAGCATCCAGAAGCCGTTGTCTCAGGTGCCTTCGGTCTTGCTCGGGCCGCCACTTATGCTTTCATCACCAGCGATGAAAGAGGCCGCATCACTTTCGCGAACGAGGCCGCTTCGGACCTCTTCGGCTATAGCATCGACGAATTGATAGGCGCGAACATCGATCTGGTCGTTCCGGAGCGTTTCCGTGCCAGCCACGAAGCGGGCATGGCACGGATGGTCCGCAACGAGCCCTCCCGTCTGGCTGGTCGAACGATCGAGGTCACGGCTCGCCGCCGCAACGGTAGCGAGTTTCCCGCTGAGTTCACACTCTCGATGTGGCGGGACCGTTTCGGTCTCGGCTTTGGCGCGATCCTGCGGGACATCTCCGAATGGCGGGCGCGCGACGAGCGTCTGGTCCAATTGGCCCACCATGACCTACTGACGGGTTTGCCGAACCGCGCCCGCTTCGAAGAGGCACTCGATGCCAGGCTGGCGGCTGGAAACGCCGTCGGCGTCCTCATGCTGGATCTTGATGGCTTCAAGGAGGTGAACGACAGTTGGGGGCACAGTACGGGGGATGCCGTGCTCCAAACCTTAGCCATTCGATTGCCGGCTTGGCTCGGGGAGGAAGCGGTTTTTGCGAGGTTCGGTGGCGACGAGTTTGCCGTCATGCTGCCAGATGCGGGCGATCCGCCGACGCTCGCCGTGAACGCGACGACACTTCTCCACGCCTTCGACACCCCACTCCGGGTCGGATGCCACATCTTCCATCTCGGGGTCAGCATCGGAGGAGCTGTCGGTCCGACGCAGGGAGCATCCGCAGAGGAACTCATCGGCAACGCTGATTTGGCCTTGTTTCGAGCGAAGCAGGAGGGCAAGCGCCGTTTTCGCTCCTTCCAGCCAGCTATGCGCAGCGCGCTGCTGTCCCGTCTAGCCATGCGGGCCGAGTTGCACGAGGCGACGCGAGAGGGCGAGTTCGTGCTGCACTACCAACCACAGGTCGCCATCGGCACCGGGCGCATTGTCGGCACGGAGGCCCTTCTGCGATGGCGGCATCCCCGGCGCGGCATGCTTCTGCCGGGTGCATTCCTGTCCCATCTTGAGGACCATCCTCTGGCCCTCGAAGTCGGGCACTGGGTCGTCGAGGAGGCCTGCCGACAGGCCGCAGCTTGGCGGGATGCAGGGCATCCGTTCATCAGAATGGGCGTGAACCTATTCGCAGCTCAGGTACGGTCGAGGACACTGGCGTCGGACGTCGCCATGGCGCTCCGACGCCACCGGCTGCCCCCCGGGATGCTGGAACTCGAAATTACTGAGACCATCGTCCTGGGCGTCGACGAGGCTGACCTCGAACAGTTCCGCGAGCTTCATCGCCAGGGGGTCGGCATCGCGTTCGACGATTTCGGCACGGGCTACGCGTCGCTGAGCTCACTCAAGCGGTTCCCGCTGACGCGCCTCAAGATCGACCGGAGCTTCGTCCGGGACTTGATGAGCGAGCGGCACGATGCTGCCGTCGTGCGGGCCATCGTCCAAATTGGGAACGACATAGGCCTCGACATCATCGCAGAGGGTATCGAGACTAGGGATCAGGAGGCACTGCTCCTTAAGATGGGCTGCCGAGATGGCCAGGGCTACCTTTACGGCAAGGCGCTGCCGGCGGCGCAATTCGCGGATCTCGCCCAAGCTTCGGGCAGTCACAAACGGTTGGCCGGATGAACGCGCTGGGCCGGTGGCGCCGATCGGCGCGCGGCATCCTCATCTCCAGACGGTATACCCTGGTCACCCCATCTCAGGCCCTTGGCCCTTGCTCGGGATCGCCCGCGGACGAAATGCCAGCGTCCACTTTTCGCGGTTAATTCCTCAATGCAGTTCGTCCTAAATCTACCCAGCACAGCCGATCAGTGGGACCTCTCAAGACAACCAGAGTTGGACGACAGCGGGTCGACCACTTTCGGCGGTCAAATCAAAGAAGCAGACCTTCTTTGCGGACTAACCGAAGCCCCGAAGCCGATGATCCCCCCCTGCTCTCCATGCCAATCTTCCGGTGACGCAGCAGCGACCGAGAGGTGAACCGAGCGCACCCGGAGGAGGGCTGCCCCCTCCGAGTCCACGCCTCCGGGAATGTCGATCCAGTCGAAATCGCTTCGCCACGCATGGCATGGTCATCGCGGTGCAACGGCCTCAGCCCGTGAAGTGCCAAGCAGCTTCAGCTTTGGTCCGGCCCTCGGTAGGCTTCCCATCGGGTCGGAGTCCGACCTCGTCGATCCGAGCCTTCTCGGAATGGCCGAGTGCGAGGTCCCGCTGATTGGCGGCGGCGGTGTGCTCGCCCTTGGCGAGGTGCCTGGCCGAATGTCGGTAATGAGCGGCGGCCCCGTTCGTGCTGATGCGCCGCCTCCGCGCAGGCCAGTTCCAACTCGCTCTTCGACATCGCCAAATCCCTCCCGAGATCGCGTTCCGACGTTCCCCGTCCAGGCCGTCTCAGTTGCGAACCTGGGACTGCACCATCTCGCGGCCCCAACTGGTTCTGGCGGCCTCGCGAGCGGCGCGTGCGGCGTTCGCGGTGGCAGTGGCAGCCCTCACGATGGACGCGCGCGCCCCAGCTGCCGCCTGGCGCATCGCCGCCACCTTCGAACTGATCGAGACCGCGACGGCATCCCGGGATTTTTCGACCGCCTCGCGGGTCGCCTCGACGGACTTCCGTGCTGAATCCGCAGCCTTACGCATCGATGCGTTCGCTGCGCCCCCCGCCGCCCGGTTGGCTTCGGTGATCTTGGTCTCGGCGCGGGTGGCGGCCTCCGCAGCGTCGGTCGCGAGTTTTCCGATCATGTCGGCGGACATCTTCGGGGCCTCCTTCAGCGCAGCCTTCGATGCCTGCATCGCAAGCCGGGCCGCCTCTTAGGCAGCATCGGCGGCTTGGCTCGCTTCGCGCCCAGCCTCCCGCATCGTCGCCGCGGCATCCCCGGGAGGTGCCATCGGGACCTGCGCCTGGACCGTGGTCATCATCGACAAGGCGATGAACGTCGCCGTGAGGGCCGTCGTCGTATGCATGGCAAAATCCAATCGTGTCTTCGAGGATGGGGGACAGTGGCCGTGGGCCGGCCGATCGCGGCTCAGTCCGTCCGCGGGGTCTTGGCGGCGGCGGTCCAGTAGGCGTCAGCCTTCGCCGTCTGCTGGGCGAACGGCTCCGCCTTCACGAAGCGCCCCTCGATGATCCGGGGTGCCCGATCCATGGCGTCCTTGGTCGCATCGAGGACGAGGATGTGCAGGTTCGGCGAGACCTTGAACTGGTTCCACGGAACCGCAACGTGACGCTCGCCCAGGCCGAAGACGCCGCCGCGGGCGACGACGAGGTAGGCGATCTTGCCGCCCTCCGGTCCCATGACGATGTCGTCGACGCTCCCGAGCGCGACGTTTTCAGGGGTGCGCACTTCGCTCCCTAGCAGGTCGTCGGCGCGGAAGGCGGTGGTCCGCGAAGCGACCGGCACGGCGAGCGAGAGTTCCTGCTTGCGGAAGCCCATCGCGTTCGCGACCCGAAGGTCACGTCCCTGCAAATCGGTTTTATAGTCCTCGTAGCTGGTGCGGATCTGGACGAGCACGTCTTCGCAGGGCTGCTGCTTCCCGTGGCGTGCCAGGACGTCAGCGCCCGCGAGCAGGACCCGGACCTCGTATCCCGGGCGCGCATTTGTGTACGGAATCATCGCGGACGCGGCGCCCATCGCCATGCCGGCGTCGGATCCGAGGCTACCCGCCCAATACCCACCGAGTGGATAGCCGTAGCCGTAGCCCGATCCGCCGAGCCAGTATCCGTCCTTCTCCATCTGCGCATCGAAGGCCTTGAGATGGTCGAGGCATGCTTGGGCTGGCTTGGCGTCCAGCTCTGTGACGGGGGGCGTGGCTTTCGGCTCCTCCGTGGCACGGAGCGGGCTTGCGAGGGCGAGGGCGGTGCAGGCCCCGAACGTCAGGGGGCGGATGAGGCGGCGCATGGAAGGTTCCTAGGTGGGATGAAGGCGGCGGGCGTTCGTCAGACGATGGTGAGGTCGTTCTCGACGATGCCGACGCCCGGGGAGCTCCACGCCGTGGTGGCGGCGAGCCGGCGCTCGTGCTCGGTGTGCACGCTGCCCGTCAGCCGGACGCGATCGCCCTCGACATCGACGCCGACGCGCTTGGGATCGAAGAAGCAGGAGCGGCCCAGCGCACCCTTGATGTCCTGGGCGATGTCGTGGGCGTTGGCGCGTGGCTTGATGGTGACTCGGTTCGAGAGACCCACGACACCGAGCAGCGACCGGACGTCGAGGGCGGCGGCGTCCTTCTGGAAGTTCCAGCCGACAGCGCCGTCCAGGCTGACCCATCCGTCCTGCACCTGGACCTTGACCGTGTCGGGAAGGATCGCGGCGTCCCAGTCGAGCCGATTGACGACGGCCGCGGCGATGTCCCCGTCGCTGCGCCGATGCTCGAACGGAAGGTCGACCGAGATCTCCTCGGCGATGGCCCTGACCCCGTTGACCCGGCGGACGGCGGCCTCGGCGGCATGCTTCTGGGCGAAGCTGGCCAGGTGCCCAGTCAGGCTGACTATGCCATCCTTCGACGTCACCCCGAGATCCGTGGCGGTCACGCTCGGGTCCCACGCCAACTCGGCGGCAACGTCCTGCGTCAGTCTCTCGTCGGTAATCATGGCAGCTCGCCCTCGTCGGTTCGATCTCGGCGGCGGGTGGGCCGGTGGATCTGCTCGACTGCAAACTAGCTCCCCGGCGCAATACATACGCCTAGCGATTATGAGATTTAGCTATGCAAAAGCGATCAGCCTGTAAATGTTCGCTTCAGCGAAATCGAAATTTATGAATGCGGAGGATCTTAATCGGCGGAAGTTTGACTTAAAACAAACGAGGTCCCGGCCATGTCCCGGATTCTCACCTATGGACGGTAGACGTGGGCATCGGTTCTGGACCGCCGCCCGCGTCAGACGCCCACGGCCTGAACATCCACCTCGTTCGCAATTGGGGGTTGGAGTACGCGAGCGAGCGCTTGGATGCTCTCCGTGACGTGGGTCAATACCGTCCGTATCCTCGGCGTGTCGCGGTTGTCCTTGTGGACCAGCAGGAGGATATCGGCACTTGGCGGTTCGGTCGGAACCTCCAGGCGGATCAGCCGAGGCTCCCCATCGCCGCGAAACCGGGCCACGCAGGCAAGGCCGCCGTTGTTGGCGGATGCAAGCACCGCGGCCTCGTGGCTACTCGTCTGCAGGACGACTCGGGACCGGGAGGCCATCTCCGTCAGCCAGGCCGATTGTGTCATCTCCAGATTGTCTTCCATCTGCGTGATCAGGTGGTGATCCGGACAACCGTTCTCAAAGTCCGGCTCGCCGCGCTCCTCGATGTAGGCCTTCGTCGCGTAGAGGCCGAAGGCGATGCCGCCGATGCGGCGCACGACGAGGTCGTGCTGTTCGGGCCGCCGCATGCGCACGGAGATGTCGGCCTCGCGCATTGCCAGGCTCAGTTCCCGCGGGTTCGGGATGAGCTCTACCATGATGTCGGGATGCCGGGCGTGCAGGGCGGCGAAGCTCGGTGCCAGCAGGTGCGCTGCCATGGTCTCGGCGCAGGTCACCCGCACCAGCCCGCGCAGGCGGGTGTCGCGACCGGTGACGTCGCGTTCCAGAGCCAGGGCCTCCGCCTCAAGCCGCTCAGCCTTCTCGCGTACCTCCTCGCCGGCCAGCGTCAGCACGTAGCCTTCGGGGGTGCGGTTCAGCAGTCGGACGGAAAGGGTCGCCTCCAACGTGTTGAGGCGCCGGCCGACGGTCGACTGCGAAACGTGGAGCACACGGGCGGCCGCCGATAGACTCCCGTGCCTCGCCAGGGTCAGGAAAAATCGCAGATCATCCCAGTCCAGCATCCAGCGATCCCCCCCCCAATTCTGCAGCCCCCATCATCATATTTACTTGATCGTGCGAAGAGCGAAAAGCATAAATTACAAACCTCTGGATGCCCCCCGAACAAATATTTGCACCATTGAATTAAATCAGGGCGTCGGCCAACAGCGAATAGGAACTCCGCATGGCTAAGTTGCCCCTTACGCCCGATGTTCTGACTCCGTCTCTGGTGAGCAAGCGAGAGCTCGACATCGTAATCGCGAAGGCCAAGGCAGATCCGACTGCGGTCCGGACCCTGCGGTGCCGCACGGTGGCGCTGGGGAGACTTCACCAACTCAACTACATCCGGAACCTGCCGCCGCAGCCGGTCATGGAGGACGAACCCGAGGGCCTGCTCGGCGAGAGTACCGCACCTAACGCCTCGGAGGCCCTGCTCGCAGCCCTGGGATCGTGCTTGTCCATTGGCATCCACGCCAACGCCCTGGCGCAGGGCATCCCGATCCGCTCGCTAGAGCTCCGCGTCGAGGCCGACATCAACATGACGTCGGTCTGGGGCAGCGGTGACCTCCATCCGAAGACCATCGGCTTCGAGACCATCCGGGTCTGCGTGGACATCGATGCGGACGCATCGCGAAAGGCCCTGGCGGCACTCATCAAACACACTGTGCTGTGGTCGCCGGTGGCGAACACCCTGCACAACCCGGTCCACCTCGACGTCGCCCTCGCCCCTGCTACCGTCGCCTGAAGCGAGGCCGGACATGATCGCGACATCGACCCTCTTTTCGATGGGACAGCGTTTCGTCCGGAGGATGGGTGAACGAAGGGGATCGATACCGGTGCTTGGAGCTTTGCCCATTCCCGCATCGCAGGACGAGGGGGATCTCGACCGCCTCGCGATGGAGGCGAAGGCTCATACGGTCGCATTAGTCCTAAGCGAGAAGCGCTCCCGCTTCACCCAGGAAGCCGGACGCATCGGTTCCTGGACCCTCGATCTCGCGACGATGTCGCTCGATGCCTCGACTGGTTGCAAGGCGAACTTCGGTCACGATCCCGATGCTGCCTTCACCTACGAAGCGTGGATCGAGGGCGTCCACCCTGACGACAGAACTCGCATGAAGTCTGCGGTCTCGGAGGCCATCGCGGGGCGGAACCGATATGACTATGAGTTCCGGATCACGTACCCAGGCGGCGCCGTCCACTGGATCCATGCCAGGGGACACGCCTCCTACCGACCGGACGGCACGCCCCTGACCATCGCAGGCATTTCTCTAGACATCACCGACCGCAAGCGGATCGAGGAGCACCGCGACCTGCTGGCGAAAGAGTTGGCCCACCGGGTCAAGAACACCCTCGCGACGGTTCAGTCGGTCATCCGCCATACGCTCAGGACGTCCGCCTCACTGGAGGAGGCCGAAGCCACCCTCGATGCCCGCATCTTCGCGCTGGCAGCGGCGCACGACGTGCTCATCCGCGACACCTGGGAGGGCGCAACCCTCGCCGAAGTCGTCGCCGTAACGCTGAGTCCGTTCGGGGCCGAGCAGGCGGATCGGTTCATAGCCGACGGACCGACCGTGCACCTGACCTCTCGGGTCGCACTTGCCTTCGCCATGGCGCTGCACGAACTCGCCACCAATGCGGTCAAGTACGGCGCGCTGTCCACGGACGCTGGGAGCGTCCTGCTGACGTGGGACATCCTCGACGGGGTCGGCTCGGACCAGCTGCGTTTCCGCTGGCAGGAGTCCGGGGGGGGCCCTCGTCGTTCCGCCGACCCGGACGGGCTTCGGGTCCCGCATGATCGAGCGCGCGCTGGCAATCGAGATCGGCGGGGCAGCCGACATCGCGTACCACGCGGCCGGCATTCACTTCACGGCCGTGGCGCCCCTTCACGGTGTTTCCCTGGATGGCTGACCGCATTGCATGCGTCCTGGGCGCCATGCCACGCAGATCTGCACCTCCGGTCGCCGCATTTGGTTCCGATCGGTGTCGCTCCAGGCGCGTTGTCCCGATGCGACGTCTAAGGTCGGCAACCCACACCGCGAGATGACGATGTTCGAAGCCGACGCCGGCTCCGTTCTCGCCAAAACGGTCGTGACCGTTCGTGGCCGAGCAAGCGACGGCCGTGTCTGGGACGTCGTCTCGGTCAGGTTGGCCGCAGGTGTCCTGCGACGCGCCCTCCTGCGCGACAAAGAGGCACACGTTGCCTTCCTCGAATCTCGTCCGGCAAACGCGGAGCGGATGCAGGGCACCGACCGCTGGAGGGGCCGCTGAGGCGAAGTCTTTTACAAAGTCTTCGACGAGATCACACCGAACCGGAAGGACAGACTCATGTCGATCCATTCAATCCCGGTCGGGCCCGCACCCTTTCCGCTCGCCCCGCCGTCGTACCTGTGCGGCGGCGTCGACAAGGTCCGTCTCGTCAGCCTGGCCACGGCACTGCCCCTGGCGGAGCGCGACGCGATGGAGCCGTTGAGCCGTCGCGTCGCGCTCGACCAGCGGCAGTCCCTTTACGGTCAGGACGAGCCTGCGGTGTCGGTCTTCAACGTCACCTCCGGCGCCCTTAGCTTGTACCGCCTCCTTCCTGACGGACGACGCCAGGTCACGGGGTTCGCCTTCCCCGGGGACTTCCTCGGTCTCTCCATGCTCGACCGGTTCGCGGTCTCCGCCGACGCCCTCGGACCGGTAACGGCGTGTCGCTTCGAACGGCTGGCCTTCATGGACCTGCTTCGAGGGCAACCCAGCCTGATGATGCACTTGCACGAGATCATGGGACATGAATTGTCCCGAGCCAAGGACATGATGATGCTGCTCGGGCGGCGGACTGCCGATGAGAGGATCGCGACGTTCCTTTTGGGACTTCGGGAGCGTTACGTCCGGATCGGACGGTCCTCGGTCACCCTGGAACTGCCGATGGGGCGGCTCGACATCGCCGACCATCTCGGCCTGACCATCGAGACGGTGAGCCGGACATTCGCCAGGCTGGACCGGGACCACTGCATCCTGATCGTGCCTGGCGGCGTACGCCTCGTAGACCACGATCGACTCGCACGGATGTCGGCGCACTGATCATTCTTTCACGCGCGGAAAGCCTATTCTCTGTCGCGATGCGCTCATAGGCCCGGCGTTCGCTTGATGTCCCGCCACCGGGACCGTGCGCCGGACGGGCCAGAGGCCTGCACGGCCCCCGTGTCTGCGGGGACGTCCGGGCGGATATCGCTCGGCACCACCTTTTCCGAAGGCGGCATGTTCGGGCCGTTGGACGTGGCTTGGTCGCCCTCCAAAGGCGCCGCCTGGAGCGTCGTCGCGACCAGAAGCGCTCCCAGGACGGCGACCATGGTCTTGCGTATTCCAGACATCGTCGGGGTATCCCTCTTCGGGGCGATAGTATCGTCTTCTCCACATCATGGGCTCAGCGTCGCCGACGAAGTTTGCGCTGGATCAAGGACGCGACGCGGCCAGGGAATAGTGTTCGCCCCATCGGCACGGACGGTACGAACCGTTGTCGGGTGACCCATCGACGGCCGCCCACGCCGAAAGGCTTCAAGCCCCCCCGTCCCCGTCCCTGTCCGCGTCGCGATCGCCCGGAACAGGGCGCATTCCACTTACAGGAAACGCATCATGACCATGGATAAGACCTTGCAGACCAACGTCCTCGCCGAGCTCGGCTGGGAGCCGAGCGTCACCGCCGCCCATATCGGCGTGACCGCCAAGGACGGCATCGTGACCCTGACCGGGCACGTGCAGAACTACTTGGAGAAGTACGCCGCCGAGCGTGCTGCCGGGCGCGTTAAGGGCGTCCGGGCCGTCGCCGAGGAGATCGAGGTCCGTCTCCCGCACCACACGAAGAGAAACGACGACGAGATCGCCGTGGCGCTGCTGCAGCGTTTGGCTTGGAACGTCTCCGTTCCCGACGAGGCGGTAAAGGCGAAGGTCGAGAAGGGCTGGGTCACTCTCACCGGCGAGGTCGACTGGCAGTTCCAGAAGGAAGCAGCGCAGCACGACATACGCGGCATGCTCGGCGTCGTCGGGATCTCCAACTGGATCACGATCAAGGAGAGGCCCAACGCGAAGAACATCGGTGCCGACATCACCAAGGCGCTGCACCGGAGCTGGTACGACCCGAAGACGATCAACGTCAGCGCCAACGGCGGCGTCGTCCACCTGAGCGGGACCGTGGACACCTGGTACGACCGGCAGATGGCCGGTTGGACGGCCTGGGGCGCTCCCGGCGCCACCACGGTCGAGAACGACATCCGCGTCGTCTGATCGGTCGCCCAACCTCGAAACGCCACCGCATCGGGCAGACCGCCCGATGTGGGGTCCGTCAGGAACCCTTCCGATGATCAGCGCCCACATCCACGGCCACGACCGGGCCATCCTCGGCCGGATCTTCCATCACCCAACCAGCAACAACCTGGAATGGCGTGAGGTTGTGGCCTTCGTCGAAAGGATCGGCAGCACCGAGGAGAAGCGCGACGACCGGTGGGGCTTCACCCTGGCGGGCCGGACGGCGACCTTCCTCCGTCCGCGGGATAAGGACATGGACCCACGCGAGGTCGAGCGCCTGCGCCGCCTAATGCAGGATGCCTGTCTCTCGCCCTACTCAACCGAGATCCTTGAGGCTTCGCCGGACCAGGGGGACAACGACGCCCTCATCGTTGTCGACCATCACGAGGCCCGGATCTACCGCCTCGACCTCGAGACCGTCGGCGGCGAGACTGAGACCACGCTGCGCCCCTACGATCCGAAGGGCTACATCCACCATCTCTCCCATAAGGAGGACGGCAACTATCGCGGGCAACGCGCGCCGGAGGACCTCGCCTACTACGACCGCATCGCCGCCGCCGTCACGAACGCGCCTCGGATCGCCATCGTCGGGCACGGCACCGGCAAGGCAAGCGCGATGTCCGTCCTGTCCGAACGCCTGCGCGAGCACCATCACGAGACGCAGGGCCGCGTCGTGGCGACCGCGACCATCGACCTGTCGGCCGCCACGGACGGACAGCTGCTGGCGCTCGGCCGCGAGATGCTCACCCGAGATGCCAAATGATGAACGCTCGCGTTTCCATCGTCGATGCCGGTGAGCCGACCCTGGACGAGGCGACCGCAATCGTCGGGCGCGCCGTCGCCGAGGCCCGCCGGCTCGGGATTACTGTGAGCGTAGCGGTCTGCGGCCCCCAGGGCCGCCTCATCGCTTTCTCCAAAATGGACGGCGCGGGCTGCATGAGTGCCCGCCATGCCATCGGCAAGGCGGTGGCCTCAGCCATCTCTGGGGAGCCAAGCGAATTCATGCCCCCGCCCGGAGATGACCTCTACTGCTCCATCGTCGAGGGTGAAGGGACTGCGGCCTTCCACGAGCGCGGCGGTGTTCCTCTGAGAAGGGCCGGTGCCCTCAGGGGGGCCATCGGCGTGTACGGCGAGGCATCCTGCGATCAGGACCTTGCCTGCGCGACCGTCGGGGCAGCCACCTATAGGTGAAGCAGACCTCGGCAATGGCTTCCTCGACGACGGCGGCGGTAGGCCACGTTCGTCGAAACCCGATCCCGATGCGCCGTCACGACCGACGACTGTTGGCGACCCTGAAGGTCCGCTTCGTGTCGTCGTCGCGGATCGAGACGTACTCGCTCTCGACGAAACGGTCGCTGCCCAACCGGTAGCCCAGCTCATCATCGTCGGTGGTCCTGTCGTCGTCGGTCAGCCAGGTCCCCCGCCGAAGCCTCCCTGCCTGTGGACTAGGCGCCCGTCGCGATACGTCACGCGGTACGCCGAGGGCCTTGTACGGCTCTTCGCCCAGTACGGATTCCTCCGGCTTGGGATGACGACTGGACCTAAGATGGCATGTCAGCCCTCAGAGCCGGCACCGGAATGCGCCTTGGCCACGCTTATGCGGGCGAATCCCCGAACGGGGGGCTCGACGTCGTTCTTGCTCCAAGCCAACGGGCGAGCCCGCTCCGATGACGGACCGGTCATGCCGCCGGCCGGCGATGCGCGGCATCACCCGGGGCCTCCTCGAACTCGGCATCGACGATCTCGGGATCGAAGGACGGGGGCTTGGGCGCCGCGGGGCGCTCGCCCAGGCGCATGGCCGCCTGGTACAGACGTTCAGTCGCGGCCTTGATGCGCGCGATGTCACTGCCCGTGCTCGCATCCCGCGCCACCGTCAGTGCCCGCTCGACCTCGGCCTTCACGTCGGCGGCGACTTGCCCCCCCGCCTCGTTGAGGCTTTTCTCGGTGGTGTAGATCGCGACGTCGGCGTGGTTACCGGCCTCGACCAGTTCCTTGCGCACCTTGTCGGCGCCGGCATGGGTCTCTGCCTCGCGCACGAGCCGCTGGATCGCCGCCTCGTCCAACCCGCCCGATACCTCAATGCGGATCGCCTGTTCCTTCCCGCTGGCCTTGTCCTTGGCCGAGACGTTGACGATGCCGTTGGCGTCAATGTCGAATGTCACCTCGATCTGCGGCTGGCCCCGCGGAGCGGGCGGGATGCCGACGAGGTCGAACTGGCCGAGCATCTTGTTGTCGGCCGCTATTTCGCGCTCGCCCTGGAACACCCGGATCGTCACCGCAGGCTGGGCGTCGGCCGCGGTGGAGAAGGTCTGGCTTCGCTTCGTCGGGATCGTGGTGTTGCGCTCGATCAGCTTGGTCAGCACCCCGCCCAAGGTTTCGATGCCGAGCGAGAGAGGCGTGACGTCGAGGAGCAGCACGTCGCGGACGTCGCCCTGGAGCACGCCGGCCTGGATCGCCGCGCCGATGGCCACGACCTCGTCAGGGTTCACCCCCTTATGCGGCTCGCGACCGAACAGCGTCTGCACAGTCTCTTGGACCTTCGGCATCCGGGTCTGTCCGCCGACGAGGACGACCTCATCGATCTGTGAGACTTCGAGGTTTGCATCCTTGAACGCCGCCTTGCACGGTCCGGCCGTACGCTCGATCAGGTCCGCCACAAGGGCCTCGAGCTTGGCGCGGCTGAGCTTGATCGCGAGGTGCTTGGGACCGTTCTGGTCTGCTGTGACAAAGGGGAGGTTCACCTCGGTCTGCGTGGCGCTGGACAGCTCGATCTTGGCCTTCTCAGCGGCGTCCTTCAGGCGCTGCAGCGCCAGCCGGTCCATGCGCAGGTCGATGCCGCTCTCCTTGCGGAACTCGTCGACAAGATAGTCGACAATGCAATTGTCGAAGTCCTCGCCGCCGAGGAAGGTGTCGCCGTTGGTGGACTTCACCTCGAACACGCCGTCCCCGATCTCAAGGAACGAGACGTCGAAGGTACCGCCGCCGAGATCGTAGACGCCGACCTTGCCGCTGCCCTTCTTGTCGAGCCCGTAGGCCAGCGCGGCTGCCGTGGGCTCGTTGATCATCCGGAGCACCTCCAGGCCGGCGATGCGGCCGGCATCCTTGGTCGCCTGGCGCTGGGCGTCGTTGAAGTAGGCCGGCACGGTGATGACGGCCTTCGTGATCGTCTCGCCGAGGAAGGCTTCGGCGGTCTCCTTCATCTTCGTGAGGATATAGGCGCTGATCTGGCTCGGGCTGTAGGTCTTGCCCCGCACCTCGATCCAGGCGTCGCCGTTGGGGCCCGGCACGATCTTGTAGCCGACCATGGCCTTATCCTTCTCGGTCAGCGGATCGTCATAGCGACGGCCGATCAGGCGCTTGATCGCCGAGATGGTGTTCTCCGGATTGGTAATGCTCTGGCGCTTGGCCGGCTGGCCGACGAGGATCTCGCCTCCTTCGGTGAAGGCGACGATGGACGGGGTGGTCCGTCCGCCTTCCGCATTCTCGATCACCTGTGCCTTCGCGCCATCCAGAACGGCGACGCATGAGTTGGTGGTACCGAGGTCGATGCCGATAGCCTTGGACATGGTGGTCTCCGAGATGTCTGTGGTGCGGGGTCGGCCCGTCGACATGCGTCGCCGGCGGCGTCGGCGCTCGTAGGCTGTCAGGTTCGAGGTACGGTCCGCGGAATGCCTGGGCCGGGCCGTCGCGATGTCCGATCCCGTGAAACGTGTCCGGCGCTAACGGAAGCCGGAGGATCGGGCGGGACCCGGCTCGTCGTGCGGGGGGCCTTCAGGGTCGCCCCGCCATCGTCGTCCCAGGTCTCGCGCTGGAACTCCTCGGTGGGCGAGGCGCGCGCGGGTTCGGGCTTCATGTTCGACCTTTCCTGCCTGCTGCCGGGCGGCGGAGGGCCGCCCCAATGCCCGTCAGCGCGAGGGGGCCGCGACTTCGCCAGCCGGACCGGTCGCCGCGGCTTCGGGGCGGGCCAGAGCTCCGGTCGTGTCTGGAGAGGTCTTGTGGCAAGTGCAGTCGATATTCCGGTCGCCCGTCGCGGCATTGCTTCCCGGCTTGGTCGCCGCAGCCGCATCGGCTGGTGTGCTGCGGCAGGTGCAGTCCAGGGCCTCGACCCGTTCCGGCGGGGCGACCTTTGCGCTGCCGGGATTGTTCGCGCTGTTCACTTCGTCGGTCGGGAGCGTGGCCTGGGCAAAGCCAACGTCGGTCAGCGCCAGTGCGAACACGGCGGACATGAGCAGGACGGAAAGACGCATCGGGGATTTCCTTCGTCCGATGTCGAGCACCCGGCTCCAATTCATCGCCGAACGTCTATGCGCCCACACCGATTGGGCGGCATTGTCTTAGATCAAAGACACGAATAAGCCGTCAAATAGTCTTGGCTTGTGCTTCGAAGGCACGCCCAAAGACTAGGCGCCGCATGGCCCATGTCGTCCCAATCGCCCGTTCCGACCAGAGGGCATGCCTCATCGGCGGCGGTATCACTTTCCTTGCGGGGAGCGCCTTACTCATCCGCGACGTCATTCATTGATTATCCCGGCGCCGCGTCAGAACGGACCGTGTCGTAATTTCACAGGTGTAGAATTCAGATGCTCGAACGCGTCGTGCCCTCGGGATTGCGGATTGCCCGGATCGGGCATCCCGGTATTCGTGCCGAGATCGGGACGTCGCGTCCGAGAACGTAAGAATCGGGTGGGGATCGTCAGGCCAGCTTCAAGCTTCCGCCGGACAAGCTCCAGGCCCGTTGCTCGTATCCACCGGCCTCGTGGATCACGTCAGGATGCGGATCGACCGGGCCGGGCGAGAACGGCCCCAGATCGTCCGGGGTCGGAAGGCTTTCCGCAGAATGATGAACCGCGACCGGTGTGGCTTGACTCACCCTCGGGGCAAGCTGCGACCCGGTGCCGGTGCCGTCCTCGGCGGCCATCTCATCGGCGAGACGCTCGGCCACGTCCAGGGCTTTGCCGATCCTGTCGGCCTGCTGGCAGACCTCGTCCTCGTCGATCCGGCAGGCATGATCCTCGGACCACCACCGCCCGTTGTCCATCTTACGGATCAATTCCGTGAGGCGTCGTTGCTGCAAGGTGAGGGCTTCGACGGCGCGGGGACAGACCATGTCGTGTTCCTTCATCGCCACGGCCTGAGCGAGCGGGAAGCACGCGTCGATCCTATGGTCGTGGACTTCACCGTAGATCCTGGGCCGCCAATGCCTTTGCGGTGGATCAAAGAACTCGGCTTCGCGGGTCCGTAGCTTCGCCGAATACCTGAACATCCCCTTTCGACAGGCAGGGCTCGCATCCCCGTCCGCGAAGAGTTCGGGCTCGCCGGGCCATCCCTCCCATCGCCAAGGAAACCATCATGTCCCACGACACCACCCTGCAACACGCGGTTACCGCCGAACTCATCTGGGACCCGAAGGTGACCTCCTCGGAGATCGGCGTTACGGCGAAGGACGGGGTCGTCGCCCTTTCCGGACAGGTCGGGAACTACGACGAGAAGGTCGCTGCAGAGGCCGCGGCCCGTCGCGTACGGGGCGTGAAGGCCATCGTCCAGGAGATCGAGGTCCACGTCCCGTTCGCCCTGAAGCGACCGGACGAGGATATCGCGGCGACCGCCGTGGCACGTCTCGCCTGGAACGTGGCGGTCCCGCCAGACCGCATTTCGGTGGAGGTGTCGAAGGGCGTCATTACCCTGAAGGGTGAGGTCGACCAATACTTCCAGTCCGAGGCCGCCGAACGTGAATTACGACAGCTCTACGGTGTGGTGGCGGTCGATAACTTCCTCACCGTCAAGCCCCAAGTCGACGTCGCGGCGATCAGCGATGACATCAGCGAGGCGCTCAATCGCTCGTGGCTGTTCGATCCGAAAACCGTGACCGTCACCGCCGATGGTGGGATGGTCCATCTCGGCGGGACGGTGCGCACCATGCAGGAGCGCCGCGAGGCGGTCGGGGCGGCCTGGGCTTCCCCGGGCACGACGGCGGTCGACAACCGCATCAGCGTCGTCTGACGGACGGGCCGCGCTGTGCTGGACGACCCACGCCCAGCAGGCCCCCCGACCGCGACCGGAGGAATCGAACATGTCCAAACCCCACCTCGACCACGGCGATGTCACGCATGGTGATGCGTCCGATACGGACGGACACCGCATCGAAAGTGCGACCGACGAGATCTTTGCGCGGGCACAGGACGCCGTCCGCGACGTCGCCGATCGAGCCACTCACTTGGCTCAGGACACGCTCGACCGCGGGCGGGTCGGCATCCGAAAGGTCGAGCGATCGAGCCGCCGCGGGCATCCGAACGGGGGCGGTCGCCCCGGGACCTCGCCCTTCGCCACCGCCCTCGCCGTAGGCGCCATGGGCTACGCCATCGCCACCCTGATCCAGGGGGCGACCCGGAAACGCCGCGTCAATCCGGCAAATGCGGTGCCGGACAAGGTCATGCCCGCGGCACCTGCCGGGTAACCGCCGAAACTTCGCCTTCGGCTCCCCCCTTCTTGGAAATCGCGCATGCCCCCCGAGACGAGACTGACCGAAGGCCAGATCCGCGACCGCGCCTTCTACCTTTGGGAGCGGCGCGACCGTCCACATGGCCACGCCGATGAATTCTGGCTCCAGGCCGAACGGGAGCTCCTCGGTGAGATGACCGGACGACCGGTCCTGCCCGACGGGGATTTCGTGAAAAGCGGGTCGGGGTCCGATTGCTGCTGATCCAAGCACTTCGATCCCCCCGGCAAGAGGAGACACCCGGCATGACGACGACCATCACGTACCACGGGTCCGTCACCGACGAGGCACATGGTCGTAACCGCCACGACATCCGCGTTGCCGGGCCGATGGCGCGATCCGTCGAGACGTGGTTCGTCCATCATGCCGATGCCGTCCGCTCGCCGGAGCAGGTCGTGCCGGGCGAGATCCGGATGGATGTCTTCGACCCGCCGACGGGATGGCTTGGCCGGTCCGCCGTTAGGGACATCCTGCTTCGGGCGAGGCTGGCACTCCCGTGCGCCGGAAGCATGGCTTATGTCGACGTAAGACGCCGCTGAACTTTCCTGATTGTGTCCGTCACTAGCGGAAAGGCTGTCGTGCTCCACTCGACAGGAACCGACTTGCTATCACGGCCGGAGGTCCACGATCACACCACCATCGCCCCGCACTGGCTGACGGCCAGCCTCGGGCTGGTCCTCACGCTCATCGGCATTTTCCTCGAAAACGTCGTGCCGAAGGGCGCGGCGTCACGCTGATCGGACCGATTGCCCTCCAACAACTCATTGACCCGAAATGGCGCCGGCTGCTGACGCACCGGCATGGGATCGCGGCTAACATCCTCATCGCGGTCGCGCTCTTCCACGGCTGCGCCGCCCTCGTGCGCCTCTATCTCTGGCATGATGCGGTACTGAGCCGCTTCCTACACGGACTGGCCCCCACCCCTCACGAGAGACCCTGACGCCGATGCGAGCGGTCCATAAGGAAAACCATGTGATCGATCGGATCGGCTGGCTGCGCGCCGCCGTGCTCGGCGCCAACGACGGCCTCGTCTCCACGGCCAGCCTCATCGTTGGCGTCGCAGCATCCTCGGTCGCCTCCGGAGAGATCCTGGTCGCGGGCAGTGCCGGCCTGGTGGCCGGGGCAATGTCGATGGCGGCGGGGGAGTACGTCTCGGTCAGTTCCCAGTCCGACACCGAGCAGGCCGACCTCGCCAGGGAGCGGCGCGAGCTCGCCGAGGACCCGGCAGCCGAGCGGGAGGAGCTCGCGGGGATCTACGTCGCGCGCGGACTCGACCCCGCCCTCGCCCTCGAGGTTGCCGATCAACTCATGGCGACGGACGCGCTGGGCGCCCATGCCAGAGACGAACTCGGCATCTCTGAGTTCACCACAGCACGACCGATCCAGGCGGCCCTGACTTCAGCTGCGACCTTCTCCGCCGGGGCGGCATTACCTCTGCTCGTGGCTGCAGTGGCCCCGTTCGGCCTCGTCGTCTACTTAGTCTTCGGGGCATCCCTGGTTTTCCTGGCCGCGCTCGGCGCGCTCGGGGCCAAGGTCGGGGGAGCCGCCATCCCGAGGGCGACCGCACGAGTGGCCTTCTGGGGCGCGGCGGCTATGGCGGTCACCGCCGGCATCGGCCACCTCGTCGGCAAGGCCGTCTGAGCGTCGGTTCAGACGCAGTGTATCTGGTGGTCGATGCTGAACAGGCAGGGCCCCTCCCGCGATGATGCCGACGTAGTTCGCACTTGGAACAATTTGCCCCGCGACGATGCGGGTCAAGTCGATGCCGCTCGCTGCTGGCTATGTCGCACAAGGTCGATTGTCATTTGCCTTCAGCCCGACGCAGGCGCCATCGTGGCTCGTCGACACACTGGCCCGCATTGGTGGTTTCCAATCCCCGGTCGGCGGGTAACGGATCGAGTTCATGCAGGCATCTCGTCCCGCAGGGCGTGATCGTTCATGACTGCGGCCCGCTACGCGGTGATTCCGGCGCTTCAAAACTAGCCAGCATTGCTAGAACGGCAATGCTGAACGCCGTTGACGATCAGTATTACGTGAATAATTAATGCCGTAACCCAACATTTATTACAGTAGATCGTCACGGTGTCCACCATTTACATTGGCGCGCGCGCCGACTTAAAAAGTAATAATCGACTTGGATAACCGGGGGCTGGGGGCGATGTCCTGGTTACCGAAGGCGGCATGATCCACGACGTCTGCGCCTCGAAAACGCTCGGCCGTGCCTCTGTCGGACACGGTGCCACCCATGTCTGCTTGCAAGTTCGGGCGGAGGCATCCTGAATGACCGGGATGGGCGCTTTGCTGCCGAGCTGGTTTCGAAGCCCCTCGACACTGAAGCCGAGGGGCCGACTGCTCAAATCTCAGTTCCCTCTGCCAGGGTCAGAGCATCCTCGACGTCGACACCGAGGTACCTAACCGTGCTCTCGATCTTGGTGTGACCGAGCAAGATCTGGACGGCACGCAGGTTGCCGGTCCGCTTGTAAATCAACGACGCCTTCGTGCGACGCAGGGAATGGGTTCCGTAGTCCTCGCTGCGTAGCCCGACGCCCGTGACCCACTCATCGACCAGGCGCGCATACTGTCGGGTGCTGATGTGCGTCACGCCGTCGAGCCGGCTCGGAAAAGCATAGTCCTCGAGCGTTCCACCCCTGGCCTCCAGCCATGCGAAGATGCTGGTACGAGCGGGTTCGAGCAATTCGAACTGCACTGGTCGAGCGGTCTTGCGCTGGATGACGATGGACCGGCTACGGACGCGACCGCCGCTGACGAGGTCGCCAATCTTGAGCTTGACGATGTCGCAGCCGCGCAGCTTGCTGTCGATGGCGAGGTCGAACATTGCCCGGTCGCGCGTGCGCCGTTCGCGGTCGAGCCAGAACCGGATGGCCCAGACCTGCTGAGGTTTGAGGGCTCGCTTGGCGCCGAGCTTGCGGCCCGCGTTCCAGGCCGGCCGGCCTTTCGTGGCCGGATCGTGTGCTGAGTGTCCCATCTTCTGTCTCCTCGCCGGCTCATGCCGACGAGGCGAGGAGACACCCGAACCAAAGCTATAAAGATGGGAGCATATGCAGACGTTCCGCTGGCGACCGAGGCCGTGTCAAAAC
>NZ_BPQX01000059.1 GCF_022179525.1 Methylobacterium persicinum
GGCCGTCACCGCCGCCCTGCCCGAGCGCAAGGATGGCCGGTCGCGCCTGCGCCTCGCCTAGCCAGACGGCGCCCGGAAACTTGCCGCTGAGGCGGTTCGATGACACAAGCGCGGCGCGGCGGGGCTCCCCCTCCGCGCCGGCGTCCTGCAACCTTTCAGACGAGCGATGGCTGAGGCCACCCTTCCCGGCCCGACCGAGGCCGGCCCCGTGCTGATTACCGGCGCGAGCGGCTTCCTCGGCTCCGCCCTGGTCGACGTATTCCGCCGGGCCGGCTTCCCGGTGCGCATCCTCGTGCGCGCCACGAGCCCTCGCACCAACCTGACGTGGTCCGACGTCGAGATCGTGACCGGCGACATGCGCGACCCCGCCTCCGTCGCGGAGGCGATGCGCGGGCAGCGCTACTTGATCCACGCCGCCGCCGACTACCGGCTGTGGGCGCCGGACATGGAGGAGATCGTCCGCACCAACCGCGACGGGACCCGGCTGATGATGCGTGCTGCCCTCGACGCGGGCGTGGAGCGCGTCGTCTACACGTCGAGCGTCGCCACGATCCGCCCGCCCGCGGACGGCAGGACGCCCTCCGACGAGACCATGCCCCTCACGCCCGAGACGGCGATCGGCGCCTACAAGCGCAGCAAGGTCGTGGCCGAACGGGTGGTGGAGGAGATGGTCGCCCGGGACGGGCTGCCCGCGGTGATCGTCAACCCCTCGACGCCCATCGGGCCCCGGGATGTGAAGCCGACGCCCACGGGGCGGATCATCCAGGAGGCGGCGCTTGGCAAGATGCCGGCCTTCGTCGATACCGGCCTGAACCTCGCCCATGTGGACGACGTGGCCGCCGGGCACCTCCTCGCCCTTCGGAAGGGACGGATCGGCGAGCGTTACATCCTCGGCGGCGAGGACGTGTTCTTGTCGCAGATGCTGGCGGACATCGCCCGGATGGTCGGGCGCAAGCCGCCGACCGTGAACCTGCCCCGGGCCGTGGTCTATCCGGTCGCGTTCTTCGCGCAGCTCGCCGCGCGGTTCACCGGCAACCAGCCCTTCGCGACGATCGACGGCATCCGCATGTCCCGCTATCGGATGTTCTTCTCCGACAGGAAGGCGCGGGCCGAACTGGGCTACACCGCGCGGCCCTATCGCGAGGGCCTGTCGGACGCGATCGACTGGTTCCGGGGCGCGGGATACCTGAAATGACGAGCCTCGATACCGCGACCGCCACCCGCTCCGGCAAGGGTCATCGGGACGAGAACTTCCCCGTCGCCTCACACCTGATCCACCCCCGCCACCGGGGCGCGATCCTCGCCTTCTACAATTTCGTCCGCGCAGGCGACGACGTGGCCGACCACGCGGGTCTCCCGCCGGAGCGCAAGATCGCCCTGCTCGACGGGCTCGCCGACGCCCTGACCGGTGCGGGTCCCACGGATCCGGAAGCCGAGCCGCTGAAGGCCGAACTGTCCGTCCGCAGGCTGCCGCCCCGGCACGCCCTTGAATTGCTCGACGCCTTCAGGATGGACGCGCGCAAGAACCGCTACGCCGACTGGGACGAGCTGATCCACTATTGCCGCTACTCGGCCATGCCGGTGGGGCGTTTCGTCCTCGACATCCACGGCGAAGACCCGGCCCGGGTTTGGGGGCCGTCCGATGCGGTCTGCGCGGCCCTTCAGGTGATCAACCACCTCCAGGATTGCGGCAAGGATTTTCGCGATCTCGACCGGGTGTACCTGCCGCAGGATTGCCTGGACCGCCACGGCGCCACCATCGCCATGCTCGGCGAGGCGAAGGCGCCGCCGCAACTGCGCGCGGTGTTTCGCGAATTGGCGGGCCGCTGCCTCGACCTCCTGGACGAGGGTGCTGTCCTGCCCGACCTCATCGACGACACCCGCCTTTCCCTGGAGATCGCCGCCATCCACCGCCTCGCGGTGGTGCTGTCGCGGGGCCTGCTGGAGCGCGATCCGCTGTCCGAGAAGGTCCACCACGGCAAGGCCGCCTTCGCCCTCTTCGCCCTCCGGGGGGTGGCCGCCACCCTCGCCCGGCGCCCATTCCGCGGCCGGGTCGTCCGCGCCGCCATGCAGGGAGCACCCCGTTGAGCGCCACCGCGACGCCCGCTTCCGCAGGCGAGGCCGAGGCTCCGGCGCTGCCTGCCTCGGGCTCGTCGTTCTACACGGCCATGCGGCTTCTGCCGAAGGAGCGGCGGGAGGCGATGTACGCTGTCTACGCCTTCTGCCGGGCGGTGGACGACGTCGCCGACGACGGTGGCCCCCGGGACGTCCGCCGGGCGGAACTCGACCGCTGGCGCGCGGATATCGACGCCCTCTATGCCGGCCGGCCGATGGCGCGGACCCGCGACCTCGTGGAGCCAGTCGCACGCTTCGACCTGAAGCGGGAGGACTTCCAGGCCATCATCGACGGCATGGCGATGGACGCGGAAGAGGACATCGTCGCCCCCGACGAGGCGACCCTCGACCTGTACTGCGACCGGGTGGCGAGCGCCGTCGGGCGCCTGTCCGTGCGCATCTTCGGCATGCCCGAGGCGGACGGGATCGAGCTGGCTTGGCACCAGGGCCGGGCCCTGCAATTGACCAACATCCTGCGCGACATCGACGAGGATGCCGAGCGCAACCGCCTCTACCTGCCCCGGGAGAAGCTTGAGGCCATCGGGCTTACGACCCCGACGCCCCGGCAGGCGATCATGCACCCGCGGATCGGCGAGGTCTGTGCAGCCTTGGCCCGGGAGGCCGAGGCGCATTACCGGGCGAGCTGGGAGATCATCCGCCGCAACCCGCGGAAGGCCACGAAGGCCGCGCGGCTGATGGCGGCGGCCTACCACCTCTATCTCAAGGCCGTCGTCGCCCGGGGCTGGGTGCCGCCCCGTGCCAGGGTGAAGCCCGGCAAGCTGTCCTTGATCCTCGTCGCCCTGCGGCACGGCGTGATCTGATGGCCACCGTCCACATCGTCGGCGCCGGCCTCGCCGGGCTTTCGGCTGCCGTCTCGTTGAGTAAGGGCGGCCACGCGGTCGTCCTGCACGAGGCCGCCAAGCAAGCGGGCGGACGCTGTCGGTCCTACTACGATCCCACCCTCGGGCTGACGATCGACAACGGCAATCATCTGCTGCTCTCGGGAAATGCCGACGCCCTCGGCTTCCTCCGGGGGGTGGACGCCCCCGCCGACGCTCTGGTCGGACCGGACGAAGCAGTCTTCGATTTCGCGGATCTGAAATCCGGGCAGCGCTGGAAGCTCCGGCCCAATGCCGGGCGGCTTCCGTGGTGGGTGCTCAGTCCTTCGCGCAGAGTCCCTGGTACCCGCGCCCGCGATTACCTCGCGCCGCTGAGCATCCTCCGTGCCGCCGCCGGCAAGGCCGAGGGCGCAGGCGGAACGATCGGGCAGACCATGGAATGCACCGGGCCGCTCTACGAGCGCCTCTGGCATCCCGTGTTGCTCGCCGCCCTCAATACCGAGCCCCGCGACAGCGATGTGGGACTCGCCGCCCGGATCCTGCGCGAGACGCTGGGCGCGGGAGGGCGAGCTTGCAAGCCGCTCATCGCGATGGAGGGCCTGTCCTATGCCTTCGTCGATCCGGCGGTGCGCACGCTCCAGAAGCGCGGTGCCGACATCCGGTTCGGCCGGCGCTTGCGCAGCCTCGCTCACGACGGGGGGCGGATCACGGCCCTGACCTTCTCCGATGGCGAAGAGACCCTTGGAACGAGCGATTCGGTGGTGCTCGCCCTGCCGCCGTGGGTGGTAGCGGACCTGTTGCCCGAAATCCCCACACCGCTGGAGTTCCGCTCCATCGTCAACGCGCATTTCGCGGTCGTCCCGAAGCCAGGAAGCCCGCTGTTCTTAGGCGTCGTGAACAGTCTGACGGAGTGGCTCTTCGCCTATTCGGACCGTTATTCGGTGACGATATCCGGCGCGGATCGCCTGCTCGACGTTCCCCGGGAAGACCTCGCCCGGCAGATCTGGGGGGAGATCGCCACCCTCGGCAATCTTGCGCCGGAACTGCCTCGCTGGCAAATCGTCAAGGAGAAGCGTGCGACCTTTGCCGCGACACCGGCCGAGGCCGCGCGGCGGGCAGAGGCGCGCACCCGCCACACGAATCTCGTCCTGGCAGGCGACTGGACGGCAACGGGTCTGCCCTCGACGATCGAGGGGGCGATCCGTTCCGGCAAGACGGCCGCGCACGCTGTGATGTGTGCGGCATCACCTGCGCGCGGCGCAGCTTGAGGCATGGCGGGCGCGAGACGGCGACCGCAAGGCGAGGATCGATGAGAGAGGCCGTGAACAAGATAGAGGCGCTGCAGCGTCCGAAGACCCAGGACATCACCCTGGACGTGGTCGAGCGCAGCGTGAGCGCCGCGACGCAGGGCTTGAGCGCGATGGCGCAGGCCGACGGGCATATCTGCTTCGAGCTCGAAGCCGACGCAACCATCCCGTCCGAATACATCCTGTTCCACCACTTCCGCGGTTATCCTCCGGCCCCGGACCTCGAGCGCAAGATCGGCAACTACCTCCGTCGCCGGCAGGGGCCGCATGGCGGTTGGGCCCTCGTGCACGAGGGGCCCTTCGACATGAGCGCGACGGTCAAGGCCTATTTCTGCCTGAAGATGATCGGCGACGACATCGAGGCGCCGCACATGCGCCGGGCGCGCGAGGCCATCCTGACCCGCGGCGGCGCTGCGAACGCCAACGTCTTCACCCGCTTCCTCCTGGCCCTCTACGGCGAGGTGCCGTGGCGGGCGGTGCCGGTGATGCCGGTCGAGATCATGTTCCTTCCCAAGTGGTTTCCCTTCCACATCGACAAGGTGAGCTACTGGGCGCGCTGCACCATGGTGCCGATGTTCGTCCTGCAGGCCACGAAGCCGCGGGCCAAGAACTCCCGGGGCATCGGCGTGCAGGAACTGTTCGTCACCCCGCCGGAGCGCGTCCGTTCCTGGCCGGCCTCGCCGCATGCCACGTGGCCGTGGACGCCGATCTTCGGCTTCATCGACCGCATCCTCCAGAGCACCGAGCACCTGTTTCCGCAGAAGCCCCGGCGGCGGGCGATGGAGAAGGCCCGCGCCTGGGTCAGCGAGCGGCTCAACGGCGAAGACGGCCTCGGCGCCATCTTCCCGCCGATGGTCAACTCGGTGCTGATGTACGAGATTATGGGCTACACGCCCGATCATCCACAGGTGAAGGTCGCCCTTGAGGCCATCGAGAAGCTCGTGGTGGTCAAGGACGACGAAGCCTACGTCCAGCCCTGCGTATCGCCGGTCTGGGACACTGCCCTGGCGAGCCACGCCTTCCTCGAAGCCGGTGGCCCGGAGGCGGAGGCCAAGGCCCGCGAAGGGCTGGATTGGCTGAAGCCCCGGCAGGTGCTCGACATCGTCGGCGATTGGGCGGCCCGCAAACCGAAAGTCCGCCCCGGCGGCTGGGCCTTCCAGTACGCCAACGCCCACTACCCCGATCTCGACGACACCGCCGTGGTGGTCATGGCGATGGACCGGGCGATGCGTCAGCACGGCCTCGTGGCCGGCATGCCGGACTACAAGGCGGCCATCGCGCGGGCGCGGGAATGGGTCGTAGGCTTGCAGTCGGCCGATGGCGGCTGGGCGGCCTTCGACGCCGACAACAACTACATGTACCTCAACCACATCCCGTTCTCGGATCACGGTGCGCTCCTCGATCCGCCGACCGCGGACGTCACCGCCCGGGTCGTGGGCATGCTGGCGCAGCTCGGCGAGACCCGGGAAAGCTGCCGCGCCCTCGACCGGGGCGTGAACTACCTCCTGAACGACCAGGAGGAGGACGGTTCCTGGTACGGCCGCTGGGGTATGAATTTCATCTACGGCACATGGTCCGTCCTGAACGCCCTTAACGCCGCCGGCATTAGCCACGCCGACCCACGGATCCAGAAATCCGTGTCGTGGCTCATCCGCATCCAGAATCCGGATGGCGGCTGGGGTGAGGATGCCTCGTCCTACAAGATCGATCCGGCCTTCGAGGCGGGCTCGTCCACGGCTTCCCAGACCGCCTGGGCGCTGCTGGCCCTGATGGCGGCCGGGGCGACCGACGACCCGGCGGTGACGCGGGGCATCAACTTCCTCACCCGCACGCAGGATGCCGACGGGTTGTGGAGCGAGGAGCGCTATACGGCGACCGGGTTCCCGCGGGTGTTCTACCTGCGCTATCACGGGTATCCGAAGTTCTTCCCGCTCTGGGCGCTCGCCCGCTATCGCAACCTGAAGCAGAGCAACACCGGGCACGTTGCCTTCGGGATGTGACCGGCAAGTCCTCAAGCTCAGCCATGCCCGGCCGGGTGGCGCACATCGACCGTGCGCCGCCCGGAAGCGTCTCAGCCGGCCTCATGCGCCGAATGGCGTGACGACGCCGGGCCTTGGGGCTGGTAAGACGGCGCCGAACCGCCCCCGCGGCGGCTTGAGCAACCGACGAGTTTCGTGCCTTCCCCCGACCCCGATGAGCCCCGGCCTCGGCGCGTACCCGGCGCCCTCGCGGGCCTGATCCAGCCCCGCGCGATGATCGACCCCTCCTCACCCGTCCTCGCCGTCACAGGCCTCGCCCGCGAGCGCCGTATCGCGGCCGGAACCGCCGTGGAACCGATCGGGGCCGGTGGTGATCCCGTGCGCCTACGCGCGCTCCTCGACGCCCGCACCGTTCCTGGCTGCCGGGCGGTGGTGAGCTTCGGCATCGCGGGGGGATTGGATCCGAGCCTCAAGCCCGGCGACGTCGTGGTCGGTACGGGCGTCGTCTCGGCCGAGGGGCGACGCTCCGCCGACCTCGGTGCCGCGGCGGCCATGGTGGGGCTCCTCGCCGGCTTGCCGAACCGGGTGATCTCCGCGGACATTGCGGGGGTCGATGCCGCTGTCCTGGAAGTCTCCGCCAAGGAGGAGCTCCGCGGGAAGACAGGGGCCGCCGCCGTCGATATGGAATCCCACGTAGCCGCCGCCTTCGCCGGCCGGCACGGCCTGCCCTTCGCCGCCCTCCGGGTCATCTGCGATCCCGCCGACCGGGCCTTGCCGGCCTTCGCGGCCAACGCCCTCACCCCGGACGGCGAGCCGGATATCAGAGGGGTGGTCTCGGCACTGGTATTCGGGCGCGCCCGGATCGGCGATCTGATGCGCCTTGGCCGGGATTCAAACGCCGCCTTCGCCGTTCTGGCGCGCTGTCGCCAGTGCTTGGGGGTTGGCCTTGGCTTTCCCCCGCCGCCTTCCGCGAACCCCTGAACGAAAAAGGCGCCGGTCGTTGAGACCGGCGCCAGTGGGGGAATGCCATGAGCGGGGCCGGGCCTCGGAAGGCCCGGTCCGGAAGCCGGATCAGCCGGCCTTGCCGAGGGAGATCGCCACGAAGCGGGTCTGCCCCTTGGCGCTCTTCACCCGCATGAGGACCGCCTTGCGGCCGCTGCTCTCGGCGGCGCGGACTTGGTTCACCACGTCCGAGGGGCTGGAGACCGACTGACCGCCCACATCGAGGATCAGGTCGCCCTGCTCGATGCCCTTCGCGGCGGCCGGGCCATCCGGGTCAACCTGCACCACGGCGACACCCTCATCCGATAAGCCGACCTGCGCCGCCGGGGCGAGGCCCAGGCCGAGGCGGACCTGACCAGATCCATCCTCCTCACGGCTCGCCACCTTGGTCCCGTCGTTGGGCATGGTGCCGAGGGTCACCGTCGCGGTATCCGACTTGCCGCCCCGGAGGTAGCTCAGCTCCACCTTCGCGCCGGGCTTCATCGACGCGATGCGGCGGGACAGCTCGCGGGCGCTCTCCACGGCCTCGCCGTTCACCTTGTCGATGACGTCGCCGGACTTCAGGCCAGCCTTGGCAGCGGGCGTGCCGTTCTCGGCATGATCGACCAGGGCACCCTTCGCCTTGTCGAGGCCGAGGCCCTCGGCGATGTCCTGCGTCACCGGCTGGATCTGGATGCCGAGGTAGCCGCGGGCCACCTTGCCGTCCGTGCGCAGCTGATCCACCACCGCCTGGACTGTCTCGGCGGGAATGGCGAAGGCGAGGCCGACGCTACCACCCGAGGGCGACGCGATGGCCGTGTTCATGCCGACCACCTCGCCGTTGACGTTAAAGGTCGGGCCGCCGGAATTGCCCTTGTTGATGGGGGCGTCGATCTGCAGGAAGTCGTCGTAGGGGCCGGCGCCGATATCGCGGCCCCGGGCCGAGACGATACCCGCGGTCACGGTCCCGCCGAGGCCGAACGGGTTGCCGATGGCCACGACCCAGTCACCGACCTGCGGCACAGCCTTACCGAACTGCACGTAGGGGAAGTTGCTGCCCTCGTTGATCTTCAGCAGTGCCACGTCGGTCTTGGCATCCTTGCCGATGACCTTCGCATCAAGGGTACGGCCATCATCCAGGGTGACCTGCACGGTCTTGGCATGATCCACGACGTGGTTGTTCGTCACGACGTAGCCGTCCGCCGAGATGATGAAGCCCGAGCCGACCGCGCCGCGGCTGCCCCGATGCTGGGGCTGCATGTTCGGGCCGTTCTCGCCGAAGCGCTTGAAGAACTCACGCAGCTGCGGCGGGACGTTCTGGAGATTACGGCCCTGGCTGGGGCCGTCGTCGTCGTCGCTGCTCGCCGAATCGTCGAGCTTCACCTTCACCGAGACGACACCCGGCTTCACCTTGTTGACGATGCCTGCGAACGAGCCCGGCGGATGCTCCGGCGCCTCGATGGGCGACTTCGGCAGGGCCTGGGCGAAGGCAGGCGTCGCGGCCGGCAGGTAGCCGGACCCGACGGCGCCACCAGCGATCAACGCCGCGGCGGCGACGGAGGCGAGGGCACGGTTGGTATGGCGGCGGGCGGTACGGGGCTCGGTCATGGGGCTCTCACACCTGGAAACGATCTGGACGACGCCTGTCGCGGCCGTCGATGGGATCGTTCTAGGCGCCCGGCCCTCACCCCGGTGTGGCGGGCAGATTACCGTTTTGTCAGGTGACGAGGCCGAAGCTGCGTCTCCCTCACCACATCATCCGTGAGTCCGATCGGAAAGACGACGATCCTTTCCGGCCTTCACGAGCGAAGCCATCCAGGGTAGCGCGACCGCGATTGACCTCACGCGCCCCTGGATCACTTCGCTACGCTCGTGATGGCGGAGCGGAAGCCTACTCCCCGCCCAACCGTGCCAGCGCCTCGTCGATCTTCACGAGCCGCGCGCTCTCGGCCTCGCGGCGCTCGCGGTTCTCCTCGATGATCTCTTCGGGGGCACGGGCGACGAAGTCGGCGTTGGCGAGTTTGGCATCGACCTTCTTGATCTCGCCCTCGGCCTTGGCCTTCTCCTTCTTCAGGCGGGTGACTTCCGCGGCGAGGTCCACGATGCCTTCGAGCGGCAGGGCCGCGACGCTGCCGCGGACCAGAAGTTGCACAGACTTGGCCGGCGGCGCGTCGGCGAAGCCGATCTCCGATAGGCGGGCGAGCCGGACCAGCGTCTCCCGCCATGCCTCGACCCGGGCCCGCACCGCCGCATCGGCGCCGACCAGCACCAATGGAATCTGCGCGCCAGCCGGCACGTTGGTCTCCGAGCGGGCCGATCGGATCTGCCCGATGAGATCGACCACGAAGCCGACCTCTTCCTCAGCGACCGAATCGGCGAGACCGGCGAGGTCCGGCCAGGGAGCAAGCGCCAGGAGACCGCGCCCCTCGATCCCCTCGCCCTTGATGCCCCAGAGCTCCTCGGTGAGGAACGGCATAAAGGGATGCAAAATCTTGGCGACTTGGTCGATGAGAAAAGCGATGCTCGCCTGCGTCTCCGCGCGGGCGGCCGGATCGGCCCCCTCCCCCTGCAGCACAGGCTTCGCCAGTTCCAGGTACCAGTCGCAGAAGATGTTCCAGGTAAAGCGATAGGCGGCGTTCGCGGCGTCGTTAAAGCGGTAGGCGGCCAAGGCGGCCTCGACTTCCGCCACGGCACGGGCCGCCTCGCCGAACGCCCATCTGTTGATCGCGCCCTTTACGGCGCGCGGATCGAAGGCCGCGTCGAGGCGACAGCCGTTCATCTCCGCGAACCGGGCCGCATTCCAGAGCTTCGTCGCGAAGTTGCGGTAACCCTGCACCCGGTCGGTGGAGAGCTTGATGTCCCGTCCCTGGACGGCGAGGGCGCAGAGGGTGAAGCGCAGGGCATCCGCGCCGACCTGCTCGATGAGGTCGAGGGGATCGACCACATTGCCCTTCGACTTCGACATCTTGGCGCCGGAGGCGTCGCGCACCAGCGTGTGCAGGTAGACGGTATCGAAGGGGACATCACCCGTGACGTGCAGCCCGAGCATCATCATGCGGGCGACCCAGAAGAACAGGATGTCCTTTCCGGTCACCAGGGTGTTGGTCGGGTAGAAGCGCGCGAGTTCCGGCGTTTTGTCGGGCCAGCCGAGGGTGGAGAACGGCCAGAGGCCGGACGAGAACCACGTGTCGAGGACATCTTCGTCGCGGGTCAGGGACACGGGCCGGCCATGCTTGGCCGCCGCCGCGTCGTGGGCCTTCTCCTCACTTTCGGCGACGAAGATGCCGCCCTCGTCGTCGTACCAGACCGGGATCTGGTGGCCCCACCACAACTGGCGCGAGATGCACCACGGCTCGATGTTGGTGAGCCACTGGAAGAAGATCTTCTCGTAGTTCTCGGGGACGAACTTGGTCTTGCCGTCGTGGACGGCCTGCATGGCACGCTCGGCCAGGGGTTTGACGTTCACGTACCACTGGTCGGTGAGATACGGCTCGATCACCACACCGGAGCGGTCGCCGTGCGGGACCATGTGGGTGTTGGGCTCGATGGTGCGCAGGCGTTCGCGCTGCTCCATCAGCTCCACCACGCGCTTGCGCGCCGCCGCCCGGTCGATCCCGTGTAGCGCGAGCACCTCCTGCTCCGGCGAGGCGCCGGCGAGGAAGGCCTCGTTCCCGTCGACCAACATCCGGCCCTCGGGGTCGAGGACGTTGATCATGGGCAGGCCGTGCCGGCGGCCGACCTCAAAGTCGTTGAAGTCATGAGCCGGGGTGATCTTGACCGCGCCAGTCCCCTTCTCGGGATCCGAGTAGCTGTCGGCCACGATGGGGATCAGCCTCCCGACCAGGGGCAGGCGCACGGACTTCCCGACCAGACCCGTGTAGCGCTCGTCTTCGGGGTGCACGGCCACGGCCGTATCGCCGAGCATGGTCTCCGGGCGTGTGGTGGCCACCGTGATGACCTCGCCGGTTTCCGCGCCGGAGGCATCCACGACAGGATAATCGAAGTGCCAAAGGTGGCCCTTCACTTCGATCTGCTGGACCTCAAGATCGGAAATCGCCGTCTGGAACCGCGGGTCCCAGTTCACGAGGCGCTTGTCGCGATAGATCAAGCCGTCCTTGTGCAAGTCCACGAAGGTCTTGAGCACGGCGCGGCTCAGGCCCTCGTCCATGGTGAAGCGCTCCCGCGTCCAGTCGCAGGAGGCGCCCAGCCGCTTCAGCTGCTCGACGATGGCGCCGCCGGATTCGGCTTTCCAGGCCCAGACCTTCTCAAGGAACGCCTCGCGGCCGATCTCCCGTCGGCCGGGCTCCTTGCGCTCGGCCATGCGCCGCTCGACGACCATCTGGGTGGCGATGCCGGCATGGTCGGTGCCCGGCTGCCAGAGTACGTCGCGCCCGCGCATGCGCTCGAAGCGGCAGAGCACATCCTGCAGCGTGTTGTTGAGGGCGTGCCCCATATGCAGGGAGCCCGTCACGTTCGGCGGCGGGATTACGATGCAATAGGCCGCAGCCCCGGCCCGCTCGGGGCGGCCGGCACGGAAAGCGCCGGCCTCCTCCCAGGCGGCGCGGATGCGCGCCTCGACGGAAGCCGGATCGAAGGTTTTGTCCATCATCGCGAAAGTCGGGCCGGAAGCGGGCTGTCCTAAGGATCGAGCCCCGCTTTCGGCCGTCAGGCGCCCCGCGTCAACACGGGATGCGGCTCAGCGGCCCCGGGATACCCGCTCGATCTCCGCCCGCACGAGACGCTCGACGACCACCGGCAGGTTGTCGTCCAGCCACGCCTTCAGCATCGGACGCAGCATGTCCTGCACGATGTCTTCCAGGGTGCGGGCGTTGTTGGTCAGAACCGTATGCGCCAGCAGGTTGAAGGCGTTGCCGACGCTCGCGTCCGTGGTGGGCGAGATGAGGCGGTCCATCGCCGGGCGAGGGTCGGGGGTCGGGCGAACATCCGGGGCAGGCTCGACCTGCGGCGCGGGCTTCGGCTCCGGCGCAGGCGCGACCGGCTCCGGTGCCTTCGCGGCCGGGGGCGCCGGCGGAGGCGGCGGAGGTGCCATCATCTCCGGCTCGTCGGCCAGATCCTCGAAGCTGATCTCGTCGAAATCCAGGGAGACCGGCGTCTGAGCGGGCTCCTCCACAGGGGGCGGCGCGGGCTTCACGAGGGTAATGGGCGGCGTGGGGGTCGGAACCGGCTCCGCGACCTCGGCGAGGTCGAGGATGTCGTCCATGTCGGCCGGCTCGGGCTCGGGCTCGGCGGGCTTGGCGGCCTGATCATCGGCGATGATCCGCCGGATGGAGGCCAGGATCTCCTCCATGGAGGGTTCCTGCGCCTTCTCGGCAGCCTTGTCCTGAAACTGCGGGCTTGCTGCACTCATGACGGCGGCGTGCTCGGATGAAAAGAGACCGGAACGCGGCTCGCGACGAGCCGCAACTCAGTATTTCACGCCGTGGAGCGACGACAAGCCGGCGAAAGGCACAGTGCTCGCAAAAAACGACCGCCGCTCACAGGCGATCGCGCCGTCTCACCGCCCGTCAGGCGTGCGCAACCCAAACCACAGATCTTTGACCTGATCGTAGTGGATCTTCGCGCTGTAGGCTTCCACCGGCAACGCCGTGAACCGCGCCGTCAGCTGGCCCATCGCCTGCACCACGCCATACGAGTAGATCACCCGGTCGCGCTGGGCGACGATCAGGTTCACCCGCGAGTTCAGCAATTCCTGCTGGGCGTTGAGCACGTCGAGGGTGGTGCGCTGGCCGACGCGGGCCTCCTCGCGCACGCCGTTCAGGGCCACTTCGTTGGCCTGGACCTGGGCCTGCGCGGCGATGACCTGCGCCTTCGCGGCTTCGAGGCGACCCCAGAAATCAACGATCTGGGCTCGGATCTGATCGCGGATCTGATCGACCTGGATCCGGTACTGGCCCACCAGCTCCTTCTGCTGTCGAACCTGGGCGTAGACCTGGCCGCCCTCATAGATCGGGATCGTCACCCGGCCGACGAGCGAGGCGCTGACGCCGTTATCGCCCGGGAAAGAGCTATCGTACCGCTGTGAGACGGTGCCCTGAACGCTCGCCTGTGGATAGAGCTGGCCTTCGTAGACCTTCACCTGCGCTTCAGCGGCATCCAGGGCATGGATAGCCGAGCTGATCTGCGGATGTTCCTGCAGACCGATGGCGATCGCCGCGTCGAGGCTGCCTGGCACGTAACGGTCGAGGGGGCGGCCAGGCGCGAGGGAGCGCGGCTCGACACCGATGTTCTGCCGGTAGATGCCGATGGAGGTGCGAAGCGCGCTCTCCGCCGCGCTGACTTGGGAGCGGGCGCCGGCGAGGCGCGCTTCGGCCTGGGCGACGTCCGTGCGCGTGACTTCGCCGACATTGAAGCGGTCGCGCGTCTGCCGGAGCTGTTCTTCCAGCACTTCGACGTTGTTGCGATTCAGCTCCAGCGTCGCGGTATTGCTAAGCACGTTCATGTACGCCTGAACGGCGTTGTACAGAACCGTCAGCTCTGTGAAGCGCAGCGTCTCGCGCTGGCTGAAGACCGTCGATTCGGCCCGCCGGACGTTGTTGTCAGTCTGGAAGCCGTTGAAGATCGTCTGATTGATCGTCACGCCGGCGCCGCCGGGCGTGGTGGTCTGGTTCAGGTTGATGCTCGAGAACCGCCCCTGCGTGTAGGACGTGCCGATATCGGCGCTCAACGCCACCGTCGGGCGATAGCCGGACTGGGCGATGGCGACGTTCTCGTCGGTGTAGCGTGTGGTGGCGCGGCTGGCGTTGAGAGTCGGGTTACCACGGTAAGCCCTCGCGAGGGCTCCCTCCAATGTCTCGGCGCTGGCCTGATTTGCCATCAGAACCGCGGCGACGGCCGTGGCGGCAACGCCGGCACGGCAATACGCGAAGCGGTTTCTCGGCACTCGTAAACTCACAGTGCTCAACCCTTGCGGCCCTCGATGCTTCGGATGTCCGCCACCAGCATGGTGGTCGTGCGCTGACACGCGTACCTCCGAACAAGCCCGCCCTACGGGGACCTTAGCCGGAAGTCGTTAATTCGGCACGCGCTCTCAGCACCGTCACACCGGATTCATCGGGGGGTGGCGCATAAAGGCGACACTCGGACCGGGCTTACGAGCCGTCCGTCTCTCCGCCGCACCTGTCAGAAGGCGAAGGTCTTCGCCTCGGCGAAGGCGGCTAGGGCAGGCAGCGACGCGTCGAAGAGCGGTCGCGAGCCGTAGGCGTCACCGGCCCGGACGAAGACGGTCACCTTCGCCCCCTTGTCGGGGCCGAAAACGCAGACCAGCCGTCCGTCGTCCTTCAGCTGTTCGAGGAGCGTCTGCGGCCGGGTTTCCACCCGGCCGTTGATGAGAATGGCGTCGAACGGCCCCTGTTGAGGGGCGCCCGCCGCAAGGGGGCCGTCGAGGACGGTCGCCTGCCCGGCGAGACGCTCGCGGGCGGCGGCGGCGAGGTCGGGAATCGGTTCGAGGGCGGTGACGGTCGCCCCCAGGCGCTTCATCACGCAGGCGGCGTAGCCGTAACCCGTCGCTACATCGAGGGCCATGGAACCCGGCTGAAGCTTCAGGGCCTGAATCATCCGCCCCAGGACCATCGGCGCAGGGGTGACGCGGAGATCCTCACCAGCGGTTCCAAGCCGGATCGGCTGATCGATATAGGCGAAGGGCTCCTGGTTTTTCGGAACGAAGGTTTCCCGGGGGACCGAATCGAAGGCATCGAGAACGGCGTTGTCGTTCACGTCGAAGGTCCGCAACTGGCAGTCGACCATCAGCCGCCGCGCCTGCGCGTAATCGAGCATCGGATACCTCGTTCCCGAACCGGTCCGGCAAGCCGCGCCCGCCGTCGATGGCGCAAGCTTGAGCCTTCGCGGCGGGTTTTCGAAGATCGCTCTGCAAAAGGCAAGGACGGGCTGAGGGACAGGGCCCCTACCCCTCGCTCACACGCCGAAGAACGGGTCCCGTCCGTCATCCGCCCGCGGCACCAGCTTACCGGCCGAGCGCAGGGGGAGGCCGGTCGCCAGGGCGATAACCAACCGTGCCAGACCATCCAAGGCCAAGCGCCCAGTTTCGGTGCGTTCGAGACGACGATCCATGACCTGCTCCCCCGATGAAGGATATCCATCTGGGGTGTCTTCGCCGTCGCATCACCGCGCGTTACGACGGGCCAAGCCGCCCGTGTGCGGGCCCGCACCCGGTCCGTTCAGTCCTTGGCCGGCACGCGCTTGTCGAGCCAGCCGGTGAGCCAGTCGGCGATGTCGAGGCTGTTCTTGTCCTGCATCAGCATGTGCGAATTGCCGTGGAAACCAATCTCCGGCAGCAGGATCAGCTCCGCACGTCCGCCCGCCGCATTCGCGGCGGCCACGAAGGCGCGGCACAGCTTGAGGCGGGGAGCCCAGCGCGGGGACTGATCCACGTAATCGCCGAACAGGACGAGAATCGGCAGGTCCTTGTAGGGAGCGAGGTCTTCCTTGGCCGGATCGGGGCAGGCGGCGGGCTCAAGGGCGACGATCGCCCGGATGCCGCCCCGGTCGAGGGCCGCCGTCTGGAACGGGTAGATGCCGGATTGCGAGTGCGAGACGAGCACGGCGCCCTTCAGGCGCTTCGCCAGTTCAGACAGCGCGGGCACGGTAGGATTTGGGACGGGCAGGGCCGCCGACCAGTCCGGCACCATCTGTTTCCAGAACTCGGCCTGCGCCTCCAGCGGGAACTGCATCCCGGGGAAGACCTTCGGGTATTCGGGTCCGAAGCGGAAGATGGCCCAGGCCGCCTCTCGACCCGCGGAAAAGACCGGCGGGAGGGTGTCCGCACCGGCCTTGCCCGACTTCACGGCATTGATCGCGCTCGGGTTTCCCGCCGAGCGGCCGCGCCAGGACTGATCGATGACATAGGTCGGGAAGCCCCGGCGCACGAAGTATTCGTCCCAGCCCATCCGCCCGTCGGGCGTGGTTTCCCAGGTCTTGCCCGTCAGGCAGCAGCCGTGGATCAGCACGAGGGGCGTCCGGACCGGCGAGACCGGGATCTGGTAGTGGACATAGACTTGGTCGACCGTGACGGTTCCGGACGGAGCGTAGGCCGGCAGGGTCGACAGGGTCTCGGAAGAGACGTCCCGGCCACCCACGAAGAAGCTTCCCTGCTCGGAAAGGGTAAGCGGCGGCGACGGCGCATCCGCCGCATGACCCGGCAGGGATGCCGCGGCGAAGGCCGCCAGGCACAAGGCGAAAACGCGCAGCATCGGGATCACCGTTCACGAACCTCGCCGGATCCACACAGTCCGACGTCGCGGCTGCGGCGGCGCGGGGATCGGCCCGGCCGCGTATTCTTCATGCCACGGCGCAGATTGGTCCGGCGAGGGCCGGACCGGCCATTCCATGACGGAACGGCCGGTCCCGGTACTTTGCCACCATCGGCGCGGCCCGCCTCCCCGCAGGGGGCGCAGGCCTTGGTCCTCAGGCGTGAGCGGTGTCTTCCTCGTCGATGTCCACGAGGAAGACGATATCCGCCTCGTCCTCGTCCCCCTCTTCGGTCTCGGCATCGGTGTAGCGGGGGTCGTCCACGAATTCGCCCTCGCCGTCATCCTCGGCGAGTGCGTCCTCGAACACCTCGATCTCGTCCTCCTTCGCCGGGCGGACGAGGAGGGGCGCTTTCCCGTCCCAGAGCGGCTTGCCGCCGCTCGTCATCGATTGGATGTCTTCCTTGAAGCCGTCGCAGGTGAAGAGGTCCTTGGCGGAGGCCTCATCGCTGTTGATGACTGCGACCGCCGTGCCCTCGATTTCCAGGGTGAACATGGCCGGCATCCTCTCTTCGACCGCGCCTGCACGCTCCCGAGCGGGCCGCGTGATGCGGCGTGCCCCCGTTTGGAAGCGTCCTGCCGCACGCGGTTGCTGTAGGGGGGAAGCCGGCGCGGGCCAACCCCGTCCCGGCGCGACTTACACTCCGGCACCCCGGGCCACGGCGCGCTTCACGACGGCCTGGACCTCCGGATTCGAGAGGAAGAGATCGTGGTTGATGAGGCCTCCGGCATAGTCCGAGGCGTCGGCGACACGCACGCCCAGGGCCTCGAGCTTGGCCCGGTCGGCGGCACCTGCCCGGGTCCCCCCGGCGATCGCCGCCGACAGTTCGAGGGCGCGGTCGTTGGTGGCCGAGATGACGGTGATCTTCGACACGTCGGGACCGAGTCGGGCGACTCCGTTGGAAAACAGGTCGAAGTCGATATCCGGCGCGGCGAGCACGACGGCGCCGATGCGCGCCATGGCCGCCTCCCCCGCTTCGGCGCGGAGCATGCGGATGGTCTCAAGCGTCAGCAGCGTCCCCATGGAATGCGCGACGATGAAGATGCGGCCCCCACTCGGCGCCGCCGCGAGGGATCGCAGCAGGTCCTCGAAGGCATCCCGCGACCACATCGCGCTCTCGCGGTCGTAGGCGTAATCGAGGGTCGCGGCGGCCGAGGGCCACGTGAACAGGCCGGAGACACCTTTGAATCGGATGCCGTCCGAAAGGCGCGCAGCGCTCACGGCGGCCGAGTCGAACGATTCGCGGTAGCCGTGGACGTAGATCAGTACGTCCCGTCCGAGGGCGGCCTGGGTGAAGGCGTCCGCCGCCCCGGGGCCGGACTCGACCTTGGGCACGGCGCCGACGGTCCAGTCTCCTGTGATCACGGAGGAGACCTTCCCGAGCAGAGAGCGGTCGGGGGGCGAGAGGCGCACCTCGGCGAAGCTCAAGCCCTTGCCCCGATCGGCGGAGAACCAGGGGGAATGCGGCGGGTTTCCCACCGGCTTCCGGGTGGTGGCCACGAGGAGCACCGGCATGACGTCGAGGGCCGATTGCTTCTCGGGCAAAGACTGACCCGTCCCGAGGTCATCGGTGACGCATCCGCCAAGCGACGGAGCAAGGCCTGCGGCGGCCGTGAGGGCGCCGGCCCGGAGGAGGAAGCGGCGAGAGGGGAGCCGAGACGACATGATCCGAGATGTGCACGAGCGGCCGCGCCGCCCTTGAAGCGCGACCGTAGCTCCACGATCGTGACCAAGGCGGGGCACGCGGCATGATTGACGCGCGTCCCGTCGCTCCGGCGCGGCGCAAAACTGGCACAAGATGAGGCAAATCCAACGTGACTTCAGTCGCTTGCGCCGATCTTCGTGCGAACGTCGAATTGTTAAGCTTACCGGCGGGTCGCCGGAATGGAGGGGATTTGCCGTAACCCCGCGGCAGCTGTCCGCCGGCTTTCGCCGCGGAGGCCGGAAAGTGCCTCTCGACGCTGGGCTTTTCCCCGGCCATGAAGGGGCATGGCACCTGCGATCGACATCGAAGCCCTGAGGGAACGGCTGCTCGCCGGCGACCGGGCGGCCCTGGCCCGTTCGATTACCTTGGTGGAATCGAAACGCGCCGATCACCGGGCGGCGGCAGCGGCGCTGATCGACGCCTTGCTCCCGCAGACGGGGCGCGCCATCCGGGTGGGCATCACAGGCGTGCCGGGGGTGGGGAAGTCGACCACCATCGACGCCTTGGGCTCGAATCTCACCGCATCGGGCCATCGGGTTGCGGTGCTGGCCGTCGATCCCTCCTCGTCGCGCACGGGCGGGTCCATCCTCGGCGACAAGACGCGAATGGCCCGGTTGGCGCACGATCCGAACGCCTTCATCCGGCCGTCGCCATCGTCCGGGACCCTCGGCGGTGTGGCCGCCAAGACCCGGGAGACGATGCTGCTATGCGAGGCCGCCGGCTTCGACGTCATCCTCGTGGAGACGGTCGGCGTCGGGCAATCGGAGACGGCTGTGGCCGATCTCACGGATTTCTTTCTCGTTCTGATGCTCCCCGGCGCGGGCGACGAGTTGCAGGGCATCAAGAAGGGTATTCTGGAACTCGCCGACATGATCGCCGTCAACAAGGCGGATGAAGGCGAGGCCGAAAGGCGGGCAAACGCGGCGGCTTCGGAATACCGCGCCGCGCTCCACATCCTCACCCCCGCCTCGGCGACGTGGACGCCGCCGGTGGTGACGATCTCCGGCTTCCACAATCTCCGCCTCGACGCCCTGTGGGCGAAGATTGTGGACCACCGGGAGAAGCTCACCGCCACCGGCGAGATCGCTGCGAAGCGGCGGGGTCAGGATGTGAAGTGGATGTGGGCCCTGGTGCACGAACGCCTGCACCAGCGCCTCGTCGGCACGGCCGAGGTGCGTCACAGGACGGCCGAAGCCGAAGCCGGCGTGTCCCGCGGGGAGGTCTCGCCCGCGGCTGGGGCAGCGGCCATCGCTGAGATGATCGGTCTCTGACGGTTCGCGCCCGCGCTTAACGGCCGTTCGTGGTTGGGACCGATCTGATCGCGTGGCCAGACCTCGCCGCGTCTCTTGTCGTGAGGCGCTGTTGCGGTACGCTCGAAAGGTTTCGGGTTGAACTGGATCGCACGCTTCACCGTCTTTGCGAGCGAAGCGAAGCAATCCAGGGATCCGCCACATCCGGTTAGGTTCCGCTGCCCTGGATTGCTTCGCTTCGCTCGCAAAGACGGTGACGCGGCTCAAATCAACCCTACACCGCACTAGCCGTCACACCTTCAGTATGTGGCCGAGGCTGGGGGAGCGGACAGCGTTCTACCGCAACGGCTTCGCGAGGTTCACGGCCAGGGCCGAGACCAAGGTAAGGGCGTAGCCGTCGTTCCGGGTGTCAGCGATTCGCTCGGCCTCACCACCGCTGTTGGCGGCGACCGACATCATCAACATCAGGCCGGTGATCGTCGCACCCAGGCCGGCGCTGAGGGCAAGATAGGCCCTGACAGCCGCACGAGGGACGATAGTCTCCACGGCGCAGTCGCCGAGGGTCAGCGGGGGAGTGCTACGGTCGCTCATGAGGCCGAATCCACCCGCGACGACACCGGCCGGACGATCCGGCGAAGCTCCTGCGGAGGCGATGGGTCGCTAACACGTAACGTGCCGGAACAGCAAAGGTTCAGTACCTTCTACGAGAAGTTGTCCGCGCTATTCATCGACACCGACGCGCGGACCGTTTCCCCGTCCTGGCCGGACGGGCGGGCCCCTTCTCCGTCGCGGAAATGGGACCCGCCTTTTCCGAGGGTCGGTACCGGGCGTCAGCCCTCGCTGGCCTGGGCCTGCCCGAGGGCCGCCTGCGCTGCTGCGAGGCGGGCGATCGGCACCCGATAGGGGGAGCAGGACACGTAATCGAGCCCAACCTGTTGGCAGAAGGCGATGGAGGCCGGATCGCCGCCGTGCTCGCCGCAGATCCCGAGCTTAATGTCCTTCCGGGTCGCCCGGCCGCGCTCGCAGCCGATGCGGACCAACTCGCCCACGCCTTCCTGGTCGATGGTGATGAACGGATCGGCGGCCAGGATGCCCTTCTGGGTGTAGGGCCCGAGGAAGGTCGCCGCGTCGTCGCGGGAGATGCCCAGCGCCGTCTGCGTCAGGTCGTTGGTGCCGAAGGAGAAGAACTCCGCCGTCTCGGCGATCTGGCCCGCCATGAGCGCGGCGCGGGGCAGCTCGATCATCGTGCCGACCTGATAGTCGAGCTTGGCACCCTTCTCCTCCTCGACGGCCTTCGCCGTGGCGTCGATCCGGCCCTTCACGAGATCGAACTCGGCGCGGGTGAAGACCAGCGGCACCATCACCTCCGGCGTCACCGGGCTGCCGGTCTCCTCGGCGGCCTGGATGGCGGCCTCGAAGATGGCCCGGGCCTGCATCTCCGCGATCTCCGGGAAGGCGATAGCGAGGCGGCAGCCACGGAAGCCGAGCATCGGGTTGTGCTCGGAGAGTTCGCGCATCCGCTGGCGGATCTTGTCCTCGGTCACGCCCGTGGCTTTCACCACCTCGCCGACTTCCTGATCGGTGTGTGGCAGGAACTCGTGCAAGGGCGGGTCGAGCAGGCGGATCGTCACCGGCAGGCCGGACATGATCTTGAACAGTTCGAGGAAGTCCTGCCGCTGGTAGGGCAGGATCTTGGCGAGCGCCGCCTTCCGGCCCTCGGCATCGTCGGCCAGAATCATTTCGCGCACGGCGATGATGCGGTCACCGTCGAAGAACATATGCTCGGTGCGGCACAGGCCGATTCCCTCGGCACCGAAGTTCCGGGCGGTGCGGGCGTCGGTGGGGGTGTCGGCGTTGGTGCGCACCTTCATGGTGCGGATGCCGTCGGCCCATTCCATCAGGGTCGCGAAGTCGCCGGAGAGTTCCGGCTCCAGCATTGCCACCTCTCCGAGGATCACTTGGCCGGTCGACCCGTCGATGGTGATCTTGTCGCCTGCCTTCAGGACCTTGCCGCCGACGGTCATCGTCTGCGCCTTGTAGTCGATGCGGATGGTGCCGACGCCGGAGACGCAGGGCTTGCCCATACCGCGGGCGACGACCGCCGCGTGGCTGGTCATGCCGCCGCGGGTGGTGAGGATGCCCTCGGCGGCGTGCATGCCGTGGATGTCCTCGGGCGAGGTTTCGACACGGACGAGGATGCACTTCCTCTCGGCCTTGCGATGGGCCTCGGCATCCTCCGAGTTGAACACGATCTCGCCCGTGGCGGCGCCCGGCGAGGCCGGCAGGCCGTTGGCGATGACCTTGCGCTCGGCCTTCGGGTCGATGGTCGGGTGCAGCAACTGGTCAAGGGCGGAGGGCTCCACCCGGCCGATGGCCTCATTGCGGGTGATCAGCCCCTCGGCCGCCAGATCCACGGCGATGCGCAGGGCCGCCTTGGCCGTACGCTTGCCGTTGCGGGTCTGGAGCATCCAGAGCTTCCCCTTCTCGATGGTGAACTCCATGTCCTGCATGTCACGGTAGTGGCTTTCCAGGATCCCGTAGATCCGGGTCAGCTCGCCGAAACAGTCCGGCATGGCGCTCTCGAGGGAGGGCTTGTCGCTCTTGGCCTCGGTCCTTGCCTTCTCCGTGATGTTCTGCGGGGTGCGGATACCCGCCACCACGTCCTCGCCCTGGGCGTTGATCAGGAACTCGCCGTAGAGCGCCCTTTCGCCGGTGGACGGGTTGCGGGTGAAGGCGACGCCGGTCGCCGACGTGTCGCCCATGTTGCCGAACACCATCGCCTGCACGTTGACGGCGGTGCCCCAGCTTTCGGGAATGCTATTCAGTTCGCGGTACTTCTTGGCCCGGGGAATCATCCACGAGTTGAAGACGGCGCCGATGGCGCCCCAGAGCTGATCGTCGGCGCCCTGCGGGAAGTCCGAGCCGTGCTCGTCGCGGACGATCTTCTTGTAGGTCTGGATCAGGGTCTTCCAGTCCTCGGCGCCGAGTTCGGTGTCGAGGTCGTAGCCCTTCGTCTCCTTGTACTGCTCCAGGGCCTCCTCGAAGGCGTGGTGCTCCACGTTCAGCACCACGTTCGAGTACATGGTGATGAAGCGGCGGTAGGAATCGTAGGCGAAGCGCTCGTCCCCGGCTTCCCGGGCCAGGGCCGAGACGGTCTCGTCGTTGAGGCCGAGGTTGAGCACCGTATCCATCATGCCGGGCATCGAGGCGCGGGCGCCCGAGCGGACCGACACGAGGAGCGGCGCCTTCGCATCCCCGAAGGAGCGGCCGGTGAGCTTGCCGACCTGCGCGAGGGCGGCGGCGACCTGGTCCTTCAGCTCCGGCGGGTACTGCTTCCCGTGATCGTAGTAATAGGTGCACACCTCGGTGGTGATGGTGAAGCCGGGGGGCACCGGCAGCCCGAGGTTGGACATCTCGGCAAGGTTCGCGCCCTTGCCGCCGAGCAGATCGCGCATCTGCGATTTGCCCTCTGCCTTCCCGTCACCGAAGGCGTAGACCCACTTCGCGTCACCAGCCATCTCGATCCCGCTCATCGCCTGCCGCTGGGCCATCGGAGCCCTTCCCGGCGGGGTGGACCATCTTGTACCGCAACGCAAGATGAACGACCCAGGCAATCAGCCGCGTTTCCGCCACAAAGTCCCCCGTCTGACAGCATAGGCCACCACGGGCGGAATTCGGCCCGGCATTCGCGGCTGCGACAGGCGTCGAATCCGCATTCCGACTGATGGGCTATCCCAAAGAAACTGATCGCGCCCGTGCTAGCCCGCGGGTCATGACAATCCGCGGAAAAGGCCGAGGCCGATGACGCCGACGGCAATCAGATAGATCGCGACGATGTAATTCAGCAGCCGCGGCATCACGAGGATCAGGATGCCGGCAATGATCGCGATGATCGGCTGCAGGTGCGAGACAGTGATCGTCATGGTGCGTCCCCGGTCAAGCTTGGCCGTGACCGTATGACGCCCGTGGGGAGGGAATGGTTCCGCCACCGGACAGCACCTCGTCATTGCGAGCGAAGCGAAGCAATTCAGGGAAGCGGGCCGTTTCCGACCGTGGCGCACCCCTGAATTGCTTCGCTCGCAAAGACAACGGAGCGTCGTACCCTTCCCGGAGGGAGGAGCACGACCTTCACGCTACATCGGAGGCTTCGGGGTCGGCGTAGTGGTCCCCGGGATGGGGTCCTTGGCTTCGCCCACCGGCAGGCTCACCTGCGTCGTCGGGTGGGCGAGCTCCGGATAGGGCTCGATCACCTTGGCGCCGTTCAGCGGCTTGTTGGCGCCGTTGTGGCAGGTGGCGCAGCTAATCTTGGCCACGTCCCCCGTCGGGCCGAGCCGGGCCGCCGGGAAGGTCGTGGTCAGGGGCCGCATGTAATCCGCGTTCAGTTCCCGGACCATCTTCACACCGTACCATGCATGCACCCGGTTCGGGGTGCTGGTCTCCCATTGGGCCACCGAGCGGGTGTTGTGGCAGAAGGTGCAGTTCACCCCCAGCGCCTGGGACATGGTGATCATGATCGCGAAGGTCCGCTCCGCATCCTGGATCGGTTTGCTCTTCGATTCGGGCAAGGCTGTCGTGGCGTTGACCCGGACGAAGGAGTCGGGAAGGTCCTTCTTCGCGTAGTACTCGTCGAAGACGCCGTAGGGCAGCGAGGTCAGGCCCACATTGGCCGAAGCGCGGTTCTGGCCGTTGTTGCGCGGGATGAACTTGCTGCTGGCCCCCGGGGGCGGCGTGTCGAACCAGATATTGGCCGGAACGGGGTTGCCCCGGTGGCAGGTGTAGCAGGTTACGCCCGCCTCGTGGACGTGGTTCTCCTTCCACGTCGAGTTGACGTACTGGGTCATCTGCAGCATCCGCCGGGCAACGCGCTTCTGATAGAGCTCGTCGGAGGCCATGTTCTCGGTGCTGTGGCAGTAGGTGCAGCCCTGCTGCGGCGCGACCCACTCGGTGATCGACACCATCACCCGGTTGAATTGCTCCGCCGAGAGATCGCCGAGTACCTGCACGTTCTCGTAGACGGCGGACGCCTTGTCGCCGGACGCGTCGGCGGGGTCGGCCGGCGGGGGCGCCCGGTTGGCCTCGGCGAGTTCCTCGTTGCCGGCCCTGGTCCGGATGAGGTCCATGCCGGTGCCGCGGAAGCCGGTCTGCTTGTTGGCCATCGGGGGGTGGGTCCAGCCCGCCCCGCCGAACATCGCGATGGTGAGGAAGAGGGCCAGGGCGGCCCCGGCGACGGAGAGAACGGTCTTCATGGCGCCCTCCTCACGGCCTGACGACGGGGCTGAGATGGGCCGGATCGACGATCGGCCCGTAGACTTGCGGGTAGGACGGCGCGACGCCGTGCTTGACCGCCCAGAGGTACCAGTTGTCCACGACGGTCCCGGTCAGCAGAATGCCGATACCTCCCGTGAGCGTCGTGAGCACCGCGAACCACCACGCCCAGCGGTGGATCGATTCCATCGTGGCATTGAAGCCCATGGTCCAGCGCCAGAACAGGGCAGCGCGCTCGGTGGCCGTGCCCCGGTCCACGATCTGGTCGATCTCGCGATCCGCCCCGTAGCGGGAACAGGCGAGGATCGTCCCGCCATGCATCGCGAACAGCAGCACCGACCCATAGAGGAAGGTGATCGAGAGCATGTGGAACGGGTTGTAGAACAGGTTGCCGTAGCGCAGCGAGAAGGCCGCCGTCCAATCGAGGTGCGGGAACAGGCCGAAGGGCACCGCCTCCGACCACGAGCCCATCATGATCGGCCGGATGAAGCCAAGCACGAGGTAGAGCCAGATGGCGCTGGCGAAGGCCCACGGCACGTGGGCGCCGATCTTGAGCGCCCGCGCGCGCCGGTAGAGATGGATCCACCACAGCAGGATCGACGTGGTGAGGAAGAAGCCGGCGATGAGCCACCACCCGCCCTCGTTCAAGGGCGGCAGGATCCGCAGGCCGTATTTCGGCAGCGGCGGCTCCAGGGCAAGCCAGGGCAGCTGGCGCACGAACTGCACCGGGTCCCAGTTCACCGAGGCCCACATGTTGAGCCCGATGATCTCGAAGGCGATGAGCCCGCAAACCATCGACAGGGCGGCGATGTAGCCGATGTAGATCGGCCCAACCTGGCTGTTGCCGATAAGACCGAACAAGTAACTGTTGAACGGCTTGCCCACGCGGTCGTTGACGGCGACGGGCACCCCCATCTCCGGCTCCAGGGGCCGGACCTGAACCTGCGTGAAGAAATTCTGGTAATACGCCATCGTCCGATCCCCCCGAAGCCGGCCGGTCGATCCGACCCGGCTCGCAGCGTCCGCGACATGCCCCGCGCGGACTGCGGGATTTCAGGGCACTTTCCGCCGAAGAGGATGCCGGTTCGGCGCTGGAAAATGCCGGCTGTGCAATGATCCTCAGCGCCACACGGGAAGGTTGAGCCACCAGCCCCACCATTCGGGCCAGCCCTGGGTCCAGAACGGACCGCTGATCACGATGCAGACCGCGCTCCAGAATCCGGCGGCGAGCGCAAGGAACCAGCCGAGGCGGTGCACCCCGAGCGTGCCGATCGAGTAACCGATCGTGTCGCGGAAGAAGGTATCCTCGTGCTCGGGGGTCTTGACCATCTCGCCCTTGCCCGGATTGGTCGAGGACAAGATCAGGCCGCCGTGCATGGCCAGCGCCAGTGTCGTGGTGAAGAAGAACGTCACCGCCAGCATATGCGCCGGGTTATAATGGAAGTGCAGGTACTGGTATCCGGTGTTCGACACCCAATCGAGGTGCGAGAGAATCCCGTAGGGAAAGCCGTATCCCCAGGCGCCCATCAACAGGGGACGGATCACCTCCAGGGTGAAATACGCGAAGATCGCCATGCTGAAGGCGATCGGCACATGGTAGCCGATGCCGAGCTTGCGGCAGATCTCGACCTCGCGCAAAGCCCATGACCCGAACGAGCCCAGCGCGCACATGGTGATGATCTGCCAGAGCCCGCCCTCCTTCAGGGGCGCGAGCTTGAGGCCGTAGCTGATATCCGGCGGGGCGATGTTGATCTGCCAGATGTTCCAGGTCGGGCCGATGGCCGCGCCGTAGATCACCAGCGCCGTGCCGAGCACGGTGAAGAACAGGCCCGTCACGCCGAAGAAGCCGACGAAGAACGGGCCGATCCAGAAGTCGAACAGGTCGCCGCCGAGCAAGGTGCCGCCGCGGACCCGGTATTTGCGCTCGTAGCTTAGCATCGCCATGGCGAGACCTCCCGTTCGGCAATCGGAGGGGCAGCGGCGTCAGCGGACCGCCCCTCCGTGTCGTCTCATCAGGCCGGCATTTCCGGCAGGGCCAGCGTAATGTTGCTCGCGGCCTTGTTGTTCTTCGGGCCTTCCAGCCAGTTGAACCGGTCCGTCGAGAGCAGGATGAAGTGGATCAGCAGCGCCAGGATGAAGAGGAAGGTGAACAGAGCCACCAGCGTGCGCCGCGGATCGAAAAGCAGCCAAACCTTGTGCATCCGATCCTCCTCAGCCGATCATCGTGACGAGGGCGTGGGCCGCGTCGCGGACACCCTCAAGGGAGGCGTAGCCCTGCGGTCCGGGCAGCCACGGACGCCACAGCCAGACGAGGATGTGGGCGACCACGGCGATCGCCGTGAAGATGAGGAAGCTCGTCAGGAAGATCGCGTGGAACTCCTTGGCCTCCGGTTCCGTCAGCCCAGACAGGCTGCTCGGTCTTTCTGTCGTGATGGGTCCACCAGCCATGGTTTAAGACCTCCGTGAATTGGCCGCGCCTCTCGGCACGACGGGTGCTGCCGCGGAGAAAGCGGCCTCACTTCCCCCGCGTCACCGGACGGAAGCGTCTCGTGTCGGGGCCACGGACCGGAAGGCCCGCCGCCCGGAAGGGTGTCAGCGCGGCCGACCTTCAGCCCATGAAGGCGAACGGGATGGCCTGGACGGCCATGGCCCGGGCCTCGCCGAAGACCGAGCGGTGCGGCGCGGGCAGGCCGGGACGGGCGGGGGCGCGGCCCGGCGCCATCCGTCCGAAGACGGCGGCCGCCAGGAAGAAGGGGTAGGTGGCGGCCAGGATCAGCCGGAACTGGAGTTCCTCCTGATGCTGGCGCGCGGTCGGGGCCATCGTACGCATCCTCAGGTCTCCTCTCTTGGAAAGCGTCTCATGCGGTGACACCCGCGTTGAGGTCAGTGCGCGCGCCGGTCACATGGCCGGCGGCAACGGTGTCGGCGCCGGCCGTGCGGGCGGCGCGTTCGGCCGCGTCGCGCAGGCGCTTGGCGGCGGAGATTCGGGCGAGGACGGGCTGCGCCTCGACGGCGCGGTCGAGGGCCGACAGCGCCTCGGCATCCCAGGGCAATTCGCGGTGGGTGCGGGCCGGGGTCGGCTCGACCTTGTCCATGTCGCGGGCGAGCGGCAGGATGTGGAAGAGCGTGTCGAACAGGGCGTTGCAGACCTCTTGCACGAGGTAAGTCGCGCCCGCGTAGCCCATGAACGGCGTGCCGGTGTGCCGGCGGATGATCGCCCCGGGGAACGAGGCCGGCACGTAGGTCGCCCGGCCGCCGGCCTCCGCGAGGTACATCCGCTCGTTGAACGAGCCGAACAGGACCAGCGGCGGGTTCTTGGCGATGGCGTCCTTCACCTTGGCGTTGTCGGGCTTGAGTCCTGCCGAACGGCCGAAGGCGAAGTGGCAGGGCAGGCCCATCTCCTCTTCGAGGAAATGGCGGACGCCGCGGGCATAGGTTTCCGTGGCGACGATGCCGAAGCTCGCCGTGCCGAAGAAGTCCTGCGTCACGGAGCGCCAGAGGTCCCACACCGGCTTGATCGTGGTGTGCCGCTCGCGCTCGATGAACGGCTCGGGATCGACACCCAAAATCTCACCCAGCGCCCGCAGGAACTTGGTGGTGGAGAGCACGCCGATCGGCGCCTGCAGGTACGGGCGCTCAAGCGCCTCGCAGAGGCCACGGCCGAACTCCCGGTAGAGGCAGATGTTGGCATCCGCGTTGACGAGCTTCGGCACGTCCGCGAGGTGCGAGCCCAGCGGGAAGGTAAGGTTCACCTCGGCGCCGATGCCCTCCACCAGCCGGCGGATCTCGGCGAGGTCGCTCGGCATGTTGAAGGTGCCGTAGGCCGGGCCGATCAGGTTGACGCGGGGCTTCTCGCCCTCCTTGCGGGCGGGGCGGGCCGGGATGCCCTTCTTGGCGAACTTCCGCGCCCCGTATTCCTGCCAGAGCCAGGTGATCGCCCGGTCGGCAGCCTGCCATTGGTCCTCGTCGATGGTGCGGGGCAGGAAGCGCTGAAGGCCGGTGCCCTCCGGGGTGACGCCGCCGCCGATCATCTCGGCGATGGAACCGGTGACGACGACGCTGGGCAGCCCCGGATCGAGGGTCGAATGGGCGCGCTTCATCGCGCCCTCGGTGCCGTGGCGGCCGAGTTCTTCCTCGGCGAGGCCCGTCACGACGATGGGGAGTTCGTGCGGCGGCAGGGCGTCGGTGTAGTGCAGCACCGAGGTGACGGGCAGGTTCTCGCAGCCCACCGGGCCGTCGATGACGACCTGCAGCCCCTTGATCGCCGTGAAGACGTAGACCGCGCCCCAGTATCCGCCGGCCCTGTCGTGATCGAGGATCAGCATTATGCCATCTCCCCGATCGGCTTCTTCGGGCCTTCGGCCTTCGGAGACAGCTTCTTCTGCGGCACCTCCTGCCAGACGCCGGCGGCGTGGCCGGTGCCGACGCCCTCGAAGAAGTCGCGCATCGCATTGAAGCGCGGCTTGTTGGCCAGCGCCGCGTTGATCACCGTCGCCAGCGACCCGGCGCCTGCCGCACCCATCAGCGGCCGGGCGGAGATGAGGTTCGTGAAGTAGAGCGCCGGGGTGGCGTTCTCCTTGGCCTTCTGCACCACCGGCGTCGTGCCGATGGCGAGGTCCGGCCGGAAATGGGCGAAGGCATAGAGGTCGTCCTCCAGGGAGGCCCGGTATCGCACCTCGCAGCCATGGGCTTCGAGCCAGTCCCGGTCCGCCTCGGACCACGGCGTGCGTGGGCAGGCGGTGCCGACGTAGGGGACCTCGGCGCCACTCTCGACGAGCAGGCGGGCGACCAGAAGCTCCGAGCCCTCGTAGCCCGAGAGCGTGATCCGTCCCTTGATCGGCGAGGCCGAAAGGGCGCCCCGGATCCCGGCGAGGATGCCGGCCTTGGCCGCGTCGATGGTCTGCGCAGACACGTTGCAGGCGCCGCCGATCCGCTCAAGCCACGCCGCCGTGCCCTCGACGCCGACGGGCGCCGAGCCGACGATGGGCCGGCCTGCCGCCTCGAACTCACGGATGCTCGCCGTGTAGAAGGGGTGGATCGCCGCCACTGCGGCGGAATCGAGGGCGCCGTACAATTCGCGCCATTCCCGCGTCGGCACCACCGGCCCCGCCGCGAGGCCGAGCGGCGCCAGCAGGCTGCCGATCACCATCGGGTCGGCCGGGAACATCTCGCCCAGCAGCGCAACGGTCGGGCGCTCGGACCGACCGCCCTTCGGCGCCTGAACCGGGCCGTGCTCGGCCTCGGCGCGGGCGACCTTCAGCATCGCGCCGGCCAGCACGTCCTTGGCCTCGGCATGGGTTGGCACGCCGAATCCCGGCACGTCGATGCCGATGACGCGGACCCCGTCGATCTCCTTCGGCAGGAGCCGCAGCGGCACGCCCGACGCGGTCGGCACGCAAAGGTTGATGACGACGACGGCGTCGTAATCCTCAGGCTTCGCGGTGGCGTGGACCGCCTCGCGGATGTCCTCGAACAGCTTGCCGGTGACCAACGTCTCGGAGTTGAACGGCACATAGCCGACGCTCCGGCGGGCACCGTAGAAGTGCGAGGTGAATGTCAGGCCGTAGACGCAGCAGGCCGAGCCGGAGAGGATCGTCGCGGTGCGGCGCATCCGCAGGCCGACGCGGAGCGACCCGAAGGCCGGGCACATGCTCTGCGGTTGGTCGTGGGGCCCTTGCGGGTAATCCTCGCGCAGCTGCGCCAGGGTCTCGGACATTCCGGCCGCCTCGGCGGCCTCCCGCATCGCGTCCTTGCCGGCGTGGCAGCCGAGCCCGTCGCCCTTGGTGGCGGCGAGGTCGATGGCGGGGGCCGCCTTGCGGGCCCGCAGTTCGGCGATGTCGAGGGAGACGGCCATGCGCGTCAGACCTCGTCGTACACGACTTCAAGGGACGGCTTGGACACGTGGGCGACGCCACACATGTCCTCGTGGGTCGCCGGAACCAGCACCACGTCGCGGCCGGTCGTCTCGCTGGAGAACAACCCGAGCAGCCCATCCTGCGTCAGTGGCGTCGGGCGGTGCGGCGCGGCGGCAGCCACGTTGGCGGCGAGTCCGGAAAAGAGATCGCCCCAGCGTCCATCGGGCTTGCCGATGATCTCGTAATTCGCGCTCTTCTTACGGATGTCGTCGTCGGCCGGGATCGACGCGAGCACCGGGATGCCGGCGGCTTCCGCGAAGGCCTGCGCCTCGCCGGTCCCGTCGTCCTTGTTGATGACGAGGCCGCCGACGCCAACATTGCCACCCATCTTGCGGAAATATTCGACCGCCGAGCAGACGTTGTTGGCGACGTAGAGGGATTGCAGATCGTTCGAGCCGACGACGATGACCTTCTGGCACATGTCCCTGGCGATCGGCAGGCCGAAGCCGCCGCAGACCACGTCGCCGAGGAAGTCGAGGAGGACGAAGTCGAAGCCCCACTCGTGGAAGCCGAGCTTCTCCAGAAGCTCGAAGCCGTGGATGATCCCACGACCGCCGCAGCCGCGGCCGACCTCCGGCCCGCCGAGCTCCATGGCGTAGACGCCGTCGCGCTTGAAGCAGACGTCGCCGATGGCGACCTGCTCACCCGCGAGCTTTTTCTTCGTGGAAGTCTCGATGATGGTCGGGCAGGCCTTGCCGCCGAACAGCAGGGAGGTGGTGTCGCTCTTCGGGTCGCAGCCGATCAGCAGCACCTTCTTGCCCTGCTGGGCCATCATGTAACTGAGGTTGGCGAGCGTGAACGATTTGCCGATGCCGCCCTTGCCGTAGATCGCGATGATCTGCGTCTCCTTCTTCGCCGGGGCGGTGGAGACGGGATCGGGCTCGATGGCGGCCTCGTCGCGCAGTTGCGACGCCTGGGCCAGGGCAAGCTTGTTCAGCTGAACGTTCATGCGGCGTCCCTCCAATCCAGGACCATCTTGAGGCAGGCCGGGTCGGCGAAGGCCGTCCGGTAAGCCTCCTCGGCCCGCGCGGCGGGCGCGCGGTGGGTGATCAGACCGTCGAGGGACAGGCGGCCGGCCTCGATCAGGCGGCTCACCGCCGCGAGGTCGTCCGGGCGGAACTCGGCGGAGATTCGGATGCGCGCTTCCCGCATGAAAGCCGGCGGGAAGGCGAAGGAGAGCGGCGCCTCGTAGAAGCCTGCCAGCACGATCTCGCCGCCGGGGGCGAGGCGCCCGATCAAACTGTCGAGGCCGGACGCATCGCCGCTGGCATCCACGATGCGGGCGTAGTCCCGGCGCGGATCGGCCTCGGGAGCGAGGGCGGCGTAGCCGGTGGCGCCATCCCGGCGGGCGGTATCTGTCTCCCACACGGTCGGTTCGGCGCCCATCGCCACCGCGACCCGGGCGATCAGCCGGCCGAGCACCCCGTGCCCGACGACCAGCGGACGATCCCCCTCCCCGATCCCGCCCGCCGCCCGATGGGCGGTGGCGGCGAGCGCCAGCAGACAGGCGCGCTCGCCGAGCGCAGCGTCCACCGGAAGCAGCTTCTCGGCGGGGGTAACGAGGTGGGAGGCGGCGCCACCGAAAAGGCCTCGGACTGGGCCGAAGCAGCGTGCGCCGGGAACGAAGACCCACTGGCCCACCCGCACGGGCGAACCGGCCGGGGCCTCGGCCACCCGGCCGACGGTCTCGTAGCCCGGGACCAGGGGATAGCCCATTCCGGGGAAGTGCGGCATCCGGCCGGACCAGAGCAGGCGCTCGGTGCCGGTGCTGATCCCGCTCCAGGCGACTTCCACCACCGCGTCGCCCGAACCCACATCGGTCAGGGTCAGTCGCCGCAGCGCCAGCCTTTCCGGTTGTTCGAGGATGACGGCGAGAGCGTCCATGGCTGGAATTTCCGCCCGACTCATTGGGAGTACCGCGGGGGCGGCCTTCCGAGTGTCATTCTAGATAGACACTTTTCCGCGTCAACCTGTCTTAACAGTCAGATGCCGCTTTTGTGTGCGAGCAGCACCCGCGCCAGCAGCGGACGACGGGTTTTGTGCTCTTTGACCCGCTCGAAGCCGGCAGCCTGGGCCATGTGTGACAGTTCTTCCGCCGTCCGGGGGCGACCGGACCCCATCGCGAGCAAGTAGAAGCCGAAATAGGCATGACCCACCGGCTCGGCGCCCGGCGTCCCCGCGAGGGGTTCGGCGATGATGAGCCGGCCACCCGGCGCGAGGGCAGCGAAGGCCGCGCGGAGGAGGCCCTGGACCACCCCGTCATCGTGGTCGTGCAGGACTCGGACGAGGGAGATGGCGTCGGCGCCTTCGGGGAGACCGGCGTGGAAACTGCCGCCGCGGCACACGATCCGCTCGCCCGGTCCGGCCCGGTCGAGGCGGAGCCGCGCCCTTTCGGCGACGGCGGGAAGGTCGAACAGCGTGAGGCGCGCGTTCGGCAGCCGGGCCGCCGCCGCCGCAATGAAGGCCCCCTCCCCGCCCCCGACATCCATCAGGTGACGGATGCCGGACAGATCGCAGGCGTCGAGGATGTCCTGCGCGATCATTCCCTGGGACGTACCCATCAGGGCGCCGTAGGGCGCCGCCGCCTCACTGCCGACGGGCTCGCCGCCGGCATAGGGCCAGTAGCGGGAGAGTCCGGTCGGCCCGGATTCGCCTCGCAGCAGGGCGACGGGGTCGGCGAGGTCGGCGTAGAGCAGCGCGTGATGCTCGACCATGGCCGCGATGCCCGGATTGCCGGTGACGGCCGCGCCGAGATCGGCGAGGGCGAAGCGATCCCCCGGCAGTTCCCGGATCAAGTCGAGGGAACAGGCGGCCAGCAGGAGCGTGCGGGCCTTGTCCGGCGCCAGTCCCAGGCGGAGCGCGAGGTCGGCACCCGTCACCGGGCCGTCCGCCAGCTTTCCGAACAGGTCGAGGCGGATGCAGGCCGTCAGGACCTGAGCGTAGACGAAGCCCGCGCAGAGATCGAACAGGGTACGGGTGTTCCGCCGGGCGATGTGGCGCGTCAGCGGGAAGCCCGCCGCCCAGCGCTGGAAGCATGGGCTCGCCACCAGGCGATTACGCAGGGTCAGCCAGCGCTCGCCGATGGGCAGGCGCCGTGCCGCAGGGGGCTCGGTCAGGGCAGCGCCGCCGCTCAGGCCGACACCGGCCGCAGGCTCGCCGGCAGGAACAGCCGGGCCTGCGCCTCGATCTCGGCGGTCAGGCGGTCGGCGCCGGGGCAATCGGGAACCGCCGCCACCGCCTCGCGGGTAAGCCGCGCGAGCCTGTCGAGGGCGCCCCCCGTTCCTAGGAGCGCCGCCGCGTTGGGCCGCCCGAGGGTGGCATCCCGACCGGCCGGCTTACCAATCTCCTCCTGACGGCAGGCGACGTCCCGCAGGTCGTCGGCGACCTGATAAGCCTCGCCCAACGCCTCGCCGAGGCGCCGCCACGGCTCCGGCTCAGCCCCCGCCGCCGCGGCCCCGGCCACCGTCGCCGCCGCGAACAGGGCGCCGGTCTTGGCCTGCTGGTAGGCGCTCAGATCGACATGGGCCTCCGATTCCCACGCCTGCCCGGCGGCAATGCCCATGGGCGAGCCCGCCGCCCGCCCGAGCAGGCTCACGAGCCGGACGAGACGGCGCGGGTGCCGCCATGCCCCCCGTGCCAGGGTCTCGAAGGCCAGCACGATCAGCGCGTCGCCCGTCAGCACGGCGATGGGCGTGCCGTAGGCGACGTGGACGGTGTCCTTCTGCCGGCGGGTCGGTGCGTCGTCGAAGCACGGCAGGTCGTCGTGAACCAGGGAGGCGCAGTGCAGAAGCTCGATCGCCGCGGCTGCCGAATCGGCGGCCACGGGATCGTCATCGCCGCAGGCCCTCGCCACGGAGAGGCACAGGCGCGGGCGGATGCGGTGGCCGCCGGGAAAGACCGCGTAGCGCATGGCCTCCGCCAGGAGCGGAGGCGCACCGGGCGCTTCGGCATAGGCGACGGCCCGGTCCAGGGCCGATTCGATCCGCGAGCCGGGCTCCATATCGCCCTCCGTGTCATGACGGGTTGTCAGCGTTATGTGTCACTTATAGTTGACACTGCCGGGCGACAAGATCAATCCCGATTGGGGGAGGTTTCGAAGCGATGACTGGCGCGCGCATCGTCGTGATCGGAGCCGGGATCGGGGGCCTCGCCACGGCCCTCAGCCTTGCGCGGGCGGGCCTGTCGGTCACCGTGGTGGAGCGGGCCGGGGCGCCCGGCGGCAAGATGCGATCCGTGGCCGTCGAGGACACGCGCATCGAGGCAGGTCCCACGGTCTTCACGATGCGGTGGGTGTTCGACGAGTTGCTGGCGGAATGCGGCGCGCGGCTCGAGGAGCGCCTGAGCCTGCAGGGGGCCAGCCTCCTCGCCCGCCATGCCTGGAGCCGGGACGAGCGCCTCAATCTGTTCGCCGATATCGACGCCTCGGTGGAGGCGATCCGCGAGTTCGCCGGAAGACGTGAGGCCGAAGGCTATCGCCGGTTCTGCGGCCGGGCCGCGGAGGTCTACCGCACCCTCGAAGGGCCCTTCATCCGGGGCGGCCGGACCGGGCCCGCCGGTCTCGCCAGGCGGGTTGGCCTTTCCGGCATGGGCGACCTGTGGCGGATCCAGCCCTTCGCGACCCTGTGGGCGGGTCTGAAGGACTACTTCTCCGATCCGCGCCTCCTGCAGCTCTTCGGGCGCTACGCCACCTATTGCGGCGCCTCGCCCTTCACCGCCCCCGCGACGCTGATGCTGGTCGCCCATGTGGAGCAGGCCGGCGTCTGGACCGTGAAGGGGGGACTCAGCGCCCTGGCCGCGGCCCTCGCCGACCTCGCCGTCGAACGGGGGGCCGAGATCCGCTACGGCGTCGGCGTGGACGAGATCGAGGTCACGTCCGGCAGGGTATCGGGGGTGAGGCTCGCGGACGGCAGCCGCCTCCCGGCGGATGTCGTCGTCTGTAACGGGGACGTGGCAGGGCTCGGGGCGGGGCTTCTCGGCCGGGCCGCCGCGCCCGCGGGCGACCGGATCGCCCGGTCCGAACGATCGCTCTCGGCGGTCACGTTCTGCCTGCGGGCGGAGACCGCGGGCTTCCCCCTGGCCCACCACACGGTGTTCTTCTCACCGGACTACCGCGCCGAGTTCGATACGATCCTGCGCGACCGCCGCCTGCCAACGGACCCGACGGTCTATGTCTGCGCCCAGGACCGGAGCGCCGAGGGCGCCTTCGCCGGCGGGGCGGAACGCCTGCTCATGCTCGTCAACGCTCCCGCCGATGGCCTGGAGCGCCCCCTGGATGCCACGGAGATCGCCCGATGCGAGAGCAACCTGAAGGCGCGGCTGCACGCCTGCGGCCTGTCCCTGACCCGGGAATCGCAGGCGGTGGTGACGACACCGGACGACTTCGCGGCCCTGTTCCCGGGGAGCCAGGGCGCCCTGTACGGGCGGGCACCCCAGGGCTGGGCGGCGACGTTCAAGCGTCCGGGTTCGCGCACGAAGGTGCCGGGGCTGTATCTGGCCGGGGGGTCGGTCCATCCGGGACCGGGCGTGCCGATGGCGGCGCAATCGGGGAGGCTCGCGGCGCAGGCGATCCTCGCCGACCTCGGTTCGACGGGCCGGTCGGGCGCAACGGCTATGCGTGGTGGTACGTCGATGCGGTCAGCGACGACGGAACCCACGGCCTGACGATCATCGCCTTCATCGGCAGCGTGTTCTCGCCCTACTACGCCTGGAGCCGGGACAAGGACCCGTTCGACCACTGCGCGATGAACGTCGTGCTCTATGGCCGCCCCGGCCGCTTCGCCATGACGGAGCGGAAGTCCGGTCGGCTGTCGCGGGGGGCCGACCACATCGCCATCGGCCCCAGTTCCATGGAATGGGACGGGAGCGAACTCACCGTGCACATCGACGAGCGCGGTGCGCCCCTGCCCCGGCGGATCCGCGGCACGATCCGCCTGCGGCCCTCCGGCATCACGGCCGGGCCGTTCCATCTCGATCCCGGGGGCCGGCACCGCTGGTGGCCGATGGCGCCGGCCTCGCGAGTTGAGGTCGATCTGACTCATCCCGGCCTCTCGTGGCAGGGCAGCGGCTACTTCGACACCAACGACGGCGACGAACCCCTGGAGGATGCCTTCACCCGCTGGACATGGTGCCGGGCCGAACTGCCCGACGGGGCGGCGATCCTCTACGACGTGAAGCACCGGGCAGGCGACGGGCGTAACCTGTCCCTGGGGTTCGCCTTCGACGGCACCCGCCGGGACATCCGCCCGCCGCTCAGTGCATCCCTCCCGCCGACGAAGTTCTGGCGGATGCCCCGGGAGACCCGGAGCGATGACGGCCGGTCGCGGGTCATCACCACCTTCGAGGACACGCCGTTCTATTCGCGCTCGCTCCTCGCTTCGACGCTGGCGGGCGAGCCCGTCCGAGCCGTCCACGAGAGCCTATCGCTCGACCGGTTCCGCAACCCGATGGTGCGGCTCATGCTGCCGTTCCGCATGCCGCGGCCGCTTTAGCAGCTCCGTCCTTCCCGCCCGTGCGGGGGAGGGACACGCGTGCCCGCCACGCGACACACCCGAGGGTCGCGAGCGCCAAGGCGAGGCCGAAGGAGAACCCCGTCGCCCCCGCCCCCACCCGGAGCAGGGCCGCGAGGGGGCTGACGGCGAGGAGGGCGCGCTCCGGCCCCGCGAGGCCGCCGGCCTTCCAGGCGGCGACGCCGAGGAACAGCGTGGCGGGCACCAGGGGCGCGAGGTCGTAGACCGGCACGTAGGGCGAGAGCAGCGGCGTTGCGGCGAGAAAGGCGGCGGCGCGAATCTCCGGCGAGGCCCCGCCCCGCCAGACCCTCCCCACGAAAGCCAGCACCGCCAAAGAGACGGTGATCTGGAAGGCCCAGGCCAGGGTGATGGAGCCGCCCACTAGCCGGATCGCCCCGAAGGCGCTCGCATTGAGATCGAGCCCTGCCGCCGCATTCTGAAGGATGATGCGGTTGGTTGTGCTCAAGGTCCGCAAGAAGCCGAGCCAGGGTTCGATCCCGAACAGGGCCACCGAGGCGAGGCAGGCCGCGACCACGGTTCCGATCAAAGCGACGAGGGCCGTCCACCGCCCCGTGACGAGGAGAAGCAAGGGTGCGAGCGCCGCGAATTGCGGCTTGTAGGCCAGGAGCCCGAAGCACAGACCCGCCAGCCGGGGATGGCGGTCGAGAGCGACGAGGCCGAGGGTCATCAGCCCCGCCGTGAACAAACCGTTCTGCCCGTAGGACAGGTTGCAGAACACCAGGGGGTGGGCGAAGGCGATGAGGGCGATGTCCATCCGCCCCGCCGCCAGCCGCATGGCCAACAGAAACAAGGCGGCCGAAAGAGCACACCAGACGATGTAGCCCGCCTGGGGGTCGAGCCACGCCATCGCCGCGGCCGGCAGCAGGAAGACCGGCGGGTAATGCCACGCGAAGCGGCATTCCGGCCCGAAGGCCTCGGCGAGGTTCGCGAGGTGCCGGCTGAGATCGTAGGGCTCGCCTGCCCGGCCCTCCAGCGCCGCCCGGCCCGCCACCCAGACCTGCGTGAAGTCGTTGCCGAGGAAATCGCCATACCAGTTGTGGCGCGGATCGGGACCGGTGCCGAACAGCACGACGACGATCGCCAGGGTCAGCGGGACGAGAACCAAAGAAGCCCGGCGACCGAACGCCAGGAGCCGCGCATCGTTCAGGACGATGTCGGCGAGATCGGCGCGCAGGGCGGCGAATCGGCTCCGGCCGGCATCCGAGACGGTGGCGTGCAAGGGCGGCCCTCCCGGTCCAAGAGGGGCAGAGCGTAGGGGGGAAGGGTTCCGGCGCCGTTAACGGTGGAAATCCGCGCGCCGTCACACTTGTGCGTCCTGGTTGTGGCTGCAATGGTTGCGAAGGTGCGTCGGGGAGCACGCGCCCCATCGGACAGGGGAATGGGGTCATCGTCCGCACAATCCCGCCGCGGAGCACCGCCGATCCCGTGCGAAGGCGGGTGTCTCTTCCGCCGGAGGCGCCCGTGACGGACGGGAGGGACGGGGCATCGACCCTGCGCGTCCTCATCTACAGCCACGACACGTTCGGCCTCGGGCACCTGCGCCGGTCGCGGGCCATCGCGCACGCCATCGTCGCGTCCTGTCCCGGCGCGAGGGTCGTGATCGTGTCCGGATCGCCGGTGGTCGATCGTTACGCCTTCGCCCGGGAGGTTCGGACGGTGCGCCTGCCCCCCGTGACGAAGCTCGCCGACGGGAGTTACGCCAGCGGCGCGACGGGCCTCCTGTCCGACACCGTGGCGGAGCGCATGGCGGTGATCGCGCGGACCGCGGAGGCGTTCCGCCCGCACATCGTGATCGTCGACAAGGAGCCCTGCGGCTTCCACGGCGAGATGATCCCGATCCTTGAGCGCGAAGCGGAGCGGGGCACCAAGCTGGTGCTGGGCCTGCGCGACGTCCTGGACGAGGCCGACCGTCTGGCCCCCGAATGGCAGCGCAAGGGCGCCGTCGAGGCGATGGACCGCTTCTACGACGAGATCTGGGTCTACGGGCTCAGCCGAATCCACGAGCCGCTGGCCGGGCTGGCGCTGCCGCCCGACATCGCCGCCCGGGTCGCCGGGCGGCTGACTTATACCGGCTATCTGCGCCGGCCGATTCCGGAGATCCGATCCGGCCGTCTGGAGCCGGTCATGGCCGCAGGGCCGTTCCTCTTGGTCACGACGGGCGGCGGCGGCGACGGCGCGGCGCTGATCGAATGGGTGATTGCCGCCCACGAGCACGATCCCGGCATTCCCCTGCCCTGCCTCGTCGCCTTCGGACCGTTCCTGGACCCCGGCCTCCGGGAAGGCTTCGCCAGGCGAATCGCCGCCCTGGAGGGCCGCGTGTGTGCGATCACCTTCGATAGCGAGATCGAATGCCTGATGCGCAAGGCGACGGGAGTCGTCGCCATGGGCGGCTACAACACGTTCTGTGAGATCCTCTCCTTCGACCGCCCCGCCATCCTCGTGCCGCGGACCGAACCTCGCCGGGAGCAGGCGATCCGGGCCCTCGCGGCGGAGAAGCTCGGCCTCGTCCGCGTGCTGATGGAAGAGGACGGGACGGAGCCCGAACGGATGGCCGCCGCCCTGCGCGCCCTGCCGGGGCAACCCGAGCCCTCCCGGGTCGTCGTACCGGGTCTGCTCGATGGGTTGGAGGCGGTGGTCCGCCGGGTCCGGCGGCTGGTGCCCGTAGAGTCCGCGCTGCCCTGCCGGGCCATCTCATGAGCGGTCCGCGCATCGCCGTGGTGCTCAAGGGCTACCCGCGCCTCTCGGAGACCTTCATCGCCCAGGAGATCCTCGCCCTCGAACGACGGGGACTAGCCATCGACATCTGGTCCCTGCGCAAGCCGACGGACCGGTTCCGGCACCCGATGCACGCCGCGGTCTCCGCCCGGGTCGCCTACCTGCCGGAATACCTCAGGGACGATCCCCGCCGGGTCCTGCGGGGCCTGGCCTGGGCTTGCCGCCGGCCACGCTTCGCGGCGCTCATCCGCCTCTTCCTCCGCGACTTGCGGCGCGATCCGACTGCCTCACGGCTGCGGCGGCTCGGGCAGGCGCTGGTCCTCGCCCGGGAGGTCGATCCCGCGGTGAGCCACCTCCATGTCCACTTCCTGCACACGCCCGGCAGCGTCGTCCGCTACACGTCCCTGCTCACCGGCCGGGGCTGGAGCTTCTCCGCCCACGCCAAGGACATCTGGACGACCCCCGCATGGGAGCTTTCGGAGAAGCTCGCGGCGGCGGACTGGGGGGTGACGTGCACCCGCGATGGGCTCGCGCGCCTCGACGCCCTGGCGCCCGGCCGCACTCGCTTGGCCTATCACGGCCTCGATCTCGGACGTTTCCCGGATCCGCCCGCCATGCGCCCCGCGCGGGATGGGTCCGATCCGGTCGCACCTCTGCGGCTACTCTGCGTCGGCCGGCTCGTTGCCAAGAAGGGGCATGACGACCTCTTCGCGGCCCTGGCCGCCCTCCCCGCCGGACTGCATTGGCGGCTCGCCCTGATCGGCGGCGGCGAGCTGCGCAGCAAGTTGCAGACCCTGGCGCAGGAGCACGGACTCGGGGACCGGGTCGCCTTCCGCGGCGCGCTTCCCCAACCCGACATCATCGCGGCGATGCGTGAGGCTGACCTGTTCGTGCTCCCGACGAAGCCGGCGCCCGGGGGAGACCGGGACGGGCTGCCCAACGTCCTCATGGAGGCGGCGAGCCAGGAACTCCCGATCCTCGCCACCGCCTTCGCCGGGACGCCGGAATTCATCGACGACGGGGTGCACGGCGTGCTGGTGCCGCCGGGTGAACCGGAAGCCCTCGCCCGGGCGCTGCAAGCCCTCGCTGCCGAGCCGGAGCGGAGGCATCGCCTCGGCCGTGCCGCCCGCCACCGGCTCGTGCAGGACTTCTCCGAGGCGGCCGGGATCACTCTCATCGCGGGCCGCCTCGCTGCCTCGGCGGGCATCATCCTGACCGCACGGGAGGAGGCGGCGTGAGGGTCCTGATCGCCGTCACGCATCTCCTCGGGGCCGGCCATTTGACCCGCGCCGCCGCCCTGGCCCGGGCTTTCGCGGCGGCGGGGCACGAGACCGTCCTGGTGTCCGGGGGCCGCCTGGCGCCGCTGGTGCGGCTCGACAGCGTGCGTCTCGTGCAGCTTCCGCCCCTGCGGATCCAGGGCTTCGATTTCGCGAGACTGATCGGACCTGACGGCGAGACGGCCGGCTCGCAGGTCTTCGCGGACCGCAAGGCGCTTCTCCTCGATACCCTGTCCACCCTCCGGCCGGACGCGGTGCTTACGGAACTGTTCCCCTTCGGCCGCCGGGGGCTCGCGGACGAGTTCATGGCGCTGGTACAGGCCGCCCGTAACCAGCCGGGGCGGCCGCTGATCCTCGCATCCGTGCGCGACATCCTCGTGCCACCGGACCGTCGGTCCAAAGTCGATGAGGCCCATGCGCGGGTCGCGGCTCTCTACGACGCCGTCCTCGTCCACGGCGATCCGGCGCTTGCACCCCTTGACGCATCGTGGCCGGTCGATCCCGGCCTCGCGGGGATGCTGCGCTATACCGGCTATGTGGACGAGGGCGGTGCGGTCCAGGCGCCCGATCGTCGGGAGGGCGTCCTCGTGGCGGCCGGATCGAGCGCAGCGGGGCTCGACCTGTTCCGGGCAGCCATCGCCGCCGCGCGGCTGCGCCCCGATCTCGGCTGGCGCATCCTCGTCGGCCATTTCGTGCCCGATGCCGAACTGGCCCGCCTGTCGCAAGGGCTTCCACCGGACACGGTGATGCGGGCGCGACCGGATTACCGCGCGCTCATGGCGGGGGCCGCAGTCTCCGTGAGCCAATGCGGCTACAACACCGCCGTCGACCTGATGGTGACGGGGACGCCGGCGGTGCTCGTCCCGTTCGAGGCCGGCCGCGAGACCGAACAGCGGTTGCGGGCGGAACGCCTCGCCGCAATGGGCCTGGCCCGGATCGTGCCGGAGAACGCCCTCTCGCCGGAGACCCTCCTCGCGGCGGTCCTTTCGGCCCTCCGCAGCCCGCAACCTAATCCCGGTGGCCCCGCCCTCGATGGCAGCACCCGCACCGTCGCCATCGTGCAAGCGCTTCGCAATCAGCGCCACAGGGCGCGGGGAAGAGAAGCAGACCGTCTCCGCAGGGCCCTCGACCGCGCCGCCGAGGCCGGACGGTCGGTGCATCTGTGGTGGCGCGACGACGACGCGGTGGCGGCCACGCCCGCCCTCGACCGGCTCCTCGCCCTTGCGGCCGGCCGGCCCATCCTTATCGCGGCGATCCCGGCGCGGACCGAAGCCTCCCTGAATCGCCGGTTGGCGCAGTCGGAGGGTGTCACCCTCGCGGTGCACGGCCTCGCCCACGAGAACCATGCGCCGCCCGGCCAGAAATCCGCCGAGTTCGGCCCTCACCGGCCCCTCACCGACCTGTGCCGGGACGCCTTGGACGCCCACCGCCTCGCCCGGGAGCGGCTGCCGGAGGATCTGCTCCTGCCGGTCTTCGTGCCGCCCTGGAACCGGATCGCGCCGGACCTTGCAGCCGAACTCCCGCGCCTCGGCTACGGAGGTCTTTCCGCGGCGGGGGGAGCATTCGTGCCCGGGCTTGCCCGCGCTGATGCCGCGCTCGACGTCATCGACTGGCGGGGCACGCGCTCCCTGCGCGATCCGGAGACGATTCTCGCGGCCATCGCGGCCCATGCCGAGGAAGGGTTGGCCGGACGGCTCGGCCTCCTCACCCACCATCTCGCCCATGACGAGGCGGTGTGGGACTTCATCGCGGATCTCCTCCCCCTCCTCGACCATCCGGCGGTACGGTGGCACGATCCGCGCGACCTGTTCGGTTCGATGATGGACTCGGGAATGCCGCCGCCTATCTCCCTATCAGCCGAACGCCCGAGGGCCGGTTGAACGCGCTCCTGTCGATCCGCGACCTCTCCGTCGCCTTCCGTACCGATTCGGGTCGGTTCGAGGCGCTTCATCGGTTGTCCCTCGACATTCCCCGGGGCCGAACCCTCGCGCTCGTGGGGGAATCGGGTTCGGGCAAATCGGTCACCGCGCAGGCGATCCTGCGGATCCTGCCGCGCTCGGCCGAGATCACCCGCGGGCAGATGCTCTTCACCGGCGAGGGAAAGCCCGTCGATCTCGCGAGCCTGCGCGAAGAGGGTTCCCTGATCCGCTCCATCCGCGGGCGTCGGATCGCCATGATCTTCCAGGAGCCGATGACCTGCCTGTCGCCGCTCCACACGGTGGGCGATCAGATCGGCGAGGCCCTCCGGGTCCATACCGGCGCCGACCGCCAGGAGTCCGACGCCCGGACGACGGAGGCCCTGAGGAAGGTCGGCTTCCCCGATCCGAAGCGGGCCCTGCGGACCTACCCGTTCGAATTGTCCGGCGGCCTGCGCCAGCGGGCGATGATCGCCATGGCCCTGATCATGCGGCCCGCCCTGCTGATCGCCGACGAGCCGACCACCGCCCTCGACGTCACCACTCAGGCGCAGATCCTCGCCCTCCTCGGCCGGCTCCAGGACGAGACCGGCATGGCGATCCTGCTCATCACCCACGATCTTGGCGTGGTGGCCAACATCGCTCACGACGTGGCGGTGCTCTACCAGGGCCGGCTGGTGGAATCGGGGCCCAAGACCGAGGTCCTGCGGCGGCCCGGCCATCCCTATCTCAAGGCGCTCATCGAGGCCGTGCCGCGCTTCGACATGGCGCCCGGCGAGCGCCTGACCCCGATCCGCCCGGCCAGGGCGACGATCCCCCCTGCCCGGGAGGCCCAGAGCCTGTCAGGTCCGGTGCTGCAGGTCGAGGGCGTCAGCAAGACCTTTACCCTGCGGGCCGGCCGGTTCTTCGCCCCGCCGCGGACGGTGCGGGCGGTGGCCGACGTATCGCTGAGCCTGGAGGGCGGCCGCACCTTGGGCCTCGTCGGCGAATCGGGTTCGGGCAAGACGACCGTCGCCAAGATGATCATGCGGGCCCTGGCACCCGATGAAGGGCGCATCCTGTTCGACGGGGGCGCCGGGCCTCGGGATGTGCACGCCCTGTCGGGGGAGGCCCTCTTCGCCTATCGCCGCACCGTCCAGTTCGTATTCCAGGACCCCTATGCCTCCCTCGATCCGCGCATGACCGTGCGGCAGATCCTGTCCGAGCCCATGGAGATCCACGGCGTGCCGCAGGGCGTCCGGAGGGCGCGGTGTACCGAGCTGATGGCCATGGTCGGCTTGGAGGCCTCGGCGCTGAACCGGTACCCGCACGCCTTCTCCGGGGGCCAACGCCAGCGCATCGGCATCGCCAGGGCGCTGAGCCTCGAACCACGCCTCCTGGTCCTGGACGAACCGGTCTCGGCGCTGGACGTCTCGGTCCAGGCACAGATCCTCAACCTGCTGAAGGATCTGCAGAAGGCGCTCGGTCTCTCCTACCTCATCGTGTCCCACAACCTCGCGGTGGTGGACTATATGGCCGATACGATCAGCGTCATGTGCCGGGGCCGGATCGTCGAGGAAGCCGGCCGCGAGGCTTTGTTCCGGCGGCCGGTCCATCCCTACACCCGGGCCCTGCTCGCCGCCGTTCCCGACCCAAGCCTCGACCACCCCCTGGATTTCCGCAAGGTGACGGGGGACGCCTCGAACCCGGTCCGCTGGCCGGAGCCGTACCGGCTCGCCCCGGAGGAGGCGGGCACCATGGTGGAGATCGAGGAGGGACACCGCGTGCGCCTCAGTTACCTTGCCGCCCAGAAGGCGGCCTGATGCAGCCCCGGCCCCCCATCGTCCTCGAACGCCTGCGGAGGAAGGTCCTCGGCCCCCTGTTCGACCGGCTCGGCTACGATCTCGTGCCCGCCTCCCCGGACTGGAGCCATCGGCCGACATCCCCCCGGGAGGTCACCCGGCTCCTCGATGCGGCGGCGGACACCCTGCGAGCGGACCTGAGTGCCTCCGGGCTCGGGGCCGACGAGGACGTCCGGGCCATCGTCGAGACGTTCTGGCATCTCATTCCCACCGCGCCCGTGCGCCAGCGGCGCGGCGGCAGCGGGTTCAACGGCGCCCTGCAACTTTACGGGGCGATGCGGGTGCTGAGCCCGCGCTTCGTCATCGAGTCCGGGGTGTTCCGTGGCCTGACCACCTGGGTGATCCGGCAGGCCTGTCCTGACGCCCAAATCTTCTGCCACGACCCCGACCTGTCAGGGCTCCAGTACCGGGATCCCCGGGCCCGCTACAGCCGGGATGACTGGGCCGGTGCCGACTGGTCGATGATCGACCCTGCGGCGACGGTGGCGTTCTTCGACGATCACGTCTCCCAGGCCCGCCGGGTGGTCGAGGCCCATGCCCGCGGGCTCACCCGCCTGCTGTTCGACGACGACGTGGCGGCCCACCGGATCCACGCCCATGGCGGCCCCGCCTATCCCACCATCGCGATGATCACCACCCTGGACGGCGCCCCCGAGCCGATCCGATGGATCCGCAACGGCCGTCCCTTCGAGCAGCCCGCGGAGGATGCCGGCGCACGCGAGGCCGCTTCCCTGATCGCCCGGTCCCATGCCTTCGACGACATGCACGGGGCCACGGGATATTCGCCGGCCCGCCTGACCTATGTCCAGTTGCACGGGGGCGGGTCGTGACCGGCGGAGGGCGAGACGGGCCCGGCCTGTCGAGACGCACCCTCCTCGCAGGCGTCGCCGCGGCCTCGCTGCTTCCCCGCCGCGCGTTTGCAGAGGACGTCCCCGCTCCACCTGCGGCGCCTTTCGTGGCCGACCTCGCCGCCCACGGCCGGCGCCTCGGAAAGGCCGGCGGCACGGTCCGCACCCTGATCGCGAAGGCGCGGGACGTCCGCTACCTCTCTGTCTACGGCTACACCCGCCTCGTCGGCTACGACGCAGCCCTCGACCTGCGGCCGGACGTGCTGGAACGTGTCGATGTCCAGGGCGGACGCTTCACCTTCACCCTGCGGGAGGGACACCGCTGGTCGGATGGGCACCCATTCACCAGCGAGGATTTCCGGTACTACTGGGAAGATGTCGCCAACGAGAAGGAGCTGAGCCCGGAAGGGCCGCCCGCCTTCTTCCTCGTCGAGGGCAAGCCGCCACAGGTCGAGTATCCCGATCCGCGCACCGTCCGCTACACCTGGGACCGGCCGAACCCGATGTTCCTGCCGGCCCTGGCCGCCCCCCGCGACCCGCTGATCTACCGGCCGGCGCACTACCTCAAGCCGTTCCACCCCCGCTACGTCGGCAAGGAGGCCGCGGAGGCGGCGGCCAAGGCCCAGAAGCTCCGCAGCTGGGCGGCCCTGCACAACAGGCTCGACGACAACTACGAACTGATGAACCCGGATTGCCCGACGCTCCAGGCGTGGGTGCCCCGCACGCGCTCGCCCGCGACGCGCTTCGCCTTCGAGCGCAATCGCAGCTACCACCGGCTTGATACGGCGGGTACGCAGCTTCCGTACATCGACCGCATCGTCATGGACGTGGCATCCAGTGGGCTGATGGTCGCCAAGACCAACGCCGGCGAGGCGGACCTGATGTTCCGCGGCCTGACGATGCCCGACATCCCGAGCCTCAAGGAGGGCGAGAAGGTTCACCGCTACCGCACCAACCTGTGGCCGGTGGCGCGTGGTTCGGAAATCGCCCTCTATCCCAACCTAACCACCCTCGACCCGGCCTTTCGCGTCCTGAACCGCGACATCCGCTTCCGCCACGCCCTGTCCCTGGCGGTGGACCGGCGGACGCTCAACAACACTCTGCTCTTCGGCCTCGGCACGGAGGGCAACGATACGGTGGTGGCCGACTCGCCGCTCTTCTCGCCCGAGTTGCGCACCCTGAACGCGACCTACGATCCGGCTCAGGCGATCCGCTTACTTGACGAGGCCGGGCTCGACCGGCGCGACGGAACAGGCATCCGCGTGATGGCCGACGGGCGCCCCCTGGAGATCGTCGTGGAGAGCGACGGCGAGGCCGGCGAGATCCTCGACGCCCTGACCCTCATCGCGGAATTCTGGCGCGAGGTCGGGATCCGCCTGGTCGCCAAGCCGCAGGAGCGCAGCAACCTCCGTCGCCGGTCGCTCGGCGGGCTGACGGTGATGGTCGCGGCGCAAGGCCTCGACCTCGCGGTGCCGACGGCGATCATGCCCCCGACCGAACTGAGCCCGGCGCAGCCGGACCATTATTCCTGGCCGCGCTGGTCCCTGAACGTCGAGAGCCACGGGCGCAGCGGCGAAGCCTGCGACCTCCCTGAGGTGCAGCGCCTCATCGACCTCGACAGGCAATGGCGCGACACGGACGACGCCGGCAAGCAGGCCGCGATCTGGCGCGAGATGCTGATGAACCACGCCAGGAACACCTGGGTGATCGGCACGGTGGCCGGTGCCCTGCAGCCCGTCGTCACCGCCGACCGGCTGGTCAACCTGCCCGCCAAAGCCCTCTACTCCTGGGAGCCCACCGCGATGATCGGCGTGCAACGCCTGGACGAAGTCTTCTGGGACGACGCCGCCGATCAGCGGGCGCAGGCCGAATGATCGGCCAGGTCCTCCGGCGCCTCCTGACGATGTCGGTCACCCTGCTGGTGATCTCGGCACTGATCTTCTTCGTCATCAAGCTCCCGCCGGGGGATTATTTGACGAACCGCATCATGGAGTTGCGGGCGACCGGTGAGGCCGGCTCGGTCGCTAAGGCCGAGTTGCTGATCCATCAATACGGCCTCGACCGCCCGGTCTGGCAGCAATACCTCATTTGGGTCGGGCTGATGCCGGGCCCGGCGGGCTTCTCCGGGTTGCTGGAGGGTGATTGGGGCTGGTCGTTCGAATACGACAAGCCGGTGGCCGACGTGGTCGGAGACGCCCTCTGGCTGACCCTCCTCGTCAACGTGACGGCCCTGATCTTCGTGCATCTCGTGGCGATCCCGGCGGCGATCTACTCGGCCACGCACCGGCACACGGTGGGGGACGCGGTCGTCACCGTGCTGGGCTATGTCGGCCTCGCCGTGCCGGGCTTCCTCCTCGCCCTGATCATGCTGTTCTACGCGAACCGCTGGTTCGGGCTGTCCATCGGCGGACTCTACGACAGCGCCCTCACCAATCAGCCATGGGACGGGGAGAAGATCCGCTCGCTCCTAGCCCACCTCGTCGTACCGACCCTAGTGATCGGCCTCGGCGGCACGGCGGCGATGATCCGCCGGATGCGGGCGAACCTCCTCGATGAGCTCGCCAAGCCCTACACGGTGACGGCCCGGGCCAAGGGCATGCCCCCCACCCGCGCCCTGCTGAAATACCCGTTCCGGATGTCGCTGAACCCGTTCGTGGCGGATATCGGCAACCTGCTGCCGCATCTCGTCTCGGGCTCGGTTCTGGTGTCGCTGGTCCTCAGCCTGCCGACCGTCGGGCCCCTGCTCCTGGAAGCGCTGCGCAACCAGGATCAGTTCATGGCGGGCTTCATCCTGATGTTCGTGGCGGGCCTGACCCTTGTCGGCATGCTGATTTCGGACCTCACCCTGGTCTGGCTCGACCCGCGCATCCGCATGGGGCTCCGATGAGCGGGATGCTCCAGGGCCGGCATTTCGTCGATCCGGCCCCCTTCACGCCCGACGAGCGGGCCGACGACCCTGCCGGCACGTCATCCGCGTGGCGGCTGATCGCCCGGAAGTTCGTGCGCCATCGCCTCGCCTTCGCCTTCGCCCTGGTCCTGCTCTTCCTCTATGCGCTGATCCCCTTCGTGGAGATGATCGCCCCCTATGGGCAAGCCCGGCGCGACGGCGACTTCCTCTTCGCACCGCCGCAGGGCGTGCACCTGTTCCATGGGGAGCGCTTCGTCGGCCCCTTCGTCTATCCCTACCGGTCGCATCTCGACCTCGACACGTTCCGCCGGGACTACCGGTCGGAGACGGACACGCCGAAACCCCTGCGATTTCTCTGCCGGGGCGATGGCTACGATTGGCTCGGCCTCGTCCACAGCGATTTCCATCTCGTCTGCCCGCCCGAGGGCGGCACACTGTTCCTTCTTGGCACCGACCGCCTCGGGCGCGACCTGTTCTCGCGGATCGTCTACGGCACCCGGATCTCCCTCACGATCGGCCTCGTGGGCGTGGCGATCTCCTTCGCCCTCGGCCTCCTGTTCGGGGGCATTGCCGGCTATTTCGGCGGCTTCGCCGACGCCGCCGTGCAGCGGCTGATCGAAATCGTCCGGTCAATCCCGGAACTGCCGCTCTGGCTCGCACTCTCGGCGGCCCTCCCGGCGAACTGGAGCCCGCTCCTCGTCTTCTTCGGGATCACGATCATCCTCGGCCTGCTCGACTGGCCCGGCCTCGCCCGGGCGGTGCGCGGCAAGCTGCTCGCCCTCCGGGAGGAGGATTTCGTCCAGGCGGCGGAGCTGATGGGCGCGTCGCCGGCCCGCCTCATCGGCCGGCACCTGATCCCGAACTTCATGAGCCACCTGATCGCCTCGGCGACCCTGTCGATTCCCACGATGATCCTGGGCGAGACGGCCCTCTCCTTCCTCGGCCTCGGCCTGCGGCCGCCGGTGACGAGCTGGGGCGTGCTCCTCAACGACGCCCAGAACCTCGCCGCCGTCCAGCTCTACCCGTGGCTGCTCCTGCCGGTGGTGCCCGTGCTGGTGACGGTGCTGGCCTTCAACTTCGTGGGCGACGGGCTGCGGGATGCGGCAGATCCGTATCAGTGAGGAGCGAATAGGGAGTAGGGAGTAGCGAATAGCAAAAGGGGGATGACCTCAGAGGCCTCCTTGGAACCGTGAGGTCATCAAGCGTCTCGGTCATTGCGAGCGCAGCGAAGCAATCCAGGGCAGCGGGACGTCTCCGAGTGTGGCGGATCCCTGGGTCGCTTCGCTTCGCTCGCAATGACGGAGGAGAGGAAGCGATCCGACCATTCGCGACGGCCGCTATTCGCTATTCGCTACTCCCTATTCGCCTCAATATTCACCCAGCGAGCGGCAGCGGAGCAATCCGCGCGGGAGCCGCCACCGTCTTCCGCTCCAGCAGTCCCGGCGGAGGAATGGGTGCTTCGATGATGCAGACCACACCCGTCGGCTCGTAATTGAGGTTCACTTCGCCGGCGAGCTCCCGGGCGAGGCTGCGCTCGATGAGCCGGGAGCCGAAGCCGGTGCGGGTGGGCTTCGTGACGGGCGGGCCGCCGCTCTCGCGCCAGCGCATCAGCAGCATGGTCTGCTCACCGCGCCGCACGGTCCAGTCGATGGAGATCGTACCCGCCTCGTTGGAGAGGGCGCCGTACTTCACGGCGTTGGTCCCGAGTTCGTGCAACGCCATCGCGATCGACAGGGCGAGCCGCGGCGGCAGCCGCAGGGGCGGACCGCTGACGCGGAAGCGAGAGACTGTGCCCCCGCCGCCATCGAGGGGCCGGATCGCATCCGCCACCACGGCCGACAGCTCCGCCCCCTCCCAGCTTTCCTTGGTGAGCACGTCGTGGACCCGGGCCAGGGCAAGGAGGCGGGCCTCGAAGGCCGCCCGCGCGGTCTCGGCCTCGGGACCGTCGAGGCCGCGCAGGGATTGCGCCGCGATGGACTGCACCGTGGCGAGGGTGTTCTTCACCCGATGGTTCAGTTCGTGGATCAGCAGGAGGAGATGCTCCTCCGCCAGCTTGGCGTCGGTGATGTCCACGTTGCAGCCGGTATAGCCGAGGAACCGTTGGCCATCGTCGAGCCGGGGGACGCCCTCACAGCGCAGCCAGCGCACGGCCCCGGTCCGGTCGATGATGCGGGTCTCCAGGCGGAAGGGGCCGCGGGCGGCGAACGCCTCCTCGAAGGTGCCTCGGAAGGTCTCGAGGTCGTCGGGGTGGATGATCCGCTCCCAGCCGGCGCCGGCGAGGGCGGCGGCCGGCATCCCGAACATGTGGTCGAAATGCAGGTTGGCGAAGCTCACCTCGCCGGTCTCGTCGGTCATCCAGATGAGCGCGGGAGCCGAGTCCGCCATGTGACGGAACCGGGCCTCACTTTCCCTCAGGGCCGACAGGCCGAGCTTCGTCTCGGCGAGGGCGCGGTCGCGCTCCTCCTCACGGGTGCGGATCCGCAACGACGCGTCCGACAGGACCGTGCCAAGGCGCTGAATCTCGTGGACAGGCGATTCCACCCGCGGGATCGCCTCGCCCCGGGCCAGCGCCGGCCCGGACGCCGCGAGCTGCCGGAGGGGGCGCGTGACCCGCGACCACAGGCTCACCGCGAGCACCGAGGAGGTCGCGAGGACGAGCAGGCCGAATCCGGCAAAAGCCCAGACCCAACGCCGGACGCGGGCGTCGACGATGGTCTGCGGGATACTGGTGGCGACCGTCCAGCCGGTGAGGCGCGAACGCGCCTCGATGACGACCACCGGCCGGCGCTGCCGGTCCTGCCCCTCCCAGACGCCCGCGGTCCCGGTCTGGCTCTGCCGGAGGGTGGCGAGGCGGGGGTGACCGACCACGGAACCGGGATCCGGCAGCCGGGCCAGGACGATACCGTTCCGGTCCGAGATACCCGTTGTCCAACCCTGCACCACCTCCCGGGCCAGGATGCCCTGAAGGCGGGACAGGGGCACGGTGAAGCTCAGGATGTAGGCGACTTCGCCGTCCACCATCACCGGGACGCCTACGGCGTAGCTCGCATCGTCCGAGTTCATCGCCGCGACGTATCCGCTGACCAGTGCGCGAACCTGACCCTTTCCGATTTCCCCATCGATCGGCAGCGGCGCCACGGGCAAGGGCGCACCCCGGGGCACGCCGGTGTTCACCACCTCCTGCCCGTTCGGCCGGCGCAGGAGCACGTCGAGGTCGATCGAGCCGCGCACGAGCCGCGCCTGGGAGTCGAAAGCCGCGAAGTCACCGTCTCGCAGCCGGGGGGACGTCGCCAGGGTCTGCAGGACCGAGACCAGCCCGGCCACGTCCCTGTCGAGGGAAAGGCTGATGCCCCGCACGTTCTCCCGGGCATCCTGTTCGAACCGCGCCCGCTCGGCGGAGGCGTAGCGCATCAGCAGGATGGCGGTGAACAGCAGGCTGGGGCCGATCAGCGCCACCACCAGCGCGACCAGATAGACCTGCGTCGAAAACCCGTTCCGGCCGAACCAATGGAGGCGGCGCGCGAGTTTGGACCGGCGCGCTGGCGGCAGGGCGGCGGCATTCTCGGGGTCGTGCCGCGGGCTCACCGCCTGCACGCTCCGGGACTTCGGCTGACGCTGCGTCCTGGCGCGAAGGATACCATCATCACCTGTCGATATGGCCGAGATCGCGGGCCGGGTCGAGCCGGTCGCGGACCCGTTGCTTGAGGGCTTTCACGTCCGGAAAGCCGCCGTCCCGAACCCGCTCCCACAGGAGCGTGCCTCCGGCCTCGATGCGAAACGCTCCGCCCGTCGCCGGGACGAGCGACACCTCCGCAAGGTCGTCCTTGAAGGTGGAAAGGAGTTCCTGGGCCATCCAGGCGGCCCGCAAAAGCCAGTTGCACTGGACGCAATAGGTGATGGCCACGCGAAGCCGCGGCGTCGCAGCCCCCACGGTGGCCTCCCCCGAAACCGGACCCGTTTCGACCTCACCCATGGCCGCACAGCGCACCCGCAAGCGAGGAAAGTCAACCGCGGCCTGCAATCCTCGCCTGCCCGGCTTGACGGGGTGGGGGAGACCGCCCTAGAAGCCCGCTATCCGATCGCGGGGCGGCCTCGGCCGGCCTTCGCGGAGCGCTCCGTGCACGGCAAGCATGCCGCCATCGGGCTGCGGAACGGACGGTTAGCACAGCGGTAGTGCGTTCCCTTCACACGGGAAAGGTCGCAGGTTCGATCCCTGCACCGTCCACCATCACCTCCCCCCCGCACAGTGAGCGTTCGCATCGGTTTGCCGGGCCGAATGCCCGTGCTAAGGCCGCTTCGACAGCAAACGCTCAAGATCGATCCGGGTCTACCGGGCGGCTGGGCAGGCCAGGGGCGGACGACGACCATGAAAGACATCCTCGACAAGCTTGCCGAGCGTCGCGACCAAGCGCGGCTCGGCGGGGGCGAGAAGCGCGTCGAGGCCCAGCACAAGCGCGGCAAGCTCACGGCGCGGGAGCGCATCGAACTCCTCCTCGACCACGGGTCGTTCGAGGAATTCGACATGTTCGTGCAGCACCGCTCCACCGATTTCGGCATGGAGAACCAGAAGATCCCCGGCGACGGCGTCGTGACGGGCTGGGGCACCATCAACGGCCGCACAGTCTTCCTCTTCTCCAAGGACTTCACGGTGTTCGGCGGCTCCCTTTCGGAGACGCATGCCGCCAAGATCGTGAAGGTGCAGGACATGGCGCTGAAGATGCGCGCGCCGATCATCGGCATCTTCGACGCCGGCGGCGCACGCATTCAGGAGGGCGTGGCGGCGCTGGGTGGTTACGGTGAAGTGTTCCGCCGCAACGTCATGGCCTCGGGCGTGATCCCGCAGATCTCGGTGATCATGGGCCCTTGCGCTGGCGGCGACGTCTACTCACCGGCCATGACCGACTTCATCTTCATGGTCCGCGACACGAGCTACATGTTCGTCACCGGGCCGGACGTGGTGAAGACCGTCACCAACGAGGTCGTCACGGCGGAGGAACTCGGCGGCGCCAAGGTCCACACGTCCAAGTCCTCCATCGCGGACGGCGCGTTCGAGAACGACGTGGAGGCGATCCTGCAGATCCGCCGCCTCCTCGACTTCCTCCCCGCCAACAACATCGACGGCGTGCCGGAGATCGAGTCCTTCGACGACGTGAACCGTCTCGACATGTCGCTCGACACCCTGATCCCCGACAATCCCAACAAGCCCTACGACATGGGCGAACTGATCCGCCGGGTGGTGGACGAGGGCGACTTCTTCGAGATCCAGGGGGCCTACGCCCGCAACATCATCACCGGGTTCGGCCGGATCGAGGGCCGCACGGTCGGCTTCGTGGCGAACCAGCCCCTGGTTCTCGCGGGCGTGCTCGACTCCGACGCGTCCCGGAAGGCGGCGCGATTCGTTCGGTATTGCAACGCCTTCTCGATCCCGATCGTGACCTTCGTGGACGTGCCGGGCTTCCTGCCGGGCACGGCGCAGGAATACGGCGGCCTGATCAAGCACGGCGCCAAGCTGCTCTTCGCCTATAGCCAGGCCTCGGTGCCGCTGGTGACGATCATCACCCGCAAGGCGTTCGGCGGAGCCTACGACGTCATGGCGTCAAAGCATGTCGGCGCCGACGTGAACTATGCGTGGCCGACCGCGCAGATCGCGGTGATGGGCGCCAAGGGCGCGGTGGAGATCATCTTCCGCAACGAGCTCGGCGACCCGGACAAGATTGCCGCCCGCACCGCCGAGTACGAAGGCCGCTTCCTCTCGCCGTTCGTGGCGGCCGAGCGGGGCTACATCGACGAGGTGATCATGCCCCACTCGACCCGGCGCCGTATCGCCCGGGCGCTGGGCATGCTGCGCACCAAGAAGATGGAACAGCCCTGGAAGAAGCACGACAACATCCCGCTCTGAGCGGGATAGTCAGCTCCTGTCGCTGTGTTCGATCACCGCGCACAGCGTCAGGGGCCCTTTGTCGGGGGAGACCATCGCCGAGCAGGTCACCCGGGCACCGCCGAGGTCGACGTTGCTGTGGCGCATGCGGCTGGCGGTCTCCTTCGCCTTGTGGGCCGCTTCGGTGATCGTCGTGGCGTCGATGCCGGTCACGGCATGGCCGGCCTTGCCGAAGGTCGCGTAGTAATCCTCAGGCGGGTTGGCCCCGCGATACTGCGCTCCGACGGATGACAGGTCGGGCGTGCCGCAGGCCAGGGTCAGCGTCATGTCGGGGCCGGCGGTGAAGCTGGCATAGTCCGGCCGCTGCTGGTCGACCTTGGCCCCGGTCTCGGTCACGATCTTGGAGACCAAGGTCTCGCATTCGTCCGCCCGGGCGGCACCAGCCGCGAGGCAGAGCATCGGAAGGAGAAGAAGTGCGCGCATGCCATCAATCTAGCGCGCGTTGCGGGAAATGGGATGGACGCGACGGCGCAGTCGCCCCTTCCCTCACCGCCCAACATCACTGCGCTCGCATTGACGGCTTTGATGTGAAGGGCCTCGCCTCCCACGGACAACACGCCGTGACGGTGCCTCAGGCCGCGGCCGGGCCTGGAGTGGATCGTCCCAGTTCCACCATCACGATTTCCGGAGGGACGCCGAAGCGGACGGGCAGCCGGCTGACGCCGAAGCCGCCGGACACGATGAGGTGCCGACCCCCGATGGTACAGTGGCCGTAGGAGAGGTCGTGCCCGGCGATCCGCCGGATGGCCGGCGAGCGGCCGAAGAGGCGCACCTGGCCGCCATGGGTGTGGCCGGACAGGGTGAGCGCCACCCGGTCAGGTACCTGCGGAAAGATATGCGGCTCGTGGGCCATCAGGATCGTCGGCGCTTCGTCGGTCAGCTTGGCAAGGGTACCGGGCAAGTCGTCCATCCCCTCCATTCGGCCCTTGAACGGCTCCTGATCGCCGAGGCCGGCGATCCAGAACGGCTTGCCGTCCTTGGTGAGGCGTAGGGCATCGTTCTGGAGGACGGGGATCCCCCGGGCTTCCAGCAGCCGGCGGACCTGCGGCGTCCCGCCCAGGGAGACCTGGGTGTGCTCGTCGTCCCACCAATCGTGATTGCCGAGGATCGAGTAGGTTCCCAGCGGCGCGCGCAGGGTGTCGGCGAGCTTTGCGAACTCCGCCAGGGGAAGCTTGCGCCACGCCACCTCCCCGGCCGGGTAGTCGCCCAGCATCAGGATGAGGTCGGGTTTGAGGGCGTTGGTCGTCTCGACGATCTCCGCCACCCGGTCGAAGGGCATGAACGGTTCGCAGACGTGGAAGTCGGCCAGCACCGCGATGCGCAGGGCGGGCCCGTCCTTCCAGCCGGGCAGATCCGGTGCGTAGCGGGTGACGATCAGGCGGTGCAGGGGCTCGATGTCGAAGGCATAGACCCCGGTGGCTCCCACGACACCCACCGCTGCGCCGAGCCCGGTCAGAACCTGGCGACGGCTCGGCAGGATCAGCATGGCTGGGTTCCGTCCTGTGTCATGGGCTTCGCGGATCCCATCGGGGCGTCACACCGCAGAGGCGTGCGGTCGGATAGTCGCATCCGCCGGTTGACGACGGCTGAACCGGATTGCTCAAGGTCATGGATGCCGGCCGAGGCCTTCTATAAGGTCCGGCGAGCCCCTTGTCCGTGAAAGCGACGCACCCGAGACATGCTGAACCGCCCCTTGCGCATCGGCACCCGCGGCAGCCCGATGGCCCTGGCCCAGACGGGCATGGTCCGGGACAAGATCGTGGCCGCCAATCCCGGCCTCGAGACCGAACTGGTCGTCGTCACGACCGTCGCGGACAAGATCCTCGACCGGCCCCTTTCGGAGATCGGCGGGAAAGGCCTGTTCACCAAGGAACTGGAGCAGGCCCTCTTCGACCATACGGTCGATGTCGCGGTGCATTCGATGAAGGATGTCGAGACATGGCTGCCCGAAGGGCTCGCCATCGCCTGCATCCTCGAGCGGGACGATCCACGCGACGCGTTCCTCTCCCCCCATGCCGAGACCCTCCTCGCCCTGCCCGAGGGCGCACGGGTCGGCACCTCGTCCCTGCGGCGGGCGGCCCAGGTGTTGATGCACCGGCCGGACCTGCGGGTCGTCCCCCTGCGCGGCAATGCCAACACCCGGATGCGGAAGCTGGAATCCGGTGAGTGCGACGCCACGCTTCTGGCCCTTGCGGGGCTCCAGAGGCTGAGCCTTCAGGACATGGCCCGCAGCATTCTGCCGGTGGAGACCATGCTGCCGGCCGTTGCCCAGGGCGCCCTGGGGATCGAATGCCGGGCGGACGATTCCGAGATCCGGGCGCTGCTCGCCCCCATCGCCTGCGAGACGACGACCACCGCCATCGCCGCGGAACGCGCCCTCCTGGCGGAACTCGACGGCTCCTGCCGGACGCCCATCGCCGCCCTGGCGCGGATCGCGGACGGGATGCTCCGGCTCGACGGCCTGCTCTTCCTCCCCGACGGCAGCCGCCACTGGGCCGCCTCGGGCGAAGGTCCGATCGCCGACGCGGAGCGCATTGGCCGGGAGGCCGGCGCGGCCCTCAAGGCCCAGGCCGGCGACACCTATGCGCGGCACCTCCAATAGGGGGTGCCCCGTCGACCTATCGCGCGATCTCTGATTGAGCGGTCTGCGCGAAGGCCTCGCGCTCGCGGAGGCGCTCGATCAGATCGAGGACGTGAAGCACCCGTCCCCGCAGGTCCCACCACGACGGCAGACCGGCCGAAGGCCGGGGCGCCGGATGGGCCACGACCGCCGCCACGAGGAACGCCGTCTGCACAAGAGGCGGGTCAGCCAGCCGACCGGCGGTCGGGCGGGGCACCGCGGCGCCGAGGGCATGGCCGAGCTTCGCGAGGCCGCCGACCCTCGCCCGGCAGGTCACGCTGTCATAGCCGTTCCGCGCGACCTCACGGCCGATCCGGGCATAGATGCGGGAGGCGGCGCGGATCGCCGGGCGGCAGCGCGGCGGCAGCGCCGCGATGCCCGGTTCCGCGCAGGCATAGAGCCGGTCGGCCTCGGCGAGCACGCGGGCGACGACCTCGGCCAGGGCAGAGGACGGGCGCGGATCGGCCAGGAACGCCTCCGCATCGATGCCGGCTGCGTCCAGCCAGTCACGGGGCAGGTAGAGGCGGCCCATCCGGGCATCCTCCCCGACGTCGCGGGCGATGTTGGTGAGCTGCATCGCCGCGCCGAGGTCGCAGGCGCGGGCTAAGGCCTCCGCCTCGCGCACGCCCATGATGAGGGCCATCATCGCCCCGACCGAACCTGCCACCCTGCCCGCATAGGCGTGTAACTCGCCGATATCCCGGTAGCTGCGGCCCAGGGCATCCCATTCCAGGCCCTCGACCAGCGCCAGGGGAAGCGCCTCGGGGATCGCGTGCGCCGCCACTGTCGCGGCAAAGGCGCGGTCGGCTGGGTCGTCGACGGGATGGCCGTCGTAGGCCCGGCGGATGCGCTCGCGCAGCCACGCCACCGCCGCGAGCCGCCCGCCCGCCGCATCGGTGTTGTCCACGAGGTCGTCGGCCAGCCGGCAGAAGGCATAGAGGGCGTGGGCGGGCTCGCGCACCGATGGCGGGAGCAGAAGACCCGCCGCGTGAAAGCTCTTCGATCCGGCGCGGATCGCCGTCTGACAGGCCGCGCTGTCGGCGGCGCGGATCGGTTCAGGCCGTAACACGGGCATCCGGCACCACGCGGTCGAGAATTCGGGCGGAGGACAACACGCCGGGCAATCCGGCGCCCGGATGGGTGCCGGCGCCGACGAGGTAGAGGTTCGGCACCGATGACCGGTTATGCGGCCGGAACCACGCCGATTGGGTCAGCACGGGTTCCAGGCCGAAGCCGGAGCCGCGATAGCTGAGGAAGTCGTCCTGGAATTCCTGGGGCGTGGTGACGAAGCTCGTCACGAGTTCGCCTTCGAGGCCCGGCAGCACGCTCTCGTCCAGCATCGCCGAGATCCGGCGGCGGTACGGCTCGGCCAGGGCGGCCCAGTCCTGTCCCCCCGCGAGATTGGGCACGGGGGCCAGCACATAGAAGCAATCCTGCCCCGGCGGGGCGAGACCGTCGTCCGTGGCGGTGGGGCGGTGAAGGTAGAGACTGGCATCCTCGGCCAGCACCTTCCGGTCGAAGATGTCGGCGAGCAACTCCCGGTACCGGGGGCCGAGGCAGATCGTGTGATGGGCCACGTTCGGGTAGCGGCGGCGGGTGCCGAAGTACCAGACGAACAGGCCCATCGACGACCGGGCCCGGCGCATCCGCCGGGGGCTCCAGCGCAGGGCCGGCGGCAGGAGCCGACCCTGTGTCATCGCCGAGTCGGCGTTCGAGACCACGATGTCGGCGGCAATCGTCTCTCCGCCGGCGAGCCTCACGCCCGCCGCCGCGCCACCCTCGACGCAGATTTCCGCGACCTCGGCCCCGAGCCTGAGGCGCCCCCCCTGCCCGCGGATCAGCCGCACGAGCCCGTCCACAAGGCGGCCCGTGCCCCCCATGACGAAATGCACGCCCCAGCGCCGTTCGAGATCGGCGATTAGGCAATAGACGCCGCTCGCCCGGAACGGATTGCCGCCGATGAGTAGGGGATGGAAGCTGAAGACCGTGCGCAGGCGCTCGTCCCGGATGAAGCGGGCGACGACCGAATGCACGCTTCGGTGCCCTGACAGGCGCAGGAGATCGGGGGCGATCTTCAGCATCGATGCGATCGAGCCGAAGGGCACGTCACCCAACTGCTCGAAGCCCAGGGCGCAGACTGCCCGGGCATGGGCCATGAACCGCTCGTAGCCCTCGACATCCCCGGGGGAAAAGCGCGCAACCTCGGCGCGCATCTTCTCCGGGTCGCCGCTGTAATTGAAGGACGAACCGTCGCTGAAACGGATCCGGTAGAACGGATCCATCGGCACCATGGTGACGTCGTCGGACAGCTTCTTCCCGGCCAGCTCCCACAGTTCCTCGAACAGGAACGGCGCGGTGACAATGGTCGGCCCGGCATCGAAGGTGAAACCGTCCCGGCGGTGGACGCGGGCGCGTCCGCCCGGCTGCTCAAGGCGCTCCAGCACCG
>NZ_BPQX01000060.1 GCF_022179525.1 Methylobacterium persicinum
GTACTCATCCGGCGTGGACCGCTGCGGCTCTATTTCGGCGCGCTGCGGTGGATATCGATGAGGTTACGGAGGCTCTCGATCCCGAACTCGGAGAAGGCCATGGTTCCGTCAGGGTGCTGCGGATCGTAGACCCAGATCAGCCCGTCTTCGGGCTCCAGATCGGTAGCGATATCGGCGAGCCAGTCGGCATCTTCGCCGAGCTCACGCGCGACGAGCGCCAAGGTCCTGACGGCATGGACCTTGTTGATGTGCATCGTCAGGCTGCGATTGCCGTGATCGACGGCGGGGACCAGTTCCACGGCAGCAGGTCGTCGAGTCGATGGATCGGATGCCCGGCGATGCGGACCAGCACGTCGGCGAGCCAGGCCTGGGGGTCGACATCGTTGAGCTTTGCCGTCTGGATCAGCGTCGCTATTGCGGCGGCACGCTCGGCGCCGCGGCTGGAGCCCGCAAACAGCCATGCTTTTCGACCGAGGGCAAAACCTCTGAGCGCCCGCTCGGCGGCATTATTCGTGAGGCAAACCCGCCCATCGTCGAGGAATGAGGCAAACCTGTCCCAGCGCTTGAGCATATAGTCGATCGGCTTGGCGACGGTCGCCGAGCGCGAGAGCCTGACGCGCTGCTCACCGAGCCAGGTGCGCAGGTCCTCGACGAGCGGGCGGCTTCGCTCCTGTCGGACCTGGCGACGCGCGTCGGCGCTCAGACCGTTGATCTCGCGCTCGATGGCGAAGAGCACGTCGATGCGCGTAACCGCCTCCAGGGCGATCGGTGACACAGGCGCGGCGCCGGGGCCACGCCGCGCGCTCGCGGCGATGTCGGCGAGTTCGAAGAAGCCGCGACGGGCATGGGACCAACACAGCGCCGACGTGACCCGCCCGCCTGGACGCGCGGGATCGTAGAGCCCGTTGTAGCCGCCATAGGCGTCGGCCTGGAGGATGCCGGACCAAGCCGCGAGGTGCGCGTCCGGATGCTCCTGCCGCCGGTCGCGCGAGGCGAAGTAGAGCGCCGCCGGCGGATCGGCGCCGCCAAAGGGCCTGTCGTCGCGGACATAGGTCCAGATCCGGCCCGTATCGGTTTTGCCTTTGGCCAGGATCGGCACCGTGGTGTCGTCGGCGTGCAGCCTCTCGGCCGCCATCACGTGCCGGGCGATCCGCTCATGCAACGGCGCAAGCGCCGCCGTCGCCGCGCCGACCTGGTCGGCCAGCGTCGAGACGGGGAGATCGATGCCTTCGCGGCCGTAGCGTTCGCTCTGGCGGTTCAGCGGTTGATGTTGACCGAACTTCTCAAACAGCACCATGGCCAGCAGGTTCGGCCCGACGAAGCCGCGTGGGGTCACATGGAAGGGCGCCGGCGGCTGCGAGATGGCCTCGCACGCGCGGCAGGTGAACTTCTCCCGGACCGTCTGGATCACCTTCCACTGGCGTGGGATCACCTCCAGGGTCTCGGTGACGTCCTCGCCGAACTTCGACAGCTTCATCGAGCCGCAGCACGGGCACGACGAAGGCGCTGCGATCACGACCCGCTCGCGCGGAAGATGCTCCGGGAACGGCTTGCGTGATGGACGGCGGCGTGGCGCCGGAGCCGGCAACGAGGCCTGCAGCGCCGCAGCCTCTGCCGAGAGTTCGTCCTCAGTCGCCTTGGCCTCCAACTCTTCGAGCTGGAGCTCCATCTGGTCGATGAGCCGCGTGGTGCGCTCCGATCGCTGGCCGTAGAGCTCGCGCCTGAGCTTCTCGATCATCAGCTTCAGATGCGCGATCATCGCTTCGGTGGAGGACGCCGCGGCTTGCGCCTCGATCCGCATCGCGCGCTCGCTGAGGATCATCGCATGAGCCGCCGCCAGATCGGCGGGAAGCGAGGGCGAAGTCGGCGATGAAGGGGCGGCGCTCACGACGGTGAGGGAATCACATCCCCCTGCAAACGCAAGCGAAAAGGCCTATCCGATCACCGTCGGACGCCAGGTCTCCACCGGATTGCGCCAGTCGATCCCAGAGAGCAGATAACCCATCTGTGCGGGCGTGATCGCGACGACCCCGTCGGCTGGCGAGGGCCATAGAAAGCGGCCCTTCTCAAGCCGTCGCACGTAGAGGCTCGCCGCCTGCCCGTCGTGCCAGATCACCTTCAAGAGATCGCCCCGGCGCCCGCGGAAGCAAAAGACGTGGCCGCCGAGCGGATCACGCTTCAACACCTCCTGCGCCAACAGCGCCAGTGAGGCGAACCCCTTCCGCATATCGGTGTGGCCGGTGGCGAGCCAGACCTTCACCCCAAGCGGAACCGGGATCATCGAAAGCCCTCAAGGCCCCGCGCCAACGCAAGCACCGCGTCGACCTCGATACCGCCTTCGACGATGATCCGGCGGCCCGCCGACAGCACGATCTCAACCCGCGGCGACCGCTCCGGCCGCGATGTCGGATCCCGATCCCTGCTCGTGTCATCCAGCAGCGATGCTGGCACCGGTGCCGACAGCGGTGCCGGACTGGACGGCCCCAGATCCGACGCGACCGCGACAGACAAGAATGCGCCGGGGGCAGGCTGCGCCTCCAGCCTCTCGCGCCAGCGATAGATCTGCTGCGCCTGGATGCCGTGGCGCTTGGCCGTCGCGATCACGTTGCCACTGGTCACGGACTCCGCCACGACAGCGCGCTTCTCTTGAGCACTCCAGCGGCGGCGCCGGACGTAGGTCGCATCGTCCATCCGAGCAACTCCAGCATCGATGCCGGCAACGATGCCGGATCAGATCACCGAAAAGCTGGACGCCGATAAACCTCCAAACAAGGCGGCCTTCGCCGGATGCGCAC
>NZ_BPQX01000061.1 GCF_022179525.1 Methylobacterium persicinum
CGGGATGCCGGTGCGGCTGGCGGCCTCGATGCGGATGAAGGCGCGCAGGGTGCCGTAGCCGGTCTGGGTGCGGGCATCGAGGTTGATGCGGGCGAGACCACGGTAGCCGCTGTAGTCGCCATTGCCCTGGCCGCGTCGAGCAGTACTTCAGCACCGATAAGGCCTTCGTGCAGTTCGCCGGCCTGACCGCCGGTCGCGCGTCCTCGTTCTTCGATTTCTACGCCCACGACTTTGAGTTCATCGGCGCCACGTCGGGTTCGGACGTCTCATCCACGAACCTCCTCGCCTACACCGCGACGGTCGGCAACGGCCTCTCGGCCACGATCTCGATGGAAGACCCGAGCTTCCGCCGCAGCCCGATCTACTCGCCGACCTCGGCGCAGTCCGCGGCGGTGGGCAACACCTCGACCGCCATCTTCGGCCAGTCGAACTCGCTGATCCCCGTGGTGCTCGGCGTTGATGCCAACGGCCAGCCGACCGGCTTCGGCTTCACCGACGGCATCCAGCGCAACCGCATGCCCGACTTCGTCGGCGTCCTGCGCTACGACCAGCCCTGGGGCTCGGCTCAGATCTCCGCCGCCGTCCACGAGCTGAACACCGGCAACGTCATCTCCCAGGGCGGTTTCCTCGGCGTGAACAGCGCCGGCGCGGCCCTCAACGCCACCAATGCCGTCGCCCAGCGCACCAAGAGCGAATACGGCTGGGCCGTGCAGGGCGGTGTGAAGGTCAATGCCCCGTTCATCACGCCCGGCGACGCCTTCTACCTCCAGGGCGCCTATGCCGAGGGCGCGCAGATGTACACCGGCAACGGCGCCTATCCCGGCTCCTACGCCATCAGCTCTAGCTCGATCCAGGGCGCGTCGTTCAACCAGAACTTCTCCGACGCGACGGTCAACCCGCTCACCAACCAGCTCCAGCTTTCCAAGAGCTTCTCGGTGGTCGGCTCGTTTCTGCACTACTGGACGCCCGAGTGGCGGTCGGCGGTGTTCGCCTCCTACGGTGAGAACACCTTCGGCTCCGGCGCCCGCGCTGCGCAGGGGGCCTATTACGGCTTCGTCCCGGCCACGGGAGCGAACGCCAACAGCACGGTGCTGTCGTCAGCCGGCGTCGGCAAGGCCGGTACGCGCTTCTACGCCCTCAACGGCAACCTGCGCGATACGTACTCGCTCTATGCCGGCGCGAACCTGATCTGGTCGCCGGTGAAGGACCTCGATATCGGCGTCGAAGGGCTGTACGCCCAGTACGGCGTGCAGAACGGCCGGGTGCTCGACACCCAGAAGTTCAACTACTCGCCGGCCTACGTGAATGCCGGCAATGCCGTGAAGACGATCACCAGCACCGACGTCTTCCAGGCCCGCTTCCGCGTCCAGCGCGACTTCTGATCCTGTGACATCCCCGGGCGGGACCGGCGGCCCGGGGTCGGCGGACCCCGCCCGGGAGAAGAAGCCGATAGTCGGAGCGCACCGCGTCCGCGACCGGCTTCGACAGAAAAGGGCACGCCGCGGGACCATCCAGTCCCGCGGCGTGCCCTTTTCGTTTCGCATTGCCGTGCCTTGTCCCGATCTCGGGCGGCCTGGGGCTCTCGCGAAGCGCGGCACGATTCGTGAACGAAGCCGTCTCACCCGAGCCGAGGCCACCGCGCCTTCGGACCTGACGTCACGCCGCAGGGAAGCCGCCATTGCTTGTGTCGAAGTCGAGATAGGCCGTTTCGATCACGATCTGCGTCCGGCTGATCACCTCGAGCTTGCGTAGGATCTCGGAGACATGGGCCTTCACGGTCGAGTCGCCGACCTGCAATTCGTGGGCGATCTGCTTGTTAAGCTTGCCCTGGCGGATCATCATCAGGACGCGCATCTGCTGTGGCGTTAGGCGCGACACCCGCTCGGCCAAAGGGGACTTGCGGCTCGAGACCGGCTCGGGCGCCCCGGCGAGGTCGGGTGGCGTGAACAGGGCACCGTTCATCACCTCTGCGATCGCCCGTGTAAGGGTCGCCTTGTCGACGGCCTTCGGCACGAAGCCGGACGCCCCCCGCTGCAGGGCCTCGCGCATGATCCGCGGATCCTCCAGCCCCGAGACGATCAGCACCGGCACCCGCGGGAAGCGGGTGCGGATGGTTACGAGGCCGTCGAAACCGGACACTCCCTGCATTGACAGGTCCAAGAGGGTGAGGTCGATGCCCGGCTCCCGGCCCAGCGTCTCGCAGGCGGCGCGGATGCCGTCCGCCTCATGCAACACGGCATCGGGGAAGGCGAGGGTGATGGCGCTCGCCAGGGCCTCCCGGAAGAGAGGATGATCGTCCACGATCAGCAATTGCATTCCGGCCACCCCCGTCTGCGGCCCGCTGCCCTCGCGGGCGAGGATCATAGCGCCGGCTGCGGAGCGGACAGGAGCTTTGGCTGTAGCGCGTTCCGGCGAGGGCGTCGTCATCGGTCTCGTCGCGATCATGCCGGGTGCGGGAAGGGCGCCCTCAGAACAACTGGTCCCCGGACGGCTCCGTAGGCCGGCCGGGGCGCGAGTCGGGCGGGACCGGGGAGCGGTCCCGCCGCAGCGTCGTCTCAGCGCGATGCGACCTTCTTCGGCAGCTTGAACGCCCAGAAGCTGCCGCCCTGGTTGATGCCGGCCGTGGTCTTGGCGACTTCGCCGCCCCAGAGCGGCACGGCGCCGCCCCAGCCGGCGGTGACGCCGACCCACTGCTCGCCATCCTGCTCCCAGGTGATCGGGGAGGACACCACGCCGGTGCCGACCTGGAACTTCCACAGTTCCTCACCGGACTTGGCGTCGAAGGCCTTCAGGAAGCCCTCCGGCGTGCCGGTGAAGACGAGGCCGCCCGCGGTGGTGAGCACGCCCGCCCAGAGCGGCGCCTTGTTCTTGTACTCCCACACGGTCTTGCCGGAGGCCGGATCGATCGCCTTCAGCGAGCCGATATGGTCGTCGAAGATCGGCTTGATGGTGAAGCCGGCGCCGAGATAGGCCGCACCCTTCTTGTAGTTCACCGGCTCGTTCCAGATATCCATGCCCCATTCGTTGGAGGGCACGTAGAAGAGCTTGGTGTCGGGGCTGTAGCCGATCGGCATCCAATTCTTGCCGCCGAGGAAGCTCGGCACGGCGAAGACCGATTTGCCCTTCTTGTCGTCGCCGGTGGCCTGGCTCGGATCGCCGGGGCGGTTCTCGGGAATGTAAATCGGGCGGCCGTCCTTATCGATGCCGCTCGCCCAGTTGATCTTGTTCACGAACGGCGTGGCCGAGATGAACTTTCCGTTGGTCCGGTCGAGGACGTAGAAGAACCCGTTGCGGTCGGCGGTGCCGCCGGCCTTGATGGTCTTGCCGTCCTTCTGCATGTCGAAGGGCACGAACTCGTTCACGCCGTCGAAGTCCCAGCCGTCGTGCGGCGTGGTCTGGAAGCCCCAGACGATCTCGCCGTTATCCGGGTTGATCGCCAGCCGCGAGGCGGACCACTTGTTGTCGCCCGGGCGCAGCCAGGAATTCCACGGGCCCGGATTGCCGGTGCCGACATAGATGAGGTTCAACTCGGGATCGTAGGTGCCGCCGAGCCAAGTGGCGCCGCCGCCGAACTTCCACATGTCCCCGGGCCAGGACTCGTTGGTCTTGCCGGTCATGGTGGAGGGCTTGCCGTTCAGCTCGCCCATATGGCCTTCGATGACCGGGCGCTTCCACACGATCTCGCCGGTCTCCGCGTCCCGGGCCTCGATGCGGCCGACGACGCCGAATTCGCCGCCCGACACGCCGGTGATGATCTTGCCCTTCACGATCATCGGCGCGGCGGTGTAGCTGTAGCCAGACTTGAAGTCGTCGATGTCCTTGCGCCACACGACCTTGCCGGTCTTGGTGTTGAGGGCGACGAGCTTCGCGTCGAGAGTGCCGAAGTAGATGTTGTCCTTGTAGAGGGCGGCGCCGCGGTTCACCACGTCACAGCAGGGCAGGATGCCTTCCGGCAGGCGCGCGTCGTATTCCCACTTCTTTTCGCCGGTATGGGAATCGATCGCGTACATGCGTGAATACGAACCGGTGACGTAGATTACGCCGTCCTTCACCAGCGCCTGGCTCTCCTGGCCGCGCTGCTTCTCGCCGCCAAACGAGAACGACCACGCCGGGACGAGGCTCTTCACGCTCTCCTTGTCGATCGCCTTCAGCGGGCTGTAGCGCTGCGCCTTCGGGCCGAGACCGTAGGTGACGACGTCGCCGGGGGTTTTAGCGTCGTTGATGATGTCCTGCTCGGTCACCCCGGCGCCCGAGGCGGCGGCGGTCTTCTCGGGCTCCTTGGCCGAGGCCGAAAGGCTGGCCGCGCCGGCGGCGAGGGCGGCAATCCCCACCGCCGCGAGAAACTGCGTCCGCATTCTCATGACATCTCCTCCGGGTGTTTCACGGCCGGTGGGGTTCGAACCCCTTGTTTGCGGCGCGGCCTCGACGCGATCCTCAGGCTAAGCGGATTCGCGGATGTCGGTTATTGGCCATAAGTATGATCTAGCAAGTAACTCTTTGACTTCGGGTGCGGGCGAATGATCGACATTACCGCAAACACGAATTCCATGAACACGTGCGGATTGAATTCACTATACAGACGTGAAAGCGAATTCGGTCAGTCTGATAATAACGGACTTACGTCCCGTGCGACGTCCGCCAGGATCGATGCACTCGTCTTGTAACGGCGGCGCGAAGTCTCAGTAGCCCGTGGGTGGATCGTAGCTCACCCCATGATTGGCGAAGATCTGCTTCATGGTGCCGTTGTCGATCATCGCGGTCATGGCGTCGCCGATCGCGTAGCCGAGGTCGCGGGAATCGCTCTTCACCGCGCCGCAGAGTTCCCATGAGGTCTTGATCGGACCGGCCAGCTTCACCTGCGTGATGCCCACCGTCTCGCGGGGCGTTTTCGTGTCGGAAAGGGCCCCTTCGATCTCGGACCGGGTGCCGGCCAGGATGGGGGCGTCCCCCGCAAGGAACGCCTTCGCAGCCTCGTCGAAGCTCTTGAAGTGCTTGAGGTTGGTGCGCAGGCTGCCGCCGTTGGCGGTGAGGAGCATCGCGTCCGAGGCGCTGTTGCCCTCCACGTCGATGGGCGTCTGCCCGATATCGCCGAGGGTCTCGAAATCCTCCGTCGTCCCCCGGCGCCACGCCAAAGCGAGCCGCTGCTGGAGGTAGGGCCGCGTGGTGAAGATCTGCTCGTTGCGCTGGGCGAACATCCGATCGGAGGGCACGTGAAGCATCACGTCCGAGAGGGCGGAGTTGGCGAGGTCGCCCCGCCACAGGGCGAGGCGCAGATCCCCGTCCGAGTTCTCCCCGGCATCGATGAGCCGCAGGTCGAGCTTCACCTTCAGCGTGTCGGCCAGGGCCTGCGCGATGTCCACCTCGATCCCGGCCGGCTTGCCGTCTCTCAGGGCGGAGAACGGCGCGTTGTCCTCATAGAGCGCGACCCGCAGGGTGCCGTCCTCCCGCACGGCGTCGAGGGAACGGGCGACAGCCGGGGCGGTCGCCGGCGGGAGTGCGGCGGCCAACAGCACGGCGGTTGCCGCTAGCAGGGCACGCCGGGGGAAGGGGCGGGTCATCGCGGCGCGCTCAATTGTCGACGTGCTGGGATTCGATGTAGCTGCGGATCGCCCACAGCCCTTCCTGCGAGATGACCCCCGCGAAAACCGGCATCTTGGTCATGCCGTCGATGATCGCGCCGTGGGTCACGCGCTCCTTGAACCACTCGTCGCCCTCCTTCCCCTTCTCGAGGTAACGGAGGTCGGGGGCGATGCCGCCGGAGATCACTTGAAGGCCGTGGCAGCGGGCACAGTTCTGGTTGTAGGCCGAAGAGCCGATCTTCACCGCAGTGGCGTTGTCCCGGTAGGGGTTCTCGTCGCGCCACGTGTCGCCGAGGGGCGGCAGGCCGTCGGTGTTGACCGGCTGGGGCTGCACATCTCCATGACCGAAGACGGCGCCGCTCGATACCGCGAGCGCAGCAAGAACGCTACCTGCGAGCGCAAGCCTTCTGGACATACCGAAACCCTCCCTCGCCGCCCCCGGCCGGCATGTATCGGCCGGTCTGGCAGCTATTGGTTTGGAGGCTAGCAAGCCGGAGGGAGTGAACCCATTGTGCTTTGGTACGACGCGCCGACACTGAAGGCGGACCGCACCTTGGTCTTATTTCCTGGCGGGAATGTCCGCCTTATGCCGGGTTCAAGAACGAACGATTGGGTGGAAACGAGACCGGCCGGATGCGGGTGGCGACCGAGCGAGGGGCCCGGAGGCAACATGGCGTGCGCAGGGGCGTGGTCGCCCTTGCGGGCGGACTTGTTGCCTGCCTCCTCCCCTTCTTCGCGGCCTCCGCCATGCCGGCGCTGACGGCCGATCCGGTCGCGGTGGCCTATCTCGAGCGACGGATCGAGCGGCCGAACCCCCTGAACAACGAGGATCCCTTTCCGGCGGACGAAGGCCTTAAGGGCGCTGAACTCGGCCTGCGGGATTCGAACTCCACCGGGCGTTTCGTGGGGCTGTCCTTCGGCCTGACGAGCACGGTGGTCGAGCCGGGAGCGGATATCCGCGCGGCCTTCGCCGGCCTGCTCGCCGGAGCCGGCCATCCCCGCTTCGTGGTGATCAACGCCCCCGCCGCCGACCTGCTCACCCTGGCCGACGCACCCGAGGCGAAGGACGTGATCCTTCTCAACATCGGCGCCACCGACACGTCCCTGCGCGATGTCGATTGCCGCGGGCGGGTGCTGCACGTCATCCCGTCGCGGGCGATGTTGACGGACGCCCTCGTCCAGCTCCTCGTGTTCAAGCGGTGGACGCGAATCCTCCTCGTCGCGGGGCCGGATTCGGGGGACGGGCTCTACGCGGAATCCCTGCGCCGGAGCGCCCGGAAGTTCGGGGCGCGGATCGTCGCCGAGACGAAGTTCGACGCCCGCGGCGCGGACCTTCGGGACAGCGCCCTCAGGGAATTCGCCCTGGCGACCCGGGGGCCGGACCACGACGTCGTGGCGGTGGCGGACGAGGCCGGCGAGTTCGGCACCAATCTCGTCTACAACACGGAAGCGCCCCGGCCGGTCGTCGGCACGCAGGGGCTGAGCCCCGCCGCCTGGGGGCGGCCCGTGGAGGCCTGGGCTGCCGCGCAGCTCCAACAGCGGTTCCGCAAGCTCGCGGGCCGGGCCATGGACCCTGTCGACTGGGCCGGCTGGATGGCCGTCCATGCCGTGGGCGAGGCGGCGGTCAAGCTCAAGTCGGCCGATCCGGCGGCCATCGCCAAGCTGATGCTCGATCCTGCCTTCGAGGTCGGCGGCTTCAAGGGGCGGGCCTTGAGCTTCCGCCCCTGGAACGGCCAGCTGCGCCAGCCCCTCTATCTGCTCTGGCCGGGCGCGGTGGTCGGCATGGCGCCGGTGGAAGGCTTCCTGCACCGGTCCACCGAACTCGACACGCTGGGCCTCGACCGGCCCGAAAGCGCCTGCAAGGCCTTCGGAGGATGACATGATCCGACCTCCGCCGCATCGCCGTGGCCGCGGGCGCGGGCGCGAAGAGGCGGCCTTTTCAGGCGAGGCGCTTCCGGGTGCGGGCCGCCTTCCCCGTTATTGCGAACGCAGTGAAGCAATCCAGGGTGGCGGGCCGCTTTCGGATGTGGCGCTGCTGGATTGCTTCGCTCCGCTCGCCTTGACGGTGAAGCGGCTTATGGCGGGTGGGGCCGCCATGGCCTTGCTGCTCGGAGCCCTCCCCGCCACGGCCGCCGAGATCTATGTGACCAACGAGCGCGACAACACGATCTCGGTGATCGACTCGGCCACCTACGCGGTGACTCGGACCTTCCCGGTGGGAAGGCGCCCGCGGGGCGTGGTGTTCTCGAAGGACGGGAAGCGCCTGTTCGTCTGCGCAAGCGATTCCGACTCGGTGCAGGTCATCGACCCGGATAGCGGCAAGCTTCTGGCCGACCTGCCCTCCGGCGAGGACCCGGAGCAGTTCGCCCTCTCCCCGGACGGCCGGACCCTGTTCATCGCCAACGAGAACAATGCCACCACCACGGTGGTGGATGTCGATACGAAGAGCGTGAAGGCGCAGATCGACGTCGGGATCGAGCCCGAAGGCATGGCGGTCAGCCCGGACGGCAGGACAGCCGTGACCACCTCCGAGACGACGAACATGGTCCACTGGATCGATGTCGCCACCCTCGCCGCCGTGGATGCGACCCCGGTTGACCAGCGCCCCCGTCACGCGGAATTCGCGAGGGACGGCAAGACCCTGTGGGTCTCGTCCGAGATCGGCGGCAGCGTCGCGGTGATCGATGTGGCGACCCGCAAGGTGGTTCGGACGATCCGCTTCGAGATCAAGGGCGTGGCCTCGGACCGGATCCAGCCGGTCGGCATCAGCCTCACCGACGACGGGCGCCTCGCCTTCGTGGCGCTGGGCCCCTCCGACCGGGTCGCGGTGGTGGATGCGAAGACCTTTCAGGTAAGCGCGTACATCCTCGTCGGCCGCCGGGTCTGGCACACGGCCCTCACCCCGGAGCAGGACCGGCTCGTCACCACCAACGGCGTTTCGGGGGACGTGACGGTGATCGACGTCCCGGCGCTGCGGGCGATCAAGACGGTGAAGGTCGGTCGCTTCCCCTGGGGCGCGGCGATCCGGCCCGCGCCGGGCGGGGCGGCGGGGAAGTAATGAAGGCGCGGTGAAGCCCGCATTCCTCCCCGGCTGGGCCTGTTTGCAACATTTGCCCGAGGCGAGATATAGTTCACTAATAGGTCGCCAAGTCAGAGCGGCCCCGAGTGGGAGTGGCGCCGTGATCGATGGAACGCGGATGCGTTCGCATCTGTGCGGGATCCAGTCGGCCTGGACCGAGACATCGGACGTGCGTGAGGCGGTTGCCTCCGTGGCGGCGCTCCTCGACCGGGAGCCGATCGGGCATCTGCTCGTGTTCTTCTCGCCGGCCTACGATGCACAGGACCTCATCGCCGCGGTGGACCACCATTTCCCGGGGGTGGCGCTCCTCGGGTGTAGCTCCTCGGGGGGGATCAGCCCTGCCGGTGCCATCGACCGGGGGCTCGTGGCCATCGCCTTCCCCCGGCAGGGCTTTCGCATCGTCAGCGACGTGCTGACCCGAATCGACCGGCTCGATGTCGGAGGCGCGGCGAGCGCCGTGCGGAGCCTGCGCCGCGCCCTCGATCAGGTCCGGCCGGATCCCGTGCCCGGCAGCCAGTTCGCCCTCTCCCTGATCGACGCCATGGCCAAGGCCGAGGAAACGGTGGTCTCGGCGGTCGCCTGGGCGCTCGACGGCATCCCCCTCGTCGGCGGTTCCGCGGGGGACGACCTCGCCTTCGCCGGAACGGTGCTGATCCATCACGGCGCGGTCCACACCAACGCCGCGGTGCTGATCCTCGTGGAGACCGATTTCCCGATCCGTATCTTCAAGAGCGACAACTTCGCCCCAACGCCGCGCAAGTTCGTCGTGACCGCCGCCTGCGAGGAGCACCGGCGCGTCCACGAATTGAACGCCGAGCCGGCGGCGTGGGAATATGCCAAGGCGGTGGGCCTCGATCCCGAGAACCTCACGCCGATGAGCTTTGCGGCCTATCCCCTCGCGGTGAAGGTCGGTGGGGAATACTACTGCCGCTCGATCAGCCGGGTTGAGCCGGACGGGTCCCTGACCTTCTTCTGCGCCATCAGCGAGGGCGCCGTGCTGACGCTTGCCGAGCCGCACGACATCGTCGAGGCCACCCGGGCGGAGCTCTCCGGACTCGACGAGATCCTGGGCGGCCTCGACCTCGTGATCGGCTTCGACTGCGTGCTCCGCCGCCTCGACGCCGAGAGTCGGCAGGTCCGCCACCGCATCTCGGATCTCTACAGCCGCTACGGCGTGGTCGGCTTCGAGACCTATGGCGAGCAGTACCGGTCCATGCACCTGAACCAGACCTTCACGGGCATCGCGATCGGCCGGAACCACCCGGCGTGATCGGCCCGCGGAGCGCAACGGTGGCGCTGGACGGCGAGACGAGCGACGAGTCCGGGGATCTCGCCCGCCGGGTCGTCAAGCTGGAGCGGATCAACGCTGCCCTCATGGCCCATGTCGAGCGGACCATGGACCAGCAGGGCGGCGCTTACGCGCTGTTCCAGACGGCGATCATGCTCGAAGGGCGGGTCCGTTCCCGCACCGAGGAACTCACCTCGCTGATGAAGAGCCTGGAGACGTCCAACACGGCTCTTCAGGCGGCGAAGGACGAGGCCGAGACCGCCAACCGCTCCAAGACCCGCTTCCTCGCCGCGGCGAGCCACGACCTGCTCCAGCCCCTCAACGCCGCCCGGCTCTCCCTCTCGGCCCTGGCGGATCTCGCCCCCGGCCACGAGGCGCAGACCATCGCGGGTCAGGTCGAGCGGGGACTCCAGACCATCGAGGACCTGATCAAGGCCCTCATCGACATCTCGAAGCTCGATGCCGGCGCGGTGCGCCCGGTGATCAAGCCGGTACGGCTCGCCGACCTTGTGGCGCATATCGAGTCGAGTTTCCGGCCCTTCGCCGAGCGGAAGGGTCTGCGGCTCTTGGTGCGCGCCGGGGACGTGGTGGTCGCTACCGACCTCGTCCTGATGCAGCGGATCCTGCAGAACCTCGTGTCCAACGCCGTGCGCTACACCGAGTCCGGCGGGGTGCTGATCGGCGTGCGTCGGCGGGGCGGCCAGTGCCGGATCGACGTGATCGATACCGGCCGGGGCATCCCCGAGGAAGAGCGGGCCCTCGTCTTCGAGGAGTTCTTCCGGGGCACCGCTGAGGGGGAAGATGCCGGCGGCCCGGGGCTCGGGCTCGGTCTCTCCATCGTCCAGCGCATGGCGACGGCCCTCGGCCACCCCGTGCAGCTCCATTCCCGCGTCGGGCGGGGAACCCGGATGAGCGTGGAGATCCCTCTCGCGGGGACGGCCCCCGACGTGCTGGTCCACCCGACGCCCGTCGCCACAACCCTGACGGGGGCACGGGTCCTCGTGATCGAGAACGACGCCTCGACGGCCGAGGCGCTGGAGCGGCTGCTCCGCGGGTGGGACGCCGAGGTCGAAAGCCACCGGGCCCTGGCGGGTGTGATGGACTCGCTCCGCGCGGGAATGCCCCGGCCCGACGTGATGATCATCGACTTCCACCTCTCGGACGGCGCCTGCGGCCTCGACGTCGTCGATCATCTCCGGCAGGCGCGGGGGTGGATCACTCCAGTCATCGTGACCACGGCCGATTACGGGGTCGAGGTCGGGCGCCGGGTGGTGGAGGCGCAGGCCGAACTGATGCTCAAGCCGGTCAAGCCGGCGCAGCTTCGCGCCCTCCTGAGCTACCTGCTCGCTTGACGGCGAAAACTGCGATGCGGACAATTTGAGTGAATTGCCTCACCGGACCTGTACCCGCCCATGCGAAGCTGTGATCCTCATCCGAGGCTCGCAATGATCGATCGCCGCGCCCAATCCCGAACCCGCCTCGACGTTCCGGGGCGGATCTGCCTCGACGAACATCGGTCCCTGTCGTGTCTGGTCTTTGACCGATCGGATGTCGGGGTCCGGGTCATCCTCCCGGAAGCCGAGTTGATCCCGGAGACCTTCCTGCTCGAGATCGACCGGATGCCGACCTTCCATGTCTGCAAATTGGTCTGGCGGAAGGGCGAAGAGATCGGCGCCCAGTTCCAGGCGACCTGAGCCGCATCGCTCCTCACGAACTATTCCGTCGTTCCGGGATCGTCGCCGTCGGCGGCGCCCGGAACGACGGCTAAAGCGCTACCGCGACCGTTCCCGCGCCTCCCGGATGCGCTCCAGAAGGTCCGCGGCGAGATCCGCCCGGGCCGCCGCATCGTCGGTCGGCCGGCGCAGGACGACGCGGTTCTCCTTAAAGACGAGGTCGTCCGCCGCCGCCATCGGACCGGGGCGGCGACCGGCGCGGAAATCGGCGGCGATGCCCTGAGGGCCGCCGTTCAACCGGGCGATGCCGAGCTGGCGGCAGGCGGCCCGCAGCCGCCCGAGGGCGAACAGCGCCGCGACGGGTTCCGGCGGCGCGCCGAACCGATCCTCCACCTCCGCCGCCAGGGCCTCGATGGCCTCCGCCTCCCGCAGGCGGAGGACGCGGGTGTAAAGGTCGAGGCGGATTTCCGGTTCTGGCACGTATGAATCCGGGATCGTCGCCGCGAGCCCGAGGCCGATCTCCGGCGTCCAATCCTCGGCCGGCTGACCTTTGGCTTCCATCAGCGCGAGTTCGAGCAGGTGGCGGTAGAGGCCGAGCCCAACGAGCTTGGCGTGGCCCGCCTGATCCTCCCCCACCAGATCGCCGGCCCCGCGCAGATCAAGATCCCGGGCGCTGATGGCGAAGCCCGCGCCGAGGCGGTCCATGGCCTCCAGGGCGCGCAGGCGCTGCTCGGCGGCGGGATTGGGGGGCGCCTTTGGGTCGCCGAGGAGGTAGACCACGCCCCGGCGCTGGCCGCGCCCGACCCGCCCGCGCAGCTGGTGCAGCTGTGCCAGACCGAAGCGGGCCGCGTCCCAGACCAGCATCGTGTTGGCCCGCGGCACGTCGAGGCCGCTCTCGATGATGGCCGTGGCGAGCAGCACATCCCCCGTGCCGTCGGCGAAACGGACCATCGTTTCGTCCATCTCGGCGGCCTTCAGCTCGCCGTGGGCGACGGCGATGTCGAGGTCGGGCACGAGCTTGGCGATCCGGTCGCGCAGGGGCGCGATGTCTTCGATCCGCGGGCACACCACGAAGCTCTGCCCGCCCCGGCGATGCTCGCGCACCAGGGCCTCGCGGATCGTCTCGTCGTCGTAGGCGGTCACCACCGTCCGCACCGGCTGGCGGAGGGCCGGCGGCGTCGCCAGGATGCTGAGGCTCTGCAGCCCGACCAAAGCCGATTGCAGGGTGCGGGGGATCGGCGTCGCGGTGAGGGTGAGGACGTGGCCCCCCGCCGCGAGGCGGCGGAGATCCGCCTTCATCTTCGCGCCGAAGCGTTGCTCCTCGTCGATGACCGTGAGCCCGAGGTCGGCATAGGCGACACCCTTTCCGGCCAGGGCGTGGGTGCCGACCGCGAGGCGGATGGAGCCGTCCGATAGCCCCTGCCGGACCCGTTTGGCCTCGGCCGGCGATACGAGGCGGGAGAGATGGCCGATGGCGATGCCGAACCGGGCGAAGCGGCGTTCCAGGGTCGCCGCGTGCTGGCGCGCGAGAACCGTGGTCGGGGCGATCAGCACCGCCTGCTTCCCGGCGAAGATGGCGGCGGCCAGGGCCCGCAGGGCGATCTCTGTCTTGCCGAAGCCGACATCGCCGCAGACGAGGCGATCCATCGGCTGCCCGGAGGCGAGGTCGGCCAAAATCGCCTCGACGGCCTGGGCCTGATCGGCGGTGGGGGAGAAGCCGAAGCCCGCCGCGAACCGCTCCAGTTCCCGGGCGGGCGGCACGAGGGGCGTGGCGCCGGCCTCCCGGCGATCGGTGGCGACTTGCAACAGGGTGCGGGCGGTGCGGGCCAGGGTCGCCTCCGCCTCGAGGCGCCGCTTCGCCCAAGTGTTGCCGTCGAGCTTGTCGAGGGTCACCGCGTCGGGTTCGGAGCCGTAGCGCCAGATCCGCTCCGCCTGATCGACCGGCACCATCAGCACCGCGTCGTCGGCGAAGCGCAGGCGCAGGGCTTCCGTGGCGACACCCCCCGCCGCATCCGGTCCGGAGAGCTTCTCCAGCCCCTCGAACACGCAGAGTCCCCGATCCCGGTCCACGGCCACGTCGCCGGGCCTCAATTCGACATCGCCGAGGGGCAGGGACGGGCCCGACACGCCCGCCGGCGCCGCGGAGGGGCCGAGTAGGTCCGCGGCGGTGATCACGGTCACGCCCGACAGGCGGAAGCCTGCCGCCAGGGGAGCCTCGAAGGCGAGGATGGAGCCGGGCTTCGCCTCTTCCGCCTCGGACCAGGCATCGATCAGACGGATCGGTGAGCCCGCGGCGTCCGACGACCGGCGCACGAGGCGGCGCAGGGGCGATTTTGGACCGGCGAGGACGATTCGGTCCCCCGCCTTCAACCGCTCGCGCAGGAACTTCGTCAGGGCGGCGCCGGGGCGATTGTCCCGGGCGAAGACCGGGACAGCCGCGTCGTCGGCGGCCGTCTCGGTGGCACTCGCCAGGGCCTTCTCCTCGGAAAGTCGCGCCCATTCCTCCGGCGAGAGGTAGAGGCCCTCGGCGGCATTGGCGCTGCGCCGGCCAGGGCGGCGTCCGCCGGTCGCGGTCTCCCGGCCTTCGGCCACCTGTTCGAAGAACGCACCGAGTCGCCCGTCTGCGCCTTCTTCGACCACGAGCCGCCCATCGGGAACGTAGTCGAGGAGGGTCACGAGGCGCCTGTAGAAGCGCGGCAAGCCATGCTCCTGGCCGGTGAACGGCACGAGCCTGTGTTCCGAGCCCGGCGCCAGCAGGATCTCCGTGGCCGGATCGACCAGCAGGTCGCGGGTCTCCGCCACGGAACGCTGCGTCAGGGGATCGTAGGAACGGATGGCGGTGACGCGGCCGTTCTCGTGCTCGACGCGGCAGGGACGCGGCGCGGCGGCCGGGAACACCTCCAGGGTCCGGCCGCGGACGGCGACCTCGCCGGGCTCATCCACCCGCTCGTCAAGGACGTAGCCAAGCCGCTGCAACTCGGCCGTCACCGCGGCGAGGTCGATCGTATCGCCGACGGCGAAGGCGACCCGCGCCCCATCCCAGGTTTCGGGCGGTGGCACCCGCTGGACCAGCGCCGGGCCGGTGGTTAGGATGATCGCGGGGCAACCCTCGCTGCCCGTCAGCCAGCGCAGCAGGGAGGTGCGGGCGCCCATCGTCGCCCGCGACGGCGAGGCGTGGTCGAAGGGGAGACAATCCCATTCGGGGAATATGCCGACGGCGAGGCTGGGCCGCAGCACGCGCAGGGTCGCGGCGAGTTCATCGAGACGCCGCCCATCGCGGGCGACGTGGATCACCGGGGCCGCTTCGTCCGTGAGGCCGATGAGGGCGACCGCGAGGGCCCCCGTCGGCACGAGCGGCACGTCCTCCTGGCCGCGTTCCGCCGCCTTACGCCGCACCCGTGAATTGGCCATGCCCTGTCCGCACTCACACCCTTTGAGCCGGCCAACGCCGGAACGGCCTCCCGGGTCCCCGGCAAAGCTGTGACATCCACAGCCGAAGGTCGGCGGAACCGCGCAGAGGGGGACGGATCGCCCACGCGTTGCGCGAGGCGCCCCGAGGGGCCAGAACGGGGGCGGAACCCTCACCCGGAGTGACCCGCATGCGAACAGAGACGCCGCCGCTGATCCGCCTGGAGGATTACCGCCCGAGCGCCTTCCTGATCGATCGGGTGAACCTCGACATCGTCCTCGATCCGCATGCCACGCGGATCACGGCGGACCTTGCGCTCCGGCCGAACCCGGCCGGCGCTCCCGATGGGCCCCTGCATCTCGACGGCGACGACCTCACCCTGGTCGGCCTGGATCTCGACGGGGCGCCCGTCCCCGGCGCGGACTATGCGGTCGATGCCTCCGGCCTCACGCTGCACAGGCCGCCCCGGCGCCCCTTCATGCTGCGGGTCGTCACGGAGGTCGACCCCACCGCCAACACCAAGCTTATGGGCCTGTACCGGACCGACGGGGTCTACTGCACCCAGTGCGAGGCGGACGGGTTCCGCCGCATCACCTACTTCCTCGACCGGCCGGACGTGATGGCGGTCTACACCACCCGCATCGAAGCCCGGCGGGAGGAGGCGCCGGTCCTCCTCGGCAACGGCAACCCCGTCGAGGCCGGCCCGGTCGGCGAGGACCGTCACTACGCCGTCTGGCACGATCCGCATCCGAAGCCGGCCTACCTGTTCGCCGTCGTCGGCGGTCGCCTCGGGAAGGTCGAGGCCCCGTTCCGCACCATGGAGGGGCGCGACGTCACCTGTGCCGTCTACGTGGAGCCGGGCCGCGAGGACCGCGCCGGCTATGCCCTCGACGCCGTGATCCGCTCGATGCAGTGGGACGAGCGCGCCTTCGGCCGCGCCTACGACCTAGACGTGTTCAACGTCGTCGCCGTCTCCGCCTTCAACATGGGGGCGATGGAGAACAAGGGCCTCAACATCTTTAACGACAAATACGTGCTCGCCGTCCCGGAGACGGCGACGGATGCCGACTATGCCAACATCGAGGCGATCATCGCCCACGAGTATTTCCACAACTGGTCGGGCAACCGCGTCACCTGCCGGGACTGGTTCCAGCTCTGCCTGAAGGAGGGCCTTACGGTCTTCCGCGACCAGGAATTCTCCTCCGACATGCGGTCCCGACCGGTGCACCGGATCGGCGAGGTGAGGTCCCTGCGCGCCCGCCAGTTCCCCGAGGATGCCGGCCCCCTGCGCCACCCGGTGCGGCCCAACGCCTATGCCGAGATCAACAACTTCTACACGGCGACGGTCTACGACAAAGGCGCCGAGATCGTGCGGATGCTGCGCACCCTCATCGGCCCGGCCGCCTTCCGCGCCGGCATGGACCGCTACTTCGCCGACAACGACGGGCGCGCGGCGACCGTCGAGGATTTCCTCGCCGCCTTCGCGACGGTGACCGGACGTGACCTGTCGGCCTTCGCCCGCTGGTACGAACGGCCGGGCACGCCCCGTCTCTCGGCCCAGGGCGCCTACGATGCGGCGGCGAGGCGCTACACCCTGCACCTCGCCCAGGCCCTCCCGACGGAGGGTCCGCCGCTGGTCATTCCCGTGGCCCTCGGCCTCGTCGGGGCCGGCGGTCCGCTCGACGGGGCGACCTGCGCCTCGGCGGCGGACGGAGTCTTCATCCTCGACCGGATCGAGGCCGAGCTGGTGTTCGAGAACGTCACCGAAGAGCCCGTGCCGTCGCTGCTGCGGGATTTCTCGGCCCCCGTACGCCTCGACCTCGCCCTGTCCGACGCGCAGCGCCTCCGGTTGCTCGCCCGGGACAGCGATCCCTTCAACCGCTGGCAGGCGGCGCAGGACGTGGCCCTGCGCCTGATCCTCGCGCCCGACGCGGCACGGACGGACGCCTTCGCGGAGGCGCTCGGCACCTTCCTCGACGGCGAGGCCCTGGCCGATCCGGCCTTCGCGGCCCTCGTCCTGGCCCTCCCGACGGAAGCCGAAGCCGCCGACGCGCTCTCAGGCGACATCGACCCCGATGCGATCCACCGGGCACGGCACGCCCTGCGCGCCCATCTCGGCAGGGCCCTCGCCCCGCGCCTTACCCGGATCGACGCCGCCCTCGCCCCGGCCGAGGGCGCCTCCTACAGCCCGGATGCGGCCTCCGCGGGCCGGCGGGCCCTGCGCAACGCCGCCCTCGACCTGATGGCGGCCGGCGACCCTCAGGCCGGCGCGGCCCTGGCCACCCGGCGCCTCGACGCGGCGACCAACATGACCGACCGCCTCGCTGCCCTGGCGACAATCGCCCAGATCCCGGGCGAAGCCCGCGAAGCCGCCCTCGCGTCGTTCGGCGAGCGCTACGCCCACGAGCCCCTCGTCCTCGACAAGTGGTTCGCTCTCCAGGCGACGATCCCCGAGGAAGGCACCCTGGCGCGAATCGCGGCGCTGAAGGGCCATCCGGCCTTCGCGATGACGAACCCGAATCGCGTCCGGGCGCTGATCGGCAGTTTCAGCATGGGCAACCCGACCCAGTTCGCCCGGGCCGACGGGTCCGGATTCGCCCTCGTGGCCGACACCGTGAAGGCCCTCGATTCGGCTAACCCGCAGATCGCCGCACGGCTCCTGACAGCGTTCGGATCCTGGCGTCGGCTCGAAAAAAACCGCCGACAAGCCGCCGCCGAAATGCTTAACGGCATCAAGGCCGTTCCTGGTTTGTCCCGGGATGTCGCGGACATCCTAGTACGGACCCTGAAAGACGGCTAACAAGTTGAGATAATTGCGCAAAAGCGATTCTGTGTAGGCCCGCAACACCTCCCTCGGGTCAAGTCGAAATGGTAAAAAAGCGGTGGACAAAGACCCACCGCAAATGATTGTATTCAGCGAGATTCGCAGGGCGTTCGCGCCCCGGCCGGATCGATTCTCCGAGGGATGAGGTTCGGCCATGCCGGAGGCGGTTTCCGCTTCCCTCTCCGCGCGTGCGGATTCGTCTCTGTCGGCGGTCTGGCCCGTCCGGCGGCGCGACCCGCGCCTGCAGCGGGCGGAGCGCTGGCTCCGCTACGCCGTGCCAAGCACGCTCTCGGTGTTCCTCGCCTGCCTCGTCGCCCTGGCGGCGATCCATATTCGCGGGCAGCGGGCCGAAATCATCGCGGGGGCCGAGGCGGAGGTGGAGGGGTTCGCCCGCCTCGCCGCCCACGCCCTGCGCTCCGCCGAAGGACAGCACCTCGACCTCCGGGTCCTGCTGCCGGAGGACGGCCGCCATTCAGGCCGCCGCCTCGTCCTCCTCGCGCCGAATGCCCGGATCACCCAGGCGCATCCGCCCCTCCCGGCGGAGATGGAAACCCTGCCCGACATCCTCGGCCCGAGCGAGCCGCTCTCGGCCCTCGGGGAGCGGGCCGGTGCGGTGCTCATCGACCTTCCGGGGGGCGAGCGCGTCCTGGCGGCGGTCCACAACCTTCCCAACGGGGGCGGACAGGTCGCTGTGCTGCAGCCGGTGGACCCGCTGATGATCGGCTGGGGCGCCCGGACCCGCGACCAGATCGTGCTGGTCGGTGCCGCAATCCTCGTCATCGTCGGCGTCGGCGTCGCCTATGGGCTGCAGACCCGGCAGGCGACCCTGGCGGACAGGGCCTGCGAGCAGATCCGCCTGCGCCTGGAGACGGCCCTGAGGCGCAGCGATTGCGGCCTCTGGGACTGGGATATCGCCCGCGGGCGGATCTACTGGTCCGATTCCATGTACACGCTCCTCGGCTACCGCCGGGAGCAACCCTACCTGGCGTTCGGCACCGTCAACGCCCTGGTCCATCCCGACGACGGCGACCTCTACAGCCTCGCCCGGGCCGTGGCCGCCAATCAGACCCATGTCGATCACGCCTTCCGCGTGCGGGGTGCGGACGGATCTTATGTGTGGCTGCGCGCCCGCGCCGAGGTCGTCGCGGACGGGTTCGACGGCGGCCGCCACCTCGTCGGCATCGCCGTGGACATCAGCCAGCAGCGCGCCCTCGAGGAGACCAACGCCGCGGCGGACATGCGCCTGCGCGACGCGGTCGAGGCGATCTCGGAGGCCTTCGTCCTCTGGGACCAGGGCAACCGCCTCGTCCTGTGCAATTCCAAGTTCCGGCACCTGCATGCCCTCAGCGCCGAGGATGCGCAGCCGGGTCGTCGCTACATCGACGTCATGAGCCGCGGCGCCCTCCCCCAGATCCGCCGGGAGACGCCGGAGATCGGCATGGCCACCGCCCGGACCTTCGAGGCGGAACTGGCCGACGGGCGCTGGCTCCAGATCAGCGAGCGCCGGACCCGGGACGGCGGCTATGTCTCGGTCGGCACCGACATCACCAGCCTGAAGCGCCAGCAGGAGCAACTGGTCGCCTCGGAGCGGGAGTTGATCGAGACGGTCACCGACCTCAAGCGGTCCCGGCGGACCCTGGAGGTCCAGACCCAGCAGCTGGCCGACCTCGCGGAACGCTACCTCGACCAGAAGGCGGTGGCCGAATCGGCCAACCGGTCGAAATCCGAGTTCCTGGCCAACATGAGCCACGAGCTGCGCACACCGCTCAATGCCATCATCGGCTTCGCCGACGTGATGGAGAACGAGGTCCTGGGGCCGATCGGCACCCCGCGCTACGGTGAATACGCCCGGGACATCCGCCAGAGCGGCGGCCATCTCCTCACGATGATCGACGACATCTTGGACATGGCCCGCCTCGAAGCGCGGCGGGTCCGCCTCAAGCCCCGCGCCCTGTCGGCCGGGAAGGCCGTGGACGACGCCATCGAGGCCGTCTCGGCGGAGGCCGCGCGCAAGGACATGCGGATCCATGTGGATGTCCGCCCGGGCGTCGAACTCCTGGCCGACATCCGCGGCATCCACCGGATCCTCGTCGGCATCCTGGAGAATGCGGTGAAGTTCACCGGCGCCGGCGGTCAGGTCGGGGTGCGCGTCCGGCAGGCGGGGGAGCATGTCCACGTCTTCGTGGCCGACACCGGCATCGGCATCCCGCGGGCCGCCCTCCCCCATCTCGGCCAGCCCTTCACCAAGGTCGAGACCCAGATCACGAGCCGCCACAGGGGGTCCGGCCTCGGCCTCGCCATCGCGCGCTCCACCGCGGAGCTGCACGGGGGCGCCCTGCGGATCCGGTCCGAGGAGAATGTCGGCACCGTCGTCCTGTTGAAGCTGCCCGCCCCGACGCTCCAGCGCCTCGAGACGATCGCCCAGGCGGCCGGGCGCGAAGCCGCCGCCGCAGGGCGCCCGGCGGTGGACCGGCGCTCCGCGGCCTGAGGGTTCAGGCTGCGTCCCAAACCGGGGTCGGCAACCGGTGAAGGTTCTTCGCCGCCAGGGAGAGGGCGGCGGCGCGGCCCGTCTGGGCCAGGGCCATGGCCAGGGCGGCACCCAGCGGCCCGAGCACCGGCACGAGGGCGACGCATAGGAGCACGGCGGCGGCGACGGCCCCACCGGTGATCGCCGCGCAGATCCGCTCGCCCCCCAACATCGTGAGCAGGTCCGCACAGGGCCCGAACAGGCTCGCGGCGATGCCCCCGGCCACGAGGACGGCGAGCAGAGGCAGCCCCTCTGAGACGTTTGCCCCGAACAGCGCCAGCAGCAGCGGACTTCCCGCGAGGAGGCCGAGTCCGACGAAGGCCGTCGCGCCGGCCGTGAAGCGGCCCTGTCGGCGCACCAGGGCCAGGAGCCGGCTCCGGTCGCCCATCGCCTGGGCGGCGCTGTAGTGCCGGAGGGCGGCGGCGCTGACCGCGTATGGCACGAAGGCCGCGATCTGCTGGATGCGCGTGGCCGCGAAATAGAGGCCGAGTTCGGCGGGGCTCGCCAGAGCGCCGAGCACGATGACGTCCACGAAGCTGAAGCCCGCGGTGGCGAGGTCGATCCCGGCGATGGGCAGGGTCGCGCCGAACCAGCGCCGCAAGTCATAGCGGTGGGGGCCGGGCGGCAGTTCCACGCGCAGGCGGCCGGCAACGAGCACGGACTGGAGTACGGTCGAGACCAGGGCGGCGGCGAACATGCAGGTCATGGCGGTCTCTGCCACGGCCGGTGCGCCCAGCAGCATGGCCCCTGCCAGGAAGGCCATCATTGCCGCCTGACGCAGGAGATACGGGGGCGCGATGGCGAGCCCGAGCCAATTCTGGCTGCGGGCGATGCCTTCGCAATAATCCTGCATGGCGAAGACCGGCAGGATGAGCGCGGCGATCAGCGCCGGCGCCCGGTATGTTGCCCCCAGCAAGCCGGGTTCGAGCCACAGGAGCGCGAGGCCCAGGCCCGCCGCCGCGAGCGCCGTGCCCCCCGTCACCAGGGCACCCGCCCGCACGTAGCCGCGGGCATGGTCCGCGTCCCCCCGGGCCTGATCCTCCGGCAGGAAGCGGCTGGCGCCCTGCGCGAGGCCGAGGGTGAGGGTATGGCCGACCAGGGCGGTCCAGACCCAGACGGTGGCGAAGATCCCGTAGGCGTCCCAGCCCATCACCCGGGCGGCGAGGACCTGCCCGGCATAGGCGAAGCCGGCCGCGGAGATCCGGATGGCAAAGACGGTGGACGCTCCCCCGCCGAAGCCCTGGCGCAGTAGGCTCAGCCGCCCGAGGATCGGTGCGGACAGGATCGTGGCCGCCAAGGTCCGCTCCTCGAGCATCTTCCGCCGAAGGGGACGCCGGTTCGGCTTGAGACAACGTTCCAGCCTCGCCCGACGGAGGGGCGGCCCTGGCGATCCTTCTAACCCGGTGCCCGTTGCGGCCCGGTTAAGTCGGGCGGCCCGGGGGGCGGCGGCACCACCGCGGCGGGCGGTTTCGCCGGCTCGGATGCCGGAGGCGAGGCGACTTCCCCGGCCGGCGCTTTGGCCGGCTCCGGTGCCGGTGTCCGCGCCAGGGAGGCAGAAATCGTGAGGGCGACATGCTCGGCCATGCAGCGCAGGCCGAGGTCGTTCAGCCTGAACTGACGGCCGAGGATGTGGACCTCGCCCTTCTCGTTGCGGCCCGCGAGGTAGCGCAGGGCCTCGAACCGCCTGACCAGGGGGACGCCCTCACGGGTCGCGACGTCCCGGACCCCGTCGACGATCCGGTTGTAATCCGCATCGGTGGCGACGCTGGCCGTGTAGAGCGGATCGACCAGCACGACGTCGATCCCGTGGGACTTCAGCCACGCGACGGATTCGTCGAGGGCCTCGGCGAAGGCGGTCGGATCGACCCGGGCGATGGCATCGTGGGTGCCCACCTGCCAGACGACGAGGTCAGGCTCCACGTCGGCGACCAGCGAGCGCAGGCGCTCGGCCGCGCCCGACGCGATCTCCCCCGGCAGGCCGCGGTGGTCGATGATCACGTCCACATGCGGCATCGCCTGTTCCAGCGCCGCTTCCAGCTTGACCGGATAGGAGGCGGAGGCGCCGGGCGCCGAACTGCCACCCACCGCCAGGATCCTGAGGATGTGGCGTTCCTCCAGCGCCGCCTTCGCCGCGGCGAGGCTAGCGACGCTATAGAGCTGCGAGCCCGGCACGCGGCATTCGAGGGACGGCGTGGGGGTCGGAACGTCGTCCGCCATCGCCGGCCCCGGCGTTCCCGCCGAGAGGCCGGCCAGGAGAAGGCCGCCGACGCGGAGCCAATCGCGAGCCGGTCTCATGGGCGGGGACGCGGGGCTCTGCGGGAACGCCATTCGACGAACCATGCGGTGATTCCCAACGCGACGAGGCCGCAGCCCGCAACCGCCGTATCGACCAGCAGGCCGCCCCCGGTCTGGAAGCGGATGATTTGGCCGATCAGGCTCAGCAGCGACCCCATCGAGAATACGGCCAGGGAGTTCCTGCCCAGGCCCGACAGGAAGCCGACGATCCAGCCAATCCGCGGCGCAAGCAATGCGTAGATTGGCGAAAAAGCCAACAAGACCCCAAGGAAGTGCACCAATCGGCTCGGTGTGAGGTAACTCTTCTCGAAGGTGAAAAGCAGGCGCGGCTCGGGGACCGTCAACGGATCCGGCCTGATTTCCAGCACCGACAGGGTGATCCCCACGAGGACGATCACGACGCCGAGGGGCATCAGGCGCCTTGTCCACCGCCTGAACGCAGGCGAGACGCGGTTCCAGTCCTGAAGCACGAACCCGAGGGTCAGGAGCAACTGCCAGCAGAACGGATCGAAGAACCACGTCCCGTCGCCGGGCCAGGATGGCAGGTTCCACTCGAAGACGAGGCTCGCAACGTAGAGCGCCCCGGAGATCGCCAGGACCGCCCACCGGCTTGCCCGGCCGATGAGCACGATCACGGGGGCGATCCCGATCAGGACGACGTAGAGCGGCAGGATGTTGAAGAAGCCGAGCTGATAGGTGAGCAGGGCCATCCCGCAGACCGACTGGATCGGATCGGCGAAGAAGTTCCCGGCATTGTGCCATTCGAGGATGAGCGGGTTGTCGAGGAGCAGGGCCGCCCCGGCGATGATAGCCAGGGCCAGCAGCATCACCGTGATCTGCGCCCTGTAGACCTCGACGGTCCGCGCCAGCATCCGCACGACGCTGCGCCAGCGCGGCTCCGGCTCGCCGTCGCGGGTCCGCGTGGCGATGCCGATCGACCACCCGGCCAGGAACACGAACAGCTCGGCCGCGTCCGAGATGCCGTACTGCGAAAAAGTGTAGCGCTCGAACGTGTTGCCGGGAATGTGGTTGATGAAGATCGTGATCAGGGCGAAGCCGCGCCAGAAGTCGATCGCATTGGGCTCCCGCATGGGGGCGGCGGCTCCGGGGTTTGCGCGGGCGGGATGGTTCGAGTCGGGTGTCTGATACGGCGCCGGGGCGCCGCTGGAAACCCGGACTAGACGGCAAGATGCGAGGCCGCCGCGGGGAGAAGGGAGGCGGTGAGGCGCGAGAAGCTCTGCATTGGCAAGCACATAACTTGGTCGGCTGCAGCGCCGAATTAAAGTCGCGCACGATCGAACCGGGGGGCGACGATCGCGTTACCGACGCGAAGGAGTTTTCCGATGCGTTCTGCCGCCCTCCCCGCCCTCGTCGCGTCGCTGGCCCTCTGGGCCGGAACGGCGGCGCCTGCCTTCGCTCAGGCGACGACTGGCACCGGCGGAGGCCCCACCAGCACCGTGACCGCTCCCAACACCAGCGCCACCGGCAGGACGATGCCGCCGGCCGGCGGCGATGCCGGCGCCGCCACCGCCGGGGAGCCGCGGGGCAAGCGCACGCAGGAACAGAAGGTCGATGACAAGATCACCCGCGGCATCTGCATCGGCTGCGGGCCGAAATAGGCCAAATCAGACGATCACAGGGCAGCCTCGCTGCGGGCGTTCGGCTCGTCGGCGAGGCGGAGCAGGTTCCGGCCGTAGGCGGTCTTGGAGAACAACTTGCCTCGGGCCACAAGCTGGTCGCGGTCGATGAAGCCCTGGAGGTAGGCGATCTCCTCCAGGCAGGCGACCTGTAGCCCCTGGCGGTGCTGGATGGTCCGCACGAACTCGGAGGCTTCCAACAGGCTGTCGTGGGTTCCGGTATCGAGCCACGCATAGCCGCGGCTCATCTTCTCCACGAAGAGCTGCCCGCGTTCCAGATAGGCCTCGTTCACGCTGGTGATCTCGAGCTCCCCGCGGGGCGAGGGCTTCACGTCGGCGGCGATGTCGAGCACTTGGTTGTCGTAGAAGTACAGGCCCGTCACCGCCCAAGTCGATTCAGGGTTCTCCGGCTTCTCGACGATCTTTGTGGCCTTGCCCGTCGCGTCGAGGCTGACCACGCCGTAGGCCTGCGGGTTCTCGACATGATAGGCGAACACCGTCGCCCCCATCGGTCGCGCCACCGCCCGCGCCAGTAGCTCGGCCATGCCGGCGCCGAAGAACAGGTTGTCGCCCAGGATCAGCGCCACGTCGTCGTCGCCCACGAAGTCGCGTCCGATGATGAAGGCCTGGGCGAGGCCTTCCGGCCGCGGCTGGACCGCATAGGTGAAGTGCAGGCCGAACTGCTCCCCCGTGCCGAACAGGCGCTTGTAGTTGTCGAGGTGCTCAGGGCTCGAGATGATCAGGATCTCGCGGATGCCGGCCAGCATCAGCACCGAGACCGGGTAATAGATCATTGGCTTGTCGTAGACGGGCAGCAGCTGCTTGTTGATCGACAGCGTCGCCGGGTGCAGCCGGGTGCCGGAGCCTCCGGCGAGGATAATGCCCTTCATCGGAGTTCTCCTTGGGTCCGTTCGCTCACGCGGTGGCAGGCCCGACCAGCCTGTCCAGGATGTCGTCGAGGGCGGCCTCCCACGGACGCGGGACGATGCCGTAGGCTGCCGTCAGGGTGTCCGTCGACAGCCGCGAGTTCGTGGGCCGGCGGGCCGGCGTCGGGTAGGCGGAGGTGGGGATGCCCTGGACCGGCACCGTCCGGCCGCCCCGGCGGGCGCTCCCCTCGACGATGGCCCGGGCGAAACCGCACCATGTGGTCGATCCGGCGTTGACGCAGTGGAACGTGCCCACGGGCGCGTCGGCATCCTGGGCCAGCCGCAGGGCGACCGTGGCCAGGGCAGCGGCGAGGTCCGCCGCGCTGGTGGGGCAGCCGTGCTGGTCGTCGACCACGCTCAGGCTGTCCCGCTCGCCCGAGAGCCGCAGCATCGTCTTCACGAAGTTGCCTCGGTGGGGGCTCACGACCCAGGCCGTGCGCAGGATCGCGTGGCGCGGGTTGGCCGTGCGCACGGCGAATTCGCCGGCGGCCTTGCTGGCGCCGTAGACACTGTGGGGATCGACGGGCTCGGCGGGGGCGTACGCACCTTCCGGCTTGGTGCCGGCGAAGACGTAATCCGTCGAGACATGGACCAGGGGAATCCCCCGCGCCCGCGTCTGTTCGGCGAGGATGGCCGGGGCCAGGGCGTTGAGCCGCCACGCGGCGGTCACGTCGGACTCTGCCTTGTCGACGGCCGTGTACGCGGCCGTGTTGATGACCACGCTGTAGTGCCGCTCGGCCAGGGCCGCCGCGACGGCGGCGGGATCGGTGATGTCGAGGTCGTCCCGCGGGGGCGCGTGGACACGCACGCCCTCCGGCCAGGAATGGGCCTGAAGCTCGGTGCCGACCTGGCCCGCGCCGCCGAGGACGAGGATCTCCATCAGCCGGCGAGCCCCAGGCGCTCACCGCGATAGCGGCCCTCGCGGATCGGCCGCCACCATGCCTCGTTGGCGAGGTACCACGCGACGGTCTCTTCCAGGGCCGCCTCGAACACCTTGCGCGGGCGCCAGCCGAGTTCGGTCTCCGCCTTCGTGCAGTCGATGGCGTAGCGCCGGTCGTGGCCCGGCCGGTCGGCGACGAAGGTGATCAGCCGCTCGTGCGGCCCGGCCTCCGGGCGCAGCCGGTCGAAGGCAGCACACAGGCCGTGGACGACGGCAAGGTTGTTGCGCACCGCCCGTCCTCCGAGCAGATACGTCTCCCCGATCCGGCCCCGCTCCAGCACCGCGACGAGACCCGCGGCATGGTCCTCCACGTGGATCCAGTCGCGCTCGTTCATGCCGTCGCCGTAGACGGGGAGGTTCTTCCCCTCCAGGGCGTTGAGGATCATCAGCGGGATCAGCTTCTCGGGGAAGTGGCGCGGCCCATAGTTGTTGGAGCAGTTCGTCACCAGCACCGGCAGGCCGTAGGTCTCGTGCCAGGCCCGGGCGAGGTGGTCGGAGGCGGCCTTCGACGCCGAGTAGGGCGAGCGCGGGTCGTAGCGGCTGTCCTCGGTGAAGAAGCCGCCCGGCGGCAGGGAGCCGTAGACCTCGTCCGTCGAGACGTGGAGGAAGCGGAAGGCGTCCCGCTCCTGGCCGGACAGGCCCTCGTAGAGTTCCCGCGCGCCGTCGAGCATGGTCTGCGTGCCGATCACGTTGGTGCGCACGAAGGCACCCGGATCGGTGATGGAGCGGTCGACATGGCTCTCGGCCGCCAGATGCATCACGGCCTGCGGCCGGAACTCGCGGTAGGCGGCCCGCACGGCGTCGCGGTCGCAGATATCCGCCTCGATCAGCCGGTGGCGTCCGCTGGCCTCCAGGGGCTTCAGGGAGATGGGGTTGGCGGCGTAGGTCAGGGCGTCGAGCGTCGCCACCTCATGGCCGAGGTCCTGCACTAGATGCAGGACGAGGGCCGAGCCGATGAAGCCGCAGCCGCCGGTAACGAGGATCCGCATAAATACCCCTCTCGGATTGAGTCGGCGCCTGACCCAATCCACTCTGCATGGCGAAACAGCGGCATTCGGGTGCTTCGCCACTAAGACGTGCAATCTTTCGCGCGATGGCCCGCCTCTAGCCGAGAAAACCGCCCGTTAGAAGAGCTTGCCCGCGTCGCGCAGGCGGGGCGCCTTCCTGTCCTTTTCCGACAGGACAGCCTCGTCTTCGCCGACGGGCCATTCGATGCCGATGTCGGGGTCGTTCCAGAGAATCCCCCGGTCATGGGACGGGCTATAGTAGGAATCGACCTTATAGGCGACCATCACGTCGGGGGTTAGCGTGCAGAAACCGTGGGCGAAGCCGTGCGGGATGAAGAGCTGCTCTCCCCCTTCGGCATCCAGGCGGACGGCGACGTACGTCATGTAGGTCGGCGAGGTCGGTCGGATGTCGACGGCGATATCGAGAATCGCGCCCGATAGAACCCGGATCAGCTTCGCTTGGGGCTGCGGCGGGATCTGGAAGTGCAGGCCGCGCACGGTTCCCTGCGGCGCGGAGAACGACTGGTTGTCCTGCACGAACGGCACCACGATGCCGGCCCGCTCCAGGGCGTCCACGCGGAACGTTTCCGAGAACCAGCCCCTGGCATCCCCGTGCCGCTTCGGAATGATGCGCTTCACATCGGGGATGTCCGTCTCGATCACGTCCATGCGGTACCTCGGTGTGTCATCATCGTGTTCCGGGCGATGATGCTTGTTCGACGCACCTGTCAAGCGGTGCGGCGGGAGCGCGCCGGAAGGTCGGCGTCGTCCGTTCGTCGGCGGTGTCAGGGAATGCCGATCAACTTGTGTGTCTGCAGCGAGAGGCGCCACCGGGCGTCCCGACGGCAGTAGGCGATGGCCGCCTGGGTGTGGGCGGCGGCCTGCGCCCCATCCATCGGCTGGAGGAACCGATGCCGGAACGGAAGGTCGGCGAAGGTCTCGGGCCGGGCATCCTCCTGCGGGAAGACCAGTTTCAGTTCGTCGCCGCTCGTCTGGGCGAGGGGATTATTTCCCTTGGGGCTGACGCAGATCCAGTCGATCCCCGGCGGCGCCGGCAAGGTGCCGTTGGTCTCGATGGCGATCTCGAAGCCCCGTCGGTGGACAGCCTCGATCAACACCGCATCGAGTTGCAGCAAGGGCTCGCCCCCCGTGAACACGACGTAGCGTCCCTCCGGGCCCCCTTCCCAGGTCGACGCGATGGCGCCGGCGAGGGCTTCTGCGTCGGGGAAGCGCCCGCCGCCCTCGCCGTCCATGCCCACGAAATCCGTATCACAGAAGCGGCAGGCGGCGGCCGCGCGATCTTCCTCCCGCCCCGACCAGAGATTGCAGCCCGCGAACCGGCAGAAGACGGCCGCCCGCCCGGCCTGCGCGCCCTCGCCCTGAAGGGTGTGGAAGATTTCCTTGACCGCGTAAGCCACCTTCGTCCCGTATCCATGCGACCCCGGCGCGTCGCGCGCCGGCGCGCGCTGATCGAATCCGGTTTGAAAGGCGCCGTTCCGGCGCCAGATCCCTGTTGCGCCACGGCGGCGGGCTGATGCAACCCCGCGTCTTCCTGCCGCGACCATCCTTCCCACCCCGGCCGTCCGGACTTCCCCCCGGTTCACACAGGGGGTACCGCCGCCATCGTATCGCCACGGAGCGTGCGTTGAAGGCATGTTCGACGCGCGTTTTCCTGCGGTGCGAGCGGCCGCTGCCGCCCCGCGACGAGACAGGTCCGATGCTCAATCATACGATAGGCCGTCACCTGGCCCGCGCCGTCGCCGCCGTCGCCCTGCTCGCGGGCCTCGCGGGGGCGGCCGGCGCCGTCACGGTGCCGATCCTGGTGGCGGATGTCGATTCCGGCCGGGTCGTCTACGCCCAGGCCCCGACGGATCCCTGGTATCCGGCCTCGATCACCAAGCTGATGACGACCTACGTCGCCCTCGATCTCGTCCGCCAGGGACGGGCGTCGATGGATACGCTGATCACGATCTCCCCTGCCGCCGCCGCCGAGCCGCCCTCGAAGATGGGCTTCAAGCCGGGCACGCAGCTCACCCTCGGCAATGCCCTCAAGATCATCATGGTGAAGTCGGCTAACGACGTCGCCTTCGCCATCGGCGAGAGTCTTGGCGGCAGCGTCGACGGCTTCGCCTCGATGATGAACGACGCCGCCCACCGGATCGGCATGCAGGACAGCCGCTGGTACAATCCGAACGGCCTGCCCGATCCCCGGCAATGGACCTCCGCCCGGGACATGGCGGTGTTGGCCCGGGCCTTGATCCGCGACTTCCCGGACAACCGCGACCTTTTCTCCATCTCGGCGATCCAGTTCGGCGGTGCGGTCATCCCGAACCACAACGGGCTGCTCGGCCGCTATCCCGGCACCGACGGCATGAAGACCGGCTTCATCTGTTCCGGCGGTTTTAACGTGGTGGCGACGGCAACCCGCAACGGGCGCCGAATCATCGCCATCGTCATGGGCCAGCCGAGCGCCCGGGAGCGTGACGTGAAGACCGCAGACCTGTTCGACTACGGCTTCGCGCAGGACAACGGCAGCGGCCCCTCCCTCGACGCCCTCCCCACCTCGTCCGTGGGCGCCCCGCCGGACATGCGGGCCTACGTCTGCGGCGGCAAGAAGGCCCCCCCGATCGACGAGGGTCCCGGTGCCGTGACGGCGTCGGGGGCGAGCGCGGCCCAGCTCCTGGGCGGCGCGGCGGCCAACTCGCCCGCCCTCGCCCTGGCGGCGTTTTCCAGCCCCGCCATGCGCGCCCGGTCCCTGCCGCCGCGGGCGCCGCTCCAGCCCGTCGCCGTGTGGATCGGGCGGGACCCAGCCGAGGGCCAGCAGATCCTGGCGCAACAGGCGGCCGAGGCCCAGGCCGCGGCGGCGAACGTCAGGAATGCGCGGCTCGAGGCGGCCAAGGCCCGGCGCGAGGCGGCCCTGGCCAAGCGGCAGGCTGCCAAGGAGGCCGCTGCCCAGGCCCGTGCCGCGAAAACGACGACGAAGTCGGCCGCCGGCTCGGCCCTGCCCCATTCGGCGAGCGCCTATACGTCGTCCGACGCGCCGGCCATGCCTGAGGCCAAGCCGGGCAAGGGTCTGACCAAGGCCAAGCCCGCTGCGCACAAGGCGGCCACCAAGGCTGCGCCGGCCACCAAAGCTTCGGCCAAGCCCGTCGCAAAGGCCCATGCCAAGAAGGCGGCCAAGGCCGACGAGTAGGCTCTTTTCGGGGATTGCCTGACTTGCCGCTGCGGTCAGGGCGAGGCGACGATTGCGGCGCGACGCCCATCCCCGATTGGCTTCGCGTGCAAAGCCGATACAAGACCGCCGATGTCCCTGTCCGACCCGCCCAAGCCCGACCCCCGCCGCCCGGAGCGGATCCCCCTCACGGTGCTCACCGGCTTCCTCGGGGCGGGCAAGACCACCCTCCTGAACCGCTGGCTCAAGGATCCGGCGCTGTCCGATACGGTGGTGATCGTCAACGAGTTCGGTGAGATCGGCCTCGACCACCTTCTCATCGAGACGGTGGACGAGGACATGGTCCTGCTCGGTGCCGGCTGCCTGTGCTGCACCGTGCGCGGCGACCTGATCTCGACCCTGGAAGACCTCCTGCGCCAGCGCGACAACGGTCGGATCGGCCCGTTCCGCCGGGTCGTCATCGAGACGACCGGCCTCGCCGATCCGGCCCCGATCCTTCACGCGCTGATCTACCACCCCTACCTCGTTCAGCGGTATCGCCTGCAATCGGTAGTGACGGTGGTCGATGCCGTCCACGGCGCGGCCACCCTCGACGCCCATCCCGAGGCGGTGCGTCAGGTCGCGGTGGCGGACCGGCTCGTCCTGACGAAGGCGGACCTCGGGGCAGGGAACGCGACCCTGCTCGCGCGTCTCGCGAGCCTGAATCCGGCCGCCCCCGTGCTGCCCCCCGAGACCCCGGCGGAAGAGCTGCTCGGCGGGTTGTTCGGGCTCGACGGCAAGGGAGCGGATGTCCGGGACTGGCTCGGGGCCGACGCCCTCGCGGCCGATCCTCCCGCGGGTCTCGACGTCAACCGCCACGACGCATCGATCCGGGCCGTTTGCCTCACCAGCGAGGCTCCGGTGCCTCGTCCGGCCTTCGAGATGTTCCTCGATCTCCTGCGCTCCGGGCATGGGCCGAAGATCCTGCGGCTGAAGGGGATCGTCGCCCTGGCCGACGATCCCGACCGGCCCCTGGTGGTCCACGGGGTCCAGCACGTGGTCCACGCGCCGATGGCCCTGCCCGCATGGCCCGATCCGGACCACACCTCGCGCCTCGTCGTGATCCTGAGCGAACTCGATCCGGCTTTCGTCCACAGGCTGTGGGATGCCTTCCTCGGCCGCCCCCGCCTCGACGCCCCCGACGCCGCGGCCCTGACCGACAATCCCCTCGCCATACCGGGTGGGTGACGCGCGGCATCGTCCTTGAAGGCAAGGGGCCGTGGGCGCCTTCCGGGCGCGGGATCGTCCCCCATCGGGACGGGTCGGACGAGGACGGGACAAACGATGGCGCGACGCTTCACCGTGATCCAGGGTGGCCTGGGGGATGCCGTGGCAGCGCCGCCCCGCGGGCGCGCCCTTCCCGGACGGGCCAAGCTGGAGGCCGTCGGAGCGGCGCTGCGTCGGCGGCTTGCTGCCCTCCCCCGCCGCAAGCCGGGAGCCCGCAGGGAGCGGGCGGCCCTTGCGCCGGCACGCCAGCCGATCCCCGTCGGGGCCTTCCTCGGCGTGCGGCCCGAGGGCTGGAGCCGGGACGCCGCCTGAGGCCGCTGCGCGGTGTCGCGCCGGAGACGCCGATCGGGCAAGGGTGCCCTACCTGCCCCGGATGCATGACGACACGATTCATGGGCTGACCCGGAACCGCTCCCCCTCTGTCGGGGAAAACCCTGGGGATTCGTCCGGTGCCGGGCGGGTCGAGGCGGTCATGGCCCGTCTCGCCGCGGCCGACCCTGATCCGAAGGCCGGCCTTGCCGTCGAGGACCCGTTCCGCCTGCTGGTGAGCGTGCTCCTCTCGGCGCAATCGACCGGGCCCACCGTCGCCCGCGTCTCCGACGCCCTCTTCGCCCGGGCCGCCACGCCCGCCGCCCTGCTCGCCCTCGGCGAAGGGACGATCCTCGACATCGTCCGGCCCGTGGGCCTCGGCCCGTCGAAGACGCGGGCGATCGTGAAGCTTTGCGCGGTCCTGGCCGAAACGTATGGGGGCGAGGTGCCGCGCACCGCCGTCGAGCTGAGACGCCTGCCAGGGATCGGGCGGAAATCCGCGGAGGTTACCGCGAACTTCGCCTTCGGCGAGAAGGTCATCGCGGTCGATACCCATGTCTTCCGGGTCTCGAACCGTATCCCCCTGGCGCCGGGACGCACCGTCGATGCGGTGGCGGACGGCTTGGCCGCCCTCGTCCCGGATTCCTACAAGGACGGGGCGCATGTCTGGCTGTTCCGGCATGGCCGCGACACCTGCACGGCCCGAAAGCCTGCTTGCGGGCGATGCGTCGTGTCGGACCTGTGCACGTGGCCGGAGAAGACTTTGACGACCTGACGCCCTATTCGTCCTCGCCGAACCGGTTGGCCAGCAGGGCCTCGATGGCGTCGAGGCAGGAATGCGCGTCGCGGCCCACGGCCGTGACGGCGATCCGGGTACCCATGGCGGCGCCGAGGGTGAGAAGCCCCATGATCGAGCGCCCGCCCACGGTCTCGCCCGCGCGGGTCACCGCGACGGTGGACTCGAACCGCTCGACCGTCTGCACGAACTTCGCCGAGGCCCGGGCGTGGAGTCCGCGCCGGTTGACGATGGGCAGCCTCCTCAGGAACCCCCCTTCCGGGACGGGGGGATCGTCGTCGCTCTCGTACAGGTCGTCCATCGGGTCCGCTTGGTCGTGGGTCGGCAGACGGGAAGACTAGACCATGAGCCGGCCAAGTCGATCCCACGATCCCGAGATCGACGGGGGAAGGCTCACCATTCGTACTCCGCACCCACGCCGAGGCTGGTGCGCCCATCGCTGCCGGCCTCGCCCTTGAGCTTGATCCGGCGGGTCACATCGAAATCCACGCCGACGGCGGTGTCGGCGGGCTTGGCGCCGGCCTTCACGCCGATGCTCACACGGTCGGAGATGTAGCGAGAGGCGCCGAGCGCCGGACCGCCGCTCGCCCCCGTCGACACGTCGAGGCTGTCGAGGCCGAGGCCCTTGCGGGCCTGCTCGAACACGTCCGGGCCGGCCGATCCGCCGGAGAGCTGGGCCACCGCTTGGGCGAGTTGCAGCGCCTGGAAGGCCGAGAGCCCCCCCGCCGCCTTCTTGAAGAGCAGGCGCGAGAGGATCTCGTCCTGCGGCAGGGACGGGTCCGAGGTCAAAGCGAATTGCGGCGCGTCGGCCGGGCCGGAGACGGCGACCCGGGCCGTGACGTCGCCGGCCTTGGTCTGCGCGGAGAAATCGAGTTCCGGCGTGGCGATGTTCCCGGCGAAGGTCAGGCGGCCGCGGTCGAAATCGAGGCGTTGCCCCACGAGGTCGAACCGCCCCCGGCGCATGGAGAAGTCGCCGTTGGCCCTGGGGTCCCGGGAGGAGCCGGTGATCCGCAGGGACCCACCCAGTTCCGCATCGATGCCGCGCCCGCGCACGAAGATGTGGTTCGGCGCATCGACGGCGACGTCGAGGGTCGCGTCGAAGGGCGGGGCGGCCTTCCGGCCCTTTCCCTTGCCGGCCTTGTCGTCGGCGCGGTGAGCGAGGCGGGCGCGAAGCTCCGGCGGCGTGTTGACGTGGCGGACGCCGGGGAGGGGCCGGGCGGTCGCGGGCAGGCGGTCGGGCACGGCCACGTCGATGGAGGCCACGTTCACCCGCCCGGCGATCCGCGGGGTGCGGGCGAGGGGCCCGGAGAGGGACAGATCGAAACCGGCCACCGCCGTCATCAGCGAACTGGACACCAGTTCGGCCCGCTCCGCGGTGATGCGGAAATTCCCCGGGAATCCCGCCGCCGGATCGAGGGTGACGCGGCCCGAGCCGGCGAGACGCCCGCCGTTGCGGGTCGAGGCGGCGAGGCGTTCGACGACGAGGGTGTCGCCACGGCCGGTCACCCGGCCCTCGATGCCGGTCAGGCGGATGCCGTTGAGGGAGTCGGTGAAGCTGCCGCCGCTCAGCGTGGCGCTGCCTTCGGCCCGGGGCGCGGCCAGGGTGCCGGTCACGCCGCCGTCGATCGCCACCCGGCCGCCGACGCTCTGTCCCGTGGCGCTCAGCATCGAGTTGGCCAGGGCCGCATCCAGGGTTCCCTTGGCCCGCAGGCCGAGGGAACCGCCCGGTGCGACGGGGATCGCCCCCGACAGGACGAGGGCGACGCCCCGTCCGGCGCTGACGCGGCCGTCGAGGCTCGCCTGCCCCCCGGACAGGGTGCCCCTGGCCTCCGCCTCGATGGGCGGTAGACCTGCGCTGCGGGTCTGCGGGGCGACGAGGCGGCTCACTTTCATCGCATAGTGCCCGTCGGGCCGGCTCGCGCTGCCGTGCAGGTCGGCCTCGCCGTCGAGGGTACCCGACAGGGCGAGGTCCGGGGCGGCGATCCGCGCGAGGGACAGGGGCAGGGCACGGATGGCGACCCGCAGGTCGAGGTCCTGCCCGGCCCGGCCTGAGACCTGGACCCTGCCGGAGCCGGCGGTGATGGAGAGCCCGTCGATCACCGCGCCCCCCTGGGCCAGAGTGATCGCCGCAGGACCGGTGAGCGCGAAGCGATCGGCCCCCCGGGCGGTGGAAAGGCGGGAGATCTCGATCCGTGTCGCCTCCGCGGGGATCAGGCGGGCGGCGCCGTCCAGGGCGAAGCCCCGGGCGCGGGCGGTGAGCGTGACGTCGCTGGCGGCGGGAGTGCCGGTGGCCGCGAGGCGCAGGCTGTCGATGCCCTGGCCGGCGGCCACGATCCCATCCGCGTCGAGATGCCCGTCGAGCACGGGCCGAGCGCGGATGTCGGCGCCCCGCAGGTCCGCATCGAGCCGGCCGAGGGCGGTGGCACCGTAGCGTAGGCCGCTGCCTGCCGCCCGGATCGCCACGTCCTGGCGGCCGCCGTCGCGGGAGAGGGTGACGGCGGCATCGAGGCGACCCGCCAGGGTTTCTGGACTCAGGGGCGAAAGGTCGCCGAGGTTGCCTGCGCGCACCGTCAGGCTTCCGGCGGCGAGCTGCGTCTGCTCCGCCACGGCGGCATTGCCCTCCACGGCCACCGACCCGAGGGTCAGGGCGAGGCGGTCGAGCACCCAGTCGGCCCCGGACGGCAGGGCGGCGCGGGAGAGGTGCGCCCCGCCGGACAGGGGCTTGCCGCCAACGTCGCCGGAGAGCTTCAGCGTGCCGTCCGCGGCCCCGGTCGCGTCGGCGAGCGTCGCCTCCACGGCGAGGTTGCGGATCGGCTTCCCGTCGGCGGTGGCCGAGGGGGCGGTCAGGGCCAAGGCGAGGTCCGGCTTCTCCAAAGAGCCGGTCAGGCGGGCGTCGAGGGCGGCCTGGCCGGTGAAGCGGGGATCGAGGTCGGCGAGGCTCTTGACGTCCACATGGGCGCCCACGTTGGCGGCGCTCGCCGTCGCCTCGCCCTGCAGGGCGGCCACGAGCCCGGCGCCGTCGAGGTGAAGGTGGTCGAAGCCGTAGCCGTCATAGGTGCGGGACACCCGGCCCGTGAGCGAGGGCGTCCGGCCGAGGAGGCGGTCGGCCGGGCCGTTCCCGGTCGTCAGGCCGCTGGCCGTCACCGTGAGGTCGGCGCCGAGGGCCTTGCGCGCCGGATCCCCGGACAGGCGCGCCTTGGCGTCGAGGCTGCCGGCGAGGTCCCGCCCGGCGAGGCCGGAGAAGGCAGCCAGCTCCGGCAGGGCGGCGTCGAGGGTGCCGCTTAGGGTGTTCTGGCCGATCCGCCCCACATAGGAGGCCCGGGCGGTGTCGGAGGTGGCCGACAGGCGGGCCACGTCGATCACCCCATCCGGGCCCGACGTGGCGCGGAGGGTCAGCTTGGCCGTCGAGCCGATGGCCCGGCGCAGCGCCGGGTCGGCGAGGCGAAGGCCCTCGGCGTCGCCGTCGGCGGCGATGGCGAAGCGCCCGGCCTTCGGGTCGCCCTCCGGCTCCACGCTAAGGACGGCGGCCACCCGGTCCAGGGCGGAGTCGCGGCTGCGCAACCCAGCGGCGTCGAGCTTGCCCCGGACGGTGGGGCTGGCGAGGGGACCCTTCAGGCTGCCGTCGAAGACGAGCTTGGCAATCTCTGCCTCGCCGGCTTTGGTGACGTCCCCCTCGGTCGGGAGCGCCCGGGCCTGGAGAGTCAGGTCGGCGACCCTGTCTGCCGTGATGCCGCCCGACGCCGAGAGGCGGGCCGTGCGGGAAGCGAGTTCCAGCCGGTCGATGCGGAAGGCGCCGCTGTCGGCGAAGCCGAAACCGCCTTCGAGCTTCGTGGTGCCGGCGAAGACCGAGGCGGCCGGGCCGGGCACCAGCCCCTCGATGCGGGCGGCGAGGTCGAGGGAGAGGCGCCGTTCTGCGCCGATGCGGGAGATCCGGGCGCCGCCCTTGGCGCCGATGTCCGGGCCGGCGGTGAAGTCGAGCCTGGCATTCCAGGCGTCGAGGGTGCCGGTGCCGTCGAGGTCGAAGGAGATGGGCGGCGTGCCGGGGATCGACGCCGCCTTGGAGAGGAGGCCCCCCGCCTCTTCCATGAGGTTGGCCTTCAGGTCGAGCTGGTCGCCGTTCGGCACGTAGGCCAGGGTCAGGGCGAAAAACCCCGCCGCATCGAGACGCTTGGCCTCGGCCCGGAGGTCCAGGCCCTCGCTCGCCGCGCCGAGCTTGGCCCGCCCCTTCGCCGAGAGCCGCGCCGGCTGGCCGGCGACGCCCTCCCCCAACACCAGTTCGGCGAGGGTAAAGCCCTTGACCTCGACCTTTACGGGAAGATCCGGCAGCAACTTCCCGTCGGGCTTGGCTTCTGCCGGGGTGGGCCCGGGCAGCGGCCGCCGTAACACTTCCAGCCGGCCGATCTCCAGCGTGTCGACCTCCAGCCGCCCGGACAGCAGCGCCAACCGCCGCCAAACGATCCGCGCCCGGTCGAGCTTGAGCCAGACACCGGCCCGGTCGCTCACCGCCACGTCGCGGATCACGGCGTCGGAGGACAGGGCGCCGTCCACCGCGCCGATGGAGACCCGCGAGGCTGGGGTGGAGAGCGCCTTCGACAACAGTCCGCCAAGGACCGACTTGTCGGCATCCTCCGCCCGGGGGCTGAGCGGGGCGAAGGTGAGGAGGCAGAGAAGGGCGGCGACGAGGGCGGTGATGGCCCGATGCCCCCCGCTCCCCCCTTCATTGCTTCGCTCCGCTCGCAATGACGGCGTGAGTTGCGCAGACTTCCGGATCAGCACCATCAGAACGCCTGTCCGAGGCTGAGATACAGGACGGCCGGGCGGACATGGCCGCCCTTGTAGGCGTCGAGGGGAAAGGCGAGGTCGGCGCGGATCGGGCCGATGCCCGTGTAGTAGCGCAGGCCGATGCCGACCGACTTGCGGATCGTCTCGTTGAAGTCGGGCAGGGACGACGCGAAGGCGGTACCCGCATCGAAGAACGGCACCACGCCGATCGTATCCGTCACCTTGATCCGCGCCTCGAGGGACGTTTCGAGCAGGCTTCGCCCACCGATCGGCAGGTTGTAGGGGCCGATGGGGCCGAGGGTGCGGTAGGGGTAGCCCCGCACCGAACCGCCGCCGCCCGCGAAGAAGCGGAAATTGTCCGGGATCTCGCCGAGCTTCTCTCCCGAGACTGAGCCGAAGCCGATCCGCCCGGCAAGGATGATCCGCGACTCGTCGTCGACCGAGTAGTAGCCGGAGCCCTGCGCCTTGGCGACGAGGATCCCCGGATCCGAGATCCCGCCGGGATAGGCGGCCAGCGACGCGATGGCGCGGAAGCCCTGGGTCGGGTCGAGGAGGCTGTCGGTGGAATCGTAGGTCACGGAGGCCGGCACGCCGATCAGCCGGTAGTTCACGGTGCCGAGGGCGTCCTGCGAGCGGCCCGCCTGGGCGTCGAGGCCGATCTGCGCCGAGAACGTATCCGAGAACCGGTGCCGGATCGCCCCCGAGACGCCACCGCCATCCACGAGGTAGCTCTGCTGCACCTCCCGCGCGACGAAGGCGTTCGCCAGGAAGTCGTTGCGCGTGCCCCAGAGGGCCGGCTGCACGTAGGTCGCCGAGAGGCGCCCCCCGAGTCCGTTGGTGCCGATCCCGGCCAGCTTGCGCTGGGTGGCGTAGGGATCGGAGCCGAGGCCGAGGTAATAGAGGTCCGCGTCGATGCGGAAGGTCTCGCCACCGCCGAACAGGTTGCGGTTGGCGTAATAGGCGCGCACCCCCGGCCCATCGACGGTGGAGTAGCGCGCCGAGACGCCGATCAGGTTCTTTTCACGCTCGCTCACCTCCACGAAGAGCGGCAGGTTGCCGTCGGCATCGAGGGTCGTCCCCTCGCGGACGCGGACCGCACCGATCCCCTCCACGCGCGCCACCGACCGGCGGATCGCCGCCACCGCCTGGGGCGAATAAGGATCGCCCGGCTCAGCGTAGATGAAGGAGCGGATCGTGGCCGGGTCCATGCCCGGCGCTCCGCTGACGCTCACCGCCCCGATGCCGGCCTTGGGCCCCGGATCGAGGGTGAAGGTCACGTCCATCGCGTGGGCGGCGTCATCGACCACGGGGTCGCGGTTCACCACCTTGGCGAAGGGGTGCCCCTGCCCGCGGAAGCGATCCACGATCGCGGCCTCCCGGGCGAGCACCGTGGCCGAGCGTGCCGGCACGTCGTCATCGACGCGGGTGAGACGCGGGGGCAGCACCGCCTCCGGGAAGGGCCGCCCGGACGGGTCCCGCACCGAGATCCGGCGCAGGGTGTAGAGCGGGCCGAGATCGACGGCGACCTTTACGGGCACAAGGCCGCGGTTGCGCCACGCCTCGGCGGCGCGCACCGCCGCCTCCGTCCGGCCCGGTGACAGGTCGACGCCGTCGATGCGGATCTCCACCCGCCCCTGGTAGTAGCCGTAGCCGGACAGCACGTCCGCCAGCTTGGCGCGGTCGAGTTCGGCCCGGCGGATGAGCCCCTCCCCGTCCGGCGGCGCCTCCTGGCGCAGGCGATACAGAGCCGAGGCATCCTGCACGGCCGTCAGGATGTCGGAATCGTCGGTGCCGGTGATCTTGGCGGCATAGGGCAGCGCCGTCGGGCTAGGAGCCGGCGGCTCCGGATCCGACCCGAACAGGCCGAACAGGTCGAAGGCGCGGGCGGGCTCAGGCAAGGCCATGCCGGCAGCGCTCGCCGCCCAGGCGATCACCAGACCGCGGGCAGCTTCCTTCGACAGGGAAAGCGGACGTCGAAACAGCGTCAAGCGGGCGACAGCCGTTAGACCCGATCGCAGCCGGGCTGGCCGTTTCCGTGCTCGGTCATGCTCGACGCCCCCCACGTCTCGCTTGCGCCTCGCCCGGGCGCGATGTCACCTCTGTCCGACGGCCGCAAAGTCGCGCGGCCCCGGCCGGTCAGACCACGCTGCAAATGAGACGACTCTGTGGCGAAGACACGTTTCGACTCACATCCATCGGTGGAGCGCCCGCGACGGATCGGCTTCACGCGGCCCTGACCTTCGTCAGGAAGACGGCGACCGCGCCGCGCAGGGCGGTCGCCTGACGCGACAGGTCGCTGGCGGCTGCCAGCACCTGCTCGGACCCTTGGCTCGCGGTGGCGGCGGCGGCGTCCACCCCCGTCACATGGCCCGAGACCGCCCGGGTATCCTGGGACGTCTGCGAGGTGGTGCGGGCGATCTCGGCGGTCGCCGCGCCCTGCTCCTCCACCATCGCCGCGATGTCCGAGCCGATCCGCGCGAGGTCGCGGACCACGGTGGCGATGCCCCCGATCGAGGCCACCGAGGCATGCGTCGCCCCGGAGATCTCCGCGACCTTGGCCGCGATGTCGTCGGTGGCGCGGGTGGTCTGGGAGGCGAGCTCCTTCACTTCGGCGGCGACTACCGCGAAGCCGCGTCCCGCCTCCCCGGCACGGGCCGCCTCGATGGTCGCGTTGAGGGCCAGGAGATTGGTCTGGCTGGCAACGTTCGAGATCATCCCGACGATCTCGCCGATGCTGGTGGCGGCCTCCGCGAGGCGGCGGACCTCCCCTGCGGCCCCATTGGCGTCCCGCTCGGCCGACGCAGCCAGGCCCGCGGAGTCGCCGACCTGCGAGGCGATTTCCCGGACCGAAGCCGACAATTCCTCGGTCGCCGCGGCGACGGCATCGGCAGAGGCGGCGGCCGAGGCCGAGGCCGAGGCGCTGGCGACGGCCCGGCTGAGACCGGTCGTGTCCCGGGCCGCCTTCGCCATACCCAACGCCGAGGACTCCAGCTGGCTCGCCGCAGCGGACACGGCCTCGACGATGCCGCCCACCTGCCCCTCGAAATCGTCCGCCAGCTTTCGGGCGGCATCCCGCTGGGCGGCCCCGTGTTCGAGGGTCATTTGCTCCTGTGCGTCCCGTGCCGCCCGCCGTTCCGCGACGCTTTCCCGGAAGGCGACGGCGGCTCCGGTGATGGCCTGCAACTCCCGGGGGCCGCCCACCGGGAGGGCGACGGCATCGGCTTCGCCTTCCTCCCGGCCGATGGCGGTGAGGGCCCGGGCCACCCGGTTCAGGGGGCGGCTGATGGCGGTGCCGAGGGCGGCGGCGATTCCCACCGACGCCACGAGCAGGGCGAACGCTCCGCCGATCCAGAGCCACAGCATCCGCTCGGCGCCCGCCCGCAGCAGGCGCGCCTGCGCTACGAGGGTGCCAGTGAGGCTGTCCTCGACTCCTTTCAGCCCGTCGATGCGCTGCGTGGCGAGCTTGAACCAACCGGGCCCGTCCCGGAAGGCGGGGGCGTTGCCGGGGATGGTGCCGAGCAGGCTCTCCCGCAGCCGGGAAACCTCCCGGGCCGGGGCGTCTGCCTCCGCTGCCTCAAGGAGGGCGATCTGGTCGGGTCCTGCGCCCGACCGGAACAGGCTCGCATAGGTGGACTGATTGGCGGCCAGCGTCGCGAGGCGGCGGGATGCCGCCAGATCGTAGGTTCCGGAGGCGAAGACGGCCGAAGCTGCCGCCCGCTCCTGGCCGGCGGCTTCCTTCATGAGCAGGAAGGCCGCATAAGCCTGGGTGCGCGCGGCGATCGCGGCGTCGTTCATGGCGCGCCCCATCGCCCGCACGAGGCCGAGGCCGTCGCCGATCATCCCCGTGTAGAGGAGGGTCGCCTGCGGGGCCGGGATCGCCAGCGAATCCACGGCGACCCGGTGCGCGGCAAGCCCGTCGAGCTTCTGGATCAAACCCTTGGCGCCGGCCTCCGCCGCCTCGCCCATGGCGGTGAACCCGCCGGCCGCCACAGCCTCGCGGAGGCCTACCATCGCCGCATCGGTGCGCCCCCGCTGCTCCGTCAGTTCAGGGCCGAACTGCGTTCCCTTGGCCGCTATGAACAGGCTGGAGGCACCCCGCTCGCGCTGCGCCTCGTGAATGAAGGTGCTGATCCGCGACGCCAACCCGACGAGATCCTCGGCCCGCACCATCTCGGCCCGGCGCGACCACTGATCCGCAATCGATAATCCTGCCGCGCCGGTGAACGCGAGGCAGGGCGCCAGCGCCACGGCGAGGATGCGCGAATGCAGTGTCGAAAGAAGAGCCATGGCAGAGTCGCAAGTCAAAATGAGCAAATAAAAAATAATCTGCTGCGTTAAAATTCTCGTTACTTACGCCGCCTAGCCCATCATTCTCGATGCGCGATTTGCCAGCATCAATGATGTCTACTTGGGCGGATGGCCAAGTTGTTCGGCAATCGTCCCGGCGACGAGCGAAGAGGCGCAACGAATAGTCTGATCCGTCTAGCGATGCCGAAGGCTCGCGTCCGGGAGTATGACCGGTTCGCATTCATGCGGGCAGAGGATCGGCCGAACCGTCCGGCTCGTGGAACCTCCGCCGGGCGGGCGACCTGAACGGGATCGGCGGACGGGCCGGAACAGGAGATTTTGCGATGGCCGAGGCGACGGACGGGACCGGGATCTTCGACGTGGGGGCCATCGCGGCGGCCCTGCCGGACAGCGCGGCGACCCTGCTCGCGGACACCTATCTCACCGACCGGCCGGCGGCGAGCGCCCGGGTCTTCAGGGTCTACCGGCCGACGCCGGCGCATTATCACGAGACCTGCGACGAGTACCTCTACTGCCTGTCCGGCCGGGGGACGTTCTGGATGCGCGACCCCGCCACGGTGGCGCCCTTCATGGCGGGCCAACTCCTGTTCTTCGAGAAGGGCACGGTCCACGCGATGCCCGAGATCGATACCGGCGAGCCGGTGGTGTTTCTGTCCATCGATACGCCCCGGCGGGCGCCGACCGACATCGTGTTCGTCAACCCGGAGGATGGCGGCCCGGCGACCTTCATGGCCCGCAACGCTGGGTCGTGAGGGCCCTAGAACCGGAGGAAGCGCCCTCCGGCCGCCACCCCGATGAGGAGCACGGCGAGCGTGAGGAACGCCGCCGGCAGGCTGGTCGCCGCAGCGATGAAGCCGATGGCCGCCGGCCCGGCGAGCACGCCGGCATAGCCGAAAGTCGTCACGGCTGGCACGGCGACGCTGGCCGGCATCGCCGTCTGCCGGCCGGCGGCGGTGAAGAGCACCGGCACGATGTTGGCGCAGCCGGCACCGACCAAGGCATAGCCGCCGACCGTCGCCTGCCAGGTGGTCACCGCCACGGTCAGGGCGAGGCCGGCCGCGGCGCAGAGGCCGCCGAGGAGGAGGATCCTCTGCCGGCCGAGGCGGGCCACGATGTGGTCACCGGCCAGCCGGCCGACGGTCATCGTCACGGAGAAGGCGGCGTAGCCCAACGCGGCCAGGGCGGGCTCGAGGTGCCGGTCTTGCACGAGGAAGACGGCGCTCCAATCGAGGACCGAGCCCTCCGTCAGGAACACGATGCAGCAGAGCAGGCCGATGAGCAGAACCGCCCCCCGCGGGATAGCGAAGGCCGGGCCGCCGGACGTCGCCGCCCGGGCCAGGATGCCCGGCCACGCGGCGGCGAACAGGGCGGCGACGGCCGCGAGGGCCACGCTCGCCATGCCGAGCGTTCCAAACCCGACGGAGAGAAGCCCCCCGGCGGCGAGCGCCCCCACGAGGCTGCCGAGGCTGTAGAGGCCGTGGAAGCCCGACATCATCGGCCGCCCGGCGGCCCGCTCGACGGCCACGGCCTGGAGGTTCATGGCGCAATCCACCATCCCCATTCCCCCGCCGAACAGCAGCAGCGCGGGCGCCAGCAGCGCCGCTCTGTCTGCGGTGGCGAGGACCGGGAGGGCGAGCCCGATTGCAGCAGTTCCCCCGATCAGGACGGGCCGGAGCCCGATCCGCGCCGCGGCTGCGCCCGCCAGGGGCATGGCGAAGAGCGACCCCACCCCGAGGCACAGGAGCAGGAGGCCGAGCTGCCCCTCGCCGAGGCCGGCCCGAACCTTCACATACGGGACCAGGGCCGCCCAGGAGGCCGTGCCGATCCCGACGATCAGGAACAGGGCGCGGGTGGACCACGCCTCGGCCCGGCGTGACTGCGGGGCCCTGGCGGTGGCATCTGTCGCGGCGAGGGTCGGCATCGGCACCGATGACTGCGATTCGGGAACGCGACCTATGTGACGGCGGCGATTCACGGTCGCAAGGCGCCGACACGCCCGTCTGCCCTGCAGGAACAGGGCGCGGGCGGTTGCCGCCGTACTCATTTCGTTCTAGCAAGCTCCCGCGGGGGCGGGTCCGCAACCGGACCGTCGCACCTTGTCATCGGCCTGCGGGGATCGACATGAGCCGATGTCGCGGCCGGTCCGCCGGACGCATCCCTATCCGCGTCGACGCCTCGAAAGACCGCCGCCCTCATGGCAAGAGCCCGAGCCGGAGCCCAGAAGCAGGCCGCTGAAACGCCAGCCTCCCCCCGTTCCGCACGGGCGAAGGCCGCTCCCGAGGAGCCGGCGGCGAAGATGCCGGCGAGCAAGCCGCCGGCCGCCAAGACGCCCCCGCGCGCCCGGGCCAAGGCCGAGGCGGCCGTGGATGCCAAGCTCGAGCGGCTGTTCGACGGAGCCGGGCCGCCCGGTCGTGACCAGCGGGTGATCTCCGTCCGGGGCGCCCGGGAGCACAACCTCAAGAACGTGGACCTGACGATCCCCCGGGACCAGCTGGTTGTGTTCACCGGCCTGTCCGGCTCGGGCAAGTCGTCGCTCGCCTTCGATACGATCTATGCCGAGGGGCAGCGCCGCTACGTCGAGTCGCTCTCGGCCTATGCCCGCCAGTTCCTGGAGATGATGTCGAAGCCCGATGTCGATCAGATCGACGGGCTCTCCCCGGCCATCTCCATCGAGCAGAAGACGACGTCCAAGAATCCCCGCTCGACGGTGGGCACCGTCACCGAGATCTACGATTACATGCGCCTGCTCTGGGCACGGGTGGGCATCCCTTATTCGCCCGCCACCGGGCTGCCGATCGAGAGCCAGACCGTCCAGCAGATGGTCGATCGGGTTCTGACCCTGCCGGAGAAGAGCCGGCTCTACCTGCTTGCCCCGGTGGTGCGCGGCCGCAAGGGCGAGTACCGCAAGGAGATCGCCGAGTTTCAGAAGAAGGGCTTCCAGCGCCTGCGGATCGACGGCGAGTTCTACGCCATCGACGATGCGCCCAAGCTCGATAAGAAGCTCAAGCACGACATCGACGTGGTGGTGGATCGGATCGTGGTGCGGGACGACATGGGCTCCCGCCTCGCCGAGTCGTTCGAGACAGCCCTCGATCTCGCCGACGGCATCGCCGAGATCGTCTTCGCCGACGTGGCCGAAGGCGAGGAGGCGCGGACGATCACCTTCTCGTCGCGCTTCGCCTGTCCGGTCTCGGGCTTCACCATCGCGGAGATCGAGCCGCGGCTGTTCTCGTTCAACAACCCGTTCGGCGCCTGCCCCACATGCGGCGGCATCGGTCATGAGATGCGGATCGACGCCGAACTGGTCATCTCCGACCCGGCGCTCAGCCTGAAGCGCGGGGCGGTGGCGCCCTGGGCGAAGTCGACCTCGCCCTATTACGGGCAGACGCTCGATGCCCTCTCCGCCCATTTCGGGTTCGAGACCACCACTCCCTGGGCCAAGCTGAAAGAGGCCGACCGTGCGGTGGTACTGTACGGATCCGGCCGCGAATCGATCCGCTTCCATTACGATGACGGCCTGCGCCGGTATTCGGTCAACAAGCCCTTCGAGGGCGTGATCCCGAACCTCGAGCGCCGTTACAAGGAGAGCGACTCCGACGCCGTGCGCGAGGAGATCGGCCGCTTCATGAGCGAGACGCCCTGTGCCGCCTGCCTCGGCAAGCGGCTGAAGCCGGAGGCTCTGGCCGTGAAGGTGGCGATGCAGGACATCGCCGAGGTCGCCGACCTGTCGGTGAGCAAGGGGCATCGCTGGTTCGCGGACCTGCCGGGGAAGCTCACCCCGAAGCAGAACGAGATCGCCGTGCGGATCCTTAAGGAGATCACCGACCGGCTGAGCTTCCTGATGGATGTCGGTCTCGAATACCTCACCCTCGCCCGCGGCTCCGGCTCGCTTTCGGGCGGCGAGAGTCAGCGCATCCGCCTCGCGAGCCAGATCGGCTCGGGCCTCACCGGCGTGCTCTATGTCCTCGACGAGCCGTCCATCGGCCTGCACCAGCGCGACAACGAGCGCCTGCTCGGCACCCTCAAGCGACTGCGCGACCTCGGCAACTCGGTGATCGTCGTGGAGCACGACGAGGACGCAATTCTCCAGGCGGATTACGTGGTCGATGTCGGGCCGGGCGCGGGCATCCATGGGGGCGAGATCATCGCCCAGGGGACGCCCGCGGAGGTTCTGGCCCACCCCGCCTCCCTGACCGCCAAGTACCTGACGGGCGAACTCGCGGTGCGGATGCCCTCCGCTCGCCGCAAGGGGCGCAAGGGCAACGTCGCTGTGTTCGGCGCCCGCGGGAACAACCTGAAGGACGTGGACATCGCGATCCCGCTCGGGACCTTCACCTGTGTGACCGGGGTGTCCGGCGGCGGGAAGTCGACCCTCGTCATCGACACGCTCTACAAGGCCGTGGCGAAGAAGCTGAACGGGGCGGTGGAGCACCCGGCGCCGTTCGGGCGGATCGAGGGGCTGGAACACCTCGACAAGGTCATCGACATCGATCAGTCGCCCATCGGCCGCACGCCGCGGTCGAACCCGGCCACCTATACCGGCGCCTTCACCCCGATCCGCGATTGGTTCGCGGGCCTGCCGGAGGCGAAGGCCCGCGGCTACCAGCCGGGGCGCTTCTCCTTCAACGTGCGCGGCGGCCGCTGCGAGGCCTGTTCCGGCGACGGCGTCATCAAGATCGAGATGCACTTCCTGCCGGACGTCTACGTCACCTGCGACGTCTGCAAGGGCAAGCGCTACGACCGTGAGACCCTGGAGGTGAAGTACCGCGGGAAGTCCATCGCCGACGTGCTCGACATGACCGTCGAGGAGGCGGCCGAGCTGTTTAAGGCGGTGCCCTCGATCCGCGACAAGATGGAGACGCTCAAGCGGGTCGGCCTGGACTACGTCCGCGTCGGCCAGCAGGCGACCACCCTGTCCGGCGGCGAGGCCCAGCGGGTGAAACTCTCCAAGGAGCTCTCGAAGCGCGCTACGGGCCGGACCCTGTACATCCTCGACGAGCCGACCACCGGTCTGCACTTCCACGATGTCGCCAAGCTGATGGAAGTCCTCCATGAGCTGGTCGATCAGGGAAATACTGTCGTCGTCATCGAGCACAACCTAGAAGTCATCAAGACGGCCGACTGGGTGATCGATATGGGGCCGGAAGGCGGCGACGGCGGCGGTCGCGTGGTCGCTGAAGGGACGCCGGAGCAGATCGCCGCCTCCAAGGCCAGCCATACCGGCCGGTTCCTTCGGGAAGTGCTGGAGCGCCGCTCCATCAAGTCGCCGGCCCGCCGGAAAGCCGGCGCGTAGGGCTCATCCGCGACGCGTCCTGACCCGGCCGCATCCCGTCGCGAGGGATCGCGCGGCGGCTGGTCCGCAGGCTGACTCAGGCCTTACGCCGTCAGCGCCCGTCGATTGGCAAATTTTGCCGCGTTGCCCGAACAGTGTGGGACGCCCCGCCCTGATTCGACCGCCGACGGTGCGGTTCCGGGCGCGCGAAACTGACCGATCCGACCCCTGAGAGGCATGTCGGCGGCCCCGGCGCGGCGCAGCCGGCGCCAGGGCCGATTACCGGTTCGTCCCGTTTCCTTCCGGGACAACAGCTTGACCGTTCAACGATATTTTTCCGGAAGGCTCGCTTCACCGAGGTGTTGCATCGCGGCAAATATGCGACTTTTGCGCAACGCTTGGGCCGCACGTGCCAAACAGACAAGCATTCCCCTGTCTTTCAAAGGGGGTTTGTAGAATAGTCCCAGACGTTGAGACGGTGCGGCTCCGTGGGGGCGCTCGGCATTGAACGAACGGCGATCGCCTAGGGCGGATATGACCGGCACGGTAATGCCGAAAGCGGGACGGAAGCCGAAGACCTTGGGAAGGACCGATATAATGATGAAGAACTGGCTCGCGGCCGGCGCGGTCGCGCTCACGGTCGGTATGACGTCTACGATTGCACAAGCGCAAACCACCACCGTTCCGGGTGAGCAGGTCGGCCTCGCGGTTGGCGCTCCGCTCCCCGAGGGTGTGTACGCGATCAACACCTTCACCTACCGCCGCACCGACGGCCGGAACGACGCGGACACCGCCGTCAACATCCCGGTCCTCGTGTGGTCGACCCCGCTTGTGCCCTTCGGCGGCCGCATCGAGCTGCTGCTCGCGCCCCCGACCGTGTTCGCCTTCACCCGTAACCCGGCCGGCGTCGCCAACAAGGACATCTCGATCAACGTCGGCACCTTCGTCGGCGGCATCTGGGCCTTCGACCTCGGCGGCAACTTCGGCGCCAGCTTGCTTGGCGGTGTCTACCTGAACGACCTCGACGGCGACCGCGGCTCGCTCTACGCCGGCCAGTTCAACGCCGCCGGCCGTCCGATCGGCACCCCGATCCTGCCGCAGCTGTCCTCCAACACCTACCGCTTCGGCGTCGCCGGCAGCTACACGGGTGACGGCTGGAACATCACCGCCAACCTGACCGCCAACATCTACGACTCCCCCGGCCGCTTCGGTGGTCCGGTCGGCGCCGCCATCGGCCCGATCCGCCTGTCCGACGCCCTCAACCTCGACCTGACGGCGACCAAGACCTTCGGCAACTTCGAGATCGGCGCCGTCGGCTACGGCACCTACAACTTCGACATCAGCCAGTTCAGCGCGGCAGTGAACAACCGCGGCCGCTTCGCCCTCGGCGGTCTCGTCGGCTACGACTTCAAGGTGTTCAAGGTTCAGGCCTACGTCGCCCGCGACGTCGTGACCGGCGCGACCCTGACCAATGCCTTCACCGGCCGGACCCGCTCCGACTACTCGACCGACGGCTGGATCCGGTTCATCGTTCCGCTCTACAGCCCGGCCGCCGCGTCGCCGATCCCGGCCCCGCTCGTCCGCAAGTACTGAGATCGGAACACGGTCGCGGCGCCGAGCGCGCCGCGGCCCTCCGCTCCCGCGAAGGCCCGGTCCCTTTGGGGATCGGGCTTTCGTCGTTTCCGAACCCGCTCGCTCTCCCGCAGGCCCGAACCGCGGACACCGGCATTGCGCCTTGGCCGCTTTTGTGGGAAATTTACCCACATATGACTTGCGGGGGCTTGGCGGGGAGTGAACCCTTGGACTTGCGGGATCAACCGGTGCACAACAGGCGGACATGGCGGTGGCGCGATCTCGCGGCGCTCGTGGCCGTCGCGGTCTGGTCCGTGCTGATCGTGGAACTGTTCCCCGCGCCCGTACCCGCGCCGCCTGCCATCCCCTACTCCCTCGCGCGCCTGCGCTGACCCGTCGGCGCTAAAGGGAAAGGGAGGGCCGCCATCGGTCCGGGGCGCTGACCGCCGCACCCGGTGTCCCGTCGTCTGCGGCTTCCTACTTAAGGGAGGCTTCGGCATGGGCGCCTCTCCGGAGGCACCGCCGGTCGGGCAAGGCGAAGGGGCGCCGATGATGCAGGGCGAACGAAAAATCCCGGTCCAGGTTCAGCCGAAGACCGCCGACTACAGCTACGACCTCGACAAGGCGATCGGCGCGGTCCTGTCCCTTTCGAGTCGTGTGCCCGAGGACGGGTTCACCGCGGAGACCCTCGGCACCGAGCGGGCCGGCAACGGCGTCGTCATCGGCGAGGACGGGCTGGTGCTCACGATCGGCTATCTCGTCACCGAGGCCGATAGCGTCTGGCTGACGACCCGGGAAGGACGCTCCGTGCCGGGGCATGTCCTCGGCTTCGATGCCGCCACCGGCTTCGGCCTCGTCCAGGCCCTCGGCGACCTCGGCACCCCGGTGCTACGGCTGGGACGGTCTGCCTCCCTCAAGATCGGCGATCGGGCGGTGCTCGCGGGCGGCGGCGGACGCAGCCACAGCGTGGCCGTCGAGGTGATCGCCCGGCAGGAATTCGCGGGCTACTGGGAATACGTCCTGGATGAAGCGCTGTTCACGGCGCCCTCGCATCCCCATTGGGGCGGGACGGCGCTGATCGGCCCGAAGGGCGACCTCCTTGGGATCGGTTCGCTGCAGCTTCAGCAGGGCGGGCAGGCGGCCGGACGGGCGATCAACATGATCGTCCCCATCGACCTCCTGCCGCCCATCCTCGACGACCTCAGGACCCGGGGACGCGCGAACCGGCCGCCGCGCCCGTGGCTCGGCCTCTACGCGACGGAGAGCGAGGAAGGCATCGTCATCATGGGGCTGGCCGATGGCGGCCCGGCGGAGACGGCCGGCCTCCAGGGTGGCGACGTCGTCGCGGCGGTCGCCGGCGAGCCGGTTTCGGATCTCGCCGCCATGTTCAGGTCCATCTGGGCCCTGGGTGAGGCTGGGGCGCGGATCCCGCTGACGGTCAAGCGGGACGGCAGGGCGGTGCTGCTCACGGTAGTCTCCGGCGACCGGGACAAGTTTCTGCGGACGCCATCGGTCCATTGAGGTTGCCACAACCTCGCCGCGAAAACGCCTCGACCCTGCAAGTTCGACAACCGTAATCTCAGGACCAGTTCAGGTCGGCGGGCTGATTCTCCCTACGAACCGGCGCCCGCCGCCGGGAGACGATGGAGGTCCTGTCATGGCATTCGTGAGCGTCCTTCGCACCAAAGCCCTCGTCAAACCCGCGATCCTCGCCGCCGCCCTGGCCGGCGGCCTAGGTTTGGCCGGGACAGCCGAGGCGGCCGGCGGCTGCGGCCCGGGGTTCCACCCGAACCCGTGGGGCGTGTGCCGCCCGAACTTCGGCTATGGCCCCCGCCCCTATTGGGGGCGTCCGGTCGGCGTGTATGGCGGCTACGGCTATGTCCGCCCGCGGCCCTACTACCGGCCCTACGGCTATTACGGGCCGCGCCCGTTCTACTAAGATCGGTTCCGATCTCGCACCTGCAAAAGGCGTTCCATCAGCCGATGGGGCGCCTTTTGCCGTCCGATGCGGCGCATGCGCATGCGCTCACAGAATGATCAACCCGTGAGGTTGCCGTTTCCTTAAGCGCGTTATGTCATCAGCGCAGATCAGATGCTTGACCATGGACCTGACGATGCGGCGCAGCAGGATTATATGTGCGTTGCATCAACAACAGGCAGCGGTGCCGTTCCCGTCGGCATCCCCTGCCTCATCAGAGGCCATTGAGTTCCATGTCTGCCGCCCGCAGCGTTCTGTCCCGTGTCCGCGCTTACCTCCGCTACCGCGATACGGTCTCCCAGCTCTCCCGCCTGTCGGATCGCGATCTCGCCGATCTCGGCATCAGCCGCAGCGACATCCCGGGCATTGCCCGTCACTGATCGCCGACTTTCGGCCGAACGGACGCTTTCAGGGCCGTCACCCGTTGATCCGGGGGGCGGCCCTCCGTTATTTTCGGGCATGACGCACACCATTCACATCATCGGCGGCGGTCTCGCCGGGTCCGAAGCCGCCTGGCAGGTCGCGCAAGCCGGGCATCGCGCCGTGATCCATGAGATGCGGCCGGTCCGTGGCACCGAAGCCCACCGAAGCGACGGGCTGGCGGAACTCGTCTGCTCCAATTCCTTCCGGTCTGACGATCCCAACGGCAACGCCGTGGGGCTGCTGCATCAGGAGATGCGCAGCCTGGGTTCGCTGATCATGCAGGCCGCCGATGCCCATCAGGTTCCGGCGGGTGGGGCGCTGGCCGTCGACCGGGACGGCTTTTCCGCGGCCGTCACCGCTGCCCTCGCGCAGCATCCCAACGTCACCGTGGTGCGCGAGGAGGTCGCCGGGCTTCCGCCGGAAGAGTGGGGGCCCTGTATCATCGCCACCGGTCCCCTGACCGCTCCGGCGCTGGCCGAGGGCATCCGGGCGCTGACGGGGGCCGAGTCCCTCGCCTTCTTTGATGCCATTGCGCCCATCGTCCACCGCGAGTCCATCGACATGGACGTGGCGTGGTTCCAGTCGCGCTACGACAAGCCGGGACCCGGCGGCACCGGTGCGGACTATCTGAACTGTCCCATGGACCGGGAGCAGTACGATGCCTTCGTCGCGGCCCTCGTGGCCGGCGACAAGATCGGCTTCAAGGAGTGGGAGGGCACGCCCTATTTCGATGGCTGCCTGCCCATCGAGGTGATGGCGGAACGGGGCCCGGAGACCCTGCGCCACGGCCCGATGAAGCCGGTGGGTCTCACCAACCCCCGCGCTCCGGACAGGAAGCCCTGCGCCATCGTCCAGCTCCGGCAGGACAACGCGCTGGGCACCCTCTACAACATGGTCGGCTTCCAGACGAAGCTGACCTACTCGGAACAGGTGCGGATCTTCCGGACGATACCCGGCCTGGAGAAGGCCGAGTTCGCCCGGCTGGGCGGCCTGCATCGCAATACCTACCTCGACAGCCCGCGCCTCCTGGATGCGACCCTGCGCCTGAAGGCCCGGCCGACCCTGCGCTTCGCCGGGCAGATCACCGGCTGCGAGGGCTATGTGGAGAGCGCGGCGGTCGGGCTGATGGCCGGCCGCTTCGCTGTCGCCGATGCCGCCGCAGCAACGCTCCAGCCCCTGCCGCAGACCACTGCGCTGGGCGCCCTCATTGGCCACATCACCGGCGGCCACATGTCGGCCGAGGAGCCCGCGGGCCCGCGCTCCTTCCAGCCGATGAATGTCAATTTCGGCCTGTTCCCGCCCCTGGACCGGATGCCCCGGGGCGAAGCGGGGCGCCGCCTGCGCGGTCCTGAGAAGGCTGCGCTGAAGAAGAAGGCCCTCACCGACCGGGCCCGGTCCGACCTCGCCGCCTGGATCGAGGGCCGGCAGCCCCTCCCCGCCGCGGCAGAATAGGCGCGCGGCGGCGTGCAACATGGCATGCCGCGCTGCGTTGTTCCGCGAGCGAGGCCGGAGCCCAGCCATGCGGATCCGCAAGGAAGCCACCTACGACGGGGTCTGGACGCTCTTCGTCGGCGAGCATCTGTGCATCAGCGACCTCAGTGAGGCCGAAGCCGACGCCCTGGCTATGGCTTTCGCCGCACTCTCCGAGGACGAGTGAACGGAGACATTCACCGTTTTGGCGGGAGATGTGACGTACCCCCGTCATTGCGAGCGAAGCGAAGCAATCCAGCAGCGCCACGTTCACCAGACGGAGCGCCACCCTCGATTGCTTCGTTTCGCTCGCAATGACGGCGTGGCCGGCGAGCGCGATCCGCCCCCTACCCCTGCCCCCCCCGTAGCCGTCGCAACTCGTCCCAGCGGGCGAGGCGTTCGGCGAGGCGAGTCTCGAAGCCCCGCTCGGTCGGCTCGTAGAGGTGCTGCCGGCCGAGCGCGTCGGGCCAGTAATCCTGGCCGGAGAAGGCGTCGGGCTCGTCGTGGTCGTAGCGGTAGCCCTCGCCGTAGCCGACCTTCTTCATCAGCTTGGTCGGCGCGTTGAGGATCACCCGCGGCGGCGGCAGGGAGCCGGCGTCCTTGGCGAGGCGCGTCGCGGCCTTGTAGGCGGTGTAGACCGCATTCGATTTCGGGGCGCAGGCCAGGTAGATCGCCGCCTGGGCGAGGGCCAACTCGCCCTCCGGGCTGCCGAGGAAATCGAAGGCGTCCTTGGCCGCGTTGGCGACGACGAGGGCCTGAGGGTCCGCCAACCCGATATCTTCGACCGCCATGCGCACGAGGCGCCGGGCGATGAACAGCCGGTCCTCCCCGGCATCGAGCATCCGGCATAGGTAGTAAAGGGCCGCATCGGGATCCGAGCCGCGGACCGTCTTATGGAGCGCGGAGATGAGGTTGTAATGCCCCTCCTGCGCCTTGTCGTAGACGGGCGCCCGCCTCTGGACGACCTGCTGCAGCCCGTCCGCGTCGAAGGTTTCCCCCGGAGCCGCCGAGCGCCAGACCTCTTCGGCGAGGGTCAGCGCCGCCCGGCCGTCCCCGTCGGCCATGCGGACGAGGACCGCCCGCGCCTCCTCCGTCAGGGGCAGGGCCTGGGCGGTGAGATCCTCCGCCCGCGCCAGGAGACGCGCGATCGCCCCCGGGTCGAGGGCACGGAAGAGCAGGACCCGGGCGCGGGAGAGGAGGGCTGCGTTCAGCTCGAAGGACGGGTTCTCGGTCGTGGCACCGATGAGGGTGACGGTGCCGTCCTCCATCACGGGCAGGAAGGCATCGAGCTGGGCCCTGTTGAAGCGGTGGATCTCGTCCACGAAAAGCAGGGTGGCCTGTCCCTGAGCCCGACGCTTGCGGGCTGCCTCGAACACTTTCCGCAGATCCGGCACGCCGGAGAAGATCGCCGAGATCTGCTCGAAATGCAGGTCAGTCGCGGAGGCGAGCAGACGCGCCACCGTGGTTTTGCCGGTGCCGGGCGGGCCCCAGAAGATCAACGAGCCGAGGCTGCGCCCGCGCAGCAGGCGGGTCAGGGCGCCGCCCTCCCCCGTGAGGTGTTCCTGCCCGACCACCTCGCCGAGGGAGCGCGGCCTCAGCCGGTCGGCGAGGGGGCGGTTGACGCCGCTTTCCTGCGGCGATTCCGGGGGCGGGCCGGACTCGGCCGAACCGAACAGATCAGGCATCCCGGCATCAACACCGCTTGTCCCCCGGCGCGCAAGCGGCCGCCCGCGATCAACCCCTGAAGATCGAGGTCATCATTTCGCCGTTGCGGTTGATGGCGATCTGCCAGATCCCCGTTCCCATGGCGATCGCCTTGGCGAGGTCCTTCGTCGTGGTGATCGGCATGCCGTTGACCGAGACGACGACGTCGCCCTTCTGGAGACCGGCCCGGGCCGCGGTGGTGTTGTCGTCCACCGAGTCGACGGCCACCCCATCGACGGCGAAATCGACCTGGAGATCCTCCGCCACCGCCGGAGAGGTGTTGACCAGGGTGGCCCCGAAGAACGGCGACGGCACGCGGACCTTCAGCGGATCCCGCGGGCGCGTCTCGGGTGCCGTCGTGAGCTTCACCGCCACCACCTGGCGGGCTGTGCCGCGCAGGATGCCGAGCTTGGTCTGCCCGGTGATGCCTTTGAGGGCGAAGCGGTAGCCGAACGCCTCCGGATCATCCACCGGCTGGCCGTCCACCGACAGGATCAGGTCGCCGCGCTTGAGCCCCGCCTCCTCCGCCGGGCTCTTGGGCTGGAGGCTCGCCACCAGCACGCCGGTCGGGTGGTCGAGGCCCATGCTGTCGGCGATGTCGGGGGTGACGTTCTGGATCCTCGCCCCAAGCCAGGGGCGGCGTACCACGGTCTGGCCGTCCCTGGCCGCCATGACGACCGCCTTCACCATGCCGACCGGGATCGCGAAACCGATGCCGTGGCTGCCGCCGGATTGGGAGTAGATCGCCGTGTTGATGCCCACGAGCTGGCCCTGGAGGTTGACTAGGGCGCCACCCGAATTGCCCGGATTGATCGCGGCGTCGGTCTGGATGAAGTACTGGTAGTCGGCCGAGCCGACCTGCGTCCGTGCCAGGGCAGAGACGATGCCCTGTGTCACCGTCTGGCCCACGCCGAACGGGTTGCCGATCGCCATCACGAAGTCGCCGACCTCGAGCCGATCCGCATCGCCGAAGGGCATCGGCGCGAGGCCGCCCGGCGGCTCCTTGATTCGCAGCACCGCCAGGTCCGTGCGGCTATCCCGCAGGACGATGGAGGCTTCGAACTCGCGCCGGTCCGCCAGGGCGACGCGCACCTCGTTCATGTTGTCGATGACGTGGGCGTTGGTGATGATCAGCCCCGACCCATCCACCAGCACACCCGAACCCAGGGACTTCTGTGCCCGCTCGCCCCGGGGGCCGCGACCGCCATCAGGCTCGCCGAAGAAGCGGCGCATGAACTCCTCCATCGCGCTCGTGCGCGCGCTGGAGCGCTTGTCCACATGCGAGGCGTAGACGTTCACCACCGAGGGCGCCGCGCGCTTCACCACCGGCGCGAAGGAGAGCTGCACCTCGCCCCGGCTGAGGGGCACCTGCTTGGTCGGCCCTTCCTTGGCCGGCGCCTCCTTGGCCGGCACATCCTGCGGCTCGGTCCGCACCATCTGCGCGGAGGCGGTCCCGCCGAGCAGGACGGCAAGGATCGCGGCGAGGGGAAGGCGAGTCGTCATACGATGCTCCGAACAGGGGCGCTCCCGCCGGCCGGACGGCGCGGAAGCCTTCGGAAGCAGCCTATCGGAGCCGATTGAGGCAGGCACGCGACACCTTCGCCGGACCGGGGGGCCTATTGACCGTGCAGGCGGCGGGTTCGACACCGGGGTGACGCCAAGACTGAGTCCGGGGGGCAGCGTCTGGGGCGGCAGGCCCTGCCCCTCATCCGACGGCTTTGCGCTGCGCCCTCGCCGTCACGGCGCCCTGGCCCGGTTGGACCCTGTGAATCTTGCCGAGGCCGAGGGCCTTGGCCAATTCCGACCGGCGCTCTGAATAGGCCGGCGACGTCATCGGGTAACTCGCATCGAGTCCCCACTTCGCCCGGTAGTCATCCGGCGTGAGCCCATGCATCGCGAGGTGACGCCGCAAGGTCTTGTAGGGCTTCCCGTCCTCGAAAGAGATCAAAAAATCTTTGGTGATGGATCTCTCTATTTCCTGCGGCGTGAGCTTGGGCGGTATCTCGATCGGCTTACGTTTGCTTTCGATCTCCGAGATCTTCCGATAGATGTTCGCGATGACGTCCGGCAGGTCGCCCGATTGGATATGATTATTGCCGACGTATGCCGTAATGACTTGAACTGTCAACGACAGTAGGCGATCATCGAAGCTTGATGACATCATCTTTGACTCGGTTTAGCGCTCGTGTGACGTAAAAATGCGCATGAAACATGGTATAACCCGACTGAGGCGGGCGCACAATTCACGGATGCGACAAATCGTACGGGCAACCTCAGATTTTGGATTTTTTGCTGGCATTCAGTCGGTAGTCCATACGGATCTCCCCGGCTTTGAGGCAGATCGTACAACCTACGGTCGTGCAACGAGAACATAGCTCAACTTAAGCCATTACCATTCATTGACTTGCCGATTCGATTCGCTTGGTCAAAAATGATATGAATGCTTCCATTTTGCTGTCCGACCCCGGCATCGGCCGCGGCGATGCATGCCCGGTTGGCTTGGACGCTGTTGGGGGTGATCCGGTGGGGACGCGTTGACAGGACAGGGCGAGCCACGCGAACAAGGCCCCATGTCGCAGACGTCTCCTCGATCGAATTCGGCGGGCGAACGGGTCGCCCTCGCCGGCATCGCGGCCGTGGTCGTGGTGACCGTTCTCCTGGGGGCATTGGCGCCGAACCGGTCCGGTCCGGCACCCCGGACGGCGGCGGACGATCCGGGCTGCCTCGAATGGTCGGACGGGTGTCAGGTCTGCCAGCGCTGGCCGGACGGGCCGTCCTGTTCCTTGCCCGGCATCGCGTGTGAGCCGGGGGCGTTGCGCTGCCTGCGCCGCGGCGACGGGTGAGTCAGACGCAGGCCGTCCTGCGGTTCGCGCCCAGCCCGAACGGGCGGCTACACCTCGGACACGCCTACTCGGCCCTCTTGAACGCCCGCTTCGCCGAGACGCTCGGCGGGGTCTGCCGCCTGCGGATCGAGGATATCGATCCGGCGCGCTCGAAGCCGGCCTTCGCCGAGGCGATCATCGACGATCTGGCCTGGCTCGGCCTGACCTACCCGGAACCGGTGCGGCACCAATCCCGGCACATGGAGGACTACCGATCGGCCAGGGACCGGCTGATCGAGGAAGGTCTCGCCTACCCCTGCTTCTGCTCCCGTGGGGAGATCCGCGCCCGGGCGGTCGCCACCGATCCGGACGGCGCGCCGCTGTATCCCGGCCTCTGCCGGAACCGGGATCCCGGCGAGGCCGCAGCCCGGTGTCAGCGGGGAGAGCCGCATACGTGGCGTCTCGATATGGCGCGCGCCCTCCCCCGTGCCCTGAACCGGGGTGCCATCACATTCCTCGCCTTCGACGCGACCGGCGAACACCGGGTCTTGGCGGATGCCATCGCCTGGGGTGATGCGGTGATCGCCCGGCGGGACGTTCCCACCAGCTACCACCTTTCGGTGGTGCACGACGACGCGCTGGAAGGCATCACCCACGTGGTGCGCGGGGCGGATCTTGAGGCGGCAACGGGGCTCCACGTCCTGCTGCAACGTCTGCTCGGCCTTCCGACGCCGCGCTACCATCATCACCCGCTGCTCCGGGACGAGGATGGCCGCAAGCTCGCCAAGTCGTGGGGTTCGACGAGCCTCGCCGCGTTGCGTGAGTCGGGTGTCGGTGCCGACGAGATCAGGTCCTGGTTCCGGGAGGGCGTGCGCATCGTACCCGGCTAGGGTTCTCTCGAGGCCGGTTCGAGAAGCGCCCCCTGCCCTCCCCTTGGGGGGATCCGTGCAGAGTTCAGTCGAGTTTTAAAGTCCTCGCCGTCATTGCGAGGGAAGCGAAGCAATCCAGGGTCGCGGGCCCCTTCAGAATGTGGCGCCGCGGGATTGCTTCGCTGCGCTCGCAATGACGGTATGGGATGTCAGCGGCCGGTGGCTCCAGCTTTTCGGGAAGGCGCCGCCGGTCGCGACACCCAGTTTGGATCGTCGTCCCGCAATGAGGCGGTTCGGCGCTTGCGACCGCTCAGCGGGTGGCGGCGTCCCGTTGGGCGATGGCGGTGGCGCTCTTGGCCTTCTGCATGGTCGCCTCGATCTGCTCACGCTGCCGCTTGAAATCGGCGAGCAGGCGTCCGTCGAGTTCGCGGCCACGGGGAACGCGGATCTTCATCGGGTCCACGAAGTGGCCGTTGATGATGACTTCGTAGTGGAGGTGGGCGCCCGTCGACAGGCCGGTGGAGCCGACGTACCCGATGATCTGGCCCTGGCGCACGCGGACGCCCTCAGTGATCCCGCGGCCGAACCGGGACATGTGGTTATAGGTCGTGACGTAGCCGTTGATGTGCTGGAGTTCGACCCGCCGACCATAGCCGGAGGTCATCTCCGCCCGGATGACGAGGCCGTTGCCCGCAGCCATGATCGGGGTGCCGATGGGGTTCGACCAATCGACCCCGGTGTGCAGCTTGGCATAGCCCAGCACCGGGTGGCGCCGGTAGCCGAAGCCCGAGCGCATGATTCCGTCGGCGATGGGTTTGCGCAGGAGGAACTTCTTCAGGGAGCGGCCCTGCTCGTCGAGATAGTCGATGGATCCATCATCCGGCGACTGAAAGCGGAACACCTTCCGCGTCTCCCCTCCTAGGGTGAGCGCGGCGTAGAGCAGGTCCGGGCGGTCGGCGCCGGATCCCTCCTCGTCATACGTATAGAAGACGTCGAGGCTGTCGCCGCTCTGCACACGCCGCTGGAAGTCGAGATCGTAGCTGAACACCCGGACGATGTCCTCGACCGTCGCCCGCGGGATGTCGTGCCGGCCGGCCGTCTCATAGAGACTTTGGTACAGGCGCGGTCCGGAGCCGGAATCCTCTTCGTCGTCCTCGGGGGGCTCGGCCTGCGCCTGTGCTTTCTGCCCCGATGCATCGTCCGTCGGCGGTGCGACCGAGACGAAGGTCCCCCGGTCGTTGATGGCGGCGATGCCTTCGATCCCGGTTTCCCCATAGAGAACGACGCGGGTGACCTGCCGCGCATTGGACGGCTGGGCTCCGGGCGCGATCTGAACGCGCATCTGCTGCCCTTCCACGAGGGCGGATGTCCGTGCCTTACCGCCCAGGGCCGCGACGATGCCACGGATCGTCTCGTCGGTGGCGAAGCCTGTGGCCTTGAGCGTGGATTCGAGGGTCTCGCCCTTGGCCAGGGCGATGTCCCGCTCTTCCACGAGGGGCGCCTCGGAGGGTTTCAGATCGGTCTTGGCGAGCTTGGTCACGTTCTCCGGGACGACGAGCACCTCGATCGCCTTGAACGGGTTGTTCTCCTTGGGAGCGCCGTCCAGGGCGCCGGCCGCCTGCTGTAGGGTGCGCGACAGCATGATCTGCGGGGCGATCGGGATCGTGGTCCGGCGCCCCGCCTCAGCCGCAAGGCGGCGCTCCTCCTCGACCTGGGCCGTCACGTCCTCGTCGCTCAAGGCGGGGGCCGACGGATCGACGGGGGTGCCGATGAGATCCCGCTTCACGACGCTGACCTCGGCGCCGGGCGAGTCGGCGGCGTCGGAGGCACGCTCCTGCGGCTCATCCGAGACGAACTTCATGGGGTCGAACTTGGGCACGTCCGACGCATAGGTGCCGACGGTCAGGGAGAGCGGCGTGGTGATGCGGACAAAGGGCTTGGCCTTGATGATCTCCCGGTCGCCGAGCCGCACCGTCACCGGGGCGCGGAAATTCTGCCGCGCCGAGGCGATCATCGGGTTGCGGATGAGGCGGTCACCCTTGTGGGCGACGTTGGCGCTGCCGTCGCTGGGTTGCAGACGGGGTGCGACGCTCGGCTGATCGGGGATCGCTGCGTAGGAGAGGTCGCCGTGGATCGAAACATGGAGCGCGGCGGCGATCAGGGCCGCGCCTGTGAGACCCGTCAGTGAGCTGGCGCACAACCACCGCATGTTGACGGCACGCCTGTCGATCCGCGTGCCGTCGGTTTCGAACAGATCGAGGGGCGCCGGACCGCCTTTGGCGACGGGCGCGGCACCGTCAATCCTGTATCGCTCCCGCTTCACTCGCTGGCCCTGCAGAAGATTCACCGTCGACGCGGTCGCTACGACACCGTCCAGGCCCAAATGGCCGGTTGGTCAGCTGCGGACGAGACAGATCATGTCTTCGGTCAGGATGTCGAGATTGAGGCGCAGCGCGCCCACATGCGGGCGCGAGAGGGCTTGGGATGGTTCCGCCGGGTTGAAGAAAAAACGGCGGCCTTCGTTTTTTGCGATTGACGCGGTCCGGGTCGGTCCGTATACCCCTGTTCATCGGCGCCGGCCGCGGAAGCGGACCGGTTGACGACGCACCTTCTGAACATCGCGGCAGGGTTGGCCGGCGAACGCCGGACGCGCTGCTGTTTTTGTCTCTCAGGTGTAGGGTTTCTGCCCTTGGGGCGGGTGATCCTGGCTCTTTGACATTGTGATTTGAGGAAGGGAGACGCGGACGGCGTTTCGACTTGTCCTTGCGGGTCTGGCGAGAGCCGCAAGGACAAGTCGAAACGCCGTCCGCGTCTCCCTTCCTCAAATCACAATGTCAAAGAGCCAGGATCACCCGCCCCAAGGGCAGAAACCCTACACCTGAGAGACAAAAACAGCAGCGCGTCCGGCGTT
>NZ_BPQX01000062.1 GCF_022179525.1 Methylobacterium persicinum
CTCCCGCTGCCAGGGGCGCAGGCGCGGCGCGACCTTCTCCAGAAAGTAGAGGATGTTCTCCTGGGGAAGTTCCAGCAGGGCCCGGCGGCGCTCGGCGGCCATATCGGAGGGGGCGGCGCCCGGCTTGTTCGGCAGGGTGCGCCACAGGTCGTTGTAGATCTGCTCGCCATGCTCGACCCGCTCCCGCTCCCGGCGCTGCTCGGAGGCGAGGTCGGGCCGCTTCTTGCGCGGGTAGCGGTGGACGCCCTGGCTCATCAGGGCGTGGGCGGCGTCGAGCACCTGCTCCACCGCCTGGTGGCCGTAGCGCTCCTCGCAGCGGGCGATGAAGCCCTTGGCGAAGTCGAGATAGTCGAGGATGCCCTCGGCGTCGGTCCACTGCCGGAACAGATAGTTGTTCTTGAAGAAGTGGTTATGGCCGAAGGCGGCATGCGCGATGACGAGCGTCTGCATCGTCGCCGTGTTCTCCTCCATCACGTAGGAGATGCACGGGTCGGAGTTGATGACGATCTCGTAGGCGAGCCCCATCAGGCCCCGGCGATAGCCGGATTCATGTTGGGCGAAGTGCTTGCCGAAGGACCAGTGCTTGTAGAACAGCGGCATGCCGATGGAGGCATAGGCGTCCAGCATCTGCTCGGCGGTGATGATCTCGATCTGGTTCGGGTACCACGACAGCCCGAGTTTCTTCGCCTCCGCCTCGCAGGCATCGTGGATGCGGCGGATGGTGTCGAAATCCCAGTCGTTCCCCGTGAACAGGGGTTTGTCGGCGCGGACGATTCTTGGGGGTGCGAGGCGTGTCATGGCATCTCCCGGAGGATCGCGCGGATGTTCCCACGAGGGGAACCGGGCCGTCTCGGACGACCGACCGTCATTGCGAGCGGAGCGAAGCAATCCAGGGATCCGCTACGCCTTGAAACGTCCCGCCGCCCTGGATTGCTTCGCTCCGCTCGCAAAGACGCGGGGCAGGCGGCGCAGGTCCTGGAGCGAGCCATGCCCATCGGCTCACGCCTCCGCCTTGTCCTTGCGGCTGAACAGCTCGCGGAACACGGGGTAGATCTCCCGGCGGTGGTTGACCTTGCGCATGGCGATGGGCCCGCCGGCCTTGGCGATGGCCTCGTAGGTCCGCCACAGGGTGGTGCGGTGCTCCACGAAACCCGCCCGCGGCCCGTTCTCGTCGCCCACTTCCAGATAGGCGAAGTGCTGGCAGGCCGGCAGGATGTCGGCCCGCAGCAGGTCCGTCGCCGTCGGGCCGTCGCTCGACACGTTATCGCCGTCGGAGGCTTGGGCCGCGTAGATGTTCCAATCGTTCGGGTCGTAGCGCTCGGCGATCACCCGCTTCATCTCGATCAGCGCGGAGGAGACCAGCGTGCCGCCGGTCTCCCGGGAGCCGAAGAAGGTCTCTTCATCCACCTCGGTCGCCCGGTCGGTGTGGCGGATGAAGACGATCTCGACGTGCCGGTAGCGCCGAGTCAGGAAGATATGGAGCAGGATGTAGAACCGCTTGGCGAGGTCCTTCATGTGCTCGGTCATCGAGCCCGACACGTCCATCAGGCAGAACATCACCGCCTGCGCGATGGGGCGCGGGTAGGGCTCGAACCGGCGGAAGCGCAGGTCGATCGGATCGACATAGGGGATGCGCTTGGACCGCTCCCGCAGCAGCGTCAGGGACTGTTCCAGGTCGGCCCGGGCCGGGTCGCCCTCGCGCAGGGCCGCGATGCGCTTTTCCAGCGCCTCGACCTCGTCGGGCTTCGGCCGCTTGAGGGCGATCCGCCGGGACATGGAGTTCCGCAGCGTCCGGGTCAGGGCGAGGTTGGCGGGCGAGCCGGTGATGGTGTAGCCGGCCCGGCGCATCCCCTCGGTCTCGACCACCGACAGGCGCCGCTTGGCGAGGTCGGGCAGTTCGAGGTCCTCCAGGAAGAGCTCCAGGAACTCGTCCCGGGTGAGGACGAACTGGAACGCGTCCTCGCTGTTCTCGCCCCCGTCGCCGCCCTCGCCTGAGCCTCCGCCGCTCCCGCCGCCGCCCGGCGGGCGGTCGATCGTGTCGCCCTCCACGTAGGTCTTGTTGCCGGGCAGGATATGGTCGTGCCGGCCGCTGCCGGGCTGGCGGCTGAAGCGCGGCTCACGCACCCCATCCACCGGCACGGTGACGCGCCCGTCCTTGCCGAGGTTCTTGATGTCGTTCTCCCGGGCGGACTCGCGCACCGCCCGCTGCGCCACGTCCTTGACGCGGCGCAGGAAGCGCTGACGGTTGGGGAGGCTCTTGCCCCCGGGATTGAGGCGTCGGTCGACGATGTGCATCAGGTGCTCAAACCCTCGCCCGCGTGTCCGGCCGACTTGAAGTCTCGCCGGCCGATCGTCCGAAACTGTGGCGGCTGAGGGTTGGGGAACCCGCCCGTCAGCCCGCCTGCTTCACCCGCATGTACCATTCCACCAGACGGCGGACCTGCCGCTCGGTGTAGCCGCGGGACACCATGCGCTCGACGAACTCGCCGTGCTTCTTCTCGGTGTCGCCGTCCTTCTTGGAGCCGAAGGAGATGACCGGGAGCAGTTCCTCCACCTGGGAGAACATGCGCCGTTCGATCACTTCCCGCAGCTTCTCGTAGCTGGTCCAGCTCGGGTTGCGCCCGCCATGCTGCGCCCGGGAGCGCAGGGCGAACTTCACCACCTCGTTGCGGAAGTCCTTCGGGTTGGCGATGCCGGCCGGCTTCTCGATCTTGGTCAGCTCCTGGTTCAGGAGTTCCCGGTTCATGAGCTGGCCGGTCTCGGCGTCCTTGAAGTCCTGGTCCTCGATCCAGGCGTCGGCATAGTCGATATACCGGTCGAACAGGTTCTGGCCGTAATCGTGGTACGATTCGAGGTAGGCTTTCTGGATCTCGTGGCCGATGAACTCGGCGTAGCGCGGCGCGAGTTCGGTCTTGATGAACTCCAGATACTTCTTCTCGGTCTCCGGCGGGAGCTGCTCCCGGCGGAGCGACTGCTCGAGCACGTACATGAGGTGCACGGGGTCGGCGGACACCTCGGTCGTGTCGTGGTTGAAGGTCGCAGCCAGCACCTTGAAGGCGAAGCGGGTCGAGATCCCGTCCATGCCCTCGTCCACGCCGGCCGAGTCCTTGTACTCCTGCATCGAGCGGGCGCGGGGATCGACCTCGCGCAGGCTCTCGCCGTCATAGACCCGCATCTTGGAGAACAGGTTCGAGTTGGCGTGCTCCCGCAGGCGGGACAGAACCGCGAACCGGGCCAGCATCTCCAGGGTGCCCGGCGCGCAGGCGGCGTCGGACAGTTCGGAGCTGGAGATCAGCTTGTCATAGATCTTCTGCTCCTCCGTCACCCGGAGGCAGTAGGGCACCTTGATGACGTAGATGCGGTCGATGAAGGCTTCGTTGTTCTTGTTGGTCTTGAAGGTCTGCCACTCGGCCTCGTTCGAGTGGGCGAGGATCACACCGGTGAACGGGATCGCGCCGATATTCTCGGTGCCGACATAGTTGCCCTCCTGCGTCGCGGTGAGCAGCGGGTGGAGCATCTTGATCGGCGCCTTGAACATCTCGACGAATTCCAGGACGCCCTGGTTCGCCCGGTTGAGGCCGCCGGAATAGGAGTAGGCGTCCGGATCCGCCTGGGAGAGGGTTTCCAGGCGGCGGATGTCGACCTTGCCGACGAGGCTGGAGATGTCCTGGTTGTTCTCGTCGCCCGGCTCGGTCTTGGCGATGCCGATCTGCCGCAGGCGCGACGGGCGCACCTTGATGACCGTGAAGCGCGAGATGTCGCCGCCAAACTCGTCCAGGCGCTTCAGGGCCCAGGGGCTCATCAGGCCGGTGAGGCGGCGGCGCGGGATGCCGTAGCGGCGCTGGATCTCCTCGCCCATCACCTCCGGGTCGAACAGCCCGAGCGGGCTCTCGAAGACGGGGGAGACCTCGTTGCCGGCCTTGAGCACGTAGATCGGATGGACCTCCATCAGCAGCTTCAGCCGCTCGGCGAGGGAGGACTTGCCGCCGCCCACCGGCCCGAGCAGGTAGAGGATCTGCTTGCGTTCCTCCAACCCCTGCGCCGCGTGGCGGAAGAACGAGACGATCCGCTCGATCGTCTCTTCCATCCCATAGAATTCCCGGAAGGCCGGATAGGTCCGGATCGTCCGGTTCATGAAGATGCGGCCCAGCCGCGAATCCTTAGCAGTATCGACGAATTCCGGCTCGCCGATCGCCGCCAGGATGCGCTCCGCCGCGGAGGCGTACATCAGGGGCTCGTCGCGGCAGGCTTCAAGATATTCGGAGAGGCTCATCTCCGTGTCGCGGCGTGCTTCATAGCCGCGGGCGAAGCTCTGGAAGAGGTCGTTCGTCGCTTGCATAGGCATTCGCGTCACCCTCTCAGACCTGGACAGCTTCATCCTGTCCCGCCTCGGATGCAACCGACAGGCCCGCCATTTGTCGCAGCGCGGTGAAGACGCTGCAATCACGTTGATTGCGTGCAACACCCGGTGGAACGAGTACCACACTCGTCAAATGACGGAGTGGTAATCTTCCAGTGGGCATTGCAGCCGGCGCCGAAAAACGATGCATTGAGCGAATTCGACTGCCTCGCTCTTAGAGGTCAGTGCCTTCTTTCTTGGCATCGGACGACGGCTTGGCGTTGGCGCCGCCGACGGTGATCTTGATCGTCTGGGTCTGCACCTGGCCGTCGGAAGACTTGACCTCGAAAGTCACCTCGTCCTGTCCGCTATAGCCTGCATTGGCTTGGTAGAAGAGAGCCTGGACAGCGGCTTCCTTGTTCGGGCACCGGTAGCTGGCCGGGGTCTTCAGCTTGCCGACCTTGGTGATCACAGAGCCGTTCTTGGGGGCACCGGACACCTTGAACTCGGGCATCGGTCCGGGGCTGCAATCCTTCTTGAGGTTCGGGGCGATCTCAAGCCGCACCGTCTGGCCTGCGGCGACCGTCTTGGAGCGGGTCACGGTGGTCTGTGCCAGGGCAGGACCGGCGAGAAGGAGGGCGCCGGCAAAGGCGGCGAGGCGGCGACCGGGGAGGGCGGAAACGATCGTCACGGGGCAGGTCTCCAGGGCGCGGACCGGGATGTCGCGGGAGCGGTCATCCGCCCGCATCTTAGGCATGTGGTGACGTGGAGGGCAGGCGTCGAGGGGGCCGCCCCATCCTGAAAAGAGGTTGGCGCGCGGCGATCCGGCGGCAGCGGCTAATCCTGCAGGGCCGCCGCCACGATGCCGGTGACCCGGGCGATCTGGGCCGCCGAGAACTCGCCGCTCAGGGCGGCGGCGAGGCGCTCCTCGACCCGCGCCCGCTCTCCGGCATCGGCGATCGGCGAGGCCGGGATGTCGTCCTCCTTCAGGCGGCAGACCCGGCGGATCGTCTCCGCGGCCCGCAGGAGGTTCTCGCGGTCGGCGGGGCCCATGTCCCAGAGGGGGTTGCGCAGGCGTGCGATGACCCGGCGGGCGTCCCGGTAGCGGGGATCGACCGCCGTGGCGGCCTCGACCTGACTCACGAGGGTGATCAGTTCGAGCACTTCCGAGGCCGCATCCGGGCATGCGCGGACGATCCGCAGGATGCGGGCCATCAGCTCCTGGCTCGGAGACAACTTATGATGAGCGGCGGACATGCGGGCGACAACGCCGCTGCCGCTGCAAAGTTCGGACCGCACGGCCGCCGATTCCACCGGTCGATTCGCCCGGGGCCGCAAATGCTTGCCAAGGCTCGGCCGTTCACTCCGGCGGCTGGCGCAGGGCGTCGAGGATCGCGCGGCAGGCCCGAAGTTCCTCCAGGGCATCCTCCAGCGCCGCCTGATCGATGGAGGGCAGCGCCGCGCTCGCCGGATCGTAGGGGGCAAGCCCGTCCGTCCCGGGATCCTGCCCCGATTCCAGGTCCTGGAGCGGGGGAGGGGCCGCCACGGCCTCGCCCCGGCCCACGGCTTGGACGAAGCGGATGCCGTTCTCCTTGATGATCCGCTGGGCGCCCTTGATCGTGTAGCGGCGGACATGGAGCAGGTGCCGGATGCCGGCGACGAGATCGACATCCTCCGGCCGGTAGTAACGGCGCCCGCCGGCCCGCTTCAGGGGGCGGATCTGGCCGAAGCGCGTCTCCCAGAAGCGCAGGACGTGCTGCGGCACGTCGAGGGCTTCGGCCACCTCGCTGATGGTGCGGAAGGCGCCGGCACTCTTCTCCCGCGCCTCGGGTGTGTCGTCGGGGGCGGCGCTGGCGAGGGCTGGCGGCATCGTGATTCGGCATGCATCCGGGGGGCGTCGTCGATCTTGCCGCCGCCGGGCCCTTCGCTCAAGCCTGGATCGCGCAGCCATCGCCGTTGCCCGGGGTTAATGATGCGATCCCGTCCCGCTCCCGCCCCGAAGGCGCCCGATTAGGGGATTCTTACGCCACCGCCGGTAGCGTCGCCGGGCCCCGACGCGTCGCACGAGACTTTCGCCTTGGCCGTCATCGCCGCCTTCGTCATCAATGCGGGGCTGAACTTCGTCCTCGGTCTGCTGATCGCCAAGCTCCTCGGCCCGGCCGATTTCGGCCGCTTCGCCCTGGCGACCACCGGCGCCATCGTCCTCAACACCGTGCTGTTCGAGTGGCTGCGCCTGTCGGCGACGCGCTTCTATTCGGGCCGGGTGCGGGTAGACGAGCCCTGGATCCGCCACGGCCTCGACCGGGCCTATCTCCGTCTCGGCATCCTGCTCGCCGCCGCCGCCGCCATCTGCGGCGGGTTCGGCTTCGGCGAGGGGGCCGACGGGCGGGAGGCGGTGCTGTGCGGCACCGGGCTCGCGGCGCTCGGCATCGGCGTGTTCGACTATCACGCCGCTCTGGCCCGGGCCCGATTCGACGGGAAGTTGTATCTCGGTCTCGTGGCCGTGAAGAACGTGCTGGCCTTCGTGATGATGGCGGGGGCCGCGTGGTTCCTGCCGCAGCCGGCCTGGGTCCTGGCGGCGGCGGGCTTGAGCCAGTTCCTCGCGGTCGTGATCCTGCGTCATCCCCTCCGCGACCCAGTCTCGTCCTTCGAGCGGGGGCGGCTTCCGGCCACCTGGGGCGTCTTCGCCCGCTACGGCCTTCCCCTCATCGCCGCCAACGCGGCCTATCAGCTCCTGTCCTTCGTGAATCGCGGCGCGGTGGCGGGCCACGCGGGCTTCACCGAGGCCGGGTATTTCGCCCTGGCCGCCGACGTGACCTCCCGGGTCCTCACGACCCTGGGCACGGCCCTCGACCTCCTCCTGTTCCAGATCGCCGTCCATGCCGAGGAGCATCACGGCCGGGCGGCGGCGGAGGCCCAGGTGGCCCGGAACGCCGCCACGGTCTTCGCCCTGCTCGCCCCATGCGCGGTCGGGTTCTGGGCGGTCCTGCCGGCGCTCCAGGGCCTCGTGGTGCCGGAGGCCTACCGGGGGCCGTTCGAGACCTACAGCATCGCGCTGATGCCGGGCCTCTTCTGCCTCGCGATGATGTTCTACGCGGTGAACCCCGCCTTCCAGATCCGCCGCCGCACGGTTCCGGTGATCGCCGCAGCCCTGGTCGGGCTCGGGCTCAACGGGATCGGGCTCGTCGTGCTGCCGCCCGTCTTCGGGGGGATCGGCGTCGCCCTGGCGCAGACCCTCGGCCTCGCCGGGGCCTGCCTGTGGTTGGGCTGGCGGGCGCTGACCGGTTCGGACCGGCTGGTGCTTCCCTGGGGTCAGATCGGCTTGGCGGCGCTCGCCTGCGCCGCGATGGGCCTCGCCCTGGCGCCGTTCCGGGGCCTGCCGCCCGCCATGGCCCTGGCCGTGCTGGTGCCGCTGGGGATGGGGCTCTACGGGGCGCTCGTCTGGGCCTTCGACATCGCCGGCCTGCGCGAGCAGGTCATGGCCCGGTTGCGGCCGGCTCAGGCGGTGGCGGCGGAATGACAGCGCCACTCCCGCTCCGCGCGGAATGGTTGCAAGACTGGTTGCTGAGCGGCGGTCCCACCCTCTCCCCTCATCCTGAGGTGCGGCGAAGCCGCCTCGAAGGAGGGCTCCAGAGGGCTCCGCGATCCCTGGAGCCCTCCTTCGAGGCCCGCTGACGCGAGCACCTCAGGATGAGGCCTT
>NZ_BPQX01000063.1 GCF_022179525.1 Methylobacterium persicinum
ACCTCCGGCACGACCGGGCGCTCCAAGGGCGCCCGGTCGTGCCGGAGGTGTAGAGGATCGCCGCGAGATCCTCAGGCGCCCGGGGCACGTCGGCGAAGGCGGCCCCGTCCTGCGCGTCCGCCGCCTCCGCGGCGCTGCCGGTGCCGGCCGCATCGAGGGTCCAGACCTGCCGCACGCCCGCGGCGGCCCCGGCCAGGGCCTCGCGTTTCGCCGGATCGCACACAAACAGGGCGGGCTCGGCGTCGCCGAGGAAGTAGCCGATCTCGGCCGGGGTGTAGGCGGTGTTCAGGGGCAGGAACATCGCCCCGGCCCGCACCACGCCGAGATAGAGGAAGATCACCTCCGCGCTCTTCTCCACCTGCACCGCCACCCGGTCCCCCGGCGCGACGCCCGCCGCCACGAGGGCGGCCGCGTAGGCGCCGGAGCGGGCGAGGAGGTCGGCGTAGGAATGGTGCCGTCCCTCATGCGTCTCGATGACGGTCCGGGTCGGGTCGGCGGCGCCGTCACGGACGAGGGAGAACAGGTGGTTGGTCATGCGGAGCAGGGTTTGCGGACGTCGATATCCTGTCTCATTAACGGCCCTGCCCGCCTCCCGCGAGCCCTTTCAGGCGGCGAGCCTCTGCCGGGACGACAGGAAACCGCCCTCCGGAGCCCGTTCGGGGGCGAACAGGCCGAGGCCGGTGGGCGCGGGCATGCCCACATAGATCGCCTCCATGCCGCCGCGGGAATAGGCCTCGTGCCAGAAGCCGGAGCCCCGGGCATCCCGGGAGAAGTCCCGCCACCACGTCCGGTGCGGCTCCGAACGGGTGAACCGCTCCAGGCTGTCGAGGTCGCGCCAGTACTGGCGCATGCCGACATGGGTCAGGCCGAAGAACAGGTTTTCATGCGCCAGCAGCCCGTCCGGCTGCGAGCGGACCGAGGCGGCGATGCCCCGCCCGACCCCCATCAGCGCGAGCAGCCCGCGCCAGCGGGTGACCCTGAAGCCGAGATAGACCACGACGAGGTCGGGATAGGTGGAAAGATCCACCGAACGGCGGGCGGGGGTGGCTTGCATCGCACGGCCTCATGGGATCGTTTACAGCGCATACATCGCGCGTTTTGTTTACAGTGTCAACATCCATGCCGGACAAGGACTACCATCATGGCGACCTGCGGGCCGCGCTGGTCTTAGCGGCCCTCGAACGGCTGGAGGCCGGGGGCGCGGCGGCCCTGTCGCTGCGCGGAATCGCCAGGGATTGCGGGGTCTCGGCGATGGCGCCCTACCGCCACTTCGCCGACAAGGACGCCCTCCTCGACGCGGTGGCGGGGCATGGCTTCCAAGAACTGGCCCGTTGCCTGGAGGAGGCCGACGCCACGGCCGGCGGGAGAGAGGCCCTCGCCGCGCAGGGCGCCGCCTACGTCGCCTTCGCCTGCCGACACCCGGCCCTGTTCCGGCTGATGTTCATGGCGCCGCGCCGGAGTTCGGACGGGTCTGCGGCCTACGCGATCCTGGCGCGGCGGGCCGCGGCCCTCGCCGGGCCGGGTCAATCCGCCGGGGACCTGACCCTCGCGGCGTGGTCGCTGGTGCACGGGCTCGCCGCCCTGATCCTCGACCGCCGGGTGCCCCTCGAGCCCGGCGAGGTCGACGGCGTCGCCCGCCGGATCACCCTCGCCTTCGCCCGGATGACGGAGGGTCCGACGGTCGGTTGATCCCCTACGCCTCGGCCAGGGCCACGGCCCGGGGGGGCGGAAGCTTGGCGCGCAGGTCGCGGGTGACGGCTGGGGACGCCGCCACGGTGCCGAGATTGGCGTAGGTCTCGTGGTTCTTCTCGATGGCGGCGAGGTCGTAGAGGTAGTTGACCATCAGCCCGTGGGACTGGTTGAGCCCCTTGTCCGAGACGTCGCCGAGGAAGTTGATCCGCTCCAGCCTCGCGCCGTTGCCGAGGTGGAACCGGGCCACCGGGTCCAGGGGCCGGCCGCGCTCGTTCTTGGCCCGCAGGAAGTAGGCCGCCGCCGCCGGGACCAGGGCCTTGCGCACCGTGTCGGACAGCGCCTTGTCCTCATGCCAGCCGGGCACGTCGAGGGCCCGCAGGGCCTCGACATCCTCGGGCAGCAGGCCCTGGGGGCTGTCGGCCCGCCGCTCCCGGGTGAGCCACGAGGAGAAGCCGGGGACCGGCGAGAGGGTGACGAAGGTCTTGAGGCTCGGGATCTCCCGGGCCAGATCCTCGACCACCTGCTTGATCAGGAAGTTGCCGAAGGTGACGCCCGCGAGCCCCTTCTGGCAGTTCGAGATCGAGTAGAAGATGGCGGTCGTGGCCGAGCGCGGTGCCAGGGGCTTGCGCTCCCGGGACAGGATCGGGGCGATGGCCGGGGCGATCCCCTCGGTGAGGGCGACCTCCACGAAGATCAGCGGCTCGTCGGCCAGCGCCGGGTGGAAGAAGGCGAAGCAGCGCCGGTCCGGCGGCTCGATCCGGGCGCGCAGGTCGTCCCAGTCGGCGATGGCGTGGACCGCCTCGTAGCGGATGATCTTTTCCAGGATATGCGCCGGGGTCGTCCAGTCGATGTGGCGCAGCACCAGGAAGCCGCGGTTGAACCACGAGGCGAACAGGTGCTCGAAGTCGGAATCGAGGCTGTCGGCCGCGTCGAGCAGGGCCGCATCCCCTTTGCCATCCCCCTTGGCGGCCCGGCGGAGGTCCCGGCGCAGGTCGAACAGATCCTCGCGCATCCGCACGAGGCTCAGCGTCCCGCCACGGGCGAGGTTCAGGCGGCGAATCAGTTCCTGGCTGCGCGGCTCCGCCGCCTCGTGCAGGGTGCCGAGGCGGGCGCGGCTCGGGTCGGCGAGATAGGCCGAGATGGCCGCATCCACGGCCCGGTGGTCCGCGTCGAAGTCGAGGGCGATCGTCCGCAGGAATTCGTGCCGTTCGGCACTGCCGAGGCTGGCGTAGCGGTCGAGGATCGCCCGGGCGAGGGCGACGCCCGAGGCCTCGCCCCGCCGGGAGATGAGATCCTCGCACAGGCGGGCGAGTTCGGCCGCCCCCGCCCTGGCCGCGAGATCGCCGCGGCCGAGGCCGACGAGGTCGCGACCGCGCTCGCTGATGGTCTGCAGCAGGTCGCCGAAGAAGGAGATCGCCGCCATCGCCCCTGAAGATCCCCACCGTGACGCCGGCCCGGCCAGACGCCGCCGGTCGATGGCGCTATGTTAGGGCGTCGGCAGGGTTGCGGCCAAGCCCGGAACGCTCAAGAACCACGTGAGACCGAGACGGTCGAGGTCGACAATGTCGCCGGCAATCCTCAGTCCCGCGGGGCGATGAGGGCGAGGTCGGCCCGCTCGCGCCAGTCGCCGACGCCATGCTGGCGGGCGAAGCGCAGTTCCGCGGCGCGGCGGGCCCGTTCGGGGTCGCGGGCCCGGGTGATCTCGACGGACCCCACCGTGAACGGCACCCCGAGGATCTCCTTGGCGAAATCGACCCGGTAATTCGGCATCCCGTACTCCTTGCTGAGGCCCTCCCCCGGGTTCCCCTTGGGAACGGATCGGCACCTCGCTCGTAGAATGACGGCAGGACCGGCGCAGCGGGATCTCTCGATCCCCGGGCCGGTCCGACGCGGGTTTCTGCCCGCATCTCGTGCATATGGTGCGGCCCCCGCCCGATGGCAGATGCACCCGGCGGGGCGCGGCCATGCGGCGCGCCCGGTTGCCGGACGCGACGGCCCGGGCCTATCCGCACCCATCCCGCCATCCCCCGATTCCGCGAGGGCGTCCTGTCCGCTTCATCCAGCGCCGCCTCCCTCGCGCCCGCCCGCCTCGATGGCAAGGCGCGGCTCGGCCTGACGCTGATCGCGGGCGGGGCCGTGGCGAACATCTATTACAACCAGCCGCTGCTGGGGATGATCGTGGCCGAGTTCGGCGACCGGGCTGCCCTGTGGGTGCCCACCACGGCCCTCGTCGGCTACGGGCTCGGGATCGTCGGGCTCGTGCCCCTGGGAGACGCCCTCCCCCGCCGCCGGCTGATCGTGCTCCAGTGCCTCGCCCTGGCGCTGGCCCTCCTCGCGGTGGGCTTGAGCCACAGCCTCCTGAGCCTCGCCCTGGCCCACCTGCTCGTGGGCGTGCTCGCCTCGGCGGCCCAGCAGGCGGTGCCCTTCGCCGCCGAGCTCGCCCCCGATTCGAGCCGCGGGCGGGTCGTCGGTCAGGTGATGACGGGGCTTCTCACGGGTATCCTCCTCGCCCGGACCGCGAGCGGCTTCATCGGCGCCCATCTCGGCTGGCGCCCCGTGTTCCTCATCGCCTCCGGCCTCGCCCTGGCCATGGCGGGGGTCGCCGCCGCCACCCTGCCGCACACGCCCCAGACCCATCGCCTGCGCTACGGCAGCCTGATGGCCTCGATCGTCGGCCTTGCCCGGACGCAGCCGGTGCTTCGGACGGCGAGCCTGTCGCAGGGGCTGCTCTTCGCCGGCTTCAACGCCTTCTGGGCGACGCTGGCCCTCCTCGTCGAGGGGCCGCCCTTCGGGCTGACCGCCGCCGGGGCGGGCCTGTTCGGGGTGATCGGCGTCTGCGGTGCCTTCGTGGCTCCCCTCTCCGGCCGCTTCGCCGACCGGAGCGGTGCGAAGCCGGTGGTGCTCGGCGGCAGCCTGCTCGTCGCCCTGGCCTTCGTGGTGCTTTGGGCGGGGGGGACATGGTCCCTCGTCGCGGTGGCGATCGGCGTGCTGCTCATCGACATCGGCATGAACGGCGCGCTCATCGCCAACCAGACCCGGGCCTACGCCCTGGTTCCGGGGGCGCGGGGGCGGATCAACACGGTGTTGTTCACCACCGTCTTCGTCTTCGCGGCGATCGGGGCCTATGCCGGCTCGCAGGCGTTCCTGCTGGTCGGCTGGCCGGGGGTCTGCGCGGTGGGCCTGACCTTCTCGGCCCTGGCCGTGCTGGTGGCGGCCCGGGATCGCTGAAACCGGAGGTTTCCAAAGGGGATCATCCCCTTTGGTGGGGTCCAGGGGCGAAGCCCCTGGGAGAACCGCAGGGCTCCGCCCTGCACCCGCCAAAGGGCTCGGCCCTTTGGGATCCCACTACTTCAGCACCCGCGACAGGCGGCACCATGCGTCCTTTCCGGCCGGCAGGCCGAAGCGGAGGCGCTCCTGGCGTTCGGCGAAGCGCCGGACGGCGATCCCCGCCTCCGCGAGGCGCCGGTAGAGGTCCGGGCCGTCGGGGAAGTCGGCGGTGCGGAACAGGCAGGTCCCCCCGACGTTGCGCCCCCCGCCCCGGAGGATCATCCGGTCGAGGCGGGCCGCATCCTCCCCCCGGTCCCGGGCCGCCGCGGCCCGCCATGCCCTGTCCGACAGGGCCGCCCGCCCGATCGCCAGGGCCGGCCCCGACACCGCCCATGGACCCAGCGCCCCTGCGATCCGCTCCGCCGTCCCGGGATCGGCGACGGCGAAACCGAGGCGCAGGCCCGCCAGGCCGTAGGTCTTGCCGAAGGAGCGCAGCACCACGAGCCCCGGCATCGCATGCGGGCAAAGGCTCTCCACCGGCTCCAGGTCGGCGAAGGCCTCGTCGGCCACCAGCAGGCCGCCCCGGTCGCGCATCGCCCGGGCCAGGGCGAGGCGCTCGGACAGGGGAAGGGTCCGCCCGTCCGGGTTGTTGGGATCGACGATCACCGCCACCTGCGCATCGGCGAGGGCTCCGGGGTCGTGGCTCTCCACCACGGCGTGCCCAGCCCGGCTCCATGCGGCGGCGTGCTCGGCATAGGTGGGGCCCAGCACCGCGACCCGGGCCGGGGCCACGAGCCGGGGCAGGGTCTCGATCAGGATCTGGGTGCCCGGCGCGGGCACCACGTGGGCGGGGCCGGGGGCGCCGTAGGCCGAGGCCGCCGCCTCCCGGAGGCCGTGGACCTCGCTGGCCTCCGGAAGCCTCAGCCAGGCGCTGGCCTCCACCGGCGGCACGGGATAGGGGACCGGGTTGATCCCCGTCGACAGGTCGAGCCACGGCTCGGGCGCGTCCGGGTAGGCTTTTCGGAGCCCGCCGAGGTCGCCTCCGTGGGCGATCGCGGCAGGCTCACGCGCGGGAACGCTCCACACCGAATGGTCCATCCGCCCGACACGCTCGCCCTTCTCGCCATCGCCCTCGGGGTCGAGGCGGCGGCCGGCTATCCCGACGCGCTCTACAGGGCCGTCGGCCACCCTGTCACCTGGATCGGCCGGCTGATCGCCGCCCTGGAGCGCAGCCTCAACCGCGGCTCCCCGGGCCGGCGTCGGCTGGCCGGCGTGCTCGCCCTGGCACTGCTGCTGGGGGTGGTGGGGGCCGTCGCGGCAGCACTCACGGGGCTCGCGGGGCTCGCCGGCCCCCTCCCCGCTCTGGTGATCCTCGGGATCCTCGCCGCGAGCCTGCCGGCCCAGCGCAGCCTGCACGACCACGTGACCGCAGTGGAAAACGGCCTGCGGACGGGGGGGCTCGAGGCCGGGCGGCGGGCGGTGGCGATGATCGTCGGGCGCGATCCGGAGCGGCTGGACGAGGCGGCCGTCTGCCGGGCAGCGATCGAGAGCCTGTCCGAAAACTTCTCCGACGGGATCGTGGCGCCGTCCTTCTGGCTCGGATGCCTGGGCCTGCCCGGCGGCGCCCTGTACAAGGCGGTCAACACCGCCGACAGCATGATCGGCCACCGCACGCCGCGCTACGAGGCCTTCGGCTGGGCGGCGGCCCGCCTCGACGACCTCGTCAACCTGCCTGCCTCCCGCCTCGCCGGCCTGCTCATCGCCGGGGCGGCGTGGCTGCGCGGCGCCGACGCCAGGGGCGCGCTCCGGGCGATGGCCCGGGACGCCCGCCGCCATCGCTCCCCCAATGCCGGCTGGCCCGAAGCCGCCATGGCGGGGGCGCTCGGCCTCCGGCTCGCCGGGCCGCGGGTCTATGACGGCGCCCTCGTCGCCGACGCCCATATGGGCGACGGCCGGGCCGGGGCGACGCCGGACGACATCGGCCGGGCGCTCGCGCTCTACCGCACGGCCTGCGTCATCCAGGCAGGACTGGTGCTGGCGCTCCTCACGCTCGGGTTCGCGGTGGCGGGATGACGCCGGCCCGTGGCACACCGGGACACGAGGGAGACAAGCCCATGCGCGCCGTGTTCGTGGATGCCAGCGAGACCCTGGCGGAGGTGGCCCGCCGCCTGAGCCGACCCGGCGATCCGCCGCTGACGATCCATGCCGACCCGGACACCGTCCCGGAGGACCTGCCACGCCTCCTCGCCGGGGCGGAGATCGCCCTCATCGACCACACCGCCCTGCCGCTGTCCGTCGCGAAGGCCTGCACGGGCCTGAGGCACGTCGTGTTCCTCGGCACGGGGGCGCGCAGCTACATGGACCCAGAGGCCCTGGAGGCCGAACTCGGCGTGCGGGTGCACCTGATCCGGGGCTACGGCGATACGGCGGTGGCTGAATGCGCCTTCGCCCTGATGTGGGCGGCGGCCAAGGGCCTCGCCCGGATGGACGGGGCGATGCGGGCCGGACAATGGCTGCGCAGAGACGGGATCCAGCTCACCGGCAAGACGGTGGGCCTCGTCGGCTTCGGCGGCATCGCAGCGGAGATGGCCCGCCTCTGCGCCGGGGCCGGCATGCGGGTGACCGCCTGGAACCGGACGCCCCGGACCCATCCCGGCGTGGAGTTCGTGGCGCTCGACCGCCTGCTCGCGGAGAGCGACGTGGTCTCCCTCCACCTGCTCCTGACCGACGAGACGCGCAATTTCCTGTCCGCGGACCGGATCGCCGCCCTCAAGCCCGGCGCCATCCTCGTGAACACCGCCCGGGGCGCCCTCCTCGACGAGGAGGCGCTGGCGGAGGCTTTGCGCACGGGCCGCCTCGCCGGGGCGGGGCTCGACGTGTTCACGCAGGAGCCCCTGCCGGCCGGGCATCCCCTCGCGGCCTTGCCGACCGTGACCCTCTCGGCGCACTCGGCGTTCCGCACGCCGGAGGCGAGCGACAACCTGATCGCCGCCGCCCTGGACCATTGCCGCCGGATCGCCGGGGGTGTGGTCGAGGGCGGCTGAGGGCGGCTCACGACGCGAGCAGCTCGTCGAACTGCGCTTGGCTGCGCGCCACGATCTTGTCGTAGCCCGACGCGAGGTTGGCCCGGAACGACTCGACCTCGGTCGGATTCGGGCTCGCGGAGGAGAGGAACCGCAGAAGTTCGTCGCGGGTGTCGAAGAAGTATCCGAACGGCCCGATGATCCCCGCCAGCTCCTCCCCGAAATCGGTCCGCAGGCCGATCATCGGAGTGCCCGTCAGCAGCATGTCCATCACGGCGCCGCTGGCCTGCAGCCGGTAGGGGTCGCTCGGGAGGTGAAGGAAGAAATCCGCCGCCGCGATCCGGTTGAGGCGGTCGGTGTACTCCATCGAGAACGCCTTGTTGTCGTTGACCCCGTCGATCCTGTTCGAGACCACCTCGACCTCGAACCGGCGGTCCTCCTGATGGATGCCCTCAAGGGCGTCGAGGAGGGCCCGGTTCTTGGGCGACAAAGCGTGCCACCCGGCCATGAAGATGACCTGGGGAAGCCGGTTCGACCGCAGGGGAGAGCCGGCGCCGCGCTGCGGCAGGGGGGCGACGCCCACGGGATGGATGACCGCGCCGATGTTGCCCCGGCGGAAGAGGGGGCCGATCAGCTCCTCGACATTCGCCCGGATCCGGTCGCCGAGCACGATGAACCGCGCGCCGCGGAAGGCCCGGAAGAAGAAATACCACTTGATGACGTTCTTGATCCGCACCCGCCTGTCCGTCGCGGCGGCCTCCACGAGGTGGCTGTGGAGCACCCAGCGGATCGGCTTCCGGCTCGCGCCCTGGTGGAACAGGCACATGTACACGAACATGTCGTATTCCATGTTCGTGAACAGGATCTGGTCGAATTTCTTGCCGCTGATGAAATCTCGGACGGTCTTCCTGATGTCCGACCGCCGATGCCACGGCACGAAGGTGATGCGCTCGCAGGCCTCGGGCCCGAGATACTCCTTAAGCGCCTCGCAGTGACTGACTTCGGCGATGACCGAGATTCGGGAATAGCGGGCCAGGGCGAGACGAACGACCCCGGTGTTGACCAGAATATGTGACTGACCCACGACCGAAGGGTCGATCAGCAGGGCGCTCGGATCGCCTGGAGGTCCTTCGGGATGTTTCATGTGGTGACCTCGACGGTGCTGACCCCGGACAATGAGCGGAACTCAAGCAGGCTTAACGCCCTCAACCGGGACTGCGAGACAGTTTCCCGTTCTCGCGAAGCGAGATTCGGGCCGGGTAATTCGCCGTGTGGAAGGGTAAACCCGTTTCAAAACGGGATTTTTTCACGGCTCTAGTCTTAACGATCTTTTTTGATCATCCCGGCCATCGCGCCCCTCAGGAAGGTGAACTCGTTCTTGAGGTTCTTCCCTTCGATGGCGAACATCGTGCCGAAATAGCAGACGACCGCTGCAAGGATCGCACCGGAGAGCGCCACGATGCTCCCCCCCGCCACATACAGGACGCCCCAGCAGACGAGGCCGCAGAGGACGGCGGCGATCAAGGATCCGCTCACTTCCTTGATCATGCTGACGAACCTCGCATCCGCGACCCGCACGACGAAGGTGCAGACGACGAGGGCGTAGATGGTGTTGGAGAGTGTCACGAGCCACACGGCTTCCCAGGCCTGCAGATAGTAGCCCGTCGCCACCGCTGCCACCCGCCCGATGCTCAAGAGCACCGTCGTCAGGAAAAAGATGAGGTTGGCATTGAGCGCCAGGAGCAGCGCCGTGCCCATCGAGGCCGTGATGCTGAGGGCATAGCCCGGGGCGAGAATCCGGAGGAAGACGCCCGCCTGCTGCCAGCTCGGACCGAGGACCTGCGCCAGCATCTCTGGCCCGGTCGCCGCCAGCACGGCTGCCGTCGGGAAGGTCACGAAGGCCATCAGCCGGCAGACCTTGTAGAAGATCTGGATCAGCCGCTCGTGCTCCTCGCTGAGGCTCTGGGCGTAGAGGGCGGACCAGCTCGGGTTGCTGAACGCCTCGAACAGGAAGCGCGGCACTTGGTTGGCGAAGTTGTAGGCGCCCAGGCTGGCCGCGCCGAAGGCGTTGCCGAACAGCAGGGTTTCCGCCGAGCGGGCGGCCAGGTCGGCGACCCGCCCGCCCATGAGAATGCCGCCGGAGGAGAGATGGCTCAGCATCGCGGACGGCCGAAAGATGGCCGAGGGCCGCTCGAACGCATACAGGTTCACGATCACCGCCTTGACCACGCAGCCGGTGAAGGACTGGAAGGCGAGGGCCATCGCCCCGAAGCCCATCACGCCCAACCCGACGGCGCAGATGGCACCCGCCACCGTCGCGAGGAGGTCGGCGATGGCGCAGGCGACGAGGTTTCCGCTCCGGGTCAGCCGTGCGACGGGCAGCACCGCGAGGCTGAGGAACGGGAAGCCCGCCGCTAGAATCAGCATCAGGATGTTGAGCCTGGGCTCGGACGAGGCCAGCGACAGCAGGTATCCGCTGGCGACCACGGCCAGGGACAACACGAAGCCGGACGCCATCAGCACCCAGAACGCCGTCGACCAGACCTCCGGCCGGTTCGTCCGGTCCCGGGCCAGGGACAGGCCTACGCCGCCGTCGGCGATCAGCGCCAGGAACGCCACGACGGGCACGGTGAGCGCGTAGACGCCGAATTCCTTGGGGCCCAGCAGGTGCGCCATCAGCGGGAGCAGGGCGAGCTGGATCAGGATCTTGACGACGCTCACCGTCCCCCCGGCGCCGAGGTTCTTGAGCATCCGCGTCGTCCGCTCGTGCGGATGGCTCTCGGTGGCGATGTCGAGGTCGGGACCCGGCACGAAGCCGCCGTCCATCATCAGCTCGGGCACGAGGGGAGACGGGCCATGCGGCGGAATAATATGCGACCGCCTGGAGAGATGATCAGATTCCACGCGCTCTAAAACTCTTTCAAGCTCTTCGAGATAGCGACTCTTTTGAGGGTCTAGGCTGCGATCGCCGCAATCATCGAATTCTGCGATGGTTCTGCGCGCGTGATTATAAATTTCCTGCCGCTGGATAGCCGTACTCTCGCCCAGAGACGCGACCGTCGTCTGGACGATACCGTAGAACCTGGTGCTACTGGATGTTTCGGCCATCGCGAGCTACTATAAAATCCTATTAAGGTTGCTTAGGTAGAAATCACCACTTCCCGGGAACGATCGGACGCGCAAGACTTCGCGGGCCGACCCGCGCAGGCGGGTCGGCCCGCGCGGCCCTCGCGGCGGGCGGGCAACCCGGCTCCCAGGTCAGGTGCATGTCAGACATTGAGGCCGGTCGACGCCCCGGATGCCGACCGTGACCGGCGCAGCCAGCCCATGAGCCGGGATCGCACCGGCTCGTCGAAGACCCGCAGGGCGAGTGCACTCACCACCGGGAGTATCACCAGGAGACCGACGGCCTCGACCATGAAGTTCGTCGTCTTGAACACGGTCTGGTAGGCACCGTTGATCCAGCAGAAGACCGGGTAATGGAGGATGTAGATCGGATACGATACGGCTCCGAGCCAGACCGACACCCGGAAGAGACGGCCTTCGATGCGGATCCGCGCCGCCGTGAGCACGAGGGCGGGGGACAGCAGCGCCACGAAGGCGAGTTCCACGGGAGATGGCAGAAGGTAAGGCAGGGGCAGGGCGAAGACGCCCACCATCAGGACGAAGCAGATCCAGAAAGCCACCTTGCCGAAGGCCGTCGGCTCGCCCTCGCCCGCCCGCTCGTAGATGGCGAACAGGATCGCCCCGGCGTAGAAGGAATAGAGGACCCGGGGCAGCCCACTCCAGAAGGTGTCGGCCGTATCGCCGCCGAGACCGAGCCAGAGGAGGCCGATCAGGGACAACACGACGATCGCGACGTCGAGGCCGCGCCGCCCGATGCGGCTCGTGAACCACCACGCGATGTTGGCGAAGAGCTCGAGGAAGATCGTGTATTGCGGCCCGTTGAGGGGGAACAGCTGCGGGCCGCCCAGCGCCGGGGACGCCCCGGGATATGGGATGCTCAGAAGGTTGAGCGCCATCGCTACAGCCACCTCAATGCCCGAGATGGGCTCTCGGCCCTGCAACGTCCGCGCCCACACATAGGCACCGCTGACGAGCGTCGCGACGACGACCAGGGGCATCAGGCGGATCAGCCGGCCGACAACGAACCGGGACAGGGGCATCCCGGCGGCAAACCGGTCCCTGTACGCGCTCGCCAGCACGAAGCCACTCAGACAAAAGAACAAATCCACCGCGAGGCCAGCGTTGACGGCATAGCCGGGGCCCAGCAGCCAGTGCTGGACGTGATAGATCAGAACGAAGAAGGCGGCCACGCCGCGGATGAGATCGAGGGCGGGGTAATATTGTCGTCGGTCTGACACATCGACCCCATGTCTGTTCGCTCCGTCGAGAGCGTCTGTTCGCTCCGTCGAGAGCGCTCGCCACCTACGCATGCCGTTGCCGGTCACAAACGTCTGAACGGCCGGCTTCGTCCCATCCGAACCCGGCAACGGACCGAGTCCCGGTCCCGGTCCCGGAGGCCCAGGACGATTTGAATCGCCTGGGTTGCACTACGTGCGATCTGATACCTGTGAGTTGCATGAGTCGCATATCGGATATGCAACCGGATGCCAGCGGCCGCTCACGACATGGGTTTATGGGGCGGGCGCAAATGCAATTTAAAGGACACGACGGTGCCCGGCACTTGCCGGCGTGACGGTCCCGCCCCCGTCCCGGAAGATTTTTACCGGCCCTGGCCGAGTCGCCAAGTTTGGTCACAATGGCGGGCCGATGAACGGGGTGCGGTTCCGAAGCGGCCGATCAACCAAGATCGAAGGGATCAGTAGGAAAAGCGATGCACCTCATGTGCATCATAGTTGCCAAGCTGAGCGTTGTTTATAAATTCTGCCCCTGCACTTCGAATCCGCACCCTGTAAGCTAAGCAGAATGCCTAGGGTTGGCTTCCTGATATCAATAATCTAGAGTGAATCTAACAACGCCCATGTCAGCGTGAGCTGTCTTAACGATCTCAAAAAATATTGTGTGCAGTGGCCAGATTCCGAGATTCGATCATCTCGTCGGCACTGACTTGTGACAGCGTTCCCCTGAAAAGGGCGATCGCTGCCAGACGACCGCGCCATAAGCGAGAAGCCGGATGCAGACCAACATTTTCGAGACGCTCGACTGGTTGCCCGATGCGCCCGAAGATTTCCGCCAGCGATGCAAGTCCCTGGCTGAGGATGCGAATGCTTCGGGGCGTGAAGTCTCCGCATTGGCCAACGCGAAATTGGACAATAACAAGCTTCGGGTCCTTGGTGGCGTTATTGCCAAGCTGATCGCCAACGGGCGGACGCTACATCCGCTGTCGCCGTTCAAGCTGGGCATTCTCGGCACCGGCACGACCGATCTGCTGTTACCACCTGTGGTTGCAAGCGCGGCCCGGCACGGTGTCGCCCTCGAGGCGATCGCGGGGCATTACGAGAGCGCGCTCCAGGATGCCCTCGACAGCGGTTCCGTCATCAACACGGCCCGGCCCGACGCGGTCCTGGTGGCGCTCGATCACCGCAGCCTGCCGATCACCGCGGTTCCCGGCGAGCCCGAGCTGGCCGACCGGATCGTGGAGGATTGCGCGCAGATCTACGCCGCCATCTGCGGGGCGGTGCGCCAGCACGGCGGCGCGTTCTGCATCCTTCAGACCCTGGCGAGCCCGCCGGAGGCCATCTTCGGCAGCCTCGACCGGTCCGTGCCGGGGACGCTCGAATGGATCATCGGCCGGGTCAACGACCGGATCATCGACCTCGCCCAGCGCGACGGGAACGTGCTGTTCGATGTCGCCCGCCTCGCGGCCACGGTGGGGACGGCCAACTGGTTCTCCCCGCAGGAATGGAACGTCGCCAAGCTGGCCTTCTCGTACGGCTACGTGCCCCTCTATGCGGACCGGCTCGGGGGGCTGCTCGGCGCCCTGCGCGGCAAGTCCCGCAAGTGCCTGATCCTCGACCTCGACAACACGATGTGGGGCGGGGTGATCGGCGACGACGGCATGGCCGGCATCAACATGCGCCAGGGGGATGCCACCGGCGAGGCGCACCTGACGCTGCAGCAGGCCGCCCTCGAACTGCACAAGCGCGGCATCCTGCTCGCCGTCAGTTCCAAGAACACCGACGAGGTCGCCCGGGAGCCCTTCCGGAGCCATCCCGAAATGCTCGTGCGCGAGAAGCACATCGTGGCCTTCCAGGCCAACTGGCGGGACAAGGCGTCCAACATCGCCGCCATCGCACAGGAGCTCAATATCGGGCTCGATTCCCTGGTCTTCATGGACGACAATCCGGTCGAGCGGGACCAGATCCGGCAGGCGCTGCCGCAGGTCCTCGTCCCAGAGCTGTCGAGCGATCCCTCCGACTATGCCCGGCGGATGCTGGCGACGAACGCCTTCGAGGCCGTCGCCTTCCTCCAAGAGGACAAGGCCCGCTCCGAATCCTACAAGGCCAACGCGCAGCGGCTCGCCCTGAAGAGCGACGCCATCAACATGGAGGACTACCTCGCCTCCCTAGAGATGGAGATCCATTTCGACCCGTTCGACGAGACCGGCCGGAGCCGGATCGCCCAGCTCATCAACAAGAGCAACCAGTACAACCTCACCACCCGGCGCTACACCGAGAGCGAGGTCGCCCAGCTGGAGGAGGATTCCCGTGCCTTCACCCTGCAGGTGCGCCTGAAGGACAAGTTCGGCGACAACGGGATGATCAGCGTCGTCATCTGCCGGGCCGAGGGTGACGACGTCTGGCAGATCGACACGTGGCTCATGAGCTGCCGCGTCCTCGGACGGCAGGTCGAGCACATGGTGCTGCAGGAACTCCTGCATCATGCCCGGGCCGCCGGAGTACGCAGGCTGGTCGGCGAATGGCGCCCGTCCGGCCGCAACGACATGGTGCGCGACCACTACGCCAAGCTCGGCTTCACGGCGGACGGGGAAGGATCCGAGGGCAGCACCCGCTGGACCCTCTCCACCGACCACGAGGCCCCCCGGCCACGGATGACGGTTATCCGCTCAGGCGTTTCCGTCTAGTGCATCGATCCAGACGGAGGCGGCAGCCATGTCTGGAAAAATTGATGCAAAAAAGAGCGAGTGCCCGGTCGCATGAACGAAGTGAATGCGTCTGAGCCCTAGGGCATCCCCTCCCCCGACAGGGGCGCCCGCGACGAACGACCTTGCCGCATCGTTCCGCACCGCCCGGCGGAGGATGCTTCAGAGACCGCGGCCGCCCTTCCGGGCGCCGCCCATGGCACGACCGGATCCCGGACCATGAATTTCGTCTCCCTCCACTTCCTCGTCTTCACCCTCGCCACCGTCCTCGCCTACCAGGCGACACGGAGCGTGACCGTGCGGCAATGGGTGCTGCTGATCGCCTCGGCGTATTTCATCAGCACCTACATGCTCGATTTCAAGTCGGCCCTGCCGCTGGCCGTCTTCCTCGGCCTCGGTTACCTCCTCGTGGCGGCGATGGGCGCGACGCCGAGCCGGGCCTACGTCGCAGCGGCGGTCTGCCTGATGATCGGCAGCTTCCTCTATCTCAAGCAGTTCTTCTTCCTCACCGCGGTCGGCCTGCCCTTCATCTACTCGACCGTCGGCCTGTCCTACGTGCTGTTCCGGATCATCAGCCTGATCGTCGATCTTGCCAACCGGGACATCGAGAAGAAGCCGGGCCCGGGCGCCTACCTCGCCTATACCTGCGGTTTCACCACCTTCCTGTCGGGCCCCGTCCAGACCTGGCCGTCGTTCAAGGGCGAGTACGAGAAGCAGCCGGTCCCGATCACCGAGGGCGAGGTGCTCCACGCCATGTCCCGGATCGCCACGGGCTACTTCAAGCTCGCCATCGTCGCGGCGGTGTTCGACTACCTGTTTCAGAACTTCACTGTGCAGTTCACCGGGGCGGCCGGGCCGGTGTCCTGGCCCAAGCTTGTCGCCCTGTATACGGTGAGCGCAGCCGCCTATACGGGATATCTCTATTACAATTTCTCCGGATACATGGACATCGTCATCGGCATCGGCGGCCTCCTGCAATTCAAGCTGCCCGAGAACTTCAACAAGCCGTTCTCGGCCAAGAGCTTCCTGGAGTTCTGGCAGCGCTGGCACATGACCATGTCGCAGTGGTTCAAGACCTACCTGTTCACGCCGATCATGCTGGCGGCGATGCGGCGCCTCCCTGATCCACGGCATTCGGCGGCGATCGGCCTGTCCGCCTTCTTCATCACCTTCCTGGTGATGGGGATCTGGCACGGCTCGACGGTGGTCTTCGTCGTCTACGGCGTGCTCATGGCGTTCGGTGCCTGCGCCAACAAGCTCTGGCAGCTCGCCATGCCCCGCGCCCTGGGCAAGCCCGGCTACAAGAGCCTGCAGAAGCGGCTGGTCTATATCCAGCTCTGCAAGGGCCTGACCTTCGCGTTCTTCACCCTGGCCCTGACCTGCCTGTGGACGCCCGAAATCGGCCAGCTGTTCGGCCTGACCGGCCGCCTGGGCGTCTCGGGCCTCGTCCTCTCCATCGCCGCACTGACCCTGGTCTTCGCCGCGGTCAACCTCGTCTTCGATCGCGTCGGGGCCATCGCTCCCGGCCGGCTCGCCGCGGTGGGGGCGCGGTACCGGGACACGTTGGCGGTCTCGCGCTGTGCGGGCGTCATCCTGGCTGTGATCTTTGTCTCGGCGATCCTCAACAAAGCCCCTGAATTCGTCTACAAGGCGTTTTGATATGGTCGTCGTCGTTCGGGTCCTGCTGCGTGTCTTACTGCTCACCGCAGCGGTCTATGCTTGCCTCGTCGGAATCGCGGCCCTCATGGCCCCCGGGAGTTCCGAACCTCAGACGGTCGACACGGCCAGCGCCGGATCCACGCTCTACGCCACATCCACCAAGTATCTCATGTTCATGCAGCCCGCCCTCCGGATGCCGGGCCGGCGGGTGATCGTCCTCGGCGCGTCGAATGCCGACATCGAACTGCGGCCGCAGGTCTTGGGGGAGACGGTGAAGTGCGCGACGATCGACAACCTGTCGATCGGCAACGAGAACATCACCGAACTCGACGAGACCGCCCGGATCGCCCTGCAGAACCGGCGCTATGCCCATGCGAGCTCGGACGTCTATGTCCTGGGGGTCTGGTTCGGGCTGTTCGGCGACAGCAAGGCGCGCTGGAACGGCCCCACCCGGGAGAATAACGAGAGCGACATCGACCTCGAGTTCCAGCGCTACGGCACCTACAAGAAGGGCGGCGACTTCTACGAAAGCCGTTTCGGCGTCGCCTACGAGCCGCTCCTCAACGGCCTGGTGAGCCCTTTCCCCCTGATCGAGAAGGTCTCCCGCGAGACCACCAAGCGGTTGAGGGACTTCTTCTTCATCCGCCCCGACTCACGGACCGATGCGGAACGGGAAGCGGCCGTCGTGTCCGACGCCGACCGGTCGGCGGCCGTCACGTACTGGCAGCGGCAGCTCGGCTCCCCTGACCGGCTGTCCCCGGCCCAGTTCGACCTCCTCGCCAAGACCATCACGATGCTGAGCCGCGGCGGGAACAAGGTCATCGTCGTCGACCTTCCCGTTCCGAACTGGTGGGACGCGGCATTGCCGATGAACCGCGAGTACAAGGACCGGCTTGCGGCCATGGAACGGAGCTTCGCCGACGACGGTGCGGTCAAGTTCGTGAACCTCGACCGTTTCAACAACTCCGAGAACTTTTCCGACGAGGTTCACGCGAAGCCGAGTATCGCCAAGCAGATCGGCCAGAGCGTGGCGAAGGTCATCAACGCCGAGACCTGCGACCTCACCCGCCAGACGCACCTCCTGGAAGGACACCATTGATGAGCCAACAAGAAAAGCTGCAGCAGATTTTCCGTGACGTGTTCGACGACCCGTCGATCGAACTCGAGCCGAGCATGACGGCCGACGACATCGCCGAGTGGGACAGCCTGAGCCACGTGCGGCTGATGCTGGAGGTGTCGAAGGCCTTCGGCGTGCGGTTCTCGGCCTCCGAGGTGAGCAGCCTGACCAATGTCGGCGACCTGGAGGCGCTGATCGCGGCCAAGGGGGGCGCATGATGCGGCCGGGCGATGGGCCGGCGCAGGGTGAGACGGACGGGCCGGGGGAGGATTCTCCCTTCCGGTCCCTGACGTTCCACCACTTCGCCGTCGCGACCGACGATGCCAAGCTCTCGTCCGAGTACCTCGCCGCCCTGGGCTACCGGCGCGGGGCGAACGCCTACGACCCCCTCCAGAACGTCAACCTGGAGATGTGGCACCATGCCGGGATGCCGGATGTCGAACTCGTCTGGCCCTCGGGCACGAGCGGCCCCGTCAACACGATGCTGAAGAAGAAGGGCGTGGGGATCTACCACGTCTGCTACGAGGTCGATGACCTCGCCGAAACGGTGGAGACGTTCCGGGCGAAGGACCTGAACTTCCTGGAAGTGGTCGAACCGAGGCCGGCCGTCCTGTTCGGGGGCAGGCCGGTCGCCTTCTACCTCTTCGAGGGGTTCGGGCTGGTGGAGCTCCTCGGCAGGGCGTGACCGCCGGCCGTGACGGGCCGTCCGATCCACCGGGACAGACGGTGGGTCGGACGCTCGATAAAGCGGTAAAACAGGATCGCGACGGGGAAGCTCGCGACCAGGGAGATCGCGAGGGCCCCCCAGAGCGGGAGGACCCCGTGAAAGGCCCTGACGGTCACCTGCAGCACGATGGCGTGGGTGAGATACAGGCTGTAGCTGATCATCCCCAGAGCGATCAGGGCCCGCCAGCGCAGGATGTTCTGAAACCGCTTCGACCCGATGGCGACGTACATAAGGATCGCCGCGCCGAGGCTCGCCGGCTCGTCCCGGAAGATCATCAGCAGACCCAGGGCGGCGCAGAGGAGCAGCCCCGCCTTCATCGGCGTCCGGTCCAGATCGGGAATCGCCGCCCGCGAACACCAGACCGCGAGGAAGATCCCCAGCACGAACGGCATTACGAAATGCACCGTGACGTCGAGGTTCGAGACGAGATCGGTGGCGTGGAACGGGACCGGGTCCCACCGGAACCGATTCGTGATCACCTCCACGACGACGAAGGCCCACAGGCTCCAGGGGAAGCGCACCGCCAGGAGGTACAGGAAGGGCAAGAGCAGCGAGATCCGCAGCTCGTAGACGAGGCTCCAGGCGACGGTGTTGACCGTGTTGGCCGCGGGCGTCCCCGCCAGAAGGAAGAACTGCGCGAGGGTGCTGTCCCGGAGGGGCTGGCTCCACATCTCGTTAAATGTGATCGCCGTGTCGGACAGGACCCGCGGCTGCAGCAGGAAATAGCAGGCGATGGCGATCACGCCCGAGGCGACGTAGGGCAGGTAGATGCGCACGAGGCGGCGCAGGACGAAATTCGGGTACGAGAATTTCCGTGATCCGTTCAAGATTCCGTAGACGATCACGAAGCCGCTCAGCACGAAGAAGAAGATGACGCTGGAGCGGCCGTTGATCAGGAATCGCAGGGGCGTGAAGCGCACGACCTCCTGAAGGAACGGAGCAGTCATGTAATGATGGTGAAGGACGACCATCAGGGCCGCGAGACCGCGCAGGGATTCGAGATAATCCAGCCGCCGCGGCGCCGATACGGTCCCTTCCGTTCTCTCTATCACCCTTGCTTCCGCCATTGAGAAAATCTCGTCCAGGTTAAGCATAAATTTCAGAATTGGGCAATTTTCATCCTGAAACGACTCCGAGAAGCCTACTGGCAATTGTCTTTGCGCGCTTTTGTGGGCGGCGCCTATCCGTAAGATTACATAGCCTTGCGCGAAATGCCTCAGCCCCCGTCATCCATGTGACGGCAATTTGGTGTTGTCATGGGGAAAGACTGCTGAGCCCGGGCTTCAGGGCCTCCGCATTGTACGGCGGGTCTGGAACGGCCCCTCGCGCGTCCGAACCGGCGCAGGACAGTCCCTGCGCCCGGCCGGGGACCGGCGGGGCGGGGCAGTTCGAGCAGCCTCTGTTGGGATCAGTGTTCGGTGCCGGGCCGGTTCGGGCGCGGGGGCCCGCCATGGTCCTGCACGAAGTTGGAGCGGGTGGGATCCCCCTTGGAATCCGCGACCTGCTTGCGGGCGGCCGCCGCCAGGAACCAGATGCCGCCGATCGTGCCAAAGGCGAGAACCAAAAGTGGAATTCCGTCGCTCATCGTCCGCCTCCACCAGAAGCGCCCCGGGTGAGGGGACGCGGTTCCATTCCGGCCGCCGCGAGAGCATGACCGAAACGGCCTTCCCCGGCGGTCCGGCGGAGAAGGCATCCGGGGTAAACCCGAATCCGACACGCCGGCTTTCGCGTGATTAACGCACGGTTGCGGTTTTCGTTCAGGTTGCCGTGGCGGCGTGGGCAGGCACTCCCCGGCGTGCCGCGTCCCGCCGCAGGGCGGAGAGCACGAGGAACATCAATCCCGCCCCGGCGGCGAGGCAGGCCGAGAGGAACAGCATCGGCACGAGGTCGCTGCGGGTGGCGTCGCGGATCATTGGCACCGCGTTCTGGGCCACGAACCCGCCGAGGTTGCCCACCGAGTTGATCGCCGCGATCCCCGCCGCCGCCGAGGCGCCCCGGAGGAAGGTGCCGGGCATCGACCAGAAGACCGGCTGCGCCGAGAACGCCCCCGCCGCGGCGATGCACAGGCAGGCGAACTTCACGGTGTTGCCCGGCAGCACGACGCTGAGCGCCAGCCCCGCCGCACCGACCAGCGCCGGCCCGACCACGTGCCAAGTGAGCGCGTGGCCCGTCGCCCCCGTCCGGGCGGCGTGCCGGGGTACCCACCACAGGGCGACCGCAGCCCCGAGCCAGGGGATGACGTTGATGAAGCCGTTGGCGAGGTTCGACACGCCGAACCCCTTCACCACCGTCGGCAGCCAGTAGCTCAGGCCGTAGGCGGCGAGCGGCAGGCAGATGTACACGCCGGCCAGCATCTGCACCCGCCGGTCGAGGAGCGCGGCGAAGGGGTTGCCGTGGTCCACATGGCCGGCCCCCGTCTTCTCCGCCTCAATGGTGCGGGTCAGCCACGCCTTCTGCTCCGGGGCAAGCCAGGAGGCGGAGGCCGGGCCGTCCGGCAGCACGAACAGCACCACCACGGCGAGCAACAGGGCCGGGCCGCCGGTGGCGAGGAACACCCATTGCCAGCCGGCGAGCCCGAGCACCCCGTCGAGGCCCAGCAGCGCCCCGCCCACCGCCGCGCCCACCGCATTGGCGAGCACCGAGGCGATCATGAACCAGCCGATCATCCGTGCCCGGTGTCCTTGCGGGAACCACAGGGTCAGGGCGAACAGCACGCCGGGGAAGAACCCCGCCTCCGCTACCCCGAGGAGGAAGCGCAGGACGTAGAACATCACCGTCCCCTGCGTGAAGCCGAGGAGGATCGTCACCAGCCCCCAGGTGAACATGATCCGCGCGAACCAGATCCGCGCCCCGACCTTCTCCAGAAAGACGTTGGCCGGCACCTCGAACAGGAAGTAACCGAGGAAGAACAGCGAGGCGCCGAGCCCGTAGGCGCTCTCGCTGAGGCCGAGGCTGCCGACCATCTCCAGCTTGGCGTAGGAGATGTTCTGCCGGTCGATATAGGCGACGAGGTACATGAGCCCGAGGAGCGGCATCAGCCGCAGGGTCACGGTGCGGATCGTGGCCTCGCCCAGCCCGGCCTCGGCGGACGTTGCCAGCCCCGCCCCCGCGGGATTCGTCTGAGCCGTCATGGTCGCGCCTCCTCCGACTAGGCCCCGTCGCTGTCGTCATGCGGGTCCATTAACTCGGAGTATATCACCGAAGCCGGCGCCGGAGCCATTCCCGTTCACGCCGCCCGCGCAACACCCGCCGCCCTCGTGATGGCGGTGGCAGGGCCAATGACATCCTCTCCGTCATTGCGAGGCCGTGCCGAAGCAATCCAGCGCGCGACTGATCCGGACAAGGCGCTGCCCTGGATTGCTTCGCGCCACTCGCAAGGACGGCGGCGGTTCGGGCGTCCCTCACCGGGCGAGGGCGAGGAGCCGATCACAATCGATATGCGCCTCGAGATGCCGTGCGAGCCGGTCGAGGGCGGCCTCGACGCCGGCCTCGTAGGATTGCCCCCCTGCCCTGCCCCCGAGGCGGGCGAGCCATGCGGCCCGCTGGGCGTCGTCGGCGAAGAAGCCGTGGATGTAGGTCCCGCTGACGAGCCCGTCCGCCGAGACCGCCCCGTCCGGTCGCCCATCCGCCAGCTGCAGGAGCGGCCGGGCCGCGTCTGGCCCCGCCGTGTCGCCCACATGCATCTCGTAGCCCGCGAAGGGCAGCCCGTCCGCCATGCTGGTGCCGCCGACGCAGGCGAGGCGCTTGTCCGGCGTCAGCACCGTCTCGACGTCGAGGAGGCCAAGCCCCGCCACCGTGCGCGGCGGTCCCTCGATGCCGTGCGGGTCGGCGACGCTTCGCCCGAGCATCTGGTAGCCGCCGCACAGGCCGAGCACGTGGCCGCCCCGGCGGCGGTGGGCGCGGATATCCACGTCCCAGCCCTCCGCTTGCAGGAACAGGAGGTCGTCGATGGTGGTCTTCGACCCCGGCAGGAGCACCAGGGCGGCCTCCGTGGGGATCGTCTCCCCCGGCCGGACCAGCACCACCCGCACGCCGGGCTCGGCCCGGAGGGGATCGAGGTCGTCGAAGTTGCTGATCCGTGGCATCACCGGCACCGCCACCGTCACGGCGCCCTCCCCCCGGGCCTCGGAGCCGCTGAGCCCGAGCACGTCCTCCGCTGGAAGCCGCGCCGCCTCGGGCAGGTGCGGCACGAGACCGAGCGCCTCCCAGCCGGTGCGCTCGGCGACGATCCGCATCCCCTCGGCGAACAGGCTCGGATCCCCCCGGAAGCGGTTGACGAGGAAGCCCGCGATCATGGCCGCGTCCTCCGGGTCGATCACGGCCTTCGTACCGACGAGGCTGGCGATGACCCCGCCCCGGTCGATGTCGCCCACGAGGATGACGGGCGTCTCGGTCGCCCGGGCAAAGCCCATATTGGCGATGTCGCCGGCCCGGAGGTTCACCTCCGAGGCCGAGCCCGCCCCCTCCACGAGGATCAGGTCGGCCTCCGCGCGCAGCCGGGCGAAGCTGTCGAGGACGGAGGCCATCAGCCGAGGCTTCCAGCCCTGGTAGTCCCGGGCCTTCACGGTGGCGACCATCCGCCCCTGCACCACCACCTGCGAGCCGACTTCGCTCTGCGGCTTCAGCAGCACCGGGTTCATGTGGACCGAGAGCGGCACCCGGGCCGCCCGGGCCTGAAGGGCCTGGGCGCGGCCGATCTCACCGCCATCGGCGGTGACGGCGGCGTTGTTCGACATGTTCTGCGGCTTGAACGGGCGCACCCGCAGGCCCCGGTCGGCGAAGACCCGGGCGAGGCCGGCGACGATCAGCGACTTGCCGACATCGGAGCCGGTGCCCTGGACCATCAGGGCGCGGGGGAAAGGGGTTTCCAAAGGGCTAGTCCTTTGGTGGGGGGCCGGGGTGAAACCCCGGTGAACGGGCCGGGCACCCCCGTCGAGGGGGTATCCGGCCCGTTTCGCAGGGCTCCGCCCTGCACCCGCAAAAGGGACCCATCCCTTTTGAATCCCGTGACGTGTCCGTGGTCATCCTCAGAACTCGATGCCTTCCTGCGCCTTCACCCCGGCGGCGAAGTGATGCTTCACGCTGCCCATCTCGGTGACGAGGTCGGCGGCCTCGATCAGGGCCGGCTTGGCGTTGCGCCCGGTCACGACCACGTGCAGTCCTGGCCGGCGGGCCTGGAGCGTCGCCACCACCTCCGCGAGGTCGAGATAATCGTAGCGGAGCGCGATGTTCAGCTCGTCGAGGACGACGAGGCGGATATCGGGATCGGCCATCAGGCCCTTGGCGACCTCCCAGGCGTGGCGGCAGGCGGCGATGTCGCGGGCCTTGTCCTGCGTCTCCCAGGTGAAGCCCTCGCCGAGGGTGTGCCAGACGACCCGGTCGCCGAAGGCCGCGACGGCGTGGCGCTCGCCCGTATCCCAGCCGCCCTTGATGAACTGCACCATCCCGACCCGCCAGCCGCGTCCGAGGGCCCGGAGCATCAGCCCGAGGGCCGCCGTGGTCTTTCCCTTGCCGGGGCCGGTGTTCACGAAGAGCAGGCCCTTCTCGAGGGTCTTCCCCGCGACCTCGGCATCCTGCACGGCCTTGCGCTTCTCCATCTTCTCCCGGTGGCGGGCGGCATCGTCGGTCATGCGGGGAATCCTGGGACGGGCTGGCCTGGGGCGGGTTGGGGCTTCACGACGAGGGGCAGGCCGGCGACGGTGAGCACGACTCGGTCGGCGAGGGCGGCCATGCGCTGGTGGAGGCGCCCGGCCTCATCGCGGAAGCGGCGGGCCAGGGCGTTGTCGGGGACGATGCCGAGGCCGACCTCGTTGGAGACCAGCACGACGGGCCCCGGGGCGGCGGCGCAGGCGGAGGCGAGGCGGTCGCAGGCCTGCCCGACGTCGGCCTCCCCCAGGATCAGGTTGGTGAGCCAGAGGGTGAGGCAATCGACGAGGACGGGCCCCTGCGCGGCGGCCAGCGCCTCGGGCAGGGCGAGGGGCACGTCGCGGGTGACCCACCCCTCCCCCCGCCGGGCCCGGTGGAGCCTCACCCGCTCGGCCATCTCGTCGTCCCAGGTTTCGGCGGTGGCGAGGTAGAGCCAGGGCGCGGGGCAGGCCATGACCAGCCCCTCGGCATAGGCGCTCTTGCCGGAGCGGGCGCCCCCGAGGACGAGGGTGAGACGGGGCGGAAGCGGCGACATGGCCCCTCTTCGCCCGATCCGGACCGCGGGTCAAAACCGCCAGTTGCCGAAGCCTCGCCATCCGACTATAGAACCCCGGCCCGCGCGAGCGCCCTTCGTCTAGCGGTCCAGGACGTCGCCCTTTCACGGCGAAAACACGGGTTCGATTCCCGTAGGGCGCGCCAGCGGCAATCTAGCGAAATATCTGAACGTCACGAAGGCTTTGGTCACTCTGGTGCGATTTGCATCCGTTTGCCGTCAGCCGGCATCGGGGGCGGTCTTGGCCCAAAGGCAGGCCCGATCTCTACCGGGGCAAAGGCGGGCTCCCCGCCCCGACCGGATGCGCGAGAGTCAGCGGCCTGTGAGTCCAGAAACACCCGCCCCTTTTCCGCCACATGCTAACACAACCTTGACCGTAATGGCCGCGCAGCGGTTGCAGGGATGGGTTGATGGCCTCGATCAAGATCCGCATGGCCGGTGACGGCACCTTCTCGGTCTTCCGCGATGGCTCCTCCGTGGCGTCGGGCCTGACCCGGGCGCAGGCCGAGCGTTGCGCGACGGTTCTCGGCTGGATCGCCAAGGCGTCGTGAGCCTCCACCCCGCACGGGCTGCGCCCGCGGGGTTCGGCGGCGAACCGCCAATAAGCCTGTGGGTCGTCCTGCGTTCCAGGAACCGTCCCGCCGCTCGACCGTAGCCATATTGCCGCCGGTCGGCAGGGAGGCCACCATGATCCCGTTGGGTGTGTTCTGTATCGTGGCAGGTGCCGGCATCGTCGCCGGATCCCTCTGGACCCGCCGTCAGCGCCCGGTCTTCGAGATGGTGGGGGGCGGCCTGTTCCTCGCGGGCCTCGGCTTGGCGGGCGCCGCGTTCGTCCTCGTCACCTAGGGCATCGATCCGGACGAAGGCGTCCGCCAGGTCCGGAAAACCTGACGCAGAAACAGAGGGCGCGGGCGTGGGCGCTTGAACGAAGCGGGTGCGGCGGAGCACGAGTGGGACTGGCCTGGATTGCAGGCGCTCGGGCGCGCCCCGCGGACGCGACACCAGGGTTCGACCGTGCACTGAGGCGCCAGCCTCGCCAGTGAGCGCCGCGGCGGCGATGGCCCCGACCTGTCGCGGGCGTCGCCGCAGGACGGTATGCCACCGGCGATTGTCAGAAGGCCCGATCGCCGCAGCCCTATCTAGAGATCTTGCGGCTCGGGATCTCGGCCATGTGGTACCTCTACGGCTTCGTGCTCCTGGCGGGCGTCGCCAATGCCGTCCAGGCGGGGCAGAACGGGGCGCTCTCGAAGGGGCTGGACGAGTCCTTGACCGCGGGCCTCGTCGTGGTGGCCGGCACCGCCACCTGCATCCTCGTCGTCGGCCTGTTGTCCGGGAAGCTCGCGTGGCCGACGGCGGCCCAGGCCGTGGCGATGCCGTGGTGGGCGTGGCTCGGCGGCATCCTCGGCGGCGGCATCATCCTCGCGCAGTTCCTCGTCGCCCGGAAAATCGGGGCCGCGCCGTTCCTCGGCCTCCTCGTGACCGCCGGCGTGGTGACGTCGATCCTGCTCGACAACTTCGGCTGGGTCGGCTTCGAGCGCCACCCCGCGAGCCTCTGGAGGATCCTGGGCGGATGCCTGATGGTGGTCGGCGTCGCCCTGGTGGCATTCTTCTGATCGCCCGCGGTCAGAACCGCCGATGGCGAGGGGTAGAGACCGTATCCCGATCCGTCGACCGGGCCATTCTCGTTCCATCGTGCCCGTGTCATCCTGGCGTCAAACCGGGGAGGACGCGCGATGTGGCGAGACTTCGTAAGACTGAGTTTTGCCGTCTTCGCGCTTGGCGAGGTCTGTGCCGGAGGCAGCGTCGTGGCCCAGGAGATCAAGCGAACCGAACTCAGCCGCGCGCCGGTCTCCGGCGATGACACGAAAGAGATCATCATGCAGCTCGTCGAGTTCCCACCGGGGGCGACCTCGCCGCGGCACTTCCACAACGGCGAGGAAGCGTTCTACGTGCTGGAGGGTGGCACCGTGCAGGTGCCCGGCAAGGAGCCGAGGGTGCGCGCGGCCGGCGAGCAGGGCATCAATCGCCGCGGGGTGCCGCATGCCGGCTACACCGTGGTGGGTGAAAAGCCGATCAAGATCCTATCCGTGTACGTGGTCGACAAGGGCAAGCCTCTGCAGGAGCCGGCCCCTTGATCGCCCCGCAGGGTCACACGACGTGATCCGCAAGGGCGTCAGCTTGCATTGGAACACAAAGGGCTCCCTGACGTGACCGACCCCGGCGATCAGACCAATAAAATGGCTGAAATCGCCGGCCTTGCGGCATCCCTGGCCGATCGCATTCTCGAGAAACACGCGGCAGGCACATCGATTCCGCCGGAGCTCTTCAAGATGCTCGTTCGTGCGGCCCGGATTCTCCACGATCACAGCGTGCCCTGGCCCCCATCCGTCGAGTTCGTCGTGATGGAGGTCGGCCGGCGGGTCGCGGAGGCGCAGGCCAGCGGTCGAGCCGTCGTGATCGACTTGCCGTCGGATCACGACGCGGCCAAGCGCTAGCGCGTTGTCGGGACGCGTTGGATCGCCTCCTCTCCGTTGCCGCCTCTCCGTCTTTGCGAGCGAAGCAAGGCAAGTCAGTGGGCCGTCGCCCATCGGGCGAGCAGACTGCCGGTGCCGGAATTCAAGTCTTAACAATCCTGTGTCGTAGTTTGGTTAACAACGTTTTGCTGATTGCAATTTACGTCGTGTTCATGACCATTGATTTCGTGAGTCTATCTCTGAGCATCTGCCATGAACTACGTAGGTATGTGCTTCTATGAAGCAATCGGGAACTGCCTGTGCAGTCCCTTTGCAGGAAGCGGCACCAACTCCACGGTCGGCAACGCGACCAGCAGCGCGCCCTCGAGCCCGCTGAGCTTGGCAGCGACCGTCCAGATGATGAACAGGACCGCAGTGCCGTCCGTCGATATCTTCAGCCTCGGGCCCATTCACAAGACGTCGTACCGGTCGTCGAGCCAGAGCCCGGCAGGCTCCGCCTTCGATCTTGTGTCTTCGAGTGAGACAACCCGGACTTGGGGCGGTGGGGGCCCGTCGGGCGGCGCGCCTGCGCCCGAGGTCGATGCCGGGCTGGCCTTCGTCCTGGTGGCGGGAACCGTCGCCGTCCTGCGACGGCGGCAGCGCAAGGCGGTCGACGCGACACTCTGACGGTCCCGCCGTGGCACCCGCCGTGAGCCGGCGCTGGGCAGGCCTGTGGCCCGCCGCAGGGCGCACCCTCGCCCTCCCCCGCCCTGTCTCGGCCGCGGGCGGTGTGCTGCTGGCCTTCTCCTGCGGGACGAGCGTCTCGGCTGCGCTGCAGCGCGTCCTGCTCGAACCGCATCCCGGCACGCAGCGCCTCGTCGAGCTCAATCTCGGGGAGATGTTCGGCACCGCTGCCGTGTGCTCGCTGATCCTCGCCGAGCGTCGCCGCCGGCCGGCACTGACCCGGGTCGACTTGGCCATCCTCATCCTCGGCGCGCTGACGTGGTGCCTGCCAGAGGCGCACGCGGTCTATGCCGGGATGACCCTGGTCGCGGTGTGGCTCTTGGCCAAGCGTTCCGCCGACCGGTTGCTGGCCGGGATCGGACAGATCTGGCTCGCCCTGGCATTCTGTGAATTGTGGAGCAAGCTCGCCTTCAAGCTGCTCTACCACGCCATCGAGCCGTGGGAGGTCGCCGTCATCGCCGGGCTCGGGCGTTGGGCCTACCCCACCCTGCACGCGACCGGGGTGTACCTCAGCAGCCGTCCGGGCTGGTCCATCGTCATGCTGGAGGGCTGCTCGGCGTTTCACAACCTGTCGCTGGCGGCCATGATCTGGCTGTGCGTGCTCAAGATTGCCGGCCGGCAGGTTGGTCCGGGCGCACTCGGCGCTCTGGCGGTGAGCGCGGGCTTGGTCGTGGCGATCAATATCGCGCGCATCCTGGCCATGCTCCCCTCCTCTGCGGCCTACCAGTTCTGGCACAATGGGACTGGCTCGGTCTTCGTCGCGGTGGCCTCCGCCGCAGCCTCGGTGCTGCCGATCGTGGTCCAGATCGAGAGGACGCCGTGTCCGGCCCCGCCATGCGCCTAAGGACGGCGGATCGTACCGCGCTGGCCATCCTGTGCCTGCTGCTCGCGGCCTCCGTGTCGGCGCGCGTCTCTGCGGGCACGGCGCTCGCGCCGGGTTCGACGCCCGCCGCCGCGACCGACGCGGTCGACCTTGGGAATGGCGTCTCGGTGCTGCGCCGGGACGCCGTGCGCCGATCGGTGTGGATCGCCACGTGTCCGGCCCCGGTGACGGCCGACTTCGTCGAGCCCTCGCCGCACGGCAGCGACACGTCCCTGGCCTCCCCGCCCAACCCGAACGACCGCGTGGTCTACCTGTATCGGGGCTGGACCCTCGAGGGCCGCCGCGCGGCGATGGAACTGGGTGCGCTGTATTTCATGCGGCGGGCGGCGGCCGTCCTGCGGCTGAGCGGGTCCGGTGCCCGGGACGAACTGGCCGTGAAAGTCATCGTCCCGGACGGCTGCAGCGCGTCGCCCGGAGAGGTGATGGCGCATCTCGGTCTCGCGCTCCGACCGGAACCGCTGGCGGAATAGTCCTCGATCCGCAGGACACCGGGGGAGCGCGACACCCCAAGCATCGGCCCGGGGACCGCCATGATTTCACGAGATCAAATTGTTTCAGAACGAATGCGCCGCCGGGGGAGTTGAACATTCGGAGTATCGTTTCGACACTTCGGAGGACACACCATGTCGATGAGAATACTGACGCTTGCTGCCGCGTTGACGGTCGCTTTCTCCGGCGGCGCCTTCGCGCAGACGCGCGCCGGCGGTGGCAGTGCCGAGGGCAACATGAACAGCCCGGGCAGCGTGAAGAGCAACTCGCAGAAGATGAACGAGCAGAGCGGCGGTGCGATGCGGACGGGTGCGCCCGGCGCGAGCGGTGGACCGCCCGTCAGCACGCCCGGCGCGGCCGCCGGGAGCGGTGGAGGGAATGGGGCGACCGGAAGCGGTGCGGCCCCGAGCGGCAAGTAAGCCGGGCGCGTCATCCTGACGGCCTGCGCCCGGTCGCGCAAAGGACAGGATCAGCGCCCGGAAGCGGGCGTTGATCGACCCTCGCGGCGGTCGAGCGTCTCCGCACTCCCGCCTCCGAGCGCGCCGGCCGCCATGCCCACCCCGTGCACGCGCGGCCGGCGTGTCGCCCCGGGCGCACGGAGGCGGCCTAGCCGGCGCCGCAGCCCGTCGAAAGTCTCTGTTTACCCTGCCGGCAACGCCGTGAAACGCTATGCCCGCGGCAACCGTACGAATGGAGGCAGGAAGAGGATCCGGCTTATGCCTCCGAACCACCCTTCGGCCTCTTCCGTGGAATTGGCCCTGTTGACGAACGACGAGTTCGCGGCCCGTTGGACCGCCCTGGTGGGCGAGCCGCCCGCCATCATGCTGCAGGATCGCGCGCAGATGGTCAGGCTGCTGGTCGAGAGCATGGCGGCCGAAGCCTCACCGATCCTGGAGAGCGCATCCGGGACCGGCCGCCCGAGGAAAGGCGGCGCCATGGGAACGCGGCCTTCGTGCCGCTGACGGATCCGGACCGGACCGCTCAATCGGACACGTCGTTGTCGGGGGATGCCCGTTGCGGCTCGTCGTCGGGACACCCCAGATCGTGGCGCTCCAGGTCCGATGTCGCCTGGGCGCAGGCGGCGGCCCGCGCGGCCGCCGCATCCTCGGCCCGCGCCGGGGGTGGAGCGATCAGAAGCACCGCTGTGAGCAGGGCAACGCGCATGATCCCCTCCTGTGATGGGCACGATGCAGGCTACGGCACCGCGACACTCCCCACATCCTCCGTTTGGGTGATGCCGGTCCGCTGGCGGTGAGGTCCGGCCCGGCCGGAGGCGCCGAGACGCGCGCCCGCCCTCCGCGGGCACAGGTCCGGCGCATGGGTCCAGAATTAATCGTCCTGCCCGGCATGGTGGGCGGGATACCCGAGTGTGCGACCGGTGGTTGTGCGATTGAAGCGTCTCCGCTTCGCAATCGACAACCATCGAGGGCATGTTCATGGCCGCGAAGCCAAAGACCCTGCAAGACGCATTTTATGAAACTCTGAAAGACGTCTACTACGCAGAGAAACAATCCGTGCGAGCGCTGAAGAAGTCAGCCAAGGCCGCCGAGCACGAAGACCTGAAGCGGGCCTTCGAGACCCATGCCGAGGAGAGTGCCAACCAGGTCGAACGCCTGCAACAGGTGTTCGAGATCATCGGCAAGCCGCAGCGTTCCAAGACCTGCGAGGCCATGCAGGGCCTGACCTCTGAGATGGAAGAGGATCTCGAGGATTTCGGCGACAGCCCCGCGGCGGATGCCGTGCTTGTCGGCTGTGCTCAGGCGCTGGAGCACTACGAGATCGCCCGGTACGGCACGCTGAAGACCTGGGCCTCGCAGCTCGGCCACGAGGATGCGGCGAAGCTGCTCGACGAGACGCTCCAGGAAGAGAAGAAGACCGACGAGATCCTCTCGCAGATCGCCGGGCGCATCAACGTCGAGGGTTCCGAGGAGAGCCCGGCGGAAGGCAGCGGCAAGGGCAAGGGCGGGCGCAAGTCCGCCTGATCGGAGAGGGGGCCCCGCCCGTCCAAGGTGGGCGGGGCCCTGGCAGGCGTCCGGCGGGGGCGGATCACGGCGTATCGGCGGCGGATCAGGAACCCAAGGGGCGGACACCGCCTTGGTCCCCCGGACGGCCGAGGAGGATCCCGTGGGAACCGACGACGACACAGCACGCGAGGCACGGGGTAGCGTGCCCCCCGGCAAACCGCTCGGGCAGGATCGCAAGCCCGAGGACCCCGGCGCGGCAGGGCCGACATCGCCCGGCAACCCGACGGGCCAGGACGACAGCGGCCCGGAAAGCGGTGGCTATGACAATCGCCCGCCCACACCCGCCCCTGACAATCGCAAGGGTGGATACGGCGCCGGCTGAGCCGGCCCGCCGCCCCCGTGGCGCATGGTGAGCGCCCGGGGCGCCGATCACATTCCGTGTCGAAGGATTCCCCAGGCGCGCGCTGCCCCTATGCTCCCATCATGGCGTGGGATGGCGCCCCCGAGGCGGATCGATCGACCCGGACGCATCCCCCTGGCCGCATCGCATCGAATTGGACACCGCGGATATGAACCTCGTCGCCGGCTTCTTCGCCCGTGTCGCTCGTGCGGCCGCCGCCTACGCCGGAGATGAGACGCTGATGCAGGCGGCCGTCTCGGCGGCGGCCAACGTGATCGTCGCCGATGGGGAAGTGGCGGGCGACGAATTCGACACCGCCCTGACCGGCGTCCTGGCGAGCCCGATCATCGAGAAGGGCTACGACGCCCTGATGCTGGAGGAGGCGCTCTACGAGGCGATCGGCCGGGCGCGCACGCGGGCCGGTCGGGCCGACAACCTGCGCCGCGTCGAAGCCCTTGCCGGCAGGCCCATCGATCAGCGGGAGGGCGTTTTCCTGGTGGCGGCCGACGTGGCCGACCACGATGGTATCGTCGAGAGTGAGCACGTGGCGCTGGCCGAGATCGCCGCAGCGCTGATCGTCGACAAATCGCGGCTACTGGGAGCGGCACCGGTCCGATCCGCGCGCCCCTCCTCCCTGCCGTAAGGCGCCCGACCCGGTGACGGCCCGCCTCCCCTCCCCTCAGCCCTCGCCGGGCACGGGACGGTCCACGTTCTGCTCCTGCTCGTCGTCGGTGTAGCCCGCGAGCCAGTCGGCGCTCTCCTGTGAGCCTGCGCGGTAGGGATCGGCGGTGTAGGGCGCACCGGATTGCTTGGCTGCCTTGCCTGCTTCCCACTCAGCGGAACGGGTCGACATGCTGATCTCCTTCATGCGCGTGCGATCGGGTTGGGCCAACGCCGACCGCGCCGAAAGGATGCCCTACCCTCCCCCCGGCCAAGCCGATTTGCGGCCGACGGCCAGCGCGGGCGAGCGACACTCCCTGTTGCCGTAATCTGCGTCGCCTTCGCACGCGACACGGGCAAGAACGCCCGAATGCGAAGGCTAATTTCTGCGCAGTGCGTGTTTCCAAACTAGGCAGAGAAACACTAAGCAATATTGTTCGGAAACATCGCGACACAAATCATCCAAGCCGGCAAACATCGCGGAGTCTGTGCTTTCTAAGTCACGGCATATCCAAATGAAGACTCCACGGCATATGAGATCTTGCTTGCGATAACCTTTCGGGCAAAGTCGCGTTGTGTCGGGCCATCGCCAAGCGAGGACCCGCAGGAGCCCACCGCCAAGACGTGGGCCTGATAAAATGCAGGAAGACCCGGAAAACCGGGCAGCCTGCACCCCCGGGTCTCGAAGCTTTGGAGAGAATGATGAAGCTCTTGAAGAGCTGCCTGCTCGGGTCAGCGGCAGTGATCAGTGCCGGCGCCGCGAATGCTGCGGACTTGCCGGTGAAGAAAGCGGTTCCGATCGAATTCGTCCGTGTCTGTTCGGCCTATGGCGCGGGCTTCTTCTACATCCCCGGCACCGATACCTGCCTGCGTCTCTCGGGCCGTGCCCGCTTCGAGTACGGCTACCAAGCCCCCCTCGGCCGCGGCCAGGGCAATGGCGACTACAGCGGCTACCGTGGTCTCGCCCGCATCAACCTCGATGCCCGCACCCAGACCGGCTACGGCACCCTGCGCGCCTTCATCCGCATCGAGGCCGCCAGCCGCACCGGCATCCCGACCGTGCACTCCGGCACCCAGATCCGGATCGGCAACGCCTTCCCGGGCACCGGCATCGACCAGTACGGCCGCGTCGAGCAGTACTTCAACACCGACAAGGCCTTCGTGCAGTTCGCCGGCCTGACCGCCGGCCGCGCGTCCTCGTTCTTCGACTTCTACGCCCACGATTTTGAGTTCATCGCCGGCACGTCGGGCTCGGACGTCTACTCCACGAACCTCCTCGCCTACACCGCGACGATCGGCAACGGCCTCTCGGCCACGATCTCGATGGAAGACCCGAGCTTCCGCCGTTCGCCCGTGTATTCCCCGACCTCGGCGCTGGCCGCGACGGTGGGCAACACCTCGACCGCCATCTTCGGCCAGTCGAACTCGCTGATCCCGGTGGTGCTCGGCGTCAACGCCGCCGGCCAGCCGACGGGCTTCGGCTTCACCGACGGCATCCAGCGCAACCGCATGCCCGACTTCGTCGGCGTCCTGCGCTACGACCAGCCCTGGGGCTCGGCTCAGATCTCCGCCGCGGTCCACGAGATCAACACCGGCAACGTCATCTCCCAGGGCGGCTTCCTCGGCGTGAACAGCGCCGGCGCGGCCCTCACCACGGCCAACGCTGTCGCCGCGACCACGAAAAGCGAGTACGGCTTTGCCGTGCAGGGCGGTCTGAAGGTCAACGCCCCGTTCATCGCACCGGGCGACGCCTTCTACCTCCAGGGCGCCTATGCCGAGGGCGCGCAGATGTACACCGGCAACGGCTCGTACAACGGCTCCTACTCCATCAACCCGACCTCGATCGAAGGCGCGTCGTTCAACCAGAACTTCTCCGACGCGACGATCAACCCGTTCACCAACCAGCTCCAGCTCTCCACGAGCTTCTCGGTGGTCGGCTCGTTCCTGCACTACTGGGCGCCCGAGTGGCGGTCGGCGGTGTTCGCCTCCTACGGTGAGAACACCTTCGGCGCCGGCGCCCGCGCCGCGCAGGGAGCCTATTACGGCTTCGTCCCGGCCGCCGGCACCAGCGCCGGCAGCACGGTCCTCTCGACGCTCGGCGTCGGCACCCCCGGCACGCGCTTCTACGCCCTCAACGGCAACCTGCGCGACACGTACATGCTCTATGCCGGCGCGAACTTGATCTGGTCGCCGGTGAAGGACCTCGATATCGGCGTCGAGGGCATCTACGCGCAGTACGGCGTGCAGAACGGCCGGGTGCTCGACACCCAGAAGTTCAACTACTCCGCTGCCTACGTGAATGCCGGCAACCCGGTGAAGACGATCTCCAGCACCGACGTCTTCCAGGCCCGCTTCCGCGTCCAGCGCGACTTCTGATCACCGATCCCGGTCGGGTTCTCCAAGGCCCCGACCGTGATGTCCCCCGTGCAAGAGGGATTCAGACTGCCCGGCCTCGTGCCGGGCAATTTTTTTGCGGAGCCTCACCGGAGCGACGCAACGCCGGGACCTGCCGGGGCTCGACACGATCAGTCGGAGCGTTTTCCGTCATCCTTGGATCGCCTACCCCACGGTCATTGCGAGCGAAGCGAAGCAACCCAGGGATCCGCCATATCCTGAGAAGTCCCGCTGTCCTGGATTGCTTCGCTTCGCTCGCAAAGACGGAGCGCAATTCTCTGACACATGCGTGCAAACACTCGGGCCGACGTTCGTTATGTCAGGCCGCTCGCCGTCGAGGCGTGAGGGCGATGGCCCCAGCGGATGCCTGCCACGCTCAGAGAGGAACCGTCCCGATGAAATTGCCCACCATGATTGCCGTCGCCTCCACCGTGCTCCTGATGGGCGGAGCGGCCCAGGCGCTGCCGGTGGCGCCGCTGTCGGGCGGCGAGGCCTCGATCACGCTGGTCCGCGGCGGCTGTGGCTTCGGCGAGCATCGCGGCCCCTATGGCGGCTGCCGGCTCAACCGCGGCCCCCGCGGCGCGATCCGCCGTGCGATCTCAGGCGCCCCGCGGGGATGCCCGCCCGGGATGATCCGCGGGCCCCGCGGCTACTGTCACCGCTAACGCCTTTTCCGCCGAAGGGGCGCCGGCTCGGCGCCGGAAACAATCCAGGCCCCTTAGGCCGGGCGCGCCTCGACAACGGGCCGCCCGGCCTTCGTGGCCCTGTCAGCGGGCCGACCGCTACCCCTTCTTGAACGGCGTGTTGCCCTTGAAGTTCTTGCCCCGCAGCTCCGCCTTGCGCGGGTCCGGCTTGTCGGCGAGCAAGCGCTTCACGCGCTCATTGAAATCTTCGCGGGTGACCGGCTGCGCTTTGCCGGTCGTAAATTCACGTGCCATCTCGGTCTCCGCTTCGCGGCCCAGGCACGAAATTGTGCAAAGGGATACCAGTCCTATGGGCCCTCCCGGCCAATAATGCGAGTCAATCGCGCTCGTTTCAGTTCGAAGACGGACAAATCGGCGTTGTCTGCTCCGCACAATATTCGAATACGAGTGTCCCGTAAGGCTCTGCCTGGCGTCGACCTGTCCCGACCAGGACATGGCTAGGGGCTGAGCGTGGGGCACCGTCGCACCTGGCCTCCGGCGATCACGAAGCGAGCACCGGAGGCTGCCGAGCCGAAAGCCTCTCAGCCCTTCAGGCGCTTGTTGCACTCGCTGTAGTAGCCGCCGCCCTTCTGAATCCATTTCAGATCGCCGAGCGTGCCGGACGCCTTGGCGGCGTTGTAGCTGTCGAGGCACGTGTGCATCCGCTGCTTGCCGGCGGGCTCGCTGGCGTATTTCGGATCGACGCGGCCCGGGAAAGCGGCGGAGCCGGCCTTTGCCACCGGCGCGGGGGCGGGAGCGGGGGCCGCTGCGGGCGTGGCCGCAGGCGTGTTGGGCTTGGCGGCGCCCGGGGCCATCGGGTTCGGCACGGTCGCCGTTGCGGCGGCGGGCGCTGCATCGGCGCCGCATTCCGCCTTCCGGAAATCGTTCCACTTCTGCCCGTTCAGCGTCCCGGCCTGCTTGGCGGCCTGGTACTTCACCGAACAGTCCTTGGTCGACAGGGCGAAGGCAGGTGGGGCCATGAGGCACGCGCCGAGGGGGAGAGCGAGGAGCGCAACCGGAAGTTTGGAACGGACCATGGCGTAAGGTCTCCCTAGGGCGGCATCGCGCCGCAGCCTCACGATAACCCTGCAGCTACACGGTGGAGAAGGCACCGTGGTTGCTATTCACGATTGAAATACCGTGAGGACGGCGGTGATCCGGCCGAACTGCCTGCGAAGTTTGCCGCGCCGCCGATCCCGGGGGGCTGTGTCCGGCGGAGTGGGGCCGGCAGGGGATCCTCCGATCCGTCCACCCGCTCCCTCGTCCAGAGGTGCCGGACGGCGCCGTTTTCCCTCAGCGGGTCCGGCGGACGAGCCAGCCCGCGGCGAAGGCCAGGGCGGCGATGCCGAGGAGGGTGTTCGTCCGGTGGCCGTCCGCGTAGCGGATCGCCTGCCGGCCATAAGCTTCCCCGCGGCGGCGGGCATCGCGGGCGAAGTCGCGGCCGTCATCGATCAGGTGGTCGGCGCGCTTGCGGGCGGCGCGGGCGATGTGGCGCCCGTCCTCGGCGAGGTCCTCCGCCCGGTCGCGGGCCTGGCCATAGGCGTATTGCGCACCGCCGGCCACTTGGTTCACCGCACCGCGCACCTGCCGGGCCGGATCGCCGGTCAGACCGCCGAGGGTAGTCTGCGCGCGGCCCTTCAGGTGACGGGTCGCGCCATGGATCTGGTCGCGATTCATGGAAATCTCCGGGTTAGAGCGTTTTCCGCCGAAGGGGGCACCGGTTCGGCGTTAGGAAATGCCGCCAAGAACAATGGCCTAGGGCGGGATGGCACTGGATCGTGTCCGGGGCGGCGACGGCGGGGCCGGCGCCGCCCGCGGCGGTCAGTGCTTGCCGGTGATCTTGTCAGCGAGGTTCTTGGCACCGTCCTTGGCGTCGCCGACGGTCTTCTGGGTCTCGCCCTTCAGCTCCTGCGCCTTGCCTTCGGCCTTGAGCTTGTCGTTGCCGGTCATGTTGCCGACGCCCTGCTTGACGTTGCCGACGGCCTCGTTCGCAAGACCCTTGAGCTTGTCGGTGGTGCTGCTCATCGCGTGTGCTCCTCGAGTGGTGGCCGGCGTCTCGCCGGGGGTGAACGGCGCCCGTTCGAGGCGGGCGCCGATGGGAATGGCGTGGGACGGATCAGTCGCGGGATGCGCTGACGAGCAGCCCGATCCCGAAGCCGACGAGGCCGGCGACGACCACGGAGGCGAGCGGATGCTCGCCGACCCGGTGGCTCACCTCGCGCGTGCCCCGATGCAGGGCGTGGCGCCCCTGCCCGTAGATATCTTCGGCGTAGTCGGCGGCCTCGTTCGCGCTCCGGCGGATCGTCCGTCCGGCCCGGTCGCCGTAATCCTGCGCGGCCCCCTGGGCGTGCCGGGCCCGGCTCTCGAGGTCATCCGAACCGATGACATCGCCCACAGCCTCGCGGACCTTGCCGCCGATGTCCCGGGCGGTGTCGGCGACATGCCCGGCGGCATCGCGCACGGTGTCCTTGGCCTGTCCGTAGAGACCCTCGGCCTGCCCGGCTGCCTCCCGGGCACGGCCTTCGGCCGAGTCCTTGTGCGACCCGGTGAGATCGCCCACCGCGCCCTGCACCTTGCCGCCGAACTCCTTGGCGGCGCCCGTGATCCGATCCGTATCCACCATGCTGCTCTCTTCCGTGATGCCGTCCACCCGGGACGGTGTTGTCATGCTCCCGCCGCCGACGGGGCGCCTTGACGAAATGTGGGACTGGTCCGTCAGCGCTGCGTCGTATCCTTTGCGGGATCCGTCGCCTTGAGCCCGGCGGCGACGGGCGGCCGTGCGTCGTGCTTCTGGCGCCGGCCCTCGGCTGCGATCCGGTCGTCGCCGATGAGCTTGCCGATCGCCTCCTTGACCGAGCCCTCGAGGTGCTCGGCGGAACCCGGGTTCTTCTGTCCGGCCATGGGTACTCCGTCGTTAAAGAGACAACCCTGAACCGTCCTGAAGATGTGCTGGCAGACCCCCCGTTCAATAGTCAGTTTCTACCAGTGAAACCGCCTAAATGTTTCAATCCCTGCCGCCGGGAGTGAGGCTCAAGCCGCCGCTGCTTCCCCGACGGCGAGGCACAAACGGATTGCACGCAAACCGGTTCCCACAGGCGCCCCCCGGATTGATACGCATGCATCACCTCCCTGGGGTGTCCCGACCGGTCCGCGTTCGGCGACGGACCAAGCCGGTGGGTCAGCCGTCCGTCCGGCGCGCCGTCGCGGCCCGTTCGATCACGTCGCAGGCCGCCTGGAGGCTTCCGTTCGTGCGGAGCCTGTCCCGGGCCTCGTCGCAGGCGGCGCGGACCCGTGGGTCGGTGAGCAGGCGCCGGATCCTGCGGGCGGCGGGACCAGGGGAGAACCGTCGGCGGCTCAGCGACAGGCCGAGGTTCAGGTGCCGCAGGCGGCGGGCCTCGTCGAAATGGTCGAAGGCGACCGGGACCACGAATTGCGGGATGCCGGCGGCCATGGCCTGGGCCACCGTGCCGATCCCGCCGTGGTGGATCAGGGCGGCGCAGCGCGGAAGGAGCTTGCCGAAGGGCGCATAGGGGACGTGGAGGATCCCCTCCGGCAGCGGGCCGCTCACCTGTCCGTCCTGCGGAGCCAGGAGCACCCCGCGGCGGCCGAGGCGACCGCACACGGCGACCGCCGTCTCGAAGAAGCGCCGGCCCTGGCGCATCCCCGACCCGTAGGTGAAGGCCAGCGGCGGCGGTCCCGCATCGAGGAAGCTGGCCAGCGCGGGATCCAGTTCGGGGGCATCGCCGAACGCGTCGGCGATCGGGAAATCGAGCTGAACCGCCTGGGGTGGCCAATCCGGCTGGGGCGGGGCGTACCAGCCGGGGAACATCAGGAGCATCGCGTCGGGGCTGTTCCACCAGTGGATGAGGCGCCGCACCGGAGGCAGGCCCAACCCGGAGCGGAACGCGTTCAAGCCCGGCAGGATGAACGGATCGACGGCGACCTCGAAGGCGCCCCGCCCCATCCAGTGCCTGAACCGGGCGGGGAGGAACTCGGGCAGCGGCAGGCCCGGCAGCCGCGGCGGCGCGGAGCGGCTCTCGATGAGCATGGGCAGGACGTGGAGCGTCACCAGGGGCACGCCGAGGCGATCCTGGGCCGTCCGTGCCCCGAACATGCTCGACGACGCGACGGCGACGCAGTCCTCCGACCGGTGAGCCTCGATCCAGCGGTAGACGTCCGGCGTGAAGCGCAGGGCGTGGCGGAAGGCAGTCCTGGCGCCCTTGCGGGGATGCCAGAGGTCCGGTTCGCACACCAGCCGGTTGAAATCGGCCCGGTCCCCGAGGGGATGGAAGGTCAGGCCCGCCCGCCGGGCCGCCCCTTCGAACGGGGCCGGGGCGGTGAGCAGGACCTCGTGGCCCCGGCCGGCCAGGGCGCTGCCGAGGGCGATGAACGGCAGGACGTCGCCGTGCGTGCCGAGCACTGCGAGGAGGCACTTCATGGGAGGGGATGCGATGCTGGCATGAAGAAGGAGCTCCGCCGGATCCGGCAGGGCGTCGGCGTCAGCCGCTTCCCAATGGGGTGCTGACCTCGCCGAGGACGCGCTCGCGCAGGTACCGGCTGCCGAGGGAGAGGGCGAAGATGTCGAAGACCCCGGCGTGGTCGTTCGCCATCAAAAACTGGAAGTGCATGCGGAAGGGACGCATGCGGATCTGGCGGTAGGTCTGCGCGTCGATGATCTCGCTGAAACGCGCCGACCGGATGATCGGGTTGACCGTGTCCGCCACGGGGAGGTCCAGCGGGAGATCCTGCCCAGGGTTGAAACCCGGAAAGTTCATCCAGTCCTGGGGCGCCTGGTAATCCACCCAGACCAACCGCTGCGAGGTCATCAGTTGTTCGACGGCGGCGCGCGTGGCGTGGGCGCTGGGCTGGAGCGCCACGATCGGCAGGCTGGAGCCGAGCGTCAGAAGGGAGAAGACCGGCCCCTCGCGGCCGAGGCCGGGATCCTTCGCCAGGAGGCGGGCCGCCAGCTCGACGGCGGTGAGGCCGCCCGTGGAATGGCCGACGAGGAGGATCTCGTCGCATTCCGCCTGACGGATCCGGGCCAGGACGTGGTCCGCGAACTCGTCGAGCCGCGCCTCGTAGTCCCGGCGCCGGCCGCCGGCATGCTGCCAATGGAAGATCCAGTCGTGCATCAGCTGCCAGAGGAAGGCGCGGTCCAGCCGGGGCGCCGTCTTCTTCAGGGCGTAGAAGCCGACGGCGCATCCCGCCGACAGGGCGATCCAGGTCGGAAGCCCCAGCCCGATGCCGAGGAGGCCGTGCCCCAGCAGTCCGGCCAAGAAGAACGCCGCCAGGAGCAGGAGGGACATGACGAACGGATAGACGATGACGTTCGCGCATTTCCAGCTGGCGCGATACAGGCGCACCAGCGTGCCGCTCGCGGCGGCGTGGAGCAGGGCCCAGGCGTTGAGGCAGGCGCCGAGGATGTAGGACCGCTTCATGTCCCGGCGGGCCAGATCGCTCCAGAGGAGCACGTCGTAGACCGTGCGGGTGCTCGCCCGGGAATCCTGCGACTGGATGGTCCAGTGCTGGGTCCGGCCGTCGTCGCTGGTGATAGGACGCGAGATCGTCGGCAGCGCGATGCCGAAGCCCCGGGCATACCGGCGGATCTCCCGCACGAACAGGGTGCGGTAGCGCCGCTCGGCATCCGGATCGTAGCCGGGAAGGTAGAAGAGGATCCGCCGCTCGACGGGCTGCGAGGGATCCCGCGACACCTGCCGTGGCGTGAACGCGATGGGCTTGGACATGAAGAGCCGAGAGAGCAATGGAACCCGCGCGGCCGGACTCGAGCGCGGCCCCTCGGCCTGCCCGGCACTCGTCGCGCCCGGTGATGGAATGGTCAACCGCCGCACCCTCATCCGGCCAGCGGACCCATGATCCTCGCCTGCATCGTCGTCGGCGATGGGATCAAGGCCGGCCTTCACGCTGTCGCTCTGGCGGCAGCGTCCCCCGCCCCCGACACCCCGGCATATCGGGAAGACTTAGCAGCTCGACAACAAGGGGGAATGACATGAGTTGAAGGATGAAGAATCTTGGCCAGCTTATGGTGTAGGCGTAATTTTTCTGTCAATGGCGCAGACATACTAGTACATTTACGGAATCCGCGCGAGCGTGGCAAGCGTCCACGACGGCCGTGCGGCCTCAGGCGCGCACGGCCGTGGCCTCTCCCGGGGGCCCGAGATGGTCAGGCCCGCTCCCACGTCAGCAGGTCAGGCGGCGACCTTCCGCACGGCCGACCTTCCGGTAATGGAAGAGGCCGGACTCGACCTGACCGTTGACGACGGCACGGCGTACATCCGGGTTGCACCGCAGATATTCGCGCTCGTCGAACGCGTAGTCGCCGCGGCCGCCGCGCGATCCCCGGTCGTAGTCGCGCCGAGAGTCGCGTCGATAATCGCCGCGGTCGCGGTCGTCGTAGTCCCGGTCGCGGGATCCGTACTCGCCACGGTCATAGCCGTAATCGCGCCCGCCGTAGGGTTGAGCGAACGCTGGAGCCAGCGTCCCCAACAGGGTCAGGCCCACGATGGTCGCGGAGATCACTTTCATGGCACTTGGTCCTCCCTCATGGAGGACCGAGAACGCCCGAAGGCGGAGGTGGTTCGATGACCCGCCGGGGCGACAGCGGCCGCCCTCCCCGACAAGGGGATCGCCGCGGGTTTCGGGGAAGCACGAGACTCAACCCTTCATTGTAAACGAAAGCCAAGGCAAGACGGTGAGGATGTCAGAACTCTTCGAGTTTGGCCAATGACACCCCACCCCCGCAAAGCCGAAAACCTCAGCCCGCCCAGTTCTCAAAGATCGTATTTGATAATGCCAATTGCAAATCTCTATACGTTAGGTTGGTTGACGCCACTGTCTCGGACGGATGTTTCTAAGCCACGTTCACAAGACCGTGAAGCGAATTATTATATATTGCAAATTTTGTATTGATGATAGATCTATTACATAACTTACGGAGTCTCGCAAATATAAGAGGCACATGATGCGAATGCATTGTGCGATATATTTAGCTGGGTTCGCTTTCGGCGTGATGCCGATGTCAGCCGCCCTGGCCTGCGGCGACAGCGAAGCGGGCCTGTCATGCGACGACAGCGGCTCCGGGGCCGAGATGGGCGCGAAGTGGATGCTCGATCGTGCCACCAAGGCCGTGGCCGCCGACAAGCCCCGGGCACTGATCGCGTTCACGAAGGGCACGGACGGCTTCCGCACCGCCGACAGCTACGTGTTCTGCGTCGGCCCGGATGGTGTCATGGCGGCCCATCCCAACCCGATCCTGCAAGGCCACGATGTGAGCGGCCTGCACGACCAGACTGGCAATTATTTCATCCGCACGATGATGCGCGACGCGACGAGCGGCAAGATTTCCGTCATCCATTACCTCTTCCCGAAGCCCGGCAGTACGGTGGAAGAGCCGAAGACCACCTACTACACGAAGGTCGGCGATCAGATGTGCGCCGTCGGCATCTACGATATGGATACCGCCTCTCCCGCCGCGGCCACGCCCGATGGACGCGTCGCGCAACTTCGCCGCAAGCTCGACGGGGAAATCCCGGCCTCCGTCAAGGCAGATTGGACCGCCTTCCTGGAAGCGTTGAGCGCGCAGAAGGATGCCAGGACCGCCGCCATCACCGAAGCCCGGCGCAATCTCAAGGCCGCCACGGCGGCGCTCGATCCGGCGCCGCAATCGTCGGGCGGCGACGAGTAGGCCGCCGGTCCGGGGATCGCCTGATGGGCCTGTCCCACGTCGTGCCCCTCACGGAGGCGGCAGCCTTCACCGCCGGCTGCGCGATGCTGCGGGTCCGCTGGCTCGACGCGGAGCGAGTGGGAATGACCCTCGCGGTGATCGCGGCGGTGTTGAGCGCCCTCCTCCTGGTGTTGCTGACGAGCGAATGGATCGCGCTCGATAGTCAGGCTCTCGATCCGTCGTGCGTTTGGCCTCAGCCGGAGTGAGCCGAACGCGGCGCCCGGAGCGCCGGAGACCGGTCCGGACGGTTACGGCGCGACCGGCACGCTACCGAAACCGTGGGCGTCGAAGATCCGCCGGACGAGCCCCGAATGCTTGGCGTCGTCGAGCCATTCCGTGACGCCGTGGAGCGCAGCCGGCCTGCCCTTGGGCAGGGCGACCGCGACCTGCGTCTGCTGAAAGCCGCCGGTGACGATCCGTGATCCCGGGACCTGCGGCACGATGGGTTGCAAGGTGTCGCGCGACAGGGCCAAGGCGTCGGCCTGCCCGCTCCGCATCCGCTCGACGGCGACCGCGACCGACGGCACGGCGACGGGCTTTGTCTGCGTCAGCGTGCGGGCGGACGCTCGGATGGTGGTGGTGCCATCGATGGCGATGACCCGGACGCCGGGCCGGTCGACCTGGGCGACGTCGGTGATGCCGGAGGCGCCGCTGACGAGATACGTGCTCTCGAGATCGTAATAGGCCGGCCCGAAATCGAGAACCTGCCGCCGGGTGGCATCGACCGGCATGAAGCTCATGTCGATGGCGCCGGCCTGCAGGGCCGACGCGGCGGCACCGGAATTCGGGAACACTGTGAAGGCAAGGGGCAATCCGCGCGTGCGTGCAAACGCGGCGCTGAGATCCGCCGTGACGCCTTCGGGTTTCCCGGCCGTCGACCGGCTGATGAAAACCAGCCCGGCCGATGGCGCTTCGACGAGACCGACCCGCAACGAACCCGTCGGCGCCAACTCGGCATTCATGGAGGCCTCCTGCGCAGGGCTGTGAGCGGTCATCCCGATCAGGATGAGGAAGGCGGACAGAGCCGAACGTCCGGCCCTCGGGCGACCTGTCGGTAGGCTGCCCCGCTCACCGAACGGGACGATCGCTGCGCCAGTCAAGACCACGATGCCAACTCCTCCGTGAGCGGTTTTGCTCGGCCCGCAAAAGGCCGGGCCGCCGCCCCGGACCCCGTGGCGCTGTCCGAGAACCTCCACCGGGAGGCAGCCGGTTCCCGGGAGGGTCGACGATGAGGGGCGCCCGATCGGTCCCCCCTGGAACCGGGGGGATCCCGAAGGCGTCAGGTTCCGAGAGGAGCCGCCCGGGCCTTTCTCCTCTGCGCCGGATCGACAGTTCGCGAACTGTGGTGATCGAGGCCGGTCGGGCGTTCGGTTCAGGGATGCCCCCACGATGACCCAGGATCTGCCGCCGGACGCGTTCGCCAAGTTCGATCCCGATCCCGACCCCATCTTCTACGCCCGGCCACGCTTCGTCACCCATATCGATGACGCCGCGATCGCGGCCGTGACCGACCTGTATCGCCAGATCGTGCCGGCGGGCGGTGTCGTCCTCGACCTGATGTCGAGCTGGGTCAGCCACCTGCCGGACGAGGTGTCCTATGCCGGCGTCATCGGTCACGGCCTGAACGCGGCGGAACTCGCCGCCAACCCACGCCTGACCCGGTCCTTCGTGCAGGACCTCAACGCCGAGCCGGGCCTGCCCCTTCACACGGCCTGCGCCGATGCCGCCCTGATCTGCGTCTCGGTGCAGTACCTGCAGAAACCGGTCGAGGTCCTGTCCGAGGTCGCCCGCGTGCTGCGCCCCGGTGCTCCGGCCCTGATCAGCTTTTCGAACCGCTGCTTCCCGACCAAGGCCGTGGCGGTCTGGAACGCCCTCGACCATGAGGGGCATGCGCAGCTCGTGAGCCTGTATCTCCGACAGGCCGGCTTCGCCCGCATCGAGGGGCACGTGCTGAAGCCCGAGGGGCGCTCCGGCGATCCCCTGACGGCGGTGGTCGGCTGGACCGCCGCAGCGTGAGAGATCGGCTGTCGGGCGGCAAGACAGGCCGCCCGACGGACGCGTCAGGTAACGCTGACGCGCAGCCGGTGCCAGCAGGTGCAGAGGTAGCCCTTGTGGTTCCAGACGTCGTCCGGCAGGGCCGGTTGAGTTTGGCCAGCCGAGTCCCAGGCCCGGACGGCGAGTTCGTGTTCACCCGGCGGCAGGTCGAGGTCGACCGTCCAGAAGGTCCAGGCGAACGGCGCCCCGGGGTCGTGCTCCAGGGCCGCCTGAGCCCAGCTCCGCCCGCCATCGCCGGAGACATCGACGCGGACCACGGCCCGGTCCCCTGCGAGCGCATAGCCCCGGATCCGGTTCGGTCCGGCCCGGAGGGCGGCGCCGCGCGCCGGCTCACAGATCGCGGCGTTCAGCGGCATCACATCGATGGTGTGGCCCCGGGTCGGATCGGCGGTCTCGGTGGTCACGTCGGGCGGGTACAGCTTGTAATCGCCGGCCTGGATCGGATTGTCCGAGGGCCGGTCCTGCACCGTGATGCGCCGGAGCCATTTGGGGCTGCGCACGCCGGCGTAGCCCGGGACCACCGCCCGGAGCGGGAATCCATGCTCGCGCAGCAAGGGATCGCCGTTCATGGCGTAGGCAAGCAGGGTCTCCGGGGCGAGGGCCTTGGCGAGGGGGATGGAGACCCCGTACGGCTGGCCCTCGACCCTGTCGTGGCTCTCGAACGCGACATGGCGATGATCGGCCCCGCGGATCCCGGCCTCGGACAGGAGGTCGCCGAGACGCACGCCCGTCCAGTCAGCGGTGCCGATGGCGCCCCCGTCCCAGGGATCGCCCGAGACGGGCGCGACCGCGCGCATGTCGGCCCGCCGGTTGCCGGCACATTGCATCGTGGCCGTCACCGTGACCTCCGGGAAACGGGTGCGAAGGTCGCGGAGCGAAAGCTGCATCCCAGGACCGACGTCGCCCTCCACGATGAGGCGCCACGTGTCCGGATCGAGATCCGGCAGGTCGCCGTGGGAGCGGACGTAGAAGTCGCGGGTCGCGGTCCGGTAAGCGGCCCGCAGCCGATCGAGCGGCGGCTCGGCATTGTAGGGATCGTCGCCGTGCACGATCAGGCGCGCCTTGCGCTCGGACAGGCTCGACATCACGCTTCCCTTCCCCTGGGGACACGACCCGGGCCCACCGTCGGCGAGGGCGGCAGACCCCTGATCGATGGTGTCGCCGTGCCCCCAATCATGCGTCCGGCCGCTCCCATCGTATGCGATCTTGCTAATCGGCCTTGCGATGCCCGCGCCCGTGTTGCTCCTTGGCGGCGCCCGCCGCCGCGGCGGCCTCCTTCTCGGCCTTCCCCACCGTCGCCGTGCTCGTGGCGGCGTCGTCCGTCGCGCCGGCCGGGGCGTTGGATGCGGCCGATTTCGGGTGCCCCTTGCCCTCCGTCGGCGCCTCGGCCTTCCCGCCTTCCATCACGGCCGGGTGGCCGGCATCGGCCTTGGCGCTCCCGGCCGCCTGGACTTCGGCCGCCTTCTGCTCCTGCGCGCTCATCGTCTTGTGCTGCTGACCGTCGCCGGACTGACCCTTCGCGGGGTTCGACATCGTGACCTCCTGATGGCTTGGTCACGCGGCAACCAGCGACCCCGGAGGTGGTTCGAAAGAACCCATTCGGTGCGACGAATGGCCGAACGCGTGTCGCCGGGTCCGAAGGCCGAACCGCGGGGCCCGGCCCGTGCCGGGGATGCCGGCGCTCGCTCCATGAAGGAGGATGCCGTCACCGGGGAGACGTTCGAACGGGACAGGGTCGCCCGGCGCATCGGGCCATGCGCCGGGCGACCGGGATGCGGTGACTTGTTGGCGTTTACTGGCCGGCAGTTACTTGCCGGCAGTTACTTGCCGGACTTGGCGCCCGTGACGGAGCCGGTCGCCTGCGACGGGGAGGTGCTCGCCGCAGCGTTGCCCTTCTGCGGAAGCGCGATGGCATCGATCACATCGAAGCGCATGGCGTCCTGGGCCGTCTTGAGGACCGCGTTGGCCTCGTAGTACTTGCCCTGGCCGATCAATGTCGCCGCCTGATCGACATCGGAGATGGTCTTGTTCAGCGGCAGGACGGCCATCGTGAAGTTGACGTCCACATGGGCAAGCTTGAGCTTCTCGAGGGCGCCCTTCTGGTCCCCATTGGCGAGATTCTTGTTCGCCTCGGTCACGGCGGAGGCCTTCTCGGGCGTGGCCACGAAGTCGTCACCCAGCGTCAACTGAGCATCGACGGGCACCCACGCAACCTGTTCCTTGGAGGGCGGGTTGGCCTGCGTCGTCGCGGAATGGGTCGCGTCCTTATGGCCGGCGAGATCGGCTTGCGTCTTGAGATCCGCCTCCGCCTTGTTGAACTGCGCATCGTCGGTCTTCGCCTTGGCGAAGGCCGCCTGCGCCTTGGCGATCATATCCTTGGCCTGGGCGGGGTTCGCCTCAAAGATGGCAAGGCGCGTGAGCTGAAGGTCTCTGTAGCCCTGCGCCCCATCCTTGGAGAGCTGTCCGACATCCTTGTCGACCATGCTGGTCTGCGCATTGTTCGCCTGGGCGGCCTGTTCGGCGGCGAAGGCGGTCCCGCTGAGGAGGGTGCCGAGCACCAGTGCCGCAGCGATCGATGTACGACGAGCCATTCTTCCATCTCCGTCTAAACATGAAACGGGGTCAAAAAAACGTTATCTTCTTCGTTAATCCCGCATTCAGATAATAGACTTCGGCTATTCTGGCCGCATGTCCATTGAATTAAAGATTGGCAATGTCGATGGCATTGCCGTATCCAAGTCGGAAGAAACAGAGAGTTCTTGCCGGGGGCGCCCGGACTCCGCAGGACCGCCGATGCACCGGACGCCCCTCAGGCCGATCCTCATCCCCGGCCAGCGCGAAGAGGCGCGATCGTCCCGGCCCTCCCGATCATGGCCGCGTCGAGCCCTGCAGAGATCCGCGCCCACGCTGAGAGCGACGATGCCGTGTGCGTTTTTGCCTCAAGCCCGTCGCAATCGGCGAAGGTGCATTGGGGCCTAGTTCAGGTCCGACGAACTTTTGCTCGCGGATCGGACATTCTTACAGGCACAAGCCTCCGGCGGGGCCAATGTCCGTCCGCACCCCGCAAGCAATGAAGAGTTCTCCGTCTTTCGAGGCTGCAACAATGCGCGTCCTTCCGACTGGTGCATTCGTGTTTATCATGATGGCAGCGCCGGCTCTTGCGCTGGACGTGGGCGACACCATGCGAGACTGGGCTAGCGCATCGTCCGCGGATAAGGACGGCCTGTTGCGCAAGCTGGATGCCGTGAACGGCGGATCCGCCTCCAGGGATGGGGTGCGCTCATGCCTCGACGACACGTCGAAAGCCGCCGGCCATTCGAATTTGCCGATCGCGGAAGTGGCGAAGGCGTGCTCCGATCAGGTTTCGCGAGAGAACATATAGGTTCTTCACACCGATCAGGCCGGGATACGCGTCGCATGCCGACGCGTCGTTTTCTGCCGTCGATGGAATTTCTGGCCTATGCTTGGTTTCGGGTGGCGCTCGCAGCGGATACCCGTGAGGTGGGCCGGAAGGCGTATTTCCGCTTTGGCGGTGTGCCCTGGCGGAAGCAGCCCGGTGGCTTTCGGCCAGCGTCGATCATCGCGCAGGTGTGACCGCCTCAAACGGGTGGAACGCGCACCAACCGCTCATGAAGCCATTTCGAAGGAAATTGCTTGGCGCTCACATCAAGGAGCCAAGTCCTTGCTTTCCTGAGGCAAACTGTTGGCGCACCCGACACGATTCGAACGTGTGACCTTTGCCTTCGGAGGGCAGCACTTCAACGATTTCTGAGGCTTCCGCGCGCTTCCGCAGCGTTTCCCAACTTTACTAACCCACTGATGCCGGTCATGTTCAGCCATATGTGGTGAGCAACGGTCATTCCGGCAGATTGCCGCGATTTACCGCCTGCTGCTTCCGCAGTGCTTCCGCGGAAGCGGATCGAGGTAGACATGCCGAAGCTGACGAAGCGGGTGGTCGAGGCCGCCGAGCCGCAGGGCCGGGACAGCTTCCTGTGGTGCGATGAACTCCCCGGCTTCGGCGTGCGCATTTTCGCGTCCGGCCGCCGCAGCTACCTCGTGCAATACCGAATGGCAGGCAGGACCCGCCGCGTCACGATCGGGCTGCACGGCCCGGTCACGACTGAGCAAGCCCGAAAGGAGGCGCTGACGCTTCTCGGGCAGGTCGCGCGCGGTGCGGATCCGGCAGAGGATCGAGCCTCGAACCGCGCCGCCATGACGGTCGCCGAGCTTTGCGCCGCCTACCTCGCTGCGGCCGACGCAGGGCTCATCATGGGCAAGGGCGGCCGGGCCAAGCGCGCCTCGACGCTGTACGTGGACCGGGGACGGATCGAGCGCCACATCACGCCACTGCTCGGTCGGCGCCTAGTGAAGGATCTGCAGCCGAGCGATGTGGCTCGCTTCCTGCGCGACGTGCAGGCGGGCAAGACCGCCGCCGACGTGAAGACCGGCCTGCGCGGGCGCGCCATCGTCGAGGGCGGGGCCGGCACGGCCGCTCGGACCGCCGGCCTTCTCGGCGGCATTCTCAGCTATGCCGTGAGCGAAGGCATCATCCCGACGAATCCGGCCACAGGGGTCCGGCGGCCCGCCGACGCCAAGCGGACACGGCGCCTCACGGCGGCCGAGTATGGGGCACTCGGGCGAGCCCTCGACGCGATGGAAGCGCAGGCAGGACGCTGGCAGGGTGTGGCCGCCATTCGCCTCCTCGCGCTCACGGGCTGCCGGCGGCAGGAAGTAAACGGGCTGCGCTGGCCGGAAGTCGACATGGACGGCTGCGCCCTGCGCCTCACCGATACGAAGGAAGGCGGATCGGTGCGCCCGCTCGGCATCGCCGCGCGGCGCGTCCTGGCCGGGCTCCCTCGCCTGCCGCGCGAGCCGTGGGTATTCCCGGCGGTACGAGGCTCAGGGCCGTTTGGAGGGCTGCCGGGTGTGGTCGACCGAGTGATGGAAGCCGCCGGCCTGGACGACGTGACGGCCCACACCCTCCGGCATTCCTTCGCCAGCATGGCCGGCGACCTCGGGTTCAGCGATGCCACGATCGGCGCGATGCTCGGCCATGCCGGCGGCACGATGACGAGCCGTTACGTGCACCACCTCGACGCGGTGCTGGTCTCGGCGGCCGACAAGGTGTCCAAAGCGATCGCCGCAGCGATGGGCGGGCCGCCGGGCGCGGCCGAGAGCCCCTCCCCTGCCCAAGCTGTCGAGGCTGTCTCGTGAGCGGCGGCGCGGATGGGCTCGCCGAAGCCCTGGCCGCAGCGCAGGCCCGGCTTCAAAGCCCCGCCGAGAGCCGTCAGGAGCCGGTTCCGGAAGACGAAGCCCTAGCGATTCTGCGCGGGCTGGCGCGCCTGTGCGGTCACGACCCCGACGCGGTCGCTGGCAGCTTCCTGAAGGGCGGCCCGCTCGCTGACCTCGTGCGGGCGGTCATCGGCGCGCAGAAGCCGTCCAGGCAGGGGCGAGGCGCACCAACGCGAGACGACACGTTGCAAACCCATCTGCGGGTGCTGGAGCTCATGGGCGCCAAAGGCATGAGCCGATACAGAGCGATCGAAGTCTGTGCAGATGAACTCGATCTAAGCTCAGAAACCGTGAAAGCCCGCGACGCGCGGTGGCGGAAACGTCGAGGTAAGTTGGCTGCGATTTACAGGCTTCTGAGCACGTAGGGTGCATAAATCGGAGGCCAATTGCGTGCCTAGATCGACCGATTGACCCCGTCATTCTCGGAGATGCGCTTCGCTACCGCGCGTCAACCCGAGGTGACCACATGCTGCCTTCTGATCCCGTACCGACCGAACGCCTGATGCGCCGCTCCGAGGCAGCGGCGTTCATTCGCGAGACCTTCGGCGTGTCGTGCTGCACCGGCACCTTGGCGAAGCTCGCCGTCATTGGCGGGGGCCCTGAGTATCAGAAGTTCGGCCGCTTCCCGCTCTACTCGCAGAGCGCCTGCCGCGCGTGGGTGCAGGGACGCCTGTCTCGCCGCGTGACCTCGACATCCGAACTGTCGAGCGCCGCGTGATAGACCGGGCTGACGAAGATGATCTGACGCGCGCATTGGCCGAAGCCTACGGGCGCGGGCAAGGCATCGGTGACGTCAAAGCCAACACCGTCGCGGGATCAAGCCAAAACAGGACGGCACGGCCCCGCTACGCATTCCCTAAAGGCTTCTTCACGAACGAGTTTCGCTGGGGCTTTCTAGTGGGCCGTTTCGCCAAGAGCGGCAAACCATACCACGCATGGTTGAATTGGTTCGACTTCACGCACGGTAACGAGCACTTCTTCGATCTCGACGATCCGACACGGATTAAGCTGCGCCCATTGATAAGCAGCGACCGCCTCAACCCCCGCCGATCCGAATGCATGTCTTCGTGCTGGTTCGGAGGTGATGTGAACAGCCTGTTATGGGCCGATCACCCGGAAGGGAGCGGGGCCACCGCGTTCCTCGTGCACCTTTTCCCGCGAGGCGACTGCGAAGATCCCAAGAATGTCGCCCGTGCGATCTGTCACGCGAGGCATCAATACGGAACAAGCTATCCGGCCGCCGTGGCGCTCCTGACGTAGTACAGCCCGCCTGCCCGCCCCTGAGAGCATCGCCCCGCCACACACTACGGACGCGAAACGGCGGCCCCCGCACCACCGGGAAGCCGCCGCCGCAAATCTCAACTCGATGCACGGGAAGCGGAATCAGCGCCGCCCGGCGGGGAACAGTCATGGATAGCATCAGAGATACATTCGATGAGCGCGATCCGCAACGGATCGACCTTCCCCTCCCGGTGGCAAGTAACGCGTGCGCCCAAGCCACTTCCCGGGCGCTCACAGGAAATACCGCCAGAGCGGTGCAGTTCTTCGACGATATGTTCGGTGAAGGTCGCGTGTCGTTCGGTGCACTCAATCCGGAGACAGGTGAGTTCAGAGGCGCGACTGCGGACCTGCGCACCGAGCGAGCCCGTATCCATGCGGGGATCGAGGCGGCCCAGGGCAAACACAACCTCTACTATCGGATGAACGAGCCCGCCCCGCGCGATCAGCAGCAGGGCAAGAAAGGTGCGATCGTCCGCGCTGACGTGCGCGTGATCCGAGGCGTCGCCGTCGACATCGACCCACCGAAGGATGTGGAGAGCCAACCCGGCGGTCTCGCGGCATGGCAGCGCCGCAGACTGGAGGAGCTCGCGCCGCTCATCGAAGGCCCATACGGCCCGACTGTCATTGTCGGAAGCGGTGGCGGCTATCAGCTGCTCTGGATCTTCCAAATGGGGTTGCCGGCTACACCGGAGACCATCGCAGCGGTCGAAGCGCTGTCGAGGTCCCTTGCCCGTCTGTACGGCGGCGACGCGATCCACGACGTCACCCACCTCCTTCGGATTCCGTTCACCGTCAACCTGCCGGACGCGCGCAAGCAAGCTCGGGGCCGCAAGCCGGCGGTCTCGTGGGCTGCGTTCGCCGATCCGGCGAAGCGGTACACGCTGGAGGAGCTACAGGCAGGCGTGCCGGCTGTTCCCGACGAGGAGGCCGCGGGTCCCACCCCCGCGCCGCCGTTCGACACGGACCTAGCGTGGGCGGTAGCAGGGCGGCCCGAGGACTTACCAGCCGATCTGGCGGACCGCCTTGCGACGGCCCGAGCCGGGGGTGTCAACCTCAACCGGCTGCTGAGCATTGACCCGGCGAACATCGCTGACCGATCCGTTCACGACATGGCAGTGGCGCACGCCTGCTGCGATGCCCGCGTGTTCGACCGGTCGGAGGCAGCGGCGATCCTGACGGCACATTTCCCCGGCAAGTACGAGGACAAGGAGGAGGGCGGCGGGCGTAGCCGCGCCGACAAGTACCTCACCGACACGGTCAACAAGGCCTTCGACAAGAATAAGGCCCTGCTTACGCCCATTGAGGACGAGGACGCCACGACCGGCACCACCTCAAGCGAGACGAGTGCCGAAGCCTTCGGCGAGCCCGTCGACATCTTTAACGACGACGATCCGGCCGCGGCGTCCACAGCCCTCGTCGACACCCTCCCGGGCCCGAGCGCGGCGCACGTCCGTACTCTCGCCGCCAGGATGGGGACGTCAGAGGACTTCGCCGCCGCGACGGCCGTTGCGGTCCTGGCCGCGGCGATCGGCGGTGCATTGAGGCTCCGGGTTCACGAGCACGACGCCGATTTCGAAGTGACGGCGCCCATAGCCATCGTGCTTGTCGGCAGGCCGGGCCGGAAGAAGTCGCCCCTGGTCAAGGCTCTGATGAAGGCGCTGCGCAAGATCAACGCCGAGTTGCACGCCCGCTCAGCAGCACAGTGGGCGGAGTGGCGGGCGAAGTACTGCACCGCGAAGGGCACGCCCAAGCCGAAAGCGCCGCCGCCTCCACCTTGGCGACAGATCACCGTCGACAACGCCACGGTCGAGAAGCTCATTGCCATCATCGCCGACAACCCTGAGGGCCTGCTTCTCGACCCCGACGAACTAATGGCCTTCCTCGGGATCATGGACGCATACAAGCGCAACGGCGGGGGCGATCGAGGACTGCTATTGCGCATCCTCGACGGCGGCGCCGCGAGCCTGGAGCGCAAGTCCGGGTCGACGCACGCGGCGGGCGCGCCGACCGGCATGATCGCCACCACACAGCCTGACAAGATCCGTACCCTCACGCGGGACCTCGGGAGCGACGGGTTTCTGCAACGGCTCATCTTCATCGTGGACGACGGCGTCGAGCGCGAAGGGATCGACGCGCCGACCGACCCGGGGGCGGCGGCCGAGTACGAGCGCGCTGTACGCGGCATGTTCGATATCAGGCGCATTGCCGGCGGGACCGTGTACTTGTCGTCGGAGGCTCGGACAATCCTCACGGCAACATGGCGGCGAATCCGGGCGCTTCAGGCCCTCCCGGGCGCGTCGGCGGCGTGGGAGGGCCACGTGTCCAAATGGGAGGGCTTCCTATACCGGATCGCCCTGACCTTTCACGCGCTCGACACGTGGGCCGTGCTCGACAGCGTTCCGGCCGGGCCGGGCGTGCCGGTAACAGCCGAGACGGCGCGCCGGGCTTCACGGTTCGCTTTGGCCCTCGTAGGGCACGCGCTGCGGTTCTACGGCGAGTACTACGAGCCGGCCGAGCACAACGCCGAAGCCCGAGAGGTCGCCGGATACCTGCTCACGCGCCCGGACAAAACGTCCTTCACGCCGCGGGAGATCGAGAAGGCGCGGCGACCATTGCAGGGCAACCGACGCCTTACTCTCGCAGCGATGGGCGAATTGGAACGCTTCGGGTGGCTCTCCGTCGCCGAGCGCGCGGCTGAAGGTCCAGCGCGGTGGGCCGTCAATCCACGCATTCACGAGAGATTTGCAGAGCGCGCCGCGCGGGAAAAGCTGCATCGATCACAGCAACAAGCGCGTATCTCAGCGGCGTTGTCGGCACGGAGGGGTCTCAACGATGATCTGTAGTCCAATTCCGGGGTCGATTTCCGGCCAAGCGCCGACAACGCCGCTCGCGCGCGTCAGAGATAAATTTCTTTCCGTCCTCTCCTTCTATTACTTCCACACCCCCTACCCCCAATTCTATTCTCTTGCGCGCGTACGAGCGGCGTTGTCGGCGGCGGGCTGGGGCCCCGAAATGGGGGAGTGTGGTCGCCTCCTGTCGATAGTTCACGGGCGAAGCGCATGAGCGACCCATTTCCGCCTAGCCGCGCTTTCTCTGACCGCCGCCGCCCGACCGCCGCCGAGATCGGTACAGCGGCCCTTCACCGGTTCCGCGCGAACCTAACGCCGGACAAGTTGTGCGGCGCCAAGAAGCGGTCCACGGGCGAGCCGTGCCGCAACGTGCCGGCCAAGGGCCGCAATCGCTGTCGGCTGCACGGTGGTGCGACGCCGAAAGGCGACGGCCCGCTCGGCTGGCACACCCGGGCGGTTCCGACCGACAAGCTCCGCAGCGCTAAGATGAAGGCGGCAAAGCGCCGGAAGCAGCAGGCCCGCGTCGAGGCGATGACGCCGGAGGAACGTGCGCGCCACGACGAATGGCACCGCACCCATAAGCCCGGCAGCAAGTCCGCCCGTGCGCAGGGCCGGCAGAACCGCGACGCGCGCCGTTGGCTCGCTTCGCTCGGCCAAGACACGGCCGCTGCGCCAACGCCCGAGATCGCCGAACTACGCGAGGCGCGCGCCAAGATCAGCGCCGAAATCGCGCGCCTCGAAGCCGAGGGCACCGAAACCCCCACCCCCGGTGTGGACGAGCCGACCGGCGGGCTATTCGACTGAGGAGCAATTCATGTTGAACGATACGGACAAGGCGCAGGAGATCCAGCGCATCAGGGAAGCCGCAATGTACCGGCTTCGGACCGAGGGCGTAGCAGTCGCAGTCCAAACGCTCATCGAGATTTCCGGCGACCGCACTGCGCCGAAAAACGCTCGCGTCGTGGCATCCAGAACGCTCGGCGAAATGAACGGTCTCGGAGGCCTCGACGCGCTCGGTATCGAGAAGCCGCTTTCCGAGATGACCCGCGCCGAGCTATCGGCCGCGAAGGATCGGGCGATTGCCTATCTCGCCGAGCTTGAACGTCCGCCCGTGATTGAAGGGATCGCGATTGAGGTGCAGGACGGCGAAGCCGGCGAACCGCCTGAGCTCGGGTTGTTCGATTGAGGCTCGGTTGCTCACATGAAGCGCGCGAAGCCCGCCAGGAAGGCCGCTAGGCCCTGAAAGCCCTCGTCCGGGCCTTCGGGGCGTCTCGATCCACCCTGGCCGCCGGCGGCTGCGTGAGAGTGGCTTGCGCCCCATGCGAGCAATCGGCCGAACCCGAGGGCCGGCAGCGCGAAGAAGGCGCAGCCCGCCAGGAAGCCAAGAATCCAGATCATCGGGCGTTCTCCTTCTGCTGTGTGGCCGTGAGGCGGGCCCGGAGGCGGGCGACGGCGGTAGGGGTCCAGGTGCCGCGTCCGCTAGGCGTGGGAACGCCCTCGGCGATAAGCGCTGCGGCGACCGCCCGCAGCGAGCCGGCGCCGGTAGGGTCGAGGCGCGCCAGGATGGGCGCCAGGGCTTCGGCCTGCGCGTCGGCGTTGCGGCCTCGGGCAGCGCGGGCCTTCGCCGCGTCGTCTGCCGTGCCGGCCCGCCCGCGGAAGCCGCCGAGCGCCTTGCCTCGCGCCTTAGCGGCGGCAAGCGCGGCCTTCGTGCGGGCCGAGATCAGGCCTGCCTCAAGTTCCGCGACGGACATCATCTGCTGCAGCAGGAAGCGGCCGGTCGGGCCTTCAATCTGCGGGAGATCGCAGAAGCGGACATCGACACCTGCAGCGAGAAGGTTCGAGAGGAACGCCTGCGAGCGAGCGAGGCGGTCTACCTTTGCCACGACAAGGGCGGCGCGGTGAGCACGGCACAGGGCTAAGGCGCTCGCCAATTCGGGGCGGTCGGCATTGCGCCCGCTCTCAACCTCGACAAATTCGGCGACGAGCGACCACGAGCCGCCGTTCAGGTAGTCCGTGACGGCGGCTCGTTGCGCTTCGAGGCCGAGACCCGACCGGCCCTGCCGGTCTGTGCTCACGCGCAGGTAGGAGACGAACCGACCGTTTGCCATGACAAGCACCGTATCGCTGTGTGCAGCGGACGTTGCAAACAATGATACGGCGCGGGTTCGACGTCAATAGCCTTTCGTTGACGGCGGCTGAAATGGCAGGACAGTATTGCTGCCGCCGCTTACCGCTTGGCTCGAGCGCTGCGCCGGAATGATCGAGACGTGAATGGGATCGAGGCGCTCAGCGACCTCGCAGACCTCTCTGTGGACTTTCGTGACCAGTGTGTGGATCGCGTCTCCGGCCTCGCCATCGAACACACCTGTCTGCCGCAAAAGCCGGTACAGGGCGTCGAGCAAGTCACCGGTCTCAGCGACGTCTTCGTGCAGCATGGCGATCGGGCGGGTCATGATTAGCCTCCACTTGAGCACCAACATCATAACACATTGATTTTAAAAGCCTAATCAGACAAACATCCGACTTGGCGCTCTGTGTCGCCTGACAGATAAGACGGCTCGCCCTTGCGAATGCCCACGCAGGGAGGGCGGCGGCGTTCACACGGCAGACGGATCAGACAACTTGTCCGCCCGCGGCTGCCGGTTGGCCCGGAGGGCCGGGTATAGGCCCCCGGTACACCCGAAACGCCGAACGCGAACACGCGGCGGGGCCTCATACAAAATTGCACCGCCACGACGAACCGGACATCTTGTCCGTAAATCATGCGCAAACAAGAGCATATCGAAAACACATCGTGCAGCGTCATCGAGAAATCATTGATACGCCACGCCTCGAATGCTTGTAGAAGGCGCGCGTCTGCTCTATCGTCCCGCCCATGCTGGCCGCGACGGCGGCCAAATCTTCCAGACGCGAGGGCTCCCGATGCGGGGCGAGACCACACCGGCAGGCGGCGAGGTCCCACAGGGGGATGTGGACGCCATCCTCGACGACTTCCAAGCGGCATCTGACGGCGAGGGGGCCGCGGAAGTGCTCCCGCCGCTCTGCCGTGCCCTCGCGGTGATCCTCGAAGGGTATCCCCACGCGACGCAGCTTTCACCGGAGGCCCGGCACGCCTTCGGGGCCGCGTTGTTCCGGGCGGAAGCAGCGGCCAAGGCGGTGCTTCAACCCCACTATTTCGACGAGCGTGGGCGCCACGGCTTCGTGGCCGCGTTCGGGTTGCTGAACCGATGGGCCGAAGCGCCGGGCTCGAACGCGCGCGCCGTAGCCTGCCCGGAAGAGCCCAAGGTGGTGCTCATCCTGCGGATCGTGGTGAACGACCTCGACACCTTCTGCGCTGCCGAGGCTCTGGCGCGGCTAGGCCTCGCCATTCGCCCGGAAGACATCCTGTTGACAGGCGGGTTGTCGAGGCCGCGGGCGACGCCTGCCGCCCGGATGAACTGAGGGGGCCGGCAGCATGTCGAAGAAGGACGGCGGCGCGAGCGCGCAGGCGAAGCAGGCCAGGGCCGACGAGGCGACCCGGCAGGCCGGTATCCGTGCGGGCACGGACCAGATCAACACGACCTTCGACAGCCAGTTCAACGACGGATTCTTCGACAAGCAGCGGCAGAACTATCTTAACTTTCAGCTTCCGCAACTCGACGATCAGTACGGCAACGCCCAGCGGTCGTTGACCTACGCGCTCGCCCGCGACGGCAATCTCGATTCCTCGACCCGGGGCTTCCAGACGGGCCAGTTGCAGAAGACCTACGACACGGCCCGGACGAACGTGGCGGACCAGGCGCAGAGCTATGCCAACACGGCGCGCTCGAACGTCGAGCAGGCCCGCGGCAACCTCATCTCGACGCTGAACGCCACCGGGGACGCGACGCAGGCGGCGAACAGCGCGACCTCGCAGGCGGCGATCCTGGCCCAGCCCGCGGCCTACTCGCCGCTTGCGGACGCCTTCTCGGCGTCGGCCTCGGCAATGACGCAGCAGGCCTTGCTCGAGCGCAATCAGGCGATCGGCGGAGCGGGTGGCGCCTACAATACCGGGCTGTTCGGTACGGCCCCGAGCGCCATCAAGACCACGCGATAGAGGAGTGCCCTGGCAACGTGCGACCCCATAACCATTGCCGGCGCCGCGCTCACCGCAGGCGGCATCGCCGCGAATTCCGTGGGCCAGTCCCAGGTCGCCGCGGCTAGCAACCGCGCGGCCGCGGCAGAGCGCGCCCGGCAGCAGCAGTTGCAGCAGCAGGCCGCCGCCGTGCAGCAGCACTCGAATGCCCTGTACGACGGCTTTGCCGGTAAGCAGCAGGCGCGAGCTACAGACCTCGCTGCTGCGCTCCGGTCGCCGCAGACGGGCGCCAGCGGGACTCCACCCCCTGTGGAAGCCCCGGCGACCGGCTCGAACATCACGACGCAAGGCGAGGCCGCGCAGCGCTCAAACGCCAGCGCCTACGGCGCTCAGCAGGCAGACGCCCTCGGCGCCCTGCGCTCATTCTCGGACCTGCTCGGAACGGACACCCGCCTTCAGGCCCGGGACGCGGGCCAGATCGGCCAGGTCGGCAACTTCATGCGCGGGTCCGCCTCCGTCCTGCCGATGGAGCTCAACGCCGCGAGCCACGCGGGCGACACCATGAAGACGCTCGGCGGTCTCGCGGGCGGCCTAGGCAAGGTCGGCGTGGTCGCCGGGCTCAGCGCCAAGCCGGACAGCGGCTTGCCGTCGCTTCCCGTGTTCACCGGCTTCGGCGGCTCACCCACAATCGAGGGTGTAGCCGCCTCGCAGCCCGCGCAGCCGCTCTCGCTGGCGAGTGCCTTCGGCTCGCTGCCGTCGTTCGCCGGCTCCAGCAACCCCTACCGCTCGTTCTGAAGCGCCATTCCTCTGCGCCGACTTTGCGGGACCCCGCAACGGGGTGCCGTGGCGGGCCCTGCTGAGATTGCTACGCTCCGGTTTCGCGCTTGCCCGGGATGTACGGTAAGGCGCCCGGTGTGGCGTGCATCACCCGACCTGCGCTTCCTGCCCTGAGGAGACCAGCTATGGCTCATTCATCGAAGAAGCACGCGCCCTCGCCCGAGGAGCTCGGAGCGAAGGTTACGGGCGATCACCGGAACGCGTCGCCAGGAGAGCGATAAAGTCTCTGCCAAGATCAACGAGGGCTACGAGAAGCTGGCTTCCAAACTGCGGGCCAAGGCGGACAACGCGAAAGCTTCTATGGAATCGAAGAAAGACGGCCCGAAACGCGCTCTACTGCTACGGCGCTTCGAATTGTATGCTGACGCTGCGAACGACATCGAAATACGGCTGGCCGACCGGAAGCGGTCGCTGACTGCTGATAGCGATTGAAGACGGCCAGAACTGCGGACAATGAACGTCTACAAACGGGGGTGGCATGACAAACGAATTCGAAGCACGCGAACGCGCAGTTGTAGACCTCGTGGCCGATATCGTGGCCGCCTATGTTTCGAGCAACAGCGTCGCTTCCGGTGACATGCCGGCGGTGATCGAGTGTGTGCAAGCTGCCATCGCCGGATTGGCGGATCGTCAACCGGTCATAGCCGCCACGCCTAAAGCGACGGGCGCTCAGATCCGTAGTTCAATCACGCATGACGCCCTGATAAGCTTCATCGACGGCAAGCCCTATAAAGCACTGAGACGGCATCTGACCGGACACAGGCTCGATCCTCAAACCTACCGCCAGCGGTACGGTTTGCCGGTTGACTACCCAATGGTGGCGCCGAGCTACAGCGCGCGACGGTCTGAGATTTCTCGGAGCTTCCACATCGGCAAGCGTGGGTAAACACCAAGGACGCGCTAAGCCGGCGTCGGCGCTCGCATTCTCCCACGCCGTCCACAGCGCTCCACTACAACCTGTGGGCGTATGGCCATATAGCTTGAAGCTGTCGGCTTCATCCGCTCTGTTCTCGATGTGTTCCACGGGGCGGACGGATGGCGGCTCAATCGATCAAACCTCATGTGGCCGACCCGGTGCGGTTATGACCGTCCGCCTGTGCGACCTGCGCGGCCGGCGGTTCGTGATCGTCTGCGAACCATGTGGACGGCGCGGCGTCTACAACCTCGACAGGCTGAGACAGCGCTACGGTGAGCACGTCGACCTTTACGACTTGTTCGTGACGCTCACGCAGTCCTGCCGGTATCAGCACCGGACATGGCAGCGGCGGCCGAACCAATACGGTCGAGCCTGCCGGGCTCACGCCGAGATTGAAGGCGCGGATCCCCGGGGCGGCCTGCTATCTCGAACTTGAGGCAGCGAACACGGAGGCGTAGGTCGCAGCCGTGCGGCTCGAGTGCCACGAGATCCGCATCATGCGGCGGTGGGCTGATCGCCTTGGGGGGCCAATGAGCGGCCCAAACGAACTCAGCCCCTTTGACAGCGCTTTGATTTTCTCGCCGTTTATGCAAACTCGTCAAAGAGACATCAAAGGGTAGTTTGACTGCGCTTTGATGCAAGCATGAAAAATGCAGTCGGATCAAAGCAGGATCAAACGGTGGCGCGCTTTACCTCGGAAGTTGATGTGGCATTGGCGCAGATCGCAGCAGGGGCATTGCCGAGTGCCTTCGAGACTGAGACGCTCGATTTTAAAGAGGAGAAGCAGAGTTCAGGCGATACGGAGCGTATGATCGCCGAAGCCGCCATATGTTTTGCTAACGCGGCCGGCGGTATAGTCGCGCTTGGCGTTGCAGATAAAATCAAAGGTAAAGAAGCTCTGATCGGAGCAAAGATTGATCCCGTTAGAGTGAAGCAACGTGTTTATGAATTAACTCGACCTCACCTAAATGTTGAGGCATTCCGACACGAAACACACCCCCAAGTTATAATAATAGTAGTTCCCCAAAGCTCGGATGTTCATTCAGATACGCAAGGCAGAACTACTCGACGAATAAACACGGACTGTCTGCCGATGAGCGCGGAGCAACAGCTCCGATTAAAGGAAGAACGCCGCGGATTCGACTGGTCCTCTGAACCAAGCAACCTAACCATAGCCGACATACCTGACGAAGCCTTTGCTCTAGCCCGCAAGATACTCAGCGGATTTAACGACGATCGGCGAAACCTAGTATCGCTAAGCAACCCGGATTTGCTTTCAGCTCTAGGACTGCTGACTGACCGCATCCGTCTTAACAGAGCCGGCGCGCTTTTGTTTGCGGGACCAGAACCCGGCCAAAGCGAACTTATAGTCTACCAGTATAGAGCGACTCCAGGCGGAGAGCCAACCGGAGTCGGTCGTCTCAACCCGCCTATGGTATTGGCGTTCAGCAGGTTGATGGACTTGGTGTCTGCACGGCAATCTCTAACGCCTGTCACATTGCCGAGTGGGCAGCAGATTGCAATTGAGGATTTTCCGCAGCTTGCGGTGCGAGAGGCGCTATCAAATGCAATGTGCCACCGCGATTACAATTTCAAAAAGCCTGTATTTGTCGACCACTCTCCAGCTGTATTTTTGGTCAACTCCGCAGGACCGCTGGTCTCGGGAGTAACAACTTCTAATATCTTAACAACCACCTCCAGGCCTCGTAACCCTTGCTTAGCTAAGGCTGCCCGCATTATGGGCTTCGCAGAGGAACTTGGGCGCGGCGTTGATAGAATGTACCGTGAAATGATTAGGTCCGGTAGACCATTACCGCGAATCGAAGCAGCGTACGACGAAGTTAAGGTCGCCCTCGTCGGAGGGGCGCCGGACACGAATATAGCTCGTTATGTTTTAACACTACCGGAAGAAGAGCAGAACGACACCGACACTATGCTAGTGTTATTTCGTCTTTGCAGCGTCCGAACCGTTACGGCAAATTCAATTGCTGGCTTCCTTCAGAAAAGCCCGCCCGAGGTTGAAACAATCTTGCGGCGCCTCGCTAGTGACCAAGTTGGCCTCTTAGAGATGACTCGACCCTCGTCAAAGAAATCCGCAAGCGTCTTCAGACTCAAAGCAGAAGCACTAAAGGGTCTCGGCGCGGTCGTGTCGTATCACCGCAAGTCCACTGGAGAAATCGACAAAAAGGTCATAGCTCATGTGCGAGAATACGGAAAACTAACAAATAAAACTCTACAAAATATATTCGATATTCACGTTTACAAGGCACGTGACATCATATCTGATTTAGTTCAGAGAGGCGTTCTCACCCGAGTGTCTGAGCAACAGCGTGGAACTCGGGTAGAGTGGGGCCCCGGTCCGAATTTTCCTTTAGTCCGCTCCGGCAAAGCGCGCTCGCCTAAGGGAGATCAGAGTCTAAGTCTCACACTCTGGGACCTCGACAAAGACGAGTAGGGTATAAATCAAATTCTCTGCTAGAAAACGCCAGATTTAGCTATAGCCGCGATCCGGCCCCCTGCTATTCTCCCTAATGAAGATGGAGCCGACGGCTTCAAGGGCGGATCAGGCACCACCCTCGAAGTGCGGAGGCTCGGTTCACGGCCTCAGTCGTTTAGAGCACTCAGGTTAGATCTTCCGCCATCGCCTCCGGCCATCTCGGCTTAGGCTCGGCCTGGTCGGCGACCAAGCTGTGCGACCGGTCGGCCAAGAGATCACTCAAACGTGAGCAAGGAGCTATCTCACGAGCAAATTTGCCTCGGTGCTTCCGCAGCGCTTCCGCGCCGAGTCGGGCATCTCGCAAACATGGCAACAAGTCATTGAATAGATTGGCGCACCCGACACGATTCGAACGTGTGACCTTTGCCTTCGGAGGGCAACGCTCTATCCAGCTGAGCTACGGGTGCTGACCGTGCCCTTCACGTAGCCCAAGCGCGCGGGGAGCGCAACGGTGGTGTGGGCTTGATCGAACGTCGTGTGAGGCCCAGCGCCACGGGTCATGAAGCGGGATCCTGGGGCCGGACTTCGGCTGCCGTCCGGGCGGTGCCGGCATCCGGGGCAAGGACGAGGGTACCGGTACGAGCCCCGTCTCCTCCCCTCCCCCCTTGCCGGACCGCGACCGCGCTCTTCCTTCTCGTGCAAGGATTCGAGCCGGAGCGGACCCACCGTGTCGGCCCTATCCCACCAGTCCGAATGGCCTCCAGCGGAGATGACTCTTGTCGACGAAAGCGCGCCTCTACACGTCGCCATCCGCCTTCCCCAACCCCCAGCGCCTGCGCCTCTTCCTCCACGAGAAGGGAATCGCGGACGCCTTCGAGGAGGTGATCTACGACATGGCCCCGGGGGGCGAGCAGCGAGGCTGGCGCCACCTCAAGATGAACCCGTGGGGCGAGACCCCGACGCTCGCCCTGCCCGACGGCTCCTACCTTACGGAATCGGCCGCGATCGTGCGCTACCTCGATGCCCTGCATGAGGGACGCAGGATCACCGGTGCGACGCCCCTGGAGCAGGGTTTCGATGCGATGTGGGACGATCGCATCTGGGTGCAGATCCTCTACCGGCTCACCACGCAGTTCCACGTCCTGCACCAGGGCCTCGGCCCAAAGCTCGAGCTGACGAGCAACCCGCAATGGGGCGAGCATTGCCGCAAGGAAGCCCTGTCCCACGCCGCCCTCGTCGACCGACATCTTGCGGATGGGCGCGATTGGATGCTGGGAGGAGACAGCCCGACCTTCGCCGACATCACCCTCTGCACCGCCATCGCCTTCTCGAAATTCGGTCCGGTCGCCACGCCGCTCGATGAGCGCTTCGAGCAGCTGGACCGCTTCTGGCAGCGGTGGAAGGCCCGTGACAGCTTCCGGAAGGCCTACGCCGATGGCGGCGGCCTCGAGGAACTGGCCGGGCTGGCCGGCTAGCAGCGGGCTCCCTCACGGCGGTCCCGGCCCGGCGCCGGGACCGCCTCCGGGATCGTCAGCCGCCGAAGCCTTCGAGCACGACCTTACCCTTCGCCCGGCCGCTTTCGATAAGCGCGTGGGCCCGCGTCAGGTTGGCGGCGTTGATCGGGCCGAACGTCTCGCTCACCGTCGTGCGGAGCTTGCCCCCGTCGATCAGTCGGGACACCTCGGTGAGGATCTCGTGCTGGCGCTCCATGTCGGCGGTCCGGAACAGCGAGCGGGTGAACATCAGCTCCCAGTGCAGCGACAGGCTCTTCGGCTTGAGCGGCATCACGTCCAGGGTCGCGGGGTCGTCGATCGGGCCGAGGCGCCCCTGCGGCGCGAGGAGTTCGATGATCTCCGGGAGATGGGCCCCCGTGCCCGTCGTCGCGAACACGAAGCCCGGCGCACCGAGCCCCAACGCGGCGACCTCGGCGGCCAGGGGCTTGCCATGATCGACGACGTGGTGGGCCCCGAGATCCCGGCACCACTGCGCGGTCTCGGGACGCGAGGCGGTGGCGATCACCGTCAGGCCGGTGAGCTGCCGGGCGAGCTGGATGGCGATCGAGCCCACGCCCCCTCCGCCGCCGACGATCAGGATCGCGGGCGCCGCGCCGGGCACGGGCCTGCCCACGTCGAGCCGGTCGAACAGCATCTCCCAGGCGGTCAACGCCGTCAGGGGAAGGGCCGCGGACGCGGCGAAATCCAGGCTGCCGGGCTTGGGGCCGACGAGACGCTCGTCGACACATTGCAACGCCGCGTTGCTTCCCGGCCTATCGAGGGCGCCGGCATAGAACACCGCATCGCCCGGCTTGAACAGGCGCGCCTCCGGGCCGACGGCGGTCACGGTCCCGGCGGCGTCCCAGCCGAGAACCTTCGGCTCGCATCCCTGCTTGTAGGCGCCCTGCCGCACCTTGGTGTCGATCGGGTTCACCGAGACGGCCTGCACCTGCACCAGCAGATCGCGGCCGCCGGCGACGGGATCGGGGAAGCTCGTGTCCACGAGCGCGCCGGGCGCATCGATCGGTGAGCCTTCGGTGTAGGTGACGGCGCGCATGGTGTTCCCGGAAGGTTCGCTTCGCTCTCGCCCGAAGGCGCATGGCTTTCGAACCGCACCATATAGGCGAAGGGCGGGATCGGATCAGGGTACGGAGACCGGCGCGATGGAGGTGACGATGCAGGCCCTCGACTGGTTCTTCCGTGATCGCACCAGCGGACGCATCGTCATCGGCCAATGGCCGAACCTGTCCCTTTGGGCCTTCGGCCTCGCGGAGGCCGTCGCCTGGATCGCCGGCCCATCCGGCACGGTCGGGTGGTGGGCAACGCTCGTCTCCACGATCGCCCTCGTCGTCTGGGCCGGCGACGAGGTGATCCGCGGGGTCAATCCCTGGCGGCGCTGCCTCGGCGGGGCCGTACTCGCCGGGATGGCGATCCTGCGGATCGGCTGACATGCCGGTCCGATCCACCCGCTGACGTCGCCGTGTGGCCGGAGGACGTTCGGAGGGGCGCTGCCGTTCGGCATCTGCAACACCTCCGGGCGCCCGTCCCGCGCCGGACAGGATGTGTGGACGAAATCAGTCCATCTGGCCTGTGGCTCAATCGCAAGCCTCACGCGAGTTCTCGCCATCCGCGCCGAATGAAATCCCGCCCGTCCTCTCCCGGCCGTATTTCCCGATATTGCTGGAAGGATCCGCGCACGGTGACGCCCCGTGCGCAGCGCCGTTCGACATGTCAGCGATGCCCGTTCGCCTCCATCGAGACCTCCCCTGGATCACCGCGCCACGCCGCGCACTGGAGAGGCCTGTCACGACGACCGTCGGCATCGCCCGGGCGGGCGGCGAACTCACGAACCTGCAGATCCTGCGCGCCCTCGCGGCGAGCCTCGTCCTCGTCCATCACGTCGCCGGCCATGCGCAAGCCCTGCGCGGGGCGGATCGGCCCTTTCCCGCCGTCGACGGCATGTTGGGTGTCTGGGGGGTGGCCCTCTTCTTCGCGCTATCCGGGTTCCTGATGGCGCGGCTCGTGACCCGCGATGCCCCCGTCGTCTTCCTGACGCACCGGGTGAGCCGCATCTTCCCGACCTACTTCGCGGTGGTGGCCCTGTTCGCCGGGCTGTTGCATGCCGTGGGCCTCGAATTCGGCGGCGTCTCGATGCTGTCCCTCTCCCTCGCCCCCGGGGGGCAGCGGAGCTATCCCCTCAACGTGGAATGGACCCTCACCCTGGAGGTGAGCTTCTACGTCGCCCTGTTCGGCCTCGCCGCCGCAGGGCTTGCCCGGCGCCTCGTGCCCTTCGCCGCCGGCTGGCTCGTCCTCCTCGCGGTCGCCTGGCCGCTCCTGCCGCCGGGCAGCCGCAACCTGATGCCGCCGCCCCTCTATCTCGTACCGGTCACGCTGGCCTGCATGCCGTTCGCGGGGGGCCTCCTGCTGCCCCGGATGATCGCCGCCGGGTGGATCCGTCCCGGCGCCGCGCTCCTCGCCCTCCCCTTCGCGGCCGCCTGCTTCGCCGTGGACACGGCCTCCGCCCGCGGGATCGGAGGCATCGCCGCGGTGCTCCTCGTCGGCGCCGCCGTCACGGCGCCCCAGATCCGCCGGAAGGGCCCCGCGGCGCGGGGGCTGATCGCCCTGGGGGATTGGAGCTACGTCCTCTATCTCGTTCACCCGCCGGTGCTGGCGCTGGCGGCCCGGTTCTGCCCGCCCCATTGGTCGGGGCTCGCCTATGGGAGCGTCGCCATCGCGGGGGCGCTGGCCGCGACCGCCCTCCTCGGCCCCCTCGACGTGGCGTTCTATCGGCGCCTGCGCGGGCGGATCGACGCCGTGAGACCGGCGACCCTGCGAGGCATCGCGGCCGCCTTCCTCGTCGTCTTTGCAGGCTGCGCCGTCTGGGGCAGCGCGGAGACGGCGCGCGACGACTGGGCGGAGGCAACGGCCCGGCGCACCTTCGCCACCCTGCCCGCCGGCACATGGACCTCCCCCGGGGAGGCACGCGCCGCCATCGCCGGGCGACACATCGCCCTGCCTGCGACCATGATGGCGGCCGTCGAGACGGTGCAGCGCCTGTCGGCGACGGAACTCCTGGTCAGCGCCTACGCCTTCGATCCGGCCCAAAAGAGCCGGCACATGGAGATCGCCCTGTTCTGCGGCGGGCACCTCGTCGTCCTCGACAAGCCGCGGCGCCTGCGGCCGGACCTCGCCGGACGGCCGGGCTTCGAGGCCGTGGGCAAACGGCGGATCGGCTACCGCGTCAGGGTCCCGGCCGACGCCTGCGGCCCGGACACGATCATCCCGGCGGTCATCGACGGGGACGGCCTGATGGCGGTTCTCCCCGTCGCGCCGCCTGCGGCTTCGCCGGGGACCGCCGGCGGCCAACCGGGGGCCCCGTGACGGATCGGAGGCGGGCGCAAGGGAGATCCCGCCAGGACGGATCGCCTCGGTGACAAGCGCGGGCCGCGTCCATACTTCAGGCTCACCCCCGCCGGATGAGCGTCCCTTGCTTCGCGCCACCCTCCTCGTTCTCGTCGTCGTGTTCCTCGCGCCGATCGCCGTGTCGGCAGCGCGCTACTACCTCCTCGGCGACATCCGCGACTGGCGTTCGGCCGACCGGTCGAGCGCCGGCCTGCTGCCCCCCGCGCGGCAGAAGCCGGAGGCGGTGGTGCGCGTCTTCTCAGCCCGGACCGTGAGCTGGCGGGGCATCGTCGCGACCCATAGCTGGATCGTCGTGAAGGACCGCGGCGCCCCCGCCTACCAGCGCTTCGATTACACTGCCTGGGGCAGGCCGATCTGGGTCGATCGCTTCGTGCCGGATGGGCGCTGGTTCGGCAGCGTGCCGGAGGTGGTCTTCGCCGCCGATGGCGAGGAGGCCGCCTCCATGCTGCCGCGGATCCGCGCAGCCATCGCCGGCTACCGCTATGCCCGGATCGGCGATTACCGCCTCTGGCCCGGGCCGAACTCCAACACCTTCGTGGCGACGGTGATGGGCGCCGTGCCCGAGATGCGGGCGAGCCTCCCGGCCACCGCCATCGGCAAGGACTTCCCCTATGACGGGCGCTGGTTCGGCCTCACCCCGTCCGGCACGGGGCTTCGGATCAACCTCGGCGGCTATCTCGGCGTGACCCTGGGCTGGTTCGAGGGGTTCGAGGTGAACCTCCTCGGCGCGGTGGCCGGGTTCGACCTGCGCCGGCCCGCCCTGAAACTCCCCGGCCTCGGCCGAATCGGACTCTGACCCGCGCCGTCGAGCCGCTGCTACCGGGCGGCACTCCGGCCATCGAGGTGGTCGTCGATCCGCGCGAGGGCATCCCGGGACAGGGTGCTGGAAAACTTCCGGGCGAACAGCATGGTGGGGTAGTCCCGCAGGATGGTCTCGGCCTCCTGTGCCCCCTCGATGGTCTTAATGGGGTTCAGGAAGTGCACGTTCCCGTACTTCCACGGACCGCCCAGTTCCGTCACGTCGAGATACGGCTCCAGCGGACCGGCCTGTTCCGCGAATTTGGAGTTGTGCACGATGGTATGGAAATAGATTTCATCCGTTGCAAAAGACGTGCGCATCAGCTTCGCCAGCTCCGGGTGACGCTCTGAATAATCGACACAATACTTTGCACAATCCCTCGTGAGGGCGATCCAGTTGGATCCCGATGCGAAGACCAGATTCTTCGGGACGCGCTTCGGCAGGAACCTCAGGAGGGTTTCGAACACGAAGAGCGGCTTGCGCTGCCATGTGAAGCGGTCGGCCAGCTCGCGGAAATGCCACCCGAGGACCCGCTGCCGCTGGCGATGGTCGCCGCAGCTGAGCAGATCGAACCGGCGGATGAACTCGTGCCGGGGATGGGCCGCGAAGCGTTCGAGGATCTCGTCGTTGGTGGCGATGGGATAATCCGCCCCCGACAGGACGACGAAGTGGCTGCAGGACCCGTCGGTGTGGGCGAGGGCCGTTCGGAAGGCGCGCAAGGTCGACTCGACCTGGGAAAAGGCAGCCCACATGACGCGGACGCGATCGTTCACGAACACCACGTTCGGGAACCCGCTTGCCGCCTTCTGAAAGGGTGCGAGGTCGGCTTTCGCATCGATATGGACGAAGAACGCGACGCGCGGATCGTTCAACCGCCGGATCAACCGCTCGAAGTGTGGGGCGTCCGAATGCGCCAGGATGATATAAGCCAGTTTTGGCATGCGGTCTTGCTTCACAGCCGGCTCTTTTCCCTCAGAGCATTTTCCGCCGAAGTCGACGCCGGTTCGGCTTTAGAAAATGCGGCACAATCAATGGTCCGGAGCGGGCTCTGTGATCCAAGGATTACAGAAGCCGCTCCGGATACGCAGGCGAATGAAAATACTCGCATTCATTTCGATAGGATGGGGCCGGGGGGCCGTCCAGCCGTCTCGACAGCGTAGACGGCCGGACCCGCCCACCCCGACGGCGGCACCGGGCCCCCATGTCTGACGAGGCTTTTCCGTCCGCAGCCCGCGCTCAGTGCGGGTCTTCCCACACCCGCACGTAATCGAAGACGGCATCGGCGTAGCCGGACGGCGGTACGTCGACCCCGCTGTCGGTGTGGATGGCATTGTCGAGCAGAACGAAGAATTTCCCCGCGGTCTTCGCCCGCGGCAGCTTGAGGCGCTGAACCTCCTTGCGGTCGAAATAGATGATGACCTCGGTGTCCGTGATCTGCACGCCGTACACGTGGAAATCGGCCGTCAGGTCTTCCTTCGTATTCGTCCACAACAACTGGCCCTTCTCGGCCTCGTTGCCTGTCTTCCCCGGCCAGTAGATAGCGCCAGAACTGAAGAATCCCACCGAATCGCCATAGAATTCGAGGGCATCGATCTCGATTCCCCCGGGATCGGTCGCCTTGGTCGGCTCAGTGTCGTTGCCCAGCATCCAGAAGGCGGGCCACGATCCCTTGTTCTTGGGAAATTTGGCGCGGGTTTCGATGTAACCCTTCCGGATCGCGGTGGGAGACGGCTTGCGCGGGAAGGCGGTGCTGACCTCACCGCTGTACCATGTCCGACCCCAGTTCTCGGGATCCTTGTAATTCGGATCATGGTGGGCCCGGAGCGTCAGCATCCCATCCTTCACGATGTAGACGCTCGTGAAACCGGTCTCGTGCGAGGTCACGAAGTGGGCGCCGCCCCACTGCCCGCCATCGGGCTTCGGCCCGGGGTACCATTTGGTGAGGTCGAGGCTGTCGCCGTCGAAATTCTCGTCGAACACGAGCTTCATCGAGTCGGTGATGAAGCCGGAGGGGCTTGTCTTGCCCGCTGTCGCCTCCGCCACATGGGCACTGCCGTCGGCGGGACCCGGCCGGGCCACGGCGGGGCCGGTTTCCCCCTGGGGGGACGCGGCCTTCGCGGCGCAGCAGAGGAGTGACGTGGCGCAGAGCGCAGCCGTCAGCGTTCGGAGTGATCCGATGATCATTACTATCCCTGGCTCTCACCGACCGAGACGGGCCGGGCCAAGCGGCCCGAAACCCCGGGCGCACATCGCACGCGCAGACGGCGTAGGTAGGGTCGGCCACACCATCGTGAAGCGATCCGCCACCCTAAAATTCCTTCCACGCCCGTTCGAAGGCCCCCTGGATCGGACGTCAGGGAGCCTTGTTTCCATGAAGTGAAACCGATCGGAGGGGTGAGACGCATCACCCGGTCCGCCATCCACGAACCACACCTTCTTCAGTCGGCTGATAAAGGGCATCGCCCTGGGTATCGCCTCTTGCCCTTTTTCGGTAGTAATTTGCTCGAAAGCAGGTTCGTTCCATCTCATCGAGATGGTATCATTTAGAGATCATCGCGCTGGCACAGATCCTGAAAATTTCAAGTCTACGTCCTGCGTGAACCGATCCAACTCGCAAAGCTTGTCCAATCGGTGCCATCCACGGATCGGCCTGTTGCCTACTGGAAACTGCCTGTGATTGCGAATTCTTCAGGAACGGACACGACCGCGCCGACGGCCAAGGGGACGACCAAGGGGGCTGAGACCTCGCGGCCGCTGAATGTCTTCGTGCATCTGGCTGCGGACAAGGACGCCGTCGCGTGGCGCGAGGCTTGGCTCGCCCGGACCCTGGTGGGCATCAACGACGAGACCCCCTACGGCTATGGCCGCGCGACGACCATGGGGTGCAGGGTCGTGTTTTCCCGGACGACGCCCGAGGCGCTTCCGGTGAAGGTCGTGCGACTCGGCCTGCGCGTCCTGACGGGGTTCGATGCGATCCATGCCTTCCGGCAGCGCCGGGCGATGGGCGAGGCGGACGTCGTCTGGACCCATACCGAATCGCAGTACCTCGCCGTGGCCGCGATCCTCGCCCTGTCCAAACGGCGGCCGAAGCTTCTCGGCCAGAGCGTCTGGCTCTTCGATCTGTGGAACAAGCTCACGCCGCTCCACAAGCTCCTGTATCGCCGGCTGATCCGCCACGTCGATGTCCTGACGGTCCACTCGTCCGAGAACTTCGCGGTGGCGAAGGCGCTGTTCCCGGGCAAGCGGATCGTCCTGGTTCCCTTCGGCATCCCGTCCGAGGAGATGACGGAGCCCGTCCCACGGGCCGGCAAGCCCTTCCGCATCCTGTCCATCGGCAACGATCGCCACCGGGATTGGACATGCCTCGCATCGGCCCTCGACGGGGTCGACGACGCGGAAGCAGTCATCCTGTCGGGGACCGCCCCCCGCTCCCTGACGCAGGGCCGGCCCAACCTGGAGATCAAGCAGGCCCGGACGAACGGCGAGCTCTTCGCCCAGTTCGCGCAGGCCAGCGTGGTCTGCGTCCCCCTGAAGCCGAACGGGCATGCCAGCGGCATCACCGTGATCCAGGAGGCTGTCCTGGCCGGCGTTCCGGTCATCGCGACCGCCACCGGGGGCCTCGAAGGCTATTTCGGCACGGATGCGGTGCGCTACGTCCCGCCGGGCGATCCCGATGCCCTGCGGGATGCCCTGCGGGAGATCGCCGGTGACCCGGAGGCCGCGCGCCAGCGGGCCGTCCGGGCGCAGCGGCACATGGTGGAGGCGGGGATCGGCGCGCAATCCTTCATCCGCCAGCACGTCGAACTCAGCCACGATCTGGTCGGACGGTAGAGCGTTTTCTGTAATCCTTGGATCACAGAAAACGCTCTAGACCATTGTTTTTGCCGCATTTTCTAACGCCGAACCGGCTTCCACTTCGGCGGAAAATGCTCCAGGCAGCGCGACCGGCCAGCGCGCCGCCGCCTGCGTCGGAGGGGTGCCCCCCCTCCTGATCGGTCAGGCGTGGCCCTCGGCCGAGATGGTCCCGCGGACCAGGCGGCGGTTCCTGCGGGGAAGGGGGTCGTTGAGCACGATCCCGAGGACCCGGCCATTGGCCGAGCGCAGGGCGCGGACAGCTTCCGCGAGCTGATCGAGCTTGGTCCGGTTGAGGGCCGCGACGAGCACGATGCCCGAGAGCATGCCGGCGATCGCCTGCGCATCCGACGACGCTTCCAGGGGAGGCAGGTCGAGGATGAGGTCCCGCGCCCCGTTGTACTGGGTCAGGGCCGCGCGCATCGCGTGGGTCCCGAGGAAGGCGTTGGGATCGGCCATCTGGTCCGACGCCACCGCGGGCACGAAGCCGAGGGAGGTCGTGAGCCTCACCTCGGGGAGGTCGATGCTCCCCGGCGACGAGTGGATGAAGTTGTCGAGACCGGCCTCGCTGTTGGGGGCGAAGCGCCGGGTCAGGTCGGGCTTGTGCAGGTTGGCATCGACGAGCACCACCCGGCTGTTCGAGGCCGCGAGCAAGCCGGAGAGGTTCGCGGTGAGCGCGCTGCAACCGTCGCCCTCCCGGCACGACACGAAGCCGATCGAGACCTGGTTGGCCTTCGTCCGCGCCGCGAAGAGGACGGTGCGCAGGAGGCGCAGGGACCGGGCGAAGTCCGATCCGGGCTGGTCCAGGGCGGTGGTATCCGACAGCCGCCCCGGCCGCAGGCGCGGGACGAACACAAGGCAATCGATCCCCAGGACGCGCCGGATCTGAGCCGGCGAGCGCACCGTCCGGTCGAAATTGTTCATGATCGCGATGAAGGCGACGCCGGTGACGAAGCCGAACAGGATCCCGAACAGGAGGTTGAGCTTCGTCTGCGGGTAGGCGGCGGCCAAGGGCCGGAGCGCCGCGCCGACGATGCGGGCATCGGAGTCGGGGAACTGGAAGTCGGTGATGACGCCGCTCGCGACGGCCTCGTCGGCCGCCTTCTTCTCGGCCTGGATCAGGGTGATCCGGCCCTGGAGGAACTCGGTCCCGCGCTGCTCCGAGACGCCGTGGACGAGCACTTGGTCGCGGATGTAGGCGGCGGCGATCGAGTTGGTGAGGCGGGCGGTCGCGTCGGGGTTGAGGCCGCGGAACGACACCTCGATCACGTAGGATTGGCCGAGCCGCCGGACCTGGACCCGGTCGGAGAAGTTCTGGAACGCGATCTCGCGGGCCTGGGCGGCCGCCTGTTCCGGGGTGGATGTCCCGCCACGCGAGAACGTCAGCAGACCCATGACGCCGCCGACGATCCGGCTGACGAACCCCGGGGGCTTGGGCGCGAAGGCCGGGTCGGCATTGAGGTTCAGGGTGTCGAACACGTAGCTCAGGTTGCGCACCGAGCGCACGATCTGAAGCTGGCTCTCGGCCTGCGCGCTGTCGAGGATCGGGGCGACCGCCGAGGCCGCCGTCGCCGCGTCGGCGCCGGGGGGAAGGCGCACCCTCGGCTCCAGGGCGATCTGCGCCGAGGAGACGTATTCGGGCTGCGCCATCAGGGTGTAGGCGAGGCTGGCCGCGAAGCAGAACAGGAGCCACAGGATCAGCAGGAGGCCCTGCCGCCGGACCGCGGCGACCAGGTCTCCGATCCAGGTGGCCCCGGGATCGTCCTCGGCAAAGCGCATATCGATATGCTCGAGGCCCGGAAGCGCATCCGGATGGGGCTCGTCCGCACGGACGATGGGGCTGGTGTAGGTCATAGGGAGGCAGCCCGTTCCGGGGTCAGGCGCAAGCGCACGAGGTCGAGGGCGGCGATCAGGTTGCCGCGGAGCCGGCCGCGCCGGTCCACATAGGGTTCCGGCCGGGCCGACTTGGCGATGTTGGCCATGACGTTGCGGCTGATCTGCCTGAGGGCTTCCCGCGTCGTCATGGTCCGCTTCCGGCTCAGATAGATGGGGTTCATGATCTGAGAATAGCCGAACTTGAGGCCCGACACCCTTCCGCCCTTGGTACCGAGATGGACGCCGTAGGCCTTGCCGATCTTGATCCGCCGGCCCCCGCGTTTCGCCAGCGCACCGCCGAAATCCCTGTCCTCCAACCACCCGTAGAGGACGAGCCTCTCGTCGAAGCGAAGCCCCTCGATGGCCGTCCGCCGGAAGGCCATGTTGCAGCCGTAGGGGCTCTCGTCCTCGACGACCCAATCGCTGCGGGACGGGTCGTGCGCGGCGATGCGGGCGAGGGCCTCCTCCCGGGTGAGGCCCGGCCCCATGATGCCGTCCGCGATCACGCAGCCGGTGATGCACGCGATCTTGGGATCGGACAGGAAGGTATCAGAGACCGTCTCGAGCCAGCGGGGGTCCGGGTAGAAGTCGTCGTCGAAGAAGACGAGCCAGTCGATGTCGTCGGGCACGACGTCCAGGATCCCGTTGCGCTGGCGCGGCAGGCCGGGCTCCCGGTAGATCACGGTAACGTCCGGATCCGAAGCGATGGCGCCGACATCCCGCGGCTCCGTGCAACAGACCACGATCGCGTGCGGCTTGAGACTCTGGCCGGCGAGGTTGGAAAGCATCGCCGCGACCTGGTCGGGCCGGCCCTTCGTCGCGATGCCCACGCAGACGCGGGCGCCGTTCGCCCCTGGCTCGCGACGGGCTTGTGTGATCGTCATCGTCCGCCTCCGCATCGTCCGTGTTGCGGGCCCGCGCAATCGGTTCTGTCCAAATCCATCCTCATCCGCGGCGAAGCCGATCCGAAACGACGTTCATGAGTATCCGCGAAGGCCTTACAGTCGATTGAGCAGATCGAGATAGGTCCGGGCCGAAGCACGCCAGGAGAAGTGCCCGACCCGCTCGCGGCCCCGGCCGCGCAGGTCGTCCTGCAGCGAGGGCGAGGCGGCGAGCCTGCGGAAACAGGCGAGCCACGCCTCACTCTCCTCCGGATCCGCCAGCAGGGCGGCATCGCCGCAGATCTCCGGCATGCAGGAGCGATCCGAGGAGACGACCGGGCACCCGAGCGCCATCGCTTCCACGATGGGGATGCCGAACCCTTCCGAAAGGGACGGAAAGGCGAGGCACAGGGCGTGCGCGTAGAGCCAGGCCAGATCGTCGTCCGAGACGTAGCCGAGACGGTGGATGTTCGTGGCCTCAACCGCCTGCATCTGCGCGAAGATCTGAGCGGATCCGCCCGCCACGACGAGGTCGAGGCCCATCGCGTCGAGGGCCGGGGCCTGCTTCAGGATGAAGGCCGCGTTCTTGTGCTTGGCCTGGCTGCCGAGGAGCAGCAGGAAGGGGCGGATGTCCCGGAGGCGCTGGCCGAGGTCGGAGGCGGCCCCGTTCCACCGGGAGGTGTGCTCGTGCCCGTTGGGCACGACCGTGATCGTCCCGGCGGGGATCCCGAGGTGGTGGGAGAGGCGCTGCGCCGACGTCTGCGACACCGAGGTGATCACCGCCGCCCGGCGGGCGAGGCCCGGCAGCAGGAGACGGTAGACGAGGCGGAAGGCGAGACTGTAGCTGTCGGGCTCGTCGAAGACGTTGGTGTCGTGCATGCACACGATCTGCCGCCGGACGGCGACGGGGCCCGTGTTGCACAGGTTGAGCAGGGGCGGCTTGGCGCGAAACGGCAGGATCGTCTGCTCCCAGGCATGCCCGGAGGCGCCCCCCGTGGCCAGCGGCGCGATGGCGGCAAGGCCCGGTCCTTCCGCCCCCGGCGGCAGGACCAGGGTCCCCCGCCCTGCCCCCTCGCCCAGCAAGCTGTCCATCTCCGAGACGATCTCGCGGGCATAGCGCTGCACGCCAGTCACGGGCTGGCCGTAGAACCGCCCGTTGATCGCGAAGGCCGCGCCCGTCGGGGAACGGTCCTGGCGTTCGACGGGGCGGGCGATCCGGCTCGTCGGATCCTCGGCGGCCTTCTTCAAAGGGACGAACTCCACACTGTTCATGCCCGCCCGCCCACCGGAACCGGAGAAGACGGAGAGGGTCCGGGCACGGGACGCGGGGCGGGCGTATGCGACGCGGCGATCAGGCCGAGGACCGAGGCAGCGCCGACGCCGATATCGGGAATGGTGGAGACGACGAGATACATCGAGAGGGTGGGCAGCAGGCTGAGCTTCAGCGCCGTGGAGAACACCGCCACGTCCTTCGGAGCCTCCCGGGGCATCGTCAGGAGTTGCTGGGCGATGAAGCCGAACATCATGAGTGCCCCGAACACGCCGGTGCTCCCCAGGATCGACACCGCCCAGTTCGACACGCGGATGGAGCCAAGGCCGGCCCCCATGCCGCCCGTATCGAGGAAGGCGTGCCAGCCGATCCGGGTCCACATGCTGCGCTCGGCATAGGAGGCCGACTTCGTCTTCTCGTAGAGGAGACCGTCGATCACCGAGTAGACCGGATCGAGGAGATTCGGCTTCATGACGATCCCCGCGAAGACCGCGAAGAGTGCCAGGAAGAGGACGGCGAGCTCGAAGTTGAGCCCGGCACGGCGCGGATTGTACGTATCGAAGATGCGGTAGACGAGGTCCGCCCCGTAGACGAGGCCCAGCACGCCGAGGCCCACCAAGCCGGTGGCCGACGTGGAGAGGATGGTCATCAGCCCGAGCAGCGCGATGGCGACCAGGACGGAGGTCTGCTCGGCGCCCTTCTCGTAGAGGGGCCTGAGATAGATGAGGGACGCCATCAGGCCCGCGCAGGCCGTCCCGAAGGTCGACGCCTCCGGCATCAGGCCGACCACGCGCTTGGCGCCCTCGGCCTCCACATCGACCAGGAAGGAGTAGGTCGCCGTGCGGAAGGGCTCGAGGACCGAGCCGATGTGGAGCGAGTAGGTGATGAGGTCGACGACGCCCGTGAGGAACAGGACGTAGGCCGCCCAGACCAGGGCGAGGCGGTAGTGCCGCCTCAGGGAGGCCGATTGGCCGATGATGGAGAAGGTCAGGGCCGTCCCGTAGGACAGCATGAGGTAGCAGGATTGCGTGTAGTTGCCCGAGCTCGGCCGCAGGATGTCGGTTCCGGAGATGGGCGCCGAGATCGGCACGACCTCCAGGAGGCCGAGGAAGGCCCGCGGCAGGATCACTGCCCCGAAGACCCCATAGCCGATGAAGGTCGTGAACAGGATCATCCGCTGGGGATCGAGGGCGGATTCGATCCCCCGGGTGATGTTGCCCCGCTGGACCAGCGCTTTGCACACGAACAGGGCGGCGCAGGCCGATTGGGGCAGCAGGTTCACGCCGCCGCTGAACGGCAGCATCTGCAGGCTGCCGAAGGCCCCGGTGATCATCAGCAGATAGAGAAGGCTGGGACCGCGCGAGAGCACCGCGGCGATCATCAGGACCCACAGGACGGCGGCGGGCCAGCTCACCGCCGCCTCAGAAGTCGTTCACGGGGCCACCCAGGGTGCGCGCGGTCTCGGCGCTCATCCCCGGAACCGAACCCTTGGCCGCGTCCGTGAGGTGAGGCTGGACGCGGACGACGTCGCCGGGCTGGAGAAGGTCGTTCTCGTCCGCCGAGATCTGCTCCGACTTGCCGTCGCGGCGGCGGAGGATCGTGTATTCCGGCTTGGAATAAGCCTCCGCGTTGGCGACGACCGTCGCCGGGGAACGGATCTCCGCCTGGTAGAGGAGGTTCCGGGCGGCTTCCAGCTTCGCCGTCGTCTCGTTCAGCCTGATGCGGGTCTCGGCCAGCTCCTGGAGGGCCGTGTTGCGGCGCTGGTCCTTCACGTCCAGGATGTCGCGGTCGGCCTTCGAGATGTCCTGCCGGGCGCGGATCACGGCGATCTGCGTGTCGAGACGGTTCGATTCGAGGGTTGCAATGGTCTGCGACGTCTCCACCTGCCGCGGCATCGCCGACAGGCCCCTGTTGACGAGGCCGGTCACGCGGGCCAGCTCGGTCTTCATGATCTCCAGCTGGTCGGCGGTCGTGGAGTCCTTTGACGAGAGCGAGGCGATCTGCTCCGTCAGGAAGTCCTTGGTCTGCTTGAGATTGGCGATCTGCGCGGTCAGCGACGCCCGGCGGGTGTCGAGGGCCATGCGCTCCTCGCGCATAATGCGCGCGACTTCCGGATCCTTGGAGCGGGATTCCAGCTCAGGCGGGAAGGTGAGGGGCGCATCCTTGATCTCGGCGTCGAGCCGGACCTGCTTCGCGATCAGGGCGAGACGGGTCGCGGCGAGCTGCTTGATCTCCCCCCGCGACTGGACGGCATCACGCACGAATTGCAGCAGGACGTCGGTGGGCACCCGCTGGATGCCCCCCGCGAGGCTGACGCCCTGAAGGACGGTGAGGTTCGGCCGGTACTCGTATCCGCCCGGCTTCTCGACGCTGCCCGTCACGTAGAAGGGGCGGAACTTGATGATCTGCACCGAGGCATCGGGCTTGGTGGCGAGCCCGGCCTTGGTCTTCAGGCGGTCGGCGATGTCCGCGGCGATGTCCGACGTCGTGCGCCCGCTCGCCTCGATCTCGCCGACCACGGGAAGGGAGACCCTGCCGGATGCGCCGACGGTGAACTCGCCGTTGAAGGCCTGCCATTGATAGGCTTCGCCCGTCCCGGCGCGCAGATCCGACACCTTGACCTGGAGCTGGTCCAGCGGTCCCAACCGGTAGGCGTCCTCCGCCCAGACCGCGCCGGCGCTGGCCAATAGGACGGCCCCCGCCAGATGCAGCGCTCGAAGACACGTCCTCATGCGATCCTCATGCCCTCTGGAAAGCTGCGGTGGCAGCCATCCGATTCGTATGCCGAACTGTCGTCCCACGCGATAGCAGGATGATCAGTAATCCGCTCGCCAAGCCAAGTCCGCCCATCATCATCACGAGCGGAACCATCTTCGGGTACGCGACCCCGACCGCCCGGCTGGCCGGCCCGAGGAGGCGTACGTCCGCGTCGGGCATGGCGTCCTCGGGGATGACGCCGAAGCGGCTCCCGGCCTCGGCGGCCATGACCTGCCCCATCAGGTTCGACAGGCGGCTTTCCAGGTAGACGCCGCGCCGCTGCTCGCGGGCGAGGACGCCGCGGAGCCGGTAGGCCGCGTAGGTCGACGCGATCGCGTTGACGATCCGGCTCGCCTGCTCGGCGCTCTGGGCCCGGTAGGAGATCTCGATCACGTAGGACAGGCCGAGCCGGCGTGCCCTCACGCGCCCGAGGAAGGCGTTGAACGCCTCGATAGATTGGGCGTCCTCGGCCGGGATCTGCCGGAAGCGGTCGATCCTGGCGCCGAGGAAGGCCCACAGGCCGTCGGACCCCGACCGGATCTCCGGCGCGTCGGCGAGGTTCTGGTTCTTGAACACCTGATAGAGCAGGCGCTGCGAACTCAGGATGCGCAATTCCGTCTCGCACTGATCGCTGTCGATCACGAGTTGGTAGAAGTGCCGCAGGTTCTCGGGTCCGTCGTTGACCACCATCTGCGGCTGAAGAAGGATCTGCGTGGACGCGATGAAATCGGGGTGCAGCAGCTTCGTGTAGACGGCGGCGGAGGCGACGAAGGCCATCACCCACACTACGAGGAAGACGATTCTCCGCCGCAGCAGGCGCAGGACGTCCGTCACGGTCGCGCTCGCGTCCGTCACGGACCGCTCACCGGTCCAGATCGACTGGCTCGTGGACGGGCCCATCGACTGGCCGCCCGCCGGGGCCTGGAGGTCCTTCATCGCGACCGACCCCGCCTGCCCTCGCGGCGGTCACCCATAGGCCGGCCGCCTGCGCTTGAGGAGGACCTTGCCGCCTTCGCCCGACGTGGCGGCAGCCGGCGGCTCCTGGCCGTAGGAGGCCGCCCAGGCGTCGGCGATGGCATCGCGCATCTGGCGCTCGAACCGGGCGGGATTGAACTGGCGCGCATGCAGGACGATGTCCGCGGAATCGATGTCCATGCGCTCCAGGCGTGCGATGGCATCGATCAGGGAATCCTGGCTCTGCTCGTCGAAGAAGACCCCCGTGCGCCCGTCCACCACCGTCTCGGTGGCGCCGCCCCGGCCATAGGCGACGACGGGCCGCCCGCTCGCCATCGCCTCCACCGGGACGATGCCGAAATCCTCTTCGCCGGGGAAGATGAGGCCCCGGGCCCTGGCGTAGTGGTGGCGCAGCTGCGCAAAGGGCTGCGCGCCGAGGATCTCGACGGTCGGCCCCGCCAAGGCACGCAGCTCGGACAGCATCTCGCCACCGCCGATCACGACGAGGCGGCGGCCCGTGGCGTTGAAGGCCCGCACGGCAATGTCCGGCCGCTTGTAGCGGACGAGTTCGCCCACCATCAGGTAATAGTCGCCCACCTCCTCCGGCCCGACCGGGGAGAAGGCGTCGATGTCGACGGGCGGGAACACGATGCCCGCATCCCGGCGGTAGTAGCGGCGGATGCGGGCCGCCACCGTGCCGGAATTGGCGACGAACCGGTCCACCCGGGCGGCCGAACTCTCGTCCCACATCCGCAGGTAATGGGTCAGCAGCGGCATCGACAGCCGCGTCAGGCGCCCCGCCCCCTCCCGGTAGTCGTGGTACATGTTCCAGATGTAACGCATCGGGGAATGGCAGTAGCAGACATGCACCGCCCCCTCCGGCGTCACGATACCCTTGGCCGGCCCGGATTCGCTGCTGATGATCAGGTCGTAGCCCCGCAGGTCCAGCTGCTCCAGCGCCAGCGGCATGAGCGGCAGGTAGGACTTGTACATCCGCGCGGCGCGCGGAAGCTTGGCGATGAACGACGTCTTGATCGTATGCCGGCGCAGGTCGTCGGACAGGATCTCCGGGACCACGACATGGGTGAAGATGTCGGCCTCGGGATACATGCGGCCGAGGGCTTCGAGAACCTTTTCGCCGCCACGCATCCCCACCAGCCAGTAGTGGATGATCGCAACGCGCATGAAGTCCTCCGGACCGGGTTCTCGGACAAAGCGCGCCGCGCCGCCGGTTTCGGGCGGAGGAAGCGCGCATACGATCGAAATGCGACGTCACGGCTGCGGTTCGGCCGCAGCCGTGACATGATCCTTCAGACTTACAGCATCCTAAGGATAGATCACAACAGTTCGTTCACACAAAATTACGGAGAGTTAATATCCGTTCAGTAAGAACCCTTCACCAGGAAGACAGCCGGGACCGTCCGCAGGATGATGACCATATCGCCGGCAAAGCTGCGCGATTCGACATACTGCCGATCGAGCCTGACCCGCTCGGCATAGCTCGTATCGGACCGGCCGCTCACCTGCCACATGCCGGTCAGGCCCGGACGGACCGCGAAATACGCAGAGGCCGCGTCGCCGTACTTCTCGACCTCGGCCTGGACGATCGGCCGGGGACCGACGAGGCTCATCTCGCCGCGGACGATGTTGATGAGCTGGGGGAGCTCGTCGAGGCTGGATTTCCGCAGGAGGTGGCCGACGAGGGTGACCCGCGGATCGTTCTTCAGCTTGTGGGTCTGCTCCCACTCCTCGCGGGCGGCGGGATTCGCGGCAAGGTGACGCCGCAGGATCTCGTCTCCATCGAGCCGCATGGAGCGGAACTTGAGGCAGCCGAAGGTCTTCCCGTTCCGCCCGAGCCGGCGATGGCTGTAGAACGGCGAGCCGCCATCGACGGCCGCGATCGCCACGCCCACCAGGGCGAAGAGCGGCAGGAGGAGGAACAGGCAGAGCAGGGCGACGCTGACGTCGAAGGCCCGCTTCAGGGCCTGATCGATGATTCGGGTCTGGCCGACCCTCTCATTCGTCAACGCGGTGCCCGCGATTCGTTTGAGCCGGTCTCCGGCAAGGGGCAAATTCAGGTGCCGCATGCCTCATCCCTCTCTGGCGCAATCAAGGTCACTAAATTTTACGAGATATTAAGATTTCAATGGCAGATTGCGCTGCACAACTCAAGCTGCAACTTGGGGCATTTTGCCTAATTTTTTCATCCTGAGGATGGAACCCTTTGCGCGGCTTGGGTTTTGAGGACAATAATCCTTCAATACTGGACCGTTCAGCAAGCTTAAGCCTGTGCCCCGACAACGCCCTTGCTGCGTTGCAATAATCCGCCGATTTGTACCCTCCGGGTGGCCGTCGGGCGGCGACGTAGCCTGGAAATAATCCTTCCCCTCTCCGGGCCGGCGAGTCGATTGCGGATTTCTGCGTAGGTGTTTTCCCGCCCCGCGGATCGCCTGGCGGGTGTGCCGCCGCCTCCGGGCGGCAGGATCGCTTGGCTACAGCTGAAGAATGTTATTAACCTATCTCAACCATGGTCGGACGATGCTTGTTTTCACTGGTTGAATTCACGGCATCAGACACATTTTCCAAGTTGTGTCTCCGTATTCGTTCCACCGCGTCGGCGCCGGCGAGTTGTCATGATGAAGACAGGCAGACCCTCAACGCTGGGCGCGGCCCTGGAGCGCTGCCGCATGGCCTTCGTCGGCGTGGCCTGCATGAGCGCGCTGGTCAACGTGCTCTACCTGACCGGTTCGTTCTTCATGCTCGAAGTCTACGACCGGGTCATCCCGAGCCGGTCGGTGCCGACCCTCGTCGGCCTGTGCGTGCTGGCAGTCATGCTCTACGGCATCCAGGGCCTGCTGGAGGCGATTCGCGCCCGGGTCCTGGTGCGAATCGGCATGGCCCTCGACGAATCGGTGAGCGGACGCGTGTTCGACGCCACGGTCCGCGGCCCGCTGAAGGGGGGGCTCGGCGGCGACGGGGGCACGCCCCTGCGCGACCTCGACCAGCTGCGGGCCTTCCTCTCGGGGGGCGGCCCGTCCGCCCTGTTCGACCTGCCGTGGATGCCGGTCTATCTCGCCATCTGCTTCCTGTTCCATCCGCTCATCGGCGTCGCGGCCATCGGCGGCATGCTGGTCCTGGTGGCGGTCACTTTCCTCAACGACCGGGCAACGCGCCGGCCCACCACCCTCACCGCCGTCCACGCCCAGCAGCGCAGCGCCCTGGCGGAGGTCTCCCGGCGCAACGCCGAGGCCCTGGCGGCCCTGGGCATGCAGGGCCGGCTCGGCCTGCGCTGGGCCCTGGTCAACCATGACTACGCCCTCGCCCAGCAGCGCGCCTCCGACGCGGTGGGGGGGTTCGGGGCTTTGTCGAAGGTGTTCCGCACCGCCCTGCAATCGGGGGTGCTGGCCCTGGGGGCGTGGCTGGTGATCCACAACGAGGCCACGGGCGGCATCATCATCGCGTCCTCGATCCTGGTCTCCCGGGCCCTCGCCCCGGCCGAGCTCGCCATCGCCCACTGGAAGAGCTTCGCGGCGGCCCGCCAGAGCTGGCACCGCCTCTCCGAATTGTTCGCCCGCCTGCCCGAGGCGCCCCAGCCGCACCCCCTCCCCGCCCCCGTCCGCACCCTGACGGTGGAGGCGATCACCGTCGGCCCGCCCGGCGCCCGGAGGATCGTGGTGCAGGATGCGAGCTTCGGCCTCACCGCCGGCCAGGGCCTGGGGGTGATCGGCCCCAGCGCGTCGGGCAAGTCCTCCCTGGCCCGGGCGCTGGTCGGCATCTGGACGCCCCTGCGCGGGCAGGTCCGCCTGGACGGGGCGGCCCTCGACCAATGGTCGAGCGAGGCGCTGGGGCCCCATCTCGGCTTCCTGCCGCAGGAGGTCGAGCTGTTCCCCGGCACGGTGGCCGAGAACATCGCCCGGTTCGAGGATGGGGCGGATCCCGGCCGGGTCATCGCCGCCGCCACGGCGGCCCGGGTACACGAGATGATCCTGCGGCTGCCGGAGGGGTACGACACGCGCATCGGCGAGAACGGCAGCGGCCTGTCCGCCGGCCAGCGCCAGCGCGTCGGGCTCGCCCGCGCCCTGTACGGCGACCCGTTCCTCGTGGTCCTCGACGAGCCCAACTCCAACCTCGACGCCGAGGGCGAGGCGGCCCTGACCGAGGCGATCGCCGGCGTGCGCCGCCGGGGCGGCATCTGCGTGGTGATCGCCCACCGCCCGAGCGCCCTCGCCGCCCTCGACCTCGTGCTGGTCCTGGCGGACGGTCGGGTCCAGTCCTTCGGCCCGAAGGACGAGGTCCTTAAGCACGTCCTGCGCGGCCCTGTTCCCGGCCAGCCCCCGGCCGTCCCCACCCTGCGTGAGAGCGCGTGATGCCCCAGGCCGCCATCCCCGCCATCGGCTCCCTCGGCGTCCCCCTGGCGCCCCCGGCCCCCGTCGCCATCCCCTCCATCCGGACCCATCTCGGCGTCGCCCTGGGCCTCGGCCTGCTCCTGCTGCCGGGCATCGGCGGCTGGGCCGCCTTCACCCGGATCTCGGCGGCGGTGATCGCCCCCGGCCAGCTCGTGGTCGAGTCGGACGTGAAGAAGGTGCAGCACCAGACCGGGGGCGTGATCGGCGAAATCCGGGTCCACGAGGGCAGCCGGGTCCAGGCCGGCGACGTGCTCGTCCGCCTCGACGGCACCCAGATCCGCACCAACCTCGACATCGTCCTGAGCGCCCTGGACGAACTCTCCGCCCGCCGCGCCCGGGACGAGGCCGAGCGCGACGGCGCCGGGGCGATCACCTTCCCCGCCGACCTTGCCGCCCGGGCCGGGACGAGCCCGGCCGTCGCCCACCTGATGGAGAGCGAGGCGCGGCTGTTCCAGTCCCGGGTCTCCGCCCGGGAGGGGCAGAAGGCTCAGCTCACCGAGCGCATCGCCCAGCTCCGCGAGGAGATCCGGGGTCTCGGGGAGCAGACCGACGCCAAGAACCGCGAGATCGCCCTGATCCAGCAGGAACTCGTGGGCGTGCGCGACCTCTACGCCAAGAACCTCGTGCCGCTGTCGCGGGTGACCGGGCTGGAACGCGACGCGGCGCGGCTGGAAGGCGAGCGCGGGCAATTGATCGCCACCACCGCCTCGTCCAAGGGCAAGATCGCCGAGACCGAGCTGCAGATCATCCAGATCGACAAGGACATGCGCCTGGAGGTCGGCAAGGACCTCGCCGAGATCCGCGGCAAGTGGGGGGAACTCGTCGAGAAGCGCGTGGCGGCGGAGGACCAGCTGATGCGCATCGACCTGCGCGCGCCCCAGGACGGCGTCGTCCACCAGCTCACCGTCCACACGGTGGGGGGCCTCGTCACCCCCAACGAACCAGCCATGCTCATCGTCCCGGAGGCGGATCAGCTCCTCGTCGAGGTGCGGGTGCAGCCCCAGGACATCGACAACGTCCGCCTCGGCCAGCCGGCGATGCTGCGCTTCTCCGCCTTCAACCTGCGCACCACGCCCGAGGTGGAGGGCGACGTGGTCCGCGTCTCCGCCGACGTCACCCAGGACCCCAAGACCGGCCTGACCTACTACACCGCCCGCATCCGCCTGAACGCCACCGCCAAGGAGGTGCTGGGCGCCCTGCGCCTCGTCCCCGGCATGCCGGTGGAGGCCTACATGCAGATCGGCGAACGCTCCGTCCTCTCCTATCTCACCAAGCCGCTCACCGATCAGATCGCGAAGGCCTGGAAGGAACGGTGAGCGTCCGATCGTCCCTTGGCCGGCGATGGTCGAACGGACGGATGCTTGTACCATCCATGAGAGCAACGACGTCAAATACCGGCTGACACCACGCTGACATCACCGGAAATTGCACTTCATCTTTAGTTCCGTGCTCGGTTTCAGCTCAAGTATACACGCATAGATTGTGTTTAAAGGTTTTATTAACCACGATCTCTTAGACGTAGCCCCGGGCGATACAGCCGGAACGGGGACCGTCGGTCGAATGAAGGGTCGCGCACAGTCCATCGGCGCGGCATTCCTGTGCGCCGCGGCCTCTGTCGCGACGGCGGCCGAACCCCTTGGCGACCCCCCGCTGGGCGCCTCTCAGGACGGCACGGGATTGCGGGGCGGCGCGGGCGTCGTCGTCCGGGGCAACGACCGGCTCACGGGAAGCGAGGCGGCCTCGCAGGAGGCCCTCCCCGGCGGGACCGTGAGCCTCAACCTCGTGGACGTCCCCCTCCCCGTCGCCGCGAAGGCCGTGCTCGCCGACACGATGGGCTGGGGCTACACCCTGGATGCCGCGGCCGGCGGCACGCTCACCTTGCAGACGGGCGGCCCGGTGGCCCGGGGGACTCTCCTCGCGATGTTCGAGGCGGCCCTCTCCAGCCGGGGCCTCGTCCTGCGGCGGCGGGGCCGGACGGCGCAGATCCTGCCGGCGGGGGGGACCACCCTGCAGCCCGTGCGCGGCGCCGGGGCCGAGGCGGGCGCGGTGGTGGTGCCCCTGCGCTGGATCTCGGCGGCGGAGATGCAGGCGATCCTCGCGGCAGTCGCCCCCCGGGACGTGGTGCTGCGGGCCGACCGGGCACGTAACGTGCTCATCCTCAACGGCGATGCCGGCCAGATCCGCACCCTGCGCCAGACCATCGAGGTGTTCGACGTCGACTGGATGCGCGGCATGTCGACGGCGATGCTGCCGGTGCGCAGTTCGAATCCCCGGGCCATCGCCCGGGACCTCACGCAGATCTTCGGGGGCGAGACGGCCGGGACCGGGGACGTCATCCGCTTCGTGCCGAACGAGGCCCTGAGCGCGGTGCTCGTGGTCACCTCCCGGGCCGTCTACCTCGACCGGGCACGGGTCTGGCTCGCGGAGCTGGAAACCCTCGCCGCCGACCGGGAGCGGCAACTCTTCGTCTACCGGATCCAGAACCGCTCGGCGAAGGAGCTGGCCGCCGTGCTCCAGGGCGTCGTGGCCGCCGAGACCGGCATCAACGTGAACGTCTCCTCCTCCGCCGGCTTCGGCGGGGCGCAAGGCGCCGGCTTTGGAGGAGCTCAAGGCGCCGGCTTTGGGGGGGCTCAAGGCGCCGGCCTGGGCGCCGGATTCGGAACCGGCCCGGATTCCTCCGGCCTGGGATCGGGCTTCGGGACGGGGGCGGGCTTCGGCTCATCCGGGTTCGGGGGCGATGCGTCGGGGCTTGGGTCCGGCCAGCCGGGCGGGGCGGGAAGCCTCTCCTCCACGGGCCCCCTCGGCGGAGGAGCCGCGGGCGCCGGGCTTGGCGCGGGCTCAAGTGGAATGGGAGCGGGATCCGGCGGGACTGCCGGGCTGGGGGCACCGGTCCTGGGCGCCGGCTACGGCGGGGGCTACGGCGGCGGGGGCGGCCTGCCCGGAGGGTACGGGACCGAGGGAAGTTACGGCTCGGGCTACGGCGCGAACCAGCGCCGGGATTTCATCGGCATCGTCGCCGACGAGGTCAACAACAGCCTCGTCGTTTCGGCCACCCGCAACCAGTACGACAAGATCCTGCGCATCCTCGGGCGCCTCGACGCGATGCCGACCCAGGTGCTCCTGGAGACCGTCATCGCCGAGGTGACGCTCAACGACCAGCTGCAGTTCGGCGTGCAGTGGTTCCTGCAGAACCGGGGGGACCGACTGAACCTGTCCACGAGCGCCACCGCGAACACCGCCGCCGGGGCGGTGCCCGTCACCGGCACCGGCACCGCCGTGAGCGGGACTGCGGCCATGATCAGCGCCGCCACCCGGGGCGTGCCTGGCTTCAACTACCTGATGAGCGCGACGAACTTCAACGTGGTGCTGAACGCCCTCCAGGGCATCACCCGGGTCCACGTCCTGTCCTCGCCCAACATCACCGTCCTCGACAACCGCACGGCCAAGCTGCAGATCGGCGATCAGGTGCCGATCGTGAAGCAGAGCGGCCAGAGCGCCCTGGCGGCCGGGGCGCCGATCCTCAACCAGATCGAGCTGAAGGACACGGGCGTTATCCTGTCGGTGACGCCGCGGGTGAACAAGAACGGCCTCGTGGTGCTCGACATCAACCAGGAGGTCAGCGACGTGGTGCCGACCACCACCTCGACCATCAACTCGCCGACGATCCGCCAGCGGCGGGTGGCGACGAGCGTGGCGGTGAACGACGGGCACACCCTGGCGCTGGGGGGCCTCGTGCAGGAGAAGTCGCAGCTCTCGAACGAGAGCCTGCCGATCCTGGGCGACCTGCCGCTCATCGGCCCCGCCTTCCGCAACCGCGACGACCAGCGGGTGCGCACGGAACTCATCGTCTTCATCCGCCCGAAGGTCATCCGCGGCACGGTCGAGGCCGACCGGATCGCCGACGACTTCCGGCAGCAGTTCAAGGCGATGATGCCGGTCCGCCCGGTTCCCCCGCCCCCGCCGATGGCCATGCCCCTGCCGGGCCCCGAGGGGCTCCTGCGGCGGATGATGGATTAGGGTCTGAACGCGATCAGCGTGATCGTTTGAAGGGCTGCTTGGGGTGGAATTCGGCTGGTCCGTTTCTGGGCGAGGGTGCATCGAAGCGGACACGATGCCCGCGCTTACACACCCTCCAGACGGCAAAGCGTCATCCTTCCGCTTAGATGTCCCGCCGTTGATACATCTCAGGCGGAATGCGCCGTCTTTGCTGGCTGAAAGCCCAGACGCGACCGTCAATGGCGGCAAGCCCGCACCCAATCAGCGCCATGCCGATAAAGTGTTGCGGAGCAAGGCGCTCTCCCAGCACCAATGCGCCCAGCAGGATGGCCGACACCGGGATTAGGAAGGTGACAAGCAGAAGGTTCGTCGCTCCAGCAGTCGCCAGGATACGAAAGTACAGCACATAGGCGAGCGCCGTAGACAGGACCGCAATACCGACGACTGCGCCCCACACCGATGCGCTCGGTAGCGGCAAGGTCCAAGGGCGGTCCGCGACGAGGACGAAGGGCAGAAGCATGAACGCAGAGGCCGTCACCTGTCCTGTCGCCGTTGCGAGCGGCGGAACGCCCATTCGCCGGAAGCGCCGCCCGAAGATACCGGCGAAGGCATAGGACAGGGCCGCGCCGAGCACGGCCACCTGTGCCAAGAGGTCGGTCCCGAGCCCCGCCAGAACGGCGGGTCCGACCATCACGGCGACGCCGACAAGCCCTATGAGCACGCCCACGAGCCGGTTGCCGGTCATTCTCTCGTCGGACGTGAAGACGTGGGCAGCGACGACCGTGAAGAGCGGTGTGGTCGCATTCAGGATGGCGGCAAGCCCTGACGCGATGTGGGTTTGGCCCCACACGATGAGGCAGAAGGGAATGGCGTTGTTGAGGAGGCCCATGCCGAAGAAGGCGGCCCATACCCGAACCGTGCGCGGCATCCTCAGGCCCAGGAGAGGCATGACAGCGTTCAGGATCAGAGCAGCGAGCCCGACCCGCAGGAGAACGAGGGTGAATGGCGGCAGGGCCGAGAGCGCCACACGTGTGAAGAAGAACGATCCTCCCCAGAGTACCGAGAGGCAGAGCAGCATCGCCCATTCGGACGCGGACATCGTGCGGTTCACGGGAGGCGGCATGGCGGACCTTTCGCGGGTTCGCCTCGTGCTACGATCTCGTCCCGGTGGTGCGCTTCCCGTTTCCTGCTCTCCAATTCTCTGTCCGCTCACTACCTAGCGCGTGACAAGCTAGGCAGCCGACAAATGGCCGCTTGTGGGATGCTCTGGCCGCCCTCGGGGCGACCGGATCGGGTCGAAAGCAGCCACCCACAAGGCCAAGCCGAGTGAGCTCAGACCCCAGGGCGTCTTCTATAAGACGGACTCCGTGCGGTCGCTTCTATCCGAGCCATTCGCCCCGCCGCGCTCCCACCCAACCGCCGTCATTGCGAGCACAGCGAAGCAATCCAGTCGGCGCCGCCTCGTCCGGACAAGTCGCGCCCTGGATGGCTTCGGATCCGCTCGCAATGACGGCATCGGGGGTGGGGACACGGAAGGGTGGACGGGCTGGCCCGATCCGATCGATCGCCGTCCGGCCCCCCTCACCTTCAGCTACCGCCGCAGGGCCGGGGGGGCGTCCGCGAAGGGGACCGGGCGCAGGATGGCGGGCTGGCCGAGGAACGCCGCCTCGAAGGAGCGGCCCCGCTGCGAGACCGTCACCCGGTCGGGGCCGATGGCGGCGATCCGCCAGTCGCCCCGCCCCTCCCCGCGGGTGAGCCACGCGAGGTCGCCGCTGCCGTCGTCGATGACGGTCAGGGCCTGACCCCCATCGAGGCGGATGCCCCGGAGCACCAGCACCGGCGCGGGGGGATCGGGCCGCAGGATGAGGTCGCGGCTGCCCTGGGCCGTCCAGGGCCGGCGGTCCGGGTCGAACAGGGGGCGCCTCACGGCCGATCCCTCGGGCGCGGCCACGGGGGGCGCCGCCTGCGGTTTCGGCGCGGCGCCGATATCGACGGGCAGGACCTGCACGGCCGTGGCCGCGAGACCGGCGACGGCGAAGGCGAGGCGGGCGGGCCAGCCGGTCGCGGCCAGGACCGTCGTCGGGGCTCTCATGGCGCCCTCCTCGGCTGGGCCGGTTTGCCCGTCACCACTCCCCTGGCGGCGAAGGCGAGGCGCATGAGCGTCGGGCGCCCGATCTCCGCATCGGCCGGACGCTCCACGGTGAGGTCGGCCTCCTCCACGGCCATGAGGGGCGAACCGGTCTCTACGGCGTGGGCCAGCCCATGCAGACCCTCGGCGGTGCCGCGCAGGGTCGCGCGCAGGCGCGGCAGGGCCGGCCGGGCCGGATCGGGTTCGATGAGGGTCCCGTCGATCACCACCGCCCCGGTCCCCGCGAGGGCCTCGAGGCGGGCGCGGAAGGCAGCCAGGAGGGCGTCCCCGTCGGCGGCGGTCAGGGGCGGGACCCCAGGTTGGCGGGCCGCCTGCTCCCGCGCCCGGTCGAGACGCGCCCGGGCTGCCTCGATCTCGCTGTCGGCATCGAGGCCGGAGAAAACCGGGCCGGCGCCCACGGCCCCCAGCAGGCCGAGGGCGACCAGGCGGGCGAGCATGGGCCGGATGGCGATGTGCGCGAATCCGATCACGGCCGACGGTCCTCCACCGCCCGGGGCAGGTTCAGGGTGAGGCGGCGGTTTCCCCCGGCCTCGTTCTCCGCGCCCTGCAGGACCGGCAGCCCGAAACCGGGCAGCCGGCCGAGGGCGGCTAGCGTCCCCGCCTCATCCCGGACGGAGAGGACGAGACGCATCCCCGTCCCGTCGAGGTGGAGGGCGGTGGCGGAAGCTCCGTCCGGCAACGCCGCCGCAAGGGCGTCCCATGTCCCCGCCAGGGGCGGAGCGCGGCTGGCCAGGATGGCCGCGAGACCCGCCTGGACCGGCGGCGGCACCGTCGCGGCCGAATGCCGGGCAGCGGCGAAGGCGTCGTCCAGGGCGGCCAGGGTCGCATCCTGGTGCGCCCGCCAGCCCCACACCGCCCCTGCCAGGAGCAGGGCCGCCCCGATCCACAGGGCGAGATCGCCCCTCCGCTCGCCCCCGAACAGGGCCGGAAGCGCCCGGTGCCCGTGGCTCAGGAGATCGACGGGCAGGGTCTGGTCCTCGGCCCGGCCGACGGCGACGGGCCCGGCGGGCAGTCCGGCCGCGGCCAGGGCATCGAGGAGCGGATCGAGCCGCGCCTTCTTCACCACCACATGCCGAACCCGCAGGGTGCGCGAGGCGACGTGCTCGCCCTCCACGAACCAGTCGCTGTAGACGGCGGCTGTGCGGAAGGGCGTGGCCGCCTCCAGTTCCTCCGCCAGGAGGTCGCGCATCCGCGGCAGCGCGGCGCTCGGCAGGTCGAGGCTGCGGATGAAGCAGGCGGACGGGTCGAGGATCACCTTCGCCCGCTGCCCGCCCCGGCCCCCCGCCACCGCCGCGATGCGCTCGGCGAGGTCGGCCGCCTCGGCCTCGAAGCGGTAGGTCCGTGCCTCCCCCTCGCGCCGGTCGGTGACGGTCACCGCCTCCCCCGGCGCCCCGAGGCGCACGGTCAGGGCGGCGGGGAGCCGGTCCGTCCGGGGCTCGGAGAAGCCGGCCAGATGCACCGCCGCGTCGAGGATCCGCCGCAGCCGCGCCGTCCGGATTCCGGCCGGGAGCAGGCGGATGACGGAAGGAACGGCGGAGGGGGCGCTCACGGTCGGGCTCCGGACTTCACAGAACGCCTCGTTAAGCCTCCGGTATTGCTAACCCTTTAAGGTTGTAGCCGAAGAGACAGACTCTCCTCGTCATAGGGGAGCGGGAAACCTTCGACAGGACGACCGGGCGATGCTGAACATCTGGGCCGCCAAGAGCCGCCCGCTGCGCTCCCAGCCGGATCGCCGGGGCGACCGGCGGGATCTTCGCGATGCCGCCCGGAGCTTCATCGCCTTCCTCGCGGAGCGGGAGGCGCTGGACGCCGCCGGGCATGAGCGGGCGCTCGCCGCCCTCGACCTGCCTGGCCGGCGCACCCTCCCGGTGCTCCTCGTGGAACTCGGCCTGATCCACGAGGCGACCCTCGTCACCGCCCTGTCGGAGGCGACGGGCCTGCCGATCCTCGACCCCGGGGAGGTGTCGGCGGCCCCCGTCCTGCCCGAGGCGATCGGCGCCGATTATTGCGCCCGGGCCCGGGTCCTGCCGGTGGCGGCCGCGGGGGATTGCCTGACGGTCGCCGTGGTCGATCCCTTCGACCCCGAGATCGCACCGGCCCTGGAGCACCTCGCCGACAGGACGGTGGAGCGGTGCCTCATCGGACCGGGCCATTTCGAGCGGGCCCACCGGGCAGTCTACGGCGACGCCGCGCCCGAGGAGGACGGGCCGGTGGACGACGACCTCGCCCGCCTTCAGGACGTGGCGAGCCAGGCGCCGATCGTGCGGCTGGCCGCCCGGCTCGTGCGCAAGGCGTTCGAACTGTCGGCCTCGGACATCCACCTGGAGGCCGAGGAGGCCGACATGCGGGTGCGCTACCGGGTCGACGGCGTCCTGGTCGAGGCGGAGCGGCTGGCGAAGTCGGTGCAGCTGGCGCTGACCACCCGCATCAAGATCCAGGCCGGGCTCAACATCGCCGAACGGCGCCTGCCCCAGGACGGGCGCATGAAGGCCCCCGACCGGGGTCAGGATGTCGACATCCGCGTCTCGACCCTGCCCACCGCACACGGGGAGAGCGTGGTGCTGCGCGTCCTCGACGGCTCCCGCCGGGTGGACGACTTCTCCGGCCTCGGCTTCGACGCCCCGGCCATCGCCCGGATCGAGGCGATGACGGCGAGGCCGAACGGCCTCGTCCTCGTCACCGGCCCCACCGGCTCGGGCAAGACCACCACCCTCTACGCCGCCCTGAAGCGCCTCAATGGGCCCCACCTCAAGGTCGTCACCGTGGAGGACCCGGTGGAGTACCGGATGGCGGGGGTGAACCAAGTGCAGGCCCATCCCGGCATCGGCCTCGACTTCGCCGCCGCCCTGCGCTCGATCCTGCGCCAGGACCCGGACGTGGTGATGGTGGGCGAGATCCGCGACGGCGAGACCGCGCGGATCGCCGTGCAGGCCTCGCTCACCGGCCACCTCGTGGTCTCGACCCTGCACACCAACTCCGCCGCCGCCGCGGTGACCCGGCTGATGGACATGGGCATCGAGCCCTACCTCATCGCCGCGACCCTCAACGGCGTCGTGGCCCAGCGCCTCGTCCGGCGCCTGTGCGACGACTGCGCCGGGGCGGTCCCCGGCACGGACCGGGACCGGATCGCCCTCGGCCTGCCGCCGGGAAGCCCCCTCACCCTGCGCCGGCCCTGCGGCTGCCCCGCCTGCAACGGCACCGGCTACCGGGGCCGGATGGTGGTGTCGGAGGTGATGCTCCTCGATGGCGCGTTGCGCGGGATGATCGCCGACCGGGCCGGGGAGCGGGCCATCGCCGAGCGGGCGCGGGCCGGCGGGATGGTCACCCTGTCCGAGAGCGGCCGGGCCCTGGCCCTTGCCGGCCGGACGAGCCTGGACGAGGTCGGCCGGGTGCTCGAGGGCGCCGCCTGATGGCCCACTATGCCTACAGGGCCTATGCCGCCGACGGGCGCACCCGGGCGGGCAAGGTGGAGGCGCAGACCCGCCAGCGGGCGGTGGCGCAGCTCCAGGCCGAGGGGCTGCGGGTCTTCTCCATCGCCCCCGCCGCCGCAGGGCCGGAGGCGTTCTGGAAGCGCGACCTGTTCGGCCGCGACCGGGTGAACGATGCCGGCCGAGTCGCCTTCCTGCGGGAATTCGGCACCCTCCTCGGGGCCGGGCTCACCGTCGACCGGGCCCTGCGCCTCACGGAGCGGCAGGCCTCCCGGGCGCTTCAGCCCGTCCTCGCCGACCTGCTGGAGCGGGTGGTGGGGGGCGCCTCCCTGTCCCGGGCGATGGCCGCCCATCCCCAGGCCTTCCCGCCGGACATGGTCGACATCGTCCGGGCCGGCGAGGCGACGGGCACCCTCGTGGACGTGATCGCCTCCCTCACCGCCTCCGTCGAACGCCGGGACGCGGTGCGCCGCCACCTCGCCTCGGCGATGATCTATCCCGGCCTGCTGGTGCTGATGGCCATCGGCACCGTGGCGATGATCGTCGGCGTGCTGGTGCCGGCGCTGGCGCCGATGTTCGAGGGAAGCGGACAGGCACCGCCCTTCGCGATCCGGGCCGCCGGGGCGCTCGGCGCCTTCGTCTCCTCGTGGTGGCCCCTCCTCCTCGGCGCGATCGTCCTCGCCGCCATCGCCCTCGTGCGCCTGTGGCCCGTTCCGGAATTCGCCGACGCGCGCTCCGCCCTGGCCCTGCGCCTGCCCCTGGTGCGGGAGGTGGTGATCGGAATCGAGCTGGCACGGATCTGCCGGGTGCTGGCGACCCTGATCCAGGCGGAGGTGCCGGTGCCGGACGCGGTGGCCGCCACGCGGCCCCTGGCCGGAAACCGGGTGTTCCGCCTCGCCCTCCACGAGGCCGGGCAGCGCCTCACCGAGGGCGGAAGCCTCGCCTCCGGCCTCGGGCGCCTGCGCCCCTACGCCCCCTCGACCCTCAACCTCATCGCCAGCGGCGAGCAGGTGAACCGCCTCGGCAGCGTGCTGGGCCACGCCGCGGAGATGCACGAGACCCAGACCCGCCAGCGCATCGACGGGATGCTCGCCCTGTTCACCCCCCTCGTCACCGTCGCCATCGGCGGACTGATCGGTGGGCTGATCGTCTCGGTGATGGGCGCGATCCTGAGCGTCGGGCAGTTGGCGCAATGAGCGAATAGCGAATAGCGAATAGAATTGTGCGCGACCGTCTGCGGGCGACAATCCCGAAACTATTCGCTATTCGCCACTCCCTATCCGCTCATCCCCCCAGTCAGCGCCAGGGCCACATGCAACCCGATGGCGAGGAACGGGCCGAAGGGCAGGTGCGTCGCCTGGTCGATCCGGCGGCCGGCCAGCGCCGCGACGCCGAGGGTTGCCAGGGCCGCGAGGCTCGCCACCAGGATCAGGAGCGGCACCTGCGCGAGACCGGTCCAGGCCGTCGCCGCACCGAGGAACTTCACGTCCCCGAGGCCCAGGCCGATCCGGCCCCGCAGGCGGGCATGGAGGCTCCGGACCGCCCAGAACAGGCCGAAGGCCGTCGCCGCCTCCGCGAGGCACAGGAGGACGGCCTGGGCGTCGGGCTCGCGGCACGCCACGAGCCCCAGTCCCGTCCCGACCAGGGCGAGGTTGAGCCCATCGGGGATGATCCGGCGGCGCAGGTCGATGACGGCCACCGGAATGGTCAGGGGCAGGGGGAGCAGGGCCGCCGCGAGATCCGGCAGGGGACCGAGAAGCGCATCCGGCACCGGCCTCAGACCCCGACACCGGCCACGGGCCCGACCCGGACGATCTGGCTCGCCGGGATGCGCCCGCTCCGCCTGCGGCCGAGGTCGGGGGCCGCCCCCCGGCCGGATTCGCCCCGGCGCAGGGCGCTCCACTCCCGCAGATGGAGCCAGAGCGTGTAGGCCCCCACGGAGGCCGCGGCGACGGCCGCGAGCCAAAGGCCGATCAGGACACCGTAGGAGACGGTGCCGTTCAGTTCCCGCATCAGGCCCAGGGCGAAGGCAGCATACCACGAGACCCCCGAGACCGCGCCGGAGACGAGGAACACCCCCGTGCGCTTGCCGGAGATGCCGTCGAGCATCGGGCGGCCGATGTCGCGCAGGATGCCGGGCAGGATGGCGCCGTGGATCACCAGCCCGTTCAGGGTGAGCACCACCACCACCGTGATCTTCGCCCACAGCTTCGGATTCTGGAGCTTCTCCGGCGCCTCCGCGGCGTAGATCGCCAGGAAGCCCAGCCCCGACAGCCAGAGCAGCCCGATACCCACCGTGCAGACCTTGCTGACGAACAGGAAGATCCGCCCGATCTCCGGCGGCAGGCCGCCCCAGCGCATCCAGCGCAGGATCCAGAAATCGAGCATCGTCGCGCCGCCGAGGCCGAAGCACAGCCCGATGAGATGAACGCCCACGAGGAGCGTCAGCACCCGCACCGGCGGCAGGAAGCCCGGAAGCGGGAGAGTCAGAGGAGCGGTCACAGGCAGAGTATGGGGTTCCGCCAAGGCGGGCCCGGACAGTAGGAGGAGTGCCAGGATTCCGCCCACGGGAAGAAGGGTGCTTGCGCGCAAGCCGTTCATCGTCTCTGCCGGCCCTGCCGGGCCCGTCCCTCAGGAATGCGACTGATTTGTCGCAGCCTTGCGTTAACAAAGGTAAAAACCTGCAGTCGTTTTAGACGCGAACACGTCGATCGTCGGTTGAAACGCCAGCGAAATCTTTAGGAAATCCGGCCATCCTGCACCCTATAGGTGTGACCATTGTCGGAGCCGGAGATGGACGGGGGCGAAAGCGGACGCAGGACGGCTGCGGAGGACAGCCGGCGGACGGGCGAGGCGGGCTTCTCCCTTGTGGAGCTTCTCGTGGTGCTGGCGATCATCGGCATGATCGCGACCATGGTGACGCCGCAGGTCCTCGGCTATCTTGGCCGCGCCAAGGGCGAGACCGCGCGCATCCAGGTGAAGAACATCGCCCAGGCCGTGGAGCTCTACTACCTCGACCTCGGGGGGTATCCGACTTCCGAGCAGGGCCTACAGGCCCTGGTGCAGCCCACCGGTTCCGGCTGGCGCGGACCCTACGTGCGCGACGCAAGGGGCCTCACGGACCCCTGGGGCCATCCCTACCTCTACCGCAGCCCCGGCCTCGGTGGTTCGCCCTACGAGGTCTACTCCCTGGGCAGCGACGGCAAGGTCGGCGGCACGGGCGATTCCGCCGACATCGCCAGCAACTGAAGCGTTTCCGTCAGACCTGGATCGGCGGGCTCAAACTCTGAACGTCCCCGCCTGCCCATCCCGTCCTTGCGAGCGCAGCGAAGCAATCCAGGGCAGCGGGACGCCGCAGAACGAAGCGGATGACGGTGAGGGTGTCCGACCGCATCCGACTTGCGAGTCGATCCCACGAGGGGAAGAGCCGAGAGCGCCGGTCCATCCAGCCTCGAACGAAACCGCCCCGGCGGGCGATATCGACAAGGCTGACGCCGCTTGTGACTTCGCAGCGCTCCGCCCTGCACCCGCAAAAGGGCCCGCCCTTTTGAAACCCCTCACTCCCCCGCGAGGCCGTAGACCGCCTCGCCATGCCGGCGCAGGGGACCGCCGCCGCCGGAGCGCTTCCAGAGCCGCGTATTGAGAGCCGCCACGGGATCCCGCCCGGGAATGGCGAAGCCGCGGGCGATCAGCGCGTCGTGGATCTCCCGCGCGTGAAGCGGCCGGCCTGCCCCGGCGATCACCTCGCAGGCCGCCTCCACCAGAGCCCGGCCATATTGGCGGGCGCCGGTCGGATCCTCCGCGAAGGCGACGGGCTCCGGCGCGGGGGGACGTCGGGAGGAAGGCGTCACATTCCCCATCGTCGGACCCGCAGGGGGGGCTGGCGGCGAGGAGGGAACCAAGGAAGACGGTGCCGGACTCACCCATTCCGGGCTGGCTGTGGGAATACCGGCCGGGGCGGGTTGTGGCTCGGGGGGAACCTGCGGCCGGGCCAGGCCGGCGTTCAGGCGGCGCCCCAGTTCCAGGTAGAGGACGAGGTCGGCGATCTCCCGATCCAGGGTCTCCCGCTGCCGCCGAAGGAATGCCAGCCGTTCCTCCGCCTCATGTTCCGTCAGGCTCATTCCGTTCCCACCGCCCCAATTCCGTCGAAGGAATAAGCCGCAGGAGAGATGAAAGCAAGGGAATGAAGAATATTCCGTCTGGTTATTCCGTTCCTTCCATTCCGCCGGCCATATTCTTTCTCTTCATTCCCTTCCGCGGCGGCACCAACAGGGCGGCCTCGTCGGCGGGGTAGAGAACGAGGCCGTTGTCGTCGAGACTCGCCGGCAGCTTCGGGAACACCTCCTGTAGGTGAGCGAGATCCGCCTTGAAGGCCTGGCGGAAGCTGCGGATCGAGGCGTTCTCCGCCCCGAACTGGAGGTGCAGGTTGTTCCATGTCAGGCGCAGGGGCCGGGGCAGGGCCCGCAGCCGGTAGCCGAGCCAGAACAACAGGTCGAGCTTGCGGGCGGAGCCGGAGAAGGCCTTGGCCGCCCGCATGTCGACGGGCAGGGCGTGGCGGATCAACGTCTCATAGAATTCCTGGTCGAAGCGCACGGTCCGTGCCCCGCCCTCGGCCTCCTCCCCCTCTCCGGAGCGGGCCCGCCAGAGCTCCAGGCTGCGGAAGGGCGGCACGTTGAGCGTCGTGGCGCTGTCGCGCCCGTCCCAGAGGCCGATCTGCATGGTACAGGCTGCGAGCCGGTTGAGCTGTTCCTTGAACTGCCGGATCGTGCCGCGCTCGCCGCCGGTGACAGCGAATCCCATCTCCCGCATGAAGCCGGAGAGGGTGTCGGCCACCTGCACCACGGCGCTGCGCTGGCGCACCGCTTCGGTGCACAGGTGCAGCAGCATCAGCCTCGCCTTCGGTCCATAGGGCAGGCCCTGGACCTCGAAGGCGCCCGTGGTCGGGTTCTTCAACCGGCCGGCGATGAGGTTCAGGGAATTGCGCCCGTAGGTGCGGGAGAACTCCCGCAGGGCCCCGGGATCCCGGTAGGGCAGGCCGCACAGGGCCAGCACCGAATGGATGTGCTGCAGGTTCTCGGGCAGGGCGGGCTCGTTCTCGATGACGAGGCGCACCGCATCCCGCCGCCGCTGGTCCCGCGACAGTTCCGCCCGGCGCGCTTCCTCCTGGCCCATGGCCGCGCGCGCGACATCCCGCTCCTTCTGCCGGTGATGCAGATGCGCGACGATCTGCGCGAACAGGAAGCCTCCCCGCGCCGCCTCCAGCTCCACCAGGAGGTCCGGATCGCGGATCTCTGCGATCGTCTCCTCGATCCCCATCGACACCCGTGCCCGATCCCCGGCGATCCCGGACGGGACTCACCTGTCTCCGGCATGACACGATTCGCCCGCCCCGCGATCAGGGGAGGCGGACTTGTCCCGGCAATCCACGCTCCCCTGCCACAGCCTCGTCACCCCCGGGCCGGATTGGCGCCGTTCATGGCCACGCAGAGTTCGATACGCCCGGTTCTCCCCGTTCTTCACAATCTTCCCTGTCAGGATGCGCTGAATCGCATACGCGATCACGCAGAATCCCATGCAACCCGGTGCCGGCCTCACGCAGAAACCCATACGCAAGGACGCAGAGTTCAATGCACATCCACGCAGAGTCGGATACCGAAACAGCCACCAACCCTCTGCGCACTATCGACAAATTGCGCCGGCATATAACCTTCCGAACTGACTCCTGAATATAGAGTGTTTGATATCTTTCCTAATGCGCGCGAGGATCGTCCGGCAAAAAGGACGCAAAGGCCCAAGGGAATAAACAGGTTTTGAAAGGAATAAACGGTGCTTGTCCACATGACCGCGTGAGAAGACGAGCGTGACGGGGCAACTTGACGAACCCCGGGGCGACCGGTTCAGGAAAGCTTCGCTCTCCGACAGACGGTCCGAAGGAGACCTTCCTCCCCGTGGCGCCACCCGAGACACGCAAATCCGGACGTCCATTCAGGCCTCGCCATTCCGGTCGCCCCGCCCATACCGGCGGACCCCCTCCCCGGGCTGCCGCCGACGATGCCGTTGTGCTCTATGGCTGGCATCCGGTCTCGGAGGCCCTTGGCAACGAGCGCCGCGGCCTGCGCCGGCTCCTGGCCAGCGAGAACGCCCTCCTCCGGCTTCAGGAGACGTTTGGAGAGACTCTCCGCATCACGCCGGAGGTGGTGCGTCCGTCAGAGATCGGCCGGCTGCTTGGAGCGGACGCGGTCCACCAGGGCCTATATCTCGAGGCGGACCCCCTCCCCGCTCCGGAACTCGACGCCATGCCGGCGGATGCGCTGCTTCTGGCCCTCGATCAGATCACCGACCCGCACAATGTCGGCGCCATCGTCCGCACCGCGGCCGCCTTCGGCGTGACGGGGATCCTCACGACGGTGCGGCACGCACCGGGCGCCACAGGAGTCCTGGCGAAATCTGCCTCGGGGGGGCTGGAGCACGTGCCGTTCATCACGGTGCGCAACCTCGCGGAGGCACTGATCACCCTCGGCGAGCGCGGCTTCACCCGGATCGGCCTCGATTCCGACGCGGAGGTCGAGCTCGGCGCCCTCGAGCCCAGGCGGCCCCTGGTCATTGTCCTCGGGGCCGAGGGCAAGGGCTTGCGGGAGCGCACCCGGAGTTGCTGCGATACGCTGGCGAAGATCCCATTCTCCGGGGCGATCCGCAGCCTCAACGTGTCGAACGCCGCGGCGATCACCCTTTATGCGTTGGGCAGGGAGCCGGTGTCGAAGGCTCCGTGACGCCGTCTTGGCGAAAAACACCCTAAAACGGTTTCGGGAATCCTTGGATCGCGTGCCTCCCGTCTTTGCGAGAGGAGCGAAGCAATCCAGGGCCGCGTGACATCTCAGAACTGAGCCGATCCCTGACTTGTTTCGCTTCGCTCGCAATCACCGTGGTGATGACGTGATCCAAGTGTCCCGGAACACGCTCTAGCCTTCGGGTATCCCCCGATCGACCACATGGGCCGCGATCTCGCCGGCCGTGGTGAGCCAGATCCGGTCGCGGTGGGCCGCGATATGGGCGAGGGCCGCCCGGAGGGGGCGCAGGCGGTGCGGTTGGCCGACGATGTAGGGGTGGAGGGCGATGCCCATCACCAGGGGGGCGGAGGCCGACTGCGCCAGCATCTCGTCGAAGCCATCGATGATCGCCTGTGCGAACTCCCAGCCGGTCTCCTTGCGCGCCACGATGGCCGGGATGTCGTTCAACTCCTGCGGGTACGGAAGGGCCAGGATCGGTTTTGTCCGGGTGGCGAACCAAGTCGGCTGGTCGTCGTGGCACCAATCGAGGAGATAGCGATAGCCAGCCTCTGCCAGGAGATCGGGGGTGACGGGGGATTGCGAGATCCACGGTCCAAGCCAGCCTGCGGGGGCCCTGCCCTCCTCTCGGGTCAGGATCTCCGTTGCCTCGGCGATCAGCCGTCGCTCGGCGGCCTCGTCGAGGTCGCCCTGGCGTTCGGCATTGGTGCGCCCGTGGGCGACGATCTCGTCGCCCCGCGACCGGAAGGCCTCGATGAGACCCGGGCAATCGCCGTAGAGGCGGCTGTTGGCTAGCACGCTGGCGGGCAGGCGCAGGGACTCGAACAGGTCCCGCAGGCGCCATGCGCCGACGCGGTTGCCCCAGTCGCGCCACGCGTAGTTGAGCACGTCCGGTTGTGGACCCCCGGGTGCCAGTTCCGCCCCTAGGCCGGAGCCGAAATCGAAGGTCTCGAGATTCAGGGCGATATAGACAGCCAAGCGCCGTCCCCCGTGCCAGTCATAGACGGGCCTGTGTGGGAGGGAGCTGTAGGGGTAGCGGGCGTGCTGGGGCATGCCGGGGGAGATAGCGCGGCCGGTGTGGGGTTTCCAAAGGGCCGTGCCCTTTGGCGGGTGCAGGGCGGCGCCCTGCGTGTCCGCGGCGCAAACGAAAAACCCGCCCGCGTCTTGCGACGGGGCGGGTGATTCGATGTGCTGGTTGCGGGG
>NZ_BPQX01000064.1 GCF_022179525.1 Methylobacterium persicinum
GTAGCGGCGCGCAATCGAACTGTGGCGGAGGCGCAATCGAGGGCGTTTTCCGGCGCACGATCGGTGAGACTGGAGACGGTCTCCGACGCACATTCCGTGAGACTGGGCGCACGATCGGTGAGACCGACGCGAGATCATCCGAGCCGACGCACGCTGCGTGAGACGGATCAGGTCGGCAGGCAAGATGAGCCTGTTATCCGACGCGTGTAGGTCCCTTCCTGTTGCCTGACTTGGCCGTGCTGCCGGCAGCCGCCAGGGCGGCGATCAACGCCTCACGTGGGACCGTGACGGTCACGAAGCGGTTCTTCTCGGGATCGCGATCCTCGGTTGCGGTCATCGTGATCTGGATCGTGGTCGCGCTCATGGCGACATCGAGCAGGACGGGATCGTCTTCGAAGTCCACCTCATACCGCCGGCCGCCGGCTTGTCGGAGAATGGCGAACATGGGCGATCTCTTTTCCGGACCAGGCGCCGTTCATCCGGCCCCTGGCCGTAGCGCCTCACGCACCACGACGACAAGGAAAACGGCCGGTTTTCTTGTGAGGCTCGGGTGCCGCTGAACAAAGCTCGGGGAGCGTCAGAAAACTCGTTGCGGAAATGAGCGCGAGATTGCAGGATGGACAGTATCTTTCCTGGCGGCCTCGGGGAGCTCATGCTGATCGGCTACGTCCGGGTCTCGAAGAGCGACGGCAGCCAGACGCTCGCTCCGCAACGCGACGCGCTTCTCGCCGCCGGCGTCGCCGATGAACGCATCTACCAGGATCTCGCCTCCGGCCGGCATGATGCCCGCCCCGGCTTGCTGGCCTGCCTGAAAGCCCTTCAGCCGGGTAACACCCTGGTGTTGTGGAAGCTCGATCGTCTTGGCCGCGACCTTCGGCATCTCGTCACCACGGCCGAGGACCTCCGCCTTCGTGGCGTCGGCCTCAAGGTTCTGGCCGGGGCCGGAGCGCAGATCGACACCACCACCGCCAACGGCCGTCTCGCCTTCGGCATCTTCGCGGCCTTCGCCGAGTTCGAGCGGGCGCTCATCACCGAGCGCACGACGGCGGGGCTCGCCGCGGCCCGGGCCCGTGGGCGCATGGGCGGGCGGCCACGCAAGATGGACCATGCAACGCTGACCATGGCCATGGCCGCCATGGCCGACCCGAAGGCTGTCGCGGCGGACGTCGCCAAACGCCTCGGCGTCACCACCACGACACTCTACGCCTATGTGAACGGCGACGGCACACCCAAGGCGGCCGGGCAGGTGCTGCTGGACGGCGCGGCCACGATCCGCAAGGGTGCGAAGCCGAGCGCACCTTCACCATCCAGCCAGACCGGTCTGGCGTGATGCCGGCCGGGGGCGCCGTGCCGACCGAGGCCCTGGTGACCCTCCGGCAGCGGCTTGCCGCACTCCCCGCCCGTCATCCGGAACGGACCACCCTGATCCGGTCGACCGCCGCGCTTTATGCCGTCAGCCGGGCGACCTTGTACCGCCTGCTGCGTGGCGGACGTCGCCCCCATGCCGCTCACCGCGCCGACCAGGGGCGGCCGAGGTCGATGTCGGCCTCCGAGATCGAACGCTGGTGCGAGATCGTCGCGGCCATGAAGGTCCGCACCACGAACCGCAAGGGCCGCCACCTGTCGACGGTGCGTATCCTCGGCCTGCTTGTCGAGCACGGGGTCGACACGCCCGATGGCTTCATGAAGCTGGCACCAGGCCGCCTGACCGCATCCACCCTCAACCGACACCTGCGGCGTCTCGGCTACGATCATGCCCGCATGGTCCGCGAGCCGCCCGCCGTCCGCTTCCAGGCCGCGCAAGCCAACGCGCTCTGGCACTTCGACATGAGCCCCTCGGATCTCAAGCAGATCGAAGTTCCGCCCTGGCTCGATCATGACCGCTCGGGCGCGCCCATGCTGATGCTGTTCAGCGTCGTCGACGACCGCTCCGGCGTCGCCTACCAGGAATATCGGTGCGTCTACGGCGAGGACGTCGAGAGCGCGCTGCGCTTCCTGTTCAACGCCATGGCCCGCAAGGAGACCGACGAGAACGGGAGCCCGTTCGGCGGCATTCCGGCGGCTCTCTACCTCGACAACGGCCCGGTCGCGAAGTCGGCTGTGTTCGGACGCGTGATGGAGAGCTTGGGTGTCGCGGTGACGACGCACAGGCCGGCCGGGTCGGATGGTCGGCGCACCACGGCACGCTCCAAGGGCAAGGTCGAGCGGCCCTTCCGCACCGTGAAGGAGGCCCACGAGACCCTGTACCACTTCCACCGGCCCGAGACGGAGGCGGAGGCCAATCGGTGGCTGGCGCGCTTCATCGACAGCTACAACCGTGGCGATCATCGCATCGAACCGCACAGCCGTATCGAGGACTGGCTGGCGCACCTGCCCGACGACGGTCTGCGGGAGATGTGCGGCTGGGATCGGTTCTGCGCCTTTGCCCGGGAACCGGAACGACGGGTCGTGGCGCTCGACTGCCGGATGACGATCGCCGGCGTGACCTACGAGATCGATCCCGAGTTCGCCGGCGAGACGGTCGTGGTGTGGTGGGGCCTCTTCGACCAGGAACTCTGGGTGGAATGCGAGGATCGGCGGTCCGGCCCCTTTCTTCCGGTCGGAGGCCCGATCCCGCTGCATCGCTATCGCAAGCACCGCAAATCCAGGCGTGAGGTCAAGGCCGAGCGGGTCGAGGACCTGGCGCGCCGGCTCGCGCTGCCGCGTGCGGCGCTGTCGGGCGAGGCCGACGTCGTCATGGCCGAGGCGCGACCGCCTCTGTCCGTCCCGGTGCGTCCCTTCCGCGATCCCGACCCATTCGGACAGCTGAGCTTCGCCAATCTGCTCGTCGCCCGGCGCGCCATCGCCGAGGCCATCAGGCTGCCCCTCGCCACCCTCCCGGCTGAGGATCGCGCCTTCATCGACGCCTTGCTGGCGCGGACCTTGGCCCGTCCCGAGGTCCTGGCCGCCGTCCGAGAGCGCTTCCCGCCCGGGCAGAGGGGAGGCGTCGGCTGATGCTCACCGAAGTGATGCGCTTCTACGACCTGTTGCGACCGCCGACCGACGTCGGCTTCTTCGAGACAGAGCACCATACCCAGGTCGCCCGCGATATCCGCGCCGCCATCGCGGGTGGTCGCCTGATCGCTGTCACGGCCGTCATCGGCTCGGGCAAGACACTGCTGTCGCGCCGCCTGCGTGCCGACCTCGAGCGAGAAGGCCGGGTGATCGTGTCGCGCTCGCTGTCGGTCGACAAGGCCAAGATCACCGTGCCGCTCCTGCTGGCTGCCTTGTTCTATGACCTGTCGCCGGAAAAGACGGTGACGATCTCCAGCCAGTCGGAACGCCGCGAGCGAGACCTGCAGGAGCTGTTCCGGCGCGCCAGGAAGCCCGTGGCGCTCTTCATCGACGACGCGCACGACCTCCACCCCAAGACGCTGACGGCGCTCAAGCGCCTCATCGAGCTGGTGGCGGAGGGCGGAGGGCAGCTCTCGATCGTGCTGATCGGCCATCCCAAGCTGAAGAACGACCTGCGGCGTCCCAAGATGGAGGAAATCGGCGACCGCACGACGGTGTTCGAGTTCGGAGGGCTGCGTGATCGGCAACGCGACTATATCGACTGGGTGATGAAGGCCTCGCTCCAGGATGGCATCGCGCAGGCCGACGTACTGACCGACGGCGCCGCCACCTTGCTCGCCGCCAAGCTGAAGACGCCGCTCCAGATCGGGCAGCATCTCGTGCGCGCCTTCGAAGCCGCCTTCGAGATCGGGGCCAAGCCGGTCGATGCCGACATGATCGATGCTGTGCTATCGCGCCAGCTCGACGAGTTGGAGCCCCGGCTGACGCGGAACGGCTACGACCTTCGCAGTCTGGCCGAGCAGTTCGACGCCAAGCCCGGCGAGGTCCGACGGCTCCTCCGCGGCGAACTCGAAGCGGCCCGGGCCGCCGAACTCCTGGACGAGATGCGGGCCGCCGGCCTGCCGACCTGATCCGTCTCACGCAGCGTGCGTCGGCTCGGATGATCTCGCGTCGGTCTCACCGATCGTGCGCCCAGTCTCACGGAATGTGCGTCGGAGACCGTCTCCAGTCTCACCGATCGTGCGCCGGAAAACGCCCTCGATTGCGCCTCCGCCACAGTTCGATTGCGCGCCGCTAC
>NZ_BPQX01000065.1 GCF_022179525.1 Methylobacterium persicinum
CGACGGCTTACTCGAACGGGATGGCCTCTCCCGTTCGAGTAAGCCGTCGCGAAATATCGGGGCTCGGTCATGCCTCGTCCTCCCCGTAGGCCTTCACAACTGCTCGTCCCTCGGGCGTGAGGAACCATGCTAGGCCGTTTGGGTCGTTGATCCGGGATGCGTCCCGCTCCTCCACCAGCCTCATCTCCACCAGGAGGGGGCATCGTACTGGGATACGCTTGGAACCGAAGTCCGGCCGGTGCTCCGGCGACCGCGCGCAGTGCGTTGTGGTAACGGCCTTGGATCGCGATCGTCATTCTTCAGTCGGCGTCGCCAGAGCCATTGGGCTCGCGAGCAGAAGTGCATTAACGACCGCTCGTCGCTTATCCGCAGCGCAAGCGTGCGGGTCACGATAGATCAGGAGGGATGGTGTGTGCCGCTCCACTGCCGCGGCGACATCGAGCATGTGGTCTCTGCCGAAACGGTAGGGCGTCGTCTTCGGGTCTGCGAGGAAGCTGTCCGCTGCGTTCGAGATTTCATCGTCCGTGACGATCGCCTTGCGGCGCAGATCGCCGACGGTCGGGGGCGGTTCCTTCGCCATGGCTATTGCAACCTCCCGCTCGCCGGCACGACGCCCTCCCGAGCAGCAAGGCTCATCAGCTCCACGTCCGTCCAGATCAGGTCGCCGATCTGCCACAGATCCATGTCGGGCCCGTAAGGCTGCACTGTCCAGCAGATCGTGACGATAGCTTCGGCAGCGTCCTGGGCGGCGAGGATTTCGGCTTCGTAGATCGGGCTTTCTGTCGGGATGACTGTCGGGGCAGTCATTCCAAACCGATCTAAGTATTGGTCGGAGTGGCAGGATTTGAACCTGCGACCCCCACGTCCCGAACGTGGTGCGCTACCAGACTGCGCTACACTCCGAAGGCCGGCGGGCGCTGACGCGTCACCGGCGAGCCGGCTTATAGCGACGCCCTCTCCCGCCCGCAAGCGCCCGGGGCGTCATTTCGTCATGAACATGTCGGCCCAATCTTCGGCGAGGCTGACGGGGCGGATGTCGCAGTCGGCTGCGGTGACCGCCACCGTGGCGCAGGCGCCGGGCCCGACATCGAGGGCAGCCATGAACCATTTGCCCCCGCCATCCGCGATCCGCAGCAGTCCCGGCGGCGACGGGGGGACCGCGACGGTGAATGCGGCGAGGGAGAGGGAGAGACCGGTGCCGAGCGCCTTCACGACCGCTTCCTTGCGGGTCCACAGGGCGAAGAACGCCCCTTCCCGATCCTCCGGTGGCAAGGCTGCAAGGGCCGATGCCTCCTCGGAGGCAAAGTGGCTACGGGCGATGCGGAGGGCATCGGGCAGCGGGCGCCGCGCTTCCACGTCGACGCCGATCCTCGCACCCTCGACGCAGCCGATGACCGCGAGGTCGCCCGAATGCGAGAGGTTGAAATCGAAACCGTTGCTCGCCGGACCGGCAACGAACGGGCGCCCGCCCTCCTCCCGGTCGAAGCGCAAGACATCGGGCGGCACGCCGAGTTCAGCGCCGACGACGAGACGAAGGGCGGCATGGCTCGCGATGAAGCGGTCCCGGTCGGCGCTCCGCAGGAACCTGTTGGCGCGGGCCAGCTCCTGCGGGTCAAGCAGGCTTTCGCAGCGGACCAGCGACTGCGGCCCGGGGCGGAGGCGGGCGATGGCGACACGGGCGGTGATCATGCCGGCAATCTCCGCACGCGCCCACTCTTCCCCGCCGCCGTGATGCGTTAGAAGCCCGGCATGGCCTCCGTGCATTCCGAATCGTCCCGACCGACCCCCGAGGAGGCGCGCGCCGAGCACGCCCGACTCTCGGAGCAGATCGCCGAGGCCGACCGCCTGTACCATCAGGAGGATGCGCCGGAAATCTCGGACGCGGAGTACGACCGCCTGCGCCGCCGCCTCGAGACGATCGAGGCCGACTTCCCCGACCTCGCCGGGACCGGGGCGGCCAGCGCCTCGGTGGGTGCCAAGCCGTCCGAGAGTTTCGCCAAGGTCCGCCACGCGGTCCCGATGCTCTCCCTGGGCAATGCCTTCGCCGACGAAGAGGTGGCCGAGTTCGTCGCCCGGGTGCGCCGGTTCCTGGCATGGCCCGACGACAAGCCCCTCGCCTTCACCGCCGAGCCCAAGATCGACGGCTTGTCCCTCTCGCTGCGCTACAAGGATGGGGCCCTGGTCACCGCCGCCACCCGGGGCGACGGCGAGGTCGGCGAGAACGTCACCGCCAACGCGATGACGGTCGAGGACATCCCCGAGCGTCTCTCCGGCACCGGCTGGCCGCCCATCTGTGAAATCCGGGGCGAGGTGTACCTGTCCCACGCGGATTTCGCGGGCATCAACGCCCGGCAGGAGGCCGCGGGCAAGCCGCTCTTCGCCAACCCCCGCAACGCCGCGGCCGGATCCCTGCGCCAGCTCGATCCGGCGATCACCGCCTCGCGGCCCCTGCGGTTCTTCGCCTATGCCTGGGGAGAGGTTTCCGAGGCGATCGCGGACACCCAGTCGGGGGTGCTCGAACGTTTCGCGGCATGGGGGCTGCCGGTGAACCCCCGGACCCGTACCTTCACCGACACGGAGGGCATGCTCGCCCACTACCGGGGCATCGCGGCGGAGCGGGCCGACCTGGGCTACGATATCGACGGCGTCGTCTACAAGGTGGACGACATCGCCCTCCAGAAGCGCCTCGGCTTCGTTTCGCGTTCGCCGCGCTGGGCGCTGGCGCACAAGTTCGCCGCCGAGGAGGCGACGACGGTGCTGGAGGACATCGTGATCAATGTGGGCCGCACGGGCTCCCTCAACCCCCTGGCCAAGCTCCGGCCGGTGACGGTGGGGGGCGTGGTGGTGTCCAAGGCGACCCTGCACAACGAAGGCTACGTGAAGGGCGTGGGCGCCGACGGTGAGCCGATCCGCGAGGGCCGGGACATCCGCGTCGGCGATACCGTGACGGTGGTACGCGCGGGTGACGTGATCCCCAAGGTGATGGACGTCGATCTCACCAAGCGCCCGGCGTACTCGCGTCCCTACGAGTTCCCCGATCGTTGCCCCGCCTGCGGCAGCCGGGCGGTGCGGGCGGTGAACCCGCGGACGGGCCGGCTCGACGCGGTCCGGCGCTGCACCGGCGGCCTCATCTGCCCCGCCCAGGGGGTCGAGCGGCTGAAGCACTTCGTGTCCCGCAATGGGTTCGACATCGAAGGCTTCGGCGAGACCTATATCGAGGTGCTGTTCGAGGCAGGCCTCGTCCACCAGCCCGCCGACCTCTTCCGCCTCGATTTCCAGGCGTTGAAGGCCGCCGTCGTGGCCCGGCGGGAGGCGCTGTCGGCCGAGCGGAGGGCGGGGGCCGAACCGCCGAAGAAGGTCGCCAAGAAGAAGGGCGACGACGAGGACAAGGCAATCAAGAACCTCCTCGCGGGGGTCGAGGCCCGCCGGTCCATCGCCCTCAACCGGTTCGTGTTCGCCCTGGGCATCCCGCAGATCGGAGAGGCCACGGCGAAGGCCCTGGCGAAACGGTTCGAAGATATGCCCGCCCTGATCGAGGGCATCGCGGCCGCGGCCGAAGGGCAAGGCGGCCCGGATTGGCTGGCGTTCTCGTCCGTTCCGCGCATCGGCGTCACCACCCGCGAGCGCCTGCTCGAATCCGGCCTCCACCCCGAAGCCGGCGAGGCGCCGTCGGGTGAGCGGGTGCGGCTGACCGCAAACCAGCGCGAGAGCCTGATCGCCCAGTACGGCGATCTCGACGCGGCCCGGGCGGCGGTGGAGCGGGCGGCGGCACAGCGGCCCGGCGACGCCTATCGCGCCTTCGCCGACGACGGCGAGATCGGCCCGGTGGCGACGGATGCCCTGATCCAGTTCTTCGCCGAGCCGCACAACGCCTCGGCGGTGAACGAACTTCTCAAGGAGGTGCGCACCGAGCCGATGAGGCAGGCCGCCTCCGCCACGGCCTTTGCCGGGAAGACGGTGGTCTTCACCGGCACCCTGGAACAGATGACCCGCAACGAGGCCAAGGCGGTGGCCGAACGCCTCGGCGCGAAGGTCTCCGGCTCCGTCTCGGCGAAGACGGATCTGGTGGTGGCGGGGCCGGGGGCGGGTTCGAAGCTGAAGGATGCCGAGAAGCACGGCGTCCGCGTCGTCAGCGAGGCGGATTGGCTCGCCATGGTGGAACAGGGTTGAAGCGGGACTCGTCCAGGGCGTAGACCCTGGGAACGCCCCGGGAACGCGCGCCTGCATGATCACCCTCGCCCTCGATTTCGAGACCGCCAACGAGCGGCGTGACAGCGCCTGCGCGGTGGGCCTCGCCTGGATCGCGGACGGGCGGGTGGTACGCCGGGAAAGCCATCTCATCCGGCCCCCGGAGATGCGCTTCTCCCCCGGCAATATCCGCGTCCACGGGATCCTGCCGGCCGACGTCGCCGGCAAGCCGGCCTTCGCGGAGGTGATGGCGCCTTACCTCGCCGACCTCGGAGGCGGGGTGATCCTCGCCCACAACGCCACGTTCGATATCGGCGTGCTTCGGGCCGGGCTCGGGCGGGCGGGGCTGCCCGTCCCGGATTTTGCCTATCTCTGCACCGTGCAGGTCGCCCGGCGGGTCTTCCCCGCACCGGAGGGTTGCGGCCTCGGCAAGGTGGCCCGGCGGCTCGGAATCACCTTCGAGCATCACGATGCCGGCGAGGATGCCTATGCCTGTGCCCGCATCGCCCTCGCCGCCATGGGCGAGACCGGCACCGGGGACGTCCACGGGCTGGCCGCCTCCATCGGCGTGCCGGTTACGGAGGTGCCCGGCGAAGGGGCCCGGCCCGCACCGGGGCGCGGCGTGATCAGCGGGCGGGCGATGGCCGTTCGTCCCCCGACCTCCGCGTCCCTGAGCTTCCTGATGCGCGGTTCGACGGGCAACCGCTACACGGTGACCCTCGAAGAGCGCACCAGTGGGGCGGTCCTGCGCTGCACCTGCATGGCCGGGCGCTTCGGCCAGCGCTGCCGCCACGTGAAGGCCCTGGAGGTCGGCGACATCACCGACCTCCTGTCGGACAACCATTCTGACTTGGCCACCCTCGCGACGCGGCTGGTCCGGGTGGCGTGACGCCCGCCTGCGGACGGCCTACGCCGCCCGCTTGGCCGCGCCGTAGAAGGTCCCGCCGCTCTCGGCCATCGCGGCAAGGCTGTCGGGGACGGAGAAGCGCGGCCCGTGTTTCGCTTCCAGGCTTCGGGCCAGGGCGACGAAGGCCGGGACGCCCATGAAGTCGATGTAGGACAGCACCCCGCCGGTGAACGGAGCGAAGCCGAAGCCGAGGATCGAGCCGACATCGGCCTCCCGCGGATCGGTAACGACCCCCTCCCCCACCGTCCGGGCGGCTTCCAGGGCCTGCACCACCAGGAGCCGGTTCTTCAGTTCTGTGAAGTCGATGTCCTCGGCCGCGAGGCGGTGGGGCTGAAGCTCGGCCAAGCCGGGCCACAGGCGCTTCGGGGCGCCTTCGGGGTAATCGTAGAAGCCCTTGCGGTTCTTGCGGCCCAGGCGCCCGCGCTCCTCGACCATCGCGGCCAGGATCGCCTTCTGCGCGGGGTCGACGGCGTGCGGCCCGACCTGCGCCTCGGTGGCCTTGGCGATCTTCAGGATCAGGTCGAGGGCGACCTCGTCGTTGAGGGACAGGGGGCCGACCGGCATCCCGGCCTGCCGCCCGGCGCTCTCGATCATGGCCGGGGGCACGCCCTCGGCGAACATCTTGTGGCCTTCGAGCAGGTAGGCGCCGACGCAGCGGTTGGCGAAGAAGCCCCGGGAATCGTTGACGACGATCGGGGTCTTCTTGATCGCCCGGACGTAGTCCAAAGCCACAGCGACCGCCCTGTCGCCGGTGGCAGCGCCCTTGATGATCTCCACGAGCATCATCTTCTCGACGGGCGAGAAGAAGTGAATGCCCACGAACTGGTCCGGCCGGCGGGAATGGCCCGCCAGGCCGGTGATGGGGAGCGTCGAGGTGTTCGAGGCGAACACCGTCTCCGGCCCGATGACCGCCTCGATCCGGGCGATCACGTCGGCCTTCACCCTGGGATCCTCGAACACCGCCTCCACGACAAGGTCGCAGCCAGCGAGCGCCCCATAATCCGCCGTGGCGGTGATGCGGCCGAGGAGGGCATCCCGGTCGGCGGTCTTGGCGCGGCCCTTGTTGATTTGGCCGGTGATCAGGGCGTGGGCGTGGGCCTTGCCCTTCTCGGCGGCCTCGGCACTCTGGTCGATGAGCACCACCTCGAACCCGGCCTGGGCGGTGACGTAGGCGACGCCCGCGCCCATGAAGCCCGCGCCGACCACGCCGACCTTACGTAACGTGGCGGGCGGCACGTCCTTCGGCCGCCGGGCGCCTTTGTTCAACTCGCCCATGGAGAGGAACAGGGTGCGGATCATCGCCGCCGCCTCCTTGGTCCGGAGGATCTGCGCGAAGTAGCGGCTCTCGACCCGGAGGGCGAGATCCATGGGAAGCTGCAGACCCTCGTAGACGGAGGCCAGGATGGCCTTGGCTGCGGGATAGTTATCATGGGTCTCGCGACGGTAGATCGCGTTGGCCGCCGGCCAGACCTGCATGCCGGCGGGCGAATAGACCTTCCCGGACGGCGCCTTGAACTTCGGCGCATCCCAGGGGGCGACCGCCGAGCCGCCGTCGCGGATCCAGGCCTTGGCTTGCGCCACGATGTCGGCCTCCGGCGCCACCGCGTGGACCAAGCCCATGCCCTTCGCCATGGGCGCCCGGATCTGCTCGCCCTTGAACAGCATCTGGAGGGCATCGCCGGTCTGCATCAGGCGGGCGACGCGTTGCGTGCCGCCGCCGCCGGGGAACAGCCCCACCTTGATCTCAGGGAGGCCGACCCGGGTGTGGGGCGCGTCCGAGGCGATCCGGTGGTGGCAGGCCAGGGCGAGCTCGAAGGCGCCGCCCAGGCACAGTCCGTGGATCGCCACCGCGAAGGGCTTGCCGCAGGTTTCCAGGCGCCGGAACAGCAGCGTGAGCCGGCGGGACTCCTCGAAGAAGCGGCGCATGGCCGCCTCCTCGCCCTCGTCGGCCCGGAGCCGTTCATAGGTGGCCCGCATGCCCTGGAGCATGGTGAGGTCGGCGCCCCCGGAGAAGTTTTCCTTCCCCGTGGCGATGACGCAGCCCTTGATCGCCGGATCGGCGGCGACGGTCTCCACGATGGCCGAGAGTTCCTCCATCACCGCTTCGGTGATGACGTTCATCGAGCGGCCCGGCATGTCCCAGACCGCCAGCGCGATGCCGTCGGAATCGGTCTCGAACCGGAAATTGCCTGACGTCATGGAATCGCTCCTTCCCGGTCTCTCGCTGGATGGGCTGCGCCGGTCGTCCCTTACTTCGGCGCCGGGGCCGGCACGGGGCTGGGGGGCGCGCCGGGGGGCGCGTTATCCGTCGCCGAGGCGACGGCGAGCATGTTCAGCAGCTTCGTCACCGAGTTCTGCGAGATCGCCGTCACCGCCGAATTCGGATCGGCGTTCATGGTCTGGAACTTCTCGTAGACCGGATCGGAGTAGATCTCGTCGAGATGCTTCAGCTCGGTCAGGCTGAACTTCTGGGCGTATTCCTTGGACAGCCCCTCAACCATCAGGTTGCGCTGCTTCTCGAACTCCGCATTCAGCTCCTTGCGCACGGCCTCGGCGCGGGCCTCCGGCATCGGGGCGGTGGTCTTCTCGAGGGCCACGTTGAAGCCGGTCTGGAGATTCTTGATCAGGGTCTTGTTGACGAGCTTCGTCGCCTCGGCGACCCGGTCGCTCGTCTCATCGGCGCGGGCAGCGAGCGGCGCGCACAGGGCGACGCCGAGGCAGAGGGTGGCGATCAGACGGTTCAAGGTTTTCCTCCCGTTTCGTGTTGGAGATCGAGTGTATGGTCAGACGCGCTCGATGATCGTCGCGGTGCCCATCCCGGCGCCGATGCACAGGGTGACGAGGGCGCGTTCCTTGCCCGTGCGCTCCAGCTCATCGAGGGCCGTGCCCAGGATCATCGCACCCGTCGCCCCAAGGGGATGGCCGAGGGCGATGGCTCCTCCGTTCACGTTGACGGCGTCCGGATCGAGGTCGAAGGCTTGGCAGAAGCGGAGCACCACGGCGGCGAAGGCTTCGTTGACCTCGATGAGGTCGATGTCGTCCAGGGTCATCCCCGCCCGGTCGAGCACCTTGCGCGTCACGTCGATGGGGCCGGTCAGCATCAGCGCGGGGTCGGACCCGATATTGGCGAAGGCGCGGATGCGCGCCCGGGGCTTGAGGCCCGCGGCCTCGCCGGCCTCCTGCGAGCCGATCAGCACCGCGGCCGCCCCGTCCACGATCCCGGAGGAGTTGCCGGCATGGTGGACATGCTCGACGAACTCGACATCTGGATGGGCGTCCGTTGCGACCGCGTCGAAGCCGCCCATCTGGCCCATCTGCACGAAGGACGGCTTGAGTGCGGCCAGCGACTGCATGTCCGTGCCCGGCCGCATGTGCTCGTCGCGGTCGAGGAGGACGATGCCGTTCACGTCGCGCACGGGCACCACCGAGCGGGCGAACAGCCCCTGGTCCCAGGAGCGGGCGGCCAGTTCCTGCGAGCGAACGGCGTAGGCGTCGCAGGCATCCCGGCTGAAGCCGTACTTGGTGGCGATCAGGTCCGCCGAGATGCCCTGCGGCATGAAGTAGGATTTGACGGCGATGGCCGGATCGACCGGCCACGCCCCGCCTGAGGCGCCGATGCCGATGCGGCTCATGGATTCGACGCCGCCGCCGACGGCCATATGGTGCTGGCCCGACATGACCTGCGCGGCGGCGAAATTCACCGCATCGAGGCCCGAGGCGCAGAAGCGGTTGATCTGCACGCCGGGGACGTGGATCCCGTAATCGGCCACCAGGGCGGCGGCCCGGGCGATGTCACCCCCCGCTTCGCCCACCGGATCGACACAACCCAGGATCACGTCATCCACCAGCCGTGTGTCGAGGCCGTTGCGGTCCTTCAGGGCCCGCAGGGCGGTCTCGGCGAGGCGCAGGGCCGTCACCTCATGCAGGGCGCCATCGGCCTTCCCCCGGCCGCGGGGCGTGCGGACGTGGTCGTAGATGAAGGCTGTCGGCATCGGCGTACCTTTCGCTCTCCCCGCCCTTCGGCGCACCGGGCTTACAGGGCCGTCCTCGCTCGCACCAGTCTCAAGTGGCGCGGCTTATGTCGTACGGCGCGGCAAGAACGCCCATCGCCCCAGCCTCCGCCGTTATCGCGTGCGCCGCGGGGAAAACCCTCACCCCCTCGCCTCTGCCACCGCCCTCCGGAAGGCGTCCGCCAAGAGGACGCCGTCGTAGCCGATGGAGGCGAGCTTGAAGCCCATGTCGATCATTTCCCTGGCGCGGGCCGGGCCGGCGGCGAAGGCACAGGGGATCTTGCCGGCGGCGAGCGTCGTGCGGACGATCTCCCGAAGCGCCTCCGTCACCGCGCTGCCGGTGGGATCGAAGCGGGCGCCGTTCGACAGGGCGATGGACAGGTCGCCGGGGCCCACGAGGATCCCGTCGATCCCCGGCACCCGGAGGATGGCGGGGAGGTTGGCGATGGCCTCCCGGGTTTCGCACATGGCGATGGTCATGGTCCGGGCGTTGGCCTTCGTCAGGTAATCCTGCGGATCGGCGAGGTCCGAGAACCACATAGCCCGGTCCGGCCCCCAGCTGCGCTGGCCGACGGGCGGAAATTTCGTCGCCGCGGCGAAGGCGCGGGCGTCGGCCTCGGTGTTGATCATCGGCGCGACGATGCCGGCCGCGCCTGCATCCAGCATCCGCGAGGCCATGGCGAAGTCGCCGACCGCGATCCGCACGAGCCCGGGACGGCCGGCCAGGGCCAGCTCGGTGAGCCCTGCGACGGTCGCGGGAACGTCGTAGGTCCCGTGCTGCTGGTCGAGGAGCACGACGTCGAAACCGGACCGGGCCATCAGGCCCGCCAGGGCGACGTCGGCGAGGCAGGACCACCCGAGCAGGCGGCCGCCCTCGCCGCGGAGCAGATCGGGCAGGCTCGGCACGGGTGCGGTCACGGAGGGATCCTGCTTGGTTGCGGTGAGAGCAGCATAGGGAGGCGTCCCCGCCCCGGTCCAGCCGCCCTTTGACCGGAAAGGCCTCAAGATCGCCGGGATTTCAACCAATCCTTAACCCTGACGCGCCCTTAGAATCCGGTGCACGCCACGAACGAGCCCGGTCGGGACCGGCCCTTACTTTCGACAGATTCGCGGGCGATAGCATTGATATCGCTCGAATTTCCGGCAGCGGGGCGTGCCCGCACCCGCATGCCGGTTCGGAGCAGGAGACTTCGACGGATGAACCCAGCCGACGCGATGCAGGCCGCCCCTGTGGCCGACATGAGCCTGCTGGGCTTGTTCCTTCAGGCGCATATCGTCGTTAAGATCGTGATGCTCGGCCTGCTCGGCGCCTCGGTCTGGTGCTGGTCGATCATCGTCGACAAGACCATACTGTTCCGCCGCATCCGCAAGGAGATGGACGCGTTCGAGGACGCGTTCTGGTCCGGCCGCTCCCTGGAGGAACTGTTCCGCTCGTTCAACGACCGGCCCGCCACTGGGCTCGCGGCGGTGTTCGTGGCCGCCATGCGGGAATGGAAGCGCTCATTCGAGGGCTCGGGCCGGCAGGTCCAATCCCTCTCGCAGCGGATCGAGAAGCAGCTCGACGTGACGATCCACCGGGAGGTCGAGCGGCTCGAATCGCGGCTCCTGTTCCTCGCCTCCATCGGCTCGGCCGGCCCGTATATCGGCCTGTTCGGCACAGTGTGGGGTATCATGACCGCCTTCACCTCAATTGCGGCCTCCAAGAACACCTCGCTTGCGGTCGTGGCGCCGGGCATCGCCGAGGCGCTGTTCGCCACCGCCATCGGCCTGTTCGCCGCCATCCCGGCGGTGCTCGCCTACAACAAGCTCCAGGCCGAGGTCGCCAAGGCACAGTCGCGCCTGGAAGGCTTCGCGGATGAGTTCTCGGCGATCCTGTCTCGGCAGATCGACGAGCGCCTGTCGCTGGCCGCCTGAGGAGACCTGACCGATGGCCATGGCGGCAGGGGCTGGGCAAGGCGGGACGAAGCGGCGGCGCAGGCGCGGCCGTCGCGGCGGCGCCATCAACGAGATCAACATGACGCCGTTCATCGACGTCGTGCTGGTGCTCCTCATCATCTTCATGGTTGCGGCACCGATGATGACGGTGGGCGTGCCCCTCGACCTGCCCCAATCGAAGGCGTCTCCCCTGAACTCGGACGTGAAGCCGATCACCCTCTCCATCCGGCAGACCGGCCAGATCTTCCTCGGTGAGGACGAACTCACCGACGAGACCATCGTGCCCAAGCTCACCGCCGCGGCCAAGAACGGCACCGAGGACCGCGTCTTCGTGCGCGGCGACAAGCGCGTCGATTACGGCCGCGTCGCCCAGGTGATGGCCATCGTGACCGGCGGAGGCTTCCGGCACGTCGCCCTCGTCACCGAGCCCGAGCACTAGGAGGAGCGCTGCCTTGGCGATCCCCTTGCCTGCCTTCAACCGCCGGGAGCCCGGCGTCTGGATCTCGGCTGGCACCCACGTGGCCCTCCTGGGCCTCGTCCTGCTCGGCGTGTCCGCCCCCGCCCTCCCCGAGGCGCAGGAAGGCGTACCCGTGGAGGTGATCACGGAGCAGCAGCTCTCCGAGATCACCAAGGGCGAGCGGCAGGCCGACAAGCCTATGCCCAACGCACAGAGCCGGGCCGACCGTCAGGACGAGAAGGTTGAGGACCGGGAGCCGGAGAACGCCAAGACCGATGCACCCACCGCGCCGACCCGCACCGCCGAGATGAAGATCGCCAACGCGGAGGCAATGCCCCTGCGGGTCGAGCCCGAGGTGAACGAGGCCGAGACGGCGAAGGCCGCCAAGGCCGCGCAGGAAAAGCGCGAGGCGGAGAAGGCTGCCAAGGCGGCTGCGGACAAGGCAGCGGCGGACAAGGCCGCCGCAGCGAAGGCCGCCGCGGACAGCAAGGCCAAGGCCGAAGCCGCCGCCAAGGCCGCCGAAGCCAAGGCGGAGGCCGAGAAGCGCGAGCAGCTCGACAAGCTGATCGAGCGGCAGGAGGCGGAAGCCGCTGCCCAAGCCAAGGCCGACGCCGCCAAGAAGGCGGCCGAAGCCAAGGCCGCGGAAGCCAAGGCGAAGGCCGAGGCGTCCCGGAAGGCTGCCGAGGCCAAAGCCAAGGCCGAAGCGGAGGCCGAACGTCAGAAGGAGGCCGCCGAGGCCAAGGCCGAGGCGGAGCGGGAGAAGGCCGAAGCCGCCGAGAAGGCCAGGGCCGATGCCGCCGCCAAGGCGAAGGCCAAGGCCCTGGCGGACGCGAAGGCCAAGGCCGACGCGGAAGCCAAGGCCCGGCAGCAGGCCGCCCTCGCGGACAAGTTCAACGCGGGTGACATCCGCTCCATGCTGGCTTCGAAGGCGCCGTCACAATCGACCGGCGCCACGGGCCACGCGGTGCAGAAGGTCGCCGCCCTCGGCGCCGCCACCGGTACCGCCCAGCGCCTCTCTCCGTCCCTGCGCGACGCGCTGGTCGGCCTGCTCCAGCAGCAGATCGAGCGGTGCTACTCGGCCCCGCCGGGCGCCGCCCAGGGCGTGGTGCTTCCGGTGCTGGACATCCGTCTGAATCCCGACGGATCCCTCAGCACCGAACCGAGGCTCATGCGGGGTGGGGCGAGTTCGGTGGACCAGTCCATCGCGCAGGCCGCGCTCCGGGCGGTGAGGCGCTGCGCGCCCTACCGCATACCGGCGACCTACGCGCCGTATTACAACGATTGGAAAGCGATCAACGCGGAGTTCGAGTTTACGGCGACGTGACGCCGGGATCCGCGCCGTCGCCGTCCCCTCCCCCGTCTGCATCACGACCGAGCCTATGATCGACAGCCCAACCCGCCGGCACCGCTCCCCGCTGCCCGCCCCCCTCCTGGCGCTCCTGGCGCTCCTTGCGGCCGTCATCGGCTTTGCCGGGCCGGCGCAGGCGCAGCTCCAGCTGCGAATCGGCGGCGGCAGCTTCCAGCCGATGCCCATCGCCATCGCTGAGTTCGGCGGCGATCCGAGCCTCGGCGGGCTCGTAAGCGGTGTCGTCACCAACAACCTCCGCCGGTCGGGCTACTTCACGCCCCTCGACAGGGCGCGCTTCCCGGAAAACCCGCCCTTCGACGCCGCGCCGAACTTCGAGAAGTGGCGCGCGACGGGGGTCCAGGGCCTCGTCACCGGCAAGGTCGGCCGCGATGCGGGCGGCCGGCTCAAGGTGGAGTTCCGCCTTTGGGATGTGACGTCGGGCCAGCAGATGATCGGCCAGCAATATGCCACCGATCCGGCGAATGCCCGCCGCACCGGCCATCTGATCTCCGATCAGGTCTATACCAAGATCACCGGCCTCGGGCCCTGGTTCGACAGCCGCATCGCCTTCGTGGACGAGACCGGGCCGAAGGAGAACCGGCGCAAGCGCCTGATGGTCATGGATCAGGACGGCGCCAATGTCCGCGCCATCACCACGGGCGAGATGTCCATCGTCGCCCCCCGCTACTCGCCGACCACCCAGGACATTGCCTTCATGGCACAGGCCTCCGGTCACCAGCCGCGGGTGCAGGTGATCAACCTCGAGACCGGCTCTCGGCAGGCCTTCGGCTCGGTCGACTCGATGAGCGCGAGCCCGCGCTTCTCCCCGGATGGACGGCGCCTCGTGATGAGCGTCCAGCAGGGCGGCAACGCCGACATCGTCACGATGGACATCGCCTCCAAGGCGCAGAAACCCATCACCAGCGGCCTCGCCATCGACACCTCGCCGACCTACTCGCCGGACGGCAGCCAGATCGCCTTCGAGTCGGACCGGGGCGGGTCGCAGCAGGTCTACGTGATGGGCGCCGACGGCTCGAACCCGCACCGGATCACCTTCGGCACCGGTTCGGCCTCGCAGCCGGCGTGGTCGCCGCGGGGCGACCTGATCGCCTACACCCGCCAACGCAACGGTGGCTTCGCGATCTGTGTCGCCAAGACGGACGGGACCGGCGAGCGCGTCCTGACCGAGGGCTTCCACAACGAGAGCCCGTCCTTCTCACCGAACGGGCAGTACGTGGTGTTCTTCCGCGATCCGGGCGGCCAGGGCGGCGGCAAGTTGTTCATGGTCGACATCACCGGCCACGTGGAGCAGCCCGTGCCGACCCCGGCCTATGCCTCCGACCCGACGTGGTCGCCGCTGCTGGCCGGGCGCTGAGGCGCCGAGCGTTTAAACCCACGACGCTACTACGCAAGGCAGAGCCATCCGGGGGGCGCACCCACCGGAAGGCTTTCGTGCGTTTCGGCATGGTGAGCGACGTGCGGCAAAATGACCGGCAACCGCTCAGGTTTTGCTAACGCCGTGGCAGCAGGAACGACAGTGCACGATCCGGTTGCGCGCTTTTCGCTGGATGTGCCCCCCCTGCACGCGGAAGGCCCATGCCGTTCACTGGTTTCCCGTCCGTCCTCGTGGTCGAGGACGTGCCGATGGTGGCTGAGGTCGTCCAGGGGATTCTGGGGCGCCTGGGCTTCCAACAGGTCGACATCGCCGCCGATGGGAGCGTCGCCCTCGATTATCTGGCGGAGCGCCGCTACGGCCTCGTCATCTCCGATTGGAACATGACGCCAATGACGGGCTACGAGCTGCTGCGTCGGGTGCGCTCTGATCGCGCCATGCGCGAGATTCCGTTCATCATGATGACGACCCAGGCCAATGCCGACTGCTTCTCCTCGGCACGGAAGGCGGGGGTCAACGCCTGCCTCGTCAAGCCATTCACGCCGGCGATGCTGCGAGACACCATCGTCTCGGTCTGCAGCCCCGTGCGGTCGAAGTCGGCCTGAGCCGGTAGCCGGTCAGTTCCCCGTCAGCAGGCGATCCCTCGCCTGCAGCGCGGGGAACAGCCGCGCCCACAGGAACGCGATACCGACCGTCGCCACGCCGCCGAGGACGACCGCCGGCACCGCGCCGACCGCGGCGGCAAGCAGGCCGGACTCGAACTCGCCAAGTTCGTTCGACGCGCCGATGAAGACCGTGTTGACGGCCGCGACCCGGCCGCGCATCGCGTCCGGCGTTTCGCCCTGCACGAAGCTCTGACGCACATAGACCGAGATCATGTCCGCGGCGCCCGTGACGAACAGGCAGGCCATCGACAAAAGGAGGGAGGTTGAGAGGCCGAAGGCGACGGTCGCGAGGCCGAAGACCATGACGGCCCGCAGCATGCGGATGCCGGCATGGCGGCGCAGAGGGCGATAGGCGAGAAGCACCGCCATCGTGACCGCCCCGGCTGCCGGCATGCTGCGGAGCAGGCCGAGGCCGAGGGGCCCCACATGCAGCACGGATCCCGCATAGATCGGCAGGAGCGCCGTGGCCCCGCCGAACAGGACGGCGAAGAGATCGAGGCTGATCGCCCCGAGGACGACGGGCTGGGACCGGATGTAATGAATCCCGGCCGAAAGGGCCGCCCAGGTAATGGCCGGGCGCTCGGTCACGGGGGCCGGCCGATGGCGTATCAGCGCGACGCTCAGGCTGGCGAGGGCGAAGCTCGTGCCCGCCGCGGCGAAGACCACCTTGGCGCCCAGGGCGTACAGAAGGCCGCCCAGTGCCGGACCCATCACCGAGGCCGTCTGCCAGAGGGAGGCATTCCAGGCGATCGCCGAGCCGAACAGGGATGCCGGGACGAGTGTCGGCAGGAGAGCTTGCAGGGCTGGGTTGGCGAAGGCCCGGGCCGTCCCGACGACCACCACGAGGGCGTAGATCGGCCAGACGGCGTCGGCCCCGCTCAGGGCGTAGGCCAGGAGGCCGAAGCTCGCGAGCGCCTGGAGGCCGAAGGCGGCGGCGCCGACCACCCGCCGCTCGTACACATCCGCCACATGGCCGCTCACCAGGGCGCTCAGGATCGCCGGCAGGAAACCAGCGAGCCCGACGAGGCCCAGCGCCAGGGCGGAGCGCGTCAGGTCGTAGACGTACCAGCCGATGGCGACCGCCTGCATTTGGTAGGCAAGGCCGGTGAGGAAGCGCGCCGCGCCGAAAAGGCGGAAATCCCCGTTCGAGAAGACTGCCCAGCCGGATTTGTTAGTGTCGGACATCCAGCTTCCGTGGGACCCTTGCGGGGTCGGGTCGAGGGCGGCGGGGCGATCCGATTGCGCCCCCTATGTTTCCCGATCACATCATGCCGGGCGATGGCGATCCGGTGGCCCGTCGAACCCGGGACGGGTCAGGCGATCGAGACCCGGGAGAGATGGGGGCGGGGAAGCGGTTTGCTGTCGTCGCCCGGTGTGGGGCGCGGCTGCTCCGGCTGGTTGAGTGGCAGGACGCAGGTGACGCAGGTCCCCACCCCCTGCTCCGTGTCCAGCTCCACCCGTCCGCCGTGCAGTTCGACGAAGGACCGCACGATCGACAGGCCGAGGCCGACGCCCCTGTGCCGGGTGCCGCGGGTGTGGCTCTCGAAGCGGTTGAAGACCTGCTCTTTGACCTCCGGGCTCATGCCGCAGCCATAGTCCCGGACGCTGAGAATAAGGTCCCGGGCCGTGCGGCTGGCGGTGATCTCGACGGTCTGGCCGGGATCCGAAAAGCCCACGGCGTTGGACAGCAGGTTGAACAGGATCTGGCGGATCCGTTTGCCGTCAGCCCGGACGCTGCCGATGTCGTCCGGCACATCGACGGACAGCACGATGCGCGCTTCGGCCAGCCGGTCCTCGAGACCGCGCACGGCGGCTTCGACGGTTGCCCGCACATCGACGTCTTCCCGCTGCAGTTCCAGGGAGCCCGCATCGATGGAGGCCAGGTCCAGGATGTCGTTGATCATCACCAGCAGCGAACCGGATGAGCGCATGATGTGGTCGGCATATTCCCGCTGGCGGGTGTTGAGGGCACCGACCGTTTCGTCACCGAGGAGCTGGGTGAAGCCGATGATGTTGGTGAGCGGGGAGCGCAGTTCGTAGGAGACGTGGTGCACGAAGGTGTCGCGCAGCTCGGCGGCCTTCTCCAGCGCCTCATTCCTCTCGGTGAGCATCCGCTCGACGTTCACGCTCGCGGTCACGTCGATGAGCGTCAGCAGGGTCGCGCCTTCGGGCAGGGGCTGCGTCGCACAGTCGAGGGCCGTGCCGTCCACCATCTCGATCCGCCGGGCCAGGGCGGCTCGCGCTTCGAGGCCGACGACGGCGTCGCGGATGTCGAGCCACGGGGTTTCCGCCGGGGCAAGGGCCTTGCAGCGGGCGATGACCGAATCGACGTGGGGCCGGGCGTCCACCATCTCGTTGTCGAGGCGCCAGATGGTCGTGAAGGCGCGGTTGGCCAGCTGAAGCCGCCCGTCCGCCCCGAACACGGCGACTGGCTCGGCGAGGGTATCCAGGGTCTCGGCTTGAAGCCGGCGCAGGGCGTTGTAGCGCGACTCCGCGTTGAGCCGGTCGGACACATCCTCGAACAGATAGGTCAGGCCCCCCTGGGGATTCGGATCGGCGACAACGCGCAAAGTCCGGCCGTCCGGGAGGTACCACCAGGCCTGATTGGCCTCGGCCGCCCGATAGGCGGCGAGCACGCCGTGTTTCCATGTGCGGAAGTCGGCATGCTCCTCCAGCTTTCGCTGGGAGCGGAGGTGGTCGAGGATCTCCCCGTCCGAGGGGCGGCTGTCGAGGAACGCCTGATCGAGGTCCCAAAGGGCCCTGTACGCCGCATTATGGAAGATAAGACGCTGGCCCACGTCGAACATCGCCACGGCGGTGGGCAACTGGTCGAGGGTGCGCGCGTTGGCGTTCATCTGCTGCTGGAGGTCGGCGCGGACGCTTTCCAACTCGGACACATCCATCGCGATGCCGACCTTCCCCCCGTCGAGGGCGGCTTCGTACACGTCGAGCACCCGGCGCGTGCCGGCCACCACCGCGGAGACGCGCACGCCCCTGCGGGCGGATCCGGCCGCCGTATCCGTTTCCTCCCGGGCGATGGTCTCCCGGGCCGGGCGGTCGAGAAGCTCCACCGCCGCATCGATCACAGCCTCCCGGCTCCCCGCTTCGACGGCGGCGACGTAGGCGGCATTGACCCAGGCGAGCCCCCCGTCTCGGTTCCGCCGCCAAACCGGTTGCGGGATCGCATCGAGGAGGCTCGCCAGCGCGGAGAGCCCCCGGCGGGTCTCGTCCAGGGTGATCCGCAGGTCCGCGATCTCCCGGCGCTCTGCGCTCGTCTCGCGCAGGCGCAACAGGGCCCTGCCCGCCACCGTGCGGCCCTGGGCATCGATGCTGCGGCCCGTTTGACTCCGGAGGTCGAGGGAAAAGCCGACGCCCCGGGCCAGCATGGTCTCCAGGGCGGCCTCGACGGCCTGGGCATCGCCGGGCAGGAGCCACGTTCCGAAAGCGAGGACGCGCCGGGCCGAACCCGTCGCCGCCCGGTCGCCGTTCAGGGCGATGCCGACATCGCCCTCGATCACGGGCTCGCCCTGCTCGTCCCAGGTGATGACGACCTGCCGGTCGGTGTTGAGGAGCATCTCGGCGCGGTCATGGGCGCCGCGAAGGAGGTTGAGGGCCGCGACGAGATCCTGCTCGCGCCGGGTCCAGCGGGCACGCTCGTAGAGATAGAGCAGGGCCACGATCACCGCGAAGGCCACGAGACCGCCGAACACCGCCAGCCCGGCCACGCCGTGCATCTCCCGCGCCCCATGCGCCGGCGGGATCTCCTGCATTTCCGCCAAGGCCGCGCCCGCTGCGAACAGCGCGAGAATCCCCACGCCGACTCGGAGCCGCGCCGCACGTCCGACCCGCATCCGCCCTGCCCCCAAAGCCTTCGTCACCGCCGACGTGCGCCCGCGCGATGCGAAATGCACCGTTGCCGCCGCGTCGCTGGAAGCGCCGCCGCGGATCACCCTGCCACTGAGTCGCCGGCACCTTACCGTGGGGGAGATTCACGCCGGAAGGAGAACGAAGCGTGGCTTTGGCGGAAGCGGGTAAATCGGCGGTTAACGACACTCAGAAGACACACTTCCGAAGGTCGGATTACCCTTGACAAACGAAGGGCCCGGCGCATTGCGCCGGGCCCCACCGTGTACCGATTACAACAGTGCTAGTAGCGGTAGTGATCGGGCTTGAACGGGCCATTCTCCGCGACGCCGATATACGAGGCCTGATCCGGCCGAAGCTTCGAGAGCTTGGCCCCGATCTTTTCCAAATGCAGGGCGGCGACCTTCTCATCCAGGGCCTTGGGCAGGGTGTAAACCTGGCGCTCGTACTTGCCCGGGTTGGTCCAGAGTTCGATCTGGGCCAGCGTCTGGTTGGTGAACGAGGCCGACATCACGAAGGACGGATGGCCCGTGGCGTTGCCGAGGTTCACGAGGCGACCCTCCGACAGGAGGATGATGCGGTGGCCGTCGGCGAACTCGATCTCGTCGACCTGCGGCTTGATGTTGTTCCACTTCAGGTTCTTCAGGCCGGCGACCTGGATCTCGTTGTCGAAGTGGCCGATGTTGCAGACGATCGCCCGGTCCTTCATCGCCCGCATGTGGTCGAGGGTGATGATGTCCCGGTTGCCGGTGGCGGTGACGAAGATGTCGGCGCGCGGGGCGGCCTCTTCCATCGTCACGACCTCGTAGCCTTCCATCGCGGCCTGGAGCGCGCAGATCGGGTCGATCTCCGAGACCATGACGCGGCAGCCGGCATTGCGGAGCGAGGCGGCCGAGCCCTTACCCACGTCGCCGAAGCCGGCGACCATGGCCACCTTGCCGGCCATCATCACGTCGGTGCCCCGGCGGATGCCGTCCACCAGGGATTCCTTGCAGCCGTAGAGGTTGTCGAATTTCGACTTGGTGACCGAATCGTTCACGTTGATGGCGGGGAAGAGCAGCTTGCCTTCCTTGGCCAGGATGTAGAGGCGATGGACGCCCGTGGTCGTCTCCTCGGAGACGCCCTTGATCGACTCGGCCAAGCCGGCGAACCAGCCCTTCGGCTTTTCGGCAAGCTTCTTCTTCAGCAGGGCGAAGAAGATCTCTTCCTCCTCCGAGCCGGGCTTGTCGAGGAACGCCGTGTCGCCATTCTCGGCGCGCAGGCCCAGATGCACGAACATCGTGGCGTCGCCGCCGTCGTCCAGGATCATGTTCGGCATCCCGCCGTCATGCCAGTCGAACAGGCGGGAGGTGTAATCCCAGTACTCTTCCAGGGTCTCACCCTTCACGGCGAAGACCGGGATGCCCGCGGCGGCGATAGCGGCCGCGGCATGGTCCTGGGTCGAATAGATGTTGCAGGAGACCCAGCGGATGTCGGCGCCGAGCGCCTTCAGGGTCTCGATCAGGACGGCGGTCTGGATCGTCATGTGAAGCGATCCGGCGATCTTCGCGCCCTTGAGCGGCTGGCTCGGGCCGTACTCCTCGCGGACGGACATCAGGCCGGGCATTTCGCTCTCGGCGATCGAGATTTCCTTCCGGCCGTAATCGGCCAGACCGATATCCCTGACGATGTAATCCTTGGCCATGCGGGGCTCCTCGCTCGCGTTGCGATCCGGGCGTGGACCTAGCACTTCGCAAGCGGGGAAGCAATCAAGACATAAAGATGTCTTTATGCGACCTCGGAGGCGGCACCGGGCCGGAGCCCGGCGCGACCTTCCCTCATGACCGGTCGGACGACCGCATTAGCCAGCCGAGGCCGAAGGCGACGGCGGCCACCAGGGCCAGGGTGGTCGTGCGGTTCTCGTCGGCGCGGCGGGCGATCTCCCGGCCGTGATGCTCCGCGCGCGAGCGGACATGGCGACCGTGCCGGACGGCTTCGTCGGCGAAAGCCTCGCCGCGGGAGCGGGCTTCCTCGGCCAGGGACCGGGCGCGGTCGCGGCCTTCCTCGTAGAGGTGTTCGCCTTCGCGGCGCAGGTCGTGGGCGGTCTCGCGAGCCCGGCCGTAGGCGTACTGCGCGGCGCCCGCGGCCTGATCGTAGGCTCCTTCGACCTGCCGGCCGGGCTGTCCGCGCAGGGCGCCAGCCGCCGTCTTCACCCGGCCGCGCAGGTGGCGGACGCCACCCTCCATCCGATCCTTGTTCATCGTATCCCTCCGTTCCAGAAGGGCGGCGCAACGCCGCCCGGCTGTCCAGCCGTTCGAACGAAAGGCGACGGCTCAGGTTCCGCGGCGGGAGGATGGGGTCAGATCTCGATCTCGGTTCCCACCTCCACAACCTGCCGGGTCGGCACGCCGAAGAAGGCCCCCGTCCGCTCGGCATTGCGCTGCATGAAGGCGAACAGGTTCTCCCGCCACGTCGCCATGCCCCTCTGGTCGCTCTTAGGGATCACGGTTTCGTGCCCGATGAAGACGGTGACGTCGCCGACACACTGCGGGGGGAGGTGACGGGACTCGACGGCGCAGGCGATCCCCTCCGGGATCGATGCTTCCTCCATGAAGCCATACCGCAGCACCACCCGGAAGAAGTCGGGCGCCAGCACCGTCACGTGGGCGCGTTCCTCGAGGGGCACGGTCGGCGTCTCGTCGTACAACGCCGTGACGATCAGCACCCGCTCGTGGAGGGCGTGGCTGCGTTCGACAAACCGGGAGAGATGAAGCGGGATGCCGTGCACGGCCGACGACAGGAACGCGGCGGTGCCGGGCAGCCGGGTGAGCTTCTGGTGCTGAAGGCCGGCGAGGAATGCGTCTTCCGGCTGGCGCAAGCCGGCCCTTGCCTCTTCCACGAGCATGTTGCCCTTGCGCCATGTGAGCATCATCAGCGCGACGATGCCGGCCAGGACCAGGGGAAACCACCCACCCTCCATGATCTTCACGCTGTTGGCGCCGAAGAACACGAGGTCGATGGCGAGGAAGAACCCGTTCACCGCGAAGACCGCGATCGGGTTGTACCCCCACTTCAGGGCGATGAGCGCCGCGAGAAGGGTCGTGATCGCCATCAGCATGGAGACGGCGATGCCGTAGGCACCAGCCAGGGCATCGGAGGAGCCGAAGACGACCACCGCGACGAGGGTGGCGACGCCCAGGAGCCAGTTGACCCCCGGCACGTAGATCTGTCCCCGCTCGTCGCGGGCCGTCTGCACGATCCGCATGGCCGGCAGGAAGCCGAGCTGGATCGATTGCTGGGTCAGGGAGAACACGCCCGAGATGATGGCCTGCGAGGCGATGATCGTCGCCAGCGTCGCGAGGCCCACCAGCGGGATGTGCGCCCAGTCCGGCGCGAGGCGGAAGAACGGGTTCTCGATGGCGTCGGGCTCGGTGAGGAGCAGCGCGCCCTGGCCGAAATAGTTCAGCACCAGGGCGGGCAGCACCAGGGCGAACCATGCGATCCGGATGGGTCGGGCGCCGAAATGGCCGAGGTCGGCATACATCGCCTCGCCGCCGGTCACCGCGAGGAAGGCGGCGCCAAGCATGGCGAAGCTCACGCCCCAGCCGGCATGGAACAGGAAGTCCACCGCGCGCAGGGGGTTGAGCCCCTCCAGGATCTGCGGCGCATGGATGATCGATCCGATGCCGAGCAACCCCAGCGCCGCGAACCAGATCAGCATCACCGGCCCGAAGATCCGTCCGATCCTGGCGACCCCTTGGAATTGCACGGCGAACAGGCCGACGAGGATCGCGAGGGTGATCGGCACGACGTAATGCCCGAGGGCGGGAGCATCGACCTTCAGGCCCTCGACCGCGGAGAGGACCGAGATCGCGGGCGTGATCGCCCCGTCGCCGTAGAGGAGCGCCGCCCCGATCAAGCCGACGACGAGGAGCAGGGCCTGCCACGTTCCCGGCCGCGCCTGGCGGGCGCCGAGCAGGGCCAGCATGGCGACGATGCCCCCCTCCCCACGGTTGTCGGCCCGCAGGATCAGGATCGCGTATTTGAGGGAGACGATGAGGATCAGCGCCCAGAAGATCAGAGAGACCGCGCCAACCACAGCCAGGGGCGAAACGGTCCCCCCGCCGGCCGCCTTCACGGCCTCCTTGTAAGCATAGAGCGGACTCGTCCCGATATCCCCGTAGACGACGCCGAGGGCTCCGAGGAGGAGGGCCGGGCTCAGCCGCTTGTGTCCGGGGTTCGACGTCCCCGTATCCGGGGAGGCGGCGGCAGGCGAACTGGCCGTGGCGAGGGAGTGGCTCAACGGTCCTCCGGCACTCGTCTGCGGAGGCCACACGCCTCACCGCGTCTCAGCTAAGCGCCGCGTCATGACCGTCCAGCGACGCGAGCTCCGAGTCCCTGACATAATTTCTGAGTGATTTCGATCACTTTGCCGCGAAGGGCAGAAAAGGACCCGTCGGTCGGACCATCCAGCACTCGCCCGGAACAAAGCGTGGCCGGACGCCGATCAGGCTTCCGGCTGCGAGACGAGGGTCGCCAAAGCGTCCGGCGCGGCAGCGCCACGGATCATGCAGAAGACCGGACAGGCAACATGCCGTCCGATGGCCTCGGCCACCGTCTCCGGGGGAGTCGGGGCGCCCTCACTCTCGCTGACTACCACCGCCCGGAGGGACGATCCGCGCAGCCGCAGTACTTCTGTCGCCGTGAGGGCATGGCTGATCGCCCCGAGATAGCTGCCCGAAACGAGGATGACGGGAAGGGCCAGGGCCTCGATCCAGTCGAGCCCCGTGGCCTCGGGGGTGATCGGGCTCATCAGCCCGCCGACGCCCTCGACCACCACGGGGCGATCGGCGGTCGCGATCCGCGTGCGGCACCACGCTGCGATCTCGTCCAGGGACACCTGCCGGCCCTCGCGGGCGGCGGCCTGATCGGGGGCGAGGGGCGCCGCGAACCGCCAGGGCGAGCATGCGTCCACCGTGGCGGCCTCGACCGGAAGCCCCTGGGCCGCCAGGAGGCGGGCGGTGTCGCTGTCGGCGAAAGCCGGATCGTCGAGCGGCGGCACACCACTCGCCAACGGCTTAAGGGCGAGGACCGGTCCGGTCTCGCGAAGGCGGCGCACCAGCGCCGCCGTCACGTAGGTCTTGCCGATCTCCGTCCCCGCTCCGGCGACGAAGAGGGCCGGCGCGCTCACGCCTGGAAGCTGCCGTGGCAGTGCTTGTACTTCTTGCCGGAGCCGCACGGGCACGGCTCGTTCCGCCCCACCCGGCCCCAGGTCGATTCGTCCGTAGGGTCGCGCTCGAGCACCGCGGCGTCGGCGGAAAGAGCCTGCCCGGCGTAGCCATAGGCCGGTCCGCCGCCGCCATCGCTGCCGGTCCCGCCGGCATAGGCCATCTCGTTCTCGCCGGTGACCGGGTCGAGGTGCTGGGCGAACATCGGCGGAAGGGACGGGCTCTCCATCGGAGGCGCCTCGTCCTGCTGGAACATCACTTCGATCCGCGAGAGCTGCCCCGTCACCTGCTCCCGCAGGGATGCGACGAGACCATTGAACAGCTCGAACGCCTCGGACTTGTACTCGTTGAGCGGATCGCGCTGGGCGATGCCACGCCAGCCCACCACCTGCCGCAGGTGGTCGAGGGTCACCAGATGCTCCCGCCACAGGTGGTCGAGGCTCTGGAGCAGTACCTGCTTCTCGATATAGGCCGAGACCTCAGCGCCGTTCTTCTCGACGCGTTCCTGGTAGGCTGTTTCGGCGAGCTTCATCAGCCGCTCGCGGATCTCCTCGTCGGCGATGCCCTCTTCCTTCACCCAATCCTCGGCGGGGATGTCGAGGTTCAGGATCTGCTTCGCCGATTCGCGCAGGCCCTCCGCATCCCACTGCTCCGCATAGGTATCCGGGGGGATGTGGCGGGTGACGATATCGTCCACCACGCCCTCGCGCATGTCGTCCACGGTCTCGCGGACGCTGTCCTGGCCCATGAACTCGCGGCGCTGTTCGAACACGACCTTGCGCTGGTCGTTCATGACATTGTCGTACTTGAGCACGTTCTTGCGCATGTCGAAGTTGCGCGCCTCGACCTTCTGCTGCGCCTTCTCGATCGCACGGTTGATCCAGGGGTGGATGATCGCCTCGCCCTGCTCCAGGCCGAGCTTCTGAAGCATCCCATCCATGCGGTCGGACCCGAAGATCCGCATCAGGTCGTCCTTCAGGGACAGGTAGAACTTCGACCGGCCGGGATCGCCCTGGCGGCCGGAGCGGCCGCGGAGCTGGTTGTCGATGCGCCGCGACTCGTGGCGCTCGGTGCCGATGATGTAGAGCCCGCCGGGCAAGTCCTTCTTGCGGCCCGCCTCGGGATCCGCCGGCTCGCCCGAGGCCAGCACCTTGGCGCGGTTCTCGGCGATCTCCGCCTTGATCGCCTCGATGGCCACGTCGCGCTCCGGTCCCTCGGGCACCCCGGCGAGTTCCTTCTCAACGCGCATCTCGACGTTGCCGCCGAGTTTGATGTCGGTGCCGCGGCCGGCCATGTTGGTGGCGATGGTGATGGCGCCCGGCACGCCGGCCTCGGCGACGATGTATGCTTCCTGCTCGTGGAAGCGGGCATTCAGCACGGCGAAGCGCTTGGTTACGCGGCCCTCGCGGGCGGCCTTGTAGACGTCGGTGAGGGCATTCGGATCGGAATAGTCGAGGGGCGTGTAGCCCGCCTTCACCAGCATCTCGGCGAGGTACTCGGACTTTTCGATCGAGCCCGTGCCCACGAGGACCGGCTGGTGGCGCTCATGCGCCTTGCCGATCTCCTTGATGATCGCCTGATATTTCTCTTCGACGCTGCGGTAGACCTCGTCGTCCTCGTCGACGCGCTCGATCTCTTTGTTGGTCGGGATATCAACCACGTCGAGCTTGTAGATCTCGGCGAACTCGTCGGCCTCGGTGGAGGCCGTGCCGGTCATGCCGGCGAGCTTCTTGTAGAGGCGGAAGTAGTTCTGGAACGTGATCGAGGCCAGCGTCTGGTTCTCGGGCTGGATCGTCACCCGCTCCTTGGCCTCCAGGGCTTGGTGCAACCCTTCCGAGTAACGCCGGCCCTGCATCATGCGGCCGGTGAACTCGTCGATGATGACGACCTCGTCGTTCTTGACGATGTAGTCCTTGTCCCGGGTGAAGAGGGTGTGGGCACGCAGCGCCTGCGTCACGTGGTGGACCAGGGTGACGTTGTGCGCGTCGTAGAGATCCCCCTCCTTCAGGATGCCCGCGGCGCGCATGGCATCCTCGACGAACTCGTTGCCCTCCTCGGTCAGGGAGACCGTGCGCTGCTTCTCGTCGAGGTCGTAGTGCGACGGGTCGAGCAGGGGCATGACCCCGTCGACGGCGACGTAGAGCTCGGAGCGGTCATCCACCGGGCCGGAGATGATGAGCGGCGTGCGCGCCTCATCGATGAGGATGGAGTCGACCTCGTCCACGATCGCGTAATTGTGCCCGCGCTGCGACAGCTGCGACATCTCGTACTTCATGTTGTCGCGCAGGTAGTCGAAGCCGAACTCGTTGTTCGTGCCGTAGGTGATGTCGCAGGTGTAGGCCGCCTTCCGCTGCTCGTCGTCCAGGCCGTGGACGATGGTGCCCACCGACAGGCCGAGGAAGCGGTAGACCCGGCCCATCCACTCGGCGTCGCGGCTGGCGAGGTAGTCGTTCACAGTCACGACGTGGACGCCCTTGCCATCCAGGGCGTTCAGGTAGACGGGCGCCGTGGCCACGAGGGTCTTGCCCTCACCGGTCTTCATCTCGGAGATGCCGCCGTCGTGCATTACCATGCCGCCGATCAACTGCACGTCGAAGTGCCGCTGGCCGAGTACGCGCTTGGCCGCCTCACGCACCGTGGCGAAGGCGGGCACGAGGATGTCGTCGAGGCTCTTGCCGGCCGCCAGCTCCGCCTTGAGCATCTCCGTGCGGGCGCGCAGGGCCTCGTCGCTCAGCGCCGCGATCTCCGGCTCCAGGGCGTTGATCTGCGCGACCCGGGGGCGGTAGCCCTTCACCCGGCGGTCGTTGGAGGAGCCGAAAATCTTCTTGGCGAGCGAGCCGAGCATCGTAAACCTGCGGACGGGCGGGCCCGCCGACGGACGTGACGTCGCGGGCCGGCCTGGGCGGAATGGGGCGGCTTATAGAGGTAAACATCGACCGGTGCACCTGAAAGAGCCGGAGCCCAGATTGGTTGCCCGAGAACGGCCGCGCTTGCCTTCTCCGGCCAGCCGGGCCACCTCTCCCGCCGCTGGACGGGCGGCGCAGGCGGGGTTCGGAATGCCCCTGCCGCCGGACCGGCGGACCGATATGTCGACCGAGGTATTCCCCATGCCGACCCTTGCCCTGCTCCGGCGCGGTAGCGCGCTCGCGCTGGCGCTCGCCCTCTCCGGCGCCGCAGCAGCCCAGACGCCCCCGGCCGCCACGGCGCAGGCCGGTAAGCCCGCCGAGGCCACCGCCTCCGTCGATCCGGCCGCCGTCGTCGCGACGGTGAACGGCCAGCCGATCACCCAGGCCGACCTCGCCGTGGCGGCCGACGACCCGGCCCTGTCCCTCCCGGGCGTGGACGAGGCGCAGAAGAAAAACCTTCTCGTCGATTACATGGTCGACCTGAAGGTCGGCGCGCAGGCGGCCGAGGCGGCCAAGGTCGGCGAAACCGCCGACTTCAAGCGCAAGCTCGCCTACTTCCGGGACAAGCTTCTCCTGGACGACTACCTCGAGCAGGAGGCCAAGAAGGCGGTGACGCCCGAAGCCGAGCATGCGATCTACGACCAGTCGGTCAAGCTCATGAAGCCCGAGGAGGAAGTGCACGCCCGGCACATCCTCGTGGACAACGAGGCCGAGGCGAAGAAGATCGCCGCACGGATCAAGGGCGGCGAGGATTTCGCCAAGGTCGCGGCCGAGACCTCCAAGGATCCAGGTTCGAAGGCCGAGGGCGGTGATCTCGGCTGGTTCACGAAGGAGCGGATGGTCCCCGAATTCGCCACGGCTGCCTTCGCCATGAAGCCCGGTCAGGTCTCCGATCCGGTGAAGACGCAATTCGGCTGGCACGTCATCAAGGTCGAGGAGATGCGCACCAAGCCGCAGCCGACCTTCGATGAGCTGAAGGATCAGATCGACCAGCACCTGATCCGCAAGGCGCAGCAGGACGTGATCCTGAAGCTGCGGGCCGAGGCGAAGATCGATCGCAAGGATGCGCCCACGGAGGGAGCCCCCGCCGCCACCCCTGCCGCGCCGCCCCCGCCGACCGTGAAGTAAGGCTTACCCATCCCTCGTCCTCATCCGGAAGCGGCGAGAGCCGCGTCAGGATGAGGACGGACCCGGGGATCTACGAATCAGTAGGGCCGGTCGGGCTTGGTGATGTAGCTCGAATGGCCCGCCGGCCGGGGGGTGACGCCGAGCGATTCCAGTTCGGAAAGACGCCGTGACTCCGAGAGCCGGTCCAGCAGAATGACCAGGATCCACGGACAGGCGATACCGATAAAGAACGCCACGTGACGACCCTCCCGATTGGACCGGACTCATATCCGCAACATGGGATGATAGGCCGCCCCGACGCCGCAGCAAGCACTGGCGTAAAGGGATTCGTGTGTGAAGCCGCTGCGCGTCCTTCATTGCGCTCGCAATGGTGGGATCGGGAGGTCACCGTAGCCGCCCTGCAAGCGCCGCCGCTCCTACCCCACACCGCCCCGCCGGCTCATACCCAGCCCTGCAACTCCCGCCGGACCACGTTCTCGATCACGCGCATGCCGAGATCGCTGTCGTTGAGACAGGGAATGTAGGCGAACTGCTCGCCGCCATTCTCCTCGAAGTAATGCCGGTTCTCGCCGTCGAGCTCTTCCAGGGTCTCCAGGCAGTCGGCCGTGAAGCCGGGGGCCACGATGGCCATGCGCTTCACGCCGGACTTGGCCAGGGTCTGAACCGTCTCGTCGGTGTAGGGCTTCAGCCATTCCTCGTTGCCGAAGCGCGACTGGAACGTCACCCGCATCCGCTCCGGCGAGAAGCCGAGGGCCTCGCGGATGAGCCGCCCGGTCTTGTGGCACTGGCAGTGGTAGGGGTCGCCCTTCAGCAGATAGCTGCGCGGCACGCCGTGGAACGAGGTGAGGATCACCTCGGGCTCGAAATCGAGCTTGGCGAGACCCTCCCGGATCGATTGCGCCATCGCCTCGATGTAGACCGGGTCGTCGTGATAGGGCGGCGATACCCGAACCGTGGGCTGCCAGCGCATGTCCATGAGTGCCCGGAACGCCTGATCGCAGGCCGTGGCCGACGTCGCCGCGGCATATTGCGGATAGAGCGGGACAAGCAGGATGCGGTCGCAGCCCTGGTCGAGGAGGGCCTGGAGGCGGCCCGCCACCTCCGGCTTGCCGTAGCGCATCGCCCAATCGACCACGACGCTATCGCCCATCGCCGCCTGAAGCTTCTCGCTCTGGCCGCGGGTGATGGTCTTGAGGGGACCCTCGTCCAGCTCGTTGTTCCAGACACTGGCGTAGTCCCGGCCCTTCGGCCCCGGCCGCTTCGACAGGATGATGAGGTTAAGGAGGGGCCACCAGATCAGCCGCGGCACTTCGATGACCCGGCGGTCGGACAGAAATTCCTTGAGGTAGCGGCGCATCGGCCAGTAGCTCGTGCCCTCCGGCGTGCCGAGGTTCATGAGCAGAACGCCGACCCGGCCCCAACGGACCTGCGGATGGTCCGCGGGAAGGCTGAAGGTGCCGTGATCGCCGGAGGCGACGGGCCGGTTGGGGGCGAGCGCGGCTGGTTCGATGCGTTCGTTCATCAGAGCGTTCCGGCGCCCCGGCGCCGATTCCTTCCTGGTCTGCGGTCAGACCCGCGACGGTGCGGGACCGCCCCTATGTATGTCGCCGGAGGGCTGCGGCGAAGGAGGTGCCGGGCTTAGGGTCCCACCCGCCTACCGGTATACGGACACGACCCACGGCGGCAACCGCCGGATCACCAGGACCTCCGAAGACGATGACCGCACGGCCCGTCGCCGCCGCCCTCTCCGCCTTTCGCAAGACCGGTTCCCCTTGGCTCGGCCTCCCGTTCTTCCGCGAGGGAGCCGCCGACGAGGTGGCCGAACGGATCGATGGACGCATTGCCGCAGGGGCGAAAGTGTTGCCGGAACCGGGCGATATCTTCCGGGCTTTGCGCGAAACGCCCCTCCCGTCGGTGAAGGCCGTCATCCTGGGCCAGGACCCGTATCCGACGCCGGGGGACGCCAACGGCCTCGCCTTCTCCTATGTCGGCCGCGGGCGGCTGCCGGCGTCCCTGCGGGTGATCCTCGCGGAGGCCGGCTCGCCGCGCGATGCCGGGGGCGATCTCACGCCTTGGGCGCGACAAGGCGTCCTGCTCCTCAACAGCGCCCTCACTGTCGAAGCGGGCAAGGCGGGGGCGCACCTGCGCGAGGGCTGGGCGGCCCTCACCGATCAGGCCGTCTCCGCCGTCGCGGAGCGGGACGAACCCGCCGTGTTCCTCCTGTGGGGCGCGCAGGCGCGCGCCCGCGCCGGGCTCATCGACCCGGAGCGCCACGCGGTCATCGAGAGCGGCCATCCCTCGCCGCTGAACCGGGCCCGGGACTTCCCGGGCTCCGATCCGTTCGGCCGCGCCAACGCGTGGCTGACCGGGCAGGGCCGGGCGCCGATCACGTGGCGCCTCGGATGAAGCTCTACTGAGCCGGCTTGGCGGCTTCCGGGGGCTTGCCCTTATCCGGGGCCGGCGCCGGGGGTTCCGCTCCACCGGGCTGGAGCACGTTGCGGGCGATGTTGCCGTCCGGCCCGTACTCCCCGGCGACGGCGATGCACGCCCCCTCGCGGTTCATCTGCATCTGGTTCGACATGATGGTGAACATCGTCTGCACCTGATTGCCGAAGGGGCCGCCGGGCTGCACGTCCGCGATGCGGGAATTCTGCTTGGTCAGGAGCGCCTCGAACTCCGGCACGCCGATCCGGTAGCCGCACACGTTCGACGCCGCAAAGATGTAGGCGGCGAACTGCATGGCCCGCGGCGACGGCGCATTGCGCATCTCCGCCTGCGCCGGACCACAGAGCAGCAGGGCCGCGGCGAGCGGGACGAGGTGGCGCATACGTAATCCTCCGTATCGACGCGACCTCGTATGCACAGTGCCGGGCCGCTTCCAGTCGCAACAGATAGACGTCGCCGCCACCGCGGCCAGAGCGGATTTGCAGCGTGATCTTCATTGCGTGTTGGCCATAGGCCTTATCGGCGCCCGGGATCAGCCCTGTTTCAGCCCGATTATCTCGCTCGTCGCGGGCAGTATCAGGAAGTCTTAACCGGAACGCGCGAACCCGGATGGGTACAGCTTGAACGAACAGGCCGGTCCTCACCGAATGCTCGGCGCCAGACATCTCGTTCCCCCACCCGCCCCCTCCGACCAGCCGGCGCATCTGCGACCGGCCCCGCAGGAGGCCCCGTTCACCATCGGCTCGCCCTTCACCCCCGGGGCGTGCGCCCGCTGGGCGCGGGCGGAAGGGATCGGTTTCGGCGATGTCGCCGTCCTGATGCTCGCCGACCCCCTGGAGGCCGCCGCCCTGCGGCAGGGCCTCGCCTGGGTCGGAGCCCGGACCAAGGATCTCGATTCCGCCTCTGCGGAGCACGAACTGGCCCTGGCTCTTTCCAACGCGGCCGTAGCGGTCATCGACAGCGGCTTCGCTCCGGCCTACGCCCGGGCGCTCGGCCGTCTCGACCGGCTTCCGCCCCTATGGTGGAACGGTCCCGGCGCCGATTTCGCCCGGATCGATCACGCCCTGGCGGAGCAGTCCGACCCGGTGTTGTGCTAGACCTCTCCCCGGCCAGGAGCCCGGCAGTCAAAGCCGGGCCGGTCGAAGGGAGGTTCCCGTGTCCGCTGCTCAACCGATCGCCGCCCAGGCCGAACCCGTCCTCCTGAGGCGGGACGAGGGCGGTGTGGCGACCCTCACGCTCAACCGGCCGACGGCACGGAACGCCCTCTCCCTGGCCCTGATGGGCGCCCTGCAGGATGCCCTCGACGGGATCCGCACCGATGATTCGGTCCGGGTCGTCGTGGTCAATGCAGCCGGTCCCGCCTTCTGCGCGGGGCACGATCTTCGGGAAATGCGGGCGAACCCGTCGCCGGAGGCGGCGGATCATCTGTTCCGCACCTGCGCCCGCCTGATGACCAGCCTCGTGCGCCTGCCCAAGCCGGTCATCGCCCAGGTCCACGGCATCGCCACGGCAGCCGGCTGTCAGCTCGTGGCGTCCTGCGATCTCGCCGTGTGCACCGATGATGCCCGCTTCGCCACGCCGGGGGTGCAGATCGGTCTGTTCTGCTCGACGCCCATGGTCGCCCTGTCGCGGGCAGTGCCGCGGAAGGCCGCGATGGAGATGCTGCTCCTCGGAGAGCCCATCGACGCCGCCGAGGCCCTGCGGATCGGCCTCGTGAACCGGGTGGTGCCCGCCGCCGCCCTCGATAGCGCCGTAGCCGACATGGCCGGCCGCATCGCCGCCAAGGCACGCCGGGTGGTAGCCGTGGGGAAGGAGGCCTTCGCCCGGCAGATCGAGATGAACTTGGACGACGCCTACGCCTACACGGCCGAGGTCATGGCGCGGAACATGGCGATGGCCGACGCGCAGGAAGGGATCGACGCCTTCCTCCAGAAGCGGCCGCCGGTCTGGGAGGGGTGATCCGCCGCGGATGAAATGGTAGGCGGAAACGTTCATTCACCCTATTTCCACCCTGATGTCGCGGCAGCGGGCTTGCCGGTGCGGGAAAGGCGATGACAGCCACCACCGACTTGATCGGCCTCACCCTGGCCTTCTACGGGGCCATGCCGCCCCCCCGCCCTCCGCGACCGGAGCGCGACGGTCCGACCTGGGCTGCCGCCCTTCTGATCGGTGGTGTCTGCCTCGCCACCGTGGGGCCGATGATCACCATCTGGGGGTTCCACCGTCCGGAGGCGGCGGCCAAGACCCGCTGCCTGCGCGCAGGCGGCCGCATCGTGTACGGCGCCCTCGACGGCAGCGATTTCCACTGCGACAGCCCGGGCCCGGCGCGTTCGGGCTAGCAGATCGCTGAAAAAGTCGTTCGGAGGGGACGAAGTGTCTCCACCATCGACGACATCCTTACCGTCATTGCGAGCGCAGCGAAGCAATTGTGTACAGCGGGACGCCTCAGGACGAGGTGGATCCCTGGCTTGCTTCGCTGCGCTCGCCATGACGGCGGCGGAGGCCCGCACGCCCTGCACCCTCAGCGAATGATCTCTCGGTCGGACTGTCGCAGCAGCCCGCGAAGGCAGTCGCGTCGGTCCCGACACAGCACGACGATTCCGGCGGACTTGACGGCAGGCTGAGCTATATCGGCCGGACGTCGGTGTCTTGCTCGGGATGCAAGTGGATCAGATTCTCTTTCGTTGGTTGAATTCGACGGCGCTCCTGCGGGCGGATGTCCAGGCCCTGGTCGGCTTCGCCCTCGCGATCGCGGTGACCGTGCATGCCCTGCTGCGCAAGCGCCGGGTGAGCGTGGCGGTCGGCTGGATCGGCCTCGCCTGGCTCTCGCCGATCTTCGGATCGGCCCTGTACCTGCTCCTGGGCATCAATCGCGTCTACCGGCGGGCACGCCGGATGCGGGCGCGGCCCTCCGAAGCCCTGCCGCCGCCGGATGCCGACGACGAGGTGGTGCCCGAGGCTCTCTGGCCCCTCGACAGGGCAATCCGGCGCATCACCGGGACGCCTGCCCTGATGGGCAACCGCGTGCAGATGTTCCGCAACGGGGACGAGGCCTATCCCGAGATGCTCGCCGCGATCCGCGGGGCGCGGGCCAGCATCGGCATGTCGAGCTACATCTTTCACGACGACGAGACCGGCCGGCAGTTCTGCGACGCCCTCGCTGAGGCCCACGCCCGGGGCGTCGCGGTCCGGGTGATCATCGACGGGATCGGCGGCGGCTACTTCCTGACGCCGGCCTACCGGCGCCTGAGAAAGGCCGGCGTGCCCGCCGCCCTGTTCATGCATTCCGCCCTGCCCTGGCGGATGCCCTTCCTGAATTTGCGCAACCACAAGAAGGTCCTGATCCTCGATGGCCAGCTCGCCTTCACCGGCGGCCTGAACATCGCCCAGGCGAACCGGGTGTCGACCGGCCCGAAGGATCCGATCCGCGATATTCATTTCCGGTTCGAAGGTCCCGTGGTGGAGCAACTCGCCACGGCCTTCGCGGCCGACTGGGCCTTCGCCGACGGCGAGAACCTGGACGGGCCGCCCTGGTTCGTCGAGGTGCAGGCCATCGGCGGGACGGTCGCCCGCACGGTTACGTCGGGCCCGGATGCGGATGTCCAGAAGATCGAGCAGGTGGTGATCCAGGCGCTGGGCTGCGCCCGGCGCAGCGTGCGCATCGCGACACCGTATTTCCTGCCGGACGAACTGGTGACGGGCGCCGTGACGCAGGCGGCCACACGGGGCGTGGCCGTGGAAGTCGTGGTTCCCGCGGTCAGCGACCACCGGGCGATCGACTGGGCGATGCGCGCCCATCTCGACCTGCTGATCAGCGCGGGCGTGAAGATCTATCTCGACCGGGGCGCCTTCGATCACGCCAAGGCGATGGTCGTCGATGACGTGTGGTGCTTCGTCGGCAGCGCGAACTGGGACATGCGCAGCTTCCGCTTGAATTTCGAACTCAACGTGGAGGTCATCGACCCCGATCTCGCCTCACGGATCGACGCGCTGATCCGGGGCAAGATGGATCAGCTCCTCACCTCTCAGGATCTCGCAGCCCGATCCTTGCCCGTGCGCCTGCGCGACGCAGCCGTTCGGCTGCTGCTGCCATACCTCTAAGCGTCCGCGGCTGGCCCGCTTCGGGCTCGGGGCTGAGATGAACCACGATGGGCCGGTGGTCCGAGGGGCCCCGGGGGAGCACGGCGCTGTCCCGGCAGACGAGGCCGCGGGCGAGGCACCGGTCGAGGCGCAGGGGCAGAACCTCGATCATCGCATGGGTCGGCCGCCGCGGCCCGACGTCCCGGAACCCCGGCACGAGGGCCGGGCCGACGATGTTGTAGTCGCCCAGCACCGCGGCCCGGGGCGGGAGCCCGGCGACGATCCGGCGGAGTTGGCGGCGGTTCAGCATCTGGCCGTGGGAGAGGTGGACGTTGGCCACGCCGAAGGTGCCGAGGTCAAGCACTTGGCAGACCCGGTGGACCACGGCTCCGGAGGGAAGAGACACCGTCCGCGGCGGCGTGGGGAACGGGGTCGGGCTCCACATGGCGAGCCCGTGGATCCGCCCCGGCAGCGGCGCCCAGGCGTAGTGGCCGCCCACCCGCTCCTTCAGGAAACCGATCGCCCGGGTCGCCTCCTGCATCAGGAGCAGATCGGGCGATTCCTGCTCGATCAGAGCGATCACGTCCTCGATCGCCGCCCCGACCCGCCTGAGGAGATTCCAGCTCACGATCTTGAAGGCCGGCGCCGGCCCGTCGTTGAGCGCGGCTTTCAGGAGATCGGAAGGCGCGATGTCAGGCGCCTCGGTCGGCTCAGGATTCGTGATCGGCCCCGGGGCGTGATGCATATGCCGGCCTCCCTGCCGCTTCGCTCAAACGCTTTGTCGCCGGGTCCGTTCGATTTCCGGCGCCCGCGGACTTGGCGAACGATCCGGGCCACCGTGAGGCCGTCAGCGATCCAGAAACCACGCTTCGATCACTTCTGTCCGTCGAAGCATGATTTCGCGGCCGTTCGATGGATCGCGGCGTGCGCCAACCTGCGCAATATGCTTTAGACCGCACCGATATTGCCGGGAGGCCCGGTTTGGCTTGCCCCGATTCATGGGAGTTTCACGTGGCTGCACAGAAGCGTCACTTCCGTCTCGCCGCCGTCGCGGCGCTCACTGTCCTCGGCGGAGCGTTCGGGCAGGCTGAGGCCGCGCAATGCGGGAACAGTGCGGCGGGGTTCGAGACCTGGAAGCGGGAGTTCATCGCCGAGAACCGCGGCAAGGTCAGCGCCACCAGCCTCGACGCCCTGGCCGGCACCACCTATTCGACGGCCACGATCTCGGCCGACCGCGGCCAGCACAGCTTCAAGCTCTCCCTCGACCAGTTCATGGCGAAGCGCGGCGGGGCCACCATCGTCAAGCGCGGCCGTGTGCTCAAGCGGACCAACGCGGCCCTCTTCGATTCCATCGAGCAGCGCTATGGCGTGCCCCCCGGCCCGCTCCTGGCCATCTGGGGCATGGAGACGGGGTTCGGCGCCGTGAAGGGCAACGTCAACACGCTCTCCGCGGTGGCGACGCTGGCCTACGATTGCCGCCGTTCGGAATACTTCACCGACCAGCTCTATGCGGCTCTCACGCTGATCGACCGGGGCGTCCTCTCGGCCAGCACCCGCGGCGCCGCCCATGGCGAGATCGGGCACACGCAGTTCCTGCCCAAGAACGTTCTGAATTATGGCACCGGCGGCGACCTGAACAATGTCGGCGCGGCCCTGTCCTCGACGGCCAACTTCCTGAAGGCGCATGGCTGGCAGCGCGGCGCCGGATACCAGCCGGGCGAGCCGAACTTCGCCGCCATCCAGGGATGGAACGCCGCCCAGGTCTATGAGCGGGCCATCGCCATCATCGGCCGGCAGATCGACCAGGAGTGATCCGCCACACGCCCTCCCCCACACAGGGGGAGGGTTTCATGCCGGTGGCCCTCAGGCGGGGGCGTAGCCCGGCTTCTTGCCCAGGGCTTCCTCCACCGTGCCCGCTCCGTCAAGATAGCCGTGGACCTTCGGGTTCGGCATAATGAGCGAGGCCACGAAGGCGATGGCGAGCAGGATCGTCACGTACCAGAAGAACGTGCTCTCCATCCCGTTGTCCTTGAACCAGAGGGCGACGTACTCGGCGGTGCCACCGAACGTGGCGTTGGCCAGGGCGTAGGACAGCCCCACGCCCAGCGCCCGGACGTTGGTGGGGAACAGCTCGGCCTTCACGATGCCGCTGATGCCCGTGTAGAACGAGACCACCGCGAGCCCGAGGGTGATCATCGCGAAGGCGAGGGTTGGATCCTTGTTGGTGCCGAGGAAGGACATCAGCGGCACCACCATCAGCGTCCCTAGCCCGCTGTAGAGGATCATGTTCGTCTTGCGGCCGATCTTGTCAGAGAGGGCACCGAACAGCGGCTGGATCAGCATGTAGACCAGCAGGACCAAGGTCATGATCTGCGAAGCCAACGTCTTCGGCATGCCCGCGGTGTTGACCAGGTACTTCTGCATGTACGTCGTGAAGGTGTAGAAGCTCAAGCTTCCGCCCGCCGTGTAGGCGAGGACGACGCAGAACGCCCGCCAGTGCTTGAACAGTTCGCTGAAGGTGCCCGCGTTCTCCCGGTCGCCGGCTTCCTTGGTCTCGGCGAGGGAGCGGCGCAGGTACAGCGCCACGATGGCGAGGCCCGCCCCGATGAAGAACGGGATGCGCCAGCCATAGGCGGTCAGTTCCGGCGCGGTCATGAAGGACTGGAGTGCCACCAGCACGAGGGAGGCGAGGAGTTGTCCGCCGATGAGGGTGACGTACTGGAACGAGGCATAGAAGCCCCGGCGCCCCTTGATGGCGACCTCGCTCATGTAGGTGGCGGAGGTGCCGTACTCACCGCCCACCGACAGGCCCTGGAGCATCCGGGCGAG
>NZ_BPQX01000066.1 GCF_022179525.1 Methylobacterium persicinum
AAGCAACCGGGAGGCGGAGGAGCATGACGCTCTGCTTCGAGGATCTTTTGTACGAGATCCTGGCGATGGATCTTGCTCCACTCGGGAGGGATTGAACGCGTCGAATATCATTCGCCGCGATGCCAACTGGCCTACTTTAGCAGCAGTCCGTGTCCAGGGCGCCCGCTATTTTTGACGATCAAGTTCGCGAATGTGGCCCGCCCAGTCTTCTTCAGGGGATGCTCAGTTGGCCCCGCAGTTCGAGGCGACGTGGCGCTGGGTGAGATGGCTCTCAGGTTCTTCCGACAGGCCAACGTGATCCGCTTTGGACGAACGCGCAGGAAGATCTGGGACCTTGCGTAAGGGCCGACCGGATCCGTCCGGATCAGTCGTCTGGCTGCGGTATCGGCCGGGCCTGGAGGATGGCCGCGCGCACGAATGGGCGCTTAAGTCCCGTGCCGACGTTAGGACGGCCGACGAACTCCTGCGCGCCCGGATGACTGCGCACGGCTTTGACGAGGTTCAGCCGATACCCCGCCCGGAACAGGAACACGCTCGCCTCCGATCCGGACAAAAAGCCTTCGACAGCTATGTCCACCTCTTCTTCCGAGATGAGCCTACGGTCGCACAACGTCCCAATCGTCTGAAAATCAGTCATCTCATATAACTATCAGGCCGATACAGATTTTCCATGAAATAAAAAATGTTTTGACTCTGCTGGCTTCAACCTCGTTGTCACTACGAGTGCCGCCAAGCCATTCAGGGCAGCGCCGCGTTTTCTTCCGTCCAGCTTTCCGAGAATGCTTCGCTACACTCGTATAGACGGTGGCAAGGACCCGCTTGGGTACCTTGCCCTGAGATCGACGTTCTCCTACACCGGGAAAGCCTTCAGCAGCCTGCTTATCAAGTTGCTCAGAAGACCTGTGGCTTTCAAAAGTGGTTTCCTCGTTGCGAGCGTCAATTCACGCCGTGATGCTCAGCCCATGAAATGCCACACCGCCTGAGATCTGGTTCGTTCTGAGGACGCTACTCCATCGGGTCGAAGCCCGGTTTCGTCTGCCCGTGCCTTCTCGGACCGCTCGAGCGCGAGATCTCGCTCCTTTGCGGCAGCGGTAGGCTGGCCGTTCGCGAGAAGCCGGGCCGAATGACGGTAATGGGCGGCAGCGCGCTCATGCTGGTGTGCCGCATCCTTGCAGGTGAGCGCCATCTTGCTCATCGCCATCGTTGATCTTCTCCCTATCCAGGTCGCAATCCACCCCCTGCGGATGTTCAGCCGCGGACTTGGCTCCGCGCCATGTCGCGGTCCCAGGTCGTCCTGGCCGCCTCGCGGGCGGCACGGGCAGCGTTCGCGGTAGCCGTGGAGGCCTTGACGATGGACGCCCGCGCGGCCGTCACCGCCTGACGCATCGCGACCATGTTCGAGCGAACCGAAGCCCCGGCGGCCGCCTCGGACGTCTGGACCGCGAGGCGCGTCGCTTCTACGGATTCCCGCGCGGATTCCGAGGCCCGACGCATTGAGGCGTTCGCCGCCATGCCTGCCGCCCTGTTGGCCTCTGCGATCTTTGTTTCGGCGCGCGTCGCCGCCTCCGCCGCCTCGGTCACGAGCTTGCCGATCATATCGGTGGATTGCTTCGGGGCGCCCTCCACCGCGGCCTTCGATGCTTGCATCGCGAGACGGGCCGCCTCCCGTGCCGCGTCGGCCGCTCGACTCGCCTCACGCCCCGCCTCGCGCATCGTCGATGCGGCATTCGCAGGGTCGCCACCCGGCACCTGCGCACGGGCCCCGGTCATCGTCGACAGGAGGAAAAAGGTTGCTGTCAGTGCCGTCGTCGTTCTCACGGGAAGTTCCGATCGTGTTTGCAGGGGGCGAGAAGGCGGCTGTCCACCGCCGGCGCGCGTTCCTCGGCGCGAATGGACGGATGCCGGGACCCGTCAGACGATGGAGAGATCGTTCTCGACGATGGCGACCCCCGGGCAGCCCCAGGCTGTGACGGCCGCGAGCCGGCGTTCGTTCTCGGTGTGGACACTGCCGGTCAGCCGGACATGGTCACCCACCACAGCGACTCCGACGCTCTTGGGGTCGAAGAACCAGGAGCGCCCGAGCGCGCTGTGGATGCCTTCGGCGATGCGTTCGGCGTTCGCACGCGGCTTGATCGTGATCTGATTCGTAAGACCGACGACGCCGAGCATCGACTGGACGTCGAGAGCCGCAGTCTCTCTCTGGAAGTTCCAGTCCACGGCCCCGTTCAATGTGACCCACCCGTCGCGAACCTGCGCCGTGACCGTGTCCGGAAGGATCGCGGCATCCCAGTCCAGACGGTTGACGATGGCTGCGGCGATATCCTCGTCGGTGCGGCGATGTTCGAAGGGGAGGTCCACCTCGATCTCGCTGGCAATGGCCTTGACCCCCTTCACACGATGGGTCGCCGCCTCGGCGGCGTGCTTCTGTGCGAAGCTGGTGGTGCGCCCTGTCAACGTCACGATGCCGTCCTTCGCGCTAGCCACCAGGGCCGCCGCGGTGATGCTCGGATCCCAGGCCAGCTCGGCCAGGACGTCGTGCTTCAGTCTCTCGTCGGGGGTCATGATGGAATGCCTTCACGATACGATTCCAGCTGCCGTATGGCGGCCTATTTAATCGAAAGTATCGTAGCGCATCGGCAACATTAGCGATAAGACCAAATTTGATCTTCTGCTATGCATAAAGCTGCGCATAAATGTTATGAGATCCAACGTATATTTTGATTTGGGTCAGCGAAACATAGCCAAAATCCATAGACAGGCGTCGCTCCTTGTGCGCCTGGAAGCACTTGGAATGTTTGGCTTCACGCCGGGCCTGGACCGCAAGACTGTCCAAGGCCGACTCGGCTCTCCCCCGTTCGAACCGCCAACGCCCCGTCACACCGAAGTCAGCGCTTCCGCGACGCCGGCCTCCCTGATGGTCAGGAGCGTGGTGCGATGGACCACGACATGCAGTCAGAGCGTCATCGTACGGCGACGGCGCCGCCCCCCTCCTCACTCGCCCTTACGGGCTCGAGCTTATGACCGAGGGAACGGATGCTCTCGGTGATATGGTTCAGCACAACCCGGATCCGCGGCGTGTACCGGTTGTCCTTATGGACGAGTAAGAGGATGTCGGCGCTTGGAGGCTCAGTGGGAACCGTGACTTGGATCAGCCGCGCCTCCTCGTCGCCGCGGAACCGTGCGAGGCAAGCCAGCCCGCCGCCGCTGGCGGCCGCGAACACGGCGGCCTCGTGACTGCTAGTCTGAAGCACGACAAGGGAACGGGCTGCCAGCTCGGTGAGCCAAGCCGACTGCGTCATCTCCTGGTTGTCGTCCATCTGCGTGATCAAGTAATGGCCCGGGCATCCGTCATCGACATTCAGCCCGCCGTGTTTCGCGAGGTAGTCCGGCGTCGCGTAGAGACCGAAGGCGATGCCGCCGATCCGCCGCACGACGAGATCGTGCTGTTCCGGCTGGCGCATGCGGATGGAGATGTCCGCCTCGCGCATCGCCAAGCTCAGTTCCCGAGGATTGGGGATGAGCTCGATCATGATGTCGGGATGCATCGCGTGGAGGCCGGCGAAGCTCGGTGCCAGCAGATGCGCTGCCATCGTTTCGGAGCAGGTCACCCGCACCAGCCCGCGCAGCCGGGTATCGCGCCCCGCGACATCCCTCTCAAGGGCGAGGGTCTCCGCCTCCAGCCGTTCCGCCCTCTCGCGGACCTCCGCGCCGGCCAGCGTCGGCACATAGCCGTCGGGGGTTCGATTGAGCAGTCGGACCGCCAGGGTCGCCTCCAGCGTGTTGAGGCGCCGTCCGACGGTCGATTGCGAGACATGAAGCACCTTGGCCGCCGCCGACAGGCTGCCGTGCCGTGCCAAGGTCAAGAAAAATCGCAGGTCATCCCAATCTAGCATTCCCTCCCCCCCGCATTTTTGATCGTCTCCTCGTCTCAATTAAATGCCGGAAGTCACGCTTATAAGTTTAGAATACAGGCAAGAGACCAATTTCGGATAATTTTTGCGGTTTAGACGTCTCTGTCGCAAAGTTTCATAAGGAAACTGTCTACGATATGGCTAAGCTGCCCCCGCCCTCCGGCAAGCCGGCCTCGTCCCTTGTCGGCAAAGCTGAGCTTGACGCCTCGATCACGAATGGAGACGTGGATCCGCCCCCCCCTCAGGACCCTTCGGTGCCGGACCGTCGCACGGGGAAGACTGCAGCAACTCAACTACATCCGAAACCTGCCTCCTCAGCAGGTGGAAGAAGCCGAGCTGGAGACGCATCTCAGCGAGAGCGTCGCTCCGAATGCATCCGAGGCCCTTCTCGCGGCCCTGGGTTCGTGCCTGTCCATCGGCCTCCACGCCAACGCCCTGGCGCAGAGCATCCCGATCCGGTCCCTGGAGATCAAAGTGGAAGGGGACCTCAACATGACGCCGGTCTGGGGCAGCGACGACGTCCAACCGAAGATCATCGGATTCGCATCGATCCGGATCGCCGTAACAGTCGATGCCGACGCGTCACGAAAGGCGTTGGCGGCGCTGCTCGAGCATACGGTGCTCTGGTTGCCCGTGGCGAGCACGCTGCACAACCCTGTCCATCTCGATGTGTCCCTCGCACCGCCCGCCGCGGCCTTGGCTTAGTTCATAGAGGTCAAGGACGCGGCCTCGCGCGGTGACCATCGGAGCCGGCATCACGAACGCTTGGCACCGGGGCCGGTATGGCTGCAAGGCCATCACCGTCAGGACCGATGGGAGCGTCGCGCACCGGACCGGCACGCTGGACAGCGGGTACGACCAGCACAGGGCGCGGACCCGCGTCGAGGAAACCGTGGATGTTGACATCTCAGCAGCATCGGATCGTCAGTTGCTCCCGCATGGCGAGAGCCGCTGATCAGGGACGGACAATGACGATCGCCGGGATTTCGCTGAGGGATGACCGAGTTTTGACGCTCGGGGGTGCGCCCTGAGACGACCGAAGCGAAACAGCAGCAACGGCAGAACCGGCGTATGACGGCCTTGCCAGGCAGACGCGGCGAAGCGGCTCCTGCTTCCCCATCCGCGATCGGCATGGTCCGACGTCTAGGGCCCGGCTTGATCACCGGGGCCGCTGACGACGACCCGAGCGGTATCGCCACCTATTCCCAGGTCGGAGCACAGTTCGGGTACGGACTCGCCTGGACCATGCTGTTCAGCTTGCCGTTCATGATCGTCATCCAGGAGATCAGCGGGCGCGTCGGTTGCGTGACCGGTCGCGGCATCGCGGCGAACCTCCGTCGGCACTATCCGGTTTGGTTCTTACGCATCATCGTGACGCTGCTGCTGGTCGCCAACGTCGTCAACCTCGGGGCCGACCTCGGCGCGATGGGCGCCGCACTCACCCTCCTGCTGGGGGGCAATTCCAAGCTCTATACCGTCGGCTTCGGTGTCCTCTGCGTTATCGCCGAGATCTTCATCCCTTATGGCCCCTACGCAGGCCTCCTCAAATGGCTGACCCTGTCGCTGTTCGCGTATGTCGCCGTGGTGTTCGCCGTACACGTCCCGTGGGACGATGCTCTTTTCGCGACCCTTGTCCCGCACATTCGCTTCGACACCGCCAATGCGACAGCTTTGGTGGCGGTTCTTGGCACCACGATCAGCCCTTATCTCTTCTTCTGGCAGTCAGCCCTGGAAGCCGAGGATCAGAACAGGCGTTCCGGCCGCCCCCTCTGCCGGACACCCGAGGACGCTGGACCACAGTTCGACCGGATCAGAACCGATACGGTGGTGGGTATGGGCGTCTCGAACGTCATCGCGATCTTCATCATCTACGCCACCGCCGCCACGCTGCATGCCAACGGGGTCACCGAAATTCAAACCTCGGCCCAGGCGGCCGAAGCCCTCAGGCCAATCGCCGGTGTCTTCACCTTCGCGCTGTTCGCCCTCGGCATCGTAGGAACAGGCCTGCTCGCGGTGCCGGTGTTGGCCGGGTCGGCGGCCTACGCACTCTCGGATGCGTTCCAATGGACCGGTGGCCTCGATCGCCAACTGCGGCATGCCAAGGCCTTCTACGCGACGCTGTCGGTGGCGACCCTGGCCGGGGTCGCTCTCAATTTCACCGCCCTCGATCCGGTCAAGGCGCTGTACTGGGCTGCCGTCGTCAACGGCATTCTTGCGGCGCCTGTCATGGTGGCTCTGATGCTGGTCGCCAGCAACGGGCGTGTCATGGGACGCCTCAAACTATCGGCGCCGATGCGCGTCAGCGGCTGGATGGCCACCGCGATCATGACCGTCGCGAGCGTCGCCTATTTCCTTCTCTAACCGCCGCGCAGGCAGGGTTGCGGTTTACCCGAAGGTTGGACCGCTCGCTTCGGAAAACAGGCTCCGGTCTATTAGAAGTGCGCATCCGGCGAAGGCCG
>NZ_BPQX01000067.1 GCF_022179525.1 Methylobacterium persicinum
CGGCCTTCGCCGGATGCGCACATCTGATCGCCGCCTACGACGATCTGTTGTTCGAGGTGGTGACCGGTCCCCGGTCATGAAGGGGCCGTTCGTCCCTAGGCGCGGGGCAGGCATCGACGTCAGGCGAGAGCCAAAGCCCCGGCGATGAGGGCGAGGCCCACGGCGAGCCAAGCGACATAGTCCCCGATCAGCCCGCTGTGCAGCGCCTCGAGGCCCCGGGCCGGCAGCGACTGGGTCGCGCGAACCGGCCGGACGATGGCCCGGGGGAGCTTGTGCCGGAAGAGGGCATAGGCGGCGAGGGCGATGGCAGCGCCCACCGGACACCAAGCGGCCCAGAGCGGCCCCTCTTCCATGCCACCGGTTAGCGTCCCGTGGGCGAAAGCATTGATCGCATCAGGCGCGAGGGCTTCGACCCATGCCGGCGGAACGATGACGTCGAGCAGGAGAAGGATGCAGCAGGGCCCTAGCATCAGCCACAGGGGACGGTCGGCCTTCTCCCGCTCCTCCTCGCTGGGGGCGCCGGCCTCGTCGCCGGGATCCTCGCCGAGGCCGAGGAAGATCCGTCCGGTCGCGCGGAGGACGGCAGCTCCGGTGAGGGCGGCGCCGGTGAGGTTCGCCACGAAGGCGTAAGGGTGCGTCCCCTCCAACGCGCCGTGGAGAAGGCGCGATCCCTGGTCGAGCAGCCCGACCGGAAGACCCGCGAGGAGGAGGCCGGCCACCGCCATCGCCGCCCCGGCCGGTCCGATACCCCGGCCCAGCCCGCGCAGGGCGATCTCGTCGATGCTGGCCCGGGTCGCGAGCAGGATGCCCGCAATCATGAACAGGCCTCCCTTCACCATCCCGTGCCCGACGACGTAGACGAGGGCGCCGCCGGTGCCGCCCGCCGAGAGGGCGCCGATGCCCGTGAGCATGATCCCGGCATGGGAGATCGTAGAGAAGGCGAGCAGCCGCTTCAGGTGCCGCTGCAACAGCGCCATCCACCCACCGAGGACGGCGCTCAGCGCGCCGAGGCCGGTCAGGAGAGTGGGCAGGGCGTCTTGGACCTGCGCCGAACCGGCAAAGACGACGGCGGTGAGCTTGGCGAGGCCGAACACGCCGAGGGAGACCATGGCCCCGGAAAAGATCACCGAGACCGGGCTCGGGGCGACGGCATGGGCATCGGCCAGCCAGAACTGGAAGGGAACGGCGGCGGCCTTGATCATGAGGGCGGCCGCCACGAGGCAGAAGCCCCCCGCCACCACCGGATCGCGGCCGGCATTGGCTACCGCGGCGGCGATGCCGGCGAAATCGAGGGTTTCGGCACGGGCATAAAGCAGTCCGATGCCCCCGAGCATGAGGAAGCCGGCGAGGCTGTTGATCACCGTGAAGTTGAGGGCGCCAGCCAGGGCGGATTCCTCCAGGTGGTAGGCGGTGAGGGCGAACGCCGCCACGCTCATCACCTCGAACCACACGAATAGGTTGAAGAGATCGCGGGTGAAGCAAAACCCGATCATCGCCGCCAGGAACAGCAGCATCAGGATATGGAAATGCCCGTGGGTACGGCCGAAGAAGCCCCAGGCGAAGACGAAGGCCAGGGCATAGAGAAGGCCGATGAAGGCGCCGATCCAGCCGCTGGCCGCATCGACGGAGAAGCCGATCCCCAGGGCGACGCCGTCACGGGGTTCCCACCCGCCGAACCAGTACGTCACCGCACCGTCTCCCGCCCGCGACGCGATCAGCGCGCACAGGATGCCCACCGTAAGGGCGGTGAGCGTAGCCAGGATGTCGGGCAGGCGACCCGGGAGGAGATGCGCCGTGGCGAGCAGGATCGCGCAGACCACCAGGGGTACGGCGACCGGCAGGGGAACGAGGATGGCGGTCGGCAGAGCCGAGAGCAGGGCGTTGGTCACCGGCTGGGGTGCTCCGCGCTCCGGGGAGCGTCGGCGCCGGCCGGGTCGCCCCGGCGACGCATCGGTTTCAGCTGTTCCGGGTCGAGGGTTCCGGTGCGCTTGAAGATCTGCACCGTCAGGACAAGGAGCAGGGCGGTCAGGGTCGCGCCGACGACGATGTCGGTCAGGACCAGGGCCTGCATCACCGGATCGACGGCGGGCGTGCCCGGCGGGTGGTCGTAGAAGATCGGCGCGATGCTACCCCAGCGGTAGCCCAGGCCCAGGAGGAGGGCATAGGTGGCCGATTGGCAGACCGAGAGGCATCCCACGAGGTGGATGAGGTTCCGGCTGGAGGCGAGGCCGTAAAGGCCGGCCGCGAGCAGCCACGCGGCGACGGCGTAAGGCAACCAAGTCACGCGGATTCCTCTCCGGGTTCTTCCGGCCCCGCGGCTTCGCGCGTTTCCTCCAGGAATTCGAGGAAGAGCTGGGTGAAGCCGCCGCAGACGGCGAGCGCCACACCGGCATTCTCGATGAGCATCAGGCCGCCGGAGAACAGGTCGCGGAAGGTGCCGAAGGGCAGCACATTCTGCATGAAGGCCGCGCCGGTCAGCATGGGGGCGAGGCCGCACAGGGCGAAGAGCAAGGCGCCCCCACCTTCCATCGCGTCGAGCCAATGGCTGCGGATCACGTCACGCCAGCCGGCATAGCCCTCGCCGACGTAGGCGAGCAGGGTTCCCGAGGCGAGGATCACGCCGCCCTGGAAGCCGCCCCCCGGCGTCACCGTCGCGTGCAGGACGACATAGAGGCCGAACATCATGAGCAGCGGGCCGGCGAGCCGGCAGGCCAGGACCACCGCCTCCGAGCGCGGCAGGATCGCCCGGCCCGGGAGCCGCATGGCCCGGTCGGTCGTGTTCTCCCCTCGCCGGCCCCGGAGAAGGACCACCGTGCCGGTGATGGCGGCGAGCAGCATGAACTCCTCGCCCAGGGTATCGAGCCCGCGCAGATCGAAATTGATGGCGCTGACCATGTTCGCCACATGCCGCTCGGCCGGCACGATGGCATTGATCCGCTCGCCGTAGGCAGCGATGGTCGCCCCGAACTCCGGCAGCCGTCGGATCACCGCGACGGCGCCGGGCAGGAGTCCGGCAAGGGCAGCCCCAAGGAGGGCGAGACGCAGCCGCGGGCTCACGAGTCGCCGCCCTTGCCGTTCTCGCGCTCGACCTTGCCGGCCCGCACGGCCATCAGGGCGACGAGGAAGAGGAGCGGCACCGCGGCGGCGCCGACCGCGAGTTCCGACAGGGCGACATCGGGCGCTTGAAGGGCGGTGAACAGGATCGTCAGGACGAGCCCGTTGGCGCAGATGGCGAAGATCTGCCGGTTCGGGTCCCGCACCAGCACCACCGCCGTGCCGGATGCCGCCGTCAGCAAAAAGATGAGGGGAAGGAAGACGCTCACGCCGAGCGTCCCTCCCGCAGGAGCACGGCCCGCCCCGCGGCGTGGGAGAGCACCGCGCCAAAGCCCACCAGCAGCACCATCATGAACAGGATCTTCAGGGAGCGGCCGGAGATGCCGTCGGCGGCGAAGGCGGTCGCGGTGACAGTCACGCCCGTGGCGACGTTCAGGAACGACGCCGCGTGGAAGCGATCGAGGGCATGGGGCAAGCGCAGCAGGGCCAGGGCGGCGAGCCACGTCGCGCCGACGGCCAGGGCCAGGAGTACCGCGATGAGAAGCGTCATACCCAGCGCTCCAGGAAGACGGACAGCAACAGCGTGCCGGGCAGGCTGAGGAGCACGAGGGTCAGGGCGAGGTCCGTCACGGATGCCTGATCGGTCGCGAAGGTCAGGAGGGTGAGGATCGTCACCGCGATCGTGGTCGCGAGCTGGAAGGCAGCGAAGCGCTGCCCGGGGCGCCCGCGCCATGTCAGGGCGACGGCGAGCACCAAGGGCGGGAGCAGGGCGAGAAGGGCGATCGTCCAGACGCTCACGGCTTTCCCCCGACCGGTGCCAGGGTATGCATGACGATCCCGGTATCCCCGCCCTTCTCCCGAAGAACGAAGCTGTCCGGCGCAAGGGAGGCGGCGATCAAACCCAGGGCGCGTTCGGCCGGAAGCTCGGCATTGGCCCATGCGCTTTCGGCATCGCGTTCGTAGGCGACACTGCCGCGCGGTCCGCCCCCGATGACGGCATGGACCAGTTGCCCCGCGACCCGACCAGTGGCGCCGGGCAATCCAAGGATCGCGTGGCCGACCGGACCGAGGCCGGACATCCAGCCCGAGAAACGCATGCCGCCGCCCCGCCCGGCGAAGGCCCACCAGATCGAGCCGAGTGCCGCCGTGACCGCCCCCGCGAGCCCCTCGTTCAGGCTGAGCGAGCCGGCACAGAGGATGTAGAGCGCGAAGAGCAACAGCCAGACGGCGGCGATAGCGAGGGCGAACCGACCGGGACTCGACGTCGTGGGAGGAGGGGACATGGCTGGAGCGCCACCGGGCCGGAGGTCACGCGGCCGACCGGACAAGCCGCGACCTTGGCGGCACAATCGAGCAGCCGGCTTCCGGTTCCGTCACGCTTCGCGGAGCCGACGTCGCCGCTGGGGAACCGGGGGCGTCAGGCGCCCCCTGCGAGGTAGGCGGCGATGTTGCGGCGGATGCGGTCGAGGGGCACCTCCGCCGGGTCGGGGAGGGTAAAAGGCTCGCCGGTGATGGTCTCGTAGGCGCGAATATAGACGGCGGCGGTCTCCAGGATGACGTCGGCCGGAATGGCCGGGATCGGATCCTTGTAGGGATCGCAGCGGGCGACGACCCAGTTCCGCACGAAGTCCTTGTCGAAGCTCTCGGGGCTCGCCCCCGCGGCGAAGCGCTCCGGGTAGCTCTGCGCGAACCAATAGCGGCTGCTGTCGGGTGTGTGGATCTCGTCGGCCAGCACGACGCGTCCGTCGCCGTCGAGGCCGAACTCGTACTTGGTGTCGGCGAGGATCAGCCCGCGCTCCGCCGCCAACTCCTGCCCGCGGGCGAACAGCTTCAGGGCGGCCTCGCTCACGGTCTGCCATTGCCCGGGCGTGAGAAGCCCACGGCCGAGGATCTCCGCTTCGGTCAGGGGTTCGTCATGGCCGCCGTGGTCGGCCTTCGTGGTGGGCGTGATAATCGGATGATCGAGCTTCTGGTTCGGCCTCATCCCGTCCGGGAGATGGTGGCCGTACATCTCGCGCTCGCCGGCCTTGTAGCGGGTGAGGATCGACGTCGACGTCGTACCAGCGAGATAGCCCCGCACCACGATCTCGACCGGAAGGATGGACAGGCGCCGTCCCACCACCACGTTGGGGTCCGGATAGGCCAGGACGTGATTCGGGCAGATGTCCCCGGTGCGCTCGAACCAGAACCGGGCGGTCTGGGTGAGGACCCGGCCCTTGAACGGAATCGCCGCCAGCGAGATGTCGAAGGCGCTGATTCGGTCCGACGTAATCAGGATCCGCCTGCCGTCCGGAAGATCGTAATTGTCCCGGACCTTGCCCCGGTAATGATTCGGCAGATCGGGAAGCGTGGCCTCCTCGAGGACTTGCCGGGCGTAGGGGGCGAGGGTGGCAGTATCCATCGGGTACTCCGGACAGACGGAATCGCGCCGACAGCCTTTGCGCGCAACGGGCGCCGAAGGCCAGAGGGGTCGGGGCCGGTCATTCCCCGGATGGCAACTGTTCCAGCCCCGCGATGCGATCGAGGGTAGTAAATACACCTTTCAGTTCGTGAGGTGCGAACTGGTGGAAGCCGAGTGCCCGCCCCATGGCGATTCCCACGATGGCGAAGAGCACGACACTCCCGGGGCCGAAGCCTCCCTCGGCCTCCGCGAGGCGGGAGAGTTCCCCCGCCAAGAAGCGCCTGTAGTCGGCGAGGGCATCGGGATTCTCGATGGAGGCGAGGAGCAGGGCGCGGGAGATCTCATCCTCGTCGCAGTGGGTGCGTTCGAAATTGGCGACCATCGCCCGAGGCACGCTCCGGGCCTCCGGCGGCTGGGCGTCCTCGCATGCGGCGATGCCGGCGCGGAGCGAGGCGAGCTTGTGCGCCACGAGGGCCGCCACCAGCGCGTCCTTCGAGGCGTAGTGATGCAGCACGCCGCCCTTGCTCAAGCCGGCTTCGGCAGCCACCGCGTCGATGGTCAGCCCCCGCGCGCCCTTGCGGTTGAGCACGGCGTTCGCCGCCGCCAGGATGATCTCCGGCCTCTCGGTGAGCCGTTGCCGTTTACCCTGCATGACGTTCCTTAGTTACCGACTGGACGGTATGTAACGGATCGAATAGACATGCGCCACGGCTCCGGTGCCACGCCGGTTCCGCTCGAACTCCCGCAGATGCCATGACTGCTCGTCACCGACCTTGCGCCCTGCTCATCGCGAGTTGCCTCGCGGGGCCCGCCATTGCCGCGGATGCTCCCACCGTGAACAACGGGGAGGTTCTGCGGGTTCGCGTGGTGGAGGCCAAGCAAACGCTGATGGCCGAGGATGTCGTCCTGAGCGGCGACATCCAAGCGCAAGCTCAGGTCAACGTCTCGTTCCGCACCAACGGGAAGGTCTCCAAAAGGCTGGTCGAGGTCGGCGATCACGTCGCGGCGGATCAGGTCCTCGCCGAGCTGGAACCCCTGACCCAGCGCGCCAATCTCGACAACGCCCGCGCCGCCCTCTCCTCGGCGGAGGCGCAGCTGATGCAGGCCAAGCTCACCTTCGATCGTCAAAAGGAGCTTCTCGGCGGCGGCTTCACGACGAGGACCACCTACGACAACGCGGAGCAGGACTTTCGCACCGCGCAGGCTGCCGTCGATTCGGCGAAGGCCGCCCTGGGCACGGCGCAGGAGCAATTCACCTACACGGAGCTGCGGGCGGGGGTGCCGGGCATCGTCACGAGCCGGGATTTCGAGGTGGGTCAGGTCGTACAGTCTGGCCAGACCGTCCTCGTCCTCGCCCAGGACGGTCCCCGCGACGCGGTGTTCAATGTCTACGAGGCGCTGACCGCCCGACCGCTGGGCGACAAGACCGTCGAAGTCTCGGCGCAGGCCGATCCGAAGGTGAAGACCAAGGGGACGGTGCGGGAGATCTCGCCGACCGTCGATGCGACGAGCGGAACCGTGCGCGTGAAGATCGGGCTCGAATCGACGCCCCCGGCCATGGGGCTCGGGACGGTCGTGGTCGGGCGCGGACGCTTCCTTCCACATGAGGTCGTCGTGCTCCCCTGGTCCGCCCTCTACCGTTATGCCGGGAAGCCGGCGGTCTGGATCTACGATCCCGGCACAAGGAAGGTCGATGTCCGCAGGGTGGCGATCGACCGGTACGGGCCGACCATCATCACCGTGAAATCCGGCGTCCGGCCGGGCGAGCGCGTCGTCGTCGCCGGCATCCAGTTCCTGCGGCCGGGCCAGGAGGTGGCGGCCATCGATCTCCCCGAATCCGACATCCAGGGAGCCGCTGCGGCGGGCGCCGGCCGATGATGGTGTTCTCTCGTCGCATCGTGCCCCTCGGCGCGGCCGCGCTGACGGTCAGTCTCGCCGCGTGCGGTCCGAAGGAGGAGGTCCACGAGGCGGCGCCCATCCGCCCGGTGCTGACACGCGTCGTCGAGGCCAGCGACACCGTCATGTTCGGTCCGTTCGCCGGCACCGTCGAGCCGCGCTACCAGTCCCAGCTCGGCTTCCAGATCCCTGGCCGGATGGTCGCCCGCGACGTGACCGTCGGGGATCTGGTGACGCAGGGGCAGCGCCTCGCCGCCCTCGATCCCGTGGTGACCCGGTTCGATCTCACGCGCGCGGAGGCGGACCTCGCCGATGCCCGAGGGCAGGCCGAGAATGCGACCGCAGCGGAGGCACGCACCCGGCGGCTCATGTCCGCCAACGCCGTCAGCCGGGCCAGCATGGATCAGGCCGTGGCCCGCCGGGATACCACCCAGGCCCGTCTCTCCCAGGCCGAGGCGAACCTTCAGAAGGCCCGCGACCAGATGGGCTATACCGAATTGAAGGCCGAGTTTGACGGCGTCGTGACCCAGCGTCTCGCGGAGATCGGGCAGGTTCTGAGCGCCGGCCAGGGTGTCGTGACCGTAGCCCGGCCCGATGCCCGGGACGCCGTGGTCGACATCCCGGAGGCTCTCGTGGGCGCGATGCCGGCCGACGGCGTCTTCACCGTCGCGCTCCAGAGCGCGCCGGAGTTGACCGTCCGCGGCCGGGTGCGAGAGACGGCGCCCTTCGCCGATTCGAACACCCGGACGCGGCGGATCCGCATGACCCTTGAGGATCCGAAGCCCGCCTTCCGCCTCGGCGCGACCATCAACGTCTCGCTCAGCCAAGACGTGGCGCGGCGGTTCCTGATCCCGGCCACCGCCGTGCTGACCGAGGGTGAGCGCCGCTCGGTCTGGCTCGTGGGGGCGGACGGACGTTCGGTCTCCCGCCGGGATGTGACCCTCGGACCGCAACCCGAGAATGCCGGCGAGGTGGCCGTGATGAACGGCCTGAACCCGGGCGACCGCATCGTCGTGGCGGGCGTCCATTCCATCCGCGACGGGCAGGCGGTGCGCCTCGCCTCGGCCGCCGAGTGACCGTTCGGGATCGGTAGGATCGTGAAGGACTTCAACCTCTCCGACTGGGCGCTGCGGCACCGTTCGCTCATCTGGTTCCTGATGGGCGTCTGCCTGCTTGCGGGCGTGATGGCCTATGGCCGCCTTGGCCGCGAGGAGGACCCGCCCTTCACCATCAAGACGATGGTCGTGCAGGCGACGTGGCCGGGCGCCACCATCGCCGAGACCCTCGATCAGGTCACGGACCGGATCGAGAAGGAGTTGCAGCAACTCAATGGGCTCGATTTCGTCCGGAGCTACACGACGCCGGGCCAGACCACGGTCTTCGTCCAGTTCCGCGATACGCTGAAGCCGTCGGAGGTTCAGCCGGCCTTCTACCAGACGCGCAAGCGCCTCGGGGACATCAAGGGGCAGTTCCCGCAGGGCGTCCAGGGGCCGTTCTTCAACGACGAGTTCGGTGACGTCTATGGCAACGTCTACGCCTTTTCCGCGGATGGTCTCAGCTATCGGCAGTTGCGTGACTACGTCGAGAAGGTGCGCACCGAAATCCTGAAGGTGCCCGATATCGGCAAGACGCAGATCCTCGGCGCGCAGAACGAGGTGATCTACCTCGACTTCTCGCCGCGGAAGCTCGCCGGCTACGGCATTGACCTCCAGGCCCTGGTCAAGGCGCTCCAGGCGCAGAACGCGGTGTCGGCGTCGGGCGTGGTCCAGGCAGGGCCGGAGCGGATCTCCCTGCGGGTCAGCGGCTCCTTCGCGTCGGAGGCGTCGCTTCAGGACGTCAATCTCCGCGTCAACGACCGGTTCTTCCGGCTCTCCGACATCGCGGAGATCATCCGGGGCTACGAGGATCCGCCCGCACCGATGTTCCGCGTGAACGGCAAGGCGGCCCTGGGTCTGGCCATCGCCATGCGGCCGGGCGCCAACCTTCTTCACTTCGGCGAGGCGCTGAAGGAGCGCATGCATCGCATCGAGGGCGAGTTGCCCCTCGGCGTCAATGTCCACCTCGTCTCTGACCAGCCCCGAATCGTCGAGGAGGCGGTGGGCGGGTTCACGGAGGCCTTGATCGAGGCCGTCGTGATCGTGCTCGGGGTCAGCTTCGTCAGCCTCGGGATCCGGGCCGGTCTGGTCGTGTCCGTCTCGATCCCCCTCGTCCTCGCGATCGTGTTCGTCGTGATGCAGGTGATGGACGTGACCCTGCAGCGGATTTCGCTCGGCGCGCTCATCATCGCCCTGGGCTTGCTGGTGGACGACGCGATGATCACCGTCGAGATGATGGTGGCCCGCCTCGAACTCGGAGAGAGCCTGAAGAAGGCGGCGACCTACGCCTACACCTCGACCGCCTTCCCCATGCTGACTGGCACCCTCGTGACAGTCGCCGGCTTCCTGCCGATCGGGTTTAATGGCTCCGGGGCGGGCGAGTACACCTACTCGCTGTTCGTGGTGATCGCCGCGTCGTTGCTCGTCTCATGGGTCGTGGCGGTGCTGTTCGCGCCGCTGATCGGCGTCACCCTTCTCCCGAAGACCGTGAAGCACCATGCGGAGAAGCGGGGAATCTTCACCCGCGTCTTCCTGGCGAGCCTTCGCATGGCGATGCGCTGGCGTTGGACGACCGTGGCTGCCTGTATCGGCCTGATGGCGCTTGCCATCGCCGGCCTCGGCCACGTGCAGCAGCAGTTCTTCCCGTCCTCGGACAGGCCCGAAGTGTTGGTGGACCTGACCTTGCCGCAGAACGCCACAATCGCCGAGACCAAGGCTCAGATGGACCGGTTCGAGGGCGGGCTGAAGGACGACCCGGACGTCGCGAGCTGGTCGTCCTATGTCGGGCAAGGCGCCGTGCGTTTCTATCTGCCCCTCGATCAGCAGTTGAGCAACGCGTTCTTCGGCCAGATCGTGCTCGTGACGAAGTCCCTCGAGATCCGGGACCGGGTGATCGCGCGGTTACAGGACCGGGCCCGCCGCGATTTCGTGGGGACGGACGTGCTCGTTCAGCCGCTCAACCTGGGGCCGCCGGTGGGACGGCCCGTGCAGTACCGCCTGAGCGGGCCCGACGTGCAGGAGGTGCGCCGCCGAGCCCTCGACCTCGCGAACGTGGTGGGCCAGGATCCGCGCCTCAACGTCCCGACCTTCGACTGGAACGAGCCCGGCAAGGTGCTGCGCGTCCACATCCTGCAGGACAAGGCGCGGCAGCTCGGCGTCACCAGCCAGGACATCGCGGGGATCCTCAACGGGATCGAAGGCGGTCAATCCATCACCCAGGTCCGCGACTCGATCTACCTCGTTGACGTGGTCGGCCGGGCCCGCACGGCGGAGCGCACCTCCCTGGACACGCTGCAGAGCCTGCAGGTCGGCCTCGCCAACGGCTCGGTCGTCCCCCTGCTGGCCTTCGCCCGGATCGGCTACGAACTCGAGCAGCCCATTGTCTGGCGTCGGGACCGAATGCCGACGGTGACGGTGCGGGCGACGATCCGCGACACCACGCAGCCGGCGACGATCGTGGCCGCCCTGAAACCCAAGATCGATGCCTTCGCCAAGGCGCTTCCCGACGACTTCACCCTCCAGACCGGTGGCGCCGTCGAGGAATCGGCCAAGGGACAGGGTCCGATCGCCAAGGTCGTCCCGGTGATGCTGCTGACCATGGCCACGCTGCTGATGATCCAGCTTCAGAGCGTCGGCCGCATGCTCCTCGTCTTCACCGTCGCACCCCTCGGGCTGATAGGCGTGGTGCCCGCCCTTCTGCTGTTCGACAAGCCGATGGGTTTCGTGGCGATCCTCGGGATCCTGGCGCTGGTCGGCATCATCATCCGTAACGGGGTGATTCTGGTCAGCCAGATCGAAGAGTTCCGCGCCGAGGGGAAATCGCCTTGGGATGCGGTCTACGAGGCGACTCATCACCGCATGCGGCCGATCCTGCTCACGGCGGCGGCGGCGAGTCTCGGCCTCGTTCCCATCGCCCGGGAGGTCTTCTGGGGGCCGATGGCGTTCGCGATGATCGGCGGCATCCTCGCCGCGACCTTCCTGACGCTGCTGTTCCTGCCGGCGCTCTATGTCGGCTGCTACCGGATCAGGGAAGAGACGGCGCCGGCCGCGTGACGGGCTGCCGTGAGCTGGCCCCCGCCCGGGGCCGGCTCATCGCGTGAGCGGGACGGCAGGGGGCGTCAGCGCTTCCGGGCGCGGACCCTGATCGGCTTCGGCTGGGGGGAGCGGTGCGCGGCGAGGGCAAAGGCTGCGAGGGCCGCGAGGCTCGGCAGGGCAATGTTCAGGAACGTCATAGCGAGACCTCCGAACCCATCCGGGAAATGTGAGCGCCAGGTATTAACACATCGTTAACTTCCGACACCCCATCCCGGTCCTTAACGGAGCGTTTACCCTGTCGTCGCACCCATGCGGCTTCCGCGGCGGGACTCAGGGCGATGACGAGGATTGCGGGCCGGGTACCGGGCAGAGCCTTCGCCGCCTTCGTCCTTGGCGTCGTCATTGGCCCTGGAAACGGGGCCGTGGCACAGGAAGTCCTGTTCCTACACATCAGGCCGCAGGCCGACCTTTCCGCGGCCGGGACGGCCGGCGCGGCGCTCGCGGCCCGCGAAGCCGTCTGGGAGCGCAGCAACGCCCGGGCCCGGGCGATCATCGAGACGGTCTGCACCGGATGCCTCGGGCCCTGGTCCCCACCGCCCGGTAAACTCGTCACGACGGCGGCCGTCTCGGAAATTCCTGTCGCCCGGGGGGTTGAACCGGACCCGTCCCTTAAGGCATCCGACGCGACCTCCGACCCATCGATCCCCGAGAGGCGACCATGACGCAATCGCACCCGACCAGCGGCGCCGAGCCAGAGATCGACTGCCCTGTATCCCTGGAGGTTCTCGGCGCCGTCTATCGCGCCGACGAGTACGATCTGCCCCAGATCCTCGAGCAGATCCCCGCCCTCAAACGGGCGCAGCTCGCCACCTACCTCTACGGCAAGAGCCACATGCATCAGCTCGGCCTGAAGGTCGCCCGCGCCTGCGACCGGGAGGATTTGCTCCGGGTGGCCGGCGAGATCGGTGCGGTGATTCATGGGCAGGCCCATCTCAAGCCGTCGCGGCCGGCGGTCGATCCGGCGGCGGCCCTGACGAAGCACAAGCCGATGCCGGGGCAGAAGAAGGTCAGTCTCGCCGGCGCTGCGAAGCCCGCCATCAGCCTCGGCGGCTCGGCCAAGGTGCGCAACTTCGACTGATCGCAGTCCCACGGGAAAGCGGGCAAGCGCGTTGCGTGCCCGCCGGACCTCGTTCACAACGCCCCGGATGAACACCGACCACGACAAGATCCTGATCGTCGATTTCGGCTCTCAGGTGACGCAGCTCATCGCCCGCCGGGTGCGGGAGGAGGGCGTCTATTGCGAGATCGTGCCCTTCACCAAGGCCGAGGCCGCCTTCCGCGAGCAGAAGCCCAAGGGGGTGATCCTGTCCGGCGGCCCCGAATCGGTGACCGTGGAAGCCTCGCCCCGGGCGCCGCAGCTGGTCTTCGATTCGGGCGTGCCGGTCTTCGGCATCTGCTACGGCCAGCAGACGATGGCGGCCCAGCTCGGCGGCGCGGTCGAAGGCGGCCATCATGCGGAGTTCGGCCGGGCCGAAGTCGAGATCCTGGCCGAGTGCCCCCTGTTCAAGGGGGTCTGGCACAAGGGCGAAAAGTACCCGGTCTGGATGAGTCACGGCGACCGGGTGACGAAGCTTCCGGACGGCTTCACCACCGTGGCGATCTCCCGCAACGCGCCTTTCGCCGCCGTGGCGGACGAGGCACGGCATTACTACGCGGTGCAGTTCCACCCGGAGGTGGCGCATACGCCCCACGGGGCGCTGCTGATCCGCAATTTCGTGCGCGACATCGCCGGCTGCTCCGGCGACTGGACGATGGGGGCCTACCGCGAGGAGTCGATCGCCAAGATCCGCGAACAGGTCGGGTCCGAGAAGGTGATCTGCGGCCTGTCCGGCGGTGTCGATTCGGCGGTGGCGGCGGTGCTGATCCACGAGGCGATCGGCGACCAGCTCACCTGCGTGTTCGTGGATCACGGCCTCCTGCGCCTCGGGGAAGCCGAGCAGGTCGTGGCCCTGTTCCGGGACCACTACAACATCCCCCTGGTGCACGTGGAGGCATCGGGGATGTTCCTGTCGGCGCTGGAGGGCGTCAGCGACCCGGAGGTCAAGCGCAAGACCATCGGGCGGCTGTTCATTGACGTCTTCGAGGCCGAGTCGAAGAAGATCGGCGGCGCGGCGTTCCTGGCCCAGGGGACTCTCTACCCGGATGTGATCGAGAGCGTCTCGTTCACCGGCGGACCCTCGGTGACGATCAAGAGCCACCACAATGTCGGCGGCCTGCCGGACCGCATGAACATGAAGCTCGTGGAGCCCCTGCGCGAGCTGTTCAAGGACGAGGTCCGGGTGCTCGGCAAGGAACTCGGCCTGCCGGAGGCCTTCGTCGGTCGCCATCCCTTCCCCGGCCCGGGGCTGGCGATCCGCTGCCCCGGCACCATCACCGCCGAGAAGCTCGAGGCCCTGCGCAAGGCCGACGCGATCTACCTCGACGAGATCCGGCAGGCCGGCCTCTACGACACGATCTGGCAGGCCTTCGCGGTGATCCTTCCCGTGAAGACGGTGGGCGTGATGGGTGACGGGCGCACCTACGACCACGTCTGTGCCCTGCGGGCCGTGACCTCCGTCGATGGCATGACCGCCGACTTCTACCCCTTCGACATGGCCTTCCTCGGTCGGGTGGCGACCCGGATCATCAACGAGGTGAAGGGCATCAACCGCGTCACCTACGACATCACGTCGAAGCCGCCCGGCACCATCGAGTGGGAGTGAGGGGGCACGCGCCTGCGTGGCTCCGCCCTCACCGTCATCGACGCCCATCGTCATTGCGAGCGCAGCGAAGCACTCCAGGGTAGCGGAACGCTCCAGAACGAAGCGCATCCCTGGATTGCTTCGCTGAGCTCGCAATGGCGGAGTCTGTGCTCGGAACTCAGTGACTGAGAGAGCGGCGATGCGGCGGCATCAACGAGGATTTCCATCCCCGCACAGGGCAGGCGTCAGGGCCCGCATCGCCGGCCTGAACCCGGCGAGGTGCAGCCCGTCGCGCAGGGCGCCGGGCTTGGCGAAGCCCGTGTCCCCGTCCCGCAGGGTGGCATAGGGATCGGCATAGGTGCAGCCGAGGCGCCCGCACAGGGCCTTCAGCCTGGTCGAATAGTCGCCGACCGCACCGGCATCGACCAGGGCCGCGATCTCCCGTCCCACCGGGGGGAGGGCGGTGACCACGACGTGGCCGGTCACGCCCTGGAGACTGCGGACGATGCGCTCCGCCGCGCCTTCGAACCGCGCGGCTGCGTCGTCTCCCCGGGGGCGGTTCTTCAGAAGGATGTCGTTGGTGCCGATGGTGAGCGACGCCGCCTTCGGCCGTACCGGAAAGGCGAGCCGGGCGAGGTAGTCGGCATAGGCCGAGGACGTCGCCCCGCTGACGCCGCCATTGACCAGGGGGAGGCCGCAGGGCTGCTGGTCCCCCGGCTGAAGCTCGGTCTGCGAGTCGCCGGCGAGGAAGTCGTACTCGGGCGGAGCCTCGTCCAGGGCGACCTGGACGGCGACGAGGCGCATGGTGGCGTAGCTCCGGGCGTCTGTCGGGGGCGCCCGGCGCAGGGCCAGCCCGGCGATGATGCCTGCGGCAAAGATCAGCAGCGCGGCCACGGCCGGGGCGACGAGGCGCCTCACCGGTCCACCCCGGCCCGGTCGACCTGAGCGTCCGGCCGGGAATCGGTCGAGGCGTAATAGGGTTTGATATCGAGGAGGGGCGTGCCGTCGAGGCAGTCGAGGCCCCGCACCTTGAGCGTGTCATCCTCTTGGCCGAGCAGTTCCACCACTGCCAGGGCGATGGGATTCGGCCGGGCCGGCGAGCGGAGAGAGAACGTCCCCCGCGGACTGTCCGCATGGCGGGGCTGCTGGACGAGAAGGCCCCGGGTCGCCCGATCCATCCAATAGAGGAGGATCAGGTGCGTGCAGCCGGTGATGTTGCGCAAGCCAGGCGCGTAGGGCGGGTCGATCTCCACCGTGCAGGGCGCCTGCGCCTGGAGGTTGTTCTTCGGGCAGTCGGCGCGGTCGGTCCACGGCGTGCGAAGGCGGCCGATGAAGTGCAGACCGGCATCGAACCTCTCCGGCAGGTCCGCCACGACTTCCCCCGGTCTCACCCCGAATTCGTCGCCCGCCATGCCATGCCCCTCGTGTCGCCGACGCGGTGTCGGCCACGCGACCCCGGCGCGCAAGGGCTGCCTCGCGCCCGCCGCGCCCGCGGTGTAATCGGTGTGCGCGGAGGAAACATGATCGAACGCGAATTGCGGCCGATGCAGGCCGTTCCCGATGCGGCGGCGGCGGTGGCCGAGCTGATCGCCCTCTACGACGGGGCGACCTCGGCCCTGCGGAGCGCCCTCGAACGCTTCCTCGGCGGCGGCCCGCCGCCGGACGGGTCCGAACGGCTCGCCTTCCGCTATCCCGAACTGCGGGTGACCTACCGGCCGGACGGTCCCCTGCCGCGCCTGCGCCGGGCGACGGCCAAGCTTCAGGCGGCGGGAACCTATGCGACGACGGTGACGCATCCGTTCTTCTTCCGCGACTACCTGCTTCGGCAGCTCGAGGCCCTCGTCGCCGATTACGGCGTCGCCATTGAAGTCGGATTGAGTGCGCAGGAGATTCCCTATCCCTACGTGCTGGAGGCCGGGCTGGATCCCGGGGCACGGGCCGTCGAGGCCGCCGAGCTGGCGACCTATTTCCCGGTGCCGCTGCTCTCCGTCGTAGGAGACGAGATCGCCGACGGGACCTTCGACATGGTCGAGGGCGAGCCCCGACCCCTGGCGCTCTTCGACGGGGTGCGGGTCGATTATTCCCTGCGCCGCCTCGTCCACTACACCGGCTGCGACTGGCGGGAGGTGCAGCCCTGGATCCTGCTGACCAACTACCACCGCTATGTCGATCAGTTCGTCCGCCACGGCCTCGAGAGGCTGGCCTCCGGGGAGGAAGGCTTCGAACGGCTGGTCTTACCGGGCGGTGTCGTGGTGCGCCGGGAGGACGCCGCAGGGGCCGACCCGGCGGCGCTGCTCGCCGCGTCGCCCTGGCATCGCCACCAGATGCCGGCCTATCACCTCGTCGCCCGGGCCGCGGACGGGTCGATGCAGGGCACGACTCTGGTCAACATCGGCGTCGGGCCCTCCAACGCCAAGACCATCACCGATCATCTTGCGGTGCTGCGTCCCGATTGCTGGCTGATGGTCGGCCATTGCGGCGGCCTGCGTCAGTCCCAGACCATCGGCGATTACGTGCTGGCCCACGCCTACTTCCGGCGGGACAGGATTCTCGACGAGCTGGTTCCGCCCGACGTGCCGGTGCCGGCGCTCGCCGAAGTCCAGCTCGCCCTGCAATCGGCCGCGGCGCAGGTCACCGGGGAGCGCGACGACGCCCTCAAGCAGCGCCTGCGCACCGGCACCGTCGTCACCTACGATGACCGGAACTGGGAGTTGCGGTTCACCCAGGAACGGCGGCGGATCAACCAGTCCCGGGCCATCGCCGTCGACATGGAGAGCGGTACGGTGGCCGCCCAGGGGTATCGCCTGCGCGTGCCCTACGGTGCGCTTCTCTGCGTCTCCGACAAGCCTTTGCACGGGGAGATCAAGCTGCCGGGTGCGGCGAACGCCTTCTACGACCGGGCGGTCTCGGAGCATCTCAAGGTCGGCCTCGCCGCCCTCGATGCCCTCCGGGCCGACCGGGCGGGGCTCCATTCCCGAAAGCTCAGGAGCTTCGACGAGCCGCCGTTCCGGTAGCGGTATGGTCGGAAGCGTGCCCCCACGCTGGGTTGCTTCACGGCGTCCGCGATGACGGGGAGGGGGCGACCTACAGGTCCACTGCCATCGACAGCAGGTAGGTTCGCGGAGCACCCTGGAAGAAGGTCCCATAGGTCGCGACGCCCGTCCAATAACGGGCGCCGGCCACGTTCTGGACGTTGGCGCGGAACACCGTCCGGTGGCCGTCGATGGAAGTCGCATAGCGCAGGCCGATGTCGAGGCGCGTCCAGTCCGGCACTGCCTGGCGGTTCGCGGTGTCGATGAACTGCCGTCCGGTATGGATGACCGCGCCGTCGAGGGTCACGCCCGGCACGCCCGGAAGGTCCCATTCTGCCCCAAAGTTGAGCTGGATGCCTGGGACGCCGATCGGCGTGTGGCCGATATTCGCGGCGGTCGCCGTGCGGGTAAGGGTACCGTCGAGGAGGCTCACCCCGCCGAGCGCCCGGACCCCCGGCACGACTTCGCCGTAGACGGTGAGTTCGAGCCCGTCGATGCGCTGCTCTCCGGTCTGGGCGTAGATGCGGTCCGGTCCGAGTTCGCCGCTGGGCTTGGTGATCCTGAACGCCGCGAGGTTCGTCGAGACCGTGCCCCAGTCGATCTTCACCCCCACCTCGACCTGCCGGGCGACGTAAGGCGCCAGCACGGCCCCGGAATTGGTGGCCACGGCGGGGGCGACGTCGCCCCGGCTCAAGCCTTCAATGAAGTTGCCGTAGAGCGAAACACTGTCCCACGGGCGGAGTACGAGGCCAACGAGAGGACTCGTGGCGCTCTTGTCGTAGGTCGTGGTGAGCGTGCCGACATTCGAGGCGTAGTTATGCGCCTCGAACCCTTGCCGCCGGACGCCGAGCGTCAGCAGCACATGCTCGTCCAGCACCGAGAGCGTGTCGGCCACCGACACCCCGGTGAGCGTGCTGTCGGAAAAGCGCGGGCGGGCGCTGCTCTCCGGCACGGCGACCGGCGGGACGATCGCGGGCTCGTAGATGTTGGAGCGGTAGCTGCCCCGGACCGGCGACAGCCACCGGCCAAGGTTTTCGTGGTAGGACGAGGCCTGCACGACCAGGGCATGCCGGACGAAGCCGGTTGCGAAGCCCGCCCGCATCCCGCCATCGGCGGTGAAGCGGTCGCCGTCGAGGCCGTAGAATTGCGGGTTGGTGATCGTGTCGCCCCGCAGGTTGGTGATCGTCGGCGCGGAGGCGAAGAGGCGGGACACCTCGGATTGCGACCCGCCGACGTCGGCAAACAGTGTCACCGAGTCGGTCAGATCGAACTCCGTCCGCAGGAGCCCGCCCCGGTCGTCGATCGTCGAGTGTTCCCAGGATTGCGTGAGGTTGCGCCGGCTGTCCGGCGCCGGCGGCACGGGCACGCCCGCCTTCAGCAGGAAGGGGCGAAGGGGCGCCCGGAAGCGGTCGGTCTGCCCGATCAGGTAGAGCCAGGTCCGGAAACGGTCGCCCTGGTAGTCCAAAGCGAGGGCGTTGACGCCCGTCGTCTCGGATTGCCGGTCGAAGGGTGTGTCGCCGCCGTGGAGGCTGCCGACGACCCGTACGCCCCATTCGCGGTTCGCGCCGCTTCGCCGGGCGATATCGATCTGGCCCCCGCCATGGGCGAGTGAGCCGTAATCGAGTGTGACGCGGGTGAGGTCCTCGCCGGCACGCTTCGGAACCACGTTGATGACGCCACCGACGCCGCCGTTAGGAGCGATGCCCGACAGGGCGGCGGACGGCCCCTTCAGCACCTCGATCCG
>NZ_BPQX01000068.1 GCF_022179525.1 Methylobacterium persicinum
TCCTCCGCCTCCCGGTTGCTTGAGACACCCCGTTAGCGGACGGTCGCCGCGACAGGGGTGAGGATGATGAGCACGGATACGAGGGCAGATGCAGGCGCAGTCGGTCCTGGTCGCGGCGGGCGCATGTCCCGGCAGCGCAAACGGGATGCAGTGCTGCGGCTGCTACGCGGCGAGGACCTGGAGAGCGTCTCGCGCAGTCTGGGCGTGACCGCCGCGACCCTGTCGGGCTGGCGCGACGCGTTCCTGACGGCGGGCGAAGCGAGCTTGGCGACCCGGCCCCTTGATGCGGACGCGCTGGAGAGCGGGCGGCTGAAGGCCAAGCTCGGTGAGATGCTGATCGAGCGCGAGTTGCTGGAGGCCAAGATCGCCGCCCTGGAGGCGCGCGGCCCCGGCCCTTTGGCCCGCAGGCGGTCGCGGCCATGAGCCGGGCCGTCTCGCCTGCCAGCGGCAAAGTTTACGGACTGGCCCGGGTGTGCCGGATCTGGCGCGTGTCGCGCGCTACCGTCCACCGGCACCTCTCACCCGCCCGGCTCGTGCCGTCGCGGCGTCCCGGCCCAGTCGGGCCGATGCCGGATGCGGCGCTGCTCACGCAGATCCGCGCCATCATCACGGACTGCCCCTTCCACGGCGAGGGTCACCGCAAGGTCTGGGCGCGGCTGCGCCTCAAGGGCGTGCGCACCTCCAAACGCCGCGTGCTGCGCCTGATGCGCGCCCATGATCTGCTCGCCCCCTCTCGCGTCGGCACACCGCGCGGCCCGCGCAATCACGACGGCACCATCATCCCGGAGAGGGTGGACACGATGTGGGGCACGGACTTGACCACCACCTGGACGGCTGAGGGACAGGTCGCGGTGTTCGTGGCCGTCGACCACTGCTCGGCCGAGTGCGTGGGCATCCATGCGGCGCGTCGGGCCACACGGTTCGAGGCGCTGGAGCCGATCCGCCAGGGTGTGCGGCAGCGCTTCGGCGGCTTTACGGCCGAGATCGCCTCCGGCCTGAGTGTCCGGCACGACCACGGCAGCCAGTACATGTCGGACGATTTCCAGGCGGAGCTGGCGTTCCTGGGTATCGCGAGTTCGCCCGCCTTCGTGCGCGCACCGGAAGGAAACGGCTGCGCCGAGCGCTTCATCCGCACGCTCAAGGAGAACCTGCTGTGGGTGGAGCACTTCGACACGGTCGAGGACCTGCGTCGCGCGCTGCTGGCGTTTCGCGACCTCTACAATGAGACGTGGCTGATCGAGCGGCACGGGTTCCGACCCCCAGCCGCCGTTCGTGCCGCGCAGCTTCCACCCGCGGCCTTGGCCGCGTAGGCTTCAGATCGGTGTCTCACAATCCGCGGGCGGTACA
>NZ_BPQX01000069.1 GCF_022179525.1 Methylobacterium persicinum
GACGCGGGCACCTCAGGATGATGGGAGAGGGCGGGGCAGGTCACATCAAGACCGTCCCTCCAGGGGATCAATCGATGTCCTCGACGCCTTCGACGCCGCCGTAGACCCGCTGGGCCAGGGAGGCCTCCATGAACGGGTCGATGGCCCCGTCGAGCACCTCGTCCGGGTCGGTGGACTGGGTGCCCGTCCGGAGATCCTTCACCAGCTGGTACGGCTGCAGCACGTAGGAGCGGATCTGGTGGCCCCAGCCGATATCGGTCTTGGCGGCGGCCTCCGCGTTGGCCTTCTCCTCGCGCTTCTTCAACTCCGCCTCGTACAGGCGGGCGCGGAGCATGTTCCAGGCGGTGGCCCGGTTCTTGTGCTGCGAGCGCTCCTGCTGACACGCCACCACGATCCCCGTGGGGTTGTGGGTGATGCGCACCGCCGAGTCGGTGGTGTTGACGTGCTGGCCGCCGGCGCCGGACGAGCGGTAGGTGTCGATCCGGCAGTCGGATTCCTTGATCTCGATCTCGATCCGGTCGTCGATCACCGGATAGACCCAGACGCTGGCGAAGCTCGTATGCCGCCGGGCATTGGAATCGTAGGGCGAGATCCGCACGAGGCGGTGGACGCCGGATTCGGTCTTGAGCCAGCCATAGGCGTTGTGGCCCTTGATCAGGAGCGTCGCGCCCTTGATCCCGGCCTCTTCGCCGTCGGTCATCTCGACCACGTCGACCTTGAACTTCCGCCGCTCGGCCCAGCGCGCGTACATGCGCTGGAGCATGTTGGCCCAGTCCTGGCTCTCGGTGCCGCCCGCGCCGGCATGGACTTCCAGATAGGTGTCGAACCCGTCCGCCTCGCCCGACAGCAGGGTCTCGACCTGCCGGCTCGCGGCCTCCTTCTCGACGGCGAGGATCTGCTGCTCGCCCTCGGTGATGGAGGCGGAATCGCCCTCCATCTCGCCGAGTTCGATCAGCGTCGCCGCGTCTTCAAGGTCGCGCTCCAGCTTGCGGATGGCCTGGACGGATTCATCGAGCTGCTGGCGCTCGCGCATCACCGCCTGGGCGGCTTCGGCGTCGTTCCACAGGTCCGGGTCCTCGGAGCGGGCGTTCAGCTCCGCGAGGCGTTTGTCGACTGTGTCCCAGTCAAAGATGCCTCCTCAGCAGTCCTATAGACTGCTTGGCGGCATCCGAGGCTTGCTCGATCTCGGCGCGCATCTGGTGTTTCGGAAGAGAGGAAAGTCAGGGCCGGGGTGATACCGGCGGCGTTGGGCGGTGTAAATGGGCGAAGGCGGCGGCGCCGTCTTTGCGAGCGCAGCGAAGCTACCCAGGGCAGCGGGCCGTGTCCGCACTTGGCGGATCCCTGGATTGCTTCGCTGCGCTCGCAAAGACGAGGTGGCCGGGCTTCCCGCGTTACGCCCCGTCCGGCGCCCATTGCATGAACACCGTGCTGTCGAAGGCGAAGACCGGCTCGTCGCGCTGGTTCACCCCCGTGTTCCGGGAGAACGCGATGCCCCAGCCCGGGCGGGAGCCGGAGGCGCGCTTGTCGGTGAGGCGTGTGGCGAAGCGGATCGTGTCGCCGGCATAGACGGGCCTTATCCAGCGCATGTTGCGGAAGCCCGGCGAGGGCCCGGATTCGGGCACGGGGCCCCGCGCGGCGGTGAAGGCCGCGTCCCGGGCGCGGGTGGTGAGCAGGCGGTTCATGTAGGCCGCCGCCGTGTGCCAGCCCGAGGCACAGAGCCCGCCGAAATGCGTCCGCCGGGCCGCCCCGTCATCGAGGTGGAAGGCCTGCGGATCGTAGGCCCGGGCGAAGGCGACGACGGACTCCGCGTCGAACGTATATGACCCGAGCTCCCGGGTCAGGCCGATCGCGGCCTCGCCCAGAAAGGGAATCGCCTCGGCATCGTTGGTCTCCGGCAGCGGATGCGGCGCGGCGAGGGTGACGGGCCGGGGCGGCAGGGGGTCCGTGCCGGCGCGGGCGAGCATGAATGTGAAGCGCTGGGTCATCACGCTCTCCCCCCGGCCGTTTTCCAGGCCGAGGAGGGCACTCACGAAGCCGAGGCCGGGCTTGGTCGCGGAATCCCGCAGGCCGGTGATCTCCAGCCGCACCCGCAACGTGTCGCCGGGCAGGACAGGCGCCAGCCAGCGCAACTCGTCGATCCCCGGGGCACCCAGCGACGAGCCTCCCTGGAACGGCCCCTGCTGCAACAGGCGCATCCCGAGCGAGGCCGTGTGCCACCCGGAGGCGATGAGGCGCCCGGCGAAGGTCTTCTCCGCCGCCGCCTCGTCGAGGTGGAAGGGTTGGAAGTCGAACGCCCTGGCGAAGCCGACGATGTCCTCGCGGGTCACCGCCAGCGGCTCGCCGGTCAGAACGTCGCCGACGGAGAAGTCGTCGAAGGTCAGGTCGGGCATTCGGTGTCCGGCTGTGATGGGAGGTCAGTTCGCGAAGCGGAAATGCAAGACGTCGCCGTCCTGCACCACGTATTCCTTCCCCTCAAGCCTCAACTTGCCGGCATCCCGCGCGCCGGACTCGCCCTTCAGGCTGGTATAGTCCTTGAAGGCGATGGTCTCGGCGCGGATGAAGCCCTTCTCGAAATCCGAGTGGATCACCCCGGCGGCGCCCGGCGCGCGGGTGCCCTTGGTGATGGTCCAGGCCCGGGCCTCCTTCGGGCCGACGGTGAAGTAGGTGACGAGGCCGAGCAGGTCGTAGCCCGCACGGATCACCCGGTTGAGGCCGGGCTCGGTCAGGCCCACCGCCTCCAGGAAGTCGCCCTGGTCGGCGGCCGGCATCACGGCGATCTCGCTCTCGATCTTGGCCGAGACCACCACCGCCACGGCGCCCTCCGCCTTGGCCCGGGCGAAGACGGCATCCGAATGGGCGTTGCCCTTGTCGGCGTCGCCCTCGTCCACGTTGCAGACGTAGAGGACGGGCTTGGCGGTCATCAGGCCCAGCGACTGGAACAGGCGCTCCTCCTCGGGCTTGCGCTCCACGAGGCGGGCGGGCTTGCCCTCGCGCAGCAAGGGCAGGGCGCGGTTCACGAGGTCCAGCGCCTCCTTGGCCTCCTTGTCGGAGCCCTTGGCCTTCTTCTCCAGGGCGACGGCCCGGCGCTCCAGGCTGTCGAGGTCGGCCAGCATCAGCTCGGTTTCGATGGTCTCGATGTCCGCGGCCGGGTCGACCTTGCCGTCGACATGGGTGACGTCCCCGTCCTCGAAGCAGCGCACCACGTGGGCGATGGCATCGACCTCGCGGATGTTGGCCAGGAACTGGTTGCCGAGCCCCTCCCCCTTCGAGGCGCCGCGCACGAGGCCGGCGATGTCCACGAAGGTCAGCCGCGTCGGGATGATCTCCTTCGAGCCGGCGATGCGGGCGAGGTCATCGAGGCGCGGATCGGGCACCGCCACCTCGCCGACATTGGGCTCGATGGTGCAGAACGGATAGTTCGCCGCCTGCGCCGCCGCGGTCTGCGTCAGCGCGTTGAAGAGGGTCGACTTGCCGACGTTCGGCAGGCCGACGATGCCGCATTTGAAGCCCATGACGTGTCCTAGTGTTCTGCGCCGACGGCTTCAGGGCCGACAGTGAAGGGGTTGAGGATCGTGACGCCGTGAAGCGTGCGACCGTGTTGAAAGTCCTCGGTCAGCAGATACCGGCAGCCGGCGCGAAGGGCTGCGCCGAGGATGGCACAATCCCACCATTGGAACGCGGTCTCCCGCCGGAGTGACCACGCGATCCGAATCAATTCAAGGTCGACGGCACCTTGGGAGTAGGCTTCAAGTTCGAGGGTCGCTTGCCGGGCCGCGTCGGCCGTGATCGGCAGCTTCCCCCTGAGGGTGACGTGGAGAAACTCGCCGAGCACCTGAGGGCTCACCACAAGGGCACCCCGGTCCGCCAGCACTGACAGCCAGCGAGCCGCAGCGGCTTGCTTCGAAGGTTCACGGTCGTCACGGGCGTACAGGAAGACGTTCGTCTCGACGAAGACCGACTCAGTCGTCATCGTACATCTGATCGCGGGTCGGTGCCTTTCCGTTCGCATCCAGAACGTGCAGCGGCGGCCCGGCGAGGAACCGCTTCATCGCCTCGGACTGTGGCAGCGTCGGACGCCCGACGCGCTGCTCGACCGTCTTGGCGATGAATTCGGACAGGCTCGTCCCCTCGCGGGCCGCATCCTCCTGCGCCCGCTGGAGCACCACATCGTCCAGGCTCACGGTGATGGTCAGCATCGTTCCGGCTCCGCTACCCCGGATATCGTGTCCCCGTGTTTTCGTGTCAATTTTTCGCGCCGAGCGTCTTCACCTCGTCCCAGCCGCGACCGGCCATGGCGAGGTGGACCTTGTTCTGGAAGCTCGCATCCTCGCCCGCCGCGAGCACGGCGGCGTGGTCGGCCACCGCCCGGCAGAGGTCCTCGACCCAGGGCATCTCGGCCTTGCCGAAATCGTTGAGCACGTAGGCGTGGACCAGCGCCTTGTCGCCGGGGTGCCCGATGCCGAGCCGCACCCGGCGGTACTCGTTGCCGCATTGGGCGGTGATCGAGCGCAGGCCGTTATGCCCGGCATTGCCGCCGCCCTGCTTCACCCGCAGCTTGGCCGGGGGCAGGTCGAGTTCGTCGTGGAGCACGATCACGTCCGACAGGGCGATCTTGTAGAAGCGCTGTGCCTCGGCGACCGCGCGGCCCGATTCGTTCATGAAGGTCTGTGGCTTGAGCAGGATCGCGCGCTCGGAGCCGAGCGCCACCTCCGCCGCCTCGCCCTGGAACCGCCGCCGGAACGGGGCCGCCCGGTGGATGCGGGCGATCTCGTCGATGGCGAGGAAGCCGATATTGTGCCGGTTGGCGGCGTAGCGGGGGCCCGGATTGCCCAGGCCGACGATCAGACGCATCCTGTCCCGGAGCGTCCCCGCGGGCCGCCCCGTCCTCCTATGGGGCGCTCACCGGAACCGGGAGCGCGCGGCGGGAAAGGCCCGCGCATAGCAGATCGCCGGGGGCGCCGACAGCCGCGCCGTCCCTGCCCCCGCCAATCACCCAGCAGCTCCCGAGGGCGCGTTCCCCCGCGGGTCAGGCGGTAGCGAATTGGCGGCGCAGGAAGCCGCGGAGCATCCGGAAGGGCAGGAGCGGCAGCTTGACCAAGCCTCCGACGGCGACGACGGCGAGGACGGTCAGGATCGCGACGACGGTCTTGAACACGGGGGGCTCCGTGGCTATGCGGCCACAGTGAACCGCAGAACGACACAGGGCGCCTCAAAGCGGGCAACAGTGTGGAGTTCCCAACACGGTGCCTGCGGCGAAGGTGATCTTGTGCGCCGCGGCAGAAGCATGGGCGTGCCGGCGGGGGCGCCGAGATCTGCGCCATGCTCATGCCATCGTCGGGAGGCATCCGCATCGCCGCCGCCGGGTTTCAGCCCCGGCGACGTGGTGAAGCGTAAAGGGAAGTTCGATGTCCAAGACCCTGGCGGCCCTGCTGGCCCTCGCCATCGGCGCGGCCCCCGCCGCGACCCTCGCCGAGTCCTCGCCCGCGCGGAATGCGCTCAAGCGGGCCTGCACCGGCGACTACATGGAGCTCTGCAGCGCCTATTCCCCGGGCGGCCCGGAGGTGGAGGCCTGCTTCCGCACCAACATGAAGAAGCTGTCCGCCGACTGCGCCACGGCGATCACCGCCTACAAGCGCGAGCAGAAGGCCACCCGCCGGGTCAGCGAGGCCCGCTGACGGGCTCCGCCCCCGACGGGCCGCGGGTCACGAGGCCCGCGCCAGAGTGACGAAGGCTCCCTTCGGGACCCCGTCCTTGTCAGTGCCGCCCTTGGGAACGCCCCCCTCCGGAACGGCGACCCTGTCGGGGCCGACGAGCAGGTCCGGGATCGGGGCCCCCGCGGTCATCCCGGACAGGATCCCGTCCATCTCGAATTTCGGCATGGCCCGGCCGAACAGGTAGCCCTGTCCGAAATTGCAGCCCTGGTCGGACAGCCAATCGACGCTGGCGTCGGTCTCGATGCCCTCGGCGGTCGTGGCGAGGCCGAGGCTAGAGCCGAGCTTGATGATCGCGTCCACCAGCTTGGCGCGCTCGTCGCTCATGGTGATCGCATCGACGTAGCTCCGGTCGATCTTGAGCTTGTCGAACTTCAGTTCGCGCAGGTGGTACAGGCTGGAATAGCCGGTGCCGAAATCGTCGAGCGCGATGCGCACGCCGAGGCGCTGGAGGGAGGTCAGCGTCGCCCGCGTGGCCTCCAAATCCTGGATCAGGGCGCTCTCGGTGATCTCGACCTCAAGACGTCCCGGCGGGAAGCCGGTTTCGGTGAGGATCGCGAGGATGCGCTCGGCGAGCCACGCGTCCTGGAACTGGTGCGGGGCGATGTTGACGGCCAGGACCAGGTCGCCCGGCCAGTCCCGCGCATCGATGCAGGCCCGGCGGATCAGGTTGTAGCTGAGTTCGGAGATCATCCCCGTCTCCTCGGCCACGGGGATGAACTCGTTGGGGCTGACGAGGCCGCGCTCCGGGTGGCGCCACCGGGCGAGAACCTCCACGCCAACGATCTTCTTGTCGGGCAGGGCCACCACCGGCTGGTAGAAGGGCTCGATCGCCCCCTGCTCGATGGCGGTCCGCAATTCGCCTTCCAGGCGTGCGCGGGCACGAAGCTCCTCGTCCATGGCGCTGCGGAAGAAGCGGTAGGTCCCGCGGCCTTCCTTCTTGCCCTGGTACATGGCCAGATCCGCCGCATGGAGGATCGCGTCGGCATCCGCGTAATCCGCCGTGGCGGCCGCGACGCCGACCGTGGCCCCGACCTTCAGCTCGTTCTGGCTCCACTCGATCGGCGCGGCGATGGCCGCGATGACACCCTGGGCGAGGCGGGTCAGCCCCTCGCTGCCGTGGGTGAGGGGGACAAGAAGGGCGAACTCGTCGCCGCCGAGGCGCGCGGCGACGCCGCCCTGCGGCAGAAGGGCCGTCAGGCGTTCCGCCACGGCGCACAGCACGGCGTTGCCCGCGGCATGGCCGTAGAGATCGTTGACTGGCTTGAACCGGTCGAGGTCGATCAGCAGCACCGCCGACAGGTCCGACGGCGATTGCCTGCGGACGCGCTCGACCTCTTCGAGGAACCGGCGGCGGTTGGCGAGGCCGGTGAGGCCGTCGTGCCGGGCCACCGCCTCGGCATGGGCGGCGGCGGCGTCCCGCTCCAGCATGAGGTGGCGCATGAGGATCGACTTCCGGACGCTCGCCCCGCAGATCGCCACGCCCATGCAGGCGCCGAGGATCATGAAGTCACCGAGGCGGTAGGTCTGCACGACCTCGTGGAGGACGTCGAAGGAGCCGAGGGTGATCCCCACGAACCAGATCCCCGCCCCGATCAGCAGGAGGCAGAGCGTCTCGTACAGCTCCCCCTTTCGCCACCGTTTGATGGTCGCTTTGGTCATGTCGCCCGCCTTTCGGATGGGGATCAAAGCACCGATCACCTAAGGTGTGGTGAAGCCGGTCACAGAAACATGCAGTTGTGTGCTCCACTCAAGCGGTATTGAGAGCTTCCTCCGCCCATATGGATGCCGGCTCTGCGTTATAAAACGCAGCAAAAACAACGAAATGGAGCGCGTTCTGTCATATTTGGATCACGTCCTCTCCGCTGTCATTGCGAGCGAAGCGAAGCAACCCAGGGATCCGGTTTGGCCTGAGACGTCCCGATGCCCTGGATTGCCTCGCTCCGTTCGCACTGACGGAGAACGCTGGCGCGTGAAAGGATATAAATTCGGTCATCTCCCGGGATGTGTTGAACTTGACTCCACGGGGCGAAGGCGCTGGAAGCGCCTACCAAATCAGCCACTCCATGATGGCGTCCGGCCGGACGGCTTGCCGGGACAGCCACTCGGCCACGTCGCCGAGGCGGTGGTGCTCCGCCGAGACGCCGAGTTCCTCCGCGTGGATCCCCCGGGCGACGAGGAGGCTCGCGATGCCGAAGCCGCCGGCCCCGGTGATGTCGGTGCGGATGGCGTCCCCGATGGCGAGCACCCGCCCCTTGTCGTCCGGTGCACCCCCGTCGAGGGCGGCGGCGGCGGAGAGTGCGGCCTCGTAGACCGGCCGGTGGGGCTTGCCGGCATAGATCACCTCGCCGCCGAGATCCGCATAGGCCGCGGCCAGCAGCCCGGCACAGGGAATGAGCCGGTTGCCGCTCTCGACGACGAGGTCGGGGTTGGCGCAGATCATCGTCAGGCCCCGCCGGGCGAGGCGGCTCAGCTCGTCGCGATAGTCGTCGGGCGATTCCGCTCGGTCGTCGAACAGGCCGGTGCAGACGACGAGGTCGGCTTCCTCTTCGGGCACCAACGTCAGGTTGAGACCGGCGAAGACGCCAAGGTCGCGCTCCGGCCCAACATGGCGCACCCGGGCGCCGGGCCGGGCCGCGATCAGATCGCGGGTGAGGTCGCCTGAGGTGAGGATCCCGTCGTAGGCTTCCCGCGGGACGCCGAACCGGTCGAGGATGCGCTGTACGCCGTCGCCCGGCCGGGGGGCGTTCGAAACCAGCACCACCCGCCGCCTGCGCGGGCCGGGGAGGGCGCGGAACCGGATCAGCGCCTCGCCCGCGGCACGGTGCGCCTTCTGCCCGTCATGGAGCACGCCCCAGACGTCGCAGAGGATCAGGTCGCGCCCCTCGGCGATCTCCGACAGGCCGGACAAGGTGGGGATGGGCGCGGTCATCGGTTCGGGTCCTGGTCTCTGCATCGTGGCGGACGTCAGCGGGATTTCGGCAGCCGGTGCCCGGCGAAGAAGTCGAGCATCGCCCGGGAGGCGTCCGGTCCCCCGGGATCGGTATAGCTGCCCTCCGGCCTGCCGCCCGACCACGCATGGCCGGCGCCCCGGATGCGCCAGTCCTCCAGGACGACGCACCCGGCGCGGTCGGTATAACGCGTCCGCGTGAAGGCGTGGCCGCCGAAGCGCGCATCCGTGCCCTCGAAGCTCTCGGCGCTCGCCGTGAGACCGGAGGCCTCGGCCTGGGCCAGGATCTGGTCGGCGTTGCGCACGCTCACCGTGTTGTCGTCGCTCCCGTGGAAGACGATCGTCGGGATTCGCTTGGGTGTGACGGCAGCGCCGAAATGCGGCCCCGTCCCGAGGCCCGGCGCCCCGACCTGCATCGCCACCAGGGCCGAGCCGAGATCCCGGGCGCAACCCGCCGCGAGACCCGAATGGACGCCGACGGCGGCATAGAGGTCCGGATAGGCGTGGGCGATGTTCAGGGCCGCCGCGCCCCCCGCCGACATGCCCGCGATGTAGACCTGGCCCGGATCAATGGGGAATTCGGCCATCACGGCGCGGGTGATCGCGGCCACGATGGCGGGCTCCCCGGTCTCCCGGCCCTGGTCGCCGGGATCGTACCACTTCCAGCACTTCTGCGGATGCGCCGACCGGCTCTGGGCCGGGTAGGCCACGAAGATCCCGGCCCGCTCGGCCAGGGCATTCATGCCGGTGCCGGCGGCGAAGTCGTCGGGGTTCTGCGTGCAGCCGTGGAGCATCACCACGAGGGGGGCCCCCTCCTGCGGCGCGCTCGGGATGAAGAGCTTGTAGTCCCGCGAGCCGGCGGCGACCGAGAGGCTACGGCCGACGAAGGATCCCGGCGTGGCCTCACCATCCGCCTCGGGCGCCGGGGCGCGCAGGGGATGGCCGAGGCCCTTCAGCACCGGCCCGATCCCGCGCACCACGGTCTCGACCACCTCCCGCATCCGCAGGCCCGGGGACGGCTCGGCGCCCTGGCGCGGCAGTCCGCCCTTGCCGGACAGGGAGCGCTGGATGAGGGCGGTCGCCTCCTCCAGGCGTCCGAGACCCGTCAGCCGGGTGGCCTCCGCCAGATCCCCCAGGGGATCCCCCGGAGACCGGGTCCCGGACTTCGGGTCGAATTTGCCGAATAGGTCGGACATGGGTGTCCCTCGTCTCGGGATTGCGGTCAGCGCAGGCGGTCGGCGAGGGCGGCGCGGACGGCCGGGCTCGCCTGGAGGCTGCCCAGGACTGTCAGGGTGCCGATGGTGTCGCGGGCGAGTTCGGGGGTGACGTCCGGCCCGATGGTGGCGAGGCCGAGCACCCGGATGTCGAGCATCCGGCCCTCGGCCCGGGCCGCCTCGAGCTCAGCCCGGCCGATCCGGCACAGCCCGAGTTCGATGCTGCGCCGCTCCACCGATTGCTTAGTGATGTCCGCGTGCCGACCGATCTGGTTGCGGATCGCCGTGCGGATGAAATCGCTGCGGTTGGCGTAGACGCCCTCGGCCACGAGCAGATCCACGTAGCCGAGATCGACGTGACCAAGATTGATGGTGATCTTCTCGCTCTCGGGGACCCGCGAACCCGGCCCCGCTTGGCTCTGCAACACTTGGGCTCGCGCCACGACCCGTCTCCTACCATCCAGCTGGATGGCATATAGAGGGTCATTTTTGCATTGCAATAGGCGCTTGTTGCAATGCAGCGCAGGAAGGATAGGGCAGGCGGATGGGTCCGATCGCGCAGCATGGCGCGATCGGACGGATTGGATCAGGCGGGTTCCGTGCCGCCGATGTAGTCCGACCAGATCGCCCCCGCGCCAAAGCTCCCGCGGAACGCATCGTGACGCTCCCGTTCGGCATCGGTCAGGCGGCTGCGGAAGGCCCTCGGTGCCACGGGCACAGCGCCGGGCGTGTCGGAGGCGGCGGGGGCGGCGGCTTCCGCCATGAGGAGGCCGAGGCTCGTCTGCTTGCCGCCGAGCAATTCGACATAGACCTCGGCCAGGATCTGCGCGTCGAGGAGCGCCCCGTGCTTGGTGCGGCGGGAATTGTCGATCCCGTAGCGGGAGCAGAGGGCGTCGAGATTGTTGGCTGCGCCGGGATGCTTGCGCCGGGCCATGGGCAGGGTGTCGACGACATCCTCCAGCCGGATCGGCGGGGGGGCCTTCGCACCGAGCCGGGCATATTCCATGTTGAGGAAGCCCACGTCGAACGGGGCATTGTGGATGACGAGGCGGGCATCCCCCAGGAAGTCCAGCAGGTCGGGCAGGATCGCGGCGAAGACCGGCTTGTCGAACAGGAACGCGTCGGACAGCCCGTGCACGGCGAAGGCGCCCTCCGACACCGCCCGCTGCGGGTTGACGTAGCGGTGGAAGTCCCGGCCCGTCGGGATGTGGTTGAACAGCTCGATGGCACCGATCTCGATCAGCCGGTCGCCGTTCTGGGCCTCGGTGCCGGTGGTCTCGGTATCGAGGACGATCTCACGCAGCATTCTGTCGGGTCCTGCCGGTCCGTGGGGCGATGGCCGCCGAACCTACGCCCTTAGCGCGTCTTCGGGAACCGTGGGATCGGCTCCCCTCCGTCCCAGCCTCGTCGTCATTGCGAGCACGGCGAAGCAATCCAGGGCCGCGGGACGTCTCGGAGTGTGGCGGATCCCTGGGTTGCTCCGCCGCGCTCGCAATGACCGCGGGGATGACCTGATCCAAGGATGATAAAAATGCTTCAGCCCACTGGTTTTGCCGCGTTCGACCGCGGCAGGGGGTGGGCGCCGAGCACCGCCACGATCCGCGCCACCTCCGCCTCGGCGTAGGAAAAGCCCCTGCCGGTGTCGATGACGTAGTCGGCCCGGGCCCGCTTCTCGGCATCGGGCATCTGCTTGGCGAGGATCGCCGCGAAGGCGGCCTCGGTCATGCCCGGTCGGGCGAGGACGCGTTCGCGCTGGACGGCGGCCGGTGCGCTCACCACTGCCACGGCATCGCAGCGGCCCTCGCCGCCGGTCTCGTAGAGGAGGGGGATGTCGAGGACGACGAGGGGCGCGTCCCGGTGCGCCAGCAGGAAGGCATCCGATTCGATCCGCACCAGGGGATGGACCAGGGCCTCGAGCCGGGCGAGCCGGTCCGGCTGCCCGAGCACCGCCGCCCGCAGCGCCCCCCGATCGACGCCACCCTGCGGATCGATCACCCCCGGGAACTCCCGGCCGATGCCCCTGGCGGCCGCGCCCCCCGGCCCATAGAGGGCGTGGACCGCCGCATCCGCGTCGTGGACGGGCACACCCAAAGCCCGGAACATGGTGGCGGTCGCCGACTTGCCCATCCCGATGGAGCCGGTGAGGCCGAGGATGCAGGGCCGGCGCCGCCCCGCCGCGCTCATCGGAGGAGGTCCGCGACGATCACGTCGCGCAAGGCGGGCGTCACCTCCGGCCGCACGCCGAACCACGCTTCGAAGCCGGGTACGGCCTGGTGCAGCAGCATCCCGAGCCCGTCCACCGCAGCGAGCCCCCGGGCACGGGCCGCGGCAAGAAGGTCCGTCTCCAGGGGCGCGTAGACGATGTCGGCCACGGCCGCGCCGGCCGGGAGCGGGGCGAGGTCGAGGGCCAGGGGCAGCTGCCCCTTCATGCCTAGCGACGTGGTGTTCACCAGGAGGCCCGCCCGCGCCATCGCCGCCGGAAGGTCCGCCCAGGCGAGGGGCTCAGCGACGCCCGGAGCCAGGGCGGCGACCGCCTCGGCCCGCGCCTTCGTGCGGTTCGCCACCCGGATGCGCGAGACGCCCCGCTCGGCGAGGCCAACCACGATGGCCCGCGCCGCGCCGCCGGCACCCAGGATCACCGCCTCGCCGCGCACCGGCCAATCCGCCCCGAGGCTCCGGTCGAGATGGGCGCAGAAGCCCGGCGCGTCGGTGTTGTCCCCGTGGAGGCGGCCGTCTGCGCCGACGACGAGGGTGTTCACCGCGCCGATCGCCTCCGCCCGGGGGGTCAGGGTGTCGGAGAGGGCGAAGGCGGCCTCCTTGTGCGGGAGGGTGACGTTGCCCCCGGCAAAGCCCGACTCCGACAGGCCCCGCAGGAACGCCTGGATGTCGGCCGGAGGCACGTCGATGCGCTCGTAGCTGCCGTCGATCCCGTGGGCGGCGAGCCAGTGACCATGAATCAGCGGCGAGCGGGAATGGGCGATGGGATGCCCGACGACGAAGGCCCTGATCATGCCGCGCAGGCTCCCGCGAGGCGGCAATCGGGGCCGCCCGCCTCCTCGATCTGGAGGGTGGCGTGTCCGATGCCGAACCGTTCACGCAGGCCGTCGGCCGTCTCGAGGAGGAAGCCGTTGCCGGGATGCCCTTCCCCCATCACCAGATGCGCGGTGAGGGCCACGCTCGTCGTGCTCATCGACCAGATGTGCAGGTCGTGCAGATCGGACACCCCGGGCCGGTCGCGCAGGAACCCTTCCACCGCCGTGGGGGAAATCTCCGGTGGCACGGCGTCGAGGGACATGGCCACGCTGTCGCGGAGCAGCCCCCAGGTCGCCCAGACGACGAGGCCCGCCACCACGAGGCTCACGGCCGGATCGATCCATTCGAGACCGGTCGCCCAGATGGCGAGGCCCGCCAGCACCACCCCCGCCGAGACGGCGGCGTCGGCGGCCATGTGCAGGTAGGCGCCCCGGATGTTGATGTCTCCCTTGGCGCCGCTGGCGAACAGCCACGCCGTCACCCCGTTCACGAGGATGCCGATGGCGGCCACCACCATCACCGTGCCGCCCGCGACGGGCTCCGGGTGGACGAGGCGCACCGCCGCCTCCCACATCACGGCGCCCATGGCGATGAGCAGGAACACGGCGTTGAACAGGGCCGCGAGGATCGACGAGCCGCGCAAGCCATAGGTGAACCGCGCCGTCCTCTGCCGCCGGACGAGGACCGAGGCAACCCAGGCGGCGAGGAGGCCGAGAACGTCGGACAGGTTGTGGCCCGCATCCGCCACCAGGGACATGGCGTTGGCGGCGTAGCCGTAGCCGGCCTCGATCACCACGAAGGCGGTGTTCAGGGCGATGCCCACGGCGAAGGCCGTGCCGAACCGTTTGGGCGCATGGGAATGGCCGCCATGGGAATGGCTGCCGTGGCTATGGCCACCATGTCCGTGATCGTGTCCGGCGCCCATGCTGTTCACCCTTGCCTCGGAAGGCCCGTCATACCTCACCCGGCGCCGTCTGTTACCCTTCGATCTGCCCGTCGGGCGACCGGTGCGGGCGGCGGACGAGGCACCCAATGGCGGGTCCGGCCAACGGGGACGCTCAGGAACGCCATCCGTCATCCCCACCCGCTGCCTCATCCCTCATCCTGAGGTGCCGCGTCTGCGGCCTCGAAGGAGGGCTCCAGGGATCGCGCGGAAGCTGGAGCCCTCCTTCGAGGCCGACGCTTCGCGACGGCACCTCAGGATGAGGGACAGGGTGGGGCGAATCGCGGTTCACAGTCTCCCTGCCTGGCGTGCCCCGGCCGGACGCGGCTTCAGAACCGCAGCAGGCCCGCCGCCCGGAGGCGGGCGAGCAGGGGCGTGAGGGGCAGGCCCAGGATCGTGCTGTGGGCGCCCTCCACCGCCTCGAACAGATGGATGCCCGGCCCTTCCAGCTGGTAGCCGCCGACGCTGCTGCAGATGCGGGCTTCCCCGGCGCAGGCGACATAGGCTTCGATCGCATCCGCGGAGAGGGGGCGCATGGTCATCCGCGCCGTATCCGTGAAAAGGTCGCTCACCCCGTCATGGACCAGGGCCACGGCGGAATGGAGCGCATGGGTCCGGCCCGCGAGCCGGGCGAGGTGCTCCCGTGCCGCCAGCCCGTCCGCGGGCTTGTGGAAGACGGTCCCGTCGAGGGCGAGCACCTGATCGGCCCCCACCACGACCCGTCCGGGGTGGCGAGCGACCACGGCCTCCGCCTTGGCCCGGGCCAGGGCGAGGGCAAGATCTTGAGGCGACAGGTTCTCGGACGCCGCCTCCACCGCCCGTTCGTCCACGCCGGGGGAAGTTGTCTCGACGGGTAGGGCCGCGCTTTCCAGAAGCAGGCGGCGCGTGGCGCTGGTCGAAGCGAGGAGAAGCGGCGCCGGGCCGAGCCAGGGAGACGTCATCGCCCCAGTGTCACGGTTCGCGGCGATCCTGCAAGGGAATCGGCTCGCTGTGCGACGCGCCCCACCGCCGGCTCCGGGCCGGTCGGCAGGGCTGTCGCCGGGGCCGCTACGCCACCTGACCCCTGCCGGGACACTCGCAGAAATCGGTTAGCCGAATGTCAACGCAGGGGCTTGGAAATGCCGGGAATGGCCTTGGTGAGGCCGGGCACGGCCTTGTCACTCACCGTGTGGCGGGCGGCCATGGCGGTGTTGATCTCCCAGAGGAGGAGGTCGGCGGCGAGACGGAGGGCGCCGTGGCCGCTGCGGCCGAGGGCGGTGCGCACCTCGATGCTGCGCTCGGCAGCTTCCATCAAGGGATCGACCGGCTCGGCGGCCGACACCGGGCGCGGGGATGCGATACAGGTCGCCTCGGCCGAGAGTGCGTCATCGCTGGTAATGTCGATGAACACGCCGCGGCCGATGATTCGGCCATCCTCGCTCCATGCGAACAAGCCCCGTGCCTGGATTCGCCGCAATCCGACCCTGGGGAGGATCGCCCGGAATTCCATCAGGGACGACCCGCCCGACCGCATGCGCTCCCGGCAGTGATTGGTCGCGGCCTGCCTGTCGTCCTCGTGGACCATGGCGAAGGTCCGGGCGAGGGGCACGGCGACGCCCGCCAAGTTCTCGTCGTCGAAGACGTACCTGGCCCCCGCCCGGTCGAGCGTTCCCGTCTCGGCCGCGCCGTCGATCTCCCACTGACCGACGATGCCGGCGGCCGCGAGGGCCGATGGCGGAGAGGCGAGACGTGATCCCATCGACGGACCTTTGCATTGGAGCGCGAGAAGGATCGTATCTCCTGAATCGGCGTCCGCCGGCAACCCTCGAGATTGTTTCTAAACTTTATTTTATGTGTTCATCGAGTCGAAGAAATCAGTGTTTGTCTTTGTCTGGCGCAATTTGTCCAACAAGAACTCAATTGCGTCAGTCACGCCCATCGGATTGAGGATTCGCCGCAGGACATAGGTCTTCTTGAGCGAGTCCGGCGGGACCAGCAGTTCTTCCTTGCGGGTGCCCGACCTCGTGATGTCGATGGCGGGGAAGATTCTCTTATCGGAAACCTTCCGGTCGAGAATGATTTCCGAATTGCCGGTGCCCTTGAACTCCTCGAAGATCACCTCGTCCATGCGGGAGCCGGTGTCGATGAGGGCCGTGGCGATGATCGAGAGCGATCCGCCCTCCTCGATGTTGCGGGCGGCGCCGAAGAAGCGCTTCGGCCGCTGCAGGGCGTTGGCGTCCACGCCGCCGGTCAGCACCTTGCCGGAGGACGGCACCACCGTGTTGTAGGCCCGGCCGAGGCGGGTGATCGAATCGAGCAGGATGACCACGTCGCGGCCGTGCTCCACGAGACGCTTGGCCTTCTCGATGACCATCTCGGCGACCTGCACGTGGCGGGTGGCCGGCTCGTCGAAGGTGGAGGCGATGACCTCGCCCTTCACCGAGCGCTGCATGTCGGTCACCTCCTCCGGGCGCTCGTCGATGAGCAGCACGATGAGGTAGCACTCGGGGTGGTTCAGGGTGATCGACTGGGCGATGTTCTGCATCAGCACGGTCTTGCCCGTGCGCGGCGGCGCCACGATCAGGGCGCGCTGGCCCTTGCCGATCGGGGCCACGATGTCGATGATCCGGGGCGAGAAGTCCTTCTTGGTCGGGTTGTCCAGCTCGAGCTTGAACCGCTTGGTCGGGAACAGCGGCGTCAGGTTGTCGAAGTGGACCTTGTGCTTGATCTTCTCGGGGTTCTCGAAATTGATCGTGTTGACCTTCAGCAGCGCAAAGTAGCGCTCGCCGTCCTTCGGGCCACGGATCGGACCCTCGACCGTGTCGCCGGTCCGCAGGCCGAAGCGGCGGATCTGGGTCGGCGAGATGTAGATGTCGTCCGGACCCGGCAGATAGTTCGAATCGCTGGAGCGCAGGAAGCCGAAGCCGTCCTGGAGCACCTCGACGGTGCCGGCGCCGATGATCTCCACCTCCTTCGAAGCGAGCTGCTTCAGGATGGCGAACATCAACTCCTGCTTGCGCATGGTCGATGCGTTCTCGACCTCCACCTCTTCGGCGAAGGCGGTGAGCTCGGTCGGCGTCTTGGCCTTGAGCTCGGAGAGTTTCACCTCGCGCATGCCGGCGAGGGCGGCCACGGCGGTCTCGGCCGGTTCAACGGTCTCGAGATCGGCGAGGGCGTCGGAGTCTGAAGTCATGGAATGTCTTGAACCGACGAAGGAACGGGACAGGGAGGTCGGTTTCGCGCCAAACGCCCGGGGAAGGGCTCCGGAGGGCGGGCCGCACCGCGGCGTGAAGCCCGTACATCGACTTTGGCGAACCGTCTTGGCAGGACCCTGGGGAGCTCACGGGCGCGCTGCGGCGCGGACCTTGTGAGAAGGGCACCGGATACTTACCCCGTTTCCGCTGGGATCTCAAGACCCTCCCTCGCCCTGCCGGCCGTTAGCGGCGAAGGGGAGGGCGGAACCCGGTCCGCCCGAGCCCGTTGCCCGTCCCGTTCACGGCGTCGCGGCGAAAGGCCGGGCGGGGGCCCCGCGCCGGAGCCGATGCAGACTGTGAGAGACCGTTCCATGCACGACGACGCCACGGGCCGCACCATTGTCGCCCGCGAACCCCGCCGGATCCCCTGGCTCGATATCGTGTTCGGCTTTGGCCCAATGCTGCCCATCGCGGCGGGCGCGGCCGTGGCGTGGTGGCTCCAGGGGCAGCCCCTCGACTACCTCGTGGCCCTGTGCACGCTGCTCTATTCCGCCTCGATCCTGTGCTTCCTCGCCGGCGTCCACCGGGGCGTCAGCTTCCGCACGGAAGGCGGGCCGCGCCTGTCGCAGATGGTGACGATGCTGGTGCTCTACGGTCTCGGCCTCGGGAGCCTGTTCTCCGCGGTGCTGGGCAAGGTGGTGATCGGGCTGGCCATGTTGATCCTCGGCTATGCCCTGGTGGCGGTGCTCGATCCCATCGAGGCACGGTCGGGCTCCGTGCCCCTCGCCCATGCCCGGCTCCGCCCCATCCAGATGCCGATCGCGGTGGTGAGCCTCGCCGTCCTGCTCTGGGTGAAGCTCAACGCGCCGTACTGACGCCCGCTTGCCGCTCCCCGACCGCCTGCGTTAGAGCCCGGGGGAACGGCCGCCTGGGCCAGGATACGACAGCAGCGGCGCCTGCGAAGGCGCCTGCGGGAAGCGAACGATCACACCATGTCGAAGGCCGAGAACCGGGCCGACACCCTCAAGCCCCGCCTGCCCCGGGGCTTCGTCGACCGCCGCGCCGACGAGATCGCCGCGCAGGGCCGGATGCTGGAGACGATCCGGACGAGCTTCGAGCTCTACGGCTTCGAGGCCCTGGAAACGCCCTTCGTGGAATACACCGAGGCGCTGGGCAAGTTCCTGCCGGACCTCGACCGGCCGAATGCGGGCGTCTTCTCCTTCCAGGACGACGACGAGGCGTGGCTGTCGCTCCGCTACGACCTGACCGCGCCGCTCGCCCGGTTCGTGGCCGAGCACTTCGATTCCCTGCCCAAGCCCTACCGGAGCTACCGCGCCGGCTACGTCTTCCGCAACGAGAAGCCGGGGCCGGGCCGCTTCCGCCAGTTCATGCAGTTCGACGCGGATATCGTCGGGGCGCCCACCGTGGCGGGGGATGCCGAGATCTGCATGCTGATGGCAGACACCCTGAACCGCCTCGGCCTCGCCGGGCAGTTCGTGGTGAAGGTCAATAACCGCAAGGTGCTCGACGGGGTGATGGAGGCCGCCGGCCTCGCGGGCGCCGACAAGGCCGCCCAACGCCTCACGGTGCTGCGGGCCATCGACAAGCTCGACCGCCTGGGTGTCGACGGCGTCCGCGACCTGCTCGGCACCGGCCGCAAGGACGAGAGCGGCGATTACACCAAGGGCGCCGGGCTGCCCCCGGAGGCGGCTGAGCGCATCCTGGCCTACGTCTCCCTCCAGGCGGATCCGGGCGAGGGCGCCGACCGGGTGGCGTTCTGGGAGCGCTTCTTCGCGGGCTGGCACGCGGCGGTGGGCGAGTCCGAGACCGGCCGCGAGGGCATCGCCGAATTGCACGCCATGATGCGGCTCTGCGCGGCGGCGGGCTATGGCCACGACGTGATCCGGGCCGACCCGAGCGTGGTCCGCGGCCTCGAATATTACACCGGCCCGGTCTACGAGGCCGAGCTGACCTTCCCGGTCACCAACGAGGACGGGCAGACCGTGCGCTTCGGTTCGGTCGCCGGCGGCGGGCGCTACGACGGGCTGGTCGGACGCTTCCGCTCCGAGCCGGTGCCGGCGGCGGGCTTCTCCATCGGCGTGTCGCGCCTGTTCTCGGCCCTGCAACTGGTGAAGAGCCCCCTGCTCGCCGGCACCACCGCGCCGGGCCCGGTGGTGGTGCTCGTCCTCGACCGGGAGAACATGGCCGACTACCAGCGCCTCGTGGCGCTGCTGCGGGCCGACGGCATCAAGGCCGAGCTCTACCTCGGCACGGCGGGGATGAAGGCCCAGATGAAGTACGCAGACCGCCGCCGGGCGCCGGTGGCGGTGATCCAGGGGTCGAACGAGCGCTTGGCCGGCGAGGTCCAGATCAAGGACCTGATCGAGGGCGCCCGCGCCGCCGAGAACATCGCCAGCAACGCCGAATGGAAGGCCGCCCGCCCGGCCCAGTTCTCCTGCCCCGAACTCGACATGGTCGCCCAGGTGCGGGCCGTCCTGGCCCGGCATTTTTCGGACGAGCGGGAGTGAGCGAGGGGCACGTCCCGTTCGAGGGGTAAGTCGGCGCTTTTTGATTGTAACAACTCATCCAATGGATTAGTCATTCAATGCCGAGGGTCATCCCCATCTGCGTTGTGGAGACCCCTGAATTCCTGTCGGCGACGCGCAAGCTGATGAGCGACGAGGAACGGGCGCTGTTGGTGGATTTTACATCGCCTACAACCCGTTGGCGGGCGATCTCGTGCAGGGCACCGGGGGCATCCGGAAGCTGCGCTGGGGCCTGGAGGCCCGGGGCAAGAGCGGCGGCGCGCGGGTGATCTACTACTACCACGATGCGGGGATGCCGCTCTTCGCTTTGACCGCATACGCAAAGAACGACCGGGACGACCTCACTCAACAGGACCGTAACGATCTGAAGCAGCTGACGGCCCTGCTGACGGCGATGTTCAAGGGGAGGAACCAATGAGCGCGGTGGCCGACAGCATCCGCCGGGGCCTTGAACAGGCCATCGCTTACGTCGATGGCACGGCGGCCGAGGGCGATTATCGCGTTCACATACCCGAACGAATCGACGTGAAGGCGATCCGCGCCAAGCTAGATATGACCCAAGAGGAATTTGCGGGGCGTTTCGGCTTCTCCGTGAACACGTTGCGTCATTGGGAGCAGGGGTCGCGCCAGCCGGAAGGCCCCACGCGCGCTTATCTTCTGGTCATCGACCGGGCGCCGAAGGCCGTCCAAGAGGCATTGCGGCCTGCTTGAACAGGAACGACGAGGAATGAACGACGCGACGCCCTCCGACCGGATGCCGGAACTCCCGGCCGAGGCCTTGACCGAGGCGCAGCAGATCGCCGCCGCGGCGTTCCAGGCCGAGCGGGGCGTGCCGGTCTTCGGGCCGTTCACGCCGCTCCTGCGCAGCCCCGAGCTGATGCAGTGCGCGAGCCGGATGGGGCTGTACCTGCGCTACAACAGCGTCCTTCCCCTCCGGGTGAGCGAGTTCACGATCCTCATCGTCGCCCGGGAATGGAGCCAGCAGGTGGAGTGGCACATCCACCACCCGATCGCCCTCAAGGCCGGCGTCGCCCCCGAGACCGCGCAGGCCATCGCCGAGGGACGCCGCCCCGCCGCGATGAGCGGGGACGAGGCCCTGGCCTACGATTTCTCGATGGAATTGCAGCGCCACCGCGCGGTGAGCGACCCGACCTACGCCGCCGTCGTCACCCGGTTCGGCGAACAGGGTGCCATCGACCTCACCGGCATCAACGGCTACTACGCGTTGCTCGCCATGACGATGAACGTCGCCCGCACGGCCCTGCCGGAGGGGGCACCGCGCCCCCTGCCGCCTCTCACGCCGTGAGGCGGGTATGATGCCGCTGCCGCTTGTGGCGGCGGCCGCTTCGGTCTAACCCCCGCCATCCCTTTCCCCGGCCGGACGAGAGCCATGGTCGCCCATACCCGCGCCGAGCCGGCGCGCCGCCCCGCCGACCCGACGGTCGCCGGAGCCCGCATCCTCGTCGTCGAGGCCCGCTACTACGACGGCCTCGCCGACGAACTCTTGAAGGGCGCCCGCGCCGCCATCGCGGCGGCCGGCGCGGTGGCGGAGGTCGTCACCGTGCCCGGCGCCCTGGAGATCCCCGCCGCCGTGGCGATCCTGTTCGAGACAGGCAGCTACGACGCCGTGGTGACGCTGGGCTGCGTGATCCGCGGCGAGACCGGCCATTACGACATCGTCGCGGGGGAGAGCGCCCGCGCCCTGATGGATCTCTCCGTTCACCGGAAGATCCCCCTGGGCAACGGCATCCTCACCGTCGAGACCGAGGAGCAGGCCTGGGCCCGCGCCCGGGTCGAGGAGATGGACAAGGGCGGCGGCGCGGCCGAGGCGGCGCTCGCCGTCCTCGCCATCAAGCGGGCCGCGGGGGGCACGACGCGATGACGGAGAACCCCATGGCCGAGGCCTCCGAGGGCAAGGCCCCCGCGATCAACCCCCGCAGTGGCGCCCGCCTCGCGGTGGTTCAGGCGCTCTACGAGATGGACATCTCCGGCAAGGGCGTCCTCGACGCGCTTGCCGAGTTCGAGGCCCACTGGATCGGTCGCGAGGTGGACGGCATCCTCCATCCGCCCGCGGAGACGGCCTTCTTCCGGGACCTCCTGCGCGGGGTGGTCGATGAACAGCGCGCGATCGACGTGCAGCTCGATGGCGCCCTGAGCGAAGGCTGGCCCCTGCGGCGGATCGAGACGGTGCTCCGGGCCATCCTGCGGGCGGGCGCCTATGAGCTGATGTTCCGCCCCGACGTGCCGGCCCGGGCGGCGATCTCGCAGTATGTGGACGTGACCCACTCCTTCTACAGCGCCGACGAGCCGGGGCTCGTCAACGCCGTCCTCGACCGCCTTGCCCGGCAGGTGCGGCCGACGGAAGTCGCGGAGAAGGCCGAGTCCGGCAAGCCCGGGCCGAAGCGGGCCTAGGCATGGCCGGGCAGGCGCCCCGGGCCAGCGAGGACGGGCTGATCGCCCGCTACTTCGCGCCCCTGGCGGGGCCGGGCGCCGACGGGATGCGCGACGACGCGGCGACCCTCACCCCCTCGCCGGGCTGCGACCTCGTTCTCACGGCCGACGCGGTCGTGGCGGGTGTCCACTACTTCCCCGACGATCCTCCCGCCTCCATCGCCCGCAAGGCCCTGGGGGTGAACCTGTCGGATCTGGCCGCCAAGGGCGCGGCGCCCCGGGGCTTCCTGCTGACCCTGGCCCTGCCCGACGACTGGACGGAGGGCTGGCTCTCGGCCTTCGCGGAGGGGCTCGGCGTGGCTGCGGCTGCGGCGGCCTGCCCGCTGCTGGGCGGGGACACCGTCCGCTCCGGCGGCCCGGCGCTGATTGGCGTCACGGCTTTCGGCGAGGTGCCCGCGGGCGGCATGGTGCGGCGGACGACCGCCCGGGTCGGCGACCGGCTCTGCGTCGGCGGCACCATCGGCGACGGGGCCCTGGGCCTGCTCCTGCGCCGGGATCCCCCCTGGGCGACCACCCTCGACGGCGGGATGCGTGACCATCTCGCCGACCGCTACCTCCATCCCCGCCCTCGCCTCGCCCTAGCGTTGCTCCTGCGGCGGTACGCCCGCGCGGCGATGGACGTGTCGGACGGGTTCGCGGGCGACCTCGCCAAGATGCTGGGCGAGGGGCGCGGCGCCCTCGTCGAGGCCGGATCCATCCCTCTCTCCCCCGCCGCCGCGGCGGCGCTGGCCACCGAGCCGGAACTGATCGTTCCGATCCTCACCGGGGGCGACGATTACGAAGTGCTCTGCGCGCTTCCGCCGGAGGCCCTGGACGCCTTCCTCGCCGAATGCAGCGGGGCCGGCATCCCCATGACCCCCGTGGGGACGGTGGTGGCAGGCGACCGCACGCCGGTCTTCGCCATGCCCGACGGCACCCATCGCCGCTTCGGGGCGGGCGCGTTCAGTCACTTCTGAGCGACGCCGTCCTCTCAGCGAAGGGGGCCGTCGCCGACCCCGTCTTTGCGAGCGGAGCGAAGCAATTCAGGGGCCCGCCACGGTCGTAAAACGTCCCGCTGCCCTGGATTGCTTCGCCTCGCTCGCAATGACGGCGGGGAGGTGAAGGCACGCCTTGATTTCACGACGATCCCCCCGGGCAGGAGGAGGCTTCTCGAAAACATCCCAAGTCTTAAGACCTCGCATTTGCGAAAACCGCGTGCCGGCAAAGCGGTTTTATTTCGCAACGCACCATAAAGACCACTATCCGAAGGTCTCGTTTGCGCTCTGCGGTGAAGTTTGGCAATCAATGCATGGTTCTGGGAAGGAATCCCCGAAACCGAGCGCCACGTCCCGCGGCCCCTCCGGCCGAGCTCGCCAACGACAAGCCCCAGCCAGGCACCAGACACCCAAGGACGGTCGAATGCTTCCCCTGATTCTGATCATCGTAGGAGGGCTGTGCGCCATCGCCTACGGCATCGTCACGATCACCGACGTGATGAAGCGCGACGCGGGCACACAGCGCATGCAGGAGATCGCGGGGGCGATCGCCGAGGGCGCGCAGGCCTATCTGAAGCGGCAGTACCTCACCATCGGCATCGTCGGCATCGTGCTGTTCGTGGCGCTGGCGGTGTTCCTCGGCCTGAAGGTCGCCATCGGTTTCCTGATCGGCGCCGTGCTCTCGGGGGCGGCGGGCTTCATCGGGATGAACGTTTCGGTGCGCGCCAACGTCCGCACCGCGCAGGCCTCGTCCTTCTCGCTGGGCGCCGGCCTCGACGTGGCGTTCAAGTCCGGGGCGGTGACGGGGATGCTGGTGGCGGGCCTCGCCCTGCTGGGCGTCGCCCTCTACTACCTCGTCCTCACCCGCGGCGCCGGGCTCGACCCGTCGAGCCGTGAGGTGATCGACGCCCTGGTGGCGCTGGGCTTCGGCGCCTCCTTGATCTCGATCTTCGCCCGCCTCGGCGGCGGCATCTTCACCAAGGGCGCGGATGTCGGCGGCGACCTCGTCGGCAAGGTCGAGGCCGGGATCCCGGAGGATGACCCGCGCAACCCCGCCACCATCGCCGACAACGTCGGCGACAACGTGGGTGACTGCGCGGGCATGGCCGCCGACCTGTTCGAAACCTACGCGGTGACGGTGGTCGCCACGATGGTGCTGGCGGCGATCTTCTTCTCCGGCCCCTCCGGAACCGGACGGGCGGTGTTGGAGCCGATGATGCTCTACCCGCTGGCCATCGGCGCGGCCTGCATCGTCACCTCCATCGCCGGCACCTATGCGGTGCGGCTCGGCGCCAACCAGTCGATCATGGGCGCCCTCTACAAGGGGCTGATCACCGCGGGCCTTCTCTCCATCGTCGCCATCGCCGCGGTGACGTGGACCCTGCTCGGCGGGTTCTCCACGGCGTTCACCACCTCGACGGGGGTGACCTTCACGGCGGGCGGCCTGTTCGGCTGCGCGGTGATCGGGCTCGCCATCACCGCGCTGATCGTGGTGATCACCGAATACTACACCGGCACGAACTTCCGGCCGGTGAAGTCCATCGCCGACGCCTCGGTGACCGGTCACGGCACCAACGTGATCCAGGGGCTGGCGATCTCGCTCGAATCGACCGCCCTTCCGGCCATCGTCATCGTGGCCGGCATCATCGGCACCTACGCGCTCGCCGGGCTGTTCGGCATCGCCATCGCGGTCACGGCCATGCTGGCGCTTGCGGGGTTCATCGTGGCGCTGGACGCCTTCGGCCCGGTCACCGACAATGCCGGCGGCATCGCCGAGATGGCCGGCCTGCCCCCGGACGTGCGCAAGTCGACGGACGCGCTGGACGCGGTGGGCAACACCACCAAGGCGGTGACGAAGGGTTACGCCATCGGCTCGGCCGGTCTCGGCGCCCTGGTTCTGTTCGCGGCCTACACCTCGGACCTGAACTACTTCACCGCCAACGCGAGCCCGACCCAGTACCGCTTCTTCCAGGGCGTGAGCGTCGATTTCTCGCTCTCGAACCCCTACGTCGTCGTCGGCCTGCTGCTCGGCGGCCTGATCCCGTTTCTCTTCGCGGGCATCGCCATGACCGCGGTCGGCCGCGCCGCCTCGGCGGTGGTGGAGGAGGTCCGCCGCCAGTTCCGGGAGAAGCCCGGCATCATGCAGGGCATCGACCGGCCGGATTACGGCCGGGCCGTCGACATGCTGACCCGGGCGGCGATCAAGGAGATGATCGTCCCCTCGCTGCTGCCGGTGCTGTCGCCGATCGTGCTGTTCTTCGTGATCCAGCCCATCGCCGGAAAGTCGCAGGCCTTCGCCACGGTCGGCGCGATGCTGCTCGGGGTGATCATCACCGGCCTGTACGTGGCGATCTCGATGACCTCCGGCGGCGGCGCCTGGGACAACGCCAAGAAGTACATCGAGGACGGCCACCACGGCGGCAAGGGCTCCGAGGCCCACAAGGCTGCCGTGACGGGCGACACGGTCGGCGACCCCTACAAGGACACCGCCGGCCCGGCCGTGAACCCAGCGATCAAGATTACCAACATCATCGCCCTGCTGCTGCTGGCGGTGCTGTCGCACGCTTGAGGCAAGGCCGGCGCAAGCTCTTTCGCGCCGGCGCCCCGTCCCTCCCACGCCGTCGTTGCGAGCGAAGCGAAGCAATCCAGGGACGTGCACGGTCGGAATCCGCCCGTTGCCCTGGATTGCTTCACTGCGTTCGCAATGACGGGTTTGGCGACAAGCCAGGCGCCGGCAGCATCGCTAGGGATGTCCGGGCGATGCGCTCCAGTTCCTCCCGGGGGGCGCCGTCCCGGGCTTGCACCGACATGCCCTGGAGCACCGCCGTGAACACCGCGGCGAGCGCCGCGACATCCGCGTCCGGCGGCAAATCGCCGGCGGTCACGGCCTGCTCGAAGCGGCGCTGGAAGCCGGTGCGGCTGGCCTCCCGCAGGGTCTTCATGGCGTCGCAGATGTCCTGGGCCTCCGGCGCGACGTTGGCGGTGGCCAGCACCACCACGCAGCCACAGGGCACGTCCCGCATCGACAGGATCGCCGCCGCCTCGCACAGGAACCGCTCCAGCGCCCGGCGCAGGTCGGGCTCCTCCTTGAGGCGGCGCCAGGGGGCCGCCCAGTAGGTCGTCTCGTAATGCTCCACCGCCTCCAGGAAGAGGGAGGCCTTGTTGCCGAAGGCGGCGTAAAGGCTCGGCGGGTTGATCCCCATCGCCGCGCAAAGCTCCGCCATGGTCGCCGGCCCGTAGCCCCGGGTCCAGAACACCTCCAGCGCCCGGTGAAGGGCCTGCGCCCGGTCGAAGCTGCGGGGGCGGCCCTTGGCCTTCGGGAGAGTCTCATTTTTCGGGGGAATGATGGCGGTCATCGCCTGCTCGGTCTCGTGTCCCGGACCCTGACCCGGCGCCCGGTGTTGTGGCGCACATCCGGCGCGCGAGTGGCCGGGGCAGCCTTGACGCGCTGTAGTGCCCGTTACAGATCTAGTCACCGTAACGGCCGTTACAATAACCGATTCACCGCCCGGCGGCGACCGGGTCCCGGCCCGGCGGGTGCGCCCATTGTGCACTGCGCCCTGGCAGGTCCCCGGCTCGGCCCCATCTCGGCGGGCACACGAACTTCCCCCCGGTCGGCGGTCCGCCGGCCCAGCAGCGAGACGATCCAGCATGCCGTCCTTGTTCGATCCGATCCGTATCGGCGCCATCGAGGCGAAGAACCGGATCTTCATGGCCCCGCTCACCCGCGGCCGGGCGACCCGCGAGCACGTGCCGACGCCGATCATGGCGCAGTACTACACGCAGCGCGCCGGCGCCGGCCTGATCCTCACCGAGGCCACCGGCATCTCGCAGGAAGGCCTCGGCTGGCCCTTCGCGCCGGGCATCTGGTCGGATGCGCAGGTCGATGCGTGGCGCCCGGTGGTGAAGGCCGTCCACGACCACGGCGGAAAGATCGTCTGCCAGATCTGGCACATGGGCCGGATGGTCCATTCGGACTTCCTCGGCGGCAAGCCGCCGGTCTCGTCCTCGGCGACGACAGCGCCGGACCACGCCCACACCTACGACGGCAAGAAGCCCTACTCCCAGGCCCGTGCCCTGGAGGTCTCCGAAATCCCGCGGCTGCTCTCCGACTACGAGACGGCCACCGCCAACGCCCTCGCCGCCGGGTTCGACGGGGTGCAGATCCATGCCGCGAACGGCTACCTGATCGATGAATTCCTCCGGGACGGCACCAACCTCCGCACCGACGAGTATGGCGGCTCCATCGAGAACCGCGTCCGCCTGCTCCGGGAGGTGACGCAGGCGGTGACCAAGGTCGCCGGGGCCGAGCGCACGGGCGTCCGCCTGTCGCCCAACGGCGCCATCCAGGGCACCAACGATTCGAACCCCGAGCCGCTGTTCGTCGCCGCCGCGAAGGCGCTCGACGAGATCGGCATCGCCTTCCTGGAAATGCGCGAGCCCGGGCCCGACGGCACCTTCGGCAAGGCCGACCACCCGCCGATCGCCCCGGCCATGCGCAAGGTGTTCCGCGCGCCCCTGATTCTCAACGCCGACTACGACGGCAAGAGCGGCCAGGAGGCCCTGGACCGGAACGAAGCCGACGCCATCGCCTTTGGCCGGACCTTCATCGCCAACCCGGACCTGCCGGAGCGCTTCGCCAAGGGCGCGCCGCTCACCAAGGACGAGGCCTCGACCTGGTACTCGCAGGGGCCGGAAGGGTACGTCGACTACCCGACGCTGGCCGAATCGAAGGCGGCCTGACGGCCTGCGAGAGCGCCGCGCCCGACCGGTGCGGCGCTCTCTCCAGCGGGAGCAGCCCGAGGCGCGGGCTGCCCGGTTCCGGACGGCCTTCGGGGTCCGGATCGGCCGGGCGATGACTGCGCAGACTCACGGTTAGCCCACGGCCGGACTTCGCTTTTTCGTGTCCCGCCCTAGGCAGGCAGCTTCGCCATGGCTATGTCAGGCGCAGATCATGACTCAGCCGAAGCCCGGCGCCTGCGCCGTCCCAGAATTGGCCGACTCCCGGCGGGAAGCCGCGGATCGGGTGGCGGAGCTCCACGAACTCGGCATCCTCGATACGGCGCCCGAGCGGGCCTACGACGACCTCGCCTCCGTCGCCGCCCATGTCTGCAACGCCCCCATCGCCCTCGTCAGCCTCCTCGATGCCGACCGGCAATGGTTCAAGGCGGAAGTCGGGCTCGGCATCCGGGAACTCGGCCTCGAGCGGACGATCTGCGTCCACACGCTCGCCGAGGGTGGTGAACTCACCATTCCCGATCTCACCCTGGATCCGCGGACCGCGGACGGCCCCCTCGTCACGCAGGACGGCTTCCGGTTCTATGCGGGCGCGGGCATTCCCGGCCGGGGCGGCGTCTTCCTCGGCGCCGTCTGCGTGCTGGACTACAAGCCCCGTCCGGAAGGCCTCACCAGCGCCCAGAAGACGACCCTCGCCGCCCTGGCGCGGCAGGTCTCGACCCTGTTCGAGCACCGCCGGGCGCTCGGCCTCGTGGCCCGGCGCGAGGCCGAACTCGCCGCCAGCGAGCGCCGCTTCCGGGTGATGACCTCGGCCATGCCGCAGATGGTCTGGACCACCCTGCCCGACGGTTTCCACGACTACTACAACGATCGGTGGTACGAGTTCACCGGCGTCCCCCAGGGCTCCACAGACGGCGTGGGCTGGAACGACGTGTTCCACCCGGACGATCAGGAGCGGGCCTGGAGCCGCTGGCGGCATTCCCTGGCCACCGGCGAGCCCTACGAGATCGAGTACCGTCTGCGCCACCACAGCGGCGCCTACCGGTGGACCCTCGGGCGGGCGATACCGCTCCGCGATTCGGAGGGGCGGATCGAACGCTGGTTCGGCACCTGCACCGACATCGACGACCTGAAGCGCGCCGAGGGGGAGGCCCACCAACTCGCGGCGATCGTGGAGGCGTCCAAGGATTTCATCGGCCTCGCCTTCGACGACGGGCGGGTCAGCCACCTGAACGAGGCCGCCCTCGCCCTGATCGGCCTGCCCGACCGCACGGCGGCCCGCGCGGTGACGATGATCGATCTCTTCGCCCCGGAAAGCCGGCGGCTTCTGGCCGACACCGTCATGCCGGCGGTGCGCCGCGACGGCTGGTGGGAAGGGGAGCTCGCCCTCCAACACCGGACGACAGACGAGAGCATCGCCGTGCATTCGGCGATCTTCCCCATCCGCGACGCGGCGGGCACCCTCGCCGGCTACGCCACCGTCAGCCGGGACCTCCGGGACGCGAAACGGTCCGAGGAAGCCCGGGACCTGCTGATCCGTGAATTGTCCCACCGGATCAAGAACATCTTCGCCGTCGTGGGCGGTCTGGCCGCCCTGACCGCCCGGAGCGACCCCGCCGCCAAACCCTTCGCTGCGGCCTTCCGCGAGCGCCTGGGCGCCCTGGCCCGGGCCCACGAATACGTCCGCCCTCATTCGCCCGATAGCGCCCCCTCCGTGGCGGCGCAGACGGTGCTGGGCCTCATGCGCCTCCTGATGGCGGCATATGTCGAGAACGGCCGGGAGCGGGTGGCGATCAGCGGCGACGATGTCGCCATCGGCGAGCGGGCCGCCACGGCGCTCGCGCTCATCATGCACGAGCAGGCCACCAACGCGGTGAAATACGGGGGCCTCTCCCAGGCGGGGGGGCAGGTCGCCCTGACCGGACGCCATGTGGACGGGCGCTATACCCTGATTTGGTCCGAGAGCGGCGGTCCCCCCGTCACGGCGCCCCCCTCGCGAAAAGGCTTCGGCACCGTGCTCGCGGAGCGCAGCGTCGCCGGCCAGCTCGACGGTTTGCTGGACCACGATTGGGCGCCGGAGGGCCTCGTGATGCGCCTCGACGTGCCGGTGGACAATCTCCGGCACTGACGGCAACCCCCTGGACCGCCCGCCGCCCTACGCCCTGGTCGTCCTCGACTTCGACGGGACGCTGGCCGACAGTTTCGGCTGGTTCGGCTCCGTGCTGAACGGCGTCGCCGACCGCTATCGCTTCCGCCGGGTCTCGGCGGACGAGGTCGAGAATTTGCGGCGCCTCGGCGCGCGGGAGATCCTGCGCCATCTCGGCATCCCGCGCTGGAAGGTCCCGCTCATCGCCCGGCACATGCACGGCCTCGCCGCGCGGGACGCCGACAGCCTCCGCCTGTTCCCGGGGATTGGGGCGATGCTCGCAGGCCTCGCCGATGCGGGGGTGGAACTCGCGGTCCTGTCCTCGAACCGGGAGGACGTGGTGCGGCGGGTGCTGGGGCCGGAACAGGCGGGGCGGATCGCCCGGTGGTCCTGCGGCGCCTCGGTCTTCGGCAAGGCGCGGCGGCTGCGGCGGCTCGTGGCGGCCACGCGCCTGCCACCGGGCCGGGTGCTGTGCGTCGGCGACGAGATCCGGGACCACGAGGCTGCCCGGGCGGCCGGCTGCGCCTTCGGGGCCGTGGCCTGGGGCTACACGGACGGGCCGGCGCTGGCTGCCCTGGGCCCGGACCATCTGTTCGGGTCGCCGGACGAGGTGATACCGGCCGCGCTGGGACGAACCCCCGCCTTCGCGGGGGGATCGGGGTCATCCGAAGGCGCCGCGCTCCGCGCGCGGCGATGACGGAGCGCCGGGAGGGCCTTACTGGCCGCGGTTGGCGCCGGGCACGATGCTCGCGCCGGAGCCCGAGCCGAACGGCTCGTAGCGGGTGAGGCCGCGGAAGAGCTGGCTGAGGAAGGCCCGGTCCTGGCCGCTGGTGGGCGTCGTGCGCTCGATGAAGTCGAACACCTTGCCGTCCTGCAAGCCGTAAAGCGCCACGCGCTCGACCTTGAACCCAGGCGTAAAGTAGACCGCGATGACCTTCTGGTCGTCGACCTGCTCGCCGAGGAACATCACCGTCCGGGTGGTGTTCTGCGAGATGTAGTACCAGGACTTGTTGCCGACGGTGGAGACGGTGGAAGGCGTGCCCAGGATCTGGAGCACCTGCTCCGGCGCCATGCCGGGCTTCACCGTGGCCAGGGCCGCCTGATCCACCTGATAGCCGTGGCGCAGCTCCTCGCCGATACAGCCTGACAGACCTGCGCCGACGAGGCCGAGCAGAGCAAGGCGCGCGAAAGACGAGACGAGACGGCGCCGCATCGGCCCCCCAAGCAATCGGTTGACGGCCCGGACGCAGCCGACCACCGGCACGGGAGGTGCGGCAGCGCTTGCGCCCTGGGCGTGGGTTGGCCTACCGCGGTGATATGGCTTTGACAAGGCAAGCTCGGCCACACATCCCCGGCCGACCGCTCTCACTCCGCCAGGAGGCATCCCCGTGATCGCCCGGCTCTTCCGGCGCGGGCCGGACCGCCGCCGTCCCGTCGCGGCCCTGCACGCGGCCATCGCCGCCGCGGCCCGGCAGCCGGGCCTCTACACGGCCCTTCACGTGCCGGACACGGTGGAGGGCCGGTTCGAGGCCCTGTGCCTGCATGTCTACCTCGTCCTGCGGCGGCTCAACCGGCTGCCGCCCCCCGCCGCCGACCTCGCCCAGGAGCTCGTGGACGCGGTCTTCGCGAGCCTCGACGCCAACGTCCGGGAACTCGGCGTCAGCGATGTCGGTGTGGGCAAGCGGATGAAGAAGCTCGCCATGGCTTTCTACGGCCGGGCCCGGAGCTACGATGCGGCCCTCGACTCACCGGCCGGGGAGGGCGACGCGCTCCTGCGGGCGGCCCTCCTGCGCAACCCCCTGGCCACCGTGCCCTCCGCCGACGCGGCGGGGCTTGCCGCCTATGTCCGTGCCGCCGAGGCGGCGCTGGCCCAAGCCGACCTGGCGTCGATCCTCGACCCGGGCCCTCCCTTCCCCGATCCGGGCGCCTTCGGGGCGGCCCGTGCCAACGAAGAACGACCGGTATGAGCGTGTCCCCCGCCTCCCCCCTGTCCCGCCCCATCGAAGTCGGCCGCCTGCCCCGCGGGCGGGCGGAGGTTTCCGTCGAGGCGAGCCCGGAGGAATGCGCTGCCCTCGCCAGGGATTTCGGCATCCCGGAGGTGCGCGACCTCGTCGGCCGTTTTGTGATCACGGGAATGCTGAGCCGGCTCACCGTCACCGGGACGGTGGAGGCGACCGTGACCCAGGTCTGCACGGTGACGCTGGAGCCCTTCGAGTCTGAGGTGAGGGAGCCGGTGGAGGTCGTATACAGCGATGCGCCCCCGCCGGAGGAGCCTGAGGAGGGCACCGTCGAGGGCGCGCCGGAGCCCCCCGATCCGATCGTCAACGGGCGGATCGACCTCGGCACCCTCACCGCGGAGTTCCTGGCGCTCGGCCTCGACCCGTATCCGCGCAAGCCCGGCGTGAGCTTTGAAGTGCCCGCGGCCGGGCCGGAGACGGGGCCCTTCGACGTCCTGCGCCGGCTGCGCGACGGGGACGCCTGACCCGACGGCGCCCCCCGGCCTGCGCGGGGCGGGACCCGAACCCCCACCGAATTCGTTTGCCCATGCGGCGGGCATCGCTATGGTCCGCCGCGCCCGGCGGCCCGTCCTGCGCCGCCGGATCCTTTCCCGCCGAGGCCGCGAACCAGAACCGATGTCCGACCGCGTCCGCATCTCGCTCGACGCCATGGGCGGCGACCACGGCCCCGCCACCGTGGTGCCCGGCGCCGCCATCGCCCGCGAGCGCCATCCCGGCATGACCTTCCTGCTGTTCGGCGACGAGGCCGTCCTCGCGCCGATGGTGGCGAAGGAGCCCCGTCTGAAGGACTGCGTCGAGATCCGCCACACCACCGTCGCCGTGGCCATGGACGACAAGCCCAGCCAGGCGGTGCGCCACGGCCGGGGCAAGTCCTCCATGTGGCAGGCGGTCCAAGCCGTGCGGGACGGGCAGGCCGATGCCTGCGTCTCTGCCGGCAATACCGGCGCGCTGATGGCGATGTCGAAGATCTGCCTGAAGACCATGTCGGGGATCGAGCGGCCGGCCATCGCCTGCCTGTGGCCGACGGTGCGGGGTGAGAGCGTCGTCCTCGATGTCGGCGCGACCATCGGCACCGATGCCGAGCACCTCGTGGAGATGGCGGTGATGGGCTCGGCCATGGCCCGGATCGTCTTCGACCTCGACAAGCCGACGGTGGGCCTGCTCAACGTCGGCACCGAGGAGATGAAGGGCAACGAGGCGGTGAAGGAAGCCGCCCGGATGTTGCGGGAAATGGACGCGGCGGGCCTCGCTTATCACGGGTTCGTGGAGGGCACCGACCTCGGCAAGGGCACCGTGGACGTGGTCGTCACCGAGGGGTTCACGGGCAACATCGCCCTCAAGACCGCCGAGGGCACCGCCAAGCAGATCGGAACCTACCTCCGCTCGGCCATGACGCGGACCCTCTCCGCCAAGATCGGTGCCTTCTTCGCCCGCCACGCCTTCCGGGCGCTCCGGGACAAGATGAACCCGAGCCGGGCCAACGGCGGGGTTTTCCTCGGGCTTGAGGGTATCGTCGTGAAGAGCCACGGTTCGGAGAACGCCGCGGGCTTCGCTGCCGCCATCGACCTCGCCCATGACATGGCGCGCCACGACATGATCCGCACCATCCGCGACATGCTCGACCAGACGCCGGCCCTGGCCCCGGCCTGAGCCGAGCACCGGAGACGGGCGGGCCCTCCGCGGGGCCGCCGGAAAGGACCAAGCGATGTCAGTTCTGCGTTCCGTCGTCGTCGGCACCGGCTCGTGCCTGCCCGAGCGGGCGGTCACCAACGCGATGCTCGCCGAGCGGGTCGAAACGTCGGACGAGTGGATCGTCCAGCGGACCGGCATCCGGCAGCGCCACATCGCTGCCGCGCACGAGACCACCTCGACGCTGGGCACCCGTGCCGCCCAGGCCGCCCTCGACGCGGCAGGGCTCGGCCCGGAGGCGATCGACCTCGTGATCTGCGCGACCTCGACGCCGGACCACACCTTCCCGGCCACGGCCACGGAGATCCAGGCGGCCCTCGGCATCGGCCAGGGGGCGGCCTTCGACCTCCAGGCCGTCTGCGCCGGCTTCGTCTTCGGCGTCACCACCGCCGACAAGTTCATCGCCACCGGGGCGGCGACGCGTGCCCTGGTCATCGGTGCGGAGACCTTCTCCCGCATCCTCGACTGGGAGGACCGGACCACCTGCGTCCTGTTCGGCGACGGGGCGGGGGCGGTCGTGCTGGAGGCCCGGGAGGACGGGGAGCGGGGTGTGCTCTCCTCGTCCCTGCGCTCGGACGGGCGCTACCGGGAAAAGCTCTTCGTGGATGGCGGCCCCGGCTCGACGGGCACCGTGGGCCATCTGCGCATGGAGGGCCGGGAGGTCTTCCGCTTCGCCGTCGGGCAGGTCACCGACGTGATCGCCGACGCCTTCGACAAGGCGGGCCTGACCGCCTCCGACCTCGACTGGTTCGTGCCCCACCAAGCCAACCGACGGATCATCGAGGCCTCCGCCGACAAGCTCGGCATCGCCCGCGAGAAGATCGTGCTGACCGTGGATCGCCACGGCAACACCTCTGCCGCCTCCATCCCCCTGGCCCTCGACGTGGCCGTCCGGGACGGCCGCATCAAGCCGGGCGACCTCGTGATGATCGAAGCCATCGGTGGCGGCTTCAGCTGGGGCGCGGCGCTGATCCGCTGGTAGGCCCTGTCGTAACGAGAGGACGGGTGGCCCGACCGCGGTTGACCGGGCGGTTGCGGCGGATTAGCGTGGCGGATCATAGAGATACGGCTAGACGGGCAGTGCGGTGCAGCCGTGTATCTGTCCGGCTGGGCACGGATTGAGACGGCGAGGGGACCAGGAATGGCGGGGAAGACGGTGACGCGTGCCGACCTGAGTGAGGCCGTCTACCATCAGGTCGGGCTGTCGCGGACCGAGTCGGCCGCTCTCGTCGAGACCGTCCTGTCCGAGATCTGCACCTGTCTCGCCAATGGCGAGACGGTGAAGCTCTCCTCGTTCGGTTCGTTCGTGGTGCGGAGCAAGGGGCGGCGCGTCGGCCGCAACCCGAAGACGGGCGTCGAGGTGGCGATCGAGCCCCGTCAGGTCATGGTGTTCAAGCCGTCGAACGTGCTCAAGGCACGGATCAACGGCCTCAACGGCGAGGCCGATGACGACGACGAGTGAGCCGCGGGCTCAGAGCCGCCGCTCGTAGCGCCACGCCTCCATCCCGTCCTCATAATAGTCCGGCCGCACCGCGAACCGGGTGTAGCCCCGGCGTTCGTAGAGGCGGATGCCGGCCCCGTTGTCAGCGCGGACCTCCAGACGCAGGCGCTCGCAGCCATGTCCGCGGGCGGTCTCCTCCGCCGCATCCAAAAGCTTACCGCCGAGGCCGAGGCCCCCCCGGTTCGGCGCCACGGCAATCGAGGCGAGGCGGGCGATGCGGCTGACCTTGCGCCGCTCCAGGACTGCCGCACCGACGAGCATGTCCCCGTCGATGAGGGCCACGAGCACGTCCATCGTGGCAGAACGGATGGCGTGGCGGATGGCCCGCCGTTCCGCCCGGTCCGTGGCGAAGGCGGCGTGCTCCAGGGCGACCAGGGCGTCGAGGTCGCCGAGGGTGGCCGGCCGCAGCTCCGGCACCGGACGTGCCGGTTGCGGATCACGCGGAGGCGCTTTCACGGGCGCGTTCACGCCGTGGCCCGCGATCGTCTCGACTTCCGTCCTGTCGGCCCTGCCATCGCCCGTCCGTCGGATCCGCCTGCCGGAGGGAGATGCCCCGAACCGGTGCGCTTGGAAAGGGTGAACAGGCTATCTGCTGCGCTTCTGCAACACCGGGGCGGGAGCGAGTTGTATTTTAAGGATAGGGCACAATCCGGTCTTGATGTCCGGGGCGTCTGCCCTTATGTCCGCCCTGCCCAATTTCGCACGTGCCTGTGGCCGCGTGTCGGTTGGTGGGTATCCGGTCAACTGCCGGACAGCCGCCAGGGGTCTTAGGATCGATGGTCGTGGGGGTGGATCCCCCGCTTCCGGCAATCCAGGTGGCAACACCGGACCCCGACAACAACCGGCAGCCGGAGGCGAAACCGGCGAACCCCGCTCTCCACGGGGGACGCAGCTTAAAGCAACGACGAACGGGCTTTTTTGGTCTCGCCGACCCTCCAAAGGTCGGCACCGAAGAGGCTTGTTTCTCTTTGCCCGGCGTGCGGTGGGGATTCTCCCTTCCAATCCACGGCAGCTTCCGGGTGCTCTGCGCCCGCCGGACTGGTGCGTCTCCACAGCACACCGAGTCCGCGCGACGCATCGCCCCCTGACGCCGGCGGCCTGCGAAGCCGCCTGATTTCGATCACGCGCCCCGTGCGAGGGCGCTCTCGAGCCGTGGTGGGAGCCAACCATGACCGACCGGATCCGCGACTTCCTGCGCGTGCGCCGCGACCTCGGCCGCGACGAGGGCCCTGTGATGGTCCTCGACCTTGATGTCGTGCGCGACAACTACACCGCCTTCGCCCGCTCACTGCCGGATACCCGTGTGTTCTACGCCGTGAAGGCGAACCCGGCCCCGGAAGTGCTGCGTCTGCTCGCCGAGATGGGCTCCTGCTTCGACACGGCCTCGGTCGCCGAGATCGAGATGGTGCTCGCCGCCGGCGCCACGCCTGAGCGAATCTCCTTCGGCAACACCATCAAGAAGGAGCGTTGCATCGGCCGCGCCCTGGCCCACGGCATCCGCCTGTTCGCGGTGGATTGCGAGGCCGAGGTGGAGAAGATCGCCCGGGCCGCCACGGCGGCGGGCCTGGAGGTCGGCGCGGTGCAGGTGTTCTGCCGCATCCTCTGCGACGGCGCCGGGGCCGACTGGCCGCTCTCGCGCAAGTTCGGCTGCGTGCCGGAAATGGCGACCGACGTGCTGGAGCATGCTCACCGCCAGGGCCTGTCCGCCTATGGCGTGTCCTTCCACGTCGGCTCGCAGCAGGGCAACACCGAGGCGTGGGACGGGGCGCTGGCCTCGGCCGCCACGATCTTCCGCGAGTGCGCCGAGCGGGGCATCTTCCTGTCGATGGTCAACCTCGGCGGCGGCTTCCCGACCCAGTACCTGAAGGCGGTGCCCGGGGTGGAGAGCTACGGCGACGCGATCTTCCGGGCGCTGACCAAGCATTTCGGCAACCGGATCCCCGAGACGATCATCGAGCCGGGCCGTGGCATGGTCGGCAATGCCGGGATGATCGAGGCCGAGGTGGTGCTGGTCTCGAAGAAGTCCGCGGATGAGGACGAGGTGCGCTGGGTCTACCTGGACATCGGCAAGTTCGGCGGGCTCGCCGAGACGATGGACGAGGCGATCCGCTACCCGATCCGCACCCGCCACGACGGCGAGCGAACCGAGCCCTGCGTGATCGCCGGCCCGACCTGCGATTCGGTGGACGTGCTCTACGAGCGGCAGCACTACCCGCTGCCGGTCTCGCTCTCGATCGGTGACAAGGTGTTGATCGAGGGAACGGGCGCCTACACCACGACTTATGCCGCGGTCGCCTTCAACGGCTTCCCGCCCCTGCAGCAGATCGTGATCTGAGGGGAGTCCAGAGGGCGTTACGCCCTCTGGTGGGGTCCGGGGGTGAAGCCCCTGGGCTTGGCAGGGCTCTGCCCTGCACCCGCAAAAGGACCCGTCCTTTTGAAACCCTGTTCTGTCACCTGGGACGACCCTGGGAGGGCACGTCTGTGATCGAGATCCGCTCGGAATTCCCCCAAGACGTCCCGGCGCGCGAGCGCCTGCTCGACGCGTGCTTTCCCGGCAACCGCCGGGCCAAAACCTCCGAGCGCCTGCGCGAGGGGCGTCTGCCTGCCCGCGGTCTCGCCTTCGCCGCGACCCGCCGGGGCCGGCTCGTCGGCACCTTGCGCCTGTGGCACGTCGAGGCCGGCGAGGGGTGCCCGGCGCTTCTCCTGGGCCCGCTCGCCGTCGATCCGTCGATCCAGGGTCAGGGGCTCGGCTCCGTCATGATGCAGGCCGCCATCGGCCGGGCCGAGGCGCTCGGCCACGGGGCGATCCTGCTGATGGGGGATGCGCCGTACTACGCCCGCTTCGGCTTCCGCGAGGATCCGGCCGCCGGCCTCGCCATGCCCGGCCCGTTCGAGCGCGACCGGTTCCTCGGGCTGGAACTGCGGGAGGGCGCCCTGATGGGGGCGGAGGGTATTCTGCGGCCGACGGGCCTGCCGGAGCCGCTGCCGGCCGCCGTCGGTGTCGGCGGACGACGACGCGCTGCGTGAGGTCTAGGGCCGGGGGATCGGTGCGGCATCCGCCTTCGACCGGTCCTACCCACCCCCCTCATCCTGAGATACCGCCGCGAAGGAGCCCTCCAGACGGCACTGCGATCCCTGGGGCCCTCCTTCGAGGCAGCTTCGCCGCACCTCAGGATGAGGCCTTCGAGGCCCGCTTTCGCGGGCACCTCAGGATGAGGCGGGAGGGTGGGATCATCCCACTTCTCCGACGTCATTGCGAACGAGAGTGAAGCAATCCAGGGCAGCGGGACGCCTGGGAATGGGGCGGTTCCCTGGATTGCTTCGTTGCGCTCGCAATGACGGAGAAGGCCGTCAGCCCCATATCCCCTGGCACCACCGGGAGACCCCTTCGTACAATGGCCGACGACCCGACTGCCCGCCGCTTCATTCCCCTGGGGATCGCGGTGCTCACCGTTTCCGACACCCGCCGCCTGGAGGACGACCGCTCCGGCGACACCCTGGCCGGGCGCCTGACCGAGGCCGGGCACCGCCTCGCCGCCCGGGCCATCGTCCCCGACGACGTGGGGCGGATCCGCGCCCAGGTGGAGGCGTGGCTCGGCGATCCGGCGGTGGACGTGGTGCTCACCACCGGAGGCACGGGCTTCACCGGCCGGGACGTGACGCCGGAGGCGTTAGAACCCCTGTTCGAGAAGCGGATGGACGGCTTCTCGGCGGTGTTCCATCGCATCTCCTACGACAAGATCGGCACCTCGACCCTGCAGTCCCGGGCCACCGCCGGGGTGGCGAAGGCGACCTACATCTTCGTGCTGCCGGGCTCCCCCGGGGCGTGCAAGGACGCCTGGGACGGGATCCTCGCCCAGCAGCTCGACTACCGGCACCGGCCCTGCAACTTCGTGGAGATCATGCCCCGGCTGGACGAGCATCTGCGGCGGGGGTGATCGCGACCGCCTGCCATCATTGAGAGGCGGGGCGGTTACGCGGTCGTCCCGTTGCGCTTGCGCAGCACCGAATGCCGCCGGCTGTAGAAGACATAGATCACGAGGCCGATCGCCATCCAGATCACCAGCCGCAGCCATGTGTCGAGGGGCAGCCCCGCCATCAGCAGCAGGCAGAACAATATGCCGAGGATCGGCACAAGGGGCACGGCCGGCGCCCGGAACGGGCGCTTCATCCCCTTCTCGGAGCGGCGGAGGTGGATGACCGCCCCGCAGACGAGGCAGAAGGCGGCGAGCGTGCCGATGCTCACCATCTCGCCGAGGATGTTGATCGGCACCAGGGCTGCGACCAGGGCGACGCAGGTGCCGATCAGCGCCTGGCTGCGATAGGGCGTCCGGTAGGTTGGGTGGACGTGGGAGAACAGCCGCGGCAGCAGGCCGTCCGAGGCCATGGTGTAGAAGATCCGGCTCTGGCCGTAGAGCAGCACCAGGATCACCGTGGTGAGCCCGGTGAGGGCACCGAGCTTGATGAGCGCCCCGAACCAGCCGATCCCGATGGCGTCGACGCCCTTCGCGATCGGGTCGGGGACGTTCAAATCCTTGAACGGGACGAGCCCGGTGAGCACCGCGGCCACCAGCACGTAGAGGACCGTGCAGACCGCCAGCGAGCCGAGGATGCCGATGGGCATGTCCTTCTGCGGGCGCTTGGCCTCCTGCGCCGCCGTCGAGACCGCATCGAACCCGATGAAGGCGAAGAACACCACGCCGGCCCCCCGTAGGATCCCGCTATAGCCGTAATGGCCGAACGTCCCGTCGTTCGGCGGGATCAGCGGGGACCAGTTCGCGCTGTTGGTGTAGCGCCAGCCCAGCCCGATGAAGGACAGCACGACGGCGAGCTTGATCACCACCATCACGTTGTTGAACCGTGCGGATTCCTTCGTTCCCCGCATCAGCATCAGGGTCAGGGCCGCCACGATCAGTACGGCCGGCAGGTTGAACAGGGCGGTGCCCCCGCCCTCGATCGCCGTCCCCGGCGCGTGGGCGAACTGGGCGGGGATGACGATGCCGACATCCTTCAGGATGCTCGTGACATAGCCGGACCAGCCCACCGCCACGGTGGCCGCTCCCATCGCGTACTCGAGGATCAGGTCCCAGCCGATCAGCCACGCGAAGAATTCGCCGAGCGTCGCATAGGTGTAGGTGTAGCTCGACCCCGCCACCGGGATCAGCGCCGCCAACTCCGAGTAGCACAGGCCGACGAAGGCGCAGGCGATACCGCCGAGCACGAAGGAGAGCATGATTCCCGGCCCGGCATATTGCGCCGCGGCGGTCCCGGTCAGCACGAAGATGCCCGCGCCGATGATGGCGCCGATCCCCATGGCCATGATCGAGAGCGGCCCGAGGGACTTGGACAGGCTTTGGGCTTCCGCTTCCCCGCCCGCCACGATGTCGTCGACGGACTTGCGCGCCATCAGGCCGGTGGATTCCATCACTATCGTCCCATGGTCCGAGCGGGCAAGGCAGCATGTCCTTGCCGGCAAATGAGCATCGTTCCGATCACCGCGCCAGGGTGACCGACTTGAATTGAATGGAAAACAGTTTTCGGGTTTCGGCCGGTGTCGCCTACGAGCGGTCGATCCGTCCATTCAGGGCGCGGATCCGCAGACGCCGGCCTGCGCTCGCCCCGGCCACGAGGTCCTCCCGCCGGACCACATCCCCGGCTCTCACAGTGCGAGCGCCGATCACACCCTCGACCGCTGCCAACAGGCGCGTCCGCAGGGGCGCCGGTCGGGTCAGGCGGCCGATCCCGACGTCCGGCCGCGCCATCCCGACGAACCGGTCCAGGGTGCGGATCCACCCTTCCGCCGGCACGTCGCCGGCCTCCAGGCACAGGATCCAGTCCCGCCGGGCGACGGCCGCCCCCGCCGCATAGGGATTGCCCCCGGCGATCACGACCAGGACGGCGCCGGTAGCCTCGGCCACGGCCGCCACGGCGGCGACCTCCCGGGGGACCACGATGATGGCGTCGCCCACGAGCCCGCCCGCGACGCCGGAGACCAGCACGCTGAGGGTGTCGGCCAGCCGGTCGATCGCGTCCGGATCAGCCGGATCGGCCAAGGAGGTCACGGCGGAGAGCATGCGCGCGCATACCTCATTTTGCGCCGCCGTCCACAGTGCTCCCGCGCAAGGAAGGCCAACCCGTTCGGTTTGCCCGCATTTTCGGCAGACCAGAGGTTATGTTCGTGATATGTTCCAAGCATTGTAAGTGGGGAGGCCGGGGCGCGTGGGGGAGGGCGATCCAGGGCCGGCGGCGCGACTCGCGGACCGGCGCCTCGCGGGAAGCACGGGGCGACCCGAGGGACGCCGCGGTCGCGGCGCCACGGCCAACCCCGCCGGGCGCTACGAGGCCGCCGAGCGGGAAGCGTTCGACGATGGTTGGGAGTCGGACGCCCCGGCCCCTCTCCGAACGGAGGTCCGGCCTGAACGCACGGCATCGGTGATCACGCGCAACACCTCCCCGGACATCCCGTTCGACCGGTCCCTCAACCCGTATCGCGGCTGCGAGCATGGCTGCATCTACTGCTATGCCCGGCCGACCCATGCCTATCTCGGCCTCTCGCCGGGGCTCGATTTCGAATCGCGCCTATTCACCAAGCCCGACGCCGCGCGGCTCCTGGCGCGGGAATTGGGCGCCCGGGGCTACAGGCCGGAAACGATCGCGCTGGGCACCGCCACCGATCCCTACCAGCCCATCGAACGGGAGCATCGCCTGACCCGCGCGGTGCTGGAGGTGTTGGCCGAGGCCCGCCACCCGGTGGGCCTCACCACCAAGTCCGATCTGGTCCTGCGCGACCTCGACCTGCTTGCGGGAATGGCGGAACGGAACCTTATTCTCGTCGCCATCTCCCTCCCGACCCTCGATCCGCGCCTGTCCCGGCGCCTCGACCCCCGGGCGCCCCGACCGGACCGGCGGCTCGCGGCGATGCGGACCCTGTCGGACGCGGGGGTGCCGGTGATGGTCAACGTCTCGCCGATCATCCCGGGCCTCACCGATCACGAGATTGAAGGCCTGCTGGAGGCCGCCCGCGCGCACGGGGCCAGCCGGATCGGCCACGCCCTCCTGCGCCTGCCGGGGGAGGTGAAGGACCTCGTGGCCGACTGGTTCGCGGAGCATTACCCTGAGCGTCGGGAGCGGGCCCTGGCGCTCCTGCGGCAGGCCCGCGGCGGCCAGGAGAACGATTCGCGCTTCACCCACCGTTTCCGGGGCGAGGGCCCCTATGCTGAAATGATCGGCCAGCGGGTCCGCCTCGCCGGACGAAGGCTCGGCTACGAGTTCGGCCGCATGGCCCTCAACACGGAGGATTTCCGGCCGCCGGGGGCGCAGCTCGATCTGTTCTGAATCCCCTCCTCGCCGTCGCAAGCGCGACGATGGGGGATGAACGGGGGCGGGGCGCTACCCGAAGGACTTGGTGAAGCTCACCCGATGGTGGGGGCTGCGGCCCAGGGTGGCGAGGCCGGCGCGGTGGAGTTCCGTGCCGTAGCCGACGTTGCGCTCCCAGCCGTAGCCGGGATGCCGTCTCGCCAGCCGGCGCATGTAGGCATCCCGAAGCACCTTCGCGACGATGGAGGCGGCGGCGATCTGCGGCACCTGCCGCTCGCCCCCGATCACGGCCCGGCCCGGTAGGCCGGGCAGGGCATCCCGCCCGTCGACATAGACCGGGGCGGCAATGCCAAGCTTCGCCACGGCCCGCCCCATGGCGTCGAGGGTGGCGGCGCGGATGTTGATCCGGTCGATCAGCGCCGGCGAGCCGGCGGCGAGGGCGACCCGGCCATGGGCCCGAATCAGCGGGGCCAGCCGGTCGCGGACCGATTCGGGGAGCTTCTTGCTGTCGTCCAGGGCGCCGAGCAAGCTGCCCGGTATGGCCGCCGGGTCGAACCACACGGCGGCGACCATCACAGGGCCGCTCAGGGCCCCCCGGCCGACCTCGTCGCAGCCGATGACGGCAGGGTAGCTGGCGGCGCGGGCGGGATCGAAGGGCGGCATCGCGCCCCTCTGGCATCTCCGGCGGCTCCCGTCACCGCCCCTGCTCAACCTCCCGCCGGCATCGCTTCGCGGCGCTCGCCACGATGGCGGGGTTCGGGCCGGCTTCCCGCTATGCCTGCAAGGACGATGCGGGGGCCTCAGGCCGCCTTGGGCTTCGCCTGTCCCCGGGCGAGGAGGATGTTGCCGAAGAACTGGCGGGCGCTCTCGTCCCAGCCCCGGCGCAGGGCCTCGGACCGGCAGGCGGCGCGGGAGAGGGAGAGGGCGCCGAGCGCCGCCTCGCGTAGATCGGGGTCGAGGACCCCCACGCCGCTGCCGCCGATCACGTCCAGGGGGCCGGGGACCGGCAGGGCCGCGACGGGAAGTCCGCAGGCCAGGGCTTCGAGAAGCACGATGCCGAACGTGTCCGTCATGCTTGGGAACACGAAGGCATCGCAGGCAGCATAGATCGCCGCGAGGTCGCTGCCGGTGCGGGTGCCGAGGAAGCGGGCCTCCGGCGCCAGGGATTGCAGCCGTCCCCGGTCCGGCCCATCGCCGACAACCACCTTCGTGCCGGGCAGGTCGAGGGCGAGGAAGGCGGCAACGTTCTTCTCGATGGCCAGGCGGCCGACGAACAGGAAGAACGGCCGGGGCAACCCGGCGAGGTCGGCGGGCTCCGGCGTGCCCGGGTCCGCGGGCCGGAACAGGTCGGTGTCGACGCCCCGGGTCCAGCGCATGATCCGCCCGAAGCCCCGCGCCTCCAGCTCGCCCTGCAGGCTCGCGGTGCTGACCATCGTGCCGTGGGCGGCCCCGTGGAAGCGGCGCAGATACGCGTAGGACCACGCCTCCGGCACGGGCATGCGGGCGGCGAGGTATTCGGGAAAGCGGGTATGGTAGCTCGTGGTGAAGGGCAGCCTCTGCGCGAGGCAGCGGCGCCGGACGGCGAAGCCCACCGGGCCCTCGGTAGCGATGTGCACATGCGTCGGCGCGAACTCGTCCCAGCGGGCCGACAGCCGCTTCGGCACGGGGCAGGCGAGGCGGATCTCCGGATAGCCCGGCAGGGGCATGGACGGGAATTCCGACGGGCTCAGCACGGAGGCCCGGAAGCCGTGGGCGGGCGCGCGCCGTACCATCTGCTCCAGGGAGCGCACCACGCCGTTGACCTGCGGGTGCCAAGCGTCGCTCGCGATCAGCAGCCTCAAGCGACGGCTCTCCGTCCCGGCGGGAGCGCCTGCTGCGGGGCGGCCTGCGCTTCCTTCGCCCGGAGCAGGGACGGATAGTGCAGCACCTCGATCCGGCCGTCGTAATGCTCGACGATGCCGGTGCAGGATTCCACCCAATCGCCGGTGTTGAGATAGCGCAGGTCACCGATCGACCGGTCGGCCGCATGGTGGATATGGCCGCAGATCACGCCCTGGGCGCCCCGGCGCTTCGCCTCCTCGGCCAGGATCTCCTCGAACTTGCCGATGAAGCTGACGGCGTTCTTCACCTTCAGCTTCGCCCAGGCGGAGAGCGACCAGTAGGACAGGCCGAGCCGGCGGCGGAAGCGGTTGAGGATCGTGTTCAGCCACAGGGCCAGGGTGTAGGCCCCATCCCCGAGATGGGCGAGCCAGCGCTGGTGGCGCATCACCATGTCGAACTGGTCGCCGTGGATCACGAGGTAGCGCCGCCCGTCCGCCGCCTCGTGGATCGCGGTGTCGGCCAGCTCGATGCCGCCGAAGGTCGTGCCCACGAAGTCCCGCAGGAACTCGTCGTGGTTGCCCGGCAGGTAGACGATGTGGGTGCCCTTGCGGACCTTGCGCAGGAGCTTCTGCACCACGTCGTTGTGGGCCTGCGGCCAGTACCAGCCCGATTTCAGCTGCCAGCCGTCGACGATGTCGCCCACGAGGTAGATGGTGTCCGCATCGTAGTCCCTCAGGAAGCCGAGCAGCATCCCCGCCTGGCACCCCCTGGTGCCGAGGTGCAGATCGGACAGGAACAGGGTGCGGACGCGGATCGGCCTGTCGTCGTCTTCTGCCACGGCGTTCTCCCGGCGAAGTTCGCCGGGATCCAGAGCGCGATCCCATCTCATTTTGATGACGCTGCCGGCGGACGGCAGTGTCAGAGGTGTGGTGGAGCCCCCGCCTCAACCTTTGCGGCGGGACGCTGCACTGCACTGCAAATTTTTTTGCCCCTTCTCCGAAGATTTTCCGGTTTTGCTTTCGAGCAACGCCATCCCATAATACATTCGATCCGACGGCCCCGGCCGGGCCGCCGGTGGGGCGAGCGCGGAAGGGAAGGCGGCGCGCGATCCGGCGCCGCGAGGATAGGACGGCACATCGGAGGCGACCGGCGCGGGGACGCGCGCCGCGACGCGAGCGGCCCGAGCCGCCTGCCGCTCCGCAGCGCCCAGGGTCCAGGGCAGTCCCCCGGTCGCCGACGGCGGACGGGTGTCTCCCGCCAATTCCCCGATGCTCCGCCCCGACACGCGACAGATCCCGTGCCGGGCCCAACCCCGTGCGCGATACATTCGGAGGAGACATCATGGCCGCATCCCGGCGTCCCGGTCGCAACCACCTGTTCATCCCCGGTCCGACGACCATCCCGGACCGGGTGATCCGGGCCATGTCCGTCCAGTCCGAGGATCATCGCTCGCCGAGCTTCCCCGAACTCGCCAAGCCCCTGTTCCAGGACGCCAAGATGGTGTTCGGCTCCACCGAGGGCACGGTGATCCTGTTCCCGTCCTCGGGCACCGGCATCTGGGAATCGGCGCTGACCAACACCCTGTGCCGCGGCGACAAGGTGGTCGTGGCCCGCTTCGGCCAGTTCAGCCACCTCTGGACCGACATGGCCATGCGGCTCGGCCTCGACGTGATCGTCCAGGACGAGGAGTGGGGCACCGGCGCCGATCCGCAGAAGATCGAGGAAGCCCTCAGGGCCGACAAGGACCACGCCATCAAGGCGGTGATGATCGTCCACAACGAGACCGCCACCGGCGTGACGAGCGACATCGGCGCCGTCCGCAAGGCGATGGACGCCGCCGGCCACCCGGCGCTGCTGTTCGTGGACGGCATCTCCTCCATCGGCTCCCTGCCGTTCAAGATGGACGAGTGGAAGGTCGATTGCGCGGTGGCGGGCTCGCAGAAGGGCTTCATGCTGCCGGCCGGCCTCGGCCTGATCTGCGTCAGCCAGAAGGCCCTTAAGGTGGCCGAGGGCGGCCAGGGCGGCGGCAGCAACGACCGGCTCGGCCATGTGTACTTCGCCTGGGCCGACCAGCTGAATGCCAACAAGGGCGGCTACTTCCCCTACACCCCGGCCCTGCCGCTCCTCTACGGCCTGCGCGAGGCGCTCGCCGTCATGAAGGAGGAGGGGATGGAGAACATCTACCACCGCCACGCGGTGCTGGGTGAGGCCACCCGCCAGGCGGTGGCGGCCTGGGGCCTCAAGCCCTGCGCCAAGGAGCCGAAGTGGAACTCCGACACCGTCACGGCCATCGTCGTGCCGGAGGGCGTCGATGCGGCCAAGATCATCAGCCACGCCTACGACCGGTACAACCTCTCCCTCGGGGCGGGCCTGTCGAAAGTCGCGGGCAAGGTGTTCCGCATCGGCCACCTCGGCGACCTGAACGAGCTGTCCCTGCTGGGTGCCATCGCCGGCGCCGAGATGGCGATGCTCGATTGCGGGATGAAGCTCACCCCCGGCTCGGGCGTGGCCGCGGCGTCGAGCTACCTGCGCGAGAACCCGCTCCATAAGGCGTGAGTCGCGACCGGCGGGGGGCCACGGCCCTCCGCACCTTGCGAGTTGCCGCCGCGGTGGTGTGAACCTCGCGCACCACCGTCTTTGCGAGCGGAGCGAAGCAATCCAGGGATGCGCCACCTTCGGAGGCGTTCCGCAGCCCTGGGTCGCTTCGCTTCGCTCGCGACGACGGAATGGATAAGAACAAACCGCGGAGCGTAGCCGAGAAGGCGCGCCGCCGGAGAGGGAGCCGACGACCCATGGCGAAACGAATCGTATTCCTCGATCGGGAATCGCTCGATGCCAAGCTGAAGCCGTTCAGCTTCGCGCACGACTACGCCGAGTACGACTCGACCTGGACGCCGGAGGATACGGTCCAGCGCCTCAAGGGCGCGGAGATCGCTCTCATCAACAAGGTGCCGATGCGCGCCGAGGTGCTGAAGCAGCTCCCCGACCTCAAGCTCATCGCGGTCGCCGCGACCGGCACGGACGTGGTCGACAAGGCCCAGGCGAAGGCCCAAGGCATCACCGTCGTCAACATCCGCAACTATGCGTTCAATACCGTGCCGGAGCATGTGGTCGGCCTGATGTTCGCCCTCCGGCGGGCCATCGTGCCCTACGCGAATTCGGTGAAGCGGGGCGATTGGGCGAAGTCCTCGCAGTTCTGCTACTTCGACTACCCGATCTACGACATCGCCGGCTCGACGCTCGGCATCGTCGGCTACGGGGCGCTCGGCAAGTCCATCGCCAAGCGGGCCGAGGCCCTCGGCATGAAGGTGCTGGCCTACGACACCTTCCCTCAGGACGGCCTGTCCGACTTCGAGACGGTGCTCACCCAGTCCGACGTCATCACCCTGCACGTCCCGCTCACGCCGGAGACGAAGGGTCTGATCGGCGCCGCCGAACTCAAGCGCATGAAGAAGAACGCCATCCTCATCAACACCGCCCGGGGCGGCCTCGTGGACGAGGCGGCCCTGTTGGAGGCCCTCAAGGACGGCACCATCGCGGGCGCCGGCTTCGACGTGGTGGCCCAGGAGCCCCCGCGGGATGGCAACATCCTCTGCGAGGCCGACCTTCCGAACCTCATCGTCACCCCGCACGTCGCCTGGGCGAGCAAGGAGGCGATGCAGATCCTCGCCGACCAGCTCGTCGATAACGTGGAGGCGTTCGTCGCCGGCAAGCCGCAGAACGTGGTGGAAGGTTAGGGGGCGCCCGCCCGCCGTCAGCGCATCCCCATCCGTCATCGCGAACGCAGTGAAGCGATCCAGGGATGCGGGACGCCTCAGGACGAGGCGCCGCCCTGGATTGCTTCGCTCCGCTCGCAAAGACGGGGAGCGGATAAGTTCATCGACCCGACACAGCCTTGATTTGATAGCAGGATCCGCACACTCATGAAAAAGCTGCTGTTCCAGTTCGACACCGATGCCGCCCCGAGCGTCTTCGACGTGGTGGTGGGCTACGATGGCGGGGCCGACCACATCACCGGCTACGGCAACGTCACGCCGGACAATGTCGGCGCCTATGTCGACGGGACGATCTACACCCGCGGCGGTTCGGAGAAGAAGTCGACGGCGATCTTCGTCGGCGGCGGCTCCATGGCCGAGGGCGAGGCCGTGTTCGAGGCGGTGAAGAAGCGCTTCTTCGGCCCGTTCCGCGTCTCCTGCATGCTCGATTCCAACGGCTCCAACACCACCGCCGCCGCAGGCGTCGCCCTGGTGGCCAAGGCCGCCGGCTCCCTGCAGGGCAAGACCGCCGTGGTGCTCGCCGGCACCGGGCCGGTTGGCATGCGCTCGGCCGCGCTCCTGGCGGGCGAGGGCGCGCAGGTCACCATCGCCGGCCGCAGCCTCGACAAGACCCAGGCCGCCGCGGACGCCATCAACAAGCGCTTCAACGTCAACGTCCAGGCCGCCGCGACGCCGGACGAGGCGTCTCGCATCGCGCTGGCCAAGGGCAAGAACCTGATCTTCTCGGCCGGCGCCATCGGCGTCGAGCTGCTGCCGGAAGGGGCCTGGGCCGAGGATTCGGCGGTGGAGTTCCTGGCCGATTACAACGCCCAGCCCCCGACGGGCATCGGCGGCCTCGACGCCATGGACAAGGGCAAGGAGCGCCACGGCAAGTCGGCCTTCGGCGCGCTCGGTATCGGCGGCCTGAAGCTCAAGCTGCACCGGGCCTGCATCGGCAAGCTCTTCGAGAGCACCGACACGATGTTCGACGCCGAGGAGATCTACGCCCTCGCCAAGGAGATGGCATGATGGGCGACAAGACCCGGCCCGAGTCCGACTCGATCGAGACGTTCCTGACGGAACTCGCCAGCGCTGCGCCGACCCCCGGCGGCGGCGGCGCGGCGGCCATCTCCGGCGCCATGGGCGCGGCGCTGGTGTCGATGGTCTGCAACCTGACCATCGGCAAGAAGAAGTATGTCGAGGTGGAGGCTGAGCTGAAGGACGTGCTGGCCCGCTCCGAGGGCCTGCGCGCCGGCCTCACCGGCATGATCGCCCAGGACGTCGCCGCCTTCGATGCGGTGATGGGGGCCTACGGCCTGCCCAAGGGCACCGAGGAGGAAAAGGAGGCCCGCGCCAAGGCGATCCAGGCAGCCCTCAAGGAGGCGACCGACGTGCCGCTCTCCTGCTGCCGGGCCTGCCGGGCGGTGATCGACCTCGCGGCGATCACGGCGGAGAAGGGCAACCTCAACGTCGTGTCGGATGCGGGCGTGGCGGTGCTGTCGGCCTATGCCGGGCTCCGCAGCGCGGCGCTCAACGTCTACGTCAACGCCAAGGGCATCGAGGACCGGGACTTCGCCCAGGAGCGCCTCGACGAACTGGAAGACATCCTCGCGCAAGCTGGGCCGCTGACCGAGAAGGTCTACGAGGTGGTCAAGGGCAAGGTGAACTGAGCGGACCTCTCCGCTCGGTCCCCCTCCCATCCCTCCACCTCATCCTGAGGTGCCCGCCGTGGCGGGCCTCGAAGGAGGGCTCCAGGGAGCGCAGCGCGTTCTGGAGCCCTCCTTCGAGGCTGCTTCGCAGCACCTCAGGATGAGGGAGCGGATGGAGCGGTGGGACGACTACTCCCCGTCCACCCGCCGCAATCCCTTGGCGTACCGTCGGCCGTTCTCGACGTAGCGCCGCGCGGACTCGCGCAGGCCTTCGATCGCCGCCTCGTCGAGGATCCGGATCGCCTTGGCCGGGGCGCCGACGATCAGGCTGTGATCGGGAAATTCCTTCCCCTCGGTGACCAGGGCGTTGGCGCCGACGAGGCTGCCCTTCCCGATCTTCGCCCCGTTGAGGATCGTCGCGCCCATGCCGATGAGCGTGCCGTCGCCGATGGTGCAGCCGTGGACGATGGCCCCGTGGCCGATGGTGACGTCCTCGCCCAGGGTCAGGGGGAAGCCCGGATCGACGTGCATCACCACGCCCTCCTGCACGTTGCTGCGGTCGCCGATGCGGATCGGCTCGTTGTCGCTGCGCAGGGAGGCCCCGAACCAGATGCTGACATCGACTCCGAGATGCACCTGCCCGATCACCTGCGCATCGGGGGCGATCCAGGTGCGGTCCGGGTCGGCGAGCTGCGGGACATGCATGTCGAGGGCGTAGAGGGGCACGGCGTCTCTCCGGATGCGGTGGCGGCTACCACCAGTTGGCATTGATCGGCGCGGCATCAGCCCGGGCCGGCGCCGGCTTCAGGGAGCGGTCCAGGGCCCCGAGGATCCCACGCACCGCCGCCTCGCTCTGGGCCGAGGCCGGATCCCGGGGGCGGGGCAGGCCGATCCGGAGGGTCTCGTCCAGCCGGCCGGGACGGGGGCGCATCACCACCGCCCGGTCGGCGAGCGCCACCGCCTCGCCGACATCGTGGGTGACCAGAACCACCGTCGGCCGGTGTTCCGCCCACAGGGCGAGGAGGTGGCCGTGGAGATCCTTGCGGGTGAAGGCGTCGAGCGCCGAGAACGGCTCGTCCAGAAGCAGCACCCGCGGCTCGGCCACGAAAGCCCGGGCGATGGAAACCCGCTGCTGCTGGCCTCCCGAGAGGTCCCGGGGCCACCGCCCGGCGTGGTCGGCGAGCCCGACCCGCTCCAGGGCGTGCATCACGCGCGTCCGACGCTCACCCCGCGACAGGGCGGACAGGCCGAAGCCGACATTGGCGGCGACGTCGAGCCACGGCAGCAGGCGCGGCTCCTGGAAGACGAGACCGACGCCGGGATGGGGGCCGGTGATCGCCTCGCCGTCGAGGGAGATCGCCCCCGCGCTTGGCCGGTCGAGGCCGGCGATCAGGCGCAACAGGGTGGTTTTCCCGCAGCCCGAACCGCCGACCAGGGCGAGGATCTCCCCGGCCGGTACCGCGAGGGCGATGTCCGTCAACGCCTGCGTGCCGTCGGCATAGGTCTTGGACAGGTCGCTGATGGCGAGCACGCCGCGCTCCGATCTCGGGGGGGCATCGAAGGCCATGCCTTCCCTGTCGCGGGAATGGCACAGGTCTCTCTGCCCTGCCAATGGTAAGTCACGGCCGCACGGAGATGCGCGATGACCCGATTCACCCTCGCCGCCAGCCTCGCGGTTCTTCTCGTGACCCCGGCGGTCCAGGCCGCCGATCTGGGGGCGCCGTTGCCGCTGGGCCGGTTCCGGGCGACCTGCGAGGATCTCGGCAAGCTGTGCTTCGCTGACGCCTGCGGCTTGGACCAGATCGATGCCGCCCAGGGCTGCCGGGCCCAGTGCCCGAGCGCGGTGGTGATGTCGGTGGTGCCCGAGAGATGTCCGCTGCCATCCCGGCCCGGCGAAGTGGTCCTGCGCCGCCGCGGATGATCTCTTCTCGATCAACACTCGTGATGATCCAAGAAGCATGATCGAATAGGTATCTTCTCTGAGAAATATTCGATTTGCCGTGCAACGAACTCAGGCGCGTCGCATTGGACTGATTGAAATTCCATCCGCTTCAGAGGGCCGGCGCCCGCCCCGCCGAGGGATCCGGACCAGTTCCAATGCTCCAGAGCAATCTCTATCCGCCCCTCGACGGGCCGAATGCCGATCCGATCCTGTACGGTGTCGCCGCGGGTCTCGCCGAGCTATTCCCGCTGATCGATCCGCCCCAGCAGATCGCCTCGTCCCACCGGGACATGGAGGGAGGCCGCGACAGGTCGGACGAGACGGCGGGCCAAGAGTAGACCGCCGCCGGGTCCGGCCTGCGAATTACAGGGTTTCGCGGGCGGTATCCTGCCAGCGCACCAGGGGGGTGGTCAGCGCCACGAGGAGCGCGTCGGCCAGCTTGCCCACCACGGCGAAAGCGATGATCGCGGCCATGATCTGGTCGGGCTTGCCGAATTGCTGCCCGTCTACGAGCAGGTAGCCGAGGCCCTCCGAGGCGCCCATCAGCTCTGCCGCCACCACGAACAGGAAGCCGAGCCCCAGCCCCGTGCGCAAGGCCGTTAGCGTCGCCGGCAGCACGGCGGGGAGCAGGATGCGGCGGACCTGGGCGGCCTTCGACAGCCGGAATACCCGTCCGACCTCCACGAGCTTCCGGTCGACGGAGGCAATGGCCCCCGCGACGCCCACATAGACCGGGAAGAACACGCCGACGGCGATCAACAATACCTTCGGCGTCTCCAGGATGCCGAACCACAGGATGAAAAGCGGTACCCAGGCCAGAGACGGAACGGCCCGGAGGGCCTGCAGGCTCGGGTCCACGAGCCACCGCAGCCGCGGCAGGGTGGCGACGAGGGCACCGGCGAGGATGCCTGCCAGGGCACCGAAGGCGAAGCCGAGGCCGACGCGGACGAGTGTCGCCTCCACATGCATGGCGAGGTCGCCCGAGCGGGCCAGCGCCCACAGGGTTCCGATGATTCGGCTCGGCGGCGGCAGCAGGCGGCCGGAAAGTAGCCCCGTGTCGACACCGATCTCCCAGGCCAGGGCGAGGACGACCGGCGGCAGGAGCCCGAGCCACAGGCGGGTGCCACGCCGCGGCGCGGCCGACTTCATGGGCGAATCGGGGATTGGGGTCACCGCAGGTCAGGCCGCCACGACGGCGGGCAAGGGAAGCGCCCCAAGGGCGGCCCCGATTCGTCGGCCGTATCGGCGGCGGAAGGCGTCAGGCCGCGAGGCGCAACAGGAGGAGCAGGGTCGCCGCCACGGGGGAGGCGGCGGCGATCCATAGGGCGAGGGGATGGAATCCGGTCGGCCCGGCGGCCACGCGCCCGGACAGATCCGCCCGTCCCGAACCCAAACCGACCGACATGCACCGTCTCCCTGTCGCCGGGGGAGATGATACCCGAAGCTCTGAAAGGCGCCTGAACTTCGGTGGCCTTTCGCGAGCGTCGTGAACAGATTCTTACAGGGCCCGGTCGAACCGGAGTTCGCCGTTCGGGCTCTTCAACACGAGCTGCGAGCCGACGATGTCCCAGGCGGCCGCCGTCCGCAGGGCGATGAAGAAGGCCTGCTCCGTGGCGGTCAACGCCTTGTCGCAGGACTTCTTGGTCAGGGCCAGGGGCCCGACGGCAAGGTGCTGTTCCTTCAACGGGAAGGCCGTAGCCGCGAAGGTGTTGCAGCCGCCATAGCCGCGGGCGCGGTATTGCTTGTCGAGGATGAAGCTCGGGCGGTCCGCGCCGCCGAAAGGTTTGCCGTTCAGGCTCACCGCCGTCCACGTGGAGTCGAGGGGGAAGTTCTTCTCCTGCGCCTTGTTGCCCGGCACGTACTGGGGCGGCTTCTTGTCCTCGCCGCCCGGCCGGCGATAGCCCTTGCCGTAGCCTACCTGAGCCTGCGCCTGGCTCGTCGCGACCACGCTTACGGCCGTCGCGGTGAAGGCCAGCGCGGCGATCAGCACCGCTCTCATCGTTCTGCCCCTTTTATCGCGCGTTCGCGCTTGTCGTCGTCCCCGCACCGGTGGTGCGGGCTCGCGATGCGCTCGATGGCGCGGAATTTCAGCACAATTATGATCATGAATGACGTCGGCGGAAACGTTGCCGGGCCGACGCCGTTGTGGACCACTGGCATGGGAGACACGGTGTGACGGGATCAGACGAAGGCGGCCAGAGCGGTGCGGTGCCTCCGGCGATGAGTCCGGCCCAGTCGCGGGCGGCGCGGGGGCTGCTGGGCTGGTCCGAGGCGGACCTCGCCGGCAAGGCGGGATGCGACCCGTCCCTGGTGCAGAATTTTGAGGCCGGCTACGGCGATTCGCCCTCCGGCCAGATCGAGGCCCTGCGCGGCGTCCTCACGGCGGCGGGCATCGTCTTCACCGAATCACCGACGCCGGGGGTGAGCCTGGGCGAGGCGCGGGGCGTCGATGAGGGCACCCGCCTCGGCAACCTCACGACGGAGAACGACCGGTAGGGCGCGCCCGCGAGCCTGATCGGAGGCAGCGGTACTCAGGCCGCGTTCAGCCGGGCTGCCCGATGGTCCGCCGGAGTCCGGAGACCCGTTCCCCATGCGCGCCGACGCCTTCCTTGCCGCCGCCGACAGCCTGCCCTTGGCCGATCTCGACGCGCTGGTCGGGCCTGGCGGCCTCGTGGTGGTGGCGCCCCATCCCGATGACGAGAGCCTCGGCTGCGGCGGCCTCATCGCCGCCGCCCGGGCCGGGGGGCGGGACGTGCGGCTCGTGGTGGTGAGCGATGGCTGCGGCTCGCATACCCACTCTGCCCTGTATCCGCCGGACAAGCTCCGCCTCCTCCGGGAGGAGGAAACCCGGCGTGCCGTAGCCGTGCTGGGCATGGATCCCGACCGGGCGAGCTTCCTGCGCCTGCCGGATGCGCACGTCCCCAGCGAGGGGCCGCAGGCGGAGGCCGCCGCCGCCGCCATCGCGGAGGTCGCTTCGGCCTGCGCGGCGGGGGCCGTGTTCGTGACGTGGCGGCACGATCCCCATTGCGACCACAAGGCCGCTGCTGCCATCGTCGCCCTGGCCCGGCGGCAGAGACCCGGTGTGCGGATCTACGAATACCCTGTCTGGGGCTGGACGCTGCCGCCGGAGACGGAGGTCGGCCCGGCGCCGGAGGGCCTGCGCCTCGACGTGTCGGCCTTCCAAGCCATCAAGGCGAAGGCCGTGGCCGCCCACGAATCGCAGGTGAGCGACCTGATCCACGACGACCCGACCGGCTTCCGCCTCGAGCCGGCGATGATCGAACGCCTCTGCGGCCCGTACGAGCGGTTCGTGGCCGTCGCGGAATGAGCGTCGCGGTCGTCACCCTTAACAAGGGCCGCGGGACGCACCTTGCCCGGCTCCTCGAAGGTTTGGCGCGGGGGCGGGCCCCAGACCGCTGCATCGTCGTGGAGATGGGCGGGGATGACGGCCCTCTGCCCGCTCTGCCCTTCCCGGTGGAGCGCGTCCCCTTCGCCAGCGCCGGCCTGCCGCTGGCGGCCTCCCGCAACGCCGGCCGCCGGGCGGCAGGGGATGCCGAAACCCTGATCTACCTCGACGTGGACTGCATCCCCTCGGCGGACCTCGTGGCGGGCCTGTCGGCGGCAGTCGCCGAGCATGACGGGCTGATCTGCTGTGCCGTGCGCTACCTGCCGGCCGGGGCCGTCCGCGACGGCTGGCGGGAGGCCGACCTCGTGCGGGCGGGGCAACTCCACCCGGTGCGTCACTTCCCCGAAGCGGGAATCGTCCCCTCGCCGCAGCCCGGCCTGTTCTGGTCCCTGGCCTTCGCCGTGCGGGCCGCGACCTTCGACCGGCTCGGCGGCTTCGACGAGAGCTTTTCCGGCTACGGCGCGGAGGATACCGACCTCGCCTTCCGGGCGGAGGCGCTGGGCGTGCCGACCCTGTTCCTCGGCGGTCCGCTGGCCTTCCACCAGCACCATGCGAGCTACGACCCGCCGCTCCAGCATTTTCGCGATATCGTCGCCAACGCGCAGCGGTTCCACGACCGCCACGGAATCTGGCCGATGGACGGATGGCTCGACGGGTTCGCCCGGCTCGGGCTGATCGCGGAGGGTTGGCGCGGGGGGATCACCCTGCTGCGCGACCCCACGCCGGAGGAGATCGCCGCCGCCCGGTTGCCGGACGACCGGCCGTTCTAGGCGACCCTCGTCATTGCGAGCATAGCGAAGCAATCCAGGGACGCGCTTCATCCTCCAACGGCCCGCTGCCCTGGATTGCTTCGCTACGCTCGCAATGACGGAGGTGCTTGAGCCCCGCTTTCGTCAGGCCCTCGGGATGAGCGAGAGCGTACGAGCAGCGGCGATAGGCAAGTTTCGCAACATTTGCCCATGTGAAGCGAAGGATCAGCGTTGGGGAACGCCGGTTCTTGGCTGAGCGGGCAATTTCACTTATCGTCGGGAGCGGAACCGGTGGTGGTTACACCGGCTCCTGGCGATCACCCGTTAGGGTTTAGCCACTTCAGGAAGATTGGGTGAGCGGCGAGGCGGAGGTGTACACTCCACTCGCCGTTTCCCTTCCTGACGATCGTCAGAACGATGACCATTCGTTCGACTCCCGGCCGCAACCGGCCGCGTGCGGCCCGTCACGGACGGGCTGGTGAGGCCCGTGACAATTTCCCTATCAGGATGGATTTAAGAGGCGCAACATAGGCCGCGCCTCCTATCCTGTCACCGCATCGCGTCGGCCTTCTCGATCAGCGCCTCGGCCATGCGGATCGAGGCGATGTCGATGAGGCGGCCATCGAGGGAGACGGCGCCGCGCCCGGCCTTGGCGGCGTCCTGCATGGCTTCGAGGATGCGGCGGGCCTTGGTCACCTCGGCCTCGGAAGGGGTGAACACCTCGTTGGCGAGCTCAATCTGGCTGGGGTGGATCGCCCATTTGCCCTCGAAGCCGAGCGCCGCGCAGCGCTTGGCCGCCGAGCGATAGCCGTCCGGATCGGAGAAGTCGCCGAACGGGCCGTCGATCGGGCGCAGGCCGTAGGCGCGGCAGGCCACCAGCATCCGGTTCTGGGCGAACAGCCACGGGTCCTGCCAATGGGTCTGGCGGGCGCCGGACTCGTCCTTGTCGGTGAGCACCGAGAAGTCGGGGTTCACGCCGCCGATCACCGTGGACCGGGCGCGGGTCGAGGCGGCGTAGTCGGCCACGCCGAAGGACATCGCTTCCAGGCGTTTGGAGGACTGGGCGATGGCCTCGACATTGGCCATGCCGAGCGCGGTCTCGATCAGCACCTCGAAGCCGATCTTCTTCTCGCGCTTCTTGGCCTGTTCGATCTGGGTGGTGAGCACGTCGATGGCGTAGACGTCGGCCGGTACGCCGACCTTGGGGATCAGGATCATGTCGAGGCGCGGACACGCCTCCACGATGTCCACCACGTCCCGGTACATGTAGTGGGTGTCGAGACCGTTGATGCGGATCATCATGGTCTTGTTGCCCCAATCCAGGTCGTTCAGCGCCTGGATGATGTTGGTGCGGGCCTTCTCCTTGTCGTCGGGGGCGACGGCGTCTTCCAGATCGAGGAAGATCACGTCGGCGGCCGAGGTCGCGGATTTCTCCATGAAGGTCGGGTTGGAGCCGGGAACGGCGAGTTCGGAACGGTGCAGGCGCGCCTTGGCCTGTTGGATCAGGGTGAAGCTCATTCTTGTGTTCCTCCTTGGTGGGGTCTCGTCCCGCGCGGGTGGGGTGGGGCGCGCCGGGGGGTCAACTGGTGTTGCGTTCCTCGCGGAACAGACGGGAAGATCGGTTCCACCCCCCGTCGCCCATTTTTTCGTCCCACACTCTTCCTCATCCTGAGGTGCCCGCCTTGGCGGGCCTCGAAGGAGGGCTCCAGGGATCGCGGCGCTGTCTGGAGCCCTCCTTCGAGGCGGCTACGCCGCACCTCAGGATGAGGGGGATGGATGGGATGACGCCTGGGCTGCTCACCCCGTCGCCCCGAAGCCGACGGCGATGCAGTTGATCGACAGGAGCAGGGCGGATTTCACCGCCTCCTTCCGATCCTCGTCGGTCTCGCTGCGGTAGCGGGCGAGGAGTTCGACCTGCTCGCGGGACACCTGATTGATCGTCGGCAGCCGGCCCTTCAGCCGGTCGCGGAACAGGGGGAAGCGCTCGGCCAGTTCCGACCCGCCGCTCACCCGCAGCACCATCTCGCGGGTCAGGGCGTATTCGGCCTCGATGGTGGAGAAGATCCGCTCGCGGATGCCCTTGTCGGGCACGAGGCCGGCATAGGCGCGGGCGATGTCGAGATCGACCATCAGCAGGGTCTTCTCCACCTCGTCCAGCACGAGCCGCAGCACCCGCGAGTCGGCGAACAGGCGCCTCAGGGTCGCCTCGCCCTCCCGGCCGCGGACATCCATGAAGGTCGCCAGCCCCGAGCCCACACCGTACCAGCCGGTGACGACGTGCCGGTTCTGCGACCACGCGAACACCCAGGGGATCGCCCGGAGGTCCGAGAGGGAGCGGGCGCCGAAGCGCCGGGCCGGCCGGGAGCCGATGTTGAGCAGCGCGATCTCGTCGAGTGGGCTCGCGGCCTGGAAATAGTCCACGAGGCCGTCCGTGTTGAGCAGGTTGACGTAGGCCGCCCGCGAGGCGCCGGCCAGGGCTTCGAGGGCGTCGTCATGGCCCGGCCCCGTCCCGCCGTTCTCCCCCGCGAGGGCGTGCTCGAAGACCGAGGCCGCGAGGAGCTCCATCTGGTAGGCGGCGGTGCCGCGGTTGGCGTACTTGAACGAGACGACTTCGCCCTGCTCGGTGATGCGGAAGCGCCCGCGGATCGAGCCCGGCGGCTGGGCGGCGATGCCCCGGTGGGTCGGCACGCCGCCCCGGCTCACCGAGCCGCCCCGGCCATGGAAGAAGGCGATCGGCACCCCGAGTTCCTGCCCGAGGCGGGTCAGCTTGCTCTGCGCCTTGTAGAGTTCCCAGTTCGCCGCGACGAAGCCGCCGTCCTTGTTGGAGTCGGAATAGCCGATCATCACCTCCTGCACCCCGCCCTGCCAGCGGGTGGAGCGGCGGACCACCGGCACGGCGAGCAATTCGCGCATGATCGTGGGGGCCGCCCGCAGGTCGTCGATGGTCTCGAACAGGGGGACGATGGGCAGGGGGCAGATCTCGGTTCCCGCCGCGTCGAGGAACACGCCCGCCTCCTTGGCGAGCAGGTAGGCGCCGAGGATGTCGGGCACGGAGCGGGTCATCGACAGGACGAAGGCGCCGAACGCCTCACGGTCGAGGTTCTCGCGCATCTCGGCGACGAGGGCGAAGGTGGCCAGCGTCTCGCGGGCGGCGTCGGGCAGGTCCTCGAAGGAGCGTTCGGGATTGCGCGGTCGGGCGAGGCTCACATCGAGCCACGACCGCCAGGCAGGGGAGTCGAGGGCCGGGGGCTCACCCTCGCCGTTCTCCTGCCGCCACAGGGCGCGGAGCGTGTCGGTGGTGCGGGTGGTGTTCTCCCGCAGGTCGAGGCGCACCGTGGAGAAGCGGAAGATCTCGACCATCCGCCGGACCGGGCGCACGAGGTCCCGGGCCAGGGCGCCGCACTTGGCGTCGTCGAGGCCCCGCTCAAGGACGCGCAGGTCCTCGATCAGCCCGTCCGCGCTCGGGTAATCCGGCCCCGAGGGATGGCGGCCCTCGTTGCGGGCGATGGTCGCCTCGATCTTGCGCAGGACGCAGCTGAGGTACTGGCGATAGGCCTCGCCGGGATTGCGCCGCTCAATGGCCCGTGCCTGCCCGCTTTCGGCGAGCTGGCGGATCAGGGCCTCGCGGAAGGCCGGCGGCACGGGCAGGGCCCGCTCGGTGAGCGAGAGGGTGCGGCCCAGTTCGCGCACGCCCTCCCGGTAGCGGGAGAGGGATGCGAGGGCGTTGCGCTGGAGGGTGGTGCGGGTCACCGCCGCGGTGACGAAGGGGTTGCCGTCCCGGTCTCCGCCGATCCACGAGCCGAACTGGAAGAACGGCGGCACGGTGAAGGTCGCCTCGGGATAGGTGTCGGTGAGCGCCTCCTCCAGGGATTCGAGGGTCTCCGGCAACATCGCGAACAGCGACTCGTCGAAGAAGTGAAGCCCCCAGGCGACCTCCCGCTCGACGGTGGGCTTTTCCAGATGCAGTTCGCCGGTCATCCAGACCAGCTCGATCTGATCGCGCAACTCGTTCATCAGGCCGTTGCGCTCGCGGTCCGTCCAGCGCGGCATCTCGAGCTCGCGCAGAACGAGGTAGATCCGCCGGAACTTCTCCAGCACCGTCACCCGCTTGCCCTCGGTCGGGTGGGCGGTGAGCGTCGGCCGGATGCGCAGGTCGTTCAACAGGGCCTGGATCCGCGCCGGCGCGATGCCCCGAGCGCGGGCGTCCGAGAAGACCTTGGCGAAGGATCCGTTCAGGGCGGCCCGCCCCTCCGTCCGCTCCGTGTGCCGCCGACGGCGCATGGCGGCGTTCTGCTCGGCGATGGAGATCAGCTGGAACCAGATCCCCTGCACCTGCAGCGCCCGGGCCAGCATCTCCGGCGAGAAGCGGGAGATGTCGGCGGTGCCGTGCAGCACAGCCTCCAGTTCGGGGTCGTGCCGCCGGGCGACGTCGAGCAGGGCCTGGAACAGGATGTCCAGGGCACCCTCGGACGAGGTGCCGGTGATGACCGGCGGCGCGAAGCCCGTCACCGCGGCGGAGGCAGGGGTGGCGTGGAGCGTGGTGGGCATTGGGAAGCCCTCTTTTCTGTTGTTCGTCTCGAAGGTCGCGGCGACGCCTGCGCCCTCTCTCACAGTGTGCTTCGTCTTTGCGAGCGGAGCGAAGCAATCCAGGGAAGCGCCACGGTCGGAGAAGTCCCGCTGCCCTGGATTGCTTCGCTGTCGCTCACAATGACGATGAGGTTTTCGATGGCGGCCAGAGCCGCCACGTCTCCTTGCGGCTACGCCACCCGCGCCAGCACGTCGGCGACGGTCTGGCCGAAGGAGCCGGGATCGGGCGCCACGGTGAGGCCGTAGCTCTTCATGATCTCGGCCTTCTCGGCGGCGCTGTCGCCGGTGGCGGAGATGATCGCGCCGGCATGGCCCATGCGCCGGCCCTTCGGGGCGGTGAGGCCTGCCACGAAGCCGATCACCGGCTTCGACATGTTGTCGCGGATCCAGGCCGAGGCCTCGGCCTCCTGCGGGCCGCCGATCTCGCCGATCATCAGCACCGCGTCGGTGTCCGGGTCCATCTCGAACAGGGCGAGGTGGTCGAGGAAGGACGAGCCGTTGATCGGGTCGCCGCCGATGCCGACCGAGGTCGAGATGCCGAGCCCCAGTTCCTTCAGCTGCGAGGCGGCCTCATAGCCGAGCGTCCCCGAGCGGGAGATCACGCCGACATTGCCCTTCAGGTAGATGTGGCCGGGCATGATGCCGAGCATCGACTTGCCGGGCGAGATGATGCCCGCGCAGTTCGGGCCCACCACCATCGTCCGCTTCTCCTTAGGATAGCGGTAGAGGTAGCGCTTCACCCGCATCATGTCCTGGGCGGGGATGCCGTCGGTGATCGAGCAGACGAGGCGCAGGCCCGCATCGGCCGCCTCCATGATCGCGTCCGCGGCGAAGGGCGGGGCCACGAAGGTGATCGAGGTGGTGGCGCCCGTTGCCTCCACCGCCTCCTTGACGGTGTTGAACACCGGCAGGCCGAGATGGGTGCGCCCGCCCTTGCCTGGCGTGACGCCGCCGACCACGTTCGAGCCGTAATCGAGCATCTCCTTGGCGTGGAAGGTGCCCTTGTCGCCCGTGATGCCCTGGACGATGATCGGGGTGGTCTCGTCGATGAGGATGCTCATGGCCTGATCTCCCCCTTGGGCTCAGCGATTGTTCTTGGCATTGTTCTTGGCGGCGTCGCAGGCATCGACCGCCTTGCGCGCAGCGTCCGTCAGCGTGTCGGCGGTGATGAGGTCGAGGCCGCTCTCGGCCAGGATCTTCTTGCCCGCCTCCACATTCGTGCCCGCGAGCCGGACCACCAGGGGCACGTCGATTTTCACCTCCCGGGCGGCCTTGATCACGCCCTCGGCGACCCAGTCGCAGCGGTTGATGCCGGCGAAGATGTTGACCAGGATCGCCTTCACGTTGCGGTCCGACAGGACCAGCCGGAACGCCGTGGCCACGCGCTCCGGCGAGGCGCCGCCGCCCACGTCGAGGAAGTTCGCCGGCTCGCCGCCGGCATGCTTGATCATGTCCATGGTCGCCATGGCGAGGCCGGCGCCGTTCACGATGCAGCCGATCTCGCCCTCGAGGCCAATGTAGCTGAGGTTGTGCTCTGCCGCCTGCGCCTCGCGGGGGTCGCCCTGCGAGGGGTCGTGCATGTCGGCGATGGATGGGCGCCGGAACAGGGCGTTGTCGTCGAAGGACATCTTGGCGTCCAGCGCCAGCACCCGGTCGTCCTTGGTGACGACGAGCGGGTTGATCTCCAGCATGGTGCCGTCGCAGTCGCGGAACGCCCGGTAGGCGTTCATGATCGTCTTCACCGCCGCGGCGACCTGCTTGATGTTGAGGCCGAGCTTGAACGCGATCTCCCGGGCCTGGAACTGCTGCAGGCCGACGGCGGGCTCCACCACCACCTGGATCAGCGCCTCCGGCTCCTTGGCGGCGATCTCCTCAATCTCCATGCCGCCCCGCTGGCTGGCGATGACGCGGACGCGCTCCGCCTTCCGGTCGAGGACGAAGCCAAGGTACAATTCACGCTCGAAGGGGTCGGCGGTCTCGACGTAGACGCGCTGGACGGGCTTGCCCTCGGGGCCCGTCTGATGCGTGACGAGGCGCTTGCCGAGGAGCTCCTTGGCCGCATCGCGGACCTCGTTGTAGGTCCGGCAGAGCTTGATGCCGCCGGCCTTGCCCCGGGCGCCGGCATGGATCTGCGCCTTCACCGCCCAGAACGAGCCGCCGAGTTCGGTGGCCGCGTAGACCGCTTGGTCCTGGCTGAAGGCGATGGCACCCTTGGGGACGGCGACGCCGAAGCTCGCAAGCAGCTCCTTGGCTTGGTATTCGTGGACGTCCATCCGGCGCCTCCTCCGTGTCTCGGTTCGACCCGTTTCGGCGGTTATTTTACTTGTGCCGTGCGATTCCGCCCGTCAAATTTTTTGATTCACGTGTTGACCTTGCCTTTCTCGCGAGTGCAGCACGGATCGTATACAATGTTGCGTTGCGATATGCTTGAAACGACGGGAGAGGGTGCGCTCGACCCAACGATTCGTCTTTAAGTCGTAACAAAAAATATTTTGCTGGATTTTCGCTGCCTGCCCCGTCGTCTTGTGAGTGCCGCGAGGCCCGGGACGGCCCCTAACCCAGCAGGTCGATCAGGAAGGGGATCAGCGGCGAGTCGGCCGGGGGCATGGCGAGGTCGCGCAGCGCCTTCGGGCGCACCCATTTCAGCGCCTGCCCCTCAAGGGACCGGGGCGTGCCTGTCCAGCGGCGGCAGACATAGAGGGGCATCAGAAGGTGAAAGTCCGGATAGGCGTGGCTCGCGAAGGTCAGCGGCGCAAGGCAGGGCTCCTCGACCGTGATGCCGAGTTCCTCGGCCAGTTCGCGGATCAGGGTCTCCTCCGGCCGCTCGCCCGGCTCCACCTTGCCACCGGGAAACTCCCACAGGCCCGCGAGCTGCTTGCCGGCGGGGCGCTCGCTCACGAGCACCCGTCCGTCCGCATCCACCAGGGCGACGGCGACGACGAGGAGAAGGCGGGGCACGCGCGCAGGTCCCTTACGGTGCGAGGGCGAAGACGGCGTTGACCGAGGCCTCGGTGTCGACCGTCCCGGACTCGACCGGCACCGGCATCGCCTTGGGAGAGGCCATCGCCATGGTGCGCATGGCGTAAGGTTGGGGCGACGCGCCGAGGGTGTTGAGAGTGCAGAGCGGACCGAGCGTCGCCCCCACGGCCTCCGCGAGGGCGGCGGCGCGGGCGCGGGCGTCCTTCGCGGCGGCGGCCTGGAGGGAGGCCATCGCCCCGTCCGGGTCCCGCAGGCCGAAGGTGAGGGAGTCGATCCGGTTCGCGCCACCCTCCACGGCCCGCCGCAGCAGGTCGCCGAGGCGGCCCATGTCCGACAGGCGAACACGCACGACGTTGCCCGCCGCGTAGCCGTCCGGTTCCTCACTGTAGCCGCCCCCCGGCCGCACTACGGTGCGGGTGGCCGGGCGCAGAGTCACCGCCGCGGTGACGATATCGGCAGGGGGGATGCCCAGGTCCCGGGCCAGCGCGGAGACGCCCGCCACGGCCTTCGACGTGGCGTCGAGGGCCGCCGCCGCGTTCGCGCCCTTGGTTTCGACGCCCACCACCACCTCGGCGAAGTCCGGCGCGCGGGTGGAGGTGGCGTGCCCGGTGACGCTGATATGCCGCTCGCACGGCGCCTCGTCCGCGGCGGCGGCCCCGGCGAGGGACACCAGGACGAGGACGAAGGGAGCCGCCCTCACGAGCGGTAATCCCCGTTGATCTCGATGTAGCCCTTGGTCAGGTCGCAGGTCCACACCCGGGCCTTGCCGGTGCCGAGACCGAGATCGACGCGGATCTCCACCTCCGGCCGGCGCATCACGTCGCTTGCCGCCTCTTCGCTGTAGGACGGATCGCGGGCGCCATCGACGGCGACACGGACATCCCCGAACCAGATCGCGAGCCGGTCCCGGTCGGCGGGCTCGCCGGCCTTGCCGACGGCCATCACCACCCGGCCCCAGTTGGCGTCCTCGCCGGCCACGGCGGTCTTCACCAGGGGCGAGTTCGCGATCGACAGGGCGATCCGGTGGGCGGAGGCGTCGCTCTCGGCGCCGCCGACCTTCACCGTCACGAACTTGCGCGCCCCCTCACCGTCGCGGGCGACGAGCTGGGCCAGCTCGATCAGCAGGTCGTCCAGCGCCGCCTTGAAGCCGGCCAGGGCCGGGTCGTCGGCCCGGGCCACCTCCGCATTGCCGGCCTTCCCCGTGGCGAACAGCATCAGCGTGTCGGAGGTCGAGGTGTCGCCGTCGACGGTCACGCAATTGAAGCTGTCGTTCGCGCCCTGGGCGAGGAGGGCCTGGGCCGCCCCCCGGGACAGGGCCGCGTCGGTGAAGACGAAGGCCAGCATCGTCGCCATGTCCGGGGCGATCATGCCCGCGCCTTTGGCGATGCCATTGATGCGCACGCTCGTGCCGCCGATGGTGGCCTCGCGGGTGGCGAGCTTCGGGAAAGTATCGGTGGTCATGATCGCCCGGGCCGCCTCGGTCCAGGCAGCGGCGCCGTCCTGCGCCCGCCCGACGCAGTCCGCCAGGACGCCCTCGAACCGCTCGGCGGGGAGAGGCTCGCCGATCACGCCGGTCGAGGCGATGTAGACCTCGTCTTCGGCGCAGCCCGCGGCCTCTGCGGCGATCTTCGCCGTCAGGGCCACCGCCTCCCGGCCGAGGCGGCCGGTGAAGGCATTGGCGTTGCCCGAATTGACGACGAGGGCCCGGGCCGAGCCGTTCGCCAAGGCATCCCGGCACCAATCGACCGGGGCGGAGGGGCATTTGGAGCGGGTGAAGACCCCCGCCGCCCGGGTGCCTGGCTCCAGGCCGACGTACAGGACGTCCGTCCGGCCGCTGTAGCGGATGCCCGCCTGCGCCGTGGCGAGGCGGATGCCGGCGACCGGCGGAAGGTCCGGGTAGGTCGTGGGGGCGAGGGGCGAAACGGGCGACGGCTTGGAAGACATCGAATCGGACACTCCGTGATCCGGCATCGGGCCGGCCGCGGCGTGGTGTTGCCCGGCGGGCCCCGCCTCCGTCAACCGATCACGGCCCGGTTGGCCACTCTCGATTGCCCATTCCCGCGCCGCCGCCGCGCCTTGCCTCCGGCGTGAGCAGAGACGACGCCGATTTCGGCATTTTCGCGGTCAGGCCCTTGCGCGCCTTTCACGACCCAGCATAGCATGCCGCATCGCAGCGCAACGTGGTGGTCTTACGCGAATGGGATCAACCGCCGTCGGACCCTCCGCACGGTTTTCGTCCGCCCCCGGAGGTTGCTACAGGGTGCAGGTGCTCGTCGTCGGGCACCACAAACGCTGGCGCGACGAGGCGGCGGCGCAAGTTCATTCGGCTGGGCTGCAGGCCACGGTCTGCGAACGGGGCATCGACGCGATGACCGTGCTCGCCCTCGGTCTCCCGGTCGACGTGATGGTCATCGATGCCGCACTGCAAGGCAGCCTGTGCTGCAGCCGCCTCGCCGTGGAGGCCCGGGCGCTGAGGCCCAACCTGCGCATCGTCTTCGCCAGCGACGACGCGGATGACGGAATCGCCGACCTGATCCCGGATACCCTCACTGTCGAGCGGGACAGGCTCAGCGGCGGCGAGATGGTTGGCACCGTGCGGGACGTGCTGGCCGGCCGCTATTCCTGACGTTCCCCGGCCGGATCCCGTTCATCCCCTCTCCCCGCCAGCGGGGAGAGGGGAAGGAGTCTTCCTCGCGGAGGCTTGCGCCCGCGGGAAGCGGATGACCCGTCCGGCCAGCCGTAAAATCTCACCTGATGGATCCGGGTCCGCCGTCACACCCTCGGCGGGTCCTCGCGCAGCCCCTCGTCCCGGTCGGAACGGGAGCGGCGGTCGAGGAGCGAGCGGCCGATGGCCCGCAGGGGGGCGGTGAGGCGCCGGACATCCTCGGCCCGTTCCATGAACCGCTCGCCGTTGCGGATCTCCTTGTCGAGCCGGGCCATCGTCCTGGCGAGGGCCGGATCCTCGTCGTCGAGCCAGACCTGCGTCACCCGCGCGAAGGCGATGACGACGCCCTGAAGCTTGAGCTGTCCGAGGGGGCCTTCGGTGTCGATCCCGGCGGCCGCCAGCATGTAGCGATGCGAGTTCAGCATCACGCCGTTGAGGGCGAGGAGGGAGAACGGGTCGCCGCGCAGGGAATAGGAGATCCGCCGAAGGGCGACCTTGTAGGGCGTCATGGCGTCGAGCCGGCGCATCAGGACGTCGAACAGCCGCTCCCGCGTCGGCTCGTCGGCGAGGTCCGAGCCGTCGGCCTCGAGCACCTTGCGATCGATGATTCGGGCCAACCCGCCGAGGACGGCACCCTTCGACGGAAACAGCTCCCTCAGTTCGCCGAGGGTCATGCCCGCCTCGCGGGCGATGTCGCTGACCTCGATGTCGTTCCAGGGCTGCTCCGCGGCCAGCCGCATCAGGGCCTCGACGGCGGCCTCACGGGGGGACAGCTTCGGCGCGGCGGGGGGCTCGTCCCGCGCCGGGGCGGCGGCGGGCGCCTCGGTGGCGGCGGCCGGAGTCGCGGCCTTGCGGGTCCGCTTGGTCGGGCCTTTTGGTTCGGTCATCGTTCGATCGCCGGTTGAAGTCGGGTGTCACCCCATTTAGGAGCCGGGCCGGCCGGTGTCAGGACCCCGCGCGGCAATCAGCCCGAAAGTTCGCCCGCCCTGCGCTTCGCCGCCGCCACCGCTCGCCGCATGAGGGGGGCGAGGCCGTCCTCCGCCATGAGAACGGACAGGGCCGCCGCGGTGGTCCCCCCGGGGGAGGTCACGGCCTGCCGCAGGGCGCCGGCCTCGGCCGGATCCGCATCGAGCAGGGCGCCCGCACCGGCCACCGTCGCCCGGGCCAGCCGCCCGGCGACATCGGGGGGCAGGCCGGCGGCGACGCCCGCCTCCGCCAGGGTCTCCACCATAAGGAAGACATAGGCCGGCCCCGAGCCGGAGACGGCCGTGACCGCGTCGACGGCGTCCTCGTCGTCGAGCCATGCCACCGTGCCTGCGGCGGACAGCAGGGCATCGGCACTGGCCCGCCCGCCGGGCGTCACCTTGTGGTTCGCGAAGGCCCCCGTGGCACCCCGGCCGATGCTCGCCGGCAGGTTCGGCATCGCCCGCACCACCGCCTGCGCCGCCGGGAGCCGCCCCCGGAGGTTGGCGACAGTCTTGCCGGCCAGAACCGAGACAAGCAGCGTCTCCGGGCCGATCAGCCGGTCCAGGTCCGGGGCCGCCGCGTCGAGCCCCTGCGGCTTGATCGCGAGGACCATCACGGCCGCCGGGGCAGGCGACTGCGGATTGAGGGCGACGCCCCGTTCGGCGCAGAGCCGCGTCATCGCCTCCGACGGGGCGGGATCGATCACCGTCGTGGCGGCGGGATCGAGGCCGGCGTCCAGCCAGCCCGCCAGCATCGCCCCGCCCATCTTCCCCGCACCCACCAGCATCAGGGAGGCGGGAAGGTCCCGGCCGACGCTCACGCCTCGCCTTCGGTCTCGAAGAGGGCGGCGTCGAGGGCCTCACGGGCATTCTTGCCCGCCCAGAGCACGAACTGGAACGCTTGGTAATAGCGCTCGCAGGCATCCACGGCACACTTCATCATCGTGGCGCATTGCGGCTGCGTCGGCACAGCACCCCCCGCCAGCAGCAGGGAGTGGCGGAACATCACCACATGGTCGCTGGACCACAGATCGAAATGGCCGATCCAAAGCTGTTCGTTGACGAGGCCGATCAGCTTCTGGATCTCGGGCCGCCGCCGCTCCGGCACCTTCAGGTCGAAGGCGCAGGCCACGTGCAACGCTTCCACGTCCTCGATCCACGTGAAGGCGACGTGATAGTCGGTCCACCGTCCCGGACTCGTGACAGACATTTCGTCGGTCTCGGCCCTGTCGAAGATCCAGTCGCGCAGCGATGCCAATCGCTCGACGACGTCGAGCGGATGCTCACTCCGGTTCGGATCGTAATAGTCGATGTGAAGCAGCGGCATGACGATCCAGGTTGACGGCGCGGATTGACTCCGTGCCGGCGCGATGACCACGTGGAGGGAGGCGCCTCGACGCCCCGAGATCGAGAATAGATTGGCCAATCAGGAAGGAAGACGTTGCGAACGACTAGGAAAGCCCCGCAGCCACTCTTCCGCCTCCCCCGAATCAGCCTCGGACCCAATATAGACCGGGCGCGACTCACGACACAAAGCCGATTGCAGGGTCGGTGAACAGGAAACGGAATCGCCGCTGCGGCTTCCTGTGTAAAACCATTTGCCCGACGAATCGTCCGATTCGCCGCGGCTCGCCCCGGCCCCCGGCCCCGCCGCAACGGGGCCGCAGGATCTGCCCTCAGACGCCCTCGCTCAGCCCGGCCACGCCGGCGGCTCCAGCCGCCGGACCGGCCTTCGCCTCCAGGGCGGCGACCCGTGCCGCAAGGGCTTCATTCTGGGTGCGGAGGGAGGTGACGAGGTCGCGCAGTACGTCCAGCTCTTCGCGGGAGGCGACGTCGAGGTCGCGGATCAGCCGTTCGGCCTGGGCGCGCACCACCGTCTCCGCTTCGCGGCGGACGCCCTGGGCGGCGCCGGCGGCATCCGTCATGAGACGGGCGAGGTCATCGAACAGGCGGTTGGAAGGGGGCATCTTGCGTCTCCCGGATCGGTCGCCGGAGGCCGCGCCGGCGGCGCGGGCTGGTCCGGGAACACGGTAGCGCCCCGACATATGAATCCCGGGGGTCGGCGGCAACGCTTGTAGGGGACGTCTCTCCCGTTTCGGACGGGATGGCGCCCCCCGCGCCAGGCGGATGCCCGGCGGCCAGGGGGCGCCGTGTCGGCTCACATGCCGTGGCGCATCATGTGGCGGCGCATCATCCGATGCTCCATGTGGCGGCGCATCATCCGGCGCTCCATGTGACGGTGCATCATCCGGCGCTCCATGCGGCGGTGCATCATCCGGCGCTCCATCGGAGTCGCCTGCACCGTCGTGGTCATCGCGTCGGGGGTGGCGATGCCGGCGGGCGAGGCCGGAACGGCCAGGGCAGGCGTCGCCAGGGCCGCGCCGAACAGAGACGCAAAGGCGGCGGCGGTCAGGGTCAGTTTCCTCACGAGGGAGACTCCAATTCTTCCGTTTGCCGGGATGGGACCCGGTTTGTCCTCCCAAAAGGGAGGATCGGGGGAGTAGTCTCGCGCCGCGGGCGGCACGGCGACCCTTTGCCGGGTCGCCGTGGGTAACGGTCAAGTCAGAGATTCGTTTCCTCGAAAGCGGCCACCCACTCGGCGCAGATGCCGGACCGCACGATGTCGGCGCGGGTGAACTCGACGACGGGGATCGGCATCATCCGGCTCTTCACCAGATGGATGACGGTCCGCAGTCCGGAGGTCTCGCGAAGGTCGGTCTGCGAGACGTCACCATTGATGATGACTTGGCAGTCATCCCCGATGCGGGTCAGGAACATCTTGATTTCATTAGTGGTGGTGTTCTGCGCCTCGTCCAGGATCACGAGGCAATCCTTGAAGGTGCGCCCCCGCATCACCTCGAACGGGACGATCTCGATATCTCCGGCCTTCAGGGCGATCTCGAAGGCGCCGGCCCCCATGCGCTCCTTCATCGCCTCGGTGAGAGGGGCGACCCAGGGGGCGATCTTTTCTTCAAGGGATCCGGGGAAGAAGCCGAGGGAGCGGCCGGCGGGGACGTTGGGTCGGGTGATCACGACCTTGCTGATGCGGCGCTGGCGGAGTTGGTCGGCCGCGCGGGTCCCTGCGATGTAGGTCTTGCCGGTGCCGGCAGGGCCGAGGACGATGACCTGAGGGGATCTGCCGAGGGCGTCGAGGTATTCGGCCTGTCGTTCCGTCAGGGGTTGGATTGGACTGAGGTGTCTCTCTTCGTCGAAGCGTGTGCGATGGAGGCGGGACGTGCGGTCTTCAACCAGTTCAAGGCGTGCGCGGCGTCTCTTCATGGATCAACACTCCAACGGGACTGGCCTATCTGGACGTGTCACTGAAACGACGTAGTCTCGGTACTCCTGCTTCTTCCAAGCATTCGACGAGCCAATTCTTGCAGCCCATCGAAGTTCCGGGGATGGGATCATTGCCTGTGGAGAGTAAACCATTTCTCCCCGGATGCGGAGCCGACGAAGCAATCAACGCACCAAATCGGTGCGCGACACACGATTGGTTGCGGGGTGTGACTCGCAGGTGACGAAAACGCCCGCGCCGACTCGGGCCGGCGGATTTCCTGCACGCCCGTGTCGCGCCGGACACGGCGCCCACGGCGGAGCCCAGCCCGGCCGGGCGATGCGTCAGGACATTAAAGGAAGAATACGCAGCGGGACCATGCGGCTCACGGGATGGCGCGGCATCCTGCACGACCTCGATCCTGTCCCGCCCCGGAGGGCGATGCCAGCCAACCTCGCCGCCCTGATACGTCCGGGCTCGATCGGCGGGACAACCTCATCCCGCCTGGACGAAGCTGTCGAGGACCATCTTTCGCCCCGCCTTGTCGAAGTCAACGGTCAGCTTGTTCCCGTCGACTCCGGCCACGGTGCCGGGGCCGAACTTGGTGTGGAAGACCCGTTGCTCGACGGCGAACGCCGAGGGCGAGCCCGTCGACTTGGCGATCAATTCACCTTCGATCTGCCGGGGCCCCGACGAGGGGGTGCCCCGCCGTCCCGGTGCCGCGCCGAAGCCGCGCCCGCCGGTATTCGCCTGTGCCCGTTGCCAGCCGGGGGTCCCGTAGCTGGAGCCGAAGGGCTGCGGGTTCCGGTCGAAGCGGGAGGCGCCGGCCGCGTAGTGGGCGGGGGCCTCGACCACATCCACCGAGGCCGGGGGCAACTCGTCGATGAAGCGCGACGGAATGGTGGAGGACCACAGGCCATGGATGCGGCGGTTGACGGCGAAGGACAGCTTCGCCCGCTTGCGTGCCCGTGTCAGCCCCACATGGGCGAGGCGGCGCTCCTCCTCCAGTCCGGCCCGGCCGCTCTCGTCCAGCGCCCGTTGGTTGGGGAACAGGCCGTCCTCCCAGCCGGGGAGGAACACCGTGTCGAATTCCAGCCCCTTGGCGGCGTGGAGGGTCATCAGCGAGACCCGCTCGGCCCCCTCGGCCTCGCTCGCCTCCATCACCAGGGAGACGTGCTCGAGGAAGGCTGCCATGTCGGGGAATTCCTCCATGGAGCGGACGAATTCCTTCAGGTTCTCCAGCCGCCCGGCGGCATCGGCGGAGCGGTCCTTCTGCCACATCTCCGTGTAGCCGGACTCCTCAAGAATCGTCTGCGCCACCTCCGAATGGGGCTGCGTCTCCACGAGGCGCGCCCACCGGGAGAAGCTCTCGGTCAGCGCCCGCAGGGTCTGGCGGACCCTGGGCTTCAGCTCGTCGGTCTCGCACAGGCGCCGAGCGGCGGTGAGCAGGGGCACCCGCTCAGCCCGACCATAGGTGTGAAGCTGCTGCAGGGTCGCATCGCCGAGGCCGCGCTTGGGCGTGTTGACGATCCGCTCGAAGGCGAGGTCGTCGCTGCCGTTCATGGTGATGCGCAGGTAGGCGAGCGCGTCGCGGATCTCGGCCCGCTCGTAGAAGCGCGGGCCGCCGATCACCCGGTAGGGCAGGCCGAGCTGCACGAACCGGTCTTCGATCTCGCGCATCTGCGCCGAGATCCGCACCAGCACCGCGATCTCCGAGAGCGGGTGCTTCTTCACCTGCAAGGATTCGATCGCCTCGGCCAGCAGCCGGGCTTCCTCCTCCGAGTCCCAGGCCCCCGTGACGGTGACGGGCTCGCCCGGCTCGTCCTCGGTGCGGAGCGTCTTGCCGAGGCGGCTCTCGTTCTTGGCGATCAGGCCCGAGGCGGCGGCGAGGATGTGGCCCGTCGAGCGGTAGTTGCGCTCCAGGCGGACCACGGTCGCGCCGGGGAAGTCGTGCTCGAAGCGCAGGATGTTGTCGACCTCGGCCCCACGCCAGCCGTAGATCGACTGGTCGTCGTCGCCGACGCAGGCCACGTTCTTGCGTTTCTGCGCCAGCAGGCGAAGCCACAGGTACTGGGCGACGTTGGTGTCCTGATACTCGTCGACGAGGATGTAGCGGAACCGGTCCTGGTAGTTCTCCAGGACGTCCTTGTTCTCCCGCCAGAGCTTGAGGCAGAGCAGCAGGAGGTCGCCGAAATCGACGGCATTGAGGGTGGCGAGGCGGGCTTGGTAGGCGGTGTAGAGCGCGCCGCCCTTGCCGAAGGCGAAGGAGGTCGCCTCGCCCGGCGGGACCTGCTCCGGCGACAGGCCACGGTTCTTCCACCCGTCGATCGTGTGGGCGAGGGAGCGGGCGGGCCAGCGCTTCTCGTCGATGTTCTGGTCGGCCAGCACCTGCTTCATCAGGCGCAGCTGATCGTCGGTGCCCAGGATCGTGAAGTCCGATTTCAGCCCGACCAGTTCGGCGTGGCGCCGGAGGATCTTGGTGCCGATGGCGTGGAACGTGCCGAGCCAGGGCATGCCCTCGCCGGCCGGGCCGATCAGCGAGCCGATCCGCAGCTTCATCTCCCGGGCGGCCTTGTTGGTGAAGGTCACCGCCAGGATGTCGAAGGGGCGGGCGCGGCCGGTGGCGATGAGATGGGCGATGCGGGTCGTCAGGACCCGCGTCTTGCCGGTTCCCGCGCCGGCGAGCACGAGGATCGGTCCCTCCGTCGTCTCGACGGCGAGGCGCTGCTCCGGGTTGAGCCCGTCGAGATAGACGTCCGAGTCCCGCCTCAGCGAGCCGAGGGCGCGGGCGGTGATGGAAGCGGAGGGGCCGTCCGCGGCGGGCAGGGCATTCGGGCGGTTCTGCATCGTCCCTCACTGGACCAAATCGCGAACGGCGTCGAGGCCGGGGCGTCCGCTGCGGCGCCTGCGCGCGTCAGGAACCTCGTGCGCGGTGGGCGCTTGACCGGGTTCATCCCACCCCGGACACCCGAAAGGCCCGAGCCTCATGCCCTCCAGAAACACCGTCGCGACGCTGGTCCTCACCGCCCTGCCGCTGGCCCTTACGGCCGCCCCCGCCCTCGCGCAGGTGCAGCAGGGCAACCCCAACGCGGCCAACGAATCCATGTCGACCATGAGCACGAACCGCTCCCTGCAGCAGGGTGGCACGACGCAGAACAACACCACGATGATGAACCTGGAGCGCAGCCAGAACGCCCCGGCCGCCCCGACGGCGCCGACGCCGATCCCCCATGCCGGTGCGCCGGGGCGCTGAGGAGACCCGTCTCGCTTCGCTCGCCCGCCCTTCATGCTATAGGCGCGGGCGAGCGGCCCGAGGGGGCATGCGGAGAGGCTTGGAACGGGAACGGTGCGTGATCTGCTGACCGCGCTGGCTGGCGCGATCGTCCTCGTCCTGATCGCGGCACTCGCCGTTCCGCCCTTCATCGACTGGAAGTCCCAGCGGACCTTCATCGACGGGGTCCTGTCGCGGTCGCTGGGGGTCTCCGTCCAGAGCGGGGGACGGATCGAAGTCCGGTTCTTGCCCTCGCCGCGCCTGCGCGTCGATGGACTGAAGGTCGGCGACCGGAACGGCCCGGTCCTCGACGCACGGTTCGTCAAGGCCGAGATCGCCCTCGCGCCCCTGCTCAAGGGTGAGGTCCGGTTCACCGAGACCCGCATCGGCCGGGCGGAGATCCGCCTGCCGCTCATCGACGGGGACGCGATCCACCTTCCCAATGGGATGCTCGACGGGCTCCGCGGCCGGGACCTCGCCATCGAGAATCTCCAGATCCAGCAGTTCTTCGTCACCACGGCGGTAATGGCCACCGGCCGGACGGATCAGCTCTACGCCCAGGACGTCCGGGTGCAGGCGCCTGCCCTCGTGGGTCCCTGGCGCATCGAGGCGACGAGCGGCGGCGTTCCCTTCCGGGCGGTGAGCGGAACGCCGGACGCGGAAGGCCGCCTTCCGGTGAAGATCTCCGGTGGCGGCGACGCAGCCCCGCTGTTCGATGTCGATGCCCGGTTCGGCCTTGCCCCCGAGGAGGAAGACCCGACGGCGAGCACCGTCCGCGCGGAGGGCAACGCCCGGCTGGTGGTCGGCCCGCCGACCCAGGCGGCCGGGGCCTACCTGCCCTTCACCCTCGCCGGCGCCTTCAAGGCGCGGGGCACGCAGGTGCGGTTCGACCAGGCGAGCCTCGAGGTCGATCCCGGCGGCAAGGCCCTGAGGCTGGAAGGCACCGGCCGGCTCGACCTTCACCAGTGGCGGGCCGGCCTGTCCCTGAAGGCGCGGCGGCTGGACCTGGATGCCTTCCTCACCGCGCCCGAGGGTCAGGCTTTCATCGGCCGGGGCATTCCCCGGGGCGGATGGGGCTTGCCGGTGATGCTCGATGCCGACATCGCCGTCGACAGCGTGGCCTTCGGGGGCGCCGAATGGACGGGCCTCGCCGTGTCGGGCACGGCGGAGCGGGGCGGAGGCCTTCTGCTCCGGCGCTTCACCGCCACCGCGCCCGGCGATGCCACCGTGACGGCGAGCGGGGAGATCGAGGGAGGGCCTCTCCGGCTCACCGGGCCGGTCTCCGTCACCGCCCCGCAATCGGATGCCCTCGGGCGCCTGCTCGGCCGGCTCGGCGTCGGAGGCCCCCTCGTCGGGCTCCTCGACGGCCGGCCCGTCGACGTCGCCGCGGACATCTCGGCCTCCTCCGGCGACCTGTCCCTGCGCAACCTGCGCGCCGGGTTCGGCACCGCCCGCGTCAGCGGGAATGCCCGCCTCATCGCCGCCGAAGCCGGGGGCCGGGGGCGGTTCGAGGCGCAGCTCCTCGCCAGCGGCATCGATGTCGCCGCCCTGCCGCCCCTGGGCACGGCCCTGTCGGGCCTGCGGGACTTCGACCTCGCCGTCACCCTCCAGGCCAGGGACGTGCGGTTCGGAACGGTCGGCTCCGGCAACGGGACCATCGCCGCCCGGATCCAGGCCGACGGCCAGCGCCTCGCCGTCGAGAGCCTCGACGTGAAGGATCTCGCGGGGGCGAGCGCGAAGCTCTCCGGCACGATCGGGGCGGATGGCGCCGGCCGCATCGCCGGGCGCCTCCAGGCCCCGGTGGCCGCGCCCCTGGTCGGCCTGCTGGAACGGGTCTGGACCGACGAGGTGCGGGCACTGCCGGACTTCCTGCGCACCTCGCCCCTCGACCTCGCCGTCGTGCTGGACCGGGGTGCCCAGGCCGGCGAGGGCCTTCGCGTCCAGGCCAAGGGTGCGGCCGGCGGCGGCGACCTCGACCTCTCGGTCCGGAGCCGCGACGGGCGCATCGTCGCGGGCAGCGCGACCCTCGCGACGCCCCGGGCGGGGACGTGGTTCGGCCGGGGCGACATTCCCGGCCTGCAGCAGCCGGGGACCCTGCACGTCATCGCCGAACCCCGGCAGGACGGGTTGTCGCTCAGCCTCTCCGGGACGATCGCCGGGGCGACCCTCGCCACCGGCCAGCCCCTCGTCCTGCCCCCCGAGAGCGCCGTACCCCAGGCGGGGCAGATCCTCGTCCGGGCGGCCGACCTCGGCCCGTTCCTGTCCGTGGCCGGCTTTCGTCCCGAACCCGGCCCCTGGCCCGCCGACCTCACGGCGACCTTCTCCGCCGACGGGGGTGATCCGCAGGCGGCGATCACGGGCCGAATCGCTGGCGCCCCCGTCGAGGCGAAGATCGCCCGGGCCGCGGACGGCACCCTGCGGGGCCGCGCAACCCTCGCCCGCCTGTCCGTGCCGCAGCTGGTGGCGACCGCGCTGGTGCCGCCAGGTGGCCGGGCGGCCCTGCCTCCCCGGCCGAACGGCACCCTCGCCCTGACCGTCGGTGCCCTCGACCTCGGCCGGGGCTTCACGGCCTCCGATGCGGCCTTCACCCTCACCCTCGATGCCGACAGCCTGACCCTCGCTGGCATGAGCGCCCGGTACGGGGGAGGGCGCCTGTCCGGGTCCGCCTCCGTCGCCCGCCGGAGCGATGCCCTCTCCGTGACCGGGGACGGGAAAGCGGACGACATCGCCCTCTCCGCCCTCACGGGTGCTCAGGCCTCAGGTGCGCAGTCCTTGGGCGGCCGCCTCTCGGCCGAGTTGCGCTTTGCCGCGGGCGCCGACACCCCGGCAGCCCTGGCCGCCAATCTCGCCGGCAGCGGGCGGCTCACCCTCAAGGATCTCAGCCTCTCGGCGATGGATCCGGGCGCCGTCGGCCGGGCCCTCGCCCAGGCCGTCGCGACGGACGACCCCCTCCGCGAGGGGTTGCTCGCGGGGCTCGTGAACCAGGAGCTCGGGAAGGCCGCCGCCCAGGCCGTGGCGCCGGTCTCGGCCCCGGCCACCATCGTCGGCGGGGTCCTGCGGGCGGGCCCCCTCGACCTCGATCTGGGCCCGGCCCGGTGGTCCGGCAATGTGACCATGGATTTTCGCGATGGCCGCCTCGAGGCCCGCGGCACCCTCTCCGGAGGGGCGGTGCCGCCGGGCTGGCCCGCGGGTATCCCCGCGGTGCTCTTCTCCCTCGGCGGGAGCGCCGCCAACCCGACGCGGAGCGTGGATGTGGCACCCCTTTCCACCGGGCTCGCCGCCTTCGTCCTCCAGCGGGAGCTGGAGAAGATCCAGCAAGGCGAGGCGGACGCCGCCGAACGCCAGCGCCGCACCGACCGGCTCGAGGCGGACAAGGCCCGGGCCGCGGCCCTCAAGGCTCAAGCCGACAAGCTCGCCGCCGAGGAGGCCGAGCGCCAAGCCCGGGACCGCCGCGGGACGCCGGCTGTGCCGGACCTCGTGCCCGCGCACCCTTGAGACCGCCGGATCGAGGATGTGTGGCCATGCGGGCAACGCGCCCGCATGGCCGTCACGACATTGCCTCAGTCCGGGCCGGGATGCCCCGGCCCGGTGCGTTTCCTCAGTCGAGCCCCACCGCCGCGAGGGCGAAGGCGTAGATCAGGGCGACTTCCTCCAGGCGGTCGAACCGGCCGGCGGCTCCCCCGTGGCCCGCTTCCATGTTGATCTTCAGCAGGATGGGGCCGCCGCCGGTCATGGTCGCCCGCAGGCGGGCGACCCATTTTGCCGGCTCCCAATAGGTCACCCGGGGGTCCGTGAGGCCGCCCAGCACCAGGATCGCCGGATAGTCCTGCGCCTTGACGTTGTCGTAGGGCGAGTAGGCGAGGATCGTCTCGAAGGCCGTCTCGCTGGCGCCGGGATTGCCCCATTCGGGCCATTCCGGCGGGGTCAGCGGAAGGTCCGCGTCCAGCATCGTGTTCAGCACGTCCACGAAGGGCACGTCGGCGACGATGCCGGCGAACAGCTCCGGGGCGAGGTTGGCCACGGCCCCCATCAGCATCCCGCCCGCCGAGCCGCCATGGGCGACGATCCGCTTCTTGCCCGTATAACCCGCCTCGATCAGCGCCCGGGCGCAGGCCACGAAATCCATGAAGGTGTTGGGCTTCTTCTCGCGCTTGCCGTCGAGGTACCAGCGCCAGCCCTTCTCCGTGCCGCCTCGGACGTGGGCGATGGCGTAGACGAACCCCCGGTCGACGAGGGACAGGAGGTTCGTCCGGAAGGCCGCGGGCATCAGCGTGCCGTAGGAGCCGTAGCCGTAGAGCAGGAGCGGCGCCGAGCCGTCGAGGGGCTGCCCCTTCCGGTGCAGGAGGGAGATCGGCACCTGCTCGCCGTCCGGCGCGGTGGCGAACAGGCGCCGGGTCACGTAGGCCGCCGGCTCGTGCCCGCTCGGCACCTCCTGGCGCTTGCGCAGGGTCCGCTCCCGGCTGCGGCAATCGTAGTCGAAGGTCTCGGCCGGGGTGGTCATGGAGGAATACACGAACCGGATCCGCGTCGTGTCGAACTCGCTGCCGGGCTGCAGGCCGAGGGAATAGGCCTCCTCGGCGAAGGCCACGGGGTGCTCATCGCCGTCCGAGAGGTCGCGGACGACGATCCGGGGCTTGGCGTTCTCGATCTCCAGACGGATCATGTGCCCCGCCAGCACGTGCAGGTGGCGGATCATCACCCCCGAACGATGGGGCACCAGATCGCGCCAGTGTTCCCGGCCGGGATTGCTCAGGGGCGCGGTGACGATCTTGAAGTCTTCGGCCCCGTCCGCGTTGGTGCGGATGAACAGGCTCTCCCCGTGGTCGTCGACCGAGTAGATCAGCAGCGGCTCGCGGGGCTGGACGAGGAGCACCGGCGCCGAGGGGGCCGACCGGTCGATGAGGCGCACCTCCGACGTCTCGTGGTCGCTCGCCGTTTCCTGGCGGTGACGGCGAGCGACCACGAGACGTCACCGCCAGGAAACGGCCCGACTGCGTCTCGCCGATATGGACGAAGTAGCCTGCATCGGGCTCGATATAGACCGTCTCGTCGGCCGCCTGCGGCTGTCCGAGGCGGTGGAACATCACCCGGGCGGGGCGGTGGTTCGCGTCGAGGGCGACATACCAGAAGCCGCTCCCGTCCGCGGTCCACACCGCCTCGCCGGACGTCGCCTCGATGAGGTCGGCGGCATCCTCGCCCGTGGCGAGGTCGCGCACCCGGATC
>NZ_BPQX01000070.1 GCF_022179525.1 Methylobacterium persicinum
TGAGGTGCGGCGTCAGCCGCCTCGAGGGAGGGCGCCAGCCCGCCGCGCGATCCCTGGGCCCCTCCTTCGAGGCCCGCTGACGCGGGCGCTCAGGATGAGGTGGAGGGCGAGGCAAACCCGGAGGGATCGGCCCCCGCTGTCGACATCCCGGCGGCCCCCCGGGCATCAGCCTTCGCGGTTGGCGAAGGCTGAGTGCATGAGTGGAGCATTGCGAACGATTCTTAAGTGCGCACGATCACCGTGTTGGTGTGAAGGCCCGGGAGGGGCTCCCGTTGTACGGACCAGGGACCATGGTGGGCACGGCCTTCCTGCTCGTGCTCTGCATGGGGCTTTGGGCGAGCGCGCTGCTGCCGGAAATCGTGACGGCCCTGGCCTTCTTCGGCCTCGCGATGCTGCTCAAGCTCGCTCCGGCCGAGACCGTCTTCTCCGGCTTCGCTTCGCAGGCGTTCTGGCTGGTCCTGTCGGGGATGATCGTCGGGCAAGCGATGACCCGTACCGGCCTCGGGGCGCGGATGGCGCGGGTGCTGGCGCAGCGGCTGTCGGGCTCCTATCCGCGCTTCATCGGGGGGCTCGTGGTGCTCTCCTTCCTGCTCGCCCTGGTGATGCCGTCGAATCTCGGGCGCATCGCCCTGTTGGTGCCGGTGACCCTCGCCCTCTGCGATGGGTTCGGGCTGGTGCCCGGGCGGCCGGGGCGGGAGGGGGCGGTGCTCGCGGTCGGGGTGGCGACGCCGATCCTGTCGGCGGCGATCCTGCCAGCCAACGTGCCGAACCTCGTGATGGCCGGCTCGGCGGAACGGCTGCTCGGCCTCCACTTTTCGTACCTGTCCTACTTCGTCCTGCACTTCCCGGTCCTGGCCCTCGCCAAGGGGATCATGCTCGTGGCGCTGATCGTCCGCCTGTTCCCGGACGAGTTGGCCGCACCGATCGCGGAACTTCAGGCGCTGCCGCCCCTGTCGGGCGCGGAGGCGCGGCTCGCGGTGATCCTGGCCGGCACCCTCGCCCTGTGGATGACCGACAGCCTGCATGGACTACCGCCCGCCTGGGTCGGGCTTGCCGGGGCGGTCCTGTGTCTTCTGCCCGGCATCGGGGTGATGTCCGCGGATGCGTTCGGCCAGGTCAGCCTGCGCACCTGCTTCTACATCGCGGCGCTTCTCGGCCTCGTGGCGATGGTCAACGCCACTGGGCTCGGCGAGCGCCTCGGCCACGCGCTCCTCGCGGTCGCCCCGCTCACGCCGCATGCGCCGGCCCAGAACTTCGCCGTGCTGACGGGAATCGGCACGGCCATCGCCCTCCTCGTCACCGCCAACGGAGCGCCTGCGCTGTATACGGCCCTGACGCCGGACATGGTGAAGGCCAGTGGCCTTCCTGTCCTAGCGGTCGTGTCGGTGCAGGTGATCGGCTACTCGACCCTGTTCCTGCCCTACCAAGCGCCGCCCATCGTGTTCGCGAGCGAGCTCGGCCGCGTGCCCCTCCGCCGGGCCGCAAGACTCACCGTCGCCTTCGGTTTCGTGTCGCTGCTTGTGGCGGCGCCCCTCGACTACGTCTGGTGGCGGCTGCTGGGATGCCTGAAATGACAGAAACGCGAAGCTGTCAGATGCTGCGGTGCATTGCGCCGCACCATGCCGCCTTGCGGCTTTCCCGCCCAGACACTAGCGGTACCACATTAGAGATGGTCCAGTTCGCAACCGCGAGGTTCCCCCGCTGATGGCACCCACAGCCCGCCCGACGACGGCCCAGCCGCTCTCGCCCCACCTCCAGATCTACCGCTGGACCTGGACGATGGCGATGTCGGTGGCCCACCGCATCACCGGCACGGCGCTGTATGGCGGCACTGCCCTGGTCGCGATCTGGCTCGTGGCTCTCGCCTCCGGCCCTGGGGCCTACGGCTGGGTCGCCGGCTTCTTCGGCTCAATCATCGGGCGCCTGGTCCTGTTCGTCTACACGTGGATCCTGCTGCACCACATGCTCGGCGGCATCCGGCACTTCGTGTGGGACGCAGGAATCGGCTTCGACCGGAACCAGCGCCTCGGCCTCGCCCGCGCCACCCTCATCGGCTCGACGGCGCTCACGATCGTCGTCTGGGCCGTCGGCCTGCTGGCCCGCTGAAAGGTACGGACATGGCCAAGGAAGCAATCCGGCAGAACACTGCCGTCTCCATCCGGACACCCCGGGCGCGGGTCCGCGGCCTCGGCGTCTCGCATCACGGCGCCGGCCACTGGTGGCTGCAGCGGCTGACCGCCGTCGCCAACGTGGTGTTGATGCTGGCCTTCGTGGTGATCATCGCCCGGATGGCCGGGCGGCCCTATCCTGAGGCGATCCGCCTCGTGGGTAGCCCCTTTGTGTCGCTGGTCCTGATCCTGGCAGTCCTGTCGGTGACGATCCACATGCGTCTCGGGATGCAGGTGGTCATCGAGGATTACGTCCACGCGCCCGCGACGAAGATCGCGGCCGTCTTCGCCAACAACTTCTACGCGGTCGTTGTGGCCGTGGCCTGCCTGTACGCGATCCTGCGCGTGGGCTTCGGCCAGCCGCCCGTCTGACCCTCAGCCCCGGAGCCGACCATGGCCGTGAACGGAACGAATGGCGGGACCCCCGCCTACACCATCCATGACCACGCCTTCGACGTGGTGATCGTCGGCGCGGGCGGTGCGGGCCTGCGGGCGACGGTGGGCTGCTCGGAAGCCGGGCTGCGCACCGCCTGCATCACCAAGGTGTTCCCCACCCGCTCACACACGGTGGCGGCGCAGGGGGGCATCTCCGCGTCCCTGGGCAACATGGGGCCGGACGATTGGCGCTGGCACATGTACGACACCGTGAAGGGGTCGGACTGGCTCGGCGACCAGGACGCCATCGAATACCTCGTGCGCAACGCCCCGGCAGCAGTCTACGAACTCGAGCATTGGGGCGTGCCCTTCTCCCGGACGGAAGAGGGCAAGATCTACCAGCGCCCCTTCGGCGGCATGACCACCGATTACGGCAAGGGCACCGCCCAGCGCACCTGCGCCGCGGCCGACCGCACCGGCCACGCCATGCTGCACACCCTCTACGGGCAGGCGGTGAAGAACAAGACCGACTTCTTCATCGAGTACTTCGCCCTCGACCTCATCATGGACGAGGAAGGCCGCTGCCGGGGCGTCATCGCCCTCGATCAGGCGACCGGAGAGATCCACCGCTTCCGCGCCCAGCAGACCATTCTGGCGACCGGCGGCTACGGCCGGGCCTACTTCTCGGCCACCTCCGCCCACACCTGCACCGGCGACGGCAACGCCATGGTGCTGCGCGCCGGCCTGCCCCTGCAGGACATGGAGTTCGTGCAGTTCCACCCGACCGGCATCTACGGTGCAGGCTGCCTCATCACGGAGGGCTCCCGCGGTGAGGGCGGCTACCTGACGAACTCCGAGGGCGAGCGCTTCATGGAGCGCTACGCGCCGTCGGCGAAGGACCTCGCCTCCCGCGACGTCGTCTCGCGCTCCATGACGATGGAGATCCGGGACGGGCGCGGCGTCGGCAAGAACAAGGACCACATCTACCTGCACCTCGATCACCTCGATCCGAAGATCCTCCATGAGCGCCTGCCCGGCATCTCGGAGAGCGCGAAGATCTTCGCGGGCGTCGACGTGACCAAGGAGCCGATCCCGGTCATCCCGACCGTCCACTACAACATGGGCGGCATCCCCACGAACTATCACGGCGAGGTCCTAACCCTGAAGGACGGCAACCCCGATACCGTGGTGCCGGGCCTGATGGCCATCGGCGAGGCGGCCTGCGTCTCGGTGCACGGGGCGAACCGCCTGGGCTCGAACTCGCTGATCGACCTCGTGGTGTTCGGCCGCGCCGCCGGCAAGCGTTGCGCCGAGATCGTCGAGCCCAACGGCCGGGCAATGGAACTGCCCAAGGGCGCCACCGACAAGGCGCTGCAGCGCCTCGACCGGTTCCGTTACGCCAGCGGCAGCACCGCCACGGCGGAGCTGCGGTCCGAAATGCAAAAGACCATGCAGAATAACTGCGCCGTCTTCCGCACCGGCGAGGTGCTCGAAGAGGGCAGGGGCCTGATCCACAAGGTTCACGACGCCGCCTCGGACGTGAAGATCACCGACCGGTCCCTGATCTGGAACACCGACCTCCTGGAAACCCTGGAGTTCGACAACCTCATCGGCCAGGCGGTGGTGACGATGGAATCGGCCGCCAACCGCACCGAGTCCCGCGGCGCCCATGCCCGCGAGGACTTCCCGGACCGCAACGACAAGGACTGGATGAAGCACACCCTTGCCTGGATCGGCGAGGGCGGGCAGGTCTCGGTCGATTACCGCCCGGTGCATGCCTACACGATGTCGAACGAGATCCAGTACATCGAGCCGAAGGCTCGGGTGTACTGATCGAAGTTCCTGCACAGTAAGTGCGGCGGCGGCCGTGTTTCGCTGCCGCCGCGTTCTGCTCTAGCGGAAGCCGTTTATCGCCATGGCCCAGTTCAACCTTCCGAAGAACTCGCAGATCACGCAGGGCAAGTCCTGGCCGGCGCCTGTCGGGGCGAAGAGCCTGCAGACCTTCCGGATCTACCGTTGGAACCCGGATGACGGGCAGAACCCGCGGATCGACACCTATCAGGTGGATCGGGACGATTGCGGGCCGATGGTGCTCGACGCCCTTCTGTGGATCAAGAACAAGGTCGACTCGACCCTGGTGTTCCGCCGCTCGTGCCGCGAGGGCATCTGCGGCTCCTGCGCCATGAACATCGAGGGCCAGAATGCGCTGGCCTGCACCATGGGCATCGACGAGTGCAAGAGCCCGGACAACGCCCTGCCGATCCTGACCCGCAAGGATAAGGACGGGGCGATCCGGATCTACCCGCTGCCGCATATGCCGGTGCTTAAGGATCTGGTCCCCGACCTGACGAACTTCTACGCCCAGCACGCCGCCATCGAGCCATGGCTCCAGACCGATACGCCCTCGCCGGAAAAGGAGTGGCGCCAGACGCCCGAGGACCGCGCCCGCCTCGACGGACTCTACGAGTGCATCCTCTGCGCCTGCTGCTCCACCTCGTGCCCGAGCTACTGGTGGAACGGCGAGAAGTTCCTGGGCCCGGCCGCCCTGCTTCAGGCGTATCGCTGGCTGATCGATTCCCGCGACGAGAATACCGGCGCCCGGCTCGACAATCTGCACGATCCGTTCCGGCTCTACCGCTGCCACACGATCATGAACTGCGCGAATACCTGCCCCAAAAACCTGAACCCGGCCAAGGCCATCGCCGAGATCAAGAAGATGATGGTCGAGCGCGAGGTCTGATCGATCCCCGCGCCATCATTGCGAGCGAAGCGAAGCAACCCAGGGCCGCGGGACGTCTCAGACCATAGCTCATCCCGAGGTTGTTTCGCTCTGATCGCGAGGACGGGGAGGGTGCGGCGCTCTGGCAACACTTTGGCGAAAACCCCGGAATTCATCCCCTAACGCCTGAACGGACCGGCCCCCGCCTTGCGGCGAGCGCATTTCCCGCAGAGGCAGGCACGGGGCGCTGTCCGGCGCCCGCCCGAGCCCAATCCGCCCGAGCCAAGTGGAACGATGCCGCGCCCGAGTTCCTTGACGATCGCTGTTCTCTGCCTGAGCGCCGGCCTCGGTGCCTGCGCCTCCGATCGCCTGGACGGTCCGAGGACTCGTGCCCCCGCGCCCCGGATCGATTACGACGCGCCCGTGACCGCGATCCCCTCCGGAACCGTCACGGCGGCACCCCTGGCGCCTCCGCCGGGCGCGACGGCGAGCCCCGATGCGCCTCCGCCCGGGCCGGTCGCCGGCCTGAACCCGAGCGTTCCTGCGCCCGCCGTCGTCGCCGAGCCGGTGGCGCCTCCGCCCCCGCCTCCCCCGGTTGTCACCACGGGCCGGGCCGCCGTGGTCGGCGGCTGGGATGCCCGCGATGCCACCGGCGCGTCGTGCAAGGTCACCCTGTCGAGCACGCCCTCCCTGGACCTGTACAAGGCCTCGACCTCCGGCTGTCAGAACAAGGAACTCGGCCGGGTCTCGGCCTGGGATTACCGGGACGGTGAGGTCTACCTCTACCAGCCGGGTGGCACCGTGGCGGCCCGCCTCCGGCAGGGCGGCGCAGGCCTCGACGGCGCGCTGACGAAGTCGGGCGCATCCTTGGCCCTGAACCGGTAGGCGCCCGGCACGCAGGCTGGCACTGCGTCGCGGTCGCTTGGCCCGGGGCGCAGGGGCCTTACATGAGGGGGCCGTCCCAGAACCCCCGCCTGACCGCATGATCCTCGATTGGCTCGAACGCCGGATCGACCCCTTCGCGCCTTTCGATGAGGCGCTGATGCCGCCGAAGTCGGTTGGCGGGTTCGCGTGGTTCTACCTGCGCCCCGTCCGCGCGGCGCTGCTGGCGCTGTTCGTCATCGCGGTCATCGCGGGTTCCGTGGAGGCATCCCTCTACCTCGTCCTGCGCTGGTTCATCGACCTTCTGGGCACGGCCGACAAGGCGAACGTCCTCTCCGACCACGCCGTCGGCATCGGCCTCGCTCTGGCCCTGGTGGCGATCATGAGGCCCGCCTCGATCTGGGCTCACGAGGCCCTGTCGAACCAGCTCGTCGTCCCGCAGACGACCAACCTCGTGCGCTGGCGGGCGCATCTCTACACGCTGGGGCATTCACTCTCGTACTTCCAGGGGGACTTCGCCGGGCGCCTGTCCAACCGGATCGTGCAGGTCGGCCCGGCGGTGCGCGAGCTCGCCGTCGTGTTCATCGACACCCTGCTCTACGTGGCGATCTACGCCGTGACGGCGGTGGGCCTGTTCGGCTCCATCTCGCCCTGGCTGGCTTTGCCGGTGGTCCTCTGGATCGCGGCCTACGCCATGCTGACGGCGTGGTTCGTGCCCCGGGCGCGGGCCCGCTCGCACGCGACGGCCGAGACCCGCTCGGCCCTGATCGGCCGGGTGGTCGACAGCTACACGAACATCCTCACCGTCAAGCTTTTCGCCCGGGACCGCGAGGAGCGCGCGGCGGTGCGTGATGCGGTTCAGGTCAACACCGATACGTACCTGTATCAGTTCCGGCTCGTGACGCTGACGACGAGCCTGCTTGGGGTGCTCAACAGTGCCCTGCTCGTGGCGACCGCCGGGGCCTGCCTGCTCCTGTGGCGCGGAGGTGGGCTGTCCACGGGCGAGGCGTCGGCCGGGCTCGCCCTGGTCCTGCGCCTCATCGCCATGTCGGGCTGGGTGATGCAGACGGTCCGCGGCGTCTTTGAGAATGTCGGCGTCATCCAGGAAAGCATGCAGACGATCAGTCGGCCGCACGGCCTCGTCGATGCCCCGGAGGCGAAGGTTCTGGCCGTCAAGGGGGGCGAGATCCGCTACGACCGGGTCGGCTTCCATTACGGGCGCGGCGACGCGTCGATCATCGAGAACTTCTCGCTGACGATCCGGGCCGGTGAGCGGGTCGGGCTCGTGGGTGTCAGCGGTGCCGGCAAGTCCACGCTCGCGGCCCTGCTTCTGCGCCTCTACGACGTGGAGGGTGGCCGCATCCTGATCGATGGCCAGGATATCGCCACGGTCACCCAGGCCTCGCTGCGGGAGGCGGTGGCCATGGTCAGCCAGGATACGTCGCTGCTGCACCGCTCCATCCGGGACAACATCGCCTACGGCCGGCCGGACGCGACGGATGAGGAGGTGGTCCGGGCGGCCCGCCTCGCCCATGCGGACCGCTTCATCGCGGATCTGGTGGATCACAAGGGCAGGCGGGGCTACGACGCTCATGTGGGCGAGCGGGGCGTGAAGCTGTCGGGTGGACAGCGCCAGCGCATCGCCATCGCCCGCGTGATGCTGAAGGATGCGCCGATCCTCATCCTCGACGAGGCGACCTCGGCCCTCGACAGTCAGGTCGAGGCGGCGATCCAGGATTCCCTGGACACCCTGATGGCCGGCAAGACGGTGCTGGCCATCGCCCACCGCCTCTCCACCATCGCGGCCATGGACCGCCTCGTGGTGATCGAGGCAGGACGGATCGTGGAGGAGGGAACCCACGCCCAGCTCGTGGCGAAGGGCGGCGTCTATGCCGGGCTCTGGGCCCGGCAATCGGGCGGTTTCCTCCCCGACCGGACGGCGCCCTTCGAGGACGCCGCCGAGTAGGTTCGTTACGCGGCGCGGACGCCGTGGAGGAAGCCTTCGACCTCCGCACGGAGGGCTTCGGCCTGCCGGGCGAGTTCTTCCGAAGCGGCGAAGACCTGCTCCGCCGCCGCGCCGGTGCCTGAGACCGCCTGCGAGACCACGGCGATGCTGGCCCCCACCTCGGAGGTGCCGACCGACGCCTGGCTCACGGCCGAGACGATCTCCCGGGTGGCCGCGCCCTGCTGGTCCACCGCCGAGGCGATGGCCGAGGCCGCCCGGTTGATGTCGTTGATCGTTCCGACGATCCCGCCGATCCCCGAGACGGCCTTGGCCGTCGTCGCCTGGATGCCGGCGATCTGCGCCGAGATCTCGGACGTCGCCTTGCTCGTCTGGCCTGCCAGGGCCTTCACCTCCGAGGCGACGACCGCGAAGCCGCGCCCGGCCTCCCCGGCGCGGGCGGCTTCGATGGTGGCGTTGAGGGCCAGGAGGTTCGTCTGCGACGCGATCCCCGCGATCAGGGCGACGATCTCGTCGATCCGGCCCACTGCCTCCTTGAGTTCCGCGACGGTCGCCGCCGAGGCATGGGTCTCCTGCACCGCCGTGGTGGATTGGGCCAGGGAATGATCGACCTGCCGGGCGATCTCGCTCACCGACGCGCCGAGCTCCTCGGCGGCGCCGGCCACGGAGGTGACGTTGGCCCCCGCCTGCTGGGCCGCCGCCGACACCGCTTCGGCGCGGGCGGCGGTGTCGCCGGCCGACTGGGACATCTGCTGCGCCGTGGCTTGGAGTTCGGTGGCGGCGGAGGACACGATCCCGACGATGCCGCCGACGGTGCCCTCGAAGGAATGGATCAGCGCGCTCATGCGCTCGGCCTGCCGCATCTTGCCGAGGGTGTCTTCCTCCTTCTCCGCCTCGAGGGTGCGTTGCTGGGCCAGCCCGTCGCGGAATACGGCGACGGAGCGGGCCATGTCGCCGATCGCGTCGGCCCGTTCCAGGGAGGGGATCCGTGTATCGAGATGCCCCGAGGCGATATTGCCCATGGCCGTCGTCAGGGAGGCGACCGGCCGGCCGATATGGCGAGACAGGGCGTAGGCCGCCGCGGCGGTGCCGGCTGCGACGGCCAGGAGGACGCCCGCCAGGACGAGCAGCGAGTGGTTGCGGGCCGCGATCAGATCCGTCACGTCGAGGGCGACTTCGACGGTGCCGATCGCCTTGCCGGAATAATTGCGGAGGGGCCCGGCGAGGACGGCGACGGGATGCCCGCCGATCTCGCCCATCTGCGGCGTAATCGGACCCTTCAGCGCGGCGCGCTGCGCGTCGGGGGCGAGCAGGGTCTTCTGCGCGAAGGTCGCGCCCAGGGTCTGGACCTCGGCATCGTTGACGAGGTGCATGGCGATGTCCACGCCGGTGCGCTTCTTCAGGTTGGCGATGAACTCGTCGCCGAGGACGGCGCCGATATCGGTCACTCCGGCGAAGCGACCTTCTCCCATCGTCGGCACGATGGCGAACATGCTGATGCTCGCCCGGCCCTGCTCGATGCCGACCAAGGGAGAGCTGGACTGGATGGCTTCACGGATCATGGCCCGCCGACCGAGGACGTCGTCACCGAATTTGTCCGGCGCGTGGGCACGAGCGAAGGCGCGGCCGTCCGCGCCCTGCAGGGTGACGAGGCCGAGATCGAGCTTCTGGAGGGCCGGGAACACCGGAGCCAGCCGGGCAAGGGCGTCCGTCCGGTCGCCCCGGGCGAAGGCGTCGGCGATGCCGCGGTCGTTGGCCAGGGAGTGCGCCGTCGCCAGCGCCCGCTGGCCCTGCTCCGCCATGGCATCGGAGACCGCGTTGTAGCCCTGCAGCAGGCTAGCCGAGATGGTGCTGTCGCTGGCTTGCGTCTGGGCGCGATAGCTCACGATCCCGACCACGGCGGCAGAGCTGAGCGAAACGCCCACCATCGCAATCGTCAGCTTTGCGCCGATCGAACGAAGATTGTTCAGGGCCCGCAACACGTCTTGCCTCCGGTAAAAATTTCCATGTGTTATGAAATATAATCGCACACCCTCAATTAACGGTTGACTAACGCGCGTGCCGGCTGACTGATTTCACAACTTGCGGCAACTGACATTTTGCAGGCGCCGACTTGGCCGGACTACTCTGGTAGATGATCGGGATTGAAATCCAGCGTACGGGCAGCCCTCGCAGGCCCATTGCGGGCACAGCTCGTGGAGGGATCGCGCCACGCATTCAGGAAGCCGCCTTGGCCGAGCGCGCAACGCGGCTGCCGCCCCGATTGGCCGAACGCGAGGTGGAACGCCCGCGGGCGTCAGATCCCGCCACGCAGACGGATATGACCGGCTGGCCGCGCCGTCGTGTCGTCAGCCATCCGAGTGCGGGCTGTCCGCAGCAGGCGAGGCGGATACGGTTGGGACGATGGTGAAGATGCGATGCGGTCCGCTTGGCGCCGCGGGCGCGTCGTCCGTGGCGACGTCTCGGTGCCCATCGTCGGCAGCCTCCGGCGGATCATCAGGCGGTGATGTCGGCGGCAATGCATTGAATGGTCGTGAACGCGTCTAGAGCGGTTTCTGTAATCCTCGGACCACAGAAACTGCTCTAGTCAATTGTTTTTGGGGCATTTCTTCACGCCGAACCGGCGTCTACTTCGGCGGAAAATGCTCCAGATTGGGGGATGGCGCCCCGCGGTCGACCGAACGTTGCGGGTAAATCGTTGCCAGTCCGGCGGCCTCCCTCGCGGCCGCCGCCGGCCTCGATCTCACGCGGCGCGGACGCCCTGAAGGAAGCTCTCGACCTCCGCCCGGAGAGCTTTGGCCTGCCGGGCAAGTTCTTCGGAGGCGGCGAGGACCTGTTTTGCTGCCACGCCCGTGCCCGCGACCGCCTGCGAGACCACGGCAATGCTCATGCCGACTTCGGACGTGCCGGTCGAGGCATGACCGATCGATGTGACGATCTCCCGGGTGGCCGCGCCCTGCTGCTCGACGGCCGAGGCGATGGCCGAGGCCGCCCGGTTGATGCCGTTGATCGTATCGACGATCCCGTCGATGCCGGTCACCGCCTGCGCCGTGGTCGCCTGGATGCCGGCGATCTGACCGGAAATCTCGGCCGTGGCCCGGCTGGTCTGCTCCGCGAGGGTCTTCACCTCCGCGGCGACGACGGCGAAGCCGCGCCCTGCTTCGCCGGCCCGGGCGGCCTCGATGGTGGCATTGAGGGCCAGGAGATTCGTCTGCGCCGCGATTCCGGCGATCAGGCCGACGATGTCGTCGATCCGGCCAACCGCCTCCTTCAGGTCCGCCACCGTCGCGGCCGACGCCCGGGTCTCGCTCACCGCTGTATTGGATTGCGAGAGGGAGTGATCGACCTGCCGGGCGATCTCTTCCACGGATGCGCCCAGCTCTTCTGCCGCGCCGGCCACAGCGGTGACGTTCTCCCCGGCCTGCCGCGCCGTGACGGCGACCGATTCGGCGCGGGCGGCGGTGTCGCCGGCTGTCTGCGACAGCTGCTGGGCGGTGGTCTGAAGCTCGGTGGCCGCGGAGGACACGATGCCGACGATCGAGCCGACCGTGCCCTCGAAGCTCTGGATCAGGCTGCCCAGCCGCTCGGCCTGCCGCATCTTGACCAGCGTATCGGCCTCCTTGTCCGCCTCCAGCCGGCGGCGCTCGGCGAGCCCATTCCGGAAAACGGCCACGGCGCGGGCCATGTCGCCCACGGCATCGGCACGGCTGAGGGATGGAATGTCTGCTTCGTAGGCGCCGGCGGCGATCCCGCCCATCGCCGCATTCAGCCCAGCGATCGCCCCGCCGATATGCCGGGAAAGCGCCACGGCGGCCCCGATGGCCAGCACGGCGACGGCCAGCACGACACCACCGAGAAGAAGGAGCGCCCGGTTCCGGGCGGCGAGCAGATCGGTGATGTCGAGGACCACCTCCACCGTGCCGATGGCCTTGCCGGAATAATTCCGCAACGGGCCCACCAGGGCGGCGACGGGGTGGCTGTCGAGGTCGAGCACTTGCATCGGTATCGGCCCAGCGAGGGCGGCCTGATGTGCCGACGGGGGGAACAGCGTCTGCTCCGCAAAAGTGGCGCCCAGGGTCGTGAGACCCTTCTCGCCCAATAGATGCATCGCGATGTCGGTATTGGTGCGTTTCTTGAGAGTTGCGAGAAATTCCCGGCCGAGGATCGCCCCGACATCGGTGTTGCCCACGTAGCGACCGCTCTCGAGCGTCGGCACGGTGGCGAAGATCGTGATCGAATCGGCCCCGGGCTCGATGCCCACCTGCGACCTGTGGTTGGCGACCACATCCCGGATCATCGCCCTGCGGGGGCGGACGTCGTCGCCGAAGCGCTCGGGGGCGTGTGGACGTGCGATGATGTGGCCATCCGGCCCCGAAAAGGTGATGAGGCTGAGATCGAGGGCTTTCAGGTTGGGGTAAAGGGCTTCCATGCGCCCGAGGATCGCCGGACGGTCCCGCTCCGCCATCGCTTGGGCCACCCCGCGGTCGTTGGCCAAGGCGTGGGCCACCGCCAAGGCACGCAGGCCCTGGTCGGCCATGGCTTCGGAGACCACGCTGTAGCGTTGCATCAACGCAGCGCCGATGGCGTTCTCGCTCGCGCTCCGCTGCTCTTGGATGCTGACGATACCGATGACGAGGACGGACGCCACCGATATGCCGAGAATGGCAAGCATTAGCTTCGCGCCAAGCGACTGCAATCGTAAGTAAAGTTCACGCATATCAATGCAAATCTCTGCGCGATTGTTCGGAATATGGTGCCAGATGAAGGAAAATATATTAAAGCAATACGAAGGTAAGGCGGCTAAGTAGCTTTATTGCGCGACGAAAAATCTTCCAGTCTACGGGGCCTGGAATGGATCCGGCCGAAGAGCGTGGGGGGAGCCCCGCAACGGGTTTCGCCCGATGTCGCCGGTTTAGCTTGGCCGTCAGCCGAGGCCGCTTGACTTGAGGCGACGGCCGGTCGCATTGCACAGATTGGAACCATAATGCTGTGGTCACGGACGACCGCCCCCCGGCGGACCCGATCCCGCGACCCACGACCTCGGAGTGCTGAGCCCTTGGCGAACTCGACCGCCGCTCCCGCCGATGCGTCCCACGACGGCAGCCGTCGCGATTTCCTGTTTCTGGCCACCGGCGCAGCCGTCGCCGTCGGCGTGGGGGCCGTCGCATGGCCCTTCGTCTCCTCGATGGCCCCGGACGCCGATATCATCGCCGCGGGCGCACCCATCGAGGTCGACCTGTCGCCGATCCAGGACGGACAGATCGTCAACGTCTTCTGGCGCGGCAAGCTGATCTTCGTGCGCAAGCTGACCTCGAAGGAGGTCGGCGACATGAAGGGCGTGCCCCTGTCGGCCATGATCGATCCCGCCGCCTTCGGCACGCGCGTGAAGGACGGGCACGACCAGTGGCTCGTGGTCTACGGCAACTGCACCCACTTGGGCTGCGTGCCGATCGGCCACCAGGGCAACTTCGAGGGCTGGGCCTGCCCGTGCCACGGGTCCCAGTTCGACGCCGTCGGCCGCGTCCGCCACGGACCCGCGCCGATCAATCTCCCAATTCCGCCCTACGCCTTTCAGTCGGACACGAAGATCCGCATCGGCGAACCGGCCGGCGGCAAGGGCGAGGCCTGAGGGAAGAGCCAGAGATGAGCGGAACCGCCAGCACCTACGTCCCCAAGAGCCGCGTCGCCAAGTGGTTCGAATCGCGCCTGCCGATCGTGGGCCTCGTCCACTCGTCGTTCATCGCGTATCCGGTTCCCCGGAACCTGAACTATTTCTGGACCTTCGGGGCGATCCTCGCGGCCTTCCTCGGAATCCAGATCATCACCGGCGTCTGGCTGGCGATGCATTACGAACCCTCCGCGACGGGGGCCTTCACCTCCGTCGAGAAGATCATGCGCGACGTGAACTACGGCTGGCTGCTGCGCTACGCGCACGCCAACGGCGCCTCGATGTTCTTCGTGGCGGTCTACGTCCACATGTTCCGGGCGCTGTATTACGGGTCGTACAAGGCACCCCGTGAGGTGCTCTACATCCTCGGCGTCGTCATCTACCTCCTGATGATGGCCACCGCCTTCCTCGGCTACACCCTGCCGTGGGGCCAGATGAGCTTCTGGGGTGCCACCGTCATCACCAATATCCTGGCGGCGATCCCGGTGGTCGGCGACACGATCCAGAGCCTGCTCTGGGGTGGGTACTCGGTGGGCAACCCCACCGTGAACCGCTTCTTCTCCCTGCACTACCTGCTGCCCTGGATGATCGCGGGCGTCGTCGTCCTGCACGTCTGGGCCCTTCACGTGACGGGACAGAACAACCCGACCGGCATTCCGGTGAAGACCGGCAAGGACGTGGTGCCCTTCACGCCCTACGCCACGATCAAGGACGCGTTCGCCACCGTGGCGTTCATGATCCTGTTCGCGTGGTTCCTGTTCTTCATGCCGAACTACCTCGGCCATGCGGACAACTACATCCAGGCGAACCCGGCGGTGACGCCTGCTCACATCGTGCCGGAATGGTACTTCCTGCCCTTCTACGCGATCCTTCGGGCGGTCCCGAGCAAGCTCGGCGGCGTCATCCTGATGTTCTCGGCGGTCATCATCCTGGCCTTCGCGCCCTGGCTCGACACGTCGCGGATCCGCTCGTGCAACTACCGGCCGATCTACCGGCAGTTCATGTGGGTGTTCCTGGGCGTGTGCCTCGTCCTCGGCTGGCTGGGCTCCCAGCCGCCGGAGGGTGGCTACGTCCTGGCCGCGCAGATCTGCACCGCCTACTACTTCGCGCACTTCCTGATCGTGATGCCGCTCTGCGGCCTGTTCGAGACGCCCAAGCCCCTTCCGGGCTCGATCCTCGAGAGCGTGACGGGGCCGGGGAAGCAGATCTCGGGTGCGGGGATGCCCGCGGGCGCCGCCGCAGCACCGCAGGTCAAGGGCTGAGGCTAGGGCTGAGGAACGACGACACGATGGCCACGACCCGCGTTCTCTCGATCTCCCTGGCTGCCGCGGTGGCGGCCGTCCTCCTCGGCGCGCCCGCCCGGGCCGAGGACGCCCATGGCGGGCCGATCCCGCCGCGGGTCCACTGGAGCTTCGCCGGCATGTTCGGCCGGTTCGACACGGCGCAGCTCCAGCGCGGCTTCCAGGTCTACAAGGAAGTCTGCTCCAACTGCCATTCGATGAAGCTCGTCTCCTTCCGCAACCTCGCGCAGGAGGGTGGCCCGGACTTCTCGGCCTCGCAGGTGAAGGCCCTCGCTGCGACCTATCAGGTGAAGGACGGGCCGAACGATTCGGGCGACATGTTCGAGCGGCCCGGCCGTCCGGCGGACGCCTTCCCCCCGCCCTTCCCGAACGATCAGGCCGCCGCGGCGGCCAACGGCGGCAAGGCGCCGCCGGACTTCTCGGTGATCGCCAAGGCGCGGACCTTCTCGCGCGGCAATCTGACCTTCCTGTACGACTGGCTGCCTTTCGTCGGGTATTCGGAACAGGGACCGGACTACATCCACGGGCTCCTCAACGGTTACGAGGATCCACCCAAGGATTTCCAGATGCCGGAGGGCGGCCACTACAACAAGTACTATCCCGGCCACATCATCGCGATGCCGCCGCCCCTGTCGGACGGACAGATCACCTACGCCAAGGACGACAAGGGCCAGCCCGTCGCCCCGGAGACGGTGGACCAGTACGGCAAGGACGTGGCGGCGTTCCTGATGTGGGCGGCCGAGCCGCATATGATGGACCGCAAGGCCCTGGGCTTCCGGGTGATCCTGTTCTTGATCATCCTGTCCGGCCTTCTCTACTACGTGAAGAAGAAGGTCTGGTCGGATGTCGGCGGGGAGGTCCACGGCCTCCAGCCGGAGCTCCACAAGGCTTGGTGATCCGAAGACGGATGGACGATGAAGCGGGCCTCCCCTCGGGGAGGCCCGTCTTTTTTGGTCCAGGGCTCCATGCTACGGCTCAGCCACCGCGACCATCGGGCCTTCGACGACGCTTGTTCCGTTCACCACCTCATCCGGAGGTGCTGTACAGCGGCCTCGCAGGAGCGTTCGGGGGATCGCCTCACCATCTGGAGCCCTCCGTCGAGGCCTCCACTTCGCTCCGGCACTTCAGGATGAGGTGTCGGGTGGGACGAGCGGTCCTTACGCGCCGCGCCACCACAGGGACTCCTTCATGACCGCAGCAGTACTTGGGGTGATGGGCGGATCGGGGGTCTATGAACTGCCGGGCCTGGAGGATGTGCGCGAGGAGCGCGTCGATTCCCCCTGGGGCGAAACCTCGGATGCTTTGCGGGTCGGCCGGATCGGCGAAACGAAGGTGGTGTTCCTCGCCCGGCACGGGCGGGGCCATCGCTACTCGCCCTCGGGCATCAACTACCGGGCGAATATCGACGCGATGAAGCGGCTCGGCGTCACCGACATCGTCTCGCTCTCGGCCTGCGGCTCCTTCCGGGAGGAACTCCCGCCGGGCCTCTTCGTGCTGATCGACCAGTTCGTGGACCGGACCCACGGCCGAGCCTCGTCCTTCTTCGGCGACGGCTGCGTCGCCCATGTGTCCCTGGCGCATCCGGTGGGCCCCACCCTGCAGAAGCGCATCGCCCTCGCCGCCGAGGCGGAGGGTATCGCGGTCCACCGGGGCGGCACCTATGTCTGTATGGAGGGACCGCAATTCTCGTCGCTTTCCGAATCGCGGGCCTACAAGGCCCAGGGCTTCGACGTAATCGGCATGACCAACATGCCTGAGGCCAAGCTCGCCCGGGAGGCGGAGATCACCTACGCGACCATCGCCATGGTGACCGATTTCGATTGCTGGCATCCCGGCCATGACGCCGTCGATGTCGCCGCGGTCGTGGCCGTGGCGCGGGCCAACGCCGACAAGGCGGCCCGGGTGGTGTCGCGCCTCGCCCGGGATTTCCCGTCCGAGCGGGAAGAGTGCCCGGTCGGCTCGCACCGGGCCCTCGACGGGGCGATCATGACCGCGCCTGCCGTCCGCGATCCCGCCCTCCTCGCCAAGCTCGATGCCGTCGCCGGGCGGGTGTTGAACGGCTGAGGGCGGTCGGCGGTCGTTCCCCTTTCCCGTATCGTGCTCTAGAAGCCATCGGCGGCCGTTTCGCCGACGATACAAAACCTTGGACATCATGCGCAGCGCGAGCATCAGCCGGAAGACCGCGGAGACCGACGTATCGGTGAGCGTCGCCCTCGACGGGACCGGCCGCTCGACCATCTCCACCGGCATCGGCTTCCTTGACCACATGCTGGAGCTGCTCGCGCGGCACGCCCTGTTCGACATCGACGTGAAGGTCGCGGGTGACCTGCATGTCGATCAGCACCATTCCGCCGAAGATTGCGGCATCGCCCTGGGCCAAGCCTTCGCCAAGGCGCTGGGCGACAAGCGCGGGATGACCCGTTACGCCGACGTCCACTTGCCGATGGACGAGACTCTGACCCGGGTCTGCGTCGACATTTCCGGCCGTCCGTTCCTGGTCTTCCGCACCCAGTTCCGGGTGGAGAAGATCGGTCAGTTCGACACCGAACTCGTGCGCGAGTGGTTCCAGGCCTTCGCCATGAATGCGGGGCTGACGCTTCACGTCGAAACGTTCTACGGCGAGAATGCCCACCACATCGCCGAGAGTTGCTTCAAGGGGCTGGCCCGGGCCTTGCGGAAGGCCGTCGCGGTCGATCCGCGGGAGGACGGCCGGGTGCCGTCCACGAAGGGCTCGCTTTAGGGGAAGCCCGATGCGCCTGCACAGCTACACCCTCCACTTGCCGCCGGAGGCCCGCCCCGGCGACGCCGATGGCCTGGACCGGGCAGTCCTCGTCCGGGACGGCTTTTCCTGGCCGGCCTTCGCCTTCACCGTCCTGTGGTTCCTGTTCCACCGCCTTTGGGTGGCGGCGCTCATCGTGCTGGCGGGGCTCTTGGTCCTGGCCTTCGGCGGCTACGCCCTCGGTTTGTCGAGGGCGGCGGGGGCCGCCATCGCGGTGCTCGGCTGTATCCTCATCGGGTTGGAAGCCGGCAGCCTGCGCCGCTGGACGCTGGCCCGCCGGGGCTGGGTCGCCCGGGATGCGGTTCTGGCTCGGGACTCCGCGGAGGCGGAAGCGCGGGCGATCACCCGCTGGCTCGACCCGGCGACCCTGCCCCAGCCGCCTCGCCCGCCCTTCCCGGGTGGGCCGGTGAAGCGTCCCGAGCCGGTGATCGGGTTGTTCCCGGCCCGCGAGGGCGGGCGGTGACGGCGTGGGATCGGGCATGACCGCACAGACCGTCGCCATCATCGATTACGGCTCCGGCAACCTCCACTCTGCGCTCAAGGCCTTCGAGCGGGCGGCCCGGGAGGCCGGGCTCGACGGCACGCGGATCGCGCTGACGGCGGATCCCGAGGCCGTCGCGGCGGCAGACCGGATCGTCCTGCCGGGGGTGGGCGCCTACGCCGACTGCCGGGCCGGGCTCGACGCCGTCCCGGGGATGGTCGAGGCGATGACCGACGCGGTGAGCCGGGACGGCAAGCCCTTCCTGGGGATCTGCGTCGGGATGCAGCTCCTGGCGAGCCGCGGCCTTGAATATGCCGAAACCTCCGGCCTCGGCTGGATCCCCGGCGATGTCGGGCCGATCCGCCCGTCCGATCCGGCGCTGAAGGTGCCGCATATGGGCTGGAACACCCTGCTTCCCGCCCGCTCCCATGCCCTGTTCGAGGGCATCCCCACCGGGGAAGGGGGGCTCCACGCCTATTTCGTGCACAGCTTCGCCCTGACGCCGGAACGGCCCGAAGACACCGTGATGCGCGCGGAGTATGGCGGGCCGGTCACCGCGGCCGTGGCGCGGGACAACGTCGCCGGCACGCAGTTCCACCCCGAGAAGAGCCAGCGCCTCGGCCTCGCCCTCATCGCCAACTTCCTCCGCTGGCGCCCCTGAGCGGCGTCGAAGGACAGAGCAGGAAAGACAACCCGGTGATCCTGTATCCCGCAATCGACCTGAAGGGCGGCCGCTGCGTCCGCCTCGTCCAGGGGGACATGGACCGGGCGACCGTGTTCGGCGACGATCCGGCCGGGCAGGCGGCGATCTTTGCCGGGCAGGGCTTCTCCTGGCTTCACGTGGTCGATCTGGACGGGGCCTTCGCCGGCGCGCCGCGCAACGCCGAGGCGGTCGATTCGATTCTCGCCACGGTGGATATCCCCGTTCAGCTCGGCGGCGGCATCCGGGACATGAAGACCCTGGAGGGCTGGCTGGCCAAGGGTGTCGCCCGGGTCATCATCGGCACCGCGGCGGTGCGCGATCCGGCCTTCGTCCGGGAGGCAGCCCGCCTCCATCCCGGCAAGGTCGCCGTCGGCATCGACGCCAAGGACGGCCGGGTGGCCGTGGAGGGCTGGGCGCAGACATCGAGCATGACCGCCGAGGAACTCGGCCGCCGATTCGAGGATGCCGGGGTCGCGGCCATCGTCTACACCGACATCGCCCGCGACGGCATCCTGAAGGGCCTCAACGTCGAGATGACCCTGGCGCTGGCCGAGGCCGTGGCCGTGCCGGTGATCGCCTCCGGCGGCCTCGCCTCCATCGCCGACGTTCACCGGCTGCTCGAACCCGATTGCGCCCTGATCGCCGGCGCCATCACCGGCCGGGCGCTCTATGACGGGCGGATCGATCCGGTGGCGGCCCTCGCCGCCATCGCGGCGGCCTCGTGATAGTCTCGCCGCGACTCGCTGGACCGAAAGCCCCGCCCCTTGCTCAAGACCCGGATCATTCCCTGCCTCGACGTCAAGGACGGGCGTGTCGTCAAGGGCGTGCGCTTCGAGGGCCTGCGCGATGCCGGCGATCCGGTGGAGGCGGCCAAGGCCTATGACGCGGCGGGAGCCGACGAACTCTGCTTCCTCGACATCACCGCGAGCCGCGAGGCAAGGGGCACCCTCCTCGACGTGGTGAGCCGCACCGCGGAAGCCTGCTTCATGCCGCTCACCGTGGGGGGCGGCGTGCGCGCCGTCGAGGACGTGCGCGCACTCCTTCTCGCCGGGGCGGACAAGGTCGCCATCAACACCGCCGCAGTGAAGGATCCGGACCTCGTCGCCCGGGCGGCGGAGAAGTTCGGTGCCCAATGCATCGTCGTGGCGATCGATGCCAAGCGCGTCTCGGCGCTGGGTGAACCCGGCCGCTGGGAGATCTTCACCCACGGCGGGCGGGATCCGACCGGCATCGATGCCATCGCCTTCGCGAGGCTCGTGGCGGAGAAGGGCGCGGGCGAGCTGCTCGTGACCTCCATGGATCGCGACGGCACCCGCTCCGGCTACGATCTGGGACTGACGCGGGCCATCTCCGACGCAGTCGGGGTGCCGGTCATCGCCTCTGGAGGGGTCGGCGGCCTCGACGACCTCGTGGCCGGGGTGGCGCAGGGTGGGGCCAGCGCCGTGCTCGCCGCCTCGATCTTCCACTTCGGCCAAGCCACGATCGGCGAGGCCAAGGCGCATATGGCCGCCGCCGGCCTCGCCATGCGCCTCGACGCCCCCGCGGAGCCGCGCCTGTGACCGACCTCCTCCTTTCCAACGCGACGCTCATCGATCCGTCGAGCGGCGCGGAGAGGCCCGGCGCCGTCCTCGTACGCGACGGGACGATCGCCGACATCGCCGCAGGCGCAGCCCCCGGCGCTCCGACCGGGGCGAGGCGAATCGACTGCGCCGGCCGGGTCCTGTCGCCCGGCCTCATCGACCTGCGGGCCTTCGTGGGCGAGCCCGGCGCCGAGCACCGGGAGACCCTGGCCTCGGCAAGCGCCGCGGCGGCGGCGGGCGGCGTGACCACTCTCGTCTGCATGCCCGACACCAACCCGATCATGGATGGCCCGGCGATCGTCGATTTCGTCCTGCGCCGGGCGCGGGACACGGCCAGCGTGAACGTCCTGCCGGCGGCGGCGATCACCAAGGGCCTCGGCGGCCGGGAGATGACTGAGTTCGGCCTGCTTCAGGAGGCGGGGGCGGTGGCCTTCACCGACGGGCTCCGTGCGGTGGCCGACGCGCAGGTGATGCGCAGGGCCCTGACCTATGCCCGGGATTTTGGCGCGCTGATCATGCAGCATGTCGAGGAGCCGAGCCTCGCCGCCGAAGGCGTGATGAACGAGGGCGAACTCGCCTCCCGCCTCGGCCTGATGGGCGTGCCCCGGGAGGCCGAGACGGTGATGCTGGAGCGGGACATCCGCCTCGCCCGGCTGACCGGCGCCCGCTACCACGCGTCGATGATCTCCTGCGCCGATTCGGTGGAGATTGTCCGGCGGGCCAAGGAGGACGGGCTGCCCGTGACCTGCGGCGTGTCGGTGAACAACCTCGTCCTCAACGAGAACGACATCGGCCATTACCGCACCTTCTGCCGCCTCTCGCCACCGCTCCGCCACGAGGCCGACAGGCAGGCGGTGGTGGCGGCCCTGGCCTCCGGCGTGATCGATGTGATCGTCTCGGATCACAACCCTCAGGATGCGGACACCAAGCGGCTGCCCTTCGCCGAGGCGGCGGACGGGGCGCTCGGCATCGAGACCCTGCTCGGAGCCGCGCTCCGCCTCGTCCATACCGGCGACATCACCCTGCCGCGCCTGCTGGCCGCCCTGACGGCGAACCCCGCCGCTCTCCTCGGCAAGCCGGCGGGTCGCCTCGCGGTCGGCGCCCCGGCTGACCTCGTGCTGATCGATCCCGACCTGCCCTACATCCTCGACAAGCGCCGGTTGAAGTCCCGCTCGAAGAACTCGCCGTTCGATGAGGCCCGGCTTCAGGGTGCGGCGGTGCTGACGATGGTCGGCGGCCGAATTGTCCACGCGATCGACGACTTGGCCGACGCGGCATGATCCCCGCCGACCTCGCCACTCTCCCGTCGCTTGCCGGGCTCGGCATCGGCTACGCCTTCGGCTCGATCCCGTTCGGCCTGATCTTCACGCGGATCGCCGGCCTTGGGGACGTGCGCTCCATCGGCTCGGGCAATATCGGCGCGACCAACGTCCTGCGGACCGGCCGGAAGGGGCTCGCCTTCGCCACCCTGCTCGGGGACGCCCTGAAGGGCACCGCCGCGGTATTGATCGCCGGGCAACTCGGGGAGGGGCCGGCCCTGGCCGCCGGTCTCGGTGCATTTCTCGGCCACCTCTTCCCCGTCTGGCTCGGGTTCAAGGGGGGGAAGGGCGTCGCGACCCTGATCGGACTGCTCCTGGCCTTCAGTCCGGCGGCGCTGCTCGCCTTCGCCCTGGTGTGGCTCGGCCTCGCCTTCGCGTTCAAGTATTCGTCCCTCTCGGCCCTGGCCGCCTCGGCGATCACCCCCGTCGTGCTCTGGGCGCTGGGCATGCCGGCCGTGGCCGTCCTCTTCGTGTTGCTCGGGCTTCTGCTCTGGTGGAAGCACACCCCCAACATCAAGCGACTTGCGGCAGGCACCGAAGGACGCATCGGCCAGAAGGGGTGAGGGCGCGATGGACCTTTCCGATGCCCAGCGCCTTGACTGGTTGCGCCTGATCCGCACCGAGGGCGTAGGCCCCCGGACCTTCCGGCAATTGATCAACCGCTTCGGCGGCGCGGCGGCGGCCCTGGAGGCCTTGCCGGGCCTGACACGGCAGAGGGGCCGCCCGGTCACGCCCCCGAGCCCGTCCGCAGCGGAAGACGAGATCGCGGCCCTGGACCGCCTCGGCGGGCGATTCATCTGCTCCGGCGATGCCGCCTATCCCGCCTTGCTGCGCGCCACGGATGCGGCGCCACCGCTATTTGCCCTGCGCGGTGACACAACGATCCTGTCCAGACCGGCGGTCTCCATCGTCGGCTCCCGCAACGCATCGGCGGCCGGAGGGGCCTTCACTGAACGCCTCGCCCGCGATCTCGGGCAGGCGGGGATGATCGTCGTCTCCGGCCTCGCCCGCGGGATCGATGCCAGGGCGCACAGGGCGAGCCTGTCCACAGGCACCGTGGCGGTGATGGCCGGCGGTCAGGACCGGATCTACCCGGCCAGCCACGACTCCCTCGTGGCGGAGATTCTCGACGCAGGCGGAGCCGTCGTGGCCGAGATGCCGATGGGCTGGCAGGCGCGAAGCCAGGATTTCCCCCGCCGCAACCGGATCATCTCCGGCCTCAGCTACGGCAGCGTCATTGTGGAGGCGGCCCGGCGCTCCGGATCGTTGATCACTGCGCGCTTCGCCCTGGAGCAGAACCGCGAGGTCTTCGCCGTGCCAGGTTCTCCCCTCGACCCGCGGGCGGAGGGGACCAACGACCTGATCCGTCAGGGGGCGACGCTGGTATCCGAGGCGGACCACGTCCTCGACGTCCTGGGGCCGATCATTGAGGGTGGAATCGTTCCGGAAGCGGCCCCGGCGCGCAAACGTCCCGATCTGGCCGACCAGCCGGATTTTTGGGAGGAACTCGACCTCGACGGGGGCCCGGCCTCGACCGGGGTGGGCTGGCTGTTCGAGCCGGAGCCCGCCCCCCTCGATGAGCGTGAGCGAATCCTGTCCCTCCTCGGCCCCGGGCCGGTTGCCACCGACGAACTGGCCCGCGCCGCCGCATGCGCCGTGCGGACCGTTCAGACGATCCTTCTGGAGCTCGAACTCGATGGCCGGATCGAGCGACACGGCAGCGGCATGATCGCCCTGGTGACGCGGTAGGGATTGTTCCGCCGAAGTGGAAGCCGGTTTGCCTCAGGAAAACGGCGCAAATCAATCGATTAAATCGTAATCTCGTTGGTTTGAGTCGCCCGCTTCATCGTCATTGCGAGTGCAGCGAAGTCATCCAGGGCAGTGGAACCTGACCGGATGAGGCGGCTCCCTGGATTGCTTTGTGTCGCTCAAAATGACGGGAGACGCTAAAGATAGAAAAAGGCTCCTCGCTTCCTTTTGGAAGGAGGAGCCCCGGCATGAAAGCCTCAGTCAGCGTCAGGCGACGGTCAGGCCGACATCGACGTTGTTGCGGGTGGCGTTGGAGTACGGGCACACCGTGTGGGCCTTCTCGACCAGACGCTCGGCGTCGGCCTTGTCGAGGCCCGGAAGGCTGATCTTGAGATCGGTGGTGATGCCGAACCCGCCCTCGGAGCGGGGGCCGATGCCGACATTCGCGGTCACGGTGGTGTCGTTCGGCACCTTCAGCGAAAGCTGCGGGGCCACGAACTTCATCGCGCCGAGGAAGCAGGCCGCGTAGCCGGCTGCGAAGAGCTGCTCGGGGTTGTTGCCCTCGCCGCCAGCGCCGCCCAGCTCCTTCGGGGTGGCGAGCTTCACGGCGAGGGAGCCGTCCTCGGTCTTCGCAGCGCCGTCGCGGCCCCCGGTGGCGGTGGCGGTGGTGCGGTACTTCACGTCAACGGACATCATCAACTCCCCAGCGAATGCGCGCTACGCCCCAAATGGCGGACGACGCCGAGATAACCAGGATATAGATTGCGCACAATCGAATTTTGGGAAGACCGGGCATGCGCTCGCGTCGACCCTCCATCCACCCGTCATTGCTTCGCATTGCTCGCAATGACGATGGGGGCCGTCAGGGATCGATCAGTTCGAACCGGTCCACGTCCACGAGGCCGCGGTCGGTGATCTTCAGGTGGGGTATTACTGGCAGCGGCAGGAAGGCGACCTGCAGGAACGGCTCCGGCAGCACGACCCCGAGGCCCCTGGCGGCCTCCCGCAGGCGGCGAAGCGCGGCGGCGATCTCGGCATGGGGCTGCAGGCTCATGAGCCCTGCGACAGGCAGGGAAATCTCTGCCAGGACATGACCGCCGGCAGCGACGACGAAACCGCCCTCGATCTCCGCAAGGCGGTTCACCGCCACCGCCATGTCGGCCTCGTCGGCGCCGACGACGGTGATGTTGTGGCAATCGTGTCCGACGGAGGAGGCGATGGCACCGCGTTTCAGGCCGAAGCCTTTGACGAAGGCGACGCCGATGCCTCGCTCCCCCAGCGGCGTCCGCCCGTGACGCTCCACCACCGCGACCTTCACCGCATCTTGACCCAGATCGACGTGCCGCTGGCCGTTCCGGTAGGGGAGCGAGAGGTCGTGGCGGAGCGTGATGATCTTGCCCGGCACGACGCCGATGACCGGGGTCGAGGGGCCTGATCCCGGTGCAGCGAAATCCGACGCGGTGACATGCCGGTTGCGGATGCTGCCCCGTCCGATGGGGGCGACAGTCGCGCGGCCGGCGAACAGGGCATCGTCCACCGTGCGCCCGCCACTGATGACGGATGAGACTGCGCAAGTGAGGAAGTCGTCCAGGATCACGAGGTCGGCGCGCTGGCCCGGTGCGACGAGACCGCGGTCGAGCAGGCCGAAGGCCCGGGCCGCCGACCACGATGCCGCCCGGTAGACGGCGAGCGGCGGGCAGCCGAGGCGGATCGCAGTCCGGACCACGAAGTCGAGATGGCCTTCTTCCGCGATGTCGAGGGGATTCCGGTCGTCGGTGCAGAAGGCGAGGAACGGCGCCGTTCGCTCGGTCAGGATCGGTGCGAGGGAATGCAGGTCCTTCGAGACCGACCCCTCCCGGATCAGCACGGTCATGCCCTTGCTGAGCTTTTCCATCGCCTCGTCGGGGGTCGTCGCCTCGTGCTCGGTGCGGATGCCGGCGGCGATGTAGCCGTTGAGGGGCGCGCCCCGCAGCAATGGGGCATGCCCGTCGATGGGCCGCCCCTGGAACGCCGCGAGCTTGGCCAGCACCCCCGCGTCCCCCGCCAGCACGCCCGGGAAGTTCATGAACTCCGCCAGTCCCATGACCTTGCGATGACCGGCGAAGGGCATGAGGTCGGCGGCCTCGATGCAGGCGCCGGAGGTTTCGAGATGCGCTGCCGCCGGCACGCAGGACGAGAGCTGGATCCGCAGGTCCATGGCCGTCGCCTCGGCCGATTCGATGAACCACGCGAAGGCCTGTGGACCCAGGACATTGGCCATCTCGTGCGGGTCGCAGATGCCGGTGGTGACGCCGTGCGGCAGCACGCACCGCTCGAATTCGAGGGGCGGCATGAGCGAGGATTCGACGTGGAAATGCGTATCGATGAAGCCCGGCACCACGACCTTGCCGGCGATGTCGATCTCCCGCCGGCCTCGATACTCACCGAACGTCCCGACGATTCGATCCTCGCACAGGGCGATGTCGGACGAGACGAGTTCACCGGTCACGAGGTCGAGGAAGCGACCATTCTTGAGTACGAGGTCGGCCTCGCCGCGCCCGGCACCCTGGACGATCGCCCGCTTCAAGAAGTCCGTGCTCATGGCGATATCACCCGTTCCGTCTTGGCGAGCGCGATGAAACGTGACAGGGCGGTTCCGGTTCTTAGACCGTAGCGTGCCCCCGGCTTACCTTGCCGCGCTCGCGGTGACGACGGTGCCAGGGCCATGCCAGAGCGGTCCGTCCGCGCCATCGGTGACGCAGCAGAATTTTCGCGCTTGCGTCCCGGAAAATCGACGGGCACTGTCAACTAATGTTGACACTGGCGACCAGACCGGAGTCGAGGGAGGCGAGCGATCGCCGGCCGCATGCCGTGGTGATCGGCTCCGGCTTCGGCGGTCTCGCGGCCGCCGTCCGCCTCGGCGCCCGGGGCTACCGGGTGACGGTGCTGGAGCGCCTTGAGCAGCCGGGCGGACGCGCCCGCGTCCACCGCCGGGACGGTTTCACCTTCGATGCCGGGCCGACCATTGTCACCGCGCCGTTCCTGTTCGAGGAACTGTGGGAGCTGGCCGGGAAGAAGCTGTCCGACGACGTCACCATGGTGCCGATGGATCCGGTAGAACGGATCCATCGGCACCATGGT
>NZ_BPQX01000071.1 GCF_022179525.1 Methylobacterium persicinum
CCGAAATAGAGCCGCAGCGGTCCACGCCGGATGAGTACTATTAGAACCCCGGCGTCGGTCTCTGAGCGGGCCTAGGGGTCAGCTGCGACCCACCGCCGACACCGTCCTCTAATTCCAGTTCGGTCGCGAGACGCGTGATCACATCGAGGGCGCTGCGGATTCGGTCGGCTTGCACGGCGACCTCGTCCACTTCGAGCCTGCTGGCACTGTCTTTGGACCACCACCGGCCATCGTCCATCTTGCGTAGCAACTCGGTCAGTCGGCCGTGCTGCTCGACGAGGACGTCAATGACATACGGACAGATCATTTCAGGTCTCTGTTGGCTCGGGCCGGCGGCGGAGGCTCGACGTTTGGTTTGAGTTCCGTGGCTCGCACGATCCGGTCGTCGCCCCGCCGGGGGCCACGACAATGACCCGGGACCTGAAAGACCGAGATCTTCGTTTTGAAGCACCCGCCCACTGGGACAGCTTCGCATAGAAAATCCGTGGTCCATTCTTCCCCCATCAGACGAGGTCGGCGAACCGCCGATCCGACCAGACATGCGACATGGTCGGTCGAGGCGAGCGGGGATCGGGAGTGACCTTGATCGGGAGGGGGAGCCCCAATCCTGCTGCAGTCTTGGTTTGCCGCTTTGGCTTTTCCGGACCGCCGACGGCGTCGAACTCGAAGAGTATGGGCTTTCCGTCCTCGTCGCAGATCCAACCGTTCTGCGACCAGCCAACAAGCCGCCCGGAAAAGGCATAGACCGCATCGTTCACGAGATATCCTACTGGCGTCCCGTCCCAGAGGCAGATCGATTGTCCGTCTTGGCAAAAAGCGGCCGCTTGGCCCGCCCGGTCAAAAAACTCGATCAACTGGAAAATCCTTATTCCCAACTTTCAATCAAAAAGCACCACATTCTATAAGATGTTTATCTAACTGTATAGGAAATTGACAGCCGCAGCAATATTTAAAGCACCGGTTCCAATGAGAAATTTGGGCGGCGGGAAATCAATTTAAGAATTTCGTGCTGCTCTGCAGCATGCGGATGCTATGCTAATCAACGCTCGCTATTTCGACGAAATACTAACATAGCTTGAAAGCGCCGCGACATCGGTTTCGGGGCGATGGCTATCGCCCCTGCCAACGCGCCGTGACTTCCCTGAAAGCCGCATCGCCGTTCGCCTCTGAAGCTCCTTGAGAGCCGAACGACCGAGGCGACTGGCGAACGATGACGTCGTCTCGGGTAATCGACCAGTCGAACCGGCCCGGCTCCCTGGCAGATGGTGTCACCCTCAACTTATGAGGATTCGGCGTGAACGAGATCATCGGAAATCCTTCGATCTTTCTTGGAACCCGTGCTACAAATAAGCGTGGCAAGATAATCGACATTATCCGCTTACTGACGGTAAAGGCGCGGCAGGCACCAGCTCGGCGTCGTGCGCAGGGGAAGAGTGCTTCCATGCTTCGACATCGGCCGCCGTTTTCGCCAGTTGCGAAGAAAGATATCGTAGCGCTGCCGTAGAGCGGGCACTGTCACGGCACGCATCCGAACTTCGATCTTGATCGTCCAGCGACGTGTCGATTGCATCCGCTGCTGAAGCCAAGCGGCCGGCAACGCGACGCATCGACTGCGGTCCCGTGAAGCTCGTACGTGCGTCAAGGGCTACGCTCTGTATCAGGTTTGCAAAATCAGGCTCTAAATCCATCCCCCAGCGCTTTCCGTAATCTGATGCCAGTAATTGGCACTTGCTGAACCAGCTGAACTCAATGCCAGTAAGTCTTGTAGTGTTCATAGCGAGATCGTCCACAATCCACGATGATATTTTTTACCGAATTCTTGCTTGATAAGTTTTGAGTAGTTTCGATTTCGAAATATGAATTTGCATACAATTTGATGCGACGATGTTCATTCGGTGTTTTAAAGCGCATCAACGGTCACAACTCATGTAAGTATTATCATACGAAATTGGCATCTGCCTGTGCGCTTGCCTCGGTTTCTGCAACCGCCAAGTGTCCGCCCTCAAGCTACGTTGTCGGCCGCTCGCTGGGCTAGACTATTGAAGTCGCCTGATCTGAGCAAGATTTGGTACTCGACGCACTTCTTTACAAGCGGCGGTGTGTAATAATAATCTTTTTGCGGAGATTGCGTCATTTACATACGTGACGTGTATCAAATTATTCAATTTGTGATAGGCTTCATTGATCGAGCGATTCGTTCTGATATTTTCTTCAATCATCGAGCTGAAATTTTATGTCCATAGGCAAGCGATTTGGCCGCAAAATCCCCCTACCGCCGACCATGAAAATCAAACTTGATCTCTTGGAGATGGCGCACGCGGACGCCCTGGTGGTTCAACTCAAGGAACTTGGTATTTCTAGAGATGAATTTTTCTCTGCGATTTCTAGGTCGATGACTGAAGGCGATCTCTCTAGGCATCAAGCGAAAATGTTGACCAGCCGCTTTGCCTAAGATAGGCTTAGCTTCGCACTCTTTGAAGCAGATACTAGATCATCGTTGTCTGTATTTGAGTATAAAATAAACCTGACAAGCACATTTCGGCGGAATATGATCAAGTAATCACGATCCTATGGATTATGGCCTGGCTGGGACACGGAGCGGCGATTATATCGTTCGTCCATAGGCCTTCTAGGCGCGGTTCCAGAATGTGAGGAATTCCACAGTCAGGCCCTGCGACATTGGTGGCACATGGCACAAAACGCATTTCACTTCCGTGAAAAGTCGCCTGCAATGCACATACGTTGCCCGTTCCATTCGGCGCCGAATGTTATGCAAACGTCTTCCCATTGCTTTGGTCCGACCCAGCGTCCGGACCCATAAGGGTGGCGCTGACGGCTCTGGTGTGATTCAGGGCATCGGCGCGAGGGGCCGATGGACGATTTCTGCCTGACGGACGAGCAGTTCACGAAGATCGCACGGCTTCTGCCCGACGACACGCGGGACAAGGTGCGCGTGGACGACCGAAGCGTCATCAACGGCACCGTCCCCGTGCTGAAGTCCGGTACGCTGGGTTGAACTCACCGTCCGACCACTACGGGCCGAATAAAACCTTCTACAATCGCTTCGTGCGCTGGGCGGCCAAGGGGGTCTGCATCGAGTTGTTCGAGACTCTGGCCCGAACTGGCGGGCTGCCCTCCCAGGTGATGATTGGCTCCACCGCCGTGAAGGCCCACCGCTGCGCCGCTTTTTGGCGGCTCGCCGTCCGTTACGGTGCAGGTCGTCCATAAGGGGAGCGCCCCGTCCGGTATGATCTCGATGATCTCCTCCATCACCCGGTCCAAGAACTCCAGGGCGAGGAAGCGGTTGAAAGGTACTCAACTTTGGCGAGGCTGCCCTATACGCGGGCGGCCTCGATCCGGCGACTTGGCGCAATCGGTAAGCGCGGCGATCTTGGCCTGGAGGGCCTGCCCATTCCGAGCAGGTGCTCGCCGTCCTGCTCGTCTTGCGCGGCCGCGTCCGCTCATAAGGCTAACCGAAAACGTGCCGCATGGCCGGTATTGGCGCGAAGCCGAACGTCCGGTTTCGGGCAGCGAGCTCATGTCAGCTCTTGGCGCCAAGCCGAACGCCCGGTTTTGCCGCCGATGGCGATCCGACACGACGCAGTTTGGCCGTAAGCGGAACGGCCGCTTGGGAGACTGTCGGCCGAAAAAGCAGACGGCCTCCTACCGACCCATGCCGGACTAACGAATAGGCGCTTGGCCTTCCTCAAAGTGGTCGTCGCTACTTGCCAACGGAAAGCTCCGATCCGGGGTCGAGGCGAATGACGTGGTGGGCTCTGCACGATGCCGAAGGCTGAGATCATCGGTTAGCGGCGAGCCTCGGACACAGGGCGCCTACCGAGTGCCGAGCAGCGGCAGCCAGGCCGCGAGCGCCAGAAGGGTGACCAGCAGCACGGGCGGGGTGATGACCAGGCCAACTCTCATGTACTGGCCCCAGGTGATCCTCTGGCCCTTGCTGTCGAGGACGTGGAGCCAGAGCAGGGTGGCGAGGCTGCCGATCGGCGTGAATTTCGGACCGAGGTCGCAGCCAATGACGTTGGCGTAGACCATCAACTCGCGAGTCAGCGGAGAGAGGTCCGGGGCCTGCTGGATCGAGAGCGCCCCGATCAAGACGCTCGGCATGTTGTTCATGACGGAGGACAGGATCGCGGCGGCGAAGCCGGTGCCGACGGTGGCGACCCACGGTCCGTGCCCGGCGAGCCAGGTCAGGCCCTTCGCCAGCTCGTCGGTCAGGCCGGCGTTCCGGAGGCCGTAGACCACCAGGTACATGCCGAGGCTGAACAGGACGATCTGCCAGGGGGCGCCGGTCAGCACCTTGCGGATTGGGATGACCCCGCCCCGGTTGGCAAGCAGCAGCAGCACGACCGCGCCGGCACAGGTGACGGCCGACACCGGCATGCCGAACGGCGCGGTGACGAAGTAGGCGAGCAAGAGCACGCCGAGCAGCGGGAACGCGGCCCGGAACACCAGCGGATCACGGATGGCCTCGGCCGGGCGTTCCAGGGCATCCACGGGGTAGGCCTCCGGTACGTCGCGCCGGAAGTAGGCCCATAGGACCAACAGGGTCGCCACCAGGGAGACGAGGTCCACTGGCACCATCACGGCCGCGTACCGGCCGAAGGTCACATCGAAGAAGTTGGCGGAGACGATGTTGACCAGGTTGGAGATCACGAGCGGCAGGGAGGTCGAGTCCGCCACGAACCCGCAGGCGACGATGAAGGCGAGCGCCGCCGCAGGTTTGAAGTCGAGACGCAGAAGGATCGCCAGCACGATGGGGGTGAGCAGCAGCGCGGCGCCGTCGTTGGCGAACACGGCGGCGATGGCCGCACCGAGCAGGATCACCAGGGGAAACAACCGCCGGCCCCGGCCGCCGCCCCATCGGGCGATGTGTAGGGCCGCCCAATGGAAGAACCCGGCTTCGTCCAGCAGCAGCGAGATGATGATGAGCGCCACGAACGTGAAGGTGGCGTCCCAGACGATATGCCAGACCACCGGGATGTCGCCCGGATGGATCACCCCCGTGGCAAGGGCGACGCCAGCGCCGGCTAAGGCGCTCCACCCGATCCCGAGGCCCCTGGGTTGCCAGATGACGAACACGAGGGTGACGAGGAACAGGGCAAGCGCGAGCATCCGGGCGGTTTCATCTTGTTAGTAGGCGTAAGGCTTAGGCGGTGGCGACGCGGCGGCCGTGCTCGTCCACGACCCGCTCGCCGTCTTCCTTGACGAACTCGCCTTGCTGCAACGGCAGAAGGTCCAAGACGGCCTCGGAAGGCCGGCACAGGCGCACGCCCTTGGGCGAGACGACCAGTGGGCGGTTGATGAGGATCGGGTGCGCCTCGATGGCGTTCAGGAGCTGCGCGTCGGTCAGCGCCGGGTCGCCCAGGCCTAGCTCAGCGAACGGCGTACCCTTCTCGCGCAGCACGTCGCGGATGCCCAGGCCGGCGCGGGCGAGGAGCTGCACCAGCAGCGCCCGGCTCGGCGGGGTCTTCAGATACTCGACCACATGCGGCTCGATGCCGGCGTTGCGGATCATCGCCAGGGTGTTGCGCGAGGTGCCGCACTCGGGGTTGTGGTAGATCACGACGTCGAACGGCTCAGACACAGGCGGTTTCTCCGTTTGGGAGACAGCAATTGGCTAGTGCGGCCATCGCCGGGGCACAGACCTCCGGGCGGCCCTGGCAGCAGTCGCGCATCAGGAAGGCGATCAGGTCGGACAGCACCGGGTAGGCCGCGCTGTAGATGATCGAACGGCCTTCGCGCCGCGAGGCGACCAGCCCGGCATGGCTCAGTTCCTTGAGGTGATGGGACACGGTGGCGGCGGTGACGCCGACCGCTTCGGCCAGCACGCCCGAGGCCATGCCATCCGGCCCGGCGGTCACGAGCGACCGCACTAGGCGTAGGCGATGCTCCTGTGCGAGAGCCGCGAATGCTTCAAGGGCTTGCGTTTCGTCCATTTCCGCTTCAATCATCAAACGATTGTTTGAATATACAAGAAGGTCGATCCTTGGACAAGCCCGCCCAGCCCTTCGCCGATGACCTGCCGAACCTGAGCCTGGCGCACTTCGTGGTGCCGACCCGCGAGAGCGTGCAGGCGGCAATGCCGTTCACCCACGCGCCCCGGTTCCTGATCCTCTACGGCTCCCTGCGCCAGCGCTCGTTCAGCCGGTTCCTGGCCTATGAAGCCGCCCGGCTCCTCGAAGCCATGGGCGGCGAGGTGCGGATTTACGACGCCGACGGCTTGCCCCTGCCGGATGATACCACCGCCGACCATCCCAAGGTGCAGGAGCTCCGTGCGCTGTCGATCTGGTCCGAAGGCCAAGTCTGGGTATCGCCCGAGCGGCACGGCACCCTGACCGGCGTGATGAAGAGCCAGATCGATTGGCTGCCCTTGAGCGAGGGCAG
>NZ_BPQX01000072.1 GCF_022179525.1 Methylobacterium persicinum
GCGGGCGCCTCAGGATGAGGAGGGGGGCAGGGACCCGTGTCCGCTGCCCCTGCGTCGTCGCGGCGATGGCAGCGCGTCTGGCTCTACGGATAGAGGCGCGTCCCCTGCCAGCGCGCGCCGTCCCGGACGAAGCGCACCCGGTCGTGGAGGCGGAAATCGCCGTTCTGCCAGAACTCGATCGACACCGGCAGGATGCGGAAACCCGTCCAGTGCGATGGCCGTGGGACCGGCCCGTCGCCGAGGCGCTCCGTCACGGCGGCGACCTCGCCCATCATGGTCTGCCGATCCGCGAGGGGGCGGGATTGCTGGCTCACGATGGCGCCGATGCGGCTCTCCCGGCGGCGGCTGGCGAAGTAGGCGTCGGCCTCCTCGTCGGTGACCCGCTCGATGGGGCCCCGGGCGCGCACTTGCCTGCGCAGGCTCTTCCAGTGGAGCACCAGGGCCGCCTGCGGGTTCTGCGCCAGCTCCTCGCCCTTGGCGGACTGGGTGTTCGTGTAGAACACGAAGCCGCGCTCATCGAACGCCTTCAGCAGGACCACCCGCACGTCGGGCAGGCCGTCCCGGTCGGCGGTGGCCAGGGCCATGGCGTTGGGATCCTCCGGCTCGGACGCCTCGGCCTCCCGCATCCATGCGGCGAACAGGGCGACGGGGTCCTTGGCGCGGGTGAAATCCTCCGCCGTCGCAGGGGTCGGGGCACCGATCGTTAACTCGTTCAAGGGAACACTCCTGGCCTGCCACGTCCGGGGCCTGAGGGGGCAACGGCGCGTCCGTCGAACGGAAAGACCGCCGTAGGTCAGGTGTGATGGTCTGATGGTCTCGCGTCACTGTAAAGAGCTCCGGACCCTCGTTCCGGCGGGGGCAGCCCTGTGCGTCGTCGGGCTTCTGGCCGGGTGCAGCCAACCGCTTCTCCTGTTCCGGGGTACGCCGGAGCCGGCCGTGACCGCCGAGGAGCCGGTGACGACGGGCAGCATCCAGCCTCGGTCCAAGACCTTCGGAGGCGATCTCACTGGAGAGGATTGGCGCCGGGCGCAGGCGGCCTTGTCGGTGGCCCTGGATCCGCAGGGCAACGGGCGTCCGGTCAAGTGGGACAATCCCGATTCCGGGATGCACGGCTCGGTGAACCCGACCGGGCTCCCCTATGTCGCCGACGATCAGATCTGCCGGAACTTCCTCGCCTCGGTCATCGGCTCCGAGAAGAGCCGCTTCGTGCGCGGCACCGGCTGCAAGCCCTCCGGCGGGGACTGGACCCTGAAGGCGATCCGCACCGCTGCGGCACCGGCCAAGGATTTGGGCAAGGACTCGGCCAAGGACTCGGCCAAGGGTTCCGACAAGGGTGTCGACTGAACGAAAACGGGCGCCCTGCGGCGCCCGTCCTGGTTCATACGAAGGGATCCGCCCTCAGTACGGATAGCCGTAATAGGGCCGCAGGCGCAGCCGCCGGGCCGGCTCGGGCTGCGGGCCGGGCGGGGCTGCGTAGCCATAGGCCGCCTGCGGCGCATAGGTGCGCAGGTAGGGGTCGTAGGCGGGATCGCGGTAATTGCCGTTGTTGATCCCCGCCGAACGGTCGTTGCCGCTGAGGGCCGCGTAGGGCGAGAGACCGCTGCCAGCATCGCCGCCTCCGCCGCCCCGGGCCAGGGCCGCACCCGGCAGAAGCGCCAGCAGGGCGCCGCCGAGGGCGAGACCGATCCGTGTGCCTGTCATCCGGGTCATCGTGAAGTCTCCGGGTTTCCGATCTTGACGATTGAACGGGTGGTGCCGGGCGGGGGTTCCTGGGCTGCGCCCCGGCGCCATGTCTCAGGGCCATGTCTCAGGGCCATGTCTCAAGGCCATGTCTCAAGGCCACGTCTCAGGGCCTCCGGAACGCGGTCACGGCGCCGAAGCTGTGGTTGAGGATACGGGCACGGGCCTCCGCCAGGGGCTCCACGGCCACCGCCATGTGGTGGCCGTTGGCGTGGATGAGGCGGGTCGCGTCGAGCATCATCCCGACATGGCCCCGCCAGAAGACCAGATCCCCCCGCTCCAGGCCGACGGGATCGTCGGGGAGTGCCGTGCCGAGGCCGCGCTCCTGCATATCGGCGTCCCGGGGGCAGTCGCGCCCGGCGAGGTGGAGGCAGAGCTGGACCAGCCCGGAGCAGTCGAGGCCCAGGCTCGTGCGCCCGCCCCAGAGGTAGGGAGTGCCGACGAGGCCCTCGGCCGTGGCGGCGAAGTCGGGGGCGACGAAGCTGGCGTCGCGGCAATGCCCGGCGAAGACGAAGCCTGCCGCCGTCTCGATGTAGTCGCCCGTCCGTCCCGTCGCAGAGAGGCCGGCGCCGAGGCTGAGATGGCCCTGCGGAGGGCGCTTCAGGTCCGGCGCTGGGTAGAGGAAGGTGCGCAGGGCGACGACCACATGGGTCGGCTCCGGGTCCGCCGGCCCGAGGCTCCCGACCGGCAGGTATCCCACATAGCCGTCCCGCTGGAGCTGGACGAAGGCGTGGCCCTCCTCCTCCCCATAATAGGTCACCGCATCGCCGAGGACCGCCTCCGTCTCGGTGCCGGACTCCGGCGAGGGCGTCCGCCGCAGGGGGGCGGAAGGGACGGCGACGCGGCGCGTCTGTCCGTCCACGTAGCGTTCGGCGGAGACGATCCCCCGCAGGCGGGCATCCGCCAGATGGGGCCGGGCGGGCGTGAGACGCGGATCGGGCGTGGTCGTCATCGGCGCAGGATAGGGTTCTCCCGGTTAATGGGAAACGGGAGGTAGAGCTGGGGAGCAGCCCCGGAATTCCGGGGGGCAGCGTGCCCTTTGGCTGGTCGGCTGCCCGCGATTGCGTCATGGTGACGCATCGGGATGCCTGTCCGGCAGGCATTCGTTCATCCACGTGGATGCGGATGCACCGTTTCCGGCGGGATGGCGATCGCTTCCCTGCCGCTTCGGCGATCACCCGATGGATTCACCCTCCCAGGATGTCGCATCCGGGCCATCACCTTCGTTTGATGCACTGCACAACCGGCTTCCGGCGCGCTATGCTTGGAGCCATGAAGACTGCGAGTCGTCCCGTGAAGAAGACCCCCAAGAGCTTCGCCGACCTTCCACCGATCCGCGTGCGCCGGGAGCCGCCGACGATCGTCGAGGCGGTGTCCGCTGCCCAGGACCTCGCCGACGACGTCGAGCAGCAGACCGAGATCGCCGCCGGGCTCATCGGCCTGCCCGTCGAGGAGGTTCGCCCGCATGTGCTCGCGGCCAAGCGGGCCAAGCCGGAGCGGGCACCGGAGCGGATCCTCAGCCATGCCAGCCCGAGCCGGGCGCCGCGCACGGTCATCGTCGAGCGCCGGGTCCGGCCGACCGTCGTCGTGGAACGCCGCGGCCGTCCCCTCGACCCCCGGCGCTGACGCGCTCAATCCGCAGCGGTCTGGCTGGTCCAAGTGGCATGGCGGATGCCGGGGGCCTTCTCGAGGTCGGCCGTTACCGCGTCGAGTTCCTCCGGCTCGACGGCGCTGGCCGTCAGGGTGGCGATGACGTCCACCGCATCCTCGCCCCGCTCCTCGATCTCGATGGCGCTGACGGGGTAGTTCGCCGCCTCCAGGCGCTCGATCAACAGATCCTGGGCCGGACCGCTGGCGCCGGGCGCCGTCGTGACCTGGACCTCGTAGGTCGCCTCCGTCTCGGATTCGCGGATCGGCAGGCGATCGATCAGCTTCACCAGGGGCCGCAGGGCGGTGTTGCAGGCCAGCACCGTCACCGTGACGAAGAAGGCCTCCATGGGCAGGTCCGCCCCGGCGAAGGCACCCACGGAGGCCGAACACCACAGGGTGGCGGCGGTGTTGAGGCCGCGGACGTTCATCCCCTCCTTCATGATCACGCCGGCGCCGAGGAAGCCGATGCCGGAGATCACGTAGGCGACGGTGCGGGTCCCGCCCTCGCCACCGGTGAGGCGCATGCCGAGATCGACGAAGGCCGAGGCGCCCACGGCGACCAGCACGGCGGTGCGCAGGCCGGCGGTGCGCTGCCGGTACTGCCGCTCGGCCCCGATCAGGGTGCCGAGGCAGAAGGCCACGAGGAGCCCCAGGGCGGATTTCGCCGGCTCGGGCAGGTCGGCATAGGCGATCGGAAAGGTCATGACGGCCCCGCTCATCGTGTGCCCTTGTGAAGAAACCGTGACACGATGCCCGCGCAGGGCTTCGGTCGCGCAGGATTGACGGCCACACGCCCTGCGGGCACACCGGCTACGGTTTCGAGGAGCCCGTCGCGAAACGGGACCCGGCCGCGAGGAGACGTGCAGGATGCCGGATTCGGCCGACGTGTCGGGATCGAGCCACCCATGAGCGGCGCCATTCTGGCCGACCGCCCCCAGGCGGGCTCCGCCGCCTCCGACCTCCATGGGCGGGTGCTCTCCCTGAGGGACGGTCTGGAGACCGGCCTCATCGGCGCCTCCGGTCTCGTGGAGCGCCTGCTCATCGGCCTCCTCACCGGGGGCCACCTGCTGATCGAGGGCGCGCCGGGCCTCGCCAAGACCCGGGCGGTCAAGCGCCTTGCCGAGGGGCTGGACGGCTCCTTCGCCCGCATCCAATGCACCCCCGACCTGATGCCGGCCGACCTCACCGGCACCACGGTGTGGCGCCAGGACAGCGGCCATTTCGAGTTCCTGCCCGGCCCCCTGTTCCACGCCCTCGTCCTCGTGGACGAGGTGAACCGTGCCCCGCCGAAGGTGCAGTCGGCCCTGCTGGAATCCATGGCCGAGGGACAGGTGACCGTCTCCGGCGAGACCCACCGCCTGCCCGACCCGTTCATGGTGGTGGCCACCCAGAACCCCATCGAGCACGCGGGCACCTTCCCCCTGCCCGAGGCGCAGCTCGACCGCTTCCTCCTGCATGTCGTGGTGGACATGCCCGACGCCGCCTCCGAGCGGGCGATCCTCGACCTCGTGGAGGGCGAGCTGACCCACCGCATCCCGCCGATGCCGACGCGGCTGACGATGGCGGAGGTGCGGGCGGCCCGGGAGGCGGCGCTCTCCACCTACGTCTCCCCGGCGCTCAAGGACTACCTCGTGCGCCTCGTGGCGGCGACCCGCACCGACGAGGCCGCCCCGGACCTGCGTGGGGCGATCGAGCACCCGGCCTCGCCGCGGGGCACCCTCGCCCTGATGATGGCGGGCAAGGCGCGGGCATGGCTGCGCGGGCGCGACCACGTGATCCCCGAGGACGTGACCGAACTCGCCCGGGACGCCCTGTCCCACCGGATCGGCCTGACATGGCGGGCCTCCGCCGAGGGCAGGACCGCCAGGGGGCTGATCGAGGACCTCGTGCGGCGGGTGAAGGCCCTGTGATGACGGCGGAGGGTACGGCGACCGCGGCCGGCCTCGCCCGGGGGAGCCGGTGATCGCCCTCTCCGGCGAGACCCTGATGGGGTTGCGGCACCTCGCCCGGCGGGGCGCCTCCCCGGTGACGCGCACCCTCGCCGGCCTCCCCGGCGGGATCGTCACCCGGCGCCGGGGGCGCGGCTCCGAGCCGGAGGACGTGCGCCTCTGGGCCGAGGGCGACGACCGCCGCCACATCGACCGCAACGCCACCGCCCGCACCGGGCAGTTGTATGTGCGCACCCACCACGACGAGCGCGACCGGGCGGTGATCCTGCTCGCCGACTTCCGGCCCTCCATGCTGTTCGGCACGAGGCGCACCCTCCGCGCCAACGCGGCGGCGGAGGCCCTGGCCCTCCTCGGCTGGCGGATCGTGGCCGATGGCGGCCGGGTCGGCCTCGTGGTGGCCTCCGCGGCGGGAGAAGCCACGGTGCTGCGCCCGGCCGGCGGCGAGCGGGCCATGACCGCCGTCACCGGGGCGCTGGCCGTCGCCCATGCCAGGGCTTTGGAAACGGCGAAGGACCCCGATCCGCCCCTCGAGCCCCTCCTCGGGGTCGCCGCAAGCCTCCTTCCCTCCGGCGGCCACCTCGTGATCGGCAGCGCCCTGGACAATCCCGGCCCCGATTTCGAGCGCCTGCTTGGGCTCGTGGCCGAGCGCGTCTCCGTGCGCCTCGTGCTGGTGAGCGACGCCTTCGAGCGCGCCCGGCGGCCGGGCTTCTTCCCCTTCGCCCTGTCCGACGGCCGACGGGGCTCCCTCCGGGCCGACGGGACGGGGGAGCGGGCGATCGACGCCCGCCTCGCCGACTATGCCGCCCGGGGCATGGCGGGCCTGCGCCTCGATGTGGAGGCGGGGCCCGAGGCCTATGCGCCGCTGATGGAGCGGCTCGATGCCGTGCTCTGAGTACCGGGGCGCCCCATGAGCCCCGCCGACGCCCCCGCCAGCCTCGACCAGCTCCGCGGCCTGCACCTGCCCGGCGGCGCCAGCGGCCCCGTGCCAGGGGATATCCTGCTCGCCCTGATCCTCGGCTTTTCCGCCGCCCTTCTCATCGGCCTCGTGCGGGTCCTCGTGGGCCGGGCCCGGGCAAGCGTCCGTCGCGCGGCGCTGGCCGACCTCGCCGGCAGCCGCAGCCTCGACCCACCGGACAGGATCCTCGCCCAGGCCCGCCTGCTGCGCCGCCTCGTGCGGACGGTCGATGGCGACGCGGCGGCCTCGGCGCAGGGCGCAGCCTGGGCCGGACGGCTCGACGCCCTGTTGCGAACCGACTTCTTCACCGCCGGGGCTGGCCGGGTGCTGGTGGATGGGCTCTACCGCCGGGAAACGCCCGATGCAGCCCTCCTCGACGCCGAGCTGTCGCGGCTGATCGGGAGGCTCAGGGCATGAACGGCGCTCTGCCCGGTTGGCTTGCGGCCTTCGTCTCCGGTTTCGACCTCGCGGCGCCCTGGCTGCTCGTCGCCCTGCCCCTGCCCTGGCTCGCTGCCCGCCTCCTGCCGCGGGAGCGGATGGAAGGTGGCGCCCTTCTGGTCCCCGGAACCCTGGCCGCCAGCACCGGGACCGGTACGGATGTCGCCGGCCGCGGCCGCCGCCGGGCCGTCCTGGCCTGGGGACTCTGGATTAGCCTCGTCCTCGCCCTGAGCGGCCCGCGGGTCGTGATGCCGGCCGCCGCCCTGCCCGCCTCGGGCCGGGAGATCATGATCGCCATGGACCTGTCCGGGTCCATGGAGCGGCGGGACTTCTCCCTGGACGGCGAGACCGTGAGCCGGCTGGAGGCGGTCAAGCGCGTGGGCTCCGACTTCATCCGCCGCCGGGCGGGGGACCGGATCGGCCTCGTCCTCTTCGCCGACCAAGCCTATGTCGCCGCCGGCCTCACCTTCGACACCGCCTCCGTGGCCCGGTCCCTGGAGGAGGCGACGATCGGCATCTCGGGTCGCTCGACCGGCATCGGCGACGGCCTCGGTCTCGCCCTGCGGCGCCTCGACCCCCGGGACGCCCACATCCCGGAGGGCCGCCCCGCCGCGACCAAGGCAGTGGTGCTCCTCTCCGACGGCGCCAACAATGCCGGCCAGACCGCCCCGAAGGACGTGGCCGACCTCGCCCGGGAGATCGGGGTGAGGGTCTACACCATCGCCCTCGGACCCCGGGATCTCGCCGACGCCGACGGCGAGCAGGACGTGGTCGACAGCGAGACCCTGCGGGTCATGGCCGAGACCAGCGGCGGAAAGTTCTTCCGGGTGCGCACCACCGACGACCTCGTCGCCGTGGCCGGCGCGATCGATTCCCTGGAGGGCAGCCGCACGGGGGCACCGCCATTGCCCCTGCGCCGGGACCTGTGGATCTGGCCGGGCACCCTGGCCCTCGCCTTCGCGGTGGCGCTGCTGGCGGTGAGGAGGGCGGCATGAGGAACGCCCCATCCCTCAAGGACGCGCGGATGCCCCCTTTCCGCTTGAGGGGTGAAGCCCGGTCGCATCCCGTCGTGCCGCCGGAAGGCGGCGGTGAGGGGGCTCACAGGACGAGACTCATCCGGCATTCCCCCTCACCTGCGGCTGCCGCCTCGCTTCGCCCCCGGCAAGGGGGGCTCAGCCCTCTCCCCGCAGGCAGGGAGAGGGGATGCGCCCCTCGACGGCCCGCGAAGCGTCATCCGGGCCGGGCACCGCGATGACCCTTGCCGGCCTCACCCTCCTGCGGCCGTGGTGGCTCGCCGCGCTCCCTGTCGTGGTGGCCCTGGCCCTCTATGCCGTCCGCCGGGCCGCGCCCCTCGGCGACTGGGGCCGGGAGGTCGATCCCGCCCTGATGGACTACCTCTCCCGCTCCGGGGCAGTGCTCGGCGGCCGGCGCGGCGCCAACCTCGCCGCGGGCCTCTGCGCCGGGGGACTCGTCCTGGCGCTCTCCGGACCCGCCGTCGAGCGCCGGGACACGGGCAGCTTCCGCAACCTCGACGAGACGATCCTCGTCCTCGACCTGTCCCGGTCCGTTGCCGAGGGCGGCAACCTGCAGGCCATGCGCGAGGCCGCCGCCGCCGTCGCCGAGGCGGCAGGGACCCGGCCGGTGGCCCTCGTCGTCTATGCCGGCGACGCGTATCTCGCCGTCTCCCCCACCACCGACCGGGACAGCCTCGGCACCACCCTCTTCGCCCTCGACGCGGACACGGTCCCCGACCGGGGCAGCCATCCCGAACGCGGCATCGCCCTGGCCGCGCGGACCCTGGCCGAGTCCGGCGTCATCGCCGCGGATGTGGTGCTGATCAGCGACGGGGATGGGATCGGCGAGGCGGCCCTGCGCGAGGCCGCCGCGATCCGCGCCAGGGGCTGGCGGCTCGACACCCTCTTCGTCCCCGCGACAAAGCCCCTGCCCCCGGGGGCGCCGAAACCCGATCCGGGCCCGCTGCAGCGCCTCGCCGCGGCCGGCGGTGGGACGAGCGCCACCATCACCACGGCCGATCCCGTGATCGCGCAGGTCTCCGCGCCTACGGCCCAGCACCTTGCCGCGGGCGGATACGGCGTCGTCGCCTTCGCCGATCTCGGGCGCTGGCTCCTGGCGCTGGCCGCCCTGCCCGCCCTTCTCCTGTTCCGCCGGAGCGCCTGATGCCGGCCGCCCTCGCCCCAACCCGGATCATCGGCCTTCCCCCCTCCTGGCGGCGGACGGCGCGGATCGCCGGGCTGGTCCTCGTCGCCCTGGGGCTCATAGTGCTCGCGGCCCTGTCCCAGCCCCGCACCGGCTTCGGCCGGCTGCTGATGGGCCTGCACCTGCCCGGCCTCGCCGCGCGGGTCTTCGACGATCCGGCCTGGCGGGGGGCCGCCCTCTACGAGGCGGGCCGGCCGGAGGATGCCGCGGCCCTGTTCCGCAACGGCGGCCGGCGGGCGAGCTACAATCTCGGCAACGCCCTGGCCCGGGCCGGAGACCTGCCCGGCGCCGTCGCCGCCTATGACGAGGCCCTGCGCTTCAACCCCCGGGACGCCGATGCCCAGGCCAACCGCGCCCTGATCGCCCGCATGCTGGAGGAGGCCATCGACCGCGGCCCCGGCGGCGGCATCGCCAACGGTACCGCCCAGTACGGCGCCCGCTACAACAACACCGGCAACCACGACCAGAACAACGACATCAACGCCTCCTCAAGCGGTGAGGGTCTCGCGGGCAACAAGGAATCGAACACCAGCGCCTCCCTGCCCGGCAACAGCGCGGTGTCCCGCCGGGGCCGCTCGGAACAGGCGGCCGTCGATTCCGTGGGCGGCAAGGCCCGGGGTTCGGTGGGCGACGCCGCCGGCCGGGGACGGTCCGGCACCGGTCTCGCCATGGTCGCGGAGGCGCCCGAACGGGAGGTCCGCCGGGTGACGAAGAGCTTCGAGGCCCATGAGATCCGCCCGGACCGGCTGTGGCTCCAGACCCTGCCCGACGATCCCGGCCGCTATCTGAAGCTCCGCCTCAAGGCCGAGCAGGCCCGCCGGGTCGCGGCCGGCACCGCCATGCCCGCCGGGAGCAACCCATGGTGATCGTCTCGAGGATGCCCGCCGTCATCGGGAGGGTGTCCCTCCTGGCCGCCTGGCTGCTGGTGGCCCTGACCCTGCCCGCCCTCGCGGAGGTCGAGCCCGGCGACCTGACTCTCACCGTCACCCCCGAGCTCAACGGCGGGGCGGCGCCCTATGCCCGGGAGATGGTGCTCCTGAAGATCCACGGGGTCTACAAGCAACCGATCCTGCTGGAGGAGGTCATCCAGCCGCCGCTCGCCAACTTCACCTGGACCCAGCTCGGACGCGACCACTGGAGCAAGACCCAGCTCCCCGACGGGCAGAGTGCCATCGCCTTCGACCGGACCGTGGCGATCTTTCCCCACCATGCGGGCGACTTCACCCTCGAACCCTTCGTCCACCGGCTCACCATCAACGACGTGGGCGAGCGCAAGGTGGTCGACGTGCGCTCGCAGCCGATCCCCTTCGTGGTCGCGGCCTGGACGGCGCCCACCGGCGGCCCCGACGCTAAGGACCCCTGGTGGTTGCCCGCCAGGGACGTGAGCATCACCGATTCCTGGAGCCGCGACCCCGAGACCGTGAAGGTCGGCGAGACCGTCCGCCGGACCGTGACCCTCGAAGCGCAGGGCGTGCTCGCCGAAGGCCTGCCGCCCCGGCCAGTGATGCGCACCCGGGGCATCATCACCTTCGCGGGTCCCGTCAGCCGGGAAACGATCATCACCCCCGCCGGCCCGGTCGCCCGGGCGACCTATATCTGGGACGTGAAGCCCGGTGTGCCCGAGGTGATTCCCCTCGACGCCATCGAAATCCCCTGGTTCGACACGGTCTCGCGGACCATGCGGGAGGCCGAGATTCCCGCCCGCCAGATCGGTGGCGGCCTGCCCGACCGGGAGACCGACGGTGGCATCCCCGCCGCGCCGCCCGCCTTCCTCGCCGCCACCGCAGGGGTGATGGCCTTCGGCCTCGGCCTCGCCCTCCTCGGGATCCGCCGCGACAGGGCTACGTTGCGATTACCCACCCCCATCGCCCGCGACCTTCGCCGGGCCGCCGGAGCCGGGGATGCCCCGGGATTCCGGGCGGCCGTGGCGGCGGGGGAGAGGGCGGTTCCGGATCTCGCCCGGCGCTGGCGTGACGAGCCGGCGATCCGCGACGGTCTCGCTGCCCTGGACCGGGCCGTCTACGGCCCGGCAGGCGGAGAGGCGCCGGACCTTCGCGCCCTCGCCCGCGCCCTGGCCCGGAGCCGCGCACCGTCCGGCCAGGCTGCGTCCGGCGGCCTCAAGCCCCTCGACGGGCCGGCCTGAGCGAGGCCCATCTTCGCTTCGTGATGGAACGGAAGGGAACGCTGTCCGCAGATAGGCCTTGGAGGCCCGGTGCCACCCGCTACCGGAGATTCCAGCCATGATCGGACAAACCCGCGCCCCGACCCTTCTCGCCGCCCTCGTCATTGTCGGCTTCGCCCTCCCGGCCGTCCTGCCCCACGCTGCCGCCGCCCGGTCGGGCGGCTCCGCGAACGCCATGAAGGCCATCGACACCGACAACGACGGCACCATCGACCTCACCGAGGCCCAGGCGGCCGGCGGGGCGACCTTCGAGCGCCTCGACAAGGACAAGGACGGCTCCGTGGACACCAAGGAGCTTCAGGGTCGGGTCAGCCGCAAGGAAATGAAGACCATCGATCCCGACGGCGACAACAAGATCGACCGGAAGGAATACGACACCCTCGTCGCCGACCGCTTCAAGGCCGCCGATCCCGATGGCGACGGCAAGCTCGACGCCAAGGAACTCAAGACGAGCGCGGGCAAGAACCTCCTCAAGCTCATCAAATAATCCGCGCCCACCGGGAGGGCCCACGGCCCTCCCGATTTCATTGCCTGATTTTTAGGCAGGCGAATGTTTTCATCAAAAGCTCAAGTCCTGGGCAGGCATCAATATTTTGCAGTATCTTGTTGAAACTGCATTCGCTCCGTAAATCGAGAATCAACGGACAAGACGATCCGGATTTTCGAGATATCCCGGAGGAAGAGATCATGGCCCACGTGAACGAGGTCAAGGACAGGTTCCGCACCCGCCTCGCCGCCGCCGACGCCCGCAGCAACGGTTTCCGTCAGAAGCTCCTCGAGGACGGCACCCGCGCCCTTCAGCCGGTGATCGACGTGCTGCACCTGATGGCGGAGGTCCTCAACGAGGAGCACAACACCCACGGCAGCATCACCGGCGCCGAACTGACCATCGACACTGACAACTTCGTCACCCTCTGCGCCCGCCTGCGCGGGGTGGAGTGCGAGCAGAAGATCAAGGTCAAGTATGGCCCCGAACTCGGCGGCAAGAACTACATCTCGGTCTCGGGCCTGCATCAGCGCTACAACGAGCGCCTCGCTCCCGGTTCCAGCGCCAGCGCGCATATCGGCCGGGTGATCGGCAGCGACATCCATCTCGACGAGCACCGCGGCGCCGACCTCGCGGAGGTGATCCGCGACGTGATCGAGGATTTCTACGTCGCGCAGATCGAGCAGCGCAGCCACTTCCCCGTCGCGGCGTGACGGAGGGGCTTGAGAGGGTTTTCTGTCGTCCTTGGATCACGCCATTTCCACGGTCATTGCGAGCGCAGCGAAGCTACCCAGGGATCCGCCACATCCGGTCAGGTCCCGCTGCCCTGGATTGCTTCGCTGTCGCTCGCAAGGACGGTGGAGCGGGCAATCCAGATCAAACCGAAACCGCTCTCAGGACCGTGAAACGGCGGGCCGGGGACCCTCTGGCGGCCCCGCCACCAACCTGTTAGTTCCCCCTGCGATGGGGATGGAGCTCCCCGATAACCGCCTTGCCGGATGACCGGCCTGGGCTGATGGCTCCTACCGCAAGGGCATGTTCGCCCGCGGTGGGGCCGTGGCCGCATCGCGAGCGGACTGCTCGTCCAAACGGGGACGGGACAGGCATGATCAACACCCTCATCGTTTTCCTCGGGGCCGGGCTCGGCGGCGGGTTTCGCCATGGGCTCAACGTCGCCGTCGCGCGGCTTCTGCCGGGGCTCGGGTTTCCCCTGGCGACCCTCATCATCAACGTGCTCGGCTCGTTCCTGATGGGCGTGCTCGCCGAGGGTTTCGCCCTGCGTGGCGCCGCGGGCCATCCGGCCCGGCTGTTCCTGACCACCGGGGTGCTCGGCGGCTTCACCACCTTCTCGACCTTCTCCCTGGATGCCATTGCCCTCTACGAACGGGGCGAGACGGCGGTCTCGGCGGCCTATGTCCTGGCCTCGGTCGCCGGGGGATTGCTCGGCCTCGTCGCGGGCTTCGCCCTCGTGCGGACCGTGTTGAGTGGGTCGTGACCCCGCGGCAGAGAAAACGTCACTCGGCGATGAATTTCATCCGGTGGTCCCGGTGCAGGTCGAGGATCGCCGCGGCGGTCTCCTCGATGGAGCGCCGGGTCACGTCGATGGTCGGCCAGCGGTTCTTCATGAACAGGCGCCGGGAGGCGGTGATCTCGTCGGACACCGCCTCCCGGTCCACGTAGAGCGAGGTTTCGTCGGCGTTGAGGCTCGACAGCCGGTTCTGCCGGATCTGGATGATCCGCTCGGGCGAGGCGAACAGTCCGACGATGAGCGGCTTGCGGGCCGCCTCGATCGCCGGCGGCATCGGCATGCCCGGGACGAGGGGCAGGTTCGTCGTCTTAAGCCCGCGGTTGGCGAGGTAGATCGAGGTCGGCGTCTTCGACGTGCGGCTGACGCCGAGCAGGATCACGTCCGCCTCCTCCAGATCCTCCGGCAGGTTGCCGTCGTCGTGGGCGAGGGTGAAGTTCATCGCGTCGATGCGCTTGAAGTACTCGGCGTTCAGCATGTGCTGGGCGCCCGGCCGGGCCGCCTTCTGCGTGCCGAGGTAGGATTGCAGAAGGTCGTGGACCGGCTGCAGCACCGAGAGGCAGGGCGAACCCGATTCCCGCGCCGCCATCTCGAGCCGCTGGCCGAGATCGCCCCCCACCAGGGTGTAGAGCACGAGGCCCGGCGCCGCCCGGATCTCCGAGATCACCCGTTCGAGCTGGGAGGCCGAGCGCACCAGCGGGTAGACGTGCTCGATGGCCGAGACGCCTTCGTACTGCGCCGCCGCCGCCCGGCCGACATTGATGAGCGTCTCGCCCGTGGAATCGGAGACGAGATGGAGATGAAAGTAGCTGCGGCTCATGCGCGGCGTCTCCGGCCGGTTCCGGTTATCCAACGGCGAGGCGCCGGGGAGTCGACAAGTGTGGATAGGCAGCCCTGTCGGGCCGGTCCAGTGCCCAGGCGCGGTCGGCTATCGACTCCTGGATGCACAGGCCGTCAAATCGGGGCGGATTCCAGCCGCGAGTCGGGAAAACCCGGACGCCATGGGGCCGATCCGGCACACCGCCCCGGCCAAGGCCTTGAACGGGAACCCTCTTCCATCATCTTCGCGCAAATCCTTTAAAGCCTCGTTAACGCCGCCCCGCCGGGGATCACGTGTGGACACGGTTGCGCTCCCGTGATCCACGCTCCAAGAGAAAAAACAGAGTCTAAGATTCTCTCTTTATCTTTATGAGAGGACCCCTGGGGATCGTCGCGACCGGACCGGTTTGCGAGAAGAGCGGATGCGGGAGCGCATGACGGTTCGGGTGGACAGGACGATGATGCGGGTCCTCTCGGGCGAAGCGGTCTGGCCGCCCCCCGCCTGGATGATGCGTCAGGCGGGGCGCTATCTGCCGGAATACCGGGCCACCCGGGCTACGGCAGGCTCCTTCCTCGACCTGTGCTACACGCCCGACTTCGCCGTGGAGGTGACCCTCCAGCCGATCCGCCGGTTCGGGTTCGACGCCGCGATCCTGTTCTCCGACATCCTCGTCATCCCCCACGCCCTCGGCCAGGACGTCCGCTTCGTGGAGGGCGAAGGGCCACGCCTCGACCCCCTGTCGGACCGGGCCGCCTTCGGGCGCCTTCGGGAATCCGGGGACGGGGCCGTGATGGATCACCTCGCTCCCGTCTTCGAGACCGTCAGGCGCCTGCGCGCCGAGCTTCCGGGAGAGACCACGCTCCTCGGTTTCTGCGGCGCCCCCTGGACGGTGGCGAGCTACATGATCGGCGGCCGGGGTACTCCGGACCTCGCTCCCGCCCGGGCGCTGGCCGAGGGCGACACGGCCCTGGTCGATGAACTGATCGACCGCCTCGTGACGGTGCAGACCGACTACCTCGTCCGCCAGCTCGAGGCCGGCGCCGACGCGGTCCAGATCTTCGAATCCCACGCCGGCACCCTGCCCCGGGCGGTTCCGGCCGCCGGAGGCTCCGTCGAGCCCGTTGGCGACGTGGCGGAGAGCGCCCTTCCCGGCTCGGCCCCGGTCGATGCCCTGACCCGCTGGTCCCTGCGCCCCATCGCCCGGATGATCGCCGGCGTCAGGGCCCGGGTGCCGGGGGCGAAGATCATCGTCTTTGCCCGGGGCTCCGGCCTCGACGGCCATGCCCGTGTGGTTCCCGAGACCGGCGCCGATGCGGTCGGCGTCGATTGGGGCGTGGACCTGAAGGCCCTGCGGGGCCGTGTGCCGGCCTCCACGGTCACGCAGGGCAACCTGCACCCCGAGACCCTGATCGAGGGCGGCGCGGCCCTGGACGGGGCCGTGGATGCCATCCGCGGGGCCGTGGAGGGCCTGCCGCACGTGTTCAACCTCGGCCACGGCATCACGCCGCAGACGCCGGTGGCGCATGTCGAGCGGATGCTCGCCCGGCTGCGGGGCTGACGGGGGTGCTCTACGACTGGCTCAAGGCGGGGCACATCGTGAGCCTCATCGCCTGGATGGCGGCGATGCTCTACCTGCCCCGGCTGTTCGTGTACCATGCGAGCCTGCCGCCGGGTTCGGAGGCGCAATCCGCGACCTTCAAGGTCATGGAGCGGCGCCTGCTCAAGGCGATCATGACGCCCGCCATGATCGCGACCTGGGTGTTCGGCCTGACGCTGGCCTGGATGAGCGGCTACTACGCGGCACCCTGGCTGCAGGCGAAGTTCGCCCTGGTGGTGGCAATGTCGGGGATCCACGGCTGGCTCGCCCGGATGGTGAAGGACTTCGCCGCCGACCGGAACACCCGATCCCACCGGTTCTACCGGGTGATCAACGAGGTGCCGACCCTGCTGATGATTGCCATCGTCGTCCTCGCGACGGTGAAGCCCGGATTCTGATGCGCTCGCCCGAGGGAGCCTCCGGTGGGCCCGGCCGTTTCCGGTCCATGCCGCACGTCCGTTACGCCCTCGCCCTCACCCTCCTGCTGCCTTTCAGCGGAACCGCCCAGGCGGCGAGCTTCCCCTGCGACAAGGCGGAGGCGCCCGACGAGAAGGCGATCTGCGCCCATCTCCCCCTCAACGACCGGGATGTGGAGATGGCGACCCGGTTCGAGATCCTGAAAGCGGTGCTGCCGATGGGTGGCCAGTCGAAGCTGAAGGAAGACCAGGAGACCTGGCTCGTCGAGCGCCGGACCTGTGGCGCCGAGGTCGAATGCCTGCGCACCGCCTACGACGCTCGCCTCAAGGTGCTCCGCGGCGTGCTCGCCGAATTCGCCAAGCAGGGCCCGCAATAAATCCAGGGTTCCCAAAGGACGAGGTCCTTTGGTGGGGTCCAGGGGCGAGGCCCCTGGAAGAGGCAGGGTGCCGCCCTGCACCCGCCAAAGGGCCCGGCCCTTTGGGATCCCCGATCAGGCGGGGTGCAAGTCGATGTCCGTGTGTGGGAAGTCGTCGCCCTTGAACAGGAGCCGTGCCCGGTAGTGGCGGGCACACGCATAGGCGAAGCAGTCGCCGAAATTCAGCGCGGCCGGATGGCGGCTCTTGCCGAAGCGGTCGAAGGCATCGAGCGCCGTGTCACCGACTTCCGGCGGGATGGGCATGACGACGATGCCGGCGAGGGCGAGGTAATCGCCTACCGCTTCGCGCGCCTCGCCGAGGGAAAGGCCGAGCCGCCGGGCGACGGCGACGGTCGTCTCCCAGACCGCTAGCGGCGAGGTCATCCGCCGGCTCGCCCGCTTCAGCCGCCCGACCAGTTCCCGGGCGTCGTCCTCATCCGTCAGGATCGCCGTCAGGGCGGACGCATCCACGAACATCAGTCGCGCTCGTAGAGGCTGTCGATAAACGCCTTGTCGGCCGGCTGCCCGGCTCTGGCCCGGGCGTGCAGCCGCCGGGTGAACGCGAGTGTCCGTTCGACGAGGTCGGTCTCCCCCTTCACCCGCGCGATCTCGTTGCGGAGGGCTTGGCGGACGGCTTCCGTCTTGGTCGATCCCCTGAGCGCCATCAGCTCGTCGGCCAGGGCATCGACCGTCGGGTCCTTCACGTAGAGGGGCATGGTCGCCTCGGTGGAATATCCCATCGGAGAGTAAGGGATATCCCGGTCCGCGTCACGTCCGGAGCCGCGTAAGCAGCCGTTCCGCCAGGGGGTTCTCCGCCGCGAAGGCGTAGTCGATCCGGCGTACACTGACCGCCCGGGCGCCCGCCGCCACGAGGGCATCGGTGAGGTCGAACATCGCGGCCTCGGGGCAGCGCAGGACGATCTCCCCGTCCGGACCGGCCGGGGCGCCATAGGGCAGCTCGGCCTCGTGCAGGCCCGCCAGCGTGGCGAGGTCGATGCCGCCGGATTCCGGCATCGCTGCCCGAACCTCGCGGGTCGTGCGGGCCCGTTCCTCGGCGCTGATCCGCCCGAGGACCGCCCGCAGGGCGTTCCGCTGCCCCTCGCCCCAGGGCGCCTTCAGCGAGGCGACGAGGTTCGCCTCCGAGCGCAGGATGATCCCGTCGTCGAGGATCTTGAGGGCGTTGGCTGCCAGCGTGGCACCCGTGGTGGTGATGTCCACGACGATCTCGGCGGAGCCCGCCGCCGGGGCGCCCTCGGTGGCGCCGAGGCTCTCGACGATCCGGTAGTCCGCCACGCCGGTCTCGGCGAAGAAGCGCCGGGTGAGGTTCACGTACTTCGTCGCCACCCGGAGGCGGCGGCCGTGGCGGGTGCGCATGGTGGCGGCCACCTCGTCGAGGTCGGCCATCACCCGCACGTCGATCCAGGCCTGGGGCACGGCCACCACCACCGTGGCGTTGCCGAAGCCGAGCGGCGTCAGCAACTCCACCTGCCCGCGCACGTCGGGGAGGGTCTCGCGGATCAGGTCCTCGCCGGTCACGCCGAGATGGGCGGCACCGGAGGCGAGCTGGCTCGCGATCTCGGAGGCCGAGAGGTAGCGCACCTCGACGCCGGACACGCCGACGAGCTTGCCCCGGTAGTCCCTGGCGCCCGCGCCCTGGGCGAGCTTGAGGCCGGCGCGGGCGAAGAAGGCGTTGGCGTTTTCCTGGAGGCGCCCCTTCGAGGGCACCGCCAGCACGAGGGACTCGCTCATCGGCCGGCTCCCGTCGCGCGCTCGATCCAGAAGGTGCAGCCCACCGCGGGCAGGGGCACGGGGCTGCCGAGATGGGTGAGGAGGCCGTCGTAGCGGCCGCCGCCGACCAGCACCGGCCCACCGCCTTCGGCGGCCTCGAAGATGAAGCCGGTATAGTAATCGAGGTTGCGGGCGAAGCCGCCCTGGAAGCGGAAGCTCCCGATGGGCAGGCCCCGGGCGGCGATGAAGCCGGTGCGCTCCTCGAACAGGTCGAGGGCGGCCTCCAGGGCCGGGTGGCGGACCCCCGCATCGGCGACCAGCGCCCGCAGGTCCCGGGCCGCCGCATCGGGATCCCCCGAGACCGCCCGGTAGCGGTCGAGAATCGCCCGGTTCTCGGCGTTGAGCCCGGCCCCGCCATTGGCCTGCGCCGCCGCCTTGCCGAGGAAGCGTTCCGCGATCTCGCCCGCGCTGCGTCCGCCCACCGCCGAGATGCCGGCGATGGCCAGCACGTCCTCCACGAAGGCGCGCACGCCCTGGGGGTCCTGGCCCTGGATCGCGGCGAGAAGCCCCGCATGGCGGTCTTCGCCGGGGGTGCCCTCGGCGCCGTTGGTCACCGCATCGAGGGAGCGGCCGGCGGCCAGCGCCCGGAGTGTGCGCCGTTTGGCGGCCGGGGGCACGGAGAGGCCTTCCAGCAGGGCTACGGTCAGGCCCATGTCGCCGAGGCGGACGGAGGGGCTCGACCGCCCGAGCAGGGCCAGCCCTTCGAGGGCGAGCCCCAGCACCTCGGCATCCGCGGCGGGCGTGTCGGTCCGGCCGATCGATTCGATGCCGGCCTGGAAGAACTCGTCCGGCTCCTCGGCGGCCAGCCGGAAGACCGGCCCGCAATAGCTGTAGTCGGCCGTCCGCCCGTCCGCCCGCTGGCGATGGAGACGGCAGACGGGAATGGTGAATTCCGGCCGCAGGCACAGTTCGGCCCCGCCGGCATCCTGCGTGACGAAGATCCGCCGCCGGATATCCTCGCCGGACAGTTCGAGGAAGGGCTCGACCGGCTGCAGCACCGGCGGGCTGACGGGGGCGTAGCCCGCCGCAGCGAGATGGGCGATCAGCCGCGCCTGGGCGGGCTCAGCCGTTTCCGTGTCGGGCTCCGGTCGCGTCATGGTCATCCTCGTGCGCGCGCTCTGTAGCAACCGAAGGCCGGCTTGGCGACACGGTGCACGTCGGGGCCGGAGGCTTGGCCATGCGCGGGACTGCGCAGCCCCATCGCAGCCCCGTCATCGCTTCGCGTGGGACGACGGTGGAGGATTTTCGCGATGGCCGGGCGACGCCTCGGGCGCCAAGCCCCTTGCGCCCGCCGCATGCGGTCCGCCCTGGATTTCCCGCGCCCGTCCGCCTAGACGTTGCAGTGCACCGGCGGGGGCCGCGCCTGCGGAACCCCCCCGCGCGACAGCGAGGCTCCGACCGTGGCCCTCTCCCCCAATGAACGCCGGCGCGTCATGCTGCTCACGGGCGCGAGCCGCGGCATCGGCCACGCCACCGTGAAGCGGTTCTCCGCCGCCGGCTGGCGGGTCATCACCTGCTCGCGCCACCCCTTCCCGGAGAACTGCCCCTGGGAGATGGGTCCCGAGGACCATCTTCAGGTCGATCTCTCCGACGCCGCCGACACGATGCGGGCGATCGAGGAGGTGCGCGGCCGCCTGGAGGCCGAGGGCGGGTTGCTGCATGCCCTGGTCAACAATGCCGGCATCTCGCCGAAGGGACCCGCCGGGGAGCGCCTGGGGGCGCTCGGGACGGATTTTGCGGACTGGCAGCGGGTGTTCCAAGTCAATTTCTTCGCGACGATCCTGCTGGCGCGGGGCCTGCGCGAGGAACTCGCCCAGGCCAGGGGCTCCATCGTCAACGTCACCTCCATCGCCGGCTCGCGGGTCCACCCCTTTGCCGGGGCGGCCTACGGCACGTCGAAGGCGGCGCTGGCCGGCCTGACCCGGGAGATGGCCGCGGATTTCGGACCCATCGGCGTCCGGGTGAACGCCATCTCGCCGGGCGAGATCGACACCTCCATCCTCTCTCCCGGGACGGAGAAGCTGGTGGAACAGATCCCCCAGCGCCGGCTCGGCACCCCCGACGAGGTCGCCAAGGCCATCTACTTCCTGTGCACCGAGGCCTCGTCCTACGTGAACGGCGCCGAGTTGCACATCAACGGCGGTCAGCATGTCTGACTCCCCGGCGCGCATCCGGCGCGCCGTCCGTTCGACCCGCCCCCTCGCCCTGGGGGAACCGGAGTATCGCCGGATCGCAGCGTCCGCCGGGCGGAGCCGGGGCGTGGGCTTCGCCCTGGTTGCGATCCTCCTGGCCGGAGGCGCCGCCTCGGCCGAGCCGGCGATCCGCATCCTCGATCTGCCGTTCAAGGTCCGCGAGATGCGCGGGCCGCGCAGCGAGGTCGCGACGGCGGTGGCGACGTCGGGCCTCCTTCCCATCGTCAGGGCCGGTGACGGTCGCACGGCCTCGCCGCCGATCGCCGTCGTGTGGGGTGAAGATGGCGGGGCGATCCTCACCGTGGAGAACGGCACCGTCGCCGCCAAGCCCATCGGCCGGGAGGCGGTGGAAGATCTCGTAGCCTCCGAGACCCCGCGGGGCGCCCTGCCGGGGACCCGCCGCGCCCTCGACGGACCGCTGAGCGCCTACCTCACGGGCCGCGGCCGAAGCCCGGACGGCGCCCCCGCTGCCACGACGCTGACCCTCCGGGAGCGCCAGCCCCTGGCGGTCAGCACCGATCCCCGGCCCGTCCCCGTGGCCACCGCGTCCGTGCCCGCGGGCGATGGGGCGGTCTTCGCCGCCAGACCGCCGCGGATCGTCCCCCTCGCCGGGCGTCCGGCGGTCCTGGCCGCGACGCTGACCGGGCCCGACTCGGGGAGCCTCGTCCTCGTTACCCGCTCGACCGCCGACCCGGCCGCCTGGGCGGTGAGCGCCCGCACGGCACCCGGACCGCGCCCGGCCGTCGCCGCCCTCGGGGATTTCTCTGGGAAGGGCATCGGGGCCGCGACTGTCGATTCCACCGGGCGGCTGAGGCTCTGGAGTCTCGGTCCCGACCGGATCGAACCTGGTCCCGAAGCCGCGGGCTACACGATCGGGGATGGCGAAACAGACCTCGCCGACACCCTGGCGCGGGACGGGGTGGTGGATCTCGCCCTGCCGGTGGCGGGGATGCCGGCCCTGGCCGTCGTCTCGGGCCGGGACGGATGGCGCGAGCGCCTGCGCGTGACCCTGCCGGCCCCGGCGGGGACCGGTGTCGCCGTCCTCGGGGAGGGACCGGCGGCCCGCCTCGTCGTCGGCCTCGGCGACGGACGCGTCGCGGCCATCGCCCTCGACGGGGGACAACCGTGACCGAAGTTGAGGCCCGCACCTTTCCGACCCGGCCCTTCGTGGGCGCCTCGATCGCGGTGATCCGGGACGGGCGCGTCCTGTTGGCCGCCCGGGCGAACGAGCCGATGCGCGGCGTCTGGACCCTGCCGGGGGGCCTCGTGGAGGCCGGCGAGACCCTGGCTGAGGCGGCCCTTCGCGAACTGTCCGAGGAGGTCGGCCTCACCGCCGAGGTAGTGGGCGTGCTCTCCCCCACCGAGATCATCATGCGCGACGGGGAAGGCCGCGCGCGGCACCATTACGTCGTCCATCCCCACGCTGCCCTCTGGCGGGGCGGAGAGCCCGTGGCGGGGCCGGAGGCCCTGGGCGTGCGCTGGGCGAGCCTCGACGAGATCGCGGGCCTCGAGACCACGCCCGGGCTGCTCGGCACCCTGCGGGAGGCGTTCGCCCGGATCGGGACGCGGGGGCAGGCGTAATGGGGGGTCGCTCCGGTCTTTTGGCCCCCTCCCCTGCGGGCAAGGGGATCGTGCGCACCAGGGGCGGCCGTGGGGCGAAGGCGGCGGTGGTTGTCGCCCTCGCCCTGATCGTCCCCTCCGTCCCGGTCGCGCAGGCGCAGCAGCGGGCCAAGCCCGCCGCCAAGGACGCTCCCAAGGAGCAGCCGAAGGAGGCGCCAGCCCCCGCCGACGTGCCGGCGCCCTACGACCGCGACCTCATGCGCATGGCGGAGGTGATCGGCTCCCTGGCCTTCCTGCGCAGCCTCTGCGCCACGGCGGATGCGGGGGAATGGCCGGCCCGGATGAAGGCCCTGATCGAGGCCGAGGGGATTACCCCCGCCCGGCGGGACAGGCTGGCCGGCGCCTATAACCGCGGCTACCGGAGCTACGCCCTGACCTACCGGGTCTGCACCCCGGCGGCCCACGAAGCAGCGGCCCGGTTTCTCGCAGAAGGCGAACGGCTGTCTCATGCCCTCGCGGGCCGGTTCGGCGGTTGATGCATCCCGGCAACAACGGGGGGTGATCGGGCGATAGGGGCGCATTCGAACGGTCGCGTTAACCGATTCGCAATTACCGGCTAGGCGTCCCGCATTGAGCCGCCTATCATCCATCTTGTCCGCCGGCCTGTCTCAGACCGGTGCAATGGAAGTGTCGGACCATGCAGCCCATCTCGCACACCGCCCCCCTCGAGGCCGATGTCGAGGAGAAGCGTGCCGCTTTGAGCTATGTCTCGGAAGCGTTCGCGGAAGGCTGCCTCGACGGGCTCGACGGTGACTGCATGGCCCAGGCCGCCCTCTTCGCCGCCTTCCAGGAACTCGTGACCACCTATGGCGAAGAGGCCACCGCCCGCTACGCCGAGGGTTTCCCCGAGCGTATCCGCGGCGGCGCCTTCACGACCACCCTGCAGCACTGACCCGCGGTCGGCCACCGGTTGAGGCGCGCCGCGTTCACGCTTACCTCCCGGCCATCCCCGCCGCGTGAGGAACACCCGAATGCCCATCGCCCTGCTGCCGGACCGCGCCCTCGTCACCGTCACGGGGCCGGATGCGACCTCCCTGCTCCAGGGCGTGTTGACCTGCAACGTGGAGACCCTGGGAGCGGATGAGGCGCGGCTCGGCGCCCTCCTGACCCCCCAGGGCAAGATCCTGTTCGACTTCCTCGTCTCGCGTTTGCCGGACGGGTTTCGCCTCGACGTGGCGGCGGACAAGGCTGCCGACCTCGCCAAGCGCCTGACCCTCTACAAACTCCGCGCCAAGGCCGAGATCGCCGCCGACCCGACCGTGGCGGTGGCCGCCGCCTGGGATGGCGCCACCACGGCCGCGGCCACCGCCCGGGTGGTCGATAGCCGGCATCCCGATCTCGGGGCACGGCTCTACGCCGCCGAGGGTGCGTTCTCGGCGGACGCCTCCGAGGGGGATTACCACACCCACCGGATCGCGCTGGCCATCCCCGAGGGTGGCCGCGACTTCGCCTATGGCGACGCCTTCCCCCACGAGGCGCTGATGGACCAGCTCGGCGGGGTGGATTTCCGCAAGGGCTGCTACGTCGGCCAGGAGGTGGTGTCGCGGATGCAGCACCGGGGTACCGCCCGCACCCGCCTCCTCGCCGCGGCGTTTCCGGAGGGGGCGCCCTCGCCGGGGTCCGAGGTCCAGGCCGGGCAGAAGGTGCTGGGCGTGACAGGCAGCACGGCCGGCCAGACCGGCCTCGCCATGCTGCGCCTCGACCGGCTCGGCGACGCCCTGGCGGCGGGTGAGATCCTCCGGGCGGGCGGCAAGCCCCTCGCCGTGGGACGGCCGGCCTACGCGACCTTCCCCATGCCCGATGCCGGCGGCGAGGCGGCGGGTTGATGGAGCCCGCGCTGCCCGAGGGGCTGATCCTGCACCCGGACGGACGGCCCCGCTGCTGGTGGGCGGGGCTCGATCCCCTCTACGTGGCCTATCACGACACCGAGTGGGGCGTGCCTGAATTCGATGGCCGTGCCCTCTACGAGAAGCTGATCCTCGACGGGTTCCAGGCCGGCCTGTCCTGGCTCACCATCCTGCGGCGGCGCGAGGGATTCCGGGCGGCCTTCGATGGCTTCTCGCCCGAGGCGATTGCCCGCTACACCGAGGCCGACGTCGCCCGGCTGATGGCGGATACGGGCATCATCCGCAACCGGGCGAAGATCCTCGGTACTATCGCCGGGGCCAGGGCCTGGCTCCGGATCGAGGAGAGCGGACCCGGATTCTCCCGCTTCCTCTGGGATTTCTGCGAGGGGCAGCCCATCCAGGCGAACCCGCACAGCCGGGCCGACATCGCCACGGAGACGGAGGTGTCCCGGCGCATCGCCAAGGCTTTGAAGGCCGAGGGTTTCTCCTTCTGCGGGCCGACCATCGTCCACGCCTTCATGCAGGCGGTCGGGATGGTGAACGACCACCTCACGGACTGCCACCGTCACGGGGCCTGCGCCGCCCTCGCACGGGCATGAGCGCTTCGCCAGCAAAGGAGCCGCCGCGGGCGTGGCAGCGGATGCTATCCGGCCGCCGCCTCGACCTCCTGGACCCCTCGTCCCTCGACATCGACATCGCCGACATCGCCCACGGCCTCGCCCGGGTCGCCCGCTGGAACGGGCAGACGGCGGGCCCGCACGTCTTCTCGGTGGCGCAGCACAGCCTGCTGGTCGAAGGAATCGGTCGGCATCTCGCCCCCGCCTCCACCGGGGTCGAGGGGCTCGAACTGCTCCTGCACGATGCGCCGGAATACGTCGTGGGGGATATCATCTCGCCCCTGAAGGCGGCGATCGGCGATGCCTATCGGGGGGTGGAGCAGCGGCTGCTCACCGCCGTACGCCAGCGTTTCGGCCTGCCCGCCCCGACGCCTGCCCTCAGCCGGCTCGTGAAGCGGGCGGACCGGGTCGCGGCCCATGTGGAGGCGGTGCGGCTTGCCGGTTTCTCCGAGGAGGAAGCCGCCCGGTATTTCGGCCCGACGCTTGCCCTGCCGGACCCCATCCTCGCCCTCGCCGAGCCGTGGCCCACGGGGGACGCGCAGGCGCGGTTCCTGGCACGGTTCGGGGAGTTGGTGGGGCAGTAGGGGGGCTGCCTCTCCCCCATCTCGGGGGCATCGGTGCGTATTTGGGGCTGACCGGCCCATCCCACCCCCATCCCTCATCCTGAGGTGCGGCGACAGCCGCCTCGAAGGAGGGCTCCAGGGATCGTGGAGCCTTCTGGAGCCCTCCTTCGAGGCCCGCTGACGCAGTCACCTCAGGATGAGGCCTTCGAGGCCCGCTTGCAGCGGGCGCCTCAGGATGAGGATGAGGGATGGATCGATCTCGCCCCGATCCCCGCGGGCAGAGAGAGGTCGTCTTCCCTGCCTTACGGCGCCTTGCTGAGCTGCGACTTCGCCCGCTCCACGGCCGCCTCGCAGCCCTTGGTGTCGCCCTTGGCGTCGGCGGCGCGGGCCTCGTCCAGGGCGACCTTCGCCTGCTGGGCGGCGTCGGCACCCTTGCCGGCCTCGGCGGATTTCTCCGGCGGCGCCTCGGGGGCTTCGTCCGCCCGCTTGCCCTCGGTGCCGGTCATCCCCTCGCCGCCGCGCTTGGCGGCGGTGCCCTGGCCGCTCGTATTCGCCGAGATGGCGTCGCGCGTTTCCGCCTTCACCTTGCCCGACAGCCCGTCGATCTGCTGCGTGCAGGGCGAGGCCAGGGCGGCGCCGTGACCGAGTGAAACAAGGCCGCCGGCCACGATGAGCGCGGCGACGGCAGGGACGGGACGCAGCATGATTTGACTTTCCTCGGTCGCGAATCCGGTGCGGAGAACGCTCGTGCGCCCAACGCACCGGATCGCGGCCGGGTTCAGGCTCCGGCGGCCTGGTCGCGGATCGGCAGTTGCCGGATCCGGCGGCCCGTCGCGGCAAAGACCGCGTTGGCGATGGCCGGCGCCACCGGCGGAACGCCGGGCTCGCCGACACCGCCGAGGGGCCCGTCATAGGACCCCGTCGGCACCAGATGGACGCGAACAACCTTCGGGGCGGCGTCGATCCGGATGATCTCGTAGCCGTCGAAGTTGTTCTGCTGGGCACGGCCCTGCTTGAAGGTGATCTCGGAGGTGAGGGCGAGCCCCATCCCCATGACCACCGCGCCCTCCATCTGCGAGCGGATGCGCTCCGGGTTCACCTGAGGCCCGCAATCGACGGCGATGTCGATCGCCTGGACCTTCACCTGGCCCTTCTCATCCACCTCTACCTCGGCGGCGACCGCCGTGTAGGTGACGAAGCTGTAGTGCCCGGCGATGCCCAGACCCCGGCCCTTGGGCATCTCACGACCCCAGCCGGCGCCCTTGGCGGCGGCCTCGATCACGCCCCGCAAGCGGCCCGTGTCGATGGGATAGCGGGACGGATCCTCGCCGTAGTTCCAGACGTCGCCGATGGAGGTCGGGTCGATCGTCCGGGCCGGGCCGATGAGATCCAGCAGGTAGTCCTTCGGGTCCCGCCCTGCCTCGTGGGCCAGCTCCGAGACGAAGGACTGGATCGCGAAGGCGTGGGGGATGTTCGAGACCGACCGGAACCAGCCGATCCGCACATGCGCTGCCGCCTCCGGGTTCTCCATCCGCATGTTGGGGATGGCGAAGGGGGTGTTCACGAGGCCCATGCCGAGTTCGAACGGCAGCTCGTGCTTCGGATCCGGCGCGAAGATCGAGCCGATCGTCGGCGCGCAGGAGCGGTGCAGCCACGCCACCGGCATGCCCTTGTCGTCCAGCCCGGCCTCGATCCGCTCGGCCGAGATGGTGTGGTAGAAGCCGTGGTGGATGTCGTCGTCGCGGGTCCAGGCGAGCTTGACCGGCGCCCCGTCGACCTCCCGGCTGCAGAGCGCCGCCTCGACCACGTAATCGGGCTTGGACTTGCGCCCGAAGCCGCCGCCGAGCAGCGTCACATGCACCGTGACCTTGTCGTCGGGGAGGTTGAGGGCCTTCATCAGCCGGTCGTTGGCCGCCTGAGGACCCTGCGTGCAGGCCCAGGCCTCGCAGACGCCGTCCTTCACCCGCGCCACGGCGGCCGGGGGCTCCATCGGTGCCTGGACGAGGTGGGGGACGAAGTACTCGGCGACCACCTTCTTGTTGGCCTTGGCCAGGGCGGCGTCCACGTCACCCTGGGTCCGCACCACCTTGCCGGGCTTGCGCGCCGCCGCCTCCAGCTCCTTGCGGAAGACATCGGTGTCGTAGGAGGCGTTCGGACCGTCGTCCCAGGTGATCTTGAGGGCCTCGCGGGCCTTCAGGGCCGCCCAGGTGTTCTTGGCCACCACGGCGACGCCGCCGAGCGGCATGAACTCGGAGGGGATCGGCGTAGCGGCGATCTTGAAGATCTTCACGACGCCCGCGACCTTCTTGGCCGCGCTGTCATCGAACGACTTCACCGTGCCGCCGTAGACCGGCGGGCGGGCGATAGCCGCGTAGAGCATCCCGTCGAGCTTGGTGTCGGCACCGTAGATGGCCCGGCCGGTGGTGATGTCGACGTTGTCGATCAGCCCGACCTTGCCGGTGCCGATATAGCGGAAATCCTTCGGGTCCTTGAGCTTGACGTCGGTGGGCACCGGCAACGCGGACGCCGCCTGTGCCACCGCGCCGTAATCGAGGGTCCTGCCGGACTTCGCGTGGGTGAGGGTGTGGTTCGTGGCCGTGACCTCGGCGGCCGGCACGCCCCATTGCGTGGCGGCGGCCTGGATGAGCATGGCCCGCATCGCCGCGCCGGCATGGCGGAAGTGCTGGAAGAAGTGGCGGAGCGAGCGCGAGCCGTCCGTGTCCTGGTTGCCGAAGCGGGTCTCGTCGCCCCAGGCCTGGACCACCTTCACCTTCGGCCAGGCGGCTTCCAGCTCGTCGGCCACGGTGAAGGCCACGGAGGTGCGCACACCCTGGCCCATGTCGGAGCGGTGGTTCGTCACCGTCACGGTGCCGTCGGGGGCGATGGCGATGAATACCTTCGGGTCGTCGCGCCAGCCATGCGGCATGCCGTCGGCGCCGTACTTGTGCTCCTTCTGCTCCTTGGTCTGGGTCTCGTCGGCCCGGGCCGGGGAGCGCAGCGACAGGGCGAGCACCAGGGCCCCCGCGCCGCCGAGAATGCCCCGGCGGCTGACATTGGCGAGCACCGGACGGGTCGCGGACCCGGCGGCGGTCGTGGCCTCTTGCTCGGCCATCAACTTGAGTTCGTGGATCACAGGCGCTCTCCCTGCGGGGCCGGGCTCTGGCCGGCGGCCTGGTGGATGGCGGCGCGGATGCGCGGATAGGTGCCGCAGCGGCAGATGTTGCCGCTCATGGCGTCGTCGATCTGCGCGTCGGTGGGCTTGGGCGTGTCCTTGAGCAGCGAGGCGGCCTGCATGATCTGGCCGCACTGGCAGTAGCCGCACTGGGCGACGTTCTGGTCGCGCCACGCCACCTGCACGGGGTGGTTCCCGTCCGGTGACAGGCCCTCGATCGTCACGACTTCCTGCCCCTCGGCCGCCGAGACCGGGGTGATGCAGGAGCGCACGGCGGTGCCGCCGAGGTGGATGGTGCAGGCGCCGCAGAGCGCCGCGCCGCAACCGAACTTCGAGCCGGTGAGCCCGACCTCGTCCCGCAGGTACCAGAGGAGCGGCATGTCGGGATCGCCGTCGAAGCTGCGGGCAGCCCCGTTCACGGTGAGCTTGATCATCGATGTCCCTCGCATTTCGACCGCTTGCAGGGGCGGTCCAGGGGGTCGGCGGCCGAGGGCGCACCTTCCCGGAAGCGGGAATGCAGCGGATGCATTCAATTAGAACGGGTTTAAGGAGGCCGCGGTTCGGCCGCAATGCACTGCAACCGCTCAGGTGCGCTGGCGCACGTGGAGCCCCCTGGCTCCCGGCGCGGTGACGGGACGTTGGGATCAGCCCTCGAACGTCTTGTCGTGGCCGATCAGCATAGCGCGCACATTCTTCGGAACGGGAAACCCGTAACCGGTACCGGGCTCCTCGAAGAAGAGTGTGCCGGACTTGTGATGGGCGCTGGCGTAGAGGCGACATCCAATCATTTTCAACGCCAGGTCCAGAGCCTGAAAGGCGTCCACCCCCGCACCGAATCTCTCTTCCGTCCCTTCGGGCCAGCCGATCGTGTAGCGGCAGATCCACATGCCGTCGTCATTCTCCGGTGCGTGCAGCACGATGGGAACGCCCTGTTCCACCGGTCCGGATCGTAGGGTGAGGGACCGTTCTGCGATGACCATGAGCGCGCCTCCGCGAATCAGCCGCGCTTATGGGACCGTGTCCAGGTCGGTCCTCCGGAACTCATCCGCCGTGGCGAGGATCGGGACACCGAAAGACCGTGCGGCGGCGTAGGGCAGGCAATCGCCGGAGAGTGAGCCCGTGGCGGCCTGCGCGAAAACGATGCGCGGCGGAGAGGGTCAGAGCCGTCGTCTCTCCGGCCGGCGGCAGGTCGCGGATCGCGATCCGCCGGGCTTCCAGGAATTCCGGGACGATCGGCTGCACAGCCTCGACCGTCAGATTGAACTTGTCGGGCCGGGCCAGCGCCAAGATCGCCTCCAGGACCACGACTGGTGAGGTCATGCAGTCGCTTGCGCCGGTCAGCGCCGCCGAGACACGTCCTGCCTCCGGTTCATCCGCCAGGAGGGCGACGATCGCAGAGGCATCGCCGAACATCAGCGGCCTTCCCACATCTCGTCATAGGCTTCGGAGGGAAGCGGTCGGCGGGCCGTCTTGATGAGCCGGATTCCGTGCCTCTCCCGCAGCCGCGCGCCGGTCTCCTGCGGAGTTTCCTGGCAATGTCGGCGTGCGATCGCCTCGGTGATGCCGACCCCTGCCATCGTGGCAAAGCGGCGGGTCAGCGCTTCGGCCTCGGGATTGTTGACGTTAATGGGCACAGCGATTTCCTCGACGGAGGGAGGAGATAAACCCTTCCGCCGATCCACCCCAGGGAACCCTGTTACACCGTCACCTGCGTCCCGACCTCGACCACGCGGCCCGTGGGGATCTGGAAGAAGTCCGTCGCGTCGTTGGCGTTCTTCGCGAGGGTAATGAAAATACGGTCCTGCCAGAGGGGCATGCCGGAATGGGCCGCCGGGCGGATCGAGCGGCGGGACAGGAAGAACGACGTCGCCATGATGTCGAACTTGAAGCCCTGGCGGCGCAGCAGGGTCAGGGTCTTGGGGATGTTCGGCGTCTCCATGTAGCCGAACTTCATCACCACCCGGTAGAAATGCGGGCCCACGGGGTCGATACGCACCTTGTCGGCCTCCCGCGAGCGGGGGGTGTCCACGGTCTCGACCGTGAGCACCACGTTCTTCTCGTGCAGCACCTTGTTGTGCTTGAGGTTGTGCAGGAGGGCCGCCGGGGCGATCTCCGGGTCGCTCGTGAGGAACACCGCGGTGCCGCGGACATGGTGGGGCGGGCTCTTCTCCAGCATCGCCACCAGCTCGGTCAGCGGCACGTCGGTCTTGCGGGTCTTATTGAACAGGATCGTCACGCCCCGCACCCAGGTCCACATCAGGATGATGAGGGCGCCGGCCAGCAGCAGGGGCACGTAGCCGCCCTCCACCACCTTGATGAGGTTCGAGAGCAGGAACAGGAACTCGATGGCGATGAAGGGTAGCATCGCCGCCGCCGCGGCGACCGGCGACCACTTCCACATCCGCCACATCACGAGGAACGTGAGGGAGGCGGTGAGCAGCATCGTCCCCGTCACGGCGATGCCGTAGGCCGAGGCCAGCGACGACGAGGTCTTGAACAGGACCGCCAGCAGCACGACCCCCACCATCAGCAGGGTGTTGATCTGCGGCAGGTAGATCTGCCCCGCATGGGATTCGGAGGTGTGGCGGATCTCGAGCCGCGGCAGCAGCCCGAGCTGGATCGCCTGCCTGGACAGGGAGAACGCCCCGGTGATCACCGCCTGGCTCGCCACCACGGTGGCCAGGGTGGCCAGCACCACCATCGGCAGCAGGCCCCAGGCCGGCACCATCTGGAAGAACGGGTCGGAGGTGTCGGGCTTCTCCAGCACCAGAGCGGCCTGGCCGAGGTAGTTGAGGGCCAGCGACGGGAAGACGAGGCCGATCCAGGCCAGCTGGATCGGCTTGCGCCCGAAATGGCCGAGGTCGGCGAACAGGGCCTCAGCCCCGGTCACCGCCAGGAACACGGCGCCCAGCGCCACCAGGGCCCCGGTGCCGTGGCCCAGCAGGTAGTTCACCGCGTGCCAGGGATTGACCGCCCGGAACACCTCCGGATGAAGGTGGATGTGCGGCAGCGCCACCGCCGCCATGGCGACGAACCAGACGATGGTCATCGGCCCGAAGAAGGCCGCGACCTTGGCCGTGCCACGGTTTTGCACCAGGAACAGGGCGAGGATGATCGCCACGGTGATCGGCAGGACGTAGTCGTCCAGGGTGGGGGTGACGAGCTTCAGGCCCTCCACCGCCGAGAGCACCGAGATGGCGGGGGTGATCACCGCGTCGCCGTAGAACAAGGCCGCGCCCATCAACCCGAGCATGAAGACGATGCGGGAGCCGCCCAGCGCCTTGCGGGCGAGCGCCATGAGCGAGAGGATGCCCCCCTCCCCGTTGTTGTCCATGCGCAGCAGGATCGCGACGTATTTCACGGTCACGATCAGGAACAGCGCCCACAGGATGAGGGAGACGGTGCCGAGCACCTCCTCCGGCAGGAGGATGCTGTCGGCCCGGGCCGGTCCCAGGGCCTCGCGGAAGGCGTAGAGCGGGCTGGTGCCGATGTCGCCGTAGACGACGCCGACCGACCCCACGAGCAGCGTCCAGAACCCGGCCTTCCCATGCCGGGTCTCGGCCCGCTCGGGCGAGTCGAGGGCGCCGGAGGGCGCGGGCCCGTCCGTCTCCGCGGGCGCTGCATCAGGCTGGGCGGAGGGGCCCGGTACGGCAGTCTGGGTCATGTGGGGTGTCGAAATTGTCCGGTCGGACGGCGGCGCGCGGTGCGGCTCTTCGCGATCCGGATCATGGGGGCATCGGGGCGCGAAAGATCCGCCGGGCTAGGCGGCCCTCGGGTTCGTGGCGCCTGAGTATCACGACCCCGTGCAAGCGGGAACCAGGGGCCGAGGCGATCAGCTACGCAGCGTGGCCGTGGAGCCCTCCCCTCCCCCCGCTGCGCTGCGCGAGCCTTACTCTGCCGCGCTGCGCGAGCCTTGGCCGAACCGGCGCTCGATGTAGTCGATGACGATGCCCTCGAAATCCTTGGCCAGCGTTGCACCGCGGAGCGTCATCGCCTTCTTGCCGTCGATGAAGACCGGGGCGGTGGGGGTCTCGCCGGTGCCGGGGAGCGAGATGCCGATATCGGCGTGCTTCGATTCGCCCGGGCCGTTCACGATGCAGCCCATCACCGCGACGTTCAGCCCCTCGACGCCGGGATAGGTCTTCTTCCACTCCGGCATGGAGGTGGTGATCCAGTTCTGGATGTCCCGGGCGAGCTCCTGGAACGTCGTCGAGGTGGTGCGCCCGCAGCCGGGGCAGGCCGCGACCAGGGGCACGAAGGTGCGGAAGCCCATGGTCTGCAGCAGTTCCTGCGCGACCTTCACCTCCACCGTCCGGTCGCCGCCCGGCTCGGGGGTCAGCGAGTAACGGATCGTGTCGCCGATGCCCTCCTGCAGCAGCACGCCGATGGCCGCGGAGGCCGCGACGATGCCCTTCGAGCCCATGCCCGCCTCGGTCAGGCCAAGGTGGATCGCATAGTCCGACCGGCGGGCGACCTCCCGGTAGACCGCGATCAGGTCCTGCACCGCCGAGACCTTGGCCGACAGGATGATCTTGTCCTTGCCGAGGCCCAACTCCTCGGCGCGCTTGGCGGAGCCCAGCGCGGAGCGGACCATCGCCTCGCGCATGACGGCGCGGGCATCGATCGGGCGCGCGGATTTCGCGTTCTCGTCCATCAGGTGGGTGAGGAGTTCACCGTCCAGCGAGCCCCAGTTGGCGCCGATCCGCACGGTCTTCCCGTACTTGATCGCCTGCTCGATGATGGTCGAGAACTGGGTGTCCTTCTTCTCCTTGAAGCCGACATTGCCGGGGTTGATCCGGTACTTGGCCAGCGCCTCGGCGCAAGCCGGATGGTCGGACAGGAGCTTGTGGCCGATGTAGTGGAAGTCGCCGACGAGCGGGACGTGGACGCCGATCCGGTCCAGGCGCTCGCGGATCTTCGGCACGGCGGCGGCGGCCTCGTCCCGGTCCACGGTGATTCGCACCAGCTCCGACCCGGCCCGGGCGAGCTGCGAGACCTGCGCCACGGTGCCGTCGATATCGGCCGTGTCGGTGTTGGTCATCGACTGCACGACGATGGGGGCACCGCCGCCCACCACGACCGAGCCCTCGCCTTCGCCGACCCTGACGCCGACCGTGCGGTGGCGCGGGGTGGGACCGGCGATCTCCGGGCCGAGGCCGGAGAGAGAGCCGGTGAAGAGGTTCTCGCTGTCGCTGCGGGCTTCCATGACTTCCGCTTTCCTGACTTCCACCGGGTCTTGCGCATGCGATGCCGGGACCGCGCAGCGCGAAAACTGACCTGTGCAGCATCTTAGCTGCGAACGGCGCGGCGCGGAATCAAGTCGGCCCGGTCCATGCCGGCTTCGGGTGCCTCATGTCCCATCCCCGGGGCGATGTCGAGGTTGGTGGGGCGATTTGCGCCATCTGTGACCTGGGCGCGACGGGGATCTGCAGCGCTCGATGCGGGATGCGGTGTCCTTCAAAACGCTGATCCCGTTCTCCCCCTCATCCTGAGGTGCGGCGAAGCCGCCTCGAAGGAGGTCTCCAGCCAGTCGCGCGATCCCTGGAGCCCTCCTTCGAGGCCCGCTGACGCGGGCACCTCAGGATGAGGAAGAGGGAGGGATCACTGTCGCCACGATCCCCCCTGAGGAGGCCGGGATACCCGTCCCCGCGAACAGCTCCCGCGCCGCCTCGACCTCGCCCGCGATTAAGGCTGCGACCGCGCGGATATGGGCCGCCTGCCGGTGGTCTTCGTGGATGTGCATGTGGAACGCCCGGGTGAGCGAGACCGCCTCCGGCAGGACCGCGCGAAGCCCCGGATGGGCGGCGGCGATGAAGGCGGGCAGGATGCACAGGCCGGCTCCTGCCAGCGTCGCATGCACCTGCGCCAGCAGGTTCGTCGAGCGCAACCGGGCCGCCACCGCCGGCCCCAGGGCGCCGAGGTAGTTCAGCTCCCGCGTGAACAGCATGTCCTCGATGTAGCCGACAAAGGGATGCCCTTCGAGGTCGGCCTGACTGCGGATCGGCGGCCTGTCGGCGAGGTACGAGTCGGCGCCGTAGACGAACAGCCGGTAATCGGTGAGCCGCCGGGCCACCACCCGCGCCTGCTGCGGCGGCGACAGGCTGACCACGATGTCGGCCTCCCGCTTCGACAGGCTGAAGATCCGGGCGGTAGCCATGATCTCCACCTCCAGCCCCGGATGCCGGACCGTGAGCTTGTGCATCCGCGCCGCCAGGAACACGCTGCCGAACCCGTCCGGGGCGCCGATCCGCACCGTGCCGGAGACGGTGTGGGCCGCCTCCGCCGCGGCGCTGGCCGACAGGAAGGCGCTCTCCATCCCCTCGGCGGCGGGAAGCAACTCCTCGCCCGCCTCCGTCAGGGCGTAGCCGACATTGCTCCGGTGGAAGAGCCTGGTGTCCAGCGTTTCTTCGAGGGCGCGGATACGGCGGCCGACGGTGGTGTGCTCGGTGCCCGTCTGAGCGGCGGCGGCGCTGAGTGTTCCCGTGCGGGCCACTGCCAGGAAGAAGCGCAGGTCGTCCCAGCTTCCGGCGGTTTTTCGGGCGACCATAGAGGCCTCTCAGGGGCATTGCCTCCCGCTCACCTCCTCATCCTGAGGAGCGGCGAAGCCGCCTCGAAGGAGGGCTCCAGTCAGCACCGGGCTTTCTGGAGCCCTCCTTCGAGGCCGCCGCTGCGCGCCGGCACCTCAGGATGAGGGGGTTGGCGAGAGGGTGCATCGATCCGGCACCGTGCATCGATGCACGACGGATGCGAGCCGGTCCAGCTTTATCGCTCAGCCGGTCCTGTTAGTGTCCCGGCAAAAGCCGATACGGCTCGAATCACAGGGAGATACGCCATGCGCAATGTCGGGCATTTCATCGGCGGCCGGACCGTGAACGGCGAGAGCGGCCGCACGGCGGACGTGTTCCATCCCTCGACCGGCGAGGTCCAGGCTAAGGTCGCGCTCGCCAGCAAGGCCGAGATGCGCGCCGCCATCGAGAACGCCAAGGCGGCCCAGCCGGCCTGGGCGGCGACCAACCCCCAGAAGCGCGCCCGGGTGATGATGCGCTTTCTGGAGCTGATCCGCGGCTACAATCAGGAACTCGCCGAGCTTCTGGCCTCCGAGCACGGCAAGACCGTCCCCGATGCCAAGGGAGACATCCAGCGCGGCGTCGAGGTGGTGGAGTTCGCCTGCGGCATCCCGCACCTGCTGAAGGGCGAGTACACCGAAGGCGCCGGCCCCGGCATCGACGTCTATTCCCTGCGTCAGCCGCTCGGCGTGGTGGCTGGCATCACGCCGTTCAACTTCCCGGCGATGATCCCCCTCTGGAAATGCGCCCCGGCCATCGCCTGCGGCAACGCCTTCATCCTCAAGCCGTCCGAGCGCGATCCGGGCGTGCCCATGCGCATCGCCGAAATCTTCCTGGAGGCCGGGCTGCCGCCGGGCATCCTCAACGTCGTGAACGGCGACAAGGAAGCCGTGGATGCGATCCTCGACGACGAGGACATCGCCGCCGTCGGCTTCGTCGGCTCGTCCTCCATCGCCGAGTACATCTATGTCCGCGCCGCGCAGACGGGGAAGCGCGCCCAGTGCTTCGGCGGCGCCAAGAACCACATGATCGTCATGCCCGACGCCAACATGGACCAAGCGGTCGATGCCCTGATCGGCGCCGGCTACGGTTCGGCCGGTGAGCGCTGCATGGCGATCTCGGTGGCGGTGCCGGTGGGCGAGAAGACCGCCGACCGGCTGATGGAGCGGCTGATCCCCCGGGTAGAGAGCCTGAAGATCGGCCCGTCCCATGACGAGGCGGCGGATTACGGCCCCCTCGTCACCCGCGAGGCGGTGGAGAAGGTCCGCGGCTACATCGAGACGGGCGTGCGCGAAGGCGCGCAGCTGGCCGTCGACGGCCGCGGCTTCAGGCTCCAGGGTTACGAGAACGGCTTCTACCTCGGCGGCTCGCTGTTCGACCGGGTGACGCCGGACATGACGATCTACAAGGAGGAGATCTTCGGGCCGGTGCTCTCGGTGGTCCGGGCCAAGGATTACGAGGAGGCGCTGGCCCTGCCCTCGACCCACCAGTACGGCAACGGTGTCGCGATCTTCACCCAGGACGGCGACGCCGCCCGGGACTTCACCACCCGCGTGAACACCCGCATGGTCGGCGTGAACGTGCCGATCCCGGTCCCGATCGCCTACCACACCTTCGGCGGCTGGAAGCGCTCCGGCTTCGGCGACCTGAACCAGCACGGGCCGGACTCGATCCGCTTCTACACCAAGACCAAGACCGTGACCCAGCGCTGGCCCTCCGGCATCAAGAGCGGCGCGGAGTTCTCGATCCCGACGATGCGGTAGGACGCAGCATCGGGGGCCGGGGTTGATCCCACCCTGGCCCTTATCCTGAGAGGCTGTCTGGAAAGTCGATTCCTTCCCTCACTCCCCCTCATCCTGAGGTGCCGCGGAGCGGCCTCGAAGGAGGGCTTCAGACTGCGCTGCGATCCCTGGAGCCCTCCTTCGAGGCCTCCGCTGCGCTCCGGCACCTCAGGATGAGGGCGAGGGTGAAAGAACCGCCTGCTTCTTGGTCAAACACTCAGGATGAGGATGAGGGCGAGGGTTGGGGGCGATGATGCAGCCGCCCCCTGCTTGCGGAGAAGGGCGAACCCGCGCTTGGTTCCGGGACGGGGAGGACCACCCATGCCATTCGGCCTCGACGAGGACCACACCGCGATCCGCGACATGGCCGCCGCCTTCGCGGCCGACCATATCGCCCCCCACGCCCTCGCATGGGACGAGACCAAGACGTTTCCCGTCGAGACCCTGCGCGAAGCAGCCGGGCTCGGCATGGCGGCGATCTATGTCCGCGAGGACTCCGGCGGCACCGGGCTCGGGCGGATCGAGGCGGCGCTGATCTTCGAGGCCCTGGCGATGGGCTGCCCGACGGTGGCGGCCTTCCTGTCGATCCACAACATGTGCGCCTGGATGGTCGACGCCTACGGCTCCGACGCGCAGCGCGCCCGCTTCCTCCCCGGCCTGACGGCCATGGACACCATCGCGAGCTACTGCCTCACCGAGCCGGGCTCCGGCTCCGACGCGGCGGCGCTCCGCACCCGCGCTGAGCGGGACGGCGACCATTACGTGCTCCACGGGGAGAAGCAGTTCATCTCCGGCGCCGGCGCCGCCGACCTCTACCTCTGCATGGTCCGCACCGGCGGCCCCGGGCCGAAGGGCGTCTCGGCCGTGCTGGTCGAGAAGGACACGCCCGGTCTCTCCTTCGGCGCCAACGAGCGCAAGATGGGCTGGAACGCCCAGCCCACCCGCGCCGTCCGCTTCGACGGCTGCCGGGTGCCGGTGGCCAACCGCCTCGGCGCCGAGGGCGAAGGTTTTCGGATCGCCATGAGCGGGCTCGACGGGGGCCGCATCAACATCGCCGCCTGTTCCCTCGGCGGGGCGCAATCGGCGCTCGACAAGGCGCTCGCCTATATGGGTGACCGCCGGGCCTTCGGGGCGAAGCTCACCGACTTCCAGGCCCTGCAGTTCCGGCTCGCCGACATGCAGACGGCGCTCACCGTCTCGCGGACCTTCCTGCACCATGCCGCGCGGGCGCTGGACGCCAAGGCCCCCGAGGCGACGCAGCTCTGCGCCATGGCCAAGCGCTACGTCACCGATGCCGCGTTCGAGGTGGCCAACCAAGCGCTGCAGCTGCATGGCGGCTACGGCTACCTCGCCGAGTACGGCATCGAAAAAATCGTCCGGGACCTGCGGGTGCACCAAATCCTGGAGGGGACCAACGAGATCATGCGGGTGATCGTCGCCCGCGCCCTGATCGGGGACCGCTGATGGACGAGGTGATCGTCGATGTCGAAGGCCATCTGGGGCGCATCCGCCTCAACCGGCCGAAGGCGCTGAATGCCCTGAACCATCCGATGGTCGGGCTGATCGACAGGGCCCTGGACTGGTTCGCGGCCGACCCGGCCGTGACGGCGGTTCTCCTGACCGGCGAGGGCGAGCGCGCCCTCTGCGCGGGGGGCGATCTGCGTTCCCTCTACGAGAACGAGACCGCCTTCGCCGAGGACTTCTGGCGGGACGAGTACCGCCTCGATTCGCGCATCAGCCGATACGAAAAACCCTTCGTGGCGGTGATGGACGGCATCACCATGGGCGGTGGCGTCGGACTTTCCGGGCACGCCGCCCACCGGATCGTCACCGAGCGCTCCCGTGTCGCCATGCCCGAGACCGGCATCGGCTACTTTCCCGATGTCGGCGGGACGTGGCTGCTGCCCCGGGCGCCCGGCGAGCTCGGCACCTATCTCGGCCTGACCGGCGCACAGATCGGCGCCGCCGACGCCATCCTCTGCGGCATGGCCGATGCGTTCATGCCCTGCGCCGCCGTGCCGGACCTCGCGGCCGCTCTGACCGCCGGCGAGGACGTGCCGTCGGCCATCGCCCGCTTGAGGCAGGATCCCGGCCCGGCGCCGCTGTCCGCCCACCGCCCGGTGATCGACCGCTGCTTCGCCTACGATGGGGTGGACGAGATCCTCACCGCCCTCGCCGCGGACGGCTCGGACTTCGCCGCGGAGACCAGGACGGTGCTCCTCACCAAGGCGCCGTCGAGCCTCGTGCTGACCCTCTGCCTGCTGCGCCTCGGCCGGGTGGCGCCGAGCCTGGAAGCCTGCCTGGAGCGGGAGTTCCATGCCTCCCTGGCGCTGCTCGCGGAGGGCGATTTTCGTGAGGGCATCCGCGCGGCGGTGATCGACAAGGACAAGACCCCCCGCTGGAACCCGGCGAGTCTCGCCGCGGTCGATCCCGCCCGGATCGCCCGGTGGCTGGAGACCCGGGCGGAGCCGGTGTTCACCAAGGACCGGACCGGGCCGGTGTGAGGTAGGCATCCCCTCTCCCCGCTTGCGGGGAGAGGGCTTCGGCGACCTCGTCGTCGCCGAAGCGAGGCGGCAGCCGGGGGTGAGGGGGGTGCCGAACGCGCCCGATCCGGTGAGCCCCCTCACCGCCGCTCCGGCTTCGCCTTTCGCTTTCCGCCGACACGACAAGGTGTCAGCGGGCCTCTCCCCGCAGGCGGGGAGTGGGGAAGAACCGAGAGAAAAACGGGAGGACATCACCATGGCACGGACGATCGGCTTCGTCGGGCTCGGCAACATGGGCGGGCCGATGGCCGCCAACCTCGTGAAGGCGGGGCACAGCGTGCGCGGCTTCGACCTCGCCCCGGCCTCCCTCGACGCCGCCCGGGATGCGGGCATCGCGGTGGCCGCCTCGGCCCTGGAGGCCGTCGAGGGGGCCGACGCGGTGGTGACCATGCTCCCCGCCGGCCGGCACGTCATCGACGTCTGGACGCAACTCGCCGGTGCGCTTCCCGCCGGCACGCTGCTCATCGATTCCTCCACCATCGACGTGGAGAGCGCCCGCAAGGCCCACGCCCTCGCGAACGCACGGGGCTGCCTCTCCGTCGACGCTCCGGTCTCCGGCGGGACCGGGGGTGCCAGGGCCGGCACGCTCACCTTCATGGCCGGGGGAAGCGGCGACGCCTTCGCCGCGGCCGAGCCCCTGTTGAAGGTCATGGGCAAGAACGTGTTCCACTGCGGTGAGGCGGGGGCCGGTCAGGCGGCCAAGATCTGCAACAACATGATCCTCGGCATCTCGATGATCGGCGTCTGCGAGGCCTTCGCGCTCGGCGAGAAGCTCGGCCTGTCGCATGAGGCCCTCTACGACGTCGCCTCCGTCTCGTCCGGGCAGTGCTGGTCGCTCACCACCTATTGCCCGGTGCCCGGCCCGGTGCCGACCTCCCCGGCCAACACCGGCTACAAGCCGGGCTTCGCCGCCGCGCTGATGCTGAAGGACCTGCGCCTCGCCCAGGCCGCGGCCATCGCCGCCGGAGCCTCCACGCCCCTGGGCGCGGAGGCCGCACAGATCTACGGCCTGTTCGACGGCCTCGGCCACGGGGGTGAGGACTTTTCCGCCATCATCCATATGCTCCGGGGGCAAGGGCAAGGGCAGCAATAAGGGGAGGAGGCGTGATGGCCTACGAGACGATTCTCACCGAAACCCGGGGGCGGGTGCGCCTCGTCACCCTCAACCGGCCGAAGGCGCTCAACGCCATCAACGCTCAGCTCACCGCCGAGTTGATCGCGGCGGTGACGGAGGCCGATGTCGATGACGGGATCGGCTGCATCGTGATCACCGGCTCTGAGCGGGCCTTCGCCGCCGGCGCCGACATCAAGGAGATGCAGCACCTTTCCTACGCCGAGGTCTACGGCAAGGACCGCTTCTCCGACTGGGACCGGTTCAACGCGGTGCGCACGCCGGTGATCGCGGCGGTGGCGGGCTATGCGCTGGGTGGCGGCTGCGAGCTCGCCATGATGTGCGACTTCATCCTTGCCGCCGACACGGCGCAGTTCGGGCAGCCGGAGATCAAGCTGGGCGTCATGCCCGGCATGGGCGGCAGCCAGCGCCTCGCGCGCTTCATCGGCAAGGCCAAGGCCATGGAGATGTGCCTGACCGGGCGCATGATGGACGCCGCCGAGGCCGAGCGCTGCGGCCTCGCCTCGCGGATCGTCCCGGCGGCGGAACTGGTCGAGGAGGCGGTGAAGACGGCCGCCACCATCGCTGGCATGTCGAAGCCCGGGGCGATGATGACCAAGGAGGCGGTGAACCGCGCCTACGAGACCACCCTCGCCGAGGGCCTGCGCTTCGAGCGGCGGGTGTTCCACGCCATGTTCGCCACCGAGGACCAGAAGGAAGGCATGGCCGCCTTCGTGGAGAAGCGCCCGGCGACGTTTTCACATCGGTGACGGGGCCGCTCCATTCCCGGCCGGACATCCCGCCCTCCCCCTCATCCTGAGGTGCCCGCCGCAGGCGGGCCTCGAAGGAGGGCTCCAGGGATCGCCGAGCCCTCTGGATGTCTCCTTCGAGGCCGCTGACGCGGCACCTCAGGATGAGGGACAAGGGTGGGATGAACGGGCCTCCCACCGGGGGAGGAGATCAGGTCACATTCGACGATCACGAAGGGGAGGATACACATGCCGAGCTTCAGGGAGGCCCGCGACCTGCTGCTGGCCCGCCGCACGGATTACGCCGCGGCGATCGCGGAGTTTGCGTGGCCCGAGCCCGTGCCGTTCAACTGGGCGCTGGACTGGTTCGATGCCGGCCTCGCCGCCGAGTTCCCCGACCGGCCGGCGCTCCGCATCGTCGAGGCGGCCACGGGGGCCGAGCTGTCCCTGACCTTCGGCGAGCTGAGCCGCCGCTCCAACCAAGTCGCCAACCGCCTCGCCCGCCTCGGGCTGAAGCGCGGCGACCACCTGCTCCTGCTGCTCGGCAACGTCCCGGCCCTGTGGGAGACCTTCCTGGCCGCCATGAAGCTCGGCATCGTGGTGATCCCCGCGACCACCCTGCTCACCGCCGAGGAACTCGCCGACCGGCTCGAGCGCGGCCGGGCCAGGGCCATCGTTGCGGGGCCGGAGCAGCTGCCGCGATTCGCCGGGCTCGACACGGGGGGCATCGTCCGCATCGTCACCGGACCGGCGGCGGAGGGCTGGCTCGCCCATGACGACGCCTTCGCCGAGGTGGACACCTTCACCCCCGATGCGCCGACGGGGCCTGAGGACCCGCTGATCCTCTATTTCACCTCCGGCACCACGGCGAAGCCGAAGCTGGTGCGCCACAGCCACCGGTCCTATCCGGTGGGGGCCCTGTCCACCATGTACTGGCTCGGGCTCCAGCCCGGCGACCAGCATTGCAACGTGTCCTCGCCGGGCTGGGCCAAGCACGCATGGTCCTCGTTCTTCGCCCCCTGGAACGCGGGGGCGACGATCCTCGTGATTAACCAAGCTCCGTTCAACGCGGGCGTCCTCCTGAACCAACTGGAAAAGACCGGGGCGACGACCCTCTGCGCCCCGCCCACCGTCTGGCGCATGGTGATCCAGGAGCGGCTCGACGGCCGCGACCTGACCTTGCGCGAGGTTTGCGCCGCCGGGGAGCCCCTGAACCCTGAGGTGATCGAGCGGGTGAAATCCGCCTGGGGCCTCACCATCCGCGATGGCTACGGCCAGACCGAGACGACGGCGCTAATGGCCAACACGCCGGGCCAGCCGGTGGTGCCCGGCGCCCTCGGGCGGCCGCTGCCCGGCTACCGGGTGCGGGTGCTCGATGCCGACGGCGAGCCGGCGCGCGAGGGCGAGGTCTGCCTCGAACTCGGCGCCCACCGCCCCGCCGGCCTGATGCAGGGCTACGACGACGGGCGCGGCCACCTCTCCGGGGCCGATGGCGACCTGTACCGCACCGGCGACGTCGCCTTCGTGGACGGGAATGGCTGCTACACCTTCGTCGGCCGGGCCGACGACGTGTTCAAATCCTCGGGCTACCGGATCAGCCCCTTCGAATTGGAGAGCGTGCTGATCGAGCACCCCCTCGTCGCTGAGGCGGCGATCGTGCCGGTGCCCGACCCCCTCCGCTACCTGATCCCCAAGGCCTACGTGCTGCTCACCGCCGCCGGGACGCCGGGGCCCGAGGCGGCCCTCGACATCTTCCGCTTCACCAACGCCAAGCTCGCGGGCTTCAAGCGCCTGCGCGCCCTGGAATTCGTGGCGGAACTGCCCAAGACCATCTCCGGCAAGATCCGCCGGGTGCAGCTGCGCCGCCTGGAGCACGACGGCGTGACCGACGACCCCTACCGCGGGATGGCCTTCACCCAGGCCGATTTCCCGGAACTGAAGGGCGAGGCCGAGAGAAAACCAGACCAGACGGCGGGCTGACGCCCCCTCACCTTGGCGGTGATGGGCGAGCGCAGGAACCGTCAAGGTTTCCGGGCCCCTTCCGCATTACGAAGGAATTAGCCGATCCGGCGAGGTCCGCATCGACCTTGCCCCGCGGAGGGTGCGGGCGGGCGGCCGATCCGTAAAATTGTCCGCATTCGCTTCAGGGCGATGGAGGCGGGAAGGCGCAATCCTGGGTTCACGGAGCACGGGATTGCACGCGATGAGCGCCGGTTTTCTGAGGGCCTTGCGGGGAACGGTGATCGCCGCGCTGGCGCTTGCGGCCTCCGCCGCGGGCGCGCAGGCCCAGGTTCTGGCGAGCCTGCCCGCCGAGCCCGGGATCGTCCCGAAGGCCGAGGCGCGGCCCATCGCGGCCTGGGTGACGTTCTGCGAGAGCTACGCCGCCGAATGCGCCGTGGACCGGAACGAGCCGGCGCGGATCGCCCTCACCCCCGCCGTGTGGGCCATGATCGTCTCGGTAAACCGCCGGATCAACAAGTCGGTCGAACCCATGACCGACATGGAGCATCTCCACGTCGCCGACCGGTGGGACCTCGCCGAGGACGGCATCGGCGACTGCGAGGATTACCAGCTTCTCAAGCGCCACCTGCTGGCCGAAGCCGGGCTGCCCCGCCGGGCCATGCGCATGACGGTCGTCATCGACGAGAAGGGCGAGGGCCACGCGGTCCTGACGCTGATCACCGACCGGGGCGACCTCGTCCTCGACAACAAGACCGACACGATTCTGCCGTGGCACCGCACGGGCTACGTTTTCATCAAGCGCGAGAGCCAGGATACCGTGGCCTGGGTGTCCCTGGGGGGCGCCACCTCCCCGGTGACGACCGCCAACCGCTGATCACGCGGCGCGTGGCAGGTCCGACCGGGACAGATCCACTGTCGTGAGGCCGGCAACGTAAGTCTCGACCCGGCCGATGAACCCAGCCAGATGCGGCGCGACTCCGCGCAGGGAGGCGAGGTCGCGAATCAGGATGTCCCGGGAGAGGGTCCGGTCCCCCGCCGTCGGGGCGCCTTCGAGATAGGCGTTCACCGCGTGCTCCGCGATCCCGAGGGCTCCGGCCCGTCCATCCTCGGCGAGGGCTCTGATCACCTGCTGGATGGCGGGCTGCATGGGGGTGTCCTCGGTTCCTCGGGCACGGTGCCGTCCCGTGGCCGCATTCTTGCGACGATGGTCGATGGAGCGATGCAGCGAGGCCTTGGCCCGCAGCGCGTCTCAAGCCGGCAAAGGACGGTAAGGCCAAGGGATCGAACGAGTTATCGGCTAGGCCGCAACGCCGGTATTACCGCAACGCATGGCTGTGTCCGGAAGCCTGATTCAAAAACATATCTATGACTGGAACTCCTTGTCCGTGCCGGGGGTTATTTCGCGTTCATTTTTCAGTTGTGTGCGCAACTGGAGCGTGCAAGCTTTCCCCGTCGTCATGCGACACGGGGTCTGGCATGGGCGAAGGAGCGGTCGTCCCAGGGTTTCCCTTCGGCGGTTGGACCACCGGCCGATGGCACGGCGGCGCCCTCCGCGACCGGGGTCGCCAAACGGCGAGCTTCGCCATGGTCGGCCTTCTCCTGACGCTGGGTAGCGCCACGACCCATGCCCACCGCGGGCGCGATCTGCCGGATGGCGTCGCCGCCGCCACGGGGGGCGAACCGACCCGGAGCATCGCCGGCTGGACGGATTTCTGCCGCCGGATGCCGGAGGAATGCGCCGTCGATCCCGGCGAGCCGAGGGCGATTCCCCTGACGCTCGCGGTCTGGCGGACCCTGCGCAGCGTGAATACCCGGGTGAACGCCCGAATCAGGCCGATGACCGATCTGGCCCATTGGGGTGTGACCGACCGCTGGGATTTCCCCGATGACGGGTTCGGCGATTGCGAGGACTACCAGCTCCTCAAGCGGCGCATGCTCGTTGAGCGCGGCCTGCCCCGGCGGGCGCTGCTGATGACCGTGGTGATCGACGAGATCAACGAGGGCCATGCCGTGCTCACCGTCCGCACGGACCGGGGCGACTTCATCCTCGACAACAAGACCGACGAGATCCGCCCGTGGAAGAGGGTGCCCTATACCTTCATCAAGCGGGCCGGCCAGGAGGGGCCGGCCTGGGTCTCCCTGGAGGAGACGGACAAGGACAGGAACCGGCGTCCCAGCATGGATGCGAAGGTCGCCACCGCCGAACCCTGACCGGCGAATCCTACTCCATCACACCCCGACGATCATCGAAGCCAAGTTCAGGGCCACGCGCCCGGAGACGAGGCCCCAGCCGCAGGCGACCATCGTCGCCAGCATCACGAAGGGGAAGGGGCGCCCCTCGATGCGCCGGCCGCGTACGGTGTTGCGCAGGATGATGAACGGAGCCGAGAAGGCCAGCAGAGGCAGGGCCGCCACCGCGGAGAAGCCGCCCCGCTCCAACAGGGTGAAGCTTGCCCGCCGGGCGGCGAAGAGCTCGAAGGAACTCGCCAGCAGCCCCGACAGGGCGAGGCCGATGCACAGGGTGCGCAGCGAGTCGACGGCAGCGGGGCTGAGGGGCATGGCACGCGGTCCCGGAATGACCCGCGCACTGTGCCGCATCGTTTATCAAACGTTAAGCGGAGAGTTTACTTAGCGTTAACTGTTCACAGGCCGCTCGAGCCTGCCTCAGCAGAACTGCCAAGCTTGGTCCGGCCGCCTTGCCGCCATCTATGAAGTTCATCGCGCTGCACGGTGGGGGCAGCGCGGTGGCCCCGATGGACGGGTCCACCGGGGCTCTGGCGGACCCGTCCGCAGAAGCGGGCGAACCGCTGTGTTTCAGACGTCCTCGAGATCGATGTCGAGGATCGCCATGCGGAACACGAAGGAATCGTCGCCGTCTTCCTTGTCGTCCGCGATCACGCCGATCGATTCCTCGCCGATGAAGACTTCGGCGGTGTCGCCGGTCTTCATGGCCGTGAGGCGAATGTTGGTGTTCGCGAAGGTGCGGCGCATGTAGGCTTGCAGCTTCGCGATCTCAGATTTCGTCACGCTGTCAATTCTCCGCTGGCGGCGAGGAGCGAGGGGGCAGCGCTTGCCACGGCGGGCCCCCCGCCGCAAGCGTCGCCCGACGCGGAACCGCCCGTCAGGCCCTCAGATCCCTTCGCCGACATGGATGAAGGCGTCGATCGCCACAAGCTGGTCCATCGCCCGGGCCGGATCGTCGCAACCGGCCGTGCCGACGACGCGGGCGGGCACGCCCACCACCGTGGTGTTCGCCGGGACCGGCCGCAGCACCACCGAGCCGGCGGCGACCCGGGCGCAGGCCCCGACCTCGATGTTGCCGAGGATCTTGGCCCCGGCCCCGATCATGACGCCCCGGCGGATCTTCGGATGCCGGTCGCCCCGCTGCTTGCCGGTGCCCCCGAGGGTGACCGCGTGCAGGATCGACACGTCGTCCTCGATCACCGCCGTGGAGCCGACCACGAGGCCGGTGGCATGGTCGAGGAACACGCCCCGGCCGATCCGCGCCGCGGGGTGGATGTCGCACTGGAACACCTCCGAGACGCGGCTCTGGAGGTAGAGGGCGAGGTCCCGCCGCCCCCGGGTCCACACGTGGTGGGCGAGGCGGTGGGCCTGCAGGGCATGGAAGCCTTTGAAGTACAGCACCGGCTCCAGGGCGCGCAGGGTCGCCGGGTCCCGGTCGATCACCGCGCCGATATCGGCGCGGAAGGCGGCGCCGATGGACGGATCCGCCTGGATCGCCTCGTGGAAGGCGTGGGCGATCAGCTCCGCCGGCAGGGACGGGTGCCCGAGCCGAGCGGCGACCCTGTGGGAGACCGCCCCCTCCAGGGTCGGATGGTTGAGGATGGTGGCGACCATTAGCGAGGCGAGCTGCGGCTCTGTCTGCAGCACCTCCTCGGCCTCGCCGCGGACCCGCGACCAGACGGGATCGCACACGGAGAGGTCCCTGGACTGGCCCGTCGCGGTGAAGGCTGGACTTGCGCTCATGGTCCCGCGCCCGTGTTGCTCGAAAATCAGGGTTCCCAAGGGCCGGGCCCTTTGGCGGGTGCAGGGCGGTGCCCTGCGGTTCCCAGGGGCCTTGCCCCTGGACCCCACCAAAGGGCCCGGCCCTTTGGGAACCCGGGACTTTAGCGTGGGGCGCTGCTACGCCCCGATCAAGGGTGCGGACTCCGCAGGGCTGGTGCGCGGCGGCGTCCTGTCACCCCGCCTTGGCGAGACCGAAGCGGGTCTCGATCGCCGCCGTCAGGCGGTCGAGCATCACCGGCACCGGGATGTCGGACGTGTCGACCTGGGCGGCGGCCCGGGCATAGAGCGGCTCGCGGCTCGCCAGGACGGCACGCAGTTCCTGCATCGCGGAGGCATGGTCCCCCGTCGTCGGCAGGTGGCCCTGCTCCCGTACGCGGTTCATGTGCTCCTCCGGCCGGGCGCGCAGCCAGACCGTGTAGAACGCCTGAAGCAGCAGATCGTAGGTCAGCGGCTCGGCGACGATGCCGCCGCTCGTCGCCAGGATGAGCGGGCCGGGATGCTCGGTGAGCCGGCGCAGGGCGGCCTGCTCCAGCCGGCGGTACCCTTCCTGGCCGTAGATCGCGAAGATCTCCCGCACCGACAGGGCGTTCTCCCGCTCGATCTCCGCGTTCAGCTCCACGAAGGTCCAGCCGAGCCGTTCCGCCGCGAGCTTGCCCAGGGTGGACTTGCCGGCGCCCCGCAGGCCGATCAGGGCGACGCGCGCCCCTCCCGCCGATTCGTTGCGGTTGCCGCCGGACAGGATGTCCTTGGCCGCCGTGATCTGAGCCGGATTCGCGTGGGACAGCAGGTCCCGGATCACCGGCCAGTCGGAGTGGGCATCGTCCCCGGTGATGAGGTCGTCGAGGCGCACGCCCATCGCGTTGGCCACCCGCCGCAGCAGGATGATCGAGACGTTGCCCTGACCACCCTCGAGCTGGGCGATGTATCGCTCGGACAACCCCGACAGCTGCGACAGCACCTTCCGCGAGAGGCCCCGGACCGTGCGCGCATGGCGCACCCTGCGGCCGAGATCCGCGAGGAAGAGTGTCTCCTGTTCGATCACGCCGGCCATAGCGCCGTTCGCTTTCCTGCCGTTTCGGGAACGCCGCCCCACCCGGATATGCGCCGCAGGCCGGCCCCCCGGCAAGGAAGGGCAGGCCCGCAACGGATCATCCGAGCGAAGACCAGCGTAACCCTACCCCGATAAATTCGATGTTGTCGCCGCCGCCCCTGAGAGGCGCAGGAGGCTCTGTGGCCCCGATACCGGCGTCGTGTCTATGTGTTGCGGAACGTCCCGATGGTCAAGCCTCGCGGCAAGTCTCGGCGGGGAAAGGATTGGCGGGGACAGGAGCGGAGCCCCATGCGGAGAATGCTGGCAGCGGACTATTGTGCCGGAAGGGCGACGGCTTCCCGGACGAGACCGGCACCGGCGGCGGGCCGGGGCATGGCCGCCAGGGCCAAAAGCTTCGCGGAGGGCCGCTGGGGCGGGAGCGGAACGGCGATGGCCTCCGCCTGAGCGGACGCTGCCTCGGCCGTCGCGGCGGCGGGCGCGGAGAGGTCGGTCGTGGCGGAGGCCGGGGACGACAGGCGCAGCTCGGTGAAGGCGGCGGGGGTGGACGCGGCGGCCAGCCCATCGGGCCGGCGGGGCGGCAGGGGCACCTCGACCGATTCGACGGCGGCCTGCATCGCGGCCTGCGGGGCGGCGCCGGTGGACCGGATGTCGGTCGTCAGGCTCGCGTACTGGACCTGCGCATCCCCGGCGAGGGCGGCAGGGCGGCGGGGCGGCAGGGGCACCTCGACGGAAGCGGCCGGCGGCTCCGCGGCGGCATAGGCCAGGGCGCCCGGGACGCCCGCGGCATCCGACGGGGTCGGCGTGCCGGTGAAGAAGCTGGCCAGGGCGCTGGCGGAGGCTGCGACCGGCGCCATCGTGGAGGCGACCACCGTCGGCACGCCCTGCCGCTTGGCGGCGTAATAGTAGCCCCGGTTATAGTACTGATAGGCTTGGTGGATGTTGCCCTGCGCGGTGCGGTAGGCCCCTGCGAGATAGGCGACGCCGTAGCGGAGGTTGGTCTCGGGGTCGTACAGCCCCGCCGGATCGCCGGTATAGCCCAGCGCCCTGGCGGTGGCGTGCTTGATCTGCATGAGGCCAAGCGCGCTGCCGCCCTTGGCGTTGGGGTTGTAGTTGCTCTCGCGCTTCACGACGGCATGCACGAAGCTTGCCGGCACTCCGTTGGCCTTGGCCTGCTGCTCGATCAGCGCGTCGATGTTGTCGCGCGCCGTCTGGGCAAAGGCGGTCGCTGGGGCGACCGCGATGGCGGCAGCAAGGAAGAGGCGGTGCATTCCGAGACCCGGTCTTGCTTGTTCTATGGTCAAGCTAGGTCACCGGAAAATGAGGCCGGAAAACGGCCCCGAGCCGGCGGTGAGGGGGCGGAAGAGGGGTCGGACACCCGCCATCCCGCCTTATCGGCCGCCAGCCCACCCCTGTGCCCGGTAGGCCACAGGCTTCCTGCCTCAGGGCAGGATGAACGCCTCGACCCCGTGGGCGAACCCGTCCGAATCGTTGTCCCGGGTGACGGCGCGGGCGGCGGCCTTCACCGCCTCGTCGGCATTGCCCATCGCGACGGAGAAGCCGCTCCGGGCGAACATCGGCCGGTCGTTGGCGGCGTCGCCGAAGGTGGCGATGCGCTCCGACGGGATCGCGAGATGCCGGCTCAGCCACGCGACGAACTGGCCCTTGTCGAGGCCGGGCGGGGTCACGTCGAGGTAGTAGGCCTGCGACCGGTGGATCGTAGCCCGCTCGCCCAGCGCCCCCTGCAGCCGGCCTTCGCAGGCGGCCAGCAGGGCGTGGTCGCGGCTGACGCCCACGATCTTCGAGGCTTCGTCCAGGAGACCGGCCAGATCCTCCGTTACCCGCGGTTCCGCATCGAGGGTGCGGCGTTCCAGATCCGCGTAGGGCCCCTGCGGGTCGCGCAGGTACCATGCGCCCCGGGCGAAGACCCAGACATCCAGCCCCTCCGCCGACAGGCGCTCCATCGCCTCGCGGCCCACGGGGGCGGGCAGGCGCCGCTCCTCGATCACCGCGAGGTCCGGGCCGACGACGGTGGCCCCGTTATAGGCGCCCATCGGCAGGTCGAGGCCCAATGTCGCCACGAGGTTGCGCAGGCCGATGGGCGGCCTCGCCGAGGCGATGGTGAAGCCGATCCCCGCCGCCCGCAGGCGCCCCACCGCCGCCACGGTGGCCGCCGTGAAGGTCTTGTCGGAAGTGGCGAGGGTACCGTCGACGTCGGAGACGACGAGTTGGATGCCGTCCGCCTTCATGCCGAGACTCCTCCGGTTTCGTTAAGGCGGGCGAGGACGTGCTCGGCCACCGCCTCGGGCGGTGCGAGGATGCCCACGGTGATCGGGTGCTCGTCGGGCCCGGGGGGTTCGAGGACTGCGAACTGGCTGTCGAGGAGGCCCGGCGGCATGAAGTGCCCGTGCCGGTGGGCGAGACGGCGGGCGATCACCTCCCGGTCCCCCTCGAGGTAGACGATCCGGACCCGGCGGCTGCCGCCGGTGAGGATGTCGCGATAGGTCCGGCGCAGGGCCGAGCAGACGATGACCCCCGATTCGTCCGCCTCCAGGCGCTGGCGGATCCAGGTGGCGATCCGGGCAAGCCACGGGGCACGGTCCTCGTCGTCGAGGGCTTGGCCGGCATGCATCTTGGCGATGTGCTCGGGGGTATGGAAACTGTCGCCGTCCACGAAGATCCAGCCCAGCCGTTCGGCCACCAAGGCGGCGACCGTGCTCTTGCCGGACCCGGACACGCCCATCACCACGAGGACCTGAGCCGCCTTCATCCCGTCCATCGGTCCTCCGACGCGCCACCGTCCCTTTATTAGGGTGGGGATGACGCCCCGGCATCCCGGATCCGGAAGGAACCGCGCCGCTCGCCCCGCGTTCACCAGAACATTTCAGGAACGAGTGAGCCCTATGGCCAATACCGCCTCCAAGAACGCTGCTTCCAAGAGCACCGCCGGGACCGACGACAAGGGCGAAGCCCATGCGGAGAACCCCAAGATCGATCCCAAGGACAGCTCGAACCAGATCAAGGACCCCGACCAGTGGACCACCGGCGGTGAGCCCATGACCGGGGCTCAGGCGTCCTACCTGAAGACCCTCTCCGAGGAGGCCAAGGAGCCCGACGCCTTCGACGACGGCCTGGACAAGGCCGAGGCCTCCAAGCGCATCGACGCCCTGCGTCATAAGGCCGGCCACGCTTGAGGGGCAGCCGCGTCCCTTGGCGATCCCGTTAAGCCGACGGAAATTCCTATGGGTTAGCAACGGGTCTCATCGCCCGGCCCCCGGATCGACCGGGGGCCGGGCGGGTGAACGGATTCACGGACGATGAGCGAGCCGATCACGGACGCAGCCAGACCCTCCCCGCGCCTTAGCTTCGCGCGTGCGGCGTTCCGGCGTTTCAAGGACGATGCCGGCGGGGCAACGGCCCTGGAATATGCGATGATCGGTGGCCTGATTTTCGCCGTGATCGCTGGGTCCCTCAAGCTCTACGGCTCGAAGCTGGACGGGGTCTACGGCCAGATCGGCAGCACCATGGCCCAGGTCTACTGAGCGCACCTCTCTCGAGCGCATCCCATGGCCTTCGCAGGCCGGGAAAGCGTGGGGAGCGGGGATGAAACACCCCAGCCCCGCGTGCAACCGCCGGTGTGGCAGGCCCGCTACGGACACTCCGCTGCCCATGCGGTAGGCACGGCAACGGCCAGACCCATGGACATCGTCCGGATGCGAACCACCCCGATCATGCTTCTCGCCGCGACGGCGCTGTCGG
>NZ_BPQX01000073.1 GCF_022179525.1 Methylobacterium persicinum
CGCCGCGACGGCGCTGTCGGGCTGCACGCTGCTGCCTGCGGCGGGGCCGACGGCGACGGCGATCCAGGCGGGGGCGGAGGTGCCCGAGGCGGGCGGGGGCCTGCTGGCGCGCTACGAGATCATCGACGTGACGCCCGCGGTGATCGAGGCGCTGCGGGGTCGTCCGCTGGACAGCCTGCTCGCCTCCTTCGGCGACCACCGGCCCTCGGCCGAGCCCCTGATCGGCATCGGCGACATGGTGTCGGTCTCGGTGTGGGAGGCGGGCTCGGGCGGCCTGTTCTCCGGGCCCCTGGTCGCCGACCGCTTCTCCGCCGGCTCCAAATCCGCCCTGATCCCCGAGCAGCCCGTGGGCCGCGACGGGGCGATCTCCGTCCCCTATGCCGGGCGCATCCCCGTCGCCGGCCGCCGGCCCCAGGACGTCCAGGCCCTCATCGAGAACGAACTCGCCGGCAAGGCCATCCAGCCCCAGGTGCTCGTCTCGGTCACCAAGCCCATTTCCCAGGCCGTCACCGTCACCGGCGAGGCCGTAGCCGGCGCCCGCCTGCCCCTCTCCGGCCATGGCGACCGCCTCCTCGACGTCCTGGCCAGCGCCGGCGGCGTGCGCTCGCCCGTCTCGGAGACCTTCGTGCGCCTCTCGCGCGGGTCCGTCACCGCCACCGTGCCGCTGACCACCGTCGTCTCCAACCCCAAGGAGAACATCTACCTGCGGCCCAACGACGTGCTCACCCTGGTGCGCGACCCGCAGACCTTCCTGGCCGTGGGCGCGCTCGGCAACTCCACCGAACTGCCCTTCGCCGCCGACGGCATCACCCTCGCCCAGGCCCTCGCCAAGGCCCGCGGCCTGTCCGACTTCCAGGCCGACCCGGCCGGCACCTTCATCTTCCGCTTCGAGCCCGCCGCCGTCGTGCGCCGCCTCGCCCCCGGCTCCAAGCTGCTCGGCACCCCCCTGGTGCCGGTGGTCTACCGCATCGACATGCGCGACCCCAACAGCCTGTTCACCGCCCAGGCCTTCCGCATGCGCAACCGCGACCTCGTCTACGTCTCGAACGCCCCCTTCACCGAGGTCCAGAAGGTGCTGGGCGTCTTCAACACCGTCGCGGGCCCCGTCGCCTCCGCCGCCGCCGTCTACAGCTAC
>NZ_BPQX01000074.1 GCF_022179525.1 Methylobacterium persicinum
ATCCTGATTGCCGCGCTGCACTTGGGAGACGATGGCCCGGAGAGCGATAGCGCTCTTACCCGGATCGTCGCCCAGCATCCGGCTGCGGCCGTGCATCTCGCGATCGATGAGCGGCAGGACAAGGGAGCAGCCCAGGCGTTTGAGGCGCGCGTCCTCGCGGCCTTGCGCGAGGTGCAGACGCCTGAGGCTGGCTTGGCGCTGCGCCGTTCCGTACCCCTGGAGCCCTCATCGAGCGGAGGCCATACCGTACCAGCCGAACCGTTGCTGGATCAAAAGGACCGCAAGCGGCAACGTGAAGAGCAACGGGCGCTTGATCATAGGGTTAAGAGGCAAGTCTCCCGTGCGCGTTCCCTCGAACGGGGATCTCGCGGGCGCTAGATCGATGGCTCGCCAATTATCCACAGAATGATTTCAGGAGAAGGATCATTCTGTGTTTGGCTCATAACGATGCACTTTTCAGATGCCGAAATATGTGCTACACTACGACGTGTTTTTATGCGATTGCATTAACACCTTGTCGAGTGTGATGCGCCTCGACTCTGCCGATCTTCTAGAACATTTTGTTCGTCTTGGACCTGATGAGCCGATTGGAGCCTCAGGTAGCCTGTCGACTTCCTCTTGTATTGCCTCTGATCTCGGTCTTTATCTTGTCGCACCAGCAAGAACAGCTTGCATGGTCGTAAGGACAGACAAATGACTCAGAATAAATGGCGGGTGCTCGGAAAGCTGTTGCACAACGGAGCCAATCTCACAGAACAAGAACGCTCGCTCCGGTATACGTTGCTTAGGCAGCTGAACGCTGAAAGTACTCTGGAGGAACAGGAGCGTTTATTCAGAGCGGTCTCGCTTACAGCCGGAACGGCGCTGGTCGAGATCTCGCGTGCGAAGTTGAGAACATGCGGTCTGACAGAGCCTCAGATTGATCTGTTCGACGATGTGCGCATCCGTCGCCACCATAAGCAAAACGTTACACCTGAGGAGGAGCATAATTTTGAAATCGTGTGCGGTCTCGTCAATCGATGTTGGGGTGGCGGGGGCGGGGGCGGTAACCCGCCCGACGGCAACGACGGACCGGACTTCGGGCGCACCATCGCCGATCTCATCGCAGCGGCACACGCCGATGACGACGAAAAGCCTGAGCCTTCGCCGGCCGTTCCTCCGCAAGAGCCGACGGCGATGCAGCCCGATCTGAGGCCGAAGGCCGAGGAGAAGCAAAAGGGCAAGCCCCGTCCCCGCGGGACGCCTCGGAAGGGTGGATGGGAAATCGGGTAACAGGCTGCACGCGGGATCGGCCGGTCAACGGCCGATCCCCACTCACGCTACCGCCGCATCGTGAGTTCAAGCCATGCAGTTCGTGCCTCTGCCACGCGTGTCGAGGCGTTACAACGAGGCTTGGCTCCGCTGAAATGGATCATGATGGTGGGCTGTGATCGATTGATCACGTGAGAGAAGCGATGATCGAGGCCTTGTATAAACTTACCCTCGACTAGCACTAGCGTTGCTACGGGCCCGGGGAAAGTAGCTATAGAAAGTGTCCCGGTTGACGCCGAGGCGCCTGGCGATGTCAGCCACGCTGATGGTGCCGGCGGCCAGCATCGCACGGCCTGCCTCGATATCAGCCTCGCTTAGCTTCTTCGGCCGTCCGCCCTTGCGGCCCCGGGCGAGCGCCGCCTTCAGGCCCTCCATGGTGCGCTCACGGTTGAGGTCGAGGAAGTACTCCGCCATGGCTCCATGCATTTGTAGGGCGAAGCGCCCATGGGCTGTGGCGCTGTCGAACTGCTCGGTGAGCGAGCGGAAGTGCACGTCCTTCACCCGCAGGCCGTCGATGGTACGCATCATCTCGACGAGCGAGCGACCGAGGCGGTCGAGCTTCCACACCACGAGCACGTCCTCGGGGCGCAGGTAGGCGAGCGCCGCCTCGAACTCCGGCCGCTTGGTCCCGGCCTTGCCGGACTTCTTCTCCTCGAACAGGCGCTCGCATCCGGCCTTGGTCAGGGCATCGCGCTGCAGGTCGAGGTTCTGGTCGAGGGTGGAGACGCGGGCATATCCGACAAGCATGTCGGGATCCTGCCAAAATGGCGTTTATCCGGCAATAGAAAAGCCGACATATTTTTCCGACAAAAACGGGCCTGTTTCGAGTGGCTCGCGTGTGACCTTCAGCGATAA
>NZ_BPQX01000075.1 GCF_022179525.1 Methylobacterium persicinum
AAGCCGCGCGCGGTGTCCCCGCGCGCGGCTTTTGCGTCAGGAGAGGCGCCGATGGCGACGGGCATTAACGGTGCGCTAACCACAAACCGGGCAATTTCTGCCGAGTGGCCCCTTCCTGGCCCACCCGCGTCCCGAGCGTAACTCCCGTGAAGCCGATCATCGATCTCGTTACGAAGCTCGGCCCGGCCCGGCTCGCCGCGATGGCGGCTGTGACGCTGACGCTCATCGGCTTCTTCGCCTTCATCATCCTGCGGGTCTCGCGCCCCGACATGGGCGTGCTGTTCTCCGACCTGTCGATGCAGGATTCGGCCGCCGTCATCCGCGACCTCGACGCCCGGGGCATCCGCTACGAGACCAAGGGCGATACCGGGCAGACCATCCTGGCGCCCCGGGCCGACCTGCCGCGCCTGCGCATGGACCTCGCCGGCAAGGGCCTGCCCAGCCAGGCGGGCGTCGGCTACGAGATCTTTGACAAGGGCGACGCGTTCTCCTCCACGAACTTCGTCCAGAACGTGAACCACCTGCGGGCGCTCGAAGGGGAGCTCGCCCGCTCCATCCGGGCCATCGGCCGGGTCCAGGCCGCCCGGGTCCACCTCGTCCTGCCGGAACGGCGCCTGTTCGAGCGCGACCGGGAGATGCCCTCCGCGGCGATCGTGGTGAAGCTGTTGGGAGACCTCGATCCGGGGCAGGTCCGGGCCATCCGGCACCTCGTGGCCTCCGCGGTGGAGGGATTGCGGCCTGACCGGGTCTCCATCGTGGACGAGCGCGGGCGGCTCCTGGCGGACGGCGCCCGGGGCGCCGACCAGGAAGGCGCGGCGGCGATGGAGGACCGGCAGCTCGGCCTTGAGAAGCGCCTGCGCTCGCAGGTCGAGGACGTGGTGGCCGGCATCGTCGGCGCGGGCCGGGCCCGGGTTCAGGTCAACGCCGAACTCGACCTGAACAGGACCGAAAGCCGCTCCGAGACCTTCGATCCCGAGAGCCGGGTGGTGCGCTCCACCCAGACCCGGACGGAATCCTCCCTCACCGGCGGCGCCGAGGGGGCCACCAGCGTCGGCAACGAGCTGCCGGGTGCCAACGGCGGCGAGAAGGCCCCCGCGCAGAAAGATGCCACCAACAAGAACGAGGAGACCACGAACTACGAGATCTCCCGCGTTACCAAGACGGAGGTCGCCGAGGGCGGCCGGATCAAGCGGCTCTCAGTGGCGGTGGTGGTCGACGGCGTCTACACCACGGGGCCCGACGGCAAGCCGATCTACGCCCCCCGCCAGCCGGCGGAACTCGAGCGCATCACCGCCCTGGTGCGCAGCGCGGTGGGCTTCGACAAGGCCCGAGGCGACCAGATCGAAGTGGTGAACCTGCGATTCGCCGAAGGGCCCAACGCCCCGCCGCAATTCGAGGAGCAGGGGCTCGTGCAGTCGATCCTGTCGCCGTCCAAGGAGGACGTGATGCGGTTCGGCGAACTCGCCGTGCTCGGCATCCTGACCCTCATCGTCCTGATGACCGTGGTGCGCCCCTTGGTGAAGCAGGTGCTGGCCCCCCTCCCCGAGGCGGCGGCAGCAGGCGCGGGGGCCGGGGACATGCTGCCCTCCGGGGCGACGATCACGCTCGCGGGGCCGAACAGCACCGTCACCGTGGTGGAGCGCGACAACCCGGCCACGCGCCTGATGGAATTCGCCAAGATCAATGGTCAGGTACAAGCGGAAACGGTGCAGCGAGTCGTGGACATGGTGCGCGCAAGCCCGAACGAGACGGTCGAGGTGCTGCGCTCATGGATCAACGAGGACTGAGCGGAGGCTGAGGGCGGACGATGGCGGCGGGACTCGGCGTTCAGATACCGGCGGGAAAAGACGAGGGCGGAGCGCAGCTCCCGGGCCCGCAGCGGGCCGCTGCCCTGCTGCTCATGCTCGGCGAGGCCGAGGGCGCGCCGATCTGGCAGGCCCTCGAGGAGGAAGAGGTCAAGAAGGTCAGCGCCGCGATGGTGCAGCTCGGTGCGCTGGAGGTGCGGACCGTCGAGAAGCTGATCATCGAGTTCGTCACGAAGCTCGGCAACAGCGGCGGCATCTCGTCCAACTTCGAGCGCACCGAGGCGCTCCTACTCAAGATCTTCCCGACAGAGCAGGTCTCCCTGATCATGGCGGAGATCAAGGGCGCTTCGGGGCGGCGGGTCTGGGCGTCCATCGCCCAGGTGGACCCCGAGATCCTGGCTTCGTTCCTGCGCAACGAATACCCGCAGACCGTGGCGGTCGTGCTCTCCCGGGTGCGGGCCGACTACGCCGCCAAGGTTCTGACCATCCTGCCGGAGGAGTTCGCCATCGACGTCCTCAACCGCATGCTGCGGATGGAGACCGTGCAGAAGGAGGCCCTGCGCCACATCGAGGAGACCTTGCGCGTCGAGTTCGTCTCGACCATCGCCCAGACCCAGCGGCGTGACGCCCACGAGATGATGGCCGACGTGTTCAACGCCTTCGACCGCCAGACCGAAGGCCGCTTCCTGGCGGCCCTGGACCAGGCCAACCGCGGCTCGGCCAAGCGCATCCGCGAGCTGATGTTCACCTTCGAGGATCTGCTCAAGCTCGATCCGGGCAGCGTGCAGACCCTGCTGCGCAAGGTCGAGCCCGACACCCTGTGCCGGGCCCTGAAGGGCGCCAACGAGCGGACGCGGGCCTTCTTCATGGGCCAGATGTCCACCCGCGCCGCCAAGAACCTCACGGACGAGATGCAGGCGCTGGGCCCCGTGCGCCTGAAGGACGTCGACGAGGCCCAGGCCAAGATGACCGAGATCGCCAAGGACCTCTCCGAGAAGGGTGAGATCATGATCGCCAAGAACAGCGCCGAGGAGGAGCTGGTCTATTGAGCGCCGCCGCGAAGACGCCGTTCCTGTTCGACACCGACTTCCGCCGGCCGAAGCCGAGCGCGGAGGAGGCGCGGGCCGCCCAGGAGAGCGCCCTGGCCGAACAAGCCGCCCATGCCCGCGGGGTGCAGGAGGGACGCCGCCAGGCCGAGGGCGAGGCGGCTGCGCGCCTCGCCTGGGCGATGGCACATATCGCGGAGGCCGCCGACGGGCTCCTGGCCGCCGCCGATGCCCGGGAGGCCGAGCGCGAAACCCAGGCCGTGGAGGTCGCCCTGCTCATCGCCCGGAAGGTGGCCGGCGACGCCCTGGATGCGCAGCCCCTGGCGGGGATCGGCGAGGCCGCCCGGAGCGCGCTCCAGCACCTGCGCGGCGTGCCCCACCTCGTCGTGCGGGTGCACGAGAGCCTCGTGGAGGAGGCCGAGACCCTGGTGAAGCGCCTCGCCCGAGAGCGCGGCTTCGAGGGCCGTCTCGTCGTCCTGGGCGATCCCGATACCGCACCGGGCGACGCCCGGATCGAATGGGCCGACGGCGGCGTCGTGCGCGAGCGCGCCCGCATCGAGGCCGCCGTGGCCGAGGCCCTCGGCCTCCCCTCCCTCAGCTAGCGCGCAACGCCCATGTCCGACGACTTCAACCTCCCCCAGCTCGGCGACGACGACGGCGGCTTCGTGTCGGATTCGATCCGCGAAGGACCGACGACGCCCAAGACCGCCTCCGACCTGGAACAGCTCTTCGACGTGCCGGTGATGGTCTCGGCGGTGCTCGGCGCCGCCCGGATGCCCATCGGCGACCTCCTGCGCCTCGGCCCCGGCACGGTGCTGGAACTCGACCGCAAGGTCGGCGAGGCGATCGACGTCTACGTCAACAACCGTCTGGTCGCCCGGGGCGAGGTGGTCCTCGTGGAGGACCGCCTCGGGGTGACGATGACCGAGATCGTCAAGGGCGAATGACCGGGCGTTCCGGGAGCGTGACGCACCTGGGATCCCCCCTGCAAGACCGCGGAAGGAATTGAGACCATGCGGCTCCTGATGATCGGGCGGCTCAACGGCGAGCTGATCACCGCCTCGAAGATCGCCATGTCCCGCGGCGCGTCCGTGACGCAGGCCGACGGCGTGCCCCAGGGCCTCAACGTCCTGCGGATCAAGGGCGCGGACCTTGTGATGGTGGATGTGGGCCTGTCGGTGGCGGAGCTCATCGGCGCCCTGGAGGCGGAGCGGATCCGCACGCCCGTCGTCGCCTGCGGCGTCTCCTCCGACGCCGACGCGGCGGTGGCCGCCATCCGGGCGGGCGCCCGGGAATACATCCCCCTTCCGCCCGACCCCGAGCTGATCGCCGCCGTGCTGGAGGCCGTGGCCGCCGACCGGAGCCCCTTCGTCTGGCGCGATCCGGCCATGGCCCGGGTCGTCAAGCTCGCCGAGCAGGTCGCCCGGGCGGAGGCCTCGGTGCTGATCACCGGCGAGAGCGGCACCGGCAAGGAGGTGCTCGCCCGCTACCTGCATGCCCGGTCGAACCGGGCCGCCAAGCCCTTCGTCAGCGTCAACTGCGCCGCGATCCCCGAGGCGCTCCTCGAATCGGAACTGTTCGGCCACGAGAAGGGCGCCTTCACCGGCGCCATCGCCCGGCGGATCGGCCGGTTCGAGGAGGCCAACGGCGGCACGCTGCTCCTCGACGAGATCTCCGAGATGGACGTGCGCCTGCAGGCCAAGCTCCTGCGCGCCCTGCAGGAACGGGTGATCGACCGGGTCGGCGGCACCGCGCCGGTCAAGGTGGATATCCGCGTGCTCGCCACCTCCAATCGCAACCTCGCCGAGGAGGTCCGCAAGGGAACGTTCCGGGAGGATCTCCTCTACCGGCTCAACGTGGTCTCCCTGCGCCTGCCGCCACTCCGCGAGCGGCCCGCCGACATCCTCGAACTCGCCGGCCATTTCGCCCGGCGCTATGCCGAGTCCAACGGCCTGCCCTTGCGGCCTCTCTCGGCGGAGGCACAGGGGCTGATGCTGAAGAACCCCTGGCGCGGCAACGTGCGCGAGCTGGAGAACACCCTCCACCGGGCGGTGCTCCTCGCCTCCGGCTCCGAGATCGGCCCCGACGCGATCCTCACCCCGGACGGCGAGACCCTGGTGCCGGAAGGGCCGGCGGCCCGGGCGGCGCAGGCTGCAGAGGCGGTGACGCGGGGCCTCGTCGGCCGCACGGTGGCGGAGGTCGAGTGCGACCTGATCCTCGACACCCTCGATCATTGCCTGGGCAACCGCACCCATGCGGCCAAGATCCTCGGGATCTCCATCCGCACCCTGCGCAACAAGCTCAACGAGTACGTCGCTTCGGGCCTGGAAGTGGCCGAGCCGGGCAGTGCGCGGGCGGGCGCGGCGATCGGGTAGGGCCGACCGCCCCCGGGCTTCACATCCGCTCCGTCATTGCGAGCGGAGCGAAGCAATCCAGGGCGGCGGGACGCCGCCGAAGGGGGCGCATCCTTGGATTGCTTCACTCCGTTCGCCATGACGACGGAGGGAGCAGGCGGGAAAGCCTCCCTACCGCCCGGAGAACTGCGCCTTGTGCTCCTTGGACTGCGCGGCGAAGGCCTCATCGAGCTTGCGCAGGGATTCGAAGCGCGCGACGTCGCTCTCGATGTCGCGGATCGTCTCCTCGACGATATGGCGCCGGAAGGCGGCGCGGGGGTCGGCGGGATCGAGCCCATCGCGCTCCTGCAACCGCAGGACCGCCTCGCGGACCACCGCGTAGACGCCCTCGCGCTCGTCCCGGGTCATGGACGGATTGATCGCCTTCGCGATGAGCGCGGAGAAATCCGTCATGGGCGGGGCGGCGGGGGAAGCGATCATGGGCTTCCCTCCTCTAAATCAGCCCGGAAGAAAACGGTATCCGCCCGTTAGCCCCGCTGGTCCCGGATGCCCGCCTTGACCAGGGTGAACGAGCTCCAGGCGACGATGAAGCAGAACAGCGACACGAAGGTGGTGCGCCACCGCTCGGGGTAGAGGGATTCCATGGGCAGCACGGGGCGCTCGAAGGTCGCCAGGAAGATCTGCTGCTTCGCCGCCGAGATCCGGGCCCGGTCGTAGAGAAGGTGGGCGGATTCCTCCAGCTTTTCGGCGATGGTGCGCTCGACCATGAGACCTTCATAGGCGAGCAACGCCTCGGTCAGGTTCGTCTGGCCCTCGGCGCCGGGGCCGCTGCTGGTCATCTCGTCCTGCAGGCCCTTCATCTGCTGGTCCAGGGCGGCGACCTGGGCCGCCAGGGTCTGGATCGAGCGGGACCGCTCGTCCAGGTTCGAGCTGCGCAGGACCTGCAGGTCGCCTTCGATCTTGATCTTCTCCTTGCGCAGGAGCGTCAACGTCAACAGCGTGCCTTCGGCGGTCTTGGTCGGGTCGATCAGGCCCCACTTGTTGCGGAAGGTCTGGAGGGCGAGGTGCGCCTTGCGCAGGCGCTCCTCGGCGGTCGCGGCATCCGCCTTCGCCTGGGCGACCATGTCGGCCTGGGCGCGCTTCGAGATGTCGTTGATGAGCAACTCGGAGCGCGTCACCACCTCGCTGGCGATGGTGAGGGCATCCGCCCGCGTGAAGGCGCGCACGTTGAGGCGGATCACGCCCGAGATCGCGTCGATGTCGGCGCTGACCATCTTGCGCCAATACTTGGTGAGTTCCTCGATCGGCTCTTTCGGGTTGAAGCGGGCGTAGAAATCCGCTTCCGGCCGGGAGAACATCCGTGAAATGTGGATGTTCTTCTCCAGCTCCTCGACCATCGCCTGACTCTCGATGTAGTCGCGGACGATGTAGCCATCCTGGCTGTTGTGCTTCTGGATCAGCGCCGTGAACTGGCCGAGGCTCGCATGCTCCATCGGCTCGACGTTGCCGCGCACGGCGAATTGCGCCGAGGCCACGTACTGGTTCGACGCGAAGACGAAGAGGTAGACGGCCACCACCGCCGTCGGCAGGAGTACGAACAGGCCGATCCGGCGCATCAGCATGCCGGCATAGCTGGCCTCTTCCTCCTCCCGGGCGGGACGAAGGCCCGGCAGGCGCCGCCAGTCGATCTGCGTGCCCGCGGACCGGAGCAGGGCCAGCGCCCCACGCTTCGGGGGAATGGGCCGGATCGTCTCCGCCTCGCGGAGCAGGTCGGTCATCGCGGGCGGGGCGAAGGCGACGATTTCACCCTCGCGCAGATCCTCCTTCGATGCCTCCTTGACGTCGTCCAAGCTCATCCGCTCGCTGTTCCTGATCTGCGTCGGCTCCGTGGGGAGGAGCCGGCCGAGGGCGGCCCGTGTCCTGAAGGGGGATCCCGTTCTTTTCGGCCCTTTTTAAGGCACCTCCCCCGGACGTTGCGCCGCCGTGGCCGGGCGTTGCGCCGCAGCGCCGGGACGCCTACAGCCCCCGCATCGGCCCCCGCGCGTCACCGCCCTCCCCCGCGGCGTGGGGCGGGCCCCCTTCCCACCAGGGTCGCCCGGCGATGACCACAGATCCGAGACCGGCAATCCCGACGCCGGCAGCAACTCCGGCGGTCCGCCCCGTCCGGCTGGCGAAGGCCAAGTTCGGCGGCCTGGCCGTGGTCTGCGCCAAATGCGCGAAGCGGCAGGGCCTGCCTGCGAAGGCCGTCCGCAAGCTCCTGAAGGAGGCTTACGAGGATCTTCGGCCCGCCCGGGACACGGGCGGGGGCAAGCGGCGCAAGCTCTGTGTGATCGAGTCCGGCTGTCTCGGCCCCTGTCCGAAGCGGGCGGTGGCCGTGGCCACGGGCACGAGCCTCGCCGCAGGGCGGGTTGTGCTCCTCGATCCCGGGGCCGGCCGCGAGGGGGCCCGGGCGGCCCTGCTCCCCGAATTCGGCCCCATTGCCCGCCTAGGCGGAGGGGCGGATACTGAAGGGACGAGAGACGACTCGTCCCGCTCCCCCTGACGCCACGACCCAGGACGCCCGGCCCTTGGATTTCGCAACGCACCGGTCGCGCCGGGCCCGCATCGGGCACGCGGTCCTGCGCCGGCTCCCGCTGGCCGGCACGCTGGTGGGCCTTGGCCTCGCCGCGTGGCTCGTGGCGACCAACGACCTCGCCGCCGTGGCGGTCGCCTTCGGCAAGATCGGTTTCCTCGGGCTCGCCGGGGTGGTGCTGGCACGGATCGCGGCGATCCTCGTCTGCGGCCTCGCCTGGGCCCGGCTGCTCGACGGGTTGAGCCCCGCCCCGGCCTCCTCCTGCCTCGTCCTGCGCTTCGTGCGCGAGGGCATCAACGTCCTCCTGCCCGTGGCCTCGGTGGGGGGCGACGTGCTTGGGGCGCGGCTCCTCACCTTCTGGGGGGTGCCGGGTGCCCTGGCGGCGGCCTCGGTGCTCGCCGACATGCTGTTCCAGGTGGGGACGCTGGCCCTGTTCGCCGGTCTCGGCGCCGCCCTGGTGGGCCAGGTCGAGGGCGCGGCGGCGGCGGAACTCGCGCACTGGACCGGCCGGACCCTGGGGGTGGCCGCCCTGCTGCTGGCCGGGTTCTTCGTCCTGCTGCGCACGGGGCTGATGCGGGTGCTGGAGGAGAAGGTCGCCGCCCTCGGCCGGCGCTTCGTGCGTGAGGCCGAGGCCCGGCCGGAGCCCCGTTCGCAGGTTCAGGGCGCCCTGGATGCGGTCTGGGGCCGGGGCCGGCGCGGCCGCCTCGCGCAATCGTGCGGGCTGCATGCCCTGGCCTGGATGTTCGGCGTGGCCGAGGTCGCCATCGTCCTCGCCTGCATCGGCGGCCACCCGGTGGACCTGACGGAGGTGGTGGTGATCGAATCCCTCGGGCAGGCGATCAAGGCCGCGGCCTTCCTGGTCCCGAGCGGGCTCGGCGTCCAGGAAGGGGGCTTCGTCCTCGTCTGCGGCCTGTTCGGGATCGATGGCGGCACGGCGCTCGCCCTCTCTCTGGCCAAGCGCGTGCCGGACGTGGTGCTGGGCCTCCCGGCCCTGCTGGTCTGGCAGAACCTTGAGGCGCGGCGGACCGGAATCGGCCCGGCCGCGACGCCCCGATGATCGTTCGTCCTCCCATGTCCAGGCCATCCCTGCCCCGCCGGATCGCCGCCCTCGCCGGCCTCCTCCCCGTTCTCCTGGCGGGCCCGGCCTTCGCCCAGAGCCTCACCGTCGATCTCGGGGCGGGGGGGACGACCGAGCGCGCCCTGCAGCTCGTCGCGCTTATCACCGTGTTGGCGGTGGCGCCCTCGGTGCTGGTGATGGCCACCGCCTTCACCCGTATCGTGGTGGTGCTCTCGATCCTGCGCTCGGCGCTGGGCACGCAGACCGCCCCGCCGACGGCGGTGATCATCAGCCTCGCCCTGTTCCTCACCGCCTTCGTCATGGCACCCACGGGCCGCGCGGCCTACACCGCCGGCATCGAGCCCCTGGTCGCCGGGCGCATCACCCAGGCGCAGGCCTTCGACCGGGCCTCGGCCCCGTTCAAGGCGTTCATGCTCAAGAACGTGCGGGAGAAGGACCTCAAGCTGTTCCTCGACCTCGCCAAGGTCCCCGTGCCCAAGGGCCCCGAGGATGTCGGCCTGGAGATCGTCACCCCCGCCTTCATGATTTCCGAGCTGCGGCGCGCCTTCGAAATCGGGTTCCTGCTGTTCATCCCCTTCCTGATCATCGACCTCGTCGTGGCCTCGGTCCTCATGGCGGTGGGCATGATGATGGTCCCCCCGGCCACCGTGGCCCTGCCCTTCAAGCTGATCTTCTTCGTCCTGGTGGACGGCTGGGGGCTGGTGGCCGGATCCCTGGTCCAGAGCTACGGCAGCTGAATCCGGCCCGACGCCGCCGCTACAATCGTTCGATACAAGGGGGCATTCACCCTGCCGGGCAAATGTAGGCGCCTGAAAATGAATCGATTATAGGGAGTTTAAACCTGCACCTGTCATGGATGGCGCATGGCAAGGCTAAGGAACCTCCTAGGCGATCGGCGGGGCGCGGCAGCAGTAGAGTTCGCGCTCGTGGGTACGCTCTTCATCCTGACGACGCTGTTCGTCATGCTGGCGGGAGCGATTCTCTACATCACCGAGGCCGTTGACTACGCAGCGAATGCCGCGACCCGGGACATCATGACCGGGAACGCCCAGGCCAATTCCGTCACGCTGGGCAGTTTTACGCAGGGCGTGTGCAACCGGCTGCCCCCGGGCCTGCTGTGCAGCAATCTCGTGATCAACCTCTACGTCGTCACGCCGGCGAGCCAGCCGGGCGGCTACTACGGCTACGTCAAGTCCGACATCAGCGGGCTGACGATCCCGCCCCTCTCGCCGGGCTCGGGGCAGTTCACCCTTGGGACCCAGGGCGCCTACCAGTACCTCCAGGTGATCTACCCGGTCACCTTCCTGCCATCCGGCTTCGCCGCGATGCTGAGCGGCGGCGCCACCTTCAACGGCAAGGCCGCCTACCTCGCCATCGGGACCGCGGCCTTCCGGAACGAGAACTACTGATGGCGCCGGCCTCCCGCATGGGCGCGGAGCCCGGCCGCCCGACGCGCCGCTTCCTCCGGGACGAGAGGGCCGTGGCGGCGATCGAGTTCGCCGTGATCCTGCCGATCCTGCTGCTGCTCCTGCTCGCGGGGAGCCAAGTCGTCCTCTACATCAATGCCAGCCGGAAGGTCGGGCAGGTCGCGCGCTCGATCAGCCAGATGATCTCGCAGGTCAAGCCGCCGACCAACTCCTCGACCGCCACCGTCAACGCGACCGACCTCCACTTCAGCTTCGACGCGACCTTGGTGATCTTCCCCTTCCTGATGGGCGACGCCAAGCGCCAGAACGTTGCGTGGTGGCAGGACATCTCGATCAACTACGCGAGCATCGCCTTCACGCAGACCAACAGCACCTGCAACGACCCCACCGACCTGAGCGCCTGCTACACCGCCAACGTCGTCTGGACGAGCACCGGCACGAGCCAGCCCTACGGCACGAACTACCGGCCCTGCACCCCGGCCCAGATCCCCGCCGACAACACGGCGGCGCCCTCCCGCCTCACGCTGCCCCGCTCGGTCTTCGGCCCGGCCTCGCTGATCGTGATCGACGTCGTGTTTAACTTCACCCCGACCTTCGGCGCGAGTTTCGTCCCCGCGGTCAAGATCGCCCGGTCCGCCTACGTGCAGCCGCGCTACGCCACCCTCATCAACTACGACACCACCAACAGCGACGGCATCGCCACCAAATGTCCCGGCTACTGACCAACGCAGGCCGCCTCGCCCGGCGGGGGGCGGCCCTCGCCGCCGCCCGCGGCGGTAACATCAGCATCATCTTCGCGCTCTCCGCGATCCCCCTCGTGGGGCTCGTCGGACTCGGGGTGGATTACGGCACGGCGATCACCGCCAAGTCGAAGCTGAACGCCGCCGCCGACGCAGCCGCCCTGGCCGCCGTTGTGACCGCCAAGGCCTATATCGGCGCCAACCCGAACCAAGCGAACGTCACGCAGAACGGCATCACCGCCGGGGTGAACCAGGGCATCAACGCCTTCAACGTTAACGCCGGCCGGGTGGCGTCCACCACCGTGACCCTCCAGACGCCGCAGGTGACCCGGAGCGGGCAGACCCTGACCTCGACCGTCACCTACACCGCGACGGTCCAGAACAGCTTCGGCAAGATCTTCCGCTCTCCGACGACGACCCTGACCAACACCGTCACCGCTTCGGCGGACCTGCCGAGCTACCTCGATTTCTACCTGATGGTGGACGTGTCGGGCTCCATGGGCCTGCCCGCCACCTCAACCGGCATGTCCTCCCTCGCCGCCGTGAACACCGACATGTGGTCGGACTACAAGCAGGGCTGCCAGTTCGCCTGCCACTTCCCCGGCTACAACGGTTGGTCGCAGGCGGCGGGCAAGATCCAGCTCCGTTCGGACGCGGTGAACACCGCGGTGTGCAACCTGCTCCAGCGGGCCGCGGCACCCCTGGTGCCGAACCAGTACAGGGTGGGCATCTACCCGTTCATCAACCAGCTCGCGACGCTCGCCGCGCTGACCGGGACGATCAGCTCCCTGAGCACCGCGGCGCAGTGCAGCCAGTCCTGGCCGATGGCCTTCACGAACCTGCTCGATACGGGCTCGACGCAGCTCTACACCAACAACGATCCGAGCACCGGGACGGGCAGCGGCGGCACCCATTTCGAGGTTTCGATGCCGCAGATGAAGTCGACGATTTCGGTCTACGGCGACGGCTCCGGCGCGTCGCAGCCGAAACCTTACGTGTTCCTGATCACCGACGGCATGCAGAACGGCCAGCACTTCTTCACGTCGGTGAGCGGCAAGTACACCTACCCCGGCAACCCGTCGAAATTTTCCGGTTACGGCAATGCATGGTGGGACGGTTCGCAGCCTTCGCAGATCGATCCGAGCACCTGCTCGGCGCTGAAGGCGGCGGGCGCGACGATCTCCGTGCTGTACATCCCGTACAACCAGATCAGCTTCGTCAACAACAGCGGCGGCATCGCCTGGGAGAACAACAGGGTCAACGGCTTCAGCCCGACCCTGGCGACGCCCCTGCAATCCTGCGCCTCGACCGGCTTCTTCTACACCGCCAACTCCCCGACCGACATCAACAACGCCCTCAGCGCGATGTTCGACCAGGCCCTGCGGGTGGCGCGCATCACCCAGTGAGGGCAGGCCGGAGGGGGTGGGTCGAGCGTTTTCGGTTTGATCTGGATCCCCCGCAAGGGCGCTTTCTGTAATCGAAGGATCACAAAAGGCGTCTTAGACCGTCTTTGCGAGCGGCGCGAAGCAATCCAGGGCCAGCGGGACCTCCCGGAACGGAGCGGATCCCTGGGTTGCTTCGCTTCGCTCGCAATCACCGTGGAGATGGCGTGATCCAAGTGTCCCGGAAAACCCTCTAGCCGGGCGGCGAGGCGGCGGGGGCGTCGGCGCGGCTCTGGCTGCCGTCGGACGCGACTCCCCGATCCGGGACCGCGGCCTCGGGGTAGCGCTTGCGATACTCGGTGAGGAAGGCCGACAGGGTTTCCGCCTTGGTGGCCCGCGCGGCGATGCTGCGGAAGCCAGGCGCGCGGGTCGCCCCGTCGCTCGTGAGCAGGGCGAATGTCCGGGCATCGGGCCCCAGCGCCATCGGCCCTGAGAACTTCGCCTTCAGCCGCTCCAGGCCCAGACGCTCGCCCCCGAGGTCGTAGGCGATGGCGGCGCGGATGGCATCGCCCCGGGCCGCCTCGTCGAGGGGTGCGCTGGACCGCCACGTGTCGCCGAGCAGCGCCTCGTGCGCCTCCCCGGCCTCCCGCCACCGCCTCGCGCTCCAGAGGATGTCCGCCCGCAGCCGCGCCACGTCTGGCCCGCTCTCGTCCTGGACCGCCTCCAGGGCGAGATCGGTGCGCGTCAGGTCCGAGAGCGCCCTGGCGCGCACCAGGGAGCGCGCCCGCCGCAACTCGGCGGGCAGTTCGGGCTGGTCGGTCGCCTCCAGGGCGGAGAGCGCCCGCATGGGCTTCGAGTCCATCAGCAGCACGGTCGCCAGCCTCGCCGCCACGAAGGCCCGGGCCGGACCGGTGAGGCGGTTGTCCACTTGGTACTGCAGGAGGTTGGCGGCCGAATCGAGCAGATCGAGCCCCACCAGCCGGTCCGCGAGACGGCGCACCACCGCGTCGCCCCGGCGGCCGACGGGCGCCAGCTCCTTGAAGTCGAAGTACAGCGCGACGGCCGAGACGCCCGGGAGGCTGTCGCCCTTGCCCGCGAGATAGAGGTCCTCGAAGGCGTTCTGCGCCTCCGTGGTGAGGGCTCGCGACACGGACGAGTTCGGGGCGAGGACGTTGGCGCGGCGCACCGCCGTGAAGGCCTGCCGCCAGCGCCCGTCGGCGAGATAGAGCCGGGCGAGGCCGGCATTGATGGCGCCGTCGAGGGCGCCGCCGTGCCAGAGCAGGGCGAGGCGCTCCAGCCGGTCGATGGCGGCGGCGGTGTCGATCTTGCCCATTGCCCGGGCCAGCAGCGCCCCCCGCAGGGCCGCTGCGACGGCCACGGGCCGTTCCGCGTTGTCCGCCAGCTTGGCATAGGCCTCGAGGGCGGCCGTGTTCTGGCCGGTCGCCTCGGCCACCCGGGCCCTGACGAGGGCGAGCCGGTCGCGGATCAGGGGAGGAAGGTCGCGCCCTTCGGCCGCCCGGGCCGCCGCCGTCTCGGCGTCGCCGGTCTCGATGGCGGCCTCCGCCGCCGTCGCGCGGAGCATCTCGGCGACGTCGGCGGGATAGCGGTCGGTCAGGGAGAGGGTCTTCTGGAAGCCCAGTTCCGCGGCGGTCCAATCGCCGAGGCCGGCCGAGGCCACGGCACGCCAGAGGGCGGCCTCCGGATCCGCAGCGAGGTTCGTGCCGGAGAGGGCCTTCAGGGCGTCGGCATGGCGGCCGATCTGCTCCATCAGGATCCCGCGCAGGACCTGGGTGTCGCGCAGGTCGCCGGTCAGCGGGTCGTCGGCGGCGGCGGCTTCCAGGGCCGTCAGGCCCTCCACGTTGAAGCCGGTCGCGAGGGAGGCGCGGGCCAGGGCGATCCGCGCGGGGCCCCGCTCGATCGCCGGGCCCATCGCCGCCGCGTTGAGAAGGCCGCGCAGGGTCTCGCGCACGTTGCCGAGGCGAGCCTTCTCCCAGGACGCCCGGTCGATGGCCAGGGCGCCGGGCATGTCGAGGATGGCCTCCGGCTTCTTGGGCGCATTGGAGGCCGCAAGGCCCCCTTCCCGGGCGATGAAGACGCCGTCGAGATCGGGCCGGACGGCGAGGTCATCGGCCGCCGCCAGGATCGCGAGGCCGTGCCGGCTGGGGAGGATCTCGAAATCGACGAAGCGGCGGGTCTTGGGATTGCCCGCCGGCTCAAGGGCGGCGGACGGCACCACGGCGATCCGCTCGCCGTCGAGATCAATCCAACCCGTGGCCCCGGGACGGGGCAGCGCCACGACCACCGCGACCTGCCCGGACGGGTTCGGACGGCGGGCCGGCTCCAGGGTCGTGCTGGGCCTGAGGCTCTCCCCCGCCGAAAGCTCCCAGGCGGGACCGCCCGGCGCCGCGACGGCATTGAGGTCCAACAGCCGTCCCGCCGGGACGGCGAACCGGAGGACCGTGAGGGAGCCGAAGCGCCGGGGCTGCCCCAGGGGGCTCAGGCCCGACGCGCCGGATGGCGGGACGGTGACGGCGTCGGCGGTCTCGAAGGCGAGGACGGCGATTCCCCCACGCTCGAACAGGGCCGCGGGCGGCAACCGTTCGAACGGGAAGACCAGCCCGGATCCCGGCGGACGCGTGGGCGCGGCGTCCGCGGCCGTGGGGGCGGGCGCTCTGGCCGGCGACCGATCCTGGCCCCGGACGGCATCCGGGGCGGCCGTGTCCTTGCCGGCGGGGTCCTTGCCAGCGGGGTCCTTGGTGGCGGCCTCCTTCCGGGGCTCCTTCGCATCGCCCTTCGGCGCGTCCCCGGCGGGCACTTCGACCGCCGTCGTGGGAGCAGGCGCGGGCGGGGCCTTGCGCACGACGTCGAGGGAATACAGCCCCTCCTCGCGCTCGCCGGTGATGGTGAAGCCCTCGGCGGGGGTGAGGATCAGGGTGGCCGAGCCCTCGTCGGCATCGGTGACGAGGGAGGTGAGGCCCGGCCGGGGCCGTCCGCGCACCCCCCCGGCATCGATGGTGAAGCGGCCGGCGATCCGCAGACGCGTGGCCGGCCCCTCGTTCGTGAGGGTGGCGGACACCTCGTCGGGCAGCCGCAGGGACAGGCGCGTCAGGGTCGGCAGGAGGGCGAGTTCGAGGGGCAGCGCCTTGGGCGGCGGCAGGGGGTTGCGTGTCCGGAGCGCCTCCTCGGCGGCCTGCGCCCGGCGGGCGAGATCGGCCACGACCTCCTGCGGCAGGGGCGGGGGCAACCCCTTCCAGCTCTCGGGGAGGAGGTCCACGAAGACCCGCTCTCCGGCGGATTGCACGTTGGCCCGCACCGGGCGCTGGAGGGCGAGGCGCAGGCCGGTCCCGTCCGGGTCGCGTCGGACGGTGGCGACATAGCCCGGCATCTCCTCGCCGAGCCGTTCCGGCCCCGCCGTGGTGCGCTCGCCGTAGCCTAGGATGAGGACGCCGCCCGACACCGTCGCCTTGACGGTGACGGGCTTGTCGAAAGTCAGCAGCAGGCGGCCATAGCCTTCGGCCTCGGCGCCCTTCGCCGAGATCAGGCGGGCGGCGAGCGCCGGATCGATCCCGGCGGCCAGGAGCAGGGCGGCCAGAGGCATGGCCTGGAGCGGCGAACGGAATCGCCGACGGCCGTCCCCCCGCTCTCGCCCGCGCAAAGCTCCCATCGTCCGAGCAGATCCGATTCCGGCGCGGGCGATACGCCACGACGCCCTGAGGGAAGACCCTGCACGAGCACGGCTAATGGCGGCTTAACCGTGCCGCCGTGAAGCTGCGAAGACGGTTCCCTTCCGCGTCAGCCGCTCAGGGCGACCGCCCGGTCGAAAGCCTGGGGGAAACCGACGAGGGGGACGACGATCGTCGCGGGTTCGTTGTTGCCCGACTTCTGCCCGGTGATCGTGAGGGTCTTGGCGGTCCGCATTCCATCGGTCGCCAGCGTCGGGAAACTGATCGGGACGAGGCAGCCCTCGCCGGTGCAGGTGGAGTAGGGCGCGCCCTTTCCGAGCGCCTGCTCGTCGAGCTTGAAGCTCACGCCCGGATCGATCGCCATGCCGAAGGGCATGAGGATCACCCCCTCGGCCCGGCCGTCCTTGGGGGCGCTGAGCTCGAAGCCGAACTTGCGCCGGCCGGTCTTCGAATCACCCTGCGACTGGACCACGATGCAGTTGGTCTGGGCCTCGGGCCGGACGCAGGACACCGTCCAGTCGCCGTAGCTCTCGCTGACGCTGGTCGCGCCCGGTGGCCAGGCGGATGCGGAAGGGGCGGGGGCCGGTGGCTGTGCGGCGGGCTGTGTGGCGGCCTTGGGCGCCGGCTTCGGCGCAGGCTTGGGCCGGGGCTTCGCCTTTTGCGGTGCAGCGACACCGGCCGCGGGCGGAGCCTCGGCGGCGGGTTCGGCGTCCTGGGCCCAAACCCCCGAAGTCGTGAGCAGGGCCGCCAGGAGCAGCGCCACGCTGCGGGCGGGCACGCGGATCAGCGGCATCGTTTCGGTTCCCCCGGGAATACGCAGTCGGACGCGCTGCCGCCTACCGCCTGACCGGTTCCGACGCAATCGCGCACGGTGCAAAACCGCACGCGACCGGGGAAGGCAGACCTCACATCGGGTTGGGGCCGCCGGCCGCTTCCATCAGGGCGCAATGCCGGGCGAAGGCCACGGCGGCCTCCCGGCGGACGATCCGCGCCAGGGCGAAGGTGAGGGTGAGGAAGCCGGGGTCCCGGTCTGCGGTCTCCTGGGCGGGGGCGGGAACGCGGGCGGCGATGAAGGCGAGCATGACGATTCCGATGGCTGAGGGGCGCGGACGGTTCGCAAGGCGCCGCCCGTCTTGCTGCAGCGCAATATGAACCTTCCGCATTTGCGCACCACAGGATGAAATGCCGCCATGACATGCGTTGATCGCATGGCTCGCGGGGGTCGGCGTTAACCGGGGAGCAAGACTCTTCTTTGTGCCCCTGCCTGTTGACCCGTCCCGGGCGAGGCGCCATGGAGCGAGCCGTCGCGACGCGGGCGCCTGCGGGCCCCATTTGTCGCCGAAATGTCACCTGTGCGGCCTACCGCCGGCCCATGGAGCGTCGCGGCGCCCGCGCCGCCCACCAGACGAGGATTGCAGCATGACAGACGCGCCCACGCGCTGGCCGATCCACGGCCGCATCAGCGGCCCCATCGTGATGATCGGCTTCGGGTCGATCGGGCGCGGGACGCTCCCGCTGATCGAGCGGCACTTCGAGTACGACAAGGCCCGCTTCACGGTGATCGACCCGGTCGACACCCACAAGGCGCTGGCCGAGAAGCACGGCCTGCGCTTCGAAACCGTGGCTCTGACGCCCGAGAACTACCGGGAGGTCCTCACCCCGCTGCTTACCGAGGGCGGCGGCCAGGGTTTCTGCGTGAACCTGTCGGTCGACACTTCCTCGCGGGCGATCCTGGAGCTGTGCCGGGAACTCGGCGCCCTCTACATCGACACCGTCGCCGAGCCGTGGCCGGGCTTCTACTTCGACAAGAACCGCAGCCAGGGCGACCGCACTAACTACGCGCTCCGCGAGGACATCCTCGCCGCCCGCCGGCAGAACCCGGGCGGCCCGACCGCCGTGTCCTGCTGCGGCGCCAACCCGGGCATGGTCTCGTGGTTCGTGAAGCAGGCGCTCCTGAACATCGCCAAGGATACCGGCGTCACCGATCCCGAGCCGAAGAGCCGGGACGAGTGGGCGGCCCTGATGCACAAGCTCGGGGTGAAGGGTGTGCACATCGCCGAACGCGACACCCAGCGGGCCAAGAACCCGAAGCCGCGGGGCGTGTTCGTCAACACGTGGTCCGTCGAGGGCTTCGTCTCCGAGGGCAACCAGCCGGCCGAGCTGGGCTGGGGCACGAACGAGACCTGGATGCCGGAGAACGCCCGCGGACAGGAGAAGGGCTCGGCCTGCGCGATCTACCTGCTCCAGCCCGGCGCCGACACCCGCGTGCGCACCTGGGTGCCGACGGCGGGCGCACAGTTCGGCTTCCTCGTGACCCACAACGAGGCGATCTCCATCGCCGACTACTACACTGTCCGCGAGGGCGAGAAGGCCGTGTTCCGCCCGACCTGCCACTACGCCTACCACCCGGCCGACGACGCGGTGCTGTCGCTGCATGAGATGTGGGGCAATGCCGGCAAGGTGCAGGACAAGCACCACATCCTCGACGAGACCGAGATCGTCGATGGCATCGATGAACTCGGCGTGCTGGTCTACGGCCACGCCAAGAACGCCTACTGGTACGGCTCGCAGCTCTCCATCGAAGAGACCCGCCGGATCGCCCCCTACCAGAACGCCACCGGCCTTCAGGTGACCTCGGCCGTGCTCGCCGGCATGGTCTGGGCGATCGAGAACCCGGAGGCCGGCATCGTCGAGGCCGACGAGATCGACTTCCGCCGCTGCCTCGAGGTGCAGACGCCGTATCTCGGCCCGGTGGTCGGGGTCTACACCGACTGGACCCCGCTGACCGACCGCCCGGGCCTGTTCCCGGAGGATATCGACACCAGCGACCCCTGGCAGTTCCGCAACGTGCTGGTGCATCGGTAGGCCGGGGAGCATTCCCCTCTCCCCGTCTTGCGGGGGAGAGGGGGCCGGCTGCCGACCACGTTCTTGCGAACCAAGCCCGTCATTGCGAACGGAGTGAAGCAATCCAGGGATCCGCCACGGTCGGAAACGTCCCGTAGCCCTGGGTTGCTTTGCTGCGCTCGCAAAGACGACGAGGTGTCCGCAGCCTACACCTCCACGACAAGGTCCGGCCGGTAGGTTGCCCCCTCAATGGGGTTCGCGATCCAGCGGCAGCGGCCGACCGTGATGTCGTGGCCGGCATGGAAATGGCCCGAAAGCCAGAGATCCGGTCGTCCTTCGTCGGCTAATTCATCAAGCACGGTGGTCGCGTAGAAGGCCGGCACCCACCAGGGCACGCCGGGCGCCTCGCGGTACCGGTCGGCGGCGAGGGGGCTCGCCGGGTGGTGGGTGATGGCCACCGTCGGCCCGGCATGGGGGATGGCGAGGGCGGCGCAGAGCGTGTCCCGCTCGGCGAGGTGGGCGGCCATGGCGTCGGCGGGCTGCCAGTGGGTCCCGTCCTCCTTGCGGATGGACCCGCGATATTCCCGCGAGCCGGTCACCGGATCGGTCATCCGCGCAGCGGCGTAGGCGATGGGGTCCGACGGCCGGTCGGGCGTATCGTCCCGGAGCCAGCGGCCGGCGAGGGTCCAGTCGCTCCACAGGGTGGTGCCGACGAAGCGCACGCCGTCGATCACGGTCGCCCCTCCCCCCTGGAGCAGGCGAATCCCGGCGCCGAGCCCGTTCAGGCGATCCACCTCCGCGACGAGGGCCGCCAGGAGCTGCGGCGCGTTGCGGGGGTCGCCGGTCGGGGCGTAGTGCTCGTGGTTGCCCGGCACCAGCACCACCGGCCGTCCCTGGGCGAGGTGAAGCAGGGCCGCCAGCCCGCGCTCCGGATGGCCCTCGTAGAGGTCGCCGGCGCAGGCGAGCACGTCGAAGTCGCCCGACGGCGGTTCGATCAGGTCGAGGCGGCGGCGTTCGAGGTGCAGGTCGGAGAGGGGAAAGATGCGCATGCGTCCTCTCAACCGGCCGCCCGCCGCTCGGCCGCAGCCGCCCGGAGGATGTCGATGGCCGAATCGGCGTTGATGACCGCGATCAGCCCGGCAGCGGCGAGGTCGGGCCAGGGCGAGGGCACGGCCAGCGTCGTCAGCCCCGCGGCCACCACCGCGAGGTTGGCGACCGTGTCGTTGCGCGCCGAGAGATAGGCCGCCCGGGTCAGGCTGCCCGAGCCGGTCCGGTGCCGGGCGAGCATCAGCGCGCAGGCGAGGTTGACGGCGAAGGCCCCGAGCCCGGTGAGAACCAGGGGCAGAACCGCAGGCGGCGTGAAATCCGAAACCTTCTCGTAGGCGGCCACGGCCCCGGCCAAAGCCGGGAGGACCAGGAGAAACGCCATCCCGGTGCCGAGCCGGGCCCGGTTGCGGGCGCTCCAGCCGAGGCCGGCGACGATGAGCAGGTTGATCGCCGCGTCTTCCAGGAAGTCCAGGCTGTCCATGACGAGGGCCACGGAGCCGATCGTCACGGCCACGGCGATCTCGATGAAGAAGCAGCCGAAGTTCAGCGCCGCCACGCGGGCGACGACCGGGCGCAGGGCGGGGGCGGCGGGATCGGGGCTCATCCGGAATCCGGGCGACGGGGTTCGCGCCCGCCTCTTGTCCCGGGGAGCGAGCGGTGTCGAGCGCCGGCCGGTCAGAAAAGTCTCACCGGCGCTCAAGAAAGTTGCGCCTTGGTCCGGGTGGATTCCGCGGGCCGGCTGTGCGACCCCCGTGGATGACAAGGCCGACATGCACGCGCGGCCGCAACCGGAGGTCCCGTCGAGCCATGCTGCCGGAACTGCGAGTCCTGTACTTCGAGGACCTGGAAGTGGGTCTGTCGGAGACCCTGTCGAAGACCATCGCCTCGTCGGACGTGGTCGGCTTTGCCGAGATCACCGGCGACCGCAACCCGATCCACCTCTCCGAGCACTTCGCCGCGCGGACGCCGTTCGGCACGCGCATCGCCCACGGCCTGTACACGGCGGGCCTGATCTCGGCCGTACTCGGCACCCGCCTGCCGGGACCGGGCGCGGTCTACATCTCGCAGACCCTGAACTTCCGCGCCCCCGTGCGCATCGGCGATACGGTGGATGTCACCGTGACCGTGGCCGAGCTGATCCCCGAGCGTCGCCGGGCCCGTCTCGCCTGCCTCTGCGCCGTCGCTGGCGAGGCGGTGCTGGACGGCGAGGCCTGGGTGAAGGTCCCCAACCGCGCCGAGGCCGACCCCCTCGCCGCCCGGATGGAGCGGAGCCGCATCGCCCCCAGTGACGCCTGAGACCATCGGCGACCCCGCCGATCCCCGCCTCGACCCCTACGCCCGGATGCGCGAGCGCGACCTCGTCGGCCGCGCCGGGCGGTTCGTGGTCGAGGGCGAGGTGACCCTAAGGCTGCTGCTGGGGCCGCGGTCGCGCTTCCGGCCCGAATCGCTCCTGCTCGCGCCGGAGCGCTTCGCGGGGCTGGCCGAGGCGGCCCGCAACGCCCCGGCCCCGGTCTACCTCGCCGGGAAGCCGGTGATGAGCGCCGTGACCGGCTTCCCGATCCACCGGGGGGTCCTGGCCATCGGCCTGCGCGGGGAGGAGCCGGCGCCGGAGGCGATCGTGCCCCCCGCCCCCGCCCCGGCGCTGGTGCTCGCCCTCTCGGGGCTCACCAACCACGACAATGTCGGCGCCGCCTTCCGCAACGCCGCGGCCTTCGGGGCGGATGCGGTGCTCCTCGACGCCGGGAGCTGCGACCCGCTCTACCGTAAGGCGATCCGTGTGTCGGCCGGAGCGGCGCTCGTCACCCCCTTCGCCCGCCTCGCCGAAGGCACCGACTGGCTGGACCTGGCCGAGCGGCTCGGCCTGGAGGCCCTGGCGCTCAGCCCCGGTGCGGGCGAACTCCTCGGGGAGGCGCCCCTGCCCGGCCGGGTGCTCCTGATTCTCGGCACGGAAGGGCCCGGCCTCTCCCGCGGTCTGCTGGCACGGGCGCGCGCCTTACGCATCCCGATGGCGGGTGATTTCGATTCGCTCAACGTCGCCACGGCGGCGGGGATCGCCCTGCACGCGGTGGCACGGGCGCAAAGACGCCTGGGGACTGAGCCCCCGGCAGCCCCTTCGGCCCCGGTGGGGTGAAGGGGGATCCGGAAAAACGTCCGCAGTTCCCCGCGCGACAATGGGCTGCAATTGCCGGCAAGGCATGCAAGTCTAGCTTGGCCTGACGGTATCGGGGGCTGTTGAGGAGTTTCGGACGTTGCTTCAGGCGCGGGATGGGTTGAGGGCGCTCTCCGGGCGTCGCGTCGCCGTGGTCGGCGCCGGGCCCGGCGGCCTGGCCACCGCCCTGCTCCTTGCGCGGGCGGGAATCCACGTCACCCTGTTCGAGAAGGACGGGCAGGTCGGCGGCCGGACCAAGACCGTTGAGGCGCCGGGCGGGTACAAGTTCGATATCGGCCCGACCTTCTTCCTCTATCCGCAGATCCTGGCCGACATCTTCTCCAGTTGCGGCGAGCGGCTCGAAGACCACGTGAAGCTCGAGCGGCTCGATCCGCAATACCACCTCGTGTTCGAGGGCGAGGGGGGCATCTCCGGCGAGATCCGCGCCACCGGCGACCTCGACCGGCTGGAGGCGGAGATCGCAAGGCTCGCCCCCGACGATGCCAAGAACGTCAAGAAATTCTTCACCGAAAATCGGAAGAAGCTCGAATTCTTCAAGCCGGTGCTGGAGCAGCCGTTCCACCGCTTCCTCAGCATGGCGAGCCCGGCGATGCTGGCCGCCCTGCCCTACCTGCACCCCGGCCGCAGCGTTGACCGGGACCTGAAGCGCCACTTCGCCGACCCGAGGGTGCGGCTCGCGTTCTCGTTCCAGACCAAATACCTCGGGATGAGCCCGTTCCGCTGCCCGAGCCTGTTCACGATCCTCTCGTTCCTGGAATACGAGCACGGAGTCTACCATCCGGTCGGCGGCTGCGGCGCGGTCTCGGAGGCGATGGCGGGCCTCGCCCGGCGGATGGGCGTGGATGTCCGCCTCAACGCCGATGTCGAGCGCGTCACGTTCGAGGGCAAGCGGGCGAACGGCGTCGTGGTCGACGGCGAGACGTTCCGGGCGGACGCGGTCGTCATCAACGGCGATTTCGCCAAAGTCGCCAAGGCCCTGGTGCCGGAGGAGCGCCGCCCCCGCTGGCGGGACGCCAAGATCGCGGATGCCCGGCTCTCTTGCTCGACCTTCATGCTCTACCTGGGGATTGAGGGCCAAATGCCCCCCGGGCTCAGCCACCACACCATCCTGCTGGCTGAGAAGTACGAGCAGAACATCCGCGAGATCACAGAGGGGACGCTGCCGATGCAGCCGTCCCTCTACGTCCAGCATGCCGGCTACACGGACGGGGGCATGGCGCCCCCCGGCCAGACCGCCCTCTACGTTCTGGTTCCGGTGCCGAACCTGAAGTCCGGGATCGACTGGCCGGCGATCCGCGCCTCCTACCGGGCCCTCGTCCTGGAGCGCCTGAAAGTCCTCGGACTCACCGATATCGAGAACCGCATCCGCTACGAGCGGATCATCGATCCGACCCAGTGGGAGGGCGATTTCGCCGTCCACGAAGGGGCGACCTTCAACCTCGCCCACGACCTGATGCAGATGCTGTGGTTCCGGCCGCACAACCGGTTCGGGCCGGGGCTCTACCTCGTGGGCGGCGGCACCCATCCGGGTTCGGGCCTGCCGGTGATCTACGAGGGCGCCCGCATCTCCGCACGCCTGCTGATCGAGGAACTGGCCGGCGCCCGGGCGGCCGAGAATGCCGGGCTGCCCGAGACGGCGCCGTTCGCCGCACCCGGCGAGGCCTCTTGAGGGCCCGGGGGCGCCTCGTCGCGGCCGCGCTGCTGGCCGCCCTTCCGGCCGCGGCTTCGGCCGCGACCGTGGAGGTCGAGGTGGATGGGGCGGAAGCGGGGGCCGGCCCGGTCTTCGTCGCCCTGTGCCAGGGTGGGCTGAACGGCAGTGCCTGCGGGGAGGGCGACAGCGTCCAGGCCCGCGGGGGCGAGGCAAGGGTCAGCTTCCGGGACGTGGCGCCGGGCGTCTACGCGGTGGCCGCCTTCCAGGACACGAACGGCAACCGGCAGCTCGACCGCACGCCCCTGGGCCTGCCCCTGGAGCCCTACGGCTTCTCCGGCGACGTCGGGCGGCGGGCCCGGCCGGACTTCCGCAGCGCCGCCTTCTCCTTGAGCGAGCCGGGAGCCCTGGTCCGCGTGCGCCTTGCCCGCGCCCTGCCGAGGCGCTGAAGGCGATGGCGCCAATCGCGGTCCTCGCGGGCGTCACCCTCACCTTACGCGGGCGGCGGGTTCTCGATGGGATCGACCTCGCCCTCGCCCCGGGCGAGACCCTGGCGCTCCTCGGACCGAACGGGGCGGGCAAGACCTCGTTGATGCGCCTCGTCGCCGGGCGGCTGGCCCCGGAGGCCGGGACGGTGCGCGTCGGCGGCGCCGACCCCCACCGGTCGGGGGAGGCCCGGCGAGCTGTGGGCTGGGTGCCGCAGGAGATCGCCCTCTATCCCCGCCTGACCGTGGCCGAGAACCTGTCCGTCTTCGCGCAGCTTTCCGGCCTTCCGCGCCGGGAGCGCCGGGAGGCCGTGGAGCGGGCTCTGGCGCTCGGGGACATCGCCCCCCTCGCCGGGCGGGTCGTCTCGACCCTGTCGGGGGGCTACCAGCGCCGGGTCAACATCGCCGCCGGTCTGATCGGCCGGCCGGGTCTCGTGCTCCTCGACGAGCCCACCAACGGCGTCGACCTCGCCGCCCGGGCCGCGATCCACACCGTGCTGCACCGCTTGCGGGAGCAGGGCACGGCGATCCTCATCGCCACCCACGACTTCCCCGAGGCCGAGCGGCTGGCGGACCGGGTCGCCTTCCTCGCTCAGGGGCGGATCGTGCGGGAGGGGCGGCTCGCCGACCTCCTCGCCCGCCTGCGCACCGGGCCGCCTGAGCGGGAACTGATCCTCGACGCCTCCCCCGATGTGCCGGCCGAGGCGGTGCTGCGCCGGGCGGGTTTCGTCCCCGCCGGGGCCTCCGGCCTGCGCTGGCGGACGAGCGAGCGGGCCGGGCTCGACGGTGCGGCCCTGCTGGGGACGCTCCGCGCCCAGGGTGTGCCGGTAAGCGAGGTGCGGGTCCGCTCGCCGCGCCTCGAGACCCTCTACGTCGAGGCCCTGCGCCCCCGGGACGTCGGAGAAGACTTGGGAGAGGCGGACGCGGCCCCCCGCCCCCTCACGGTGGGTGGGCAGCGATGATCGGCGCCGCGTTCCGGGTGATGCTGCTGTCGCTGTTCCGCGACCGGGCGGCCCTGGTGATGGCCTTCGTGCTGCCGACCGTGATCTTCTCGATCTTCGCCGCGATCTTCTCCGGGGCGATCGGCGACCGGATCCGCATCCATCTCGGCCTCGCCGACCTTGTGGGCACGCCGGGCACCCAGCGGCTGACGGCGGCCCTCGTGGCAGACCCATCCCTGCGCGTCAGCCGGCTCGATGCCAAGACCCTCGCCGACGTGGCCCGGGCGGTGCGGGCCGGGGAGGTGGACGTGGCGCTGGCGCTCCGGGGCGACCTGATCGCCCGGGGCACCGACGACGCCCCGGCCAAGGCCGACCAGCCCATCGTGCTGGTGGAGAACCCGGCCAAGGCCCTGGCCACCCCCATTGCCCTCGGGCAGCTCCAGCGGGTGCTGAACGAGGCCCTGCCCGACGTGGTGCTCTCCCGGGTGATCGCCGACGTGGAGCGCAGCGGCAAGATCGGCCCCGACGAGCGGAAGTTCCTCGACGACGCCTTCGCCGAGCAGCGGGCCCGGAAGGAGCCCTTTTCCTTCGCCTCCCTCGTGGAGCGGACGAGCACCGCCGCCGGCACCGCCAACGCGCGGGTGAGCTACTATGCCGGCGCCATCACCGCCGTGTTCCTGCTCTTCGCGGCGATGCAGGGGGCATTGTCCCTGGTGGAGGAGCGGGAATCGGGCCTCAGCGACCGGCTGATGGCGGGGCCGGGCGGGCTGCCGGTGGTGGTGATCGGCAAATTCGGCTTCCTGACCCTCCAGGGCGTCGTTCAGGCGGGCCTGATCTTCCTCGCCGCCGCCCTGATCTACGGCGTCGAGATCGGCCCCCATTGGCCAGCCTTTCTCGCAGCCTGCCTCCTCGTTTCGGCCATGGCCGCGGGGCTGGCGCTCGCCGCCTGCTCCCTCGCCGCCTCCCGCCAGCAGGCGCATCTGGCGGCGACCTTCGGCGTGCTGCTCCTGTCGGCGGTGGGCGGCTCGATGGTGCCGCGGTTCCTGATGCCGCCGTGGCTGCAGCAGGCGGGATGGCTCACCCCCAACGCCTGGGCGATCGAGGCCTACCAGTCGGCCCTGGGCGAGGGCTTCGCCGCCGCCCTGCCCGCCCTCGGGGTGCTCGGCGCCCTGGCGCTCGCCGGGATCGGGGTCGCCGTCGCCAGCGTGGCGAGGCGGACGATATGACAGGGGTTTCCCCTTCCGCGACGGCAGGGCACGTTGACCGGCGTCCGCCCATGTCTAGCTTCCCATTGAGGGCAGGGCCGGTTGCCCCGCCCGACCGGAGCGTGCCCTTCCGATGAGCCAGGATTCCAGCGTCGCCGTGATCGGCTCAGGGTTAGGGGGCCTGGCCGCCGCCTGCGTCGCCGCCGCGCGGGGCCACCGTGTCACCGTCTACGACAAGAACGGCTGGCTCGGCGGCAAGGCCGCGGTGCTGCACGAGGGCGGCTTCCGCTTCGACATGGGGCCGACCATCCTCACCGTGCCCCGGGTGCTGGAGCGAATCTTCTCCGAGGCGGGTCGCTCGGTGCACGACTACATGGACCTGCGCCGGCTCGACCCGCAATGGCGCTGCTTCTTCGACGACGGCACCCGCATCGACCTGATGCAGGACGTGGCCACCATGGCCACCGAGATGAACCGCTTCGCCCCCGGCACCGGGGAGGGCTACAAAAAATTCATCTCCATCTCCGAGCATCTGCACGGCGTCTCTGAAAAATTCTTCTTCTGGAAGCCGGTCGAGGATCTGTTCGACACGATCAATCTGCGGGAGAACATGAATCCCGGCACCCTGCGGGACGTTCTCTCCCTGCGGATGCACGCTTCGGTGGCCTCCACCATCCGGGGCAAGGTCAAGGACGCGCGGCTGGCGCAGATGCTCGACCACTTCGTGCAGTATGTCGGCTCATCGCCCTACGGCGCCCCGGCAGTGCTCTGCGCCATCGCGCACATGCAGACCGCCGAGGGGGTCTGGTACCCGATGGGCGGCACCCGGGCCGTCGCCGAAGGCCTCGCCAAGCTCGCGGAGGAGCTGGGCGCGACCCTGAAGCCCGGCGTCGAGGTGACGGGGATCGAGACGGCCAACGGCGCGGTGCGGGGCGTGCGGACCGCCGAGGGCAGCACGGCCTACGACGCGGTGATCTCCAACATGGATTCCGTGCGGACCTACAAGGAACTGGTCGGCGGCGACGCCGGCCGGTCCTACGAGAAGAAGAACCCCGAGCCGGCCTGCTCCGGCGTGGTCCTCTATCTCGGGTTGAAGGAGCGCTACGAGCACCTCAACCACCACGACTTTGTCTTCTCCCGGGACCCGGAGGAGGAGTTCGACTACATCTACCGCAAGGGCGAGCCGGCCCCGGACCCGACCGCCTACCTCGCGGCCCCGTCCTCCACCGACCCCTCCGTGGCGCCCGAGGGCGGCGAGGCGCTCTACGTCCTCGTCCACACCCCCTACCTGCGCCCGCACCACGACTGGCGGCCGGATGGGCCGCTTTTCCAGAACTACCGCCGGACCATCCTCGACAAGCTCAAGCGCACCGCCGGCCTCACCGATCTGGAGGACCGGATCGTGGTGGAGCGCCATCTGACGCCCCAGGACATCCACGAGCGCTACAAGGTGCTGAACGGGGCGATCTACGGCCTCGCTTCCCACGGCAAGGTGATGGGCGCCTTCAAGCCGGGCAACCGCTCCCGGCAGGTGCGCGGCCTCTACCTCGCCGGCGGCGCCGCCCATCCCGGCCCCGGCATGCCGATGGTGATGATGTCCGGCTGGATTGCGGCCGACGCTCTCGACGCCGATGCCCGGGGCCAGGGTGCCGGGCAGGAGCGGAAATCCGCGTGACAGCGCACCCGTCTCTCCCTCCC
>NZ_BPQX01000077.1 GCF_022179525.1 Methylobacterium persicinum
TCACAATCCGCGGGCGGTACAATGCTGACCGCCTGCTTCGCTTGGATCGACATCGTCGTCGATGCCCGCCGATAGCCTTTGTCGAAGGCCTTGCGGGCTCGTTCGGGCGCTGATGTGAACGCTTCGGCGTCATCGTCGCCAAATCCATACGACCTGGGCGCAACTCGGTCGCGCCGTATCGTCGATCCAGACGTCCGATAGGCCCTCTCTCGGTCGAGCAGAGTCTCTGAGGGCAACCGTTTTTCCACGCTCCTTCCGGGAGCATCCGCCGGTGGTGGACGTCCACTCCTCCGACGGCCGGGCTTGCCTGCGCAGTGATCTGCGCGGCGCCCGAGGACACCTCGCACGCCGGTCAGGACGCCCCGTCCGGACGCGCCGGTCAAGACGACCGCAACGAGCACCGCTGACCGGTGCCGCACAAGGAATCAGCCATGACCCAGGCATCCCACCTCGAAGCGTCTAAGCACCACGAGAACGCTGCGAAGTCGCACAAGATCGCCGCCGAACATCACGAAAAGGGTGACCCCAAGGCAGCCGTGAAGCATTCTGAGGAGGCTCACGGCCACTCGGCGAAAGCCCACGAGTGTTCGACCAAGGCTCACGGCCAAAGTCTCGGTAAGCACTGATCCGTCTCTTAACGATCCCGCCGGGCGTGCTTTGCACGCGTCCGGCGACTGGAGTGTTTCATTCGAAGCTGGATGATATCCCCGGCGGCGACGACGGACACGCGCATTTTAGGCTTGGTATGAGTGCCGAGTGACACCGAATTTCGTCACCCCGCCTCGACGAAGTTTGAACACGGCTGAAGCTGACGATCCGTCGAAGCGATGAGTCGAGCGGCGAGACCTAGACTTTCACGGAGCGTGATTGGCGCGCAGTGATGCGGTTCGGCCGGTCGATCTACAACCTTCCTTTGGGCCGCCCCTTCAGCGCAAGGTCAATCGCCCAGACGAGTTGTTCGGCGACTTGAATGACGGCAGGCTCTCCTGATGTCTCAATTGCCACCAGTTGCATCGTGCGGAGCTGGATGAGGCGAGCGGATGGATCGACCCGTCGGGCGAGCGCTGATCGCACAAGCCCCTGAACGAACTCGCGGGCCAATCGCTCATCGAAGTTCGGCATCTTTCAGACCGTTGCCGCTCGGCAGCTGGCACTCCTGTCAGCGACCTGTGAATATGACCTCTGGCCCCGCACCCAACCCCGCCAGATGCACGTGCCACATGGTCTCCGCAATCAGATCCGGTGCGAACGACGTGTTCTCCTCGATCCTTCCCGCGATAGTTACAGTCGTCACTGCAATGCCGCTTGTCTTGAACGCATCCGAGAGGGAGTAAGCAAGGTTACGCAAGGCGGCTTTACCGGCAGAGAGGGAAAATGCATCGAGCCAAGGGCGGGGATCGAGGGCGAGGCCGCCGCCGGTCAGGATGATGCTGCCCCGCCCGCGCGGAGACATCAGGCTGTGCATCGTCTGCGACGCCGCATAGGCTCCGACGACGTTGACCTGCAGGTCGGCCGCGATATCGTCTGGTGTGGGACTGCCGGGCGGTCCGATACTGGCCCGATACGCATTGTAGATCAGGATCTCGATCGGTCCGCGGTCTCTCTCGATGGACCGCAAGACGGCGTCGAGACTCATGGGATCTGCGGCATCGGCTCGGTGAACTTCGATCCGGGTCTCAGCGGGTACTCGGTCGGGCGTGCGAGCCAGTCCAACAACCACAAACCCTTCGCGGGCGAAGCGGTGAGCCGCAGCCAACCCGAGTCCAGGCCCGATCCCGACCACGACGACTGCATTGCCCTCACGCATGGCGCTGTCGTTCCGCTCAGTGGATCGCGCAAACATAGTGCCGGGCGATGACCCGGTTCTGTCAACCGGTCGCAGTACAGAAATCGCTCGAGGGCACGTTCGCCCGAGGTTCCGATTTAGCGGATCGACCCTTCTCATTCTGGGAAAGATTGCTCTAGCTTTACATCGCTCCTCACAGCGGCTCTCATATCGGGCAGCGATCGATGGGCCAGCAAGGTCGTGGACGCGGTGTCACCGAGGGGGGAAGACGGTGCAGAACCTCGCTTCGTTCGAATACCCCTGGGGTGACAGTTCCGTTCACGAACCCGAACGGGCAGCGAAATCTCGTCAGATCTACGCCCGCAAACGCGCCGCCGAAGCGGCGCGTGAGCGTTGTCTCGTCTTGGGCCAAGTCATCCAGGCTGAGATCATCCCCCAATTGGTGATTTTACACCCCGACTTCGTAACCGAGACGACCAAGCCTGCGTACAAACCAGACGCTGAACAAGTCGCGGCCTTCACCGATCTAACACTCGCGCCGGACGACGCGGCTATGATCCAGGCCTTTTCCGCATTGGTCGCGGAGGGCTATCCCGTCGATCAGCTATTTATCGACCTCCTGGCTTCTTCTGCGGCTCTCCTGGGCCGCATGTGGGAGGAAGATTTGTGTGACTTCGTCGAGGTCACGACTGGCGTATTCCGACTTCAGCGTCTTGTGGCGCGATTCCGCATCGATGAAGACGCAGCCGCGCCCGACGGACAGCATCGGGTCCTCCTGATGGGCGCTCCCGGCGAGCAGCACACGTTCGGCGTGCGGATCGTGGAGCAGTTTCTTCGCAAGGCGGGTTGGGAGGTATCGATTGGCCTCGCCTCCACTCCCCTGGAGATCGCGGCTTTGGTGGCGTCCGAATGGTTCGACGTCGTCGGCCTGACACTCAGCAGTGACAGCCGCCTCGAGCCGCTGGCTGCGGCCATCCGGTCCGTGCGTGATGCCTCGTGCAACCCAGCCATCGGCGTCATGGTCGGAGGCCCCGTCTTCCTGCAGCATCCGGAGCTCGTTCAACGGGTCGGGGCAGACGCCTCCGCGGTCGACGCGACGACCGCGGTGCTACTCGCGCAACGGCTGCTGGATCTCGCTGCGAATCACTCGAGACGATCGCACTCGAACAAGGACTGACGCCATCTACGGCTCTTCAGACCACGCCGGGTGGATGGTCGGCGGATCAGAAGTCCATGCCGCCCATTCCGCCGCCGCCCATCGTCGGCGGGGCTTCCTTCCGCGGGACCTCAGAGATCATCGCTTCGGTGGTCACGAGCAGGCCGGCGACGGACGCAGCGCCCTGAATGGCCGCGCGTACCACTTTGGCCGGGTCGACGATCCCGGCTTGGAGCATGTCGACATACTCTTCGGTCTGGGCGTTGAAGCCGTAGGTCGAAGAGGAGTTGGCCAGAATCTTACCGACCACGATCGAGCCCTCGACACCCGAGTTCTGCGCGATCTGGCGGATCGGGGCCTCAAGGGCCTTGAGGACGATCTTGATGCCGGCCTGGACATCGGGATTGTCGTTGGAAAGGCCCTGGACGGCGGCTTTGGCGCGCAGTAGCGCAGTGCCGCCGCCGGGGACGATGCCTTCTTCCACCGCAGCGCGGGTGGCGTTCAGGGCGTCGTCGACGCGGTCCTTCCTCTCCTTCACCTCGACCTCGGTCGCGCCGCCGACGCGGATCACCGCGACGCCGCCCGCGAGCTTGGCCAGACGCTCCTGCAGCTTCTCCCGGTCGTAGTCCGAGGTGGTCTCCTCGATCTGCGCCTTGATCTGCGAGATACGACCCTCGATGTCGGCCTTCTCGCCGACGCCGTCGATGATCGTGGTGTTCTCCTTCTCGATGCGGACGCGCTTGGCGCGGCCGAGCATCGGCAGGGAGACGTTCTCGAGCTTGATGCCGAGGTCCTCGGCGATCATCTCACCCTTGGTCAGGATCGCGATGTCCTCGAGCATCGCCTTGCGGCGATCGCCGAAGCCCGGAGCCTTGACGGCCGCGACTTTCAGGCCGCCGCGGAGCTTGTTGACCACGAGGGTGGCGAGCGCCTCGCCCTCGATGTCCTCGGCGATAATCAGCAGGGGCTTGCCCGTCTGAACGACCGCCTCGAGCACCGGCAGCATCGCCTGGAGCGACGAGAGCTTCTTCTCGTGGATGAGGATGTAGGGGTCCTCGAGCTCGGCGACCATCTTCTCCGCGTTCGTGACGAAGTACGGGGAGAGGTAGCCGCGGTCGAACTGCATGCCCTCGACGACGTCGAGTTCGGTCTCGGCGGTCTTGGCTTCCTCGACGGTGATGACGCCCTCGTTGCCGACCTTCTGCATGGCGTGGGCGATCATCTCGCCGATCTCCTTGTCGCCGTTGGCGGAGATCGTGCCGACCTGAGAGATCTCCTCGGACGAGGCAACCTTGCGGGAGCGCGCGCCAATGTCTTTCACGACCGCGGCCACGGCCAGATCGATCCCGCGCTTTAGGTCCATTGGGTTCATCCCGGCGGCCACGAACTTCACCCCCTCGCGGACGATGGAGGCCGCCAACACGGTCGCGGTGGTGGTGCCGTCACCGGCGATATCGCTCGACTTCGAGGCCACTTCGCGCACCATCTGGGCGCCCATGTTCTCGAACCGGTCGACGAGTTCGATCTCCTTGGCGACCGTCACGCCATCCTTGGTGATGCGCGGGGCACCGAAGCTCTTCTCGATCACGACGTTGCGGCCCTTCGGGCCGAGCGTCACCTTCACTGCGCTGGCAAGCAACTCGACACCGCGCAGCATCTTGTCGCGAGCGTCAACAGAAAAGCGAACGTCTTTGGCGGACATGGTGAGGCCTATCTTTTGTCATCTGGCCCTGAGGCACGCCACAGCGGGCGCCTCGAAGGGCAAGTCATCGTTCGAGGCGCAAGCAGCCTGACCAGGGCTATTCGACAATGCCCAGAATATCGGATTCCTTCATGATCAGGAGGTCCTGACCATCAATCTTCACTTCGGTGCCGGACCACTTGCCGAACAGCACGCGATCGCCAGTCCTGACGTCGAGTGGGTTCATCTTGCCCGTCTCGTCGCGCACTCCGGGTCCGACGGCGAAGACCTCGCCCTCCTGCGGCTTATCCTTGACCGTATCGGGGATGATGATGCCGCCCTTGGTCTTCTCCTCACCCTCGAGGCGACGGAGCACCACGCGGTCATGCAGCGGACGAAACTTCATCGCGAAATCCTAATCGGTCCCAAGCGAGTTCCACCGAATGGCTGGCACTTCCGCGTGAGAGAAGCGGCGAAAATCAGTATCGCGGCCCAATCAGATCCTTCTTAGCACTCACGATGCGGAAGTGCTAATCATACGCCCGCTTACCGAGAATTCTCTCCATGCTGGCATACCTTCGATAAGACGACGCCTTTAAATGACTGAGTTGGGTGAATTCCAGCCAGTCCGCTTCCAAGTGGCGTAGCCGTTGAAGCAGACCCAGGGCCTTTGGCATATCCCGCTCGGCGGTCAGGCATCGGATCTTGTTGCCGGGGTCGCATTCTCGCTCTCCAGTGCTTCCAGGTAGTCGCGGAGTAAGGACGCCCGTCCAGGCCGAAAGCTGCCGCCTTCGACCCTGGCTTCGACGATGCGGTCGATCCGGAACATCCGGAACGCTTCGCGCAGACGGCACCACGCTAAAACGACCAGTCGCCGCTCCGTGTGAATGATCGCCAGCGGCAGGATCGTCCGCAACGTGCCCGAACCGCGCTCATCCGTGTAGTGGATGGTGAGCGCCTCTTCTCGCCAGCACGCCTGCCGGATCAGCCCCAGGTGCTGCGCGGGCGCGTAGCGTGCCTCGGGGCGATAGACCTTCGAGACGCAGTGGAACAGGTGCTGCTCGCGATCGTCCGGCAGCGTCGCGGCGACCTTGGCCACGACCGAAGCCGCTGCTGCCGCCAAGTCGGGGTCGCCCATGGCGCGCACCTCCGCCATGCCGAGCGCCAACGCCTCGATCTCCAGGCGATCCAAGGTCTGCGGTGGAAGCGCGTAATCCTCGATCAGCCGGTAGCCGTAACCCCGCTCGCCGTCGATCCGGGCTCCGGCGGCCCGCAGGCTGTCGATGTCCCGGTACAGCGAGCGCACGGAGACGCCGGTTTCCTCTGCCAACCGCGCGGCCGTCACCGGTTTGGGCAGGGTGCGCATCGCCTGGAGGAGACGGAAGAGGCGGTCACTCCGTGCCATCAGTCTACTGCCGGTTTCTGTCAGGTAGGGGTTAGTAAATCCGGGTCGCATGGCACGACAACACGCCCCGCACATCGGAGGCCGCAATGACCGTCCAAACGACGACCCATCTCAACTTCCGCGGGCAGGCTCGCGAGGCGCTTGACTTCTACCGCTCCGTCTTCGGGGGCGAGCGGACGATCGTCACCTACGGGGACCTTGGGGCGACACAGGATGCCGTGCAGGCCGAGCGTGTGATCTGGGGCCAAGTGGCGTCCGATCAGGGGTTCCGGATCATGGCCTATGACGTGCAACCGGAGAAGCCGTGGAACCCCGGCGAGAACGCGTTCTACGTCTCGGTCCGCGGAACATCGCCGGAGGAGGTCACTGCACACTGGGAGAAGCTTCGCGTGGGCGCGTCGGTTCTGCAGCCACTCGGCGCCTCAGCTTGGTCCCCGCTCTACGGGATGCTGACGGATCGGTTCGGTGTGACATGGGTCATGGACGTGATGGTGTCCTGACCTGACATTCTGATGGGCGGGCGACCGAGCGTTGGTCCGCTTTCCGGCCCCAGAGCCGACGTGGCGGGCGGCTTAGTTGGGTTAGAAGTGTGAATCCGCTTTTTTCGGATGACGACCTCCGCAGCGGACCGACCGCTTTCGGCCAGTCCACGTCATTAGTCGCAGATGAACCATGTCCGCTTTTGCACATAGCATTCGGGCCGCGACGGCTTGAGAGACCGCCGCGGCAATCGTCAAATGTCAGTTTGCTCAGACATCACCAGGGCATCGTCTGCCTCGATGCCGAGGTAGCGCACCTGACCTGACCGGTATTTTGGACCGAGCCGAGTGGGAGGCTACTGCATGGCCGCTGCCATAGGTAGCCGGAAGGCCAGATCCGGGTAGCTGACAGGCGCGGGCGGCCGATAGCCCAGGGACGAGTGCGGCCGGACGCGGTTGTAGGTAGTTTGCCAAAGACCGATCACGATCTGTGCCTCCTTCAGCGAGTAGAAGATCTCCTGTCTCAGGCACTCATCCTGAAGCGTTCCATTGAAGCTCTCGCAGTACCCGTTCTCCCACGGCGAGCCGGGTGCGATGTACTGGATCTGCGAGCCAGCTTTGTCGACCCATTTGCGCAGCGCCTTCGAGATCATCTCAGGGCCATTATCGCAGCGGATGTGCTTCGGGATGCCGTGCAGGCACATGGCGTCGGCCAGCGTCAGGACCCGGAGCGA
>NZ_BPQX01000078.1 GCF_022179525.1 Methylobacterium persicinum
CAAATCACCTGACGACGGACAGTCCGGCCTCTCGCCGCACGCCCATGGAGCGCGTCATGATCCGCAAGTTCCTCGTACCTCTCACCCTGGCAGCAGGCGTGCTGCTCGCAGCACCCGCGGCGGAAGCCCGGGACGGACGCGGCCCGTGCTTCCGCCATGGCTTTCACGGCCGGTGCCGGCCGAATTGGCGTCCCTGTGCCTACCGCCCGTTCGTCTACGATGATCACGGTAACGATTTTTCTTGATAAATGGCGCCTTTCATTATCAGCACTTTGCCTAATGCTTGTTGGAACGATCAATTTGTGATCGTAAAATGAATAGATTTATCGGTAAATGCATGGTCAGTGTCCCGGATAAAATTCTCCTGGGCGAGGCCGGGGCTGTCATCAACCATATCAAATGACAATCGCTCACATCATTTGAAAAATGTAATAATCGGCATTCTTGCCCCTTCCCTGCTTAGTTGTCGAAGCTTAGCATTAGTTCGGCGTCGGGGCCGTTTGCTTCCGGCCAGGAGGGGTCCAGTGATGTTCGGCCGGTTCACAACGTCCGCCTGCGCCGTGGGGGCAATGGCACTCGTCACTCTGATGCCCTCGCCGTCCCGTGCACAAAGCGCCGGCGCAATGCTCGGCGGACTCGCCGGGGGCGTCTTGGGCGGCATGATCGCCGGCTCCATGGCGGCGCAAGCAGCTCGGCATCGTCCCGTCGTCGTCTACGCGAGGCCGCGCCGTGAGGTCCGCCGGGTGCCGAGACGGGCTGTGGTGAGAGCGGAGCGTCGGCCCATGCAACCGGCGGCTGGACCGACGGGCGCTCAAATCGTCAACGCCTCGGCCGATCCCTTCGCAAACGCGCGCGGCAACGCCACGACCACGGTCAACCGGACGCGCTGACCGTTCTCCAATTCGACGCAAGCTAGGCGCCTCGCATGTCCCGATCGAAGATGGTCCTCGTCGTGTCGGGCTGCATCGGCCTGATGGGCCAGCCTGTACTGGCATCCCCCGCGCCGCCTCAGCTGACCGTGGACAGGACGTTCGGCAAAGTCGCGGGGTGGTCGATCGGTTACAGCGAGAGCCTCGGCGGCTGTCTCGCGGCGGCAAGCTACGGGGATGGGACGACGCTGTGGTTCGGCTTCAACGGCAACCGCAACTCGTCTTACCTCGCCTTCACGAACGCCAAGTGGCAATCCCTCGAGTCCGGCGGTCAATACGATCTCCGCATGATCGCCGGCCGCCAGAAGTGGCATGGGACCTTTACGGGTTTTGAGCGCGGCGACGCGCATGGGCTGTATCAGTCTGGGTTGAAAGAGCGCTTCGTGGCGGATCTTTCCGAAGCCGGGACCATCAAGGTCATCTTTCAGGGCAGGCAGATTGCCGAACTGTCCTTGGTGGGATCCACCGAGGCGTTCGAGGCCGTCATCGGCTGTCAGAAGGATGTGACGGCGGCGGCCGCAAAATCGGAGCCGAACCTAGATAAGCCACGGAAGCTCGATCCCGGCGTGACCAGCACCGGGACCGGTTTTTACGTGTCCGAGCGCGGTCATCTGCTCACGAACAACCATGTGGTGGAAGCGTGCACGGAAATCTCCGTGCAGCAACCCGGCCATACGGCGATGCGTGCGCGGCTCGTGGCCCGTGATGCCGCCAACGATCTCGCGGTGCTCACGACGGATTTTCCGCAGAAGGTGGTGCCACCGCTCTCGATCCGCGCCCGGCTCGGCGAGAGCGTCTTCATCTATGGTTATCCGCAGAGCAGCGTCTTGGCCTCGACCGGAAACTTCACGATCGGCAGTGTCACGGCGACGGCCGGGTCCGGCGACGACACGCGCAAGATCCAGATCTCGGCTCCGGTTCAGCAAGGCAATAGTGGTGGTCCTGCCCTCGATCAGTTCGGCAATGTGATCGGCATCGTGCAATCTAAGCAGGTGGCGTTCGCTTCAGGGGATGTGCCGCAAAACGTGAACTTCGCCATCAAGTCGACGATCGCGCTCAACTTTTTGGAAGCGAACGGGATCGAGGCCCCCATCAACGTGCGGATGGTCGATCCCCTGGATGGCGCGGCCATCGCCGAGAAGGCCCGCGAGTTTACGGTTCAGGTCGCCTGCCATTAAATCTCAGGTTACCGCTCGCGAAAGTCTGATAACTTTCGCGAGCCGCTGTCACGCGCGCCGATATACCGGCGAAGAATTTGATCTCCGCTGGTGTGGCGGCCCGGCCACTTGCGAACACAATCGAAACAAACGGCGTCGCATGCACGTCGAGGCTGTGGGAAGCCAACCTAAGGATGCAAATGCATTAACGGTGGCGGCTTATCACGGATGAAACAAGGCATTTGAAGTGTCGGCCGTGCTGTTGCGAAGATCAGAAAGTATAACTCTCGCATACTATCAGCCGGCGGCCGCTCGTGTCGTATTGATGTTGCTTGTGCTGTGCGGAGACTGCTTTGCATCGGACCGCAGCGTGAGCCTCGAATCCGTACAAACCTGCGATGGTTTAGCCAGTGCCCCCTGGGATCCGGATGCGCCGGATCGGTCGCGGGCAGTCGAGTTCCGCGATCTGCGCGCCGTACCAGCCGCCATGGCATGCCGAGCCGCCATTGCCGAGGCACCGCAGCTGCGGCGTCTCCACTTCCAGCTCGGGCGTGCATACGATCGTCAAGGGGCAAACCAGGACGCCTACCAAGCCTATCGTCGGGCGTCCGACCTCGGCAGCGGCGCGGCCAAGGTCAATATCGGCATCCTGTTCCGCCAGGGACGCCGGTTCGAGAAGAACGATGCGAAAGCCCGGTCGTGGTTCCGCGAGGCGGCCGAGGCGGGCATTCCGGAGGGGATGTTCTGTTACGCGACCGCCTTCGACAACGCGATCGGCGGGGCTCCGGACATCGCGGCGGCCAAGCTCTGGTACGGCAAGGCGGCCGAGCGGGGGACGACGAAGGCCCGTGACGCGCTGGTGCGCCTCGAACTGAATGGCGTCGTCACGGGGGCTCGCTGTGATTAGCGTTCGGCTCCGGGCCAGGGGCGAGGTGCGGCCATGACGGGTTCGATGCGCTTCGTCGCCAGCCGGACGCTCGCGGGCCTCGATCCTATCCGGATCGACGACAGGATCATCCTCGAAGACTACGAGCGCCTGCGCCGGTTGGTGCTGACGCGTTGCGGTGCCTCGGTCGCGGATCTGTTCGCCGAGCCCGTCATCTCCCGCAGCAACGGTGCGGCGCCGGCGCGGGTGGATTGGTACACCCATCTCGACGGCCCGATCCGACCGTTGGCCGAGCTCGATCCCGCCGTCGCGGAACCGGCCGCGCAGAGACTCCGCTCCGCCCTCGCGGCCCTGACGCCGCTCCTGCGGGATCGGGAGGTGGGCGCCTTCGCGGCGGCTTGTCTCAACCTCGCTTCGCCGCTGGCCGTGCTGGCGGTCGGAGACACGCCCCTGCTCGTGGATTGGGGGTTGCTCCCGCAGGGGCTCGCTGCGGATGACCGCGCCCGGGGACGTCACTTCGCATCGACGCTCGGTGCCTTCGCTCCGGCCGCCATGCCGTCGCCACCGACGAGCCGGGACGATTGGGCGGCGCATGTCGAGCCGTTTCCCGCGGCCGATCCCCCCGTATCGCGCCGGCTTCGCCGCTCGCCGGCATGGCCGCGGCGTCGGGTCGTCACCGCGCCCGTCGTCGCGACCACCGTGGCGGGACTTCTGCTCGCGCTGTCCTTCGTGCCAGGGGTCCTGGTTTTCCCGGTGCTGCCACAGAGTGTGTCGGCCGAGTCCAGGACGTTGCAAACCGCATGGCTCGATGGCCTCCGCCGACGGCGGGATGCGCTCGTCGCGTCGGAACGCTTCGATTGCCCCCGCCTGCGAACCGAGCTTCCGACGCTCGTCCCGCAAAGCCCGGCGAGCGTGCGCCTGCCCACCGATCCGGCCGCGCCGCCGCAGGCGCGGACGGGCCTGGAGGCTCCGGCCGCGCAGGCAAACCCGGGTGCGCGACCCGCCGATGGTCTCACCGACCGTCTCGAACGTGGCACGGTCCTCATTCTGGCCGGCAACGCGACCGGCTCCGGGTTCTTCGTGGCGGACGATCTCGTCGTGACCAACCGCCACGTCGTCGAGGGGGCTCCATCGCTCCTGATCGCCGGACGCCACGCGGGCCTCGTCCCGGCGACGTTGGTGCGGGTCGGCGACGAGGGAACGCTGACGGATTTTGCGCTGCTTCGCCTGCCCTCGCAGTCGGGGGGACGCGCTCTGTCCGTCGCGCCACCCGGAAGGCCGCTGACCCCGGTGGTGGCCTCGGGCTTTCCAGGGCTGCATCTCGGCACGGACCCGATCTTCGCACGGCTTCGCGAAGGCGATGCCGGCGCCAGCCGCGATCTCGTTCCCGTGCTTCAGTCCGGGGTGGTGAACCATCTGCAGCGCTACGAAGCCGAGGCGGTCACCCTCGTTCTCCATTCGGCCGAGATCGCCCCCGGCAACAGCGGCGGGCCCCTGGTCGATTATTGCGGGCGCGTGGTTGGCGTGAACACGTTCGGCCGCACCGATGAGCAGATGCCCGTGACGGCGCGATACGCCCTCGGATCGGATGGGCTCCTGGCCTTCCTGACGAAAGCCGGCATCGCCATCACGCCCGATACGCGGGCCTGCGACCTCCAGGCGTCGCCGCGCGTGGCCGCCGCCGCGCCGGTCGAGCCCGCTGCGCCGACAGGGCAAGCCGCCCCGCGTACGCCCGCCCGGCCGCCCGCCGTGCCGCCGTCTGCTCGCTGAGGGGTTGCACGATGTCCGCGACCACGAAGCTCACCGAGACACCGCGCCAGGGGCTTACGCCCGTCAACCCGAAGCTCGGTCGGCAATACGAGCAACTGATCGATCTGCTCGCGCGCCGTCTGAGCCCGGCCCATGCGGGGCTCTTCGCGGAACCGGTGCCGGTCGCCGTGGCCGGGACCGGGCGGCCGGGCTTCGCGTGGTTTTCTGCCTTCGAGGGCGATGTCCGTCGGGTGACGGAGCTCGATCCGCAAGCCGCCGGCACCTTGCGGGCCGGCGCGGCGAAGCTGGAAGCCGAGATCGCCGCTTTCGCCGACGGCCTGGAGCGGGAAGGCGATGCGTCCCGCGATCTCGCGCGGCTCCTGCGCGATGCGCTCGTCGTCCCCGATGCCAATCATCTGTGGTCCGTCGACGGCCACCCGGTCTTCGTGGCCTGGGGCTATCGGCTGGCCGGATCGGAGGGGCCCGTCGTGGCGCGCGGGGCCGCCATCACGGCCAGTGCGGCATCGGCCAGCGCTGGAGGGCCGTCGGCGGAGCCGGTCTCCGGTCCGACGGCGACCACGGCGGCCGCCCCTGTCTGGGTCGAACCGAGGCCGGTCGACACACGGCGGCGCTGGCTCGGTCCCGTCCTGTGGCTGGTGTTCGTCCTGCTGACGGGTGTCCTCGCGGACCGGCTGCTCCGCGCGTGCGCCCTGGGCGATGAAACCTGGCCGTCCTGGATCCGGGCGGTCCTGCCGCAACACTGCCCCGTCCCGTCCGTCGAACTCGACCCGGATGGCGGCGCGATCCTCGCCGCGATCCGCACGACCGACGAGGCGGTGCGGGGAGCCGAACTCGCTGTGACCCGCCGAGCGCTGACCTGCGACGCGGCCTGCCCGGTCCCACCGCGGCGGGCGGCCGTCGAGCCCCCCCGGGTGATCCCGCCCGATCTCGAACGGCGGCTGACCGGAATCGAACGCGGCCAGGGTCTCGAACTCACCCTGGCCTGGGAAGGCGCGGCCGATCTCGATCTCTACGTCGTGTGCCCCGATCGCTCGCGCATCACCTTCGATCACCGCGCCTCGTGCGGCGGACGCCTCGTGGCCGACCAGAACGAGAATGGCGGGACCGGCGCCAGCCGTCCCGTCGAGCATGTGATCTGGGACAGCGCCCCCGCGCCGGAAGGGCGCTACGGGGTCCAGGTCGGACTGTTTCGGCGCCACGGTGAGACGCGGACGGACGTACCCTTTCAAGTGATCCTGTCGCGGCACGGCGAAATCGTGGCGCAACGGGACGCCAAGATCGGCGCGGAGCGGACGATGCAATCCGTCATGTCCTTCGATCTGCCGATGCCGGACGCGGCACAGGCGCCCGCCGGGACCTCCGCCGTGCCCTGATCGCCTGCGCCGCCGCCGCTCCTCCCGCACACGTCACACGAGATACGCCCCGAGCGATGTACGTCGAACCCGTCACCTTCGGCCCCACGATCCGGCTCGTGCCTCACAGCGGCGTGCAGTTCGTGGAATATGCCTTCCACATCGATACGGTCGGGCGCCTGTCCCGCCGCTTCATCGAACGCGAGGTCGTGGGGGCGACCCAAACGGACGGGCGGCGGACCTATCGCCTGCTCCCCGCCTGGAACGAAGAGGACCCCGGCGCGGACCCGGTGGAGAGCGCGAAGGGCGAGGATCGGGAGTACGCGGTCGGCGAGAGGGGGGCGCTCGAAGTCTTTCTCGAGAAGTGGACGCCGGTCCCGATGCTGCGGGTCAAGTCCGGGATCGACGGCGGCGAGGAACTCGACCTCGGGCCGACCAACTGGGCGCGGGTCCGCATCGTCGAGGTCGCCGACAGGGCGCCCGATAGCCCGATCAGCCACCGGGTGATCTTCGCCTTCGACACCGAGTTGCTGGAGCGGCGCACCAACCGGCCCTATACGGCCCCCAGCCTGGAAGACGCGGCCAACGAGCACGAATTCCGCTTCGCCTTCCGCTTCCGCGACATCGGCTGGTTCCTCGGCGCCGCCGGGGAGGATGAGGAGACGAAGCGCCTCGCCGGCTTCCAGGAATGGGTGCCGTCCTGGCTTCTGGAGCAATTCCGCGAGTTCAAGGCCGCGCAGCGCCCCGACCGCCCCCTGCGCGAGACGGATTTCCCGAACGCGCTGGAGCATTACGCCCGCTATCTGGTCTTCCTCGAATACCTGCAGATGGCCGTCCGGCCCCGGACCCTGAGGCTCACCGATACGGTGACCGCCCAGCCGGCGATCCGGCCCGTCACCGTCGACCTCATCCTCGACATCGGCAACAGCCGCACCTGCGGGATCCTGATCGAGTCCCATCCCAACGAGGACCGGGTCGATCTCAACAATTCCTTCGTGCTGCAATTGCGCGATCTGTCGGAGCCGGAGCAGATCTACACGGAGCCGTTCGAAAGCCACGTCGAACTCTCTCACGCCAAGTTCGGGCGGGACCACCTGTCCCGTCTTTCGGCGCGCCCGCGCGCGTTCTTCTGGCCGAGCCCCGTCCGTGTCGGGCCCGAGGCCAGCCGGTTCCGCGAACTCGCTCAAGGGACGGAGGCGATCGGCGGCCTGTCGAGCCCCAAGCGCTACCTCTGCGATGTGCGCCCCGTGAACCAGGAGTGGCGCTTCCCCGACCGCGACTACAGTGCCGACGGGACGAGCCCGCTCATCGACCGCACGATCCGGCAATACGTGAACAGCCGCGGCGACGTCATCGCGCAGCTCGACGCCGACAAGAAGCGCTACGGGATCCGGGTGGGGGCCGACGACCGGATCGGTGCGTCGCGCCTGACCTTCTCGCGGTCGTCCTTCTTCACCTTCATGGTGGCGGAGATCGTCTGCCACGCCCTCTCGACCATCAACAACGCCGGGGTTCGGGAGCGGCGGCGCACCAAGGACGCCCCGCGTAAGCTGCGGCGCATCATCCTGACGCTACCGCCCGCGATGCCGGTGCAGGAACAGCGCCTGCTCCGTTCCCGCGCGGAGGGAGCGGTCAAGCTGATCTGGCAACTGATGGGGTGGGCCGACAACCCGCCTCCCGGATTGACCCAGCCGGAGGTCCACGTCGCGTGGGACGAGGCGAGCTGCGTGCAGTTCGTCTACCTTTACGGCGAGATCACCCAGAAGCTCGGCGGCGCGGTGGAGGGGTTCCTGCGCCTCGTCGGCCGCCCGAGGCCCTTCGCCGACCCCGATGCTCCGCCTGCGCCCACGGCGCAGCCCGAACCCTCGGTGCGCATCGCCAGCATCGATGTCGGCGGCGGCACCACCGACCTGATGATCACGACCTACTATGCGGAGGGTAATCGGGCGATCAAACCCGTCCAGAATTTCCGCGAGGGGTTCCGGATCGCCGGCGATGACATCCTGAAGCGGGTGATCGAACGCCTCGTCTTGCCCACCCTCGAGGCTGCCCTCCGGGCCGCCGGGCATCCCGACCCGCACGCCCTCCTGCTCGAATGCTTCGGCGGCGACCGGGCCAACATGGCGGAGCAGGAAAAGCACCTGCGCCGCCAGTTCGTATCCCGCGTGCTGGAGCCGATCGGCCTGCGGATCCTCGGCGACGTCGAAGCCGGGGCCGAGATCGTCGCGCGGCCCTTCGAGGAGTTCTTCCCCGAGCGTGGCGGCCGGATCGTTCGCCGGGCATTGCCGCAGCAACGCTTGCTCGATTTCCTGGAAGTGCCTGCCAGGGCCGGCGGCGCGACCGACTTCTCCCTGACCGATTGTCTCTTCGAAAGCCGCGCCGACGTGGTCGCGGACTGCGTGGTGTCGACCCTCGATCTCGTCCTCGACAATTTGTGTGAAGCCGTTCACGCCCTCGACGTCGATGTCGTGTTGCTGTCCGGCCGGCCGTCGAGGCTCCAGGCGTTCGTCGATCTCCTCGTCGACAAGCTCTCCGTCTCGCCCGACCGCATCGTGCCACTGCACGAGTATCAGGCCGGGACGTGGTACCCGTTCCGCGAGCGGGACAATCGCCGCATCGGTGATCCCAAGACGACGACGGCGGTGGGCGGCATGCTGTGTGCGCTGGCCGAGGGCCAGCTCACCAACTTCACCCTGTTCACGCATCGTCTCGCTCTGCGCTCCACCGCCCGCTACATCGGCGAACTGGAGCTCAGCGGCCAATTGCGCGACGCGGGCCTCTGCTTCCGCGACATCGATCTCGATGCCCCCGTGTCGGGGCGGAAGGGGCCCGCCAAAGGGCCGGAGATGGATGCCAAGCTGCGCTATTACGCGCCGATGCGCCTGGGCTACCGGCAATTGCCGGTCGAGCGCTGGATCGCGACGCCCCTCTATCGTTTGAGGCTGCGTGCCGGAGAAGAAGCGGCACGCATGAAGCTCCCGCTCGAGATCACGCTCGAACGCTGCGGCGACGGTCGTCCCGATGATGAAGGGGCCGACGCTCTCCTGCGCTCGGAATCGATGAAGGAAGAATTCAAGATCTCCGACGCCTACGACGCGGACGGTCTCGATGTTGCGCGCAAAATCGAGCTTGTGCTCGATACTTTAAGCTCGGAGCATGGATACTGGTTGGATACCGGTATCCTCGCCCTGGATTGAGAATGCCCATGTCAATCGAAAATCTGGCACAGGATTGCAGGGCAACGGGCTGCCTCGCCGAGGAGGCCGAACGCTGGCTCGGCGACGAGGCGAACGCCGCCACCGTCGGGCGCGAGCGCGCGGACCTCGTCCGGTATGTCCGCAAGGCCGCCCACAGGGCCGAACGCCTCGCCCGTGCGGCGGGACGGCCGATGTGCGCCGGCGTGTTCGGGCCGAGCCAAGCGGGCAAGTCCTATCTGGTTGAGGTTCTGGCGCGCCCGGAGGACGGGGCCCTGCGCGCGCGCTTCCACGGCCACGACCCGGTGGACTTCCTGGCCGAGATCAACCCGATCGGCGAGAAGGAGGCGACGGGGTTGGTGACGCGCTTCACCGCCGCGACCGCCGGAGGGACCCCGCCCGGCGCGCCGGTACGCCTGCGTGTCCTGAGCGAGATCGATCTCGTGAAGATCCTTGCCAACACCTTCCTGCATGACGGCGACGCCGCCAAGGAGACGCTGCCCGAGCCGGACGCGATCACCGCCCTCGTCACGGCGTTGAAGGCGCAAGCCCGCCCGGGCGTCTCGCGGATCGGCGATGTCGAGATCGACGACCTCCAGGACTATGTCCGTGAGCAGGCGCGCGGCACACGCCCCCTCGAGGTGTTCGCCCGCTATTGGGACGAGGCGCGCAGCCTCGCGGGCGGTCTCGATCTCGAACGGCGCGCGCAGCTGTTCGCGCCGCTCTGGGGCGGCCATGCCGCCTTCGGCGTCCTCTACCGCCAACTCGCCGACGCGCTCGAACGATTGGGGCATCCGGAGGAGATCTTCGCGCCGCTGAGCGCGCTCGTGCCCCGCGAGGGCAGCATCCTCGACGTGGCGACCCTGTCGGGCCTCGGCGCTGCCGCCGGGGGGGACACACTCACCGTCCACGGGGCGAACGGCGCGATCGTCACCCTGCCGCGCGCGGCCGTCGCCGCGATCACCGCCGAGCTGCGCATCGAGATCGCGGACGAGCCCCGCGCCTTCCTGAAAGAGGCGGACCTCCTCGATTTTCCCGGTGCCCGCAGCCGCCAGAAGGTCGACCTGTCCCACTTCCTGACCGCTCACCCGGACGCCCTCAAGGAAACCTTCCTGCGCGGCAAGGTGGCCTACCTGTTCGATCGCTACGTGGCCGAGCAGGAATTGACGGCGATGATGCTGTGCGTCCGCCCCTCGAACCAGGAGGTGGTGACGCTGCCGGACCTCGTGGACCGCTGGATCGCGCTGACGCATGGCTCCACACCGGAGGCCCGCGCCTCCCTCCCGAACCTGCTCTTCCTCGTCCTGACGTGGTTCGACAGCCATTTCATCGACAAGGCGGGTGATGCGGGCCAGGACGCGGGGCTCCGCTTCCGCAACCGGCTCGAGGCGTCGCTTCTGGGCTTCTTCGGAAAGGCTCATACGTGGCCCCGGCAATGGACGCCGGGCACGCCGTTCCGCAACACGTATTGGTTCCGCAACCCGAACTACCCGGCCGAGTCGGTGATCCGCTACGACGGTCGCCGCGAGGTCGCGTTCCTGCCCGAAAAGCAGGATCGGATCGCCGAACTGAGGGATGGGTTCGCTGCGCTGCCGGAGGCGGCTGCCCATTTCGCCGAGCCTAGCCGGGCTTTCGATGAGGCGCTGCGTCTCAACGACGGCGGCGTCAGCTACCTCGTCGAGAACCTGTCACGGGTCTGCCGGCCCGCCCTGAAGGCGCAGCAGATCGCCGCCCGCCTCGATGCGCTTCGGGCGGAATTACGGGAGCGTCTGGCCCGCTTCCATGTCGCCCTCGACATCGAGACCCGGCTCGCGGAACGGCGGGAGGCCGCCGGGCAGGTCTTCGACGCGCTCGATGCGGTCGTCGCGGCGGGGCAACTCGGCTCCCTGTTGCGATCCCTCACCGTCGATGTCGGGGCCCTCACCGTTTCCTTGCATGGCGCCGAGAGCGCTGCCCCGGCGAACGCGGTTCCGGCTGCCGCGCCGCGGATCGCCCGCCCCGGCGCCATTCCTCGCCCCGGCGGCATGCCGGGAGGCAGAAGCGAAGCGCCGACGGCCGGCACCGACCGGGAGCGCGCCCTGGCACGGGCTGCCGTCGCGGCCTGGATCGGCTTCCTGCGGCGCACGATCGAGGACGAAGGCTTCGCCCGTCGCTACGGCGTTTCGCTGACGGTCATGGAGGTCGTCGTCGGCGAGTTGATCGCCCTCGCCCGAAGGGCCGACATCGAAGGGGCGATCGCGGCCGATCTGCGCGCCCTGGCGACCATCGAGCGGGCCGAGCAATCGACGGTCAAGCTCGCCCTGATCGCGGCGACCCGTCTCAACCGGCTGGCCGGGAGCCTGGGCTTCACCCTCGTCCCCCCGGCCGGCGAACGACCGCCCATCCTGGATGAGGCGGGAGACAGGCTCGCTTTCGCTCCCCGTGCGATCGCCTTCGACGCCCGCAGCATCACGCAGGCACCCGCCCCCTTCGCGCACACCTACGCGACGGACTGGTTCCACGGCTTCTACCGGGTGGTGGAAGACAACGCGAAAAGCGCCTCCGGCGTCACGATCGACCTCGCGCAGAACGCACGGATCGGCGCGATCCTCGCTGGTCTCCAAGCACGGGCCGCCTGAACCGGCCGGACCCCACGGAAACGTCTGACATGACCATCCGCATCACCGAGGATGAGGACGAGAGCGGCGGCTACGCGTTCATCGAGCTCGGGCGTCCGCTCCGCTCCCCGCTGCTGTCCTTCCGCCGTCAGGACACCGAGCCGCGCCATCTCGGCGCCGAAGGCTGGCAACCGGAGGTGGCGTGGCTGGCACCGCTTGCCGTGACGGAGCGGGACGGTGGAGCAGTGGCCCGCTTCGGCCCCGCCGTCGTCGACCGCATCGAGGAACTGGTCCCGATCGAGATCGTCGCGCAGGACGGCACCTCCTTCGGCATTGTGTCGTGGCCCTACATCTCTCCCGCCCCGGCCGGCCCCGGCATTCTCGCCGGCCTGCCGAACACGCCCGCGACCCCGCCCCACATCGATGGGAAAGGCGCGGGCGATGCCGCCACCGGGAGGGTGGATGCGGGCCCTTCGGAGGACGTCGCCGCCCCGGACGTGCCACCGTCCGAACCGCCGCCGCAGGGCAAGCGCCGGGGCCTGCCCCTTCTCGCGCTTCTCCTGCTCGCGTGTCTCGCGATCGGGGCCGGCGCGTTCATCCTCTACGGCGATGCGCCCTGGATCGTCATCGCCCGGAACGACGCCCCGGCTCCCCCGGCCCCCCCGCCCGCGGAGCCGGAACCTCCGCGCCTGACGGCCGCCGAACTTCACCAACGTTTCTCGCAGCTTGTCCAGGAGCGGGCGACGCCCGGCGCATTCATCGCGCTCGGCGAGACGGCCCTGTCGTCCCGGCAGGGAGGCGCCGCCTTCCGCGCCTTCGAAGAGGCGGATCCCGTCACCAATGCCGATGCGGCATGGCAGCTCGCCCGCTTTTACGACCCCGGAAACGCCGAGGCGACCTACCGCGAGGCGGCCCGGCCCGACCTCGTCCGTGCCGCCTACTACTACGCCCTCTGGCGCAACCGCTCACCTCGCCACACCGACGCGCTCCGTGGCCTTTGCGACGCCAACGCCGCCAACGACCGCCTGCGGGCGATCTGCCGTTCATGACGAACCCCGTGCCCGCTCCCATGTCCGCCAGATCATCTCTCACACCGTCGCCCTCATTGGCCATGATGGCGCGCGCCCGCCTCGTCTGCGCGGCTGCGGCCTTCGTTGTCCTGGGTGCCATGGAGGGGCAGGCCGCCTCGCCGGGCTTGGCGATCCAATCTGCCGCCGCCCGAAGCAGTGCGGCGACGGGGCAGCGCATCGCCCTGCTCGTCGTTCCACAGCCGGCCTCCGCCGGAGGCCGCGCGGCCACGGCCCATGCCGACGAGGAGGCCTATCGCAAGCGTCTGAGGGACATCGGTTTCGATGTCTGGACCTTCGGTCCCGCGGACCGTCCTCAGCTGGAGCGCGGCCTCCGCGAAGCGGCCGGACGCTTGCCGGAGGAGGCGCAGGTGGCCGTCTTCGTCCTCGGTCCGACCGTCGGCGGCGTGGACGACATCCATCTGATCCCGCAGGACGCTCCATCCGATATCGGTCAGCGGCCGACCATGCTCGACAGCGAGGGCGTCCGGCTCAGCGACGTGATGCGTCGCATCGCCCAGCGCAGGCCGCGCGATCTCGTGGCAGTCATCGATGAGTGTCAGGCGGCTTCCGGCGCTCGCTGTGATTTCGATGCCGCGGTGGGCAACTCGGGCGCGAGCCTCATCGGCGGAGAACGGGCCGCCCGGCGCACGGCATCCCCCGCGCCGCTCGCCGGGCGCGCCTCGCTGCGCGATCCGATGCTCACGGCGATGGCGCAGGAGGGCGAAACCTTCCTGCAGTCTTTCGAGACCTTGAAGCGGGGTCTTGCCGGCAGTGACCTGGAGCCCCGCGCGAGTGGTGCGCTGACGACATCGTTCGCCTTCATCCCGCAAGGTTTCTTCGGTGGGCTGCGCAGCGACTGCAACAAGATCGATCCCAATGCGGAGCCGGTCAGCCTGCGCGGCGTGAATCTCGAACCGGCGATCAAGGCCTGTGAGGCGGGTACCGCGACCTATCCCTTCGCGAGGCCATTTCAGGACAGGCTCCAGGCCGGGCGAGAGCAGCGGGCCTATCAGCGGGCAATTGCGTCTTGCGACGATCCGACAAGCACGGCGAGCTACACCACGGCCTACCCGGCGGGGCGGTTCCGATCCCTCGTGGAAACGTTCGCCCTCGAATGCGGCCGCACGCGGGACCGTCAGGACGAGGCGCGGCGGCAGCAGGAGGACGAGGCGCGCCGACGGCAGGAGGACGCCCGGCGGCGGCAGGAGGAGATGGATCGGCAATGGGCTGAAGCCCGCCGCCAGCGGGAGGCGGACGAGCAGCGCCAAGCGGAGGAAGCGCGGCGTCAACGGGAGTTGCAACAGCGCACGACGGTCGGCAGCGCCTCCGGCTGGACCCTGAACTACTCGACCGATCTTCTCGATATCTCCCGGCTTGCCAACGATCAGTACGATCCGCAAAAGCAGACCTACACGACGATCTGGCATTCGCGGCAGCATGGCGAGCAAGTCGTCATGTATGTGCAGGTCAGCCCCAACGAACGCTGCGGCAGCGCGCAGCAATTCATCGCTGAGCAGATCCGTCCAAGGCGGAACCAGATCTCCCGCGCACAGGAAGTGACGTCTTCGCCAGTCCGTACTGGCTACGTGCTCGAAGGCCGGGGGACGGCCATCTCGCCGGGCACTTTCGATGACCGAAGCTTCTACGATTTCGCGACGATCCGGCGCGATGATAGGAGTACGATCGTCAATGTCGGCGGCCGCTTCCCGGCGGAATTCAGTGATATGTACCGGGCTGAGCTAATTCGGATGATGAACTCGATGCAGCTGCCGGGCCGGGACATCTTCAACAACCGCTGCGGCTGAATTTTTGGACTGCAACGAGAGGCCGGGAGAATGGGGCTTGAGATGCGTGCGATCGTCCGGGTGCTCGCCCTCGCTCTTTGCGGCTCTCTGCCGGCAGCACTGATCCTCTGCACGGACGCTCTCGCGGATGCTGCCCAGGATTGCCGAACCGGCAGTCCCGATTTACGCTTGGGGGGATGCAGCCGCCTGCTGCAGGAGGCCCGAACCCCCCGGCAGCGGGCCATCGCACTCGACGGCCGTTGCTGGGCCAACAATGACCGGAATGCGTTTGCCGAGGCGTTGATGGACTGCAATTCAGCCATCTCGGCCGATGCGCAATACCCCTATAGCTATCATAATCGAGGCATCGCCTACGCCGGCCTGAATAATCCATCCGCAGCTATCAATGAGTTCAATAGGGCCATCGCGATGCGGCCAAACTTTTTCAATACGTTGCTCAATCGGGCCAAGGCTTATCTGTCTCTCGGAAATACGGCCGCAGCTATCCGCGATTACGAGGACGTTTTGCGCCTGAAGCCGGACAACGAAGAAGCGCGATCAGCGCTCGCCACGCTCCGTGCGGCAACACCGTCGCAAATGGGGTCCAGCGCTGCCAACTCGCTCTGCGGGGCTCCCGGATGCAATTGACGGGGGGAGGCCCGGCGATGCAACAATCTGATCGTAACGAGGATGAATTGCTTTGAAAATTTGATTTGAATGCAGAAGTCTAATTTCGCGCCTGTCTGCTTTTTGAAATATCTTCGAATGATCCGAATGTCTGGGCTGGGACAAAGCATAACGTTGGCGTCAGCCTGCTTTCGCGCAAACTGAGCGCCCGAAACAGCCAATTCAATCGATGTAATGAAGCTTAGCTCCTAAGGATCCGCCGCTACCTGTCGCCCTGAGGAGTGATTCACATCATACGGTCTTCCCGGCCCCCCCGGATCTGGGCGATCACGAAGCCGGTTTGGCCGTAGCGTCAGCCCACTTCTCGAGCTTGCCGAGCACACCCCAGGCCGAGAGGCCGAGGAATATCGGCATCGTGTAGGGGCTCAGACCGAAGGCCGGGGTCAGCTGTGCGATGACTTGGCCAAGGCCGGTCGTCGGTGGCACTTGTGCCAGGATCTGCGTCGCCACGGCCCCGATGATGCCGATGGCGGACTTCTTGCCGTCGAGCAATCGACCGATCGTCTGTCCCAGCGCGCCGTTGACCTGCCCGAGGGGCACATCGGGAACCGGGTTCGGCACCGTCCCGGGCGCCGGTGGCCCCGCTGCGATCCGCGCTCCATCGATCTGCCGGCGCAGGGCCTGGAGCAGTTCGTCGACCCGCGCCACGGGGTCGGCGGACGGCGCGACAGGGCTGGACCTCAGGATGACCGGCTGCCCTGGAACCGGTTGCGACGTCGCGGAGGCGGTTTCGGCCATGTGCCGCTCCAGCGCGTCGATGCGCGCCAGCACCTCGGCGCCCGCCGGCGCCGGCGGCGGGCGCACGGCTTCCTGGATCGCGGCGATGGTGCGAGCATCCGCAATGCCGGTGTCATCGAGGCCGTGCTCCGCCTGGAACCGTGCGACGGCGGCCATCGTCCGACGACCGTTTCGCCCGTCCTCGACGAGGCGGGGCGTCGCGCCGAGGCGGTTGAGGGCCTGCTGGATCCACCTTGTGCTCTCGGCGACCTCGTCGTCCGGTTGCCGCGCCGGATCGATGTCGGCGGCATGCGGAGCTGCGATCAGAACGCTGGGGTCCAGGTCGAGGAGTGCCTTCAGGATGACGGCGGTGCCGAGCTGGTTGTCGATCACGTTCGGATCGAAGACATGGTCGCGCACGAATTTACCGCCGCGCGCGTCGGGCGGCCCATAGGCGGTCGAGCCACCCCACAGGTAGGGGGAATTCACACCCTTGGCGTGATAGCCATAGCCGTTGAAGCCCTCGAGCCGGTAAAGGACCCGGGCGGCGCTCCAGTCACTCGCGCCGATGAAGCCTTCGAGGCGCAAGGCGTCGACGGCCCCGTCCGCAAAGGCATTCGGGCCCATGAACGGGCCACGGCCCTTCGGAACGATGGTTGTCCGCCGGTCGAGCGGCTGGCCGTTGCCGAGGTAGGTATCGAAGTTGAACGACGATTCCCGATAGTGGCAGAGGCCGATGAACCACCAGGGCACGCCAGTGCGCGTCTCGATTTCCTGGTAGCGCACCTTCCCGGCGGCAAGCCGCTGCGCCAGCTTGCGCACCCCTTCCGCCTTCTCCGGCCGGATCTGCAGCGATCTCCAGACCCGCTCGTAATCGTCCCGGTAATCCTTGAACGACGCCATGTCGGTGCTCCACGCAGTGCGGTGAGGCCACGAGGCCGATTGCGAGCGAGGCGATGGGCGGGACACCATCGGACGCACATCGGCTGCCGATCACGGTGTCCCGCGGAGTTGGATGCTGCGTCCGACAGAGAGGGGGGGGCCCTCCGTGACGCGCATCATGGTCTTGGCCAGAGCTTGGCCAGAGCTTGGCCGCGCGCGGATAGCGGCTGGCTGGCTCTATGGATCCACTATTCAACTGCGAAGCCCGGCGCATCCCTCAAATGAATGATGGCGGATAGATCGATTTGGTCGATATTGTGCCGACATTGGATATGATGGTTTGGGCGATCTGAGCGTAATTAGCTCATTCTGTCTGTCACATATGTTTTGATAAGTTTCTACATCTTACATTGCGGCGGCAGAAACACTAATGTATATTACGGTATATCGAGCGATGATTACAAAGTGGATTTTAAGCTCGATCGAATCCAGCTCGGATCGAGCTTTTCCAATTGATTGCGGGACAAGACGAGTCGGCTGCGCGGGGTCGGAGGGACGATGGACGCGAATCTCGCAACGACGGGCAGCGCAGAGGCATCGATCTCCGGATTGCCGGCCTTGACGACGCGCGATGCGGCCTGGGTCTTGAACACGGAACAGATGCTTCAGGAGGAGCTCGATCACTTCTGCGGTGTGCGTCCGCCCGGCGACATGAAATCCCGGCAGGCGCGGGCGGACGAAGCCCAGCTGTCTGCGCTCTGCCTCTCCGGCGGTGGAATCCGCAGCGCCACCTTCTGCCTCGGCGCTGTACAGGCTCTGGCAGCCCGGCACATGCTCGGCGAATTCCATTACCTGTCGACGGTGTCCGGCGGTGGCTTCGCCGGCGGCTGGCTCCAAACATTCATCCGGGAGTGCGGCAGCCTCGCCGAAGCCGAATCACGCCTCCGCGGATCAGGCAAAGAGGTTTTCGCGAAGCTGAGGCGGTATACGAACTACCTCACACCAGAGGTCGGGCTGCTGTCCCGGGACACCTGGGCCGGTGTCATCCTTTACGTGAGGAACACGATCCTCAACTGGCTCATCATCTTTCCGCTGCTGCTGTTCATTCCGTTGGTGTTGATCACCTACCGGACCGCCCTCGAGGCGGCGAGCCGGAGCACCTTATGGCTTCCCCTGGTGGTGGGCAGCGCCGCGCTCCTCGTCGCAACCTTCAACGCCTGCCGCATGCTGCCGAGCCACCGGCCTCGGGTGGCCGGGGTCACAACCTACGCCTCGCCCCCCTTCATCGCGGGCGGGATCCTCGCACCGACCTGCCTGTGGAGCCTGGCCTTGCCGTTCACCGTCCGCGCGCTTTTCGAGCACGGGCTCCCGGTCCCGACTGTGAATCTCTGCAGCCTCGGCTTCTGGTATTTCGTGGTGCTGGCCGTCGGCTATCTGTGCGGGATGGTCTGGCAGAAGGCGAAGGGACACCCCGGCCAATGGCTCTACGAGCGGAACATGGGCGCGTGGCTCGGCAGCAGTTTCGTCTCGGCCATTATCATCGTCATCGGCACCGTGTGGACCATCACGTGGGCGGTTGGCGACGACGTCACAGCCTTCAATGCTGCAGACGCCCAGGTCTCGCAGGCTTTGACCGTGCTGGCCCCGCCGATCCTGATCGTCGTTCACCTCCTGCAGAGCGTGGTCTTCATCGGCTTCCGCAAGAGCGCGGAGCGGGCCGATCTCGATCGGGAGTGGGTGGCGCGGATCGATGGGCAGTTGCTCCTCGCCGCGGCGGGCTGGACGGCCCTGTGCCTGTGTTGCCTGATCGTGCCATCGGTCGCGCTCGGCAGGGAAGAACCGAAGCTTCCGGCCCTGTTCAGCGCCTTCAGCGCGTTGGTCACCGGCCCGGCCGCGGCCTTCCTGGGCAAACAGGTGTTCGCCCGCACACAAGCGCTGGCTGCGAAAGGGCGGATGGACAACATCCTGATGATCGGCTTGAGCGTGATGGCGGCCGTCTTCGGGATCAGCCTCTTCGCGCTCCTGGGCTGGTGCCTGGGGCGCTTCCTCGGCTCTGCCTACGATTGGTGGGGTCACTGCCTGCTGCCCCGGGCCGTGTACGACCGCTCGGATCCGGCCGATATCTGCGGGATCAACCCCTATGGGATGATCCTGATCCTCTGTGTCGCGGTGGCGGCGATCCTTGCCGGCGCCGTCCGGCTGTTCGGCCGCGTGAACGTCAATCGCTTCTCGATGCACGGGGTCTACCGGAATCGCCTGACGCGCGGTTTCCTGGGATCCGCACGGACGCACCGCGACGCCGATCCCTTCACGGACTTCGATGAGGACGACAGCCCGCGGATCGCCGAACTCGGGACGGAGCGGCGATTGTTGCCCGTCGTCAACATGACCCTGAACCTCACGGACATCCTGCGGACCGAATGGGCGGAGCGAAAGGCCGCCTCGTTCACGGCGACCCCGTTCACCTGCGGTTCCGCGACCCTCGATCGCACGGATATGCTGGGCGACACGCCGCGGACGGACGGCCCCCGCGGGGCCTACATCCGGACGACGGACTACGCCTGCATGGAAACCGCCAGCGACAGGGTGAGTGCCGGCAAGGGGCCGCTGCTCGGCGGCCTTCTGACGATCTCGGGCGCGGCGGTGAGCCCGAACTGGGGGTACCATTCCTCGCCGTTGATCGCGTTCCTGATGACGTTGTTCAACGTCCGGCTCGGCGCGTGGCTACCCAATCCCGCCGTGGCGCGGCGGGACGACCTCAGGCTGGCCAAACCTCGCAACTCCGTGCTGGCGTTGCTGAGCGAGCTCGGCGGTCGCAGCACCGATGTGCGGCAGGCGATCTACTGTTCGGATGGCGGCCATTTCGACAACCTCGGCCTGTACGAGATGCTGCGGAGACGGTGCGCCCGCATCGTGGTCATCGATGCCGGGCAGGACGAAAAGTGCACGTTCTTCGACCTCGGCAACGTGATCCGAAAGGCGGAGGTCGACGGGCTCGCGAAGATCCAGATGGGGGACATCCGCATCTTCCCGCGGGCGGTGATCGAGCGTGACGGAAAGCGGGCCGGTGCGCTCGGCTATGCGCGGGGCACCATCGTCTATCCTGGCGCCCGCGACCCGGCCCAGCTGATCTACATCAAGCCGAGCTTCCTCGACGATATTCCCGCCGAAGTCCGCGCCTACGGGGCGACCAGCGCCGCGTTCCCGCACGAGAGCACCGCCAACCAGTGGTTTTCCGAAAGCCAGTTCGAGAGTTACCGCGCCCTCGGCTTCCACCAGGTCAGCCGCATGTTCGGCTCGCAGCTCTCGACGCTCTCGGAATGGACCACCTATCTCGACCGTGAAGTCGGCCGCCATGGCTGCACCTGACGGCCGGTGGTGCAGCGCGGCGACCGCACCGCGACCGGGGCTCGTGCATCGATCCGGACGGAGGCGTTACCCGACTCTGGGAAAATTGATGCGAAGACAAAGCTTGGGATCATGTGCTTGAACGAAGTGAGTGCACCGGAGCACTAGGCGCCGACCGTCGCGCCGGCGGCCCGCCAGCGGTCAAGCTCCCGGTCGATGGCCCCCTCCGTGCTGCGCAGGAACTCGGCGGTCGGCAGGGCCCGGTCGACGGCGGCGAGATAGCTCACGACGACGGTGCCCGCCCGAGCCGGGCCGCCGCCGGGCCAGAACAGGCCGGAATTCACCGCGACCGGGACCACCTTCAGGCCGAGCCGGCCATAGAGCAGTTCGACGCCGCGCTTGAACCGCACCGGATCGGCCATCTCCCCGCGGGTCCCCTCCGGGAAGATCAGCACCGACCGGCCAGCCGCGACGGCCTGCTGGCATCCGTCGATCATCGTGCGCAGGGCCTGCGTGCCGTTGGTGCGATCGATGACGATCATCGGCGAGCGGCGCAGGAACCACCCGACCACCGGGACGGCCAGCAATTCGCGCTTGGCGATGATGGCCACGTCCGGGATGAGCACGAGGAAGGCCAGGGTCTCCCACGCGGACTGGTGGTTCGCGACGATCAGGCAGGGCTCCGAGGGGATGTGCTCCCGTCCCTCCTCGACGTAGTTCAGCCCGACGATGCGGCGTAACCCCAGGAGGATGCCGTGCGCCCACAGGCGGGTCGCCGCCCGGATCGGGCGTGTCGGCTTCCCGATCAGCGCGAAGACGATGAGCGGCGCGAGGAACAGAGCCGTCCACCCCATCCAATACGAGGCGAACAGAAAGAACCGGAGGCGTGCCAAGGTGAGGCCTCGTGATAGGGCCCGAGCCAGGGCAGGGCGTGGGAATAGCGCCTCGCGGGGCGGGACGCACGGCGTTTCGTCAGGTGCTCAACTCACAACTGCCGGAGTGGATGCCCCGGCGGGGGGAACGGCCGCGCCGGGTTGTCACGGCTCCCCGCGGCCGGACCTCGCCCGCAGGGTCCGCCGGGCGACGAGGGCGAGTGTCGATCCCTGCGCGATGATGGTGAACAGCACCACCGCATAGGTTGCCGCCAGGATCGCGGGCTTGGCCTCGCTCTCCGGGACCGAGAGGGCCAGCGCCACCGAGATGCCGCCGCGCACGCCCGCCCAGGTCAGGAACGGCACGTTGCCGAGGGAGAGGTGGCCGCCCCAGCGGAACAGCAGGACCGGCGCGGAGACCGCGACGAGGCGGGCGACGAGCACGATGGGAATCGCGCAGCCCGCCAGCGTCAGCCCGGAGACCTGGAAGCGCAGGACAAGGACTTCCAGGCCGATCAGCAGGAACAGGACCGAGTTCAGGACCTCGTCGATCAGCGTCCACAGGGCAGACACGTATTTCTGGGTGTTGTCGCTCATGGCGTAACGCGGCGCGCGCTCCCCGACCAGCAGCCCGGCCGCGACCACGGCGAGGGGGCCGCTGGCACCGAGTTTCTGGGCGAGGGCGTAGGTCCCCGCCACGAGCGCCAGGGTGATCAGCACTTCGACCGGAAAATCGTCGATCGCCCGTATGGCGCGGTAGGCGACGTAGCCGGTCACCACCCCGAGGGCGAGGCCGCCCCCGGCTTCCTGCAGGAGCAGCCGCGCGACTCCGCCGACGCTCGTCGCCTCGCCGCCCGATCCGGCTGCGAAGGCCACGAGCACCGTAAACAGCACGATGCCGATGCCGTCGTTGAACAGCGCTTCGCCCTGCATCTCGATTTCGAGGGCCTCCGGAACCTCCACGTTCTTCAAGGTCGCCAGCACCGCCACCGGGTCGGTCGGGCTGATCAGCGCCCCGAAGACCAGCGCCCAGGGCAACGGCACCGGATGGCCGAGGGCCTGCCCCGCGGCCCAGAAGGCGGCGCCGACCAGGGCCGTCGAGATCACAGTCCCCACGAGCGCCAGCGTCGCGACTGCCCCGGCCCGGTCACGCAGGGCCCGCAAATCGAGGTTCATGGCCCCCGCGAACAGCAGAAAGGCCAACATGCCGTTCATCACCACATCGGTGAAATCGAGCTGCTCCAAGATGCGGGTGAGATCCCCCAGAAGATGCTGCCCGGGGAAGACCACGTCGAGCCCCAGGAGGGCGAGCGAGGCGAGCAGGCCCATCACCAGAAGGCCGATGGTGTGTGGCATCCGCAGGAAGCGGCGGTTCAGCCAGCCGAATAGCGCCGACAGGGTCAGCAGCATCGCCGCGAGGTCGAAGATGGAGATCACCGGGGCCCCTCACCCTTGCCGCAGTCGCGTGCGGGCGGGTCGTTGAAGACTACGCTCAACGCGGACGGGGCCGTTCGGTCGCCTCGCACGTCGCGGTTCGTGGCCGAGGGTCCGAGTGGCCCGGGGACGCACCCCGCCGATGAACGGCGCCGGACAATTCGAATGCAGAACCCAGCTGGGGAGGGGGCGGACGATAAGCCTTGGGCATTCAATTTTTTCCGAACGTTTCCGGCGACCGTTCGTTCTCGACCGCGGACCCGAGCGCCGGGCATGCCCGACGATCGTCATCACCCGACGGGAGCCCCAGATGCGGTCGGCGGCGACCGTGGTGGGACTTTCCCTCCCGACCACACGACCAGGAGCGACACACGTGAAGCATGCCATCTTCGCCTCGGCCCTTCTCGCCGGCCTCGGCCTCTGCGCCTCGACCCTGCCCTCGTCCGCCCTGCCGATGAATGCCGCGGGCGTGTCCAGCCCGGCGAATGCCGACCTCATCCAGGTTCGCATGCACCGGCGCCACCGGATGCGCCAGGGTTCGGCCAGCCGTGGCAACGCCGCGATGCCCTCGCGCGGCGCACGCGGTCAGCAATATGGCGGAACGACCGGCGGCCCGGCGCGCTGATCCCCGTACACGCGACCCGCGGGGACGATATGCCCTTGCGGAACACCGATGAGAGGCCGCGGTCCGACGTGACACACACTTCGGCCGCGGCTAACGTCGCCCTGCCGGACCCGGCGAGCCATGTCCCGATCCACGACGGGCCGGCATGCGGTCGGTACGGGCGGCGCAGGCGCTGGACCTCCGCGGCCCTCTCACCGCGGCCCTGCCGCAAAGCCGGCGGCCGTGGCGATCCTGGGGAGGCGCACCCATGAAGGCGCGTCTGAGTGCCTGGATCGAGGCCCTCGGCGACCTGTTCTGGCTCCGCCCGGCTTTGATCGTCCTCGGCTGCATCGCGCTGGCCCAGGCCGGGGTCTGGCTGGAGACGGCGCACATCGCCGGCTACGACGCCTCCTCGCCCGATCAGAACTGGGGCTACTCGGGGGGCGCCGAGGGCGCGCGGGCGCTGCTCAGCGCGGTGGCCTCGTCGACCATCGGGGTCGCGGGTACGACCTTCTCCATCACGATCGCGGCGCTGTCGCTGGCATCGGGGCAGATGGGCCCGCGGCTGCTGCGCAACTTCACCCGCGATGCCCGCAACCAGATCGTGCTGGGCATCTTCCTCGGGACCTTCGCCTACGCCCTGATGGTCCTGCGCACCGTACGCACGGTGCAGGAAAGCCCGTTCGTCCCCCATCTCGCCATCACCGGGGCCATCGCCCTGGCGCTCCTGTCCCTGGCGACGCTCGTCTGGTTCGTCCACCACATCGCCGCCAGCATCAACGTCGAGACGGTGGTCGACGCGGTCTACGGGGACCTGTGCAAGGCCGTGGAGGCGCGCACCCTCGATGAGGCGGACGAGGCACGCCCGTCCGAGCGTCCCTATGCGAACGCGGTCGTCGGGAAAGGTTCCGGCTACCTCCAGGCCGTCGATGTCGAGGGGCTGGCCGACTGGGCCCACGAGCACGACCTGACCATCGCATTGCGGGTCCGGCCTGGCGACTACGTGCCCAGCGGCTATCCCGTCGCCTTCGTCTCGGCCGGTGGCGGTGATGCGGAGGCGGCCATCTCACGGACGCTGACCTTCGGGCGCCGTCCGGCCGCCCTCCAGGACCTGGAATACTCGATCCGCCAACTGGTCGAGATCGCCGTCCGGGCGCTCTCGCCCGGCATCAACGATCCCTTCACCGCCGGCAGCGTCGTCGATCATCTCGGCGACGCCCTGTGCCGCGTCGCCGCGCGGCACCTACCGACCGGCACGGCGGTCCGGGAAGGACGCGTGGTGCTCGTGCATCCCGTGACCGACTACGACGGGCTGTGCGATGCCATGTTCCACATGATCCGCCAGAACGCAGCCGGCTCCGCGCATGTGCTGGGGCGGATGCTCGACGTGCTGGCCCGGGTCGCCGAGGTCGAGCGGCGGCCCGACCGATCCTCCGAACTGTGCCGCCACGCGGGTCTCGTCATCGCCGCCGCTCGGCGCGACGTGCCGGACTCGTCCGACCTCGCCGACCTGGAAGACCGCTTCCGGCGCATCCGCGCCATCGCCCCGGCGGCCGGCACCCCGAGGGCCTGACGCCGCCCGGCAACCCCGGTCCCGAACACCGGAAGGATCGGAACCACGGGGTGAGGGCGCCGGCGGGGCGGACAACGTATCGCACGGAACGGGAACCGAAGCTGAGCCGTTCCTCGGATCCCGGCCGGCGTCACATCCGACGGCAGGCCGGCAACAACGATACGAGGACGCCCGTGAAGAAGACTCTGTTCGCCGCCGCCATCCTGGCCACCCTGGGTGCCGCCTCCGTGGCCCCGGCTTCCGCCGCTCCCGGCATGATCGGCGCGGTCGATGCCCCGACCACGCTCACCGAGGTGCGGATGGATGACATGCGCGGCCATCGCGGCCACATGATGGGCCACCGCCATATGCGCGGCCACATGATGCGCCACCATCGCGGCCATCACATGATGGGCCACCACCACATGCGCGGCCACATGATGGGCCATCACCGCGGCCACCGGATGTGATCGCGCCCTCGCCGGGTCTTTGAACCCGGCGACGACAGCAATCGGGGGGCGGGATGCCGGGGGTGTCCCGCCCCCGTTCATGTCCGTCTTTCCGCGTGTCCAAGCCGTGTCGGCCGCCTGCGCCTCCCGGGATGGGAGACCGGCGTCAGCCTTTCAGGACCTCGAAGACCGGCGCGTATTGGTTCGGGAGACTCACACAGCCGTATTCGTGATGCTTCGCAAAGGCGCCGTTCCTCTCCAAGGGGGTTCGCCCGGCTCCCGCTCACACCGGTGGCCGGCGCAGGTGCCAGTCGGTCGCCCGCTGGTAGGCCTGACCAATCCGCAAGGCCATCGCCTCCTCGTAGCCCCGGCAGACGATCTGCAGCGAGAGAGGCAACCCTGAGGCGGTGGCCCCGTTCGGAATCGCCAGGGCGCAGAGATCGAGCAGGTTGCCGAAGCGGGTGAAGCGCGAGGGCAGGTGCGCTTCGTCCACTGCGGAGAGCGCTACCGCGGCGGATTCCGTGGTCGGCGTCAGCAGGGCGTCGATTCCCGCCAGGGCAGAGGCGTAGTGCAGCTTCATCTCGGCGCGGCGGTGGAGCGTGCCGAGATACTCCTGGGCCGAGACGTTCGCGCCGGCCAGGATACGGGCCCTCACGGCGTCGCCGAGCGGCGCGGCGGGGTCCTCGGCCAGGGCGCCGTTGACGCAATAGGCCTCCGCGTTGGCGATCGCGCTCATCGCCACGCAGTCGCTGAACCGGAAGGGCAGGGCGATGTCGACGATCTCGGCCCCCTGGCCGGCCAGCACGTCGAGGGCCGCATCGTAGGCGGCCAGCGTGGCGGGATCGACGCCCTCCCGCTCCACCACCGGCATCCGTCCCAGCCGCAAGCCACGGACACCCCGATTCAGCATCGGCCAGGGCGCGTCCGGCTGGATGCCGCGTGTGGTCGGATCGAGGGGATCGGGGCCGGAGATCGCCTCGTAGAGGAGGGCGGCATCCTCCGCGGTCCGGGCGAGGGGGCCGGGCGTGTCCAGCGTGGTCGAGAGCGGCACGATCCCCCAGGTCGAGATGCGCCCCACCGTCACCTTAAGCCCGGTGAGCCCGCAGAACGAGGCGGGCAGCCGCACCGATCCGCCCGTATCGGTCCCGATGCCCCAGGGCGCCATGCGGGCCGCCACCGCGACTCCGGTGCCGCTGCTCGAACCACCGGGCGTGCGCGGCGTCTGCGGATCCCAGGGGTTCCAGGGCGTGCCGAGGTGCTGGTTGGTGCCCCAGCCGCCGTAGGCGAACTCGACCGTGTGGGTCTTGCCCAGCACGATCATGCACTGGGCGATGAGGCGCCGGGCCACCGTCGCCGTGCGCGCGGCCCGGCGGTCGCGATGGGCGGCCGAGCCGCCCATGGTGATCCGGCCCTCCAGGTCGATCAGGTCCTTGAGCACCACCGGGACGCCGTGGAGCGGCCCCACCGCGTGGCCCGAGCGGATCGCCCGGTCGGCGCCCTCCGCCGCGAGCCGCGCGTCGGCGCCGAACACCTCGGTGAAGGCCTGAAGCTTCGGTTCGAGCGCCCCGATGCGGTCAAGGAGCGCGTCGACCGCATCGACCGGCGAGAGACTGCGCGACCGGATCGCCCGGCCGAGTTCGGCCGCGGAGGCGTGGACGGGATCGAGTTCGGGCATCGGCTCACTGCATGCTGACGGGAGGTGGGATCGACCGTGTGGTCCTGGCGGGCACCGAGGGGAGCAGAACCGGCCCCCGGGGAAAGCAACCCCGTCCATGCCGGGCGGCGGTGACGTCGCGATCCGCAGGGGGCCTGCCGGTTCCGATCGGGCCACGACCGCGGTCTTAGCGATGCAGCGTTCATGCCGCCCGTCCGCCGCCGGCCTACGCATCAGCGTCACACATGCGGCCCAGGATACCGTCTTGGTGGGAGGATCATCATGATCGATGTTCTGACGAACGCGATGAATTTCCGGAGTCTCTCGCTCAAGGATCTTTTGGAGGCCCGCGACCTCTACCACTGGCATCTGATGAACAAGGCGAATGTGGTCGGGACCGCCGTCGGGCTCTACCTCATCCGGAAGTCGGACCCGTGGCCGACGGAGCGAGGATCGCCGGACGGCAGCGTCCCGCGGGCGCCCAAGGGCGAGCGGACCTTCGCGAATTCGGAAGTTCGGCCCTATTCGTGGCCCTGCATTCTGGTCTTCGTCAAGGACTGGCTCGAGGCGACGCAGTTCGGGCGAGCCGGCGTCGATCCGGACCACATGGTCCCGCGCACCCTCTACCTGCCCGACGGGCGGGCTGCACCGGTCTGCGTCGTGGCGGTCAAGCCAGGCGTTCCCGTGGCGGGCGCCTTGTCCGACGCGCGCTGGCCCTCGGCCTATATCGGGTGCGGCTTTCCGATCTTCGCGGACGTCCAGGGCGAGCGCCACCGGGCCACCGTGGGCTGTCTGGTGACGGACGGCCACCGGACATACGCCCTCACGAACCGCCACGTCGCCGGGGAGCCCGGCTCGGAGATCAAGGCGATGCTGCGGGGCAGCCTCGTCCCCGTGGGCACCACCGCGGCCGACCAGTTGAGCCGGATGCCCCTGTCCGAGGTCTTCCCGGAATTTCCCGGCCGCCGGACCTATCTCGCCCTCGATATCGGCCTGATCGACGTCCAGGCCGTCAACGACTGGTCCAGCCAAGTGTACGGCCTGGACGAGGAGGTGGGCGACGTCGCCGATCTGAACGAGCTGAACCTCGGGCTCCAACTCATCGACCAGCCGGTCCGGGCCTACGGGGCGGCCTCGGGGGCGCTCGAAGGGACGATCAAGGCGCTGTTCTATCGCCACAAGTCGCTCGCCGGCTACGACTACGTCTCCGAATTCCTCATCTCGCCCGGCGAGGGCGCGACGCAGACGGGACCCGGTGATTCCGGCATGGTCTGGCATCTGCGCACCACCGCCAGGGACGCGCACGGCAAGGCCACGACGATCCTGCGGCCGATGGCCGTCGAGTGGGGTGGGCAGACCATCCTCGGCTCCGCGGACAGGCGCTTCAACTTCGCCCTGGCGACCGGGCTGAGCACGGCCTGCCAACTCCTCGATGTCGATCTCGTCACCGGTCACAATGCCGGCGCCAATCCGTATTGGGGCCAGGTCGGACACTACAGCATCGCCACCGTGGCCATCGGCTTGGTGAAGGACCTGAACCTCAAGGCCTTCCTCACCGCGAATGTCGAGCGGATCAGCTTCCGTCCCGACGAACTCGACGCGGCCACCATCCGGCAAAAGCTCAACAACGGGGACTTCGTGGAGTTGGCCGACGTGCCCGACCTCGTCTGGAAGAAGGTCAGGGCCGACGTCCCCGGCGGGCGCGATTACGCGCGCAATGCAGGGCCGGAGCACCCCAACCATTACGCGGATATCGATCTGCCCGGCGCCGACGGACGGACCTTGCGCGACCTCACGCTCGCGGACATCGCCAACATGGATCCGGCGGTCTGGGAGCGGTGGTATCAGGCCAACGGCGCCACCGAGGCACGTTCGGAAGGTCTGCTGCCGTTCCGGGTCTGGCAATTCTTCGACGCGATGGTCGCCGCGTTGCGGGCCCGGGACATGGCGCGGTTCCTCTGCGCCGCCGGCATCGTCTCGCACTACGTGGGCGACGCCTGCCAGCCGCTGCACGGCTCCTACCTCTCCGACGGCCGCAAGGACCCCTCCGACCCCAGCGCCAAGAAGTGGCCCGGGAAGGGCGTGCATGCGACGTACGAGGACAAGATGGTCGATCGGTACGAGACGGTGCTGCAGCCGATGATCGGGCCTGCGGTGCAGTCCTTCGCGGGCCAGATCCCGCCGATCGCCGATGGCCGGGACGCCGCCTTCGCGACGGTGAGGCTCATGGCGCAGTCCGCGGCGATCCTGGCGCCAGGCGATCTGGTGGACCGGTATATCGCCCTCGGCGGCGGAACCTCCGTGCGGGTCGTGGACGGGCTGTGGGCGTCGTTCGGGAACCAGACGGCACAGGTCATGGGGGCGGGCGCCCGTTATCTCGCGGCGATCTGGGATGCGGCCTTCGCGGCGGCGGCCACACCCCTGCCAGGGCATGCGGGGGCCATCCCTGAGGAAACGCTCGCCGCCATCTACCAGGATCCGGCCTTCGTACCGTCCCTGACCTTGGACAAGATCGGGCCGGTCCTGAGCCGGCCGGGCGATGGGGCGCAGCCCCCCGCGCCGCCGCCCGGCCGGAAGCGCCCACCGCGGCGGTGAATTGGCGTGCGCTTCACACGAACCGGTCTGATTCACCGGGCAGGATCTCGGATCCGTTCCCGCCGGGGTTGTGAAGAGCGGATCGCCCTGCGACGCGCGCCCAAGATTCCCACACTCGTCCTCATCCTGAGGTGCCGTCGTGAAACGACGGCCTCGAAGGAGGGCTCCAGAGGGCGCCGCGATCCCTGGGACCCTCCTTCGAGGCCGCTTCGCGGCACCTCAGGATGAGGACGAGGGTGGGGGGATCCCCCTTCTCCTGAGCGGGCGCGTTCCGGTCGGATACGACCCTCGCGCGAATCGGACATGCTTGGGGTAAGCCATGACGGCTTCGGCACGCCGATCGACGGGGCGGGTTCGGGCCAAGGGTAGGACGCCGCGACCATGCCCAATCGCCGAGGGGGATTCGTTCGGGTGGGGTGGCGTGCGCTCCGGCGCGTCGTCGGCGGGATCGGCTACGCCGTGGCCGCCATCCTGCTCGCGGTCCTCGGCGTCCTCTTCCTGAACTACGGTGTCCTCTCGACCCCCGGGGGCCGGGCCTATCGCGACCTCGATCCGGCCGTCCCGGAATGCCGCGAAGGTCTCCAGACCGGTTGGACCATTCTCAGCGAGGCGAAGGGCGCCATTCCGGCCACCGCCGCGCCCGATGCCGACGGCGTGCTGGACCCGACCAACGACGAGAATGCGTTCCGCGACGACCCGCGCTGGCGGATGAGGCTGCGATGCGCCCTCCAGCGGCACGTCGTTCCCTCGGCGCAGGGCGGGCAACCCCTCGACTACACATTGGGCTTCCTGGAGTTCAAGGAAGACGGCGAGCCCTACGCCCTCGTCTCGCGCTCCGGCGACAGCGACGTGGCCATCAACAGCGCCATGTTGCGTCATGCGATGGAAGGCGAGATGCGCGCACGGGCGATGCCGGCGAAGGGGCTCAAGCCGGTCATCACCCAACTCGACGCCCTGACCCAGCACCTCGCCACCGGACGCCACTACGTCATCGCCTTCGTGCATGGCTGGCGCCACGATGCGCGGATCGGGGATTCCAACGTCGCCGACCTCCGCTTCTACGCGGCGCATGCCGCCCGCTTCCTGCGGGACCGATGCCGGACGGACCCGAGCGTCTGCGATGTGAAGGTCACGGCGATCTACGTGGGATGGCGCGGTGCCCGCGTCGACGAGCGTGGCCTGATCGATACCTTCGGTGCGCCGCTCGGGGGCTTCCTGGGCAATCTCTCGGCCGGCGCGACCCTGTTCGACCGGAAGCCCGTGAGCGAGGCCATCGCGCCCGCTGCGATCTCGGCGCTGCGCAGCATCGAGGGGACCCTGAGACGCCCGGGACCCGATGGTGGCGACCGCCACAACACGTTCGTCGTGGCCGGGCATAGCCTCGGCGGCAACATGCTCGCCACCGGGCTGAAGGACGACCTCCTGAAGGCCGTCCGGCGCCATCGGTTCGGCGAGGTGCTTCCACCGGTGCTCGGCGACCTCGTGGTCCTCATCAACCCGGCCTCCGAGGCGACCAAGTGGACGGCGATCCAGCGTGCGGTCTGGGAGCGCGTCTCCTTCCGCGCCGACGCCGGCACCTCGCCCGAGGAGGTGGCGCGGGACAGCGGCCTGTTCCCGATCGCCCAGCGGCCGATCGTGATGTCGGTGACCGCGGCGCTCGCCTTCCCGGCCGGGGGATTGCGGCCGGGCGACTGCGCGTGGATCGGGCTCGACGTCGATGACGGCTTCCAGGACGCGCGGGCGCGGATCCGGCAACGGCTCGCGGGCACCGACGCGATGTTCGACGCGGGCGTCAACTACGACTGGGCGACCCACGACCTGTTCCCGGCCTTCAAGTTCGACTTCCGGCCGGCGGCGGCTTTCCTCGATCGCGCCGCCGCCCGGTTCGAGCATCGTTCGCCCCGGGGCATGAGTTGCGCGCTTCCGCGGGAGGCCGATTTCCCCAACGGCCTCCTGACCCTGCCGCTGCGGGCCCTCTCCGTCGTGGCCGCGACCTTCCCGTTTCAGATCAGCCTGCCGGAGGAATCCCACACGATCGGCAATCTCGATCCGCCGCGACCCGCCGCGGGCGTCCTGGCCGACGCGCAGCCCTCGGGGGCGCCGTTCGGGACGACGCACGAGATGTCGGGACTCGCCACCAGCGTCTCGGAACGGTTTCACGCCTACGGGGCGCTGGCCGATGCGGAGATCGATTGCCCCCCGGCGAAACATTGGCTGATCCGGGCCCGGCAGCGGCGGGCGGCGCAGAACGGGGCCGGCTGGGACAGCCAGGATCTCGACCCGCCGGAGGGGGGCGGCGACGGCCAGAATTCCCCCGCGGTGCGTTTCCAGCACGGGCTCCCCCTGACGGGGATCGCACCGATCTCCCTGGGGAACGACCCGTTCTGGAACGTTCGCGCCTTCGACAACGCGCTGTCGCGCCATGACGGCTACCGGCGGTCCTCGTTCATCTGCGCCCTGAGCCAGCTGGTTCTGGACGACATCACCGGTTTGCCGCAGCGCGGAAAGGGCACGACCGCGCCGCCTTAGGGTGCCGGCGCGGTCCTGGTCTCGCCTCTGTCGGGGCCGGTCAGCGCAGGCCCCCGCCCGAGGTGTTGCCGAGGCGCTGGGCGATCGGCTCGCGTTCCGGCGCCTCGGCATTGCCGAGAACGCTGCTTCGCAAGGCGGGGAGCGGGTCTGCGGGGATGCTCCCGGTCCGGTCCGGATCGGCGACACCGGCAGCGTAGGCCGTCGGAGGGAGGGCGACCCGCGTGTCGCGGGGACCGGCCTGCGCCGCCATGACAGGCAAGGAGCCGAGGAGGGCCAAAGTCCCGACGAGGGCGGTGCGTCCGTGGCGGGTGGGGCGGATGATCGACATGGTTCACTCCCGGATGCGGCCGGCATCGGGCAGCGGAGGCCGGCCTGGATCGAAGGGCTCCTGGCCCCACGGAGTATCCGGACCCGGAGCGGTTCGACTTTATTCCGGGCGACGGAAGATCGGCCCATTCCCCTCCGGCCCCGCCGCGGGCAGCCTTCTGACGCACTCGCAGGCTCGCCATCGGCGACCGGGAATATTCCGGGGCCTCCCGCGATCCGGATGGGAAGGGACGCCGACGTCCCGGATCTCACCGGAAGCGGATCATGAACGATCTCCGACAGCCCGATGACGGATCGCCCGGCCCGGATCGCCGGGGCGTCCTCGAATGCATGGCATGGGCCGGGACCGGCCTCCTCTGGTCGCTCGGCGGCGGCCTTCCCCGGGCGATGGGGCTGGAGAAGGCCCTGGCGGCCGGGACGGAGCCGGCGCCGTTCACCTTCCTGCAGATCAGCGACAGCCATGTCGGCTTCGACAAGGCGGCCAATCCCGATGCCCTCGGCACGCTCCGGGAGGCGGTCCGGAAGATCGCGCTGCTGCCGGAGAAGCCGGCGTTCCTCATCCATACCGGTGACATCAGCCACCTGTCGAAGGAGCGTGAGTTCGACGATGCCGACCAGATCCTACGGGAAACCGGCTTGCCGACGTTCTTCGTGCCCGGCGAGCACGATCTCCTCGACAACGGGCAGGGCCGCGCCTACCTCGGCCGCTACGGCAAGGGATCGCGCGGGGCCGGCTGGACCAGCTTCGACCGGAACGGCGTCCACTTCATCGGCCTCGTCAACGTCGTGGATCTGAAGGCGGGGGGCCTCGGCAACCTCGGCGAAGACCAGCTCGATTGGCTGGAGCGCGACGTGGCCGGCCTGTCCGCCAGCACGCCCGTCGTCGTCTTCGCGCATATCCCGCTCTGGACGGTCTATCCCGAATGGGGCTGGGGCACGCAGGACGGCGGCCGGGCGCTGGCGCTTCTGAGACGCTTCGGCTCGGTGACGGTGCTCAACGGGCACATCCACCAGATCATCCAGAAGGTCGAGGGCCACATCGCCTTTCATACCGCCCGCTCGACGGCGTTCCCCCAGCCGGCGCCGGGCTCGGCCCCCTCGCCGGGGCCGATGAAGGTGCCCGCGGGTGACTTGCGCAAGCTGTTGGGGGTCGCGAGCGTGAGCCTCGTCGGGGGCGCCGGGCCGCTGGCGATCATCGATACTCCCCTCGCGGGCTGAGTGCGCCATGACCGCGACCATCCCCTCCCTCCGCCGCTGGTTTTACCCCGCGGCCGTGCTGACCGCCGCCCTGGCCCTCGGCCTTAACCCGGCGACCGCGGGACCGGCCGACACGGCGCAGGAGCGCATCGTCCGCATCGACAACTTCACCTTCAGTCCGGAGGTCGTCACCGTGGCGCCGGGCACGACGGTCACCTGGATCAACGGCGACGACATCCCGCACACCGTCGTGTCGCCGTCCGGGCGGTTCCGTTCCAAGACGCTCGACACCGACGACCGCTTCACCTTCACCTTCCCGGCGAAGGGGGAGTATCCTTACTTCTGCTCTCTCCACCCGCACATGACCGGCAAGGTCGTCGTGCGGGACGCGCCGGAATGATCCGGCACGGAGGCGGTCTCGTGAGAACGGGCGCGTGGACGACCTTCGGCCTTCCGGGGTGGCTTGCCAAAGCCGCGATGCCGCCCCGCGCCGCCAGTGGGGCGGCCCTGGTGCTCCAGGCTGCCATCGGGGGCTCGTGGTCCGGCGCCGGCGCGGACCGCGTCGGCCACCGGGCCAGCCGTGCGGCGGCGGAACAGCCACCGGATGCAGGTCCCCCCGCCGCTTCGTTCCGCGACGTCGTGCTGCCGCATCTCGACGCCGCCTACACCCTCGCCCGCTTCCTGACGCGGGATGCCGACGCCGCCGACGACATCGTGCAGGAGGCGTTCCTGCGGGCCTTCCGGGCCTTCGGGGGCCATCGGGGCGGCGACGCCCGGGCCTGGCTCCTGGCGATCGTGCGCAATTGCGTCCGGAGCTGGGCCAACGCACGTCTCCGCGACCGGGGGCGCTGCGAACCGCTCGATGACCCCGCACCGGCGGATGGGCCACCGGACGGCGAGACGGAGGCCCGGGACTTCCCGGACCCGGACGCGGTCACCCCCGAGGCCGCCCTCCTGCGCGAGGGCGAGGCGGCCTCGGGGGTGACCGC
>NZ_BPQX01000079.1 GCF_022179525.1 Methylobacterium persicinum
GGTCGTGTCCCTAGGCGTGGTGTAGCTCGATGAGGGCCACCGCGATCACCGGCTTGGGCCGGGACGATCAGGCTGCTAGGGTGGGCAGGCTGACGAGGGGATCATCGCCGATCGGGGCGATGCTTTCCAGGGTTATGTAGCGCGACCGCTGGACGGCCCATTCGTCATTCTGTTCGAGCAGGATCGCGCCGACGAGGCGGGTGATGGCAGCCTCGTTGGGGAAGATGCCCACGACCTCGGTCCGGCGCTTGATCTCGCCGTTCAGGCGCTCCAACGGATTGGTCGAGTGCAGCTTGACCCGGTGGGCGGCCGGGAAGCCCATGTAGGCCAGCACGTCGGGCTCGGCAGCGTCCATCAGGGCGGCGAGCTTGTGCACCTTGGGGCGGAGCTGGTCGGCCACCCGTCGCCATTGCTGACGGGCCGCCTCGGCATCATCCTGGGCGAAGGCGGTGGCGATGAAGGCCGAGACGACGCGCCGCCCGCTGCGGCCGGCATGGGCGAGCACGTTCCTCATGAAGTGCACCCGGCAACGCTGCCAGGTGGCGTTCATCACCTTGGCCACCGAGGCCTTGATGCCCTCGTGCGCATCCGAGATCACCAGCTTGACCTCGCGCAGGCCGCGCCGGGCGAGCTTGCGCAGGAAGGCGGTCCAGAACGTCTCGGCCTCAGAGGGCCCGACGTCCATGCCCAACACCTCGCGCCGGCCGTCGTTGTTCACGCCCACCGCCACGATGACGGCGACCGAGATGATGCGGCCCTCGCTCCTGACCTTCACGTAGGTCGCGTCGATCCAGAGATACGGCCATTCGCCTTCGATGGGTCGGTCGAGGAACGCGCCGACTCGTTCGTCGATCTCCTGGCACAGGCGCGAGACCTGGCTCTTCGACACGCCCGTGCCGCCCATGGCCTGGACCAGATCATCGACCGAGCGGGTCGAGATGCCCTGGATGTAGGCCTCTTGGATCACCGCCGTCAGCGCTTTCTCGGCCATCCGGCGCGGCTCCAGGAAGCCGGGGAAGTACGAGCCCTTGCGCAGCTTCGGGATGCGCAGTTCGACTGTGCCGGCGCGCGTCTGCCAGTCCCGGTCACGGTAGCCGTTGCGCTGGACCAGACGCTCGGCGCTCTTCTCGCCGTGAGCCGCGCCTGTCAGGCCGCCCACCTCCAGCTCCATCAGGCGCTCGGCTGCAAAACCGATCATCTCGCGCAGCAGATCCGCGTCGGCACTCTTCTCCATCAGCCCGCGCAGGGCCATGATCTCGTCGGTCATCGGGGGTCTCTCGGGTTCGGGGTTGGTCGTCGCAACCCGACCCTACCCGGCAACCGCCGATGACCACCCCTCAGCTACACCACCGCATGGGACACGACC
>NZ_BPQX01000080.1 GCF_022179525.1 Methylobacterium persicinum
GGCGGCCTTCTCGTGTTCGGCGTTGCGCATGACCAACTCGTCATCTTGCCGCGACCCTCCCGTAAGTTCTCCAGCGTCATGGTCCGTGCCGGAACAATCCCCGCATGGCCAATCTGGCCGCTGGGGCAGGGGAGGGGGGCATGCTCCCAGAAACGCATTCCGCCGCACCGAAGCCTCCGCTACAAGCCTCGTCCATGCGGCTTCTGGTCATCGAGGACGATCGCGACGCGTCCGCCTACATCGTGAAAGCCTTCCGCGAACTCGGACATGTGGCCGACAGTGCGGAGAACGGCCTCGACGGCTATGCGCTGGCGAGTGAAGGCGCATACGACGTGCTGATCGTCGATCGCATGCTTCCAAAACTCGACGGTCTCTCCGTCATTCGGTCCCTTCGGGAGCAAGGAGTGGCGACACCGGTCTTGATCCTCTCGGCTTTGGGCCAAGTAGACGACCGGGTGAAAGGTCTGCGCGCCGGTGGGGACGATTACCTGCCGAAGCCCTATGCGTTCTCGGAGCTCCTCGCCCGCACCGAGGCCCTCGCACGGCGGCGGAGCGGCGCAGCGGGGATGGCGGAGGAAACCCGTTATCGCGTCGGGGAACTGGAACTCGACCGGCTGTCCCACCGGGTCAGCCGCGGCGGCAAGGATATTCCGCTCCAGCCGAGGGAGTTCCGGCTGCTCGAATTCCTCATGCGCCACGCCGGACAGGTCGTGACCCGGACGATGCTGCTCGAACATGTCTGGGACTATCACTTCGATCCGCAGACGAATGTAATCGATGTGCACGTTTCACGCCTGCGGGCCAAGCTCGACAAGGGTTTCGCGCATCCGATGATCCATACCGTCCGCGGTTCGGGCTACGTGCTTCGCGCGGACGAAGGCGGACCGGTGTGAGCGGACCATTCCTGGCCGCCGAGACGGGACAACGCGAATCGGTCGTTGCCCGCGTCTCCAAGCTGTTCCGCACGACAGCGTTCAAGCTGTCGATCGCGTATCTCGCGGTCTTTGCCCTCTGTGCCTTCCTCGCCCTCGGCTACGTTGCGTGGAACGCCCGCGCCGTCCTCGACGACCAGATCGTCTCGACGATCGATGCCGAGATCAACGGCCTTTCCGAGCAATACAACAGCGGCGGGTTGCGCCGCCTCATCAGTGTTGTCGAACGACGCTCCCGCGAACCAGGGGCCTCCCTCTATCTCGTGACCACCGCCAACGGCGACCATATCGTCGGCAACGTGGCGTCTGTTCCGGCTGCGGTCTTGGCCAAGCCCGGCCAGAGCGAGGTCAGCTACGGGCGCGGCGAAGCGAACGCCGATGAGCATTTCGCCATCGTCCAGGTCTTCACCCTGCCGGGCGGCTTCCGTCTCCTCGTCGGGCGGGACACGGAGGAGCGCGACAGGCTTCGCGCGGTGATCGGCCGGGCTTTCGCATCGTCGCTGGGCGCGGTGATCGTGCTGGGCATCATCGGCGGATGGCTCGCGGCGAGCCGGGTCCTTGCCCGGGTGGACGCGATGACCCGCACGACCCGGGCGATCATGGCGGGCGACCTCGACGACCGGCTGGCCGTCGCGGGGAATGGCGATGAACTCGACCGGCTCGCCACGAACCTCAACCAGATGCTCGAGCGAATCGGCGAACTGATGCAGGGCATGCGGGAAGTCTCCGACAACATCGCCCACGACCTGAAGACGCCGCTGACTCGCCTCCGGAACCGTGCCGACGATGCCCTGCGCCGGGCAAGCTCGGCTGACGAGTTGCGGGCGGCGCTTGAAGCGGTGATCGATGAGGGAGATGGGCTCATCCGCGTCTTCAACGCGCTGCTGACCATCGCCCGCTTGGAAGCCGGGAGCGCCAGTGAGATCATGGCGCCCCTCGATCTTGGCGCCACGGCGAGCGGGGTCGGGGAACTCTATGAGGCCCTCGCGGAGGACCACGGCCTCGCAATCGAGACCCGGACCGAGGCCGGTGTCTTCATCGAGGCGAATCGCGAACTCATCGGGCAAGCTTTGGCGAACCTGATCGACAACGCCTTGAAATACGGCACGCCGGATGAGGGCAGCCCGGCAAAGGTGCTCATCTCGGTGGAGGCAAGGGACGGCTTTGCCCATCTGGCGGTGGCCGATCACGGGCCGGGCATTCCCGATGGGGAGCGCGAGCATGTCCTCGCCCGATTCGTCCGGCTCGAGAAATCCCGTTCGCGTCCCGGCTTCGGGCTCGGCCTCAGCCTCGTGAACGCGGTGGTACGTCTCCACCGGGGAACGTTGCGACTGGCCGACAATCACCCGGGATTGCGGCTTGAGCTGACCCTGCCCCTTTTGCGGGATCCGCTCCCGGCGCGGGCCGAGCCGACTGAGAGCACCGACGCCACCTCATGAAGGCCGCGCATCCCTGGATGCTGAGCGGTTGCCAACGAGAAAAAGCAGACCGTCACATTCGCACGATGGGACTGTGCCAAGGACGCTCGCGACGAGGGGCAAGGCCAAGCCATGACCGCGAGCGATTCTCTCTACCCGTCCGGTGAAGCCTCGGTCCTCGTTCTCCAGGGTGGTGGCGCCCTCGGCTCCTATCAGGCCGGGATCTATGACGCGCTCTGCGAGCAAGGCTGTTCCATTGACTGGGTGGCAGGAATCTCGATCGGCGCGATCAACGCGGCGCTGATCGCCGGCAACCCCCCTGAGCGGCGCGTCGCGCAGCTTCGTGAATTCTGGGACCTTGTCAGTTCCGATCTCACGGCATCACCGGCAATCCCGGGGGAACAAGCGAGAACGGTCTTCAACAGCCTCTCGGCGGCCTGGATTACCCTTGTCGGCGTGCCTGGATTCTTCAATCCCCGCATCCCGCCGGCCGCGTTCTATCCGGCTGGCGCCCCAGAGGCGCTCAGCGTCTACGACACCGGGGCCCTCAAGGCGACGTTGGAACGCCTCGTTGATTTCGATCTCATCAATGCGGGGCATGTCCGGCTCAGTATCGGGGCGGTGAATGTTCGCTCCGGCAATTTCGTCTACTTCGACAACCGCACGGATCGGATCGGGCCTGAACACGTGATGGCGTCGGGCGCCCTCCCGCCGGGCTTCCCGCCGGTCCTGATCGACGGCGAGGCGTACTGGGACGGCGGCTTGGTGTCGAACACCCCCCTCGACTACGTCCTTGACAGCGAACGTCGCCGGGACCTCGTGATCTACCAAGTCGATCTGTTCCCGGCGCAAGGGACCATGCCGCGGACCCTGCTCGAAGTGGCCGAGCGGGAAAAGGACATCCGTTACTCCAGCCGGACCCGCCTCAATACGGATAAGAATATCGAGGCGCGCAAGATCAAACGGTCGGTCCGGCGGCTGTTGGATAAGTTGCCGTCCGAACTGATGTCGGATGAGGATGCAGACTTTCTGCGGCAGGTTTCCCGGGAAAACTTCATCACCTTGATGCAGCTGATCTACCGGCAGAAGGCTTACGAGGGCGATTCGAAGGATTTCGAGTTCTCCCGGGCCACCATGATCGAGCATTGGCAGGCGGGCCGGAATGACCTTATCCGATCCTATCGCCACCCAGCATGGCACGAGCGGCGGCACAACGAGGCCGGCGTCGCCGTATTCGACCTGACCCTCCACGCCCGCGACTGATCCGTTTCCAACCCGTGGCCGGGGGCGGTTCGATGGCCCCGGCCGGAACCAGCGGAGAACGACGATGACCCGCGACGAGATCCTGGCGACCACCTCGATGCCCGCCTTCAGCCCGAGCTATCCGCGCGGGCCATACAGGTTCTGCCACCGGGAATATCTGATCATCACCTACGAGACCGATCCGGTCGCCCTTCGCCGGGCGCTCCCGGAGCCGCTGGAGCCGCATCCGGACAATCTCGTGTTCTACGAGTGGATGAAGATGCCCGATTCCTCGGGCTTCGGCGATTACGAGGAAAGCGGGTCCGGGGCATTCGCCACATACAACGGCGAACCCTGCAACTTCTCCATTCAGATGTATCTCGATGACGAGCCGCCGATCACCGCCGGACGCGAGATCTGGGGCTTTCCCAAGAAGTGGGGCCAGCCCCGCCTGAAAGTCATGAAGGACACCCTGACCGGGACCCTCTTCTACGATGACGAGCGTGTCGCGATGGGCACGATGACCTATAAGCACGAAAGCCTCGCCCACGACCTCGCCAGCGTCAGGGACGGGCTTCTCAAGCTGAATGTGAACCTCAAGATCCTGCCCGATGTCGATGGGACGCCGAAGGTCGCCCAGCTCGTCGGCTACCGCCTGCAGGACGTCACGGTCCACGGTGCCTGGAACGGCGAAGGCCGCCTGCACCTGATTCCCCATGTCAATTGCCGCGTGGCTGATCTTCCCGTCCGCCGGATCGTCGGCGCACGCCATATGATCGTGGACTTCACACTGCCCTTCGGCGAAGTCCTGCACGACTATCTCGCCTGACTCACCGTCCTTACGCCGTTCTGGAGGTTGCCATGACGCTGAAGACCAAGACCGCCCTCGTCACCGGATCGACCAGCGGAATCGGGCTCGCCATCGCCCGCGCCTTTGCGGCCGAGGGAGCGGACATCATCCTCAACGGGTTCGGCAACGCGGAGGCGATCGAACGCGAGCGCGGCGCCATCGAGAAGGACTTTGGCGTGCGCGCCCACTATTCCGGCGCCGACATGACCAAGCCCGCGGAGATCGACGCGATGGTGGAAGAAGCGCACGAGCGCTTCGGGTCCGTCGACGTTCTCGTGAACAATGCCGGGATCCAGTTCGTCTCGCCGATCGAGGAGTTCCCCGGCGAGAAGTGGGAGCAGATCATCGCGATCAATCTGTCCTCGGCCTTCTATGCGATGAAGGCGGCCATCCCCGGCATGAAGGCGCGGGGCTGGGGCCGGATCATCAACACCGCCTCGGCGCACTCGCTCGTCGCCTCGCCGTTCAAATCGGCCTATGTGGCGGCCAAGCACGGCATCGCCGGGCTGACCAAGACCGCCGCCCTCGAACTGGCGCCGCACAAGATCACCGTGAACTGCATCTCGCCGGGCTATGTCTGGACGCCCCTCGTCGAGGCGCAGATTCCCGATACGATGAAGGCGCGGGGCCTCACCAAGGAGCAGGTCATCGAAGACGTGCTTCTGAAGGCGCAGCCGACCAAGGAGTTCGTGACCGTCGAGCAGGTGGCGGCGCTGGCGGTGTTCCTCTGCTCCGACGCGGCCAGCCAGATGACGGGCGCGAACCTCGCCATGGACGGCGGCTGGACCGCTCAGTAGAGCCTGGAACGGCCCCGCCCGATCAGCGGGGCCGTCATTGCAGCCTCAGCGGCGCCCGTGCACTAGCAAGGCGAGGCCGTAGCCTACCGCGCCCGCAATGAGCAGGGCGATCATCGGGTTCTCTTCGACACGAGCCCCGACGGCTTCACGTCCCTCCCGGAGGTAGGACCCGCCGCGCTCATAGGCATCGCTGGCGTAGTCGCCAGCGCGGTCATAGGCGTCGCTCGCGTAATCGGAGGCGCGGTCCGCGACATCACGGGCGGTATCCTTCGCCTGCCCGTAGGCGCCCTGTGCCTGGCCCTTCACATCGCGAACGCGCCCCTCGACGGAATCGCGATTCGATCCGAGGGCGTCGCCGACGGCTCCCTGCGCCTTGCCGAGGGCTTCCTTGGCCCCTCCGGCGATTCGATCAGTGTCCACCATGGTTCTCTCCTCGACGCGGCCACCGGGGCCACTCGTGCCGGCGCGCAGCGCCCGCGTCCACCGAACGCACGAGACAGCGTTTGTTCACCACGCACCGGCCGTTTTTCTTGAGAATGGCGTGCGCAATCTGAGATACGGATAATCTAATGTCGCCAGAGCGGCGCTCGGCAACAGACCAAACGCGTATATTTTGAAATATAATATAGCAATCAGATTTAATATCTTAAGAACGAGTTGAATGCTACGAAGTACTGTCGTGTTTTCGATCAGGGGAGGGGCCGGCCGTTAGAGCGTGCTCGGGGTAAACTGAACCAAGCCGCAACTCCCGTCTTTGCGAGCGAAGCGAAGCAATCCAGGGCAGCGGAACCT
>NZ_BPQX01000082.1 GCF_022179525.1 Methylobacterium persicinum
CGTGTTTTGGGTCCCCCTTCCGTGACGGCGCGTGCCCCCAGGCCGGCGGCTCTCTTCGCTGTCATCGCGAGGCGAAGCCGAAGCAATCCAGAGCGCGACGTCTCCGGACGAGGCAGCGCCGACTGGATTGCTTCGCGGCGCTCGCAATGACGGCGGCGCTGTCGCGATCAAATGGAGGCCGTCTGACGCGGTTCGGTCGGCCCCGACGCGGGGAAAGACCGAATAATCTTGAGCCCTCGCCAAAACGGATTTTGAATATGCGGCCCCTCCCCTCTGAGAGGCCGCAATCTTTCCGTGTGAGCGATGCTTTCTCAGACTTTCGGCCCACTTGGAGGCCTTCGACATCACCGCTATAGCCGGGATCCGAAGAACCGCGGCCCTGCATAAGACCGCGCGTCAGTGAGGAGAGCGACATGGCGGCGAGCGCTGGGGTCCAGCCGGCGGGGGGCGAGGTCAAGGACCTCTACGAGATGGGTGAGATTCCCCCACTCGGTCATGTGCCGGCCAAGATGTATGCCTGGGCGATCCGGCGCGAGCGCCACGGGCCGCCGGAGCAGTCCCACCAGCTCGAGGTCCTGCCGGTCTGGGAGATCGGCGACGACGAGGTGCTGGTCTACGTCATGGCCGCCGGCGTCAACTACAACGGCGTCTGGGCCGGCCTCGGCGAGCCGATCTCGCCCTTCGACGTGCATAAGGGCGAGTACCACATTGCCGGCTCCGACGCCTCCGGCATCGTCTGGAAGGTCGGCGCCAAGGTGAAGCGCTGGAAGGTCGGCGACGAGGTCATCGTTCACTGCAACCAGGACGACGGTGACGACGAGGAGTGCAACGGCGGCGACCCGATGTTCTCCCCGACCCAGCGGATCTGGGGCTACGAGACCGGGGACGGCTCCTTCGCCCAGTTCTGCCGGGTGCAGTCGCGCCAGCTGATGCACCGGCCCAAGCACCTCACCTGGGAGGAGGCGGCCTGCTACACGCTGACCCTCGCCACCGCCTACCGGATGCTGTTCGGCCATGCCCCGCACACCGTGCGGCCCGGCCAGAACGTGCTGATCTGGGGTGCCTCCGGCGGCCTGGGCGTGTTCGGCGTTCAGCTCTGCGCAGCCTCCGGCGCCAACGCCATCGCCGTGATCTCGGACGAGTCGAAGCGCGACTACGTGATGAGCCTCGGCGCCAAGGGCGTCATCAACCGCAAGGACTTCGACTGCTGGGGCCAACTGCCGAAGGTGAATTCCCCGGAGTTTCACGCCTGGACGAAAGAGGCGAGAAAATTCGGCAAGGCGATCTGGGACATCACCGGCAAGGGCAACGACGTCGACATCGTGTTCGAGCACCCCGGCGAGGCGACCTTTCCGGTCTCGGCCCTGGTGGTGAAGCGCGGCGGCATGGTGGTGTTCTGCGCCGGCACGACCGGCTTCAACATCACCTTCGACGCCCGCTACGTGTGGATGCGCCAGAAGCGCATCCAGGGCTCGCATTTCGCCCATCTCAAGCAGGCCTCGGCGGCGAACCAGTTCGTCCTCGACCGGCGGATCGACCCGTGCATGAGCGAGGTCTTCCCCTGGGATAAGATCCCCCAGGCCCACACCAAGATGTGGAAGAACCAGCACCCGCCGGGCAACATGGCCTGCCTCGTCAACTCACCGCGCGCCGGCCTCCGGACCGTCGAGGACGTGATCGAGGCCGGGCCGCTCAAGCGGTAAGCCGAGCGTTCGGGCGGCACCGCGCCGAGCGGTGCTGCCCTGCGCGGCCGGCCCTTGCCCCCTGGAGGACCGGGCGCGAAAACGGCCAAGCTCGGAGAGCCGGCCCCGCCGATTCGGCGTGAGAGGACGGCACCGGGCGGGGACCTGACGACGTGACCGGCGACGACGAATCTTACGTGTACGATGAAGCCACTGGAGAGTGGCTGCCCCTCGGCACCGCCACGGCCGCGCCTGCAAAACCGGAGGTCCGCGACGCGGCCGGCAACGTCCTGGCGGACGGCGATTCGGTGACGCTGATCAAGGACCTGAAGGTCAAGGGCACGAGCACGACCCTGAAGCAGGGTACGGTGATCCGCTCGATCCGCCTCACGGACGACCCCGAGGAGATCGACTGTCGCCACGACACGATCAAGGGTCTGGTCCTGCGCACGGAATTCGTGCGCAAGCGGTAGGGTTATGAGGTGGCGTGCCTTCTCGCCCCCCACCTGCCCAACCCGTCATTACAAGTGCCCAACCCGTCATTGCGAGCGCAGCGAAGCAATCCAGGGACGCGCCGTGTTCTGAGGTGTCCCGCTGCCCAGGGTTGCTTCGCTGCGCTCGCAATGACGGCGCGGGTGTCGCAATGACGGCGCGATCTCCGCCCGCCGATCCCACCCATTTCCCTCATCCTGAGGTGCGGCGATAGCCGCCTCGAAGGAGGGCTCCAGAAGGCTCCGCGATCCCAGGAGGCCTCCTTCGAGGCCCGCTGACGCGGGCACCTCAGGATGAGGCGCAGGGTAGGATGTCCGCTGCCACACCCGTCGCCCCGAGGCGACGAGGAATGCGCCCCTGTCCGGTTCAGCCTCCTGGGATAAGCGCTACCGCCGCCGGGGCTCGTCCTGTGGCAGGTGGCGCCCGTAGACCTCCTCCTTCTCCGCCCGTTGGCGGATCATCTCGGCATAGGCTTCGCGCATCTCCGGCGAGACGGCGATGCTCTTGCCCTTGCTCGGCTTGCGCTTGGGCGCCTTCTTGAAGGTATCCCCGGTCTCGCTCATGCCGTCCCCTCCGATCGGCAGCAGGCGGTCCCGCGCCTGCGAGGCCCGCAGCCAATGCAGGTGAGGCGCGATTTGGCAAGGGGACCGGGCGTTTGCCCGCACCATGGGCAGGCCGGGCGTTGACACCCGGGCCCCGCGGGATTCCCATCCTGCGACAACCCGGAGTGCCCATGTCCCGCGACTCGACCCTCGACCCGACCCTCGCCGCCGAGATCGAAGCCGCCGTGTCGGAGGGGTTCGCCGAACAGGTCGCCCATACCCAGGCGCTGGTGCGCCATGCCTCCCTCCGGGGCGAGGAGCAGGCCTGCCAGGATGCCGTCTTCGAGGCGTTCCGCGCCCGGGGCTACGCCACCGAACGCTTCGCCATGGACCGGGCCGCGCTCGCCGCCCATCCCGGCGCCGGGCGGATCGATGCCCGCCATTCGCAGGCGCCGGTCGTCGTCTGCCATCACCGCCCGCGGGGGCAGGCGGGCCGCTCGCTGATCCTCCAGGCCCATGTGGACGTGGTGCCGCCCGGCCCCCTCGACCTGTGGACCCACTCGCCCTTCGACCCCGTCATCGAGGGCGACTGGCTCTACGGCCGGGGCGCGGGCGATATGAAGGCGGGGCACGCCGCCAACCTGTTCGCCCTCGACGCCCTGGCGCGGATCGGCCTCCAGCCGGCCTCGGCGGTGACGATCCAATCGGTGGTGGAGGAGGAATCGACCGGCAACGGCGCCCTGGCGGCGCATCTGCGCGGCTACCGGGCCGACGCGGTACTGATCCCCGAGCCGGAGGACGAGGCCCTGGTGCGGGCCAATACCGGCGTCATCTGGTTCACGGTGGAAGTCCGGGGCAAGCCGGTCCATGTCCGCGAGATGGGCGCGGGCGCCAATGCCATCGACGCGACCTGGCGGGTGGTCGGTGCCCTGCGCGAGGTCGAAGCCCGCTGGAACGCCCTGCGCACCCGCCACCGCCATTTCGAGGATGAGGCTCACCCGATCAACCTCAACATCGGCCGGATCGCCGGGGGCGATTGGGCGTCCTCCGTCCCGGCCTGGGCCCGGGTGGAGTGCCGCATCTCCCTCTATCCCGGCACGCGGGCGGCCGACGCCGCCGCCGAGATCGAGGCCGCCGTCGCCGCCTTCGCCGCGGGCGATCCGTTCCTGGCGCAGAGCCCGCCGGTGGTGACCTTCAACGGCTTCATGGCCGAGGGCTACGTGCTGGAGGAAGGATCGGAGGCGGAGGCCGTGCTCGGACGGGCCCATGAACGGGCGACCGGCACGATGCTCACGAGCTTCATGTCGCCGAGCTATCTCGATACCCGCGTCCACGCCCTGTACGAGGGCGTGCCCGCCCTGTGCTACGGGCCCCGGGCCGAGAACATCCACGGTTGCGACGAGCGCGTCAGCCTCGCCTCGGTGAAGCGCTCCACCACCGCCATGGCCCTGTTCGTGGCCGAATGGTGCGGGGTGGAGAAACGGGCCGGATAAGGCCTGCCGCCGTCATTGCGAGCGGAGCGAAGCAATCCAGTGGGATCCGCCTCGTTCGGAGGCGTCCCGCGTCCCTGGATTGCTTCACTGCGTTCGCAATGACGAAGCCGGTGAGGTGAACGGCTCTTAAGCCGCCCGGTCGATGGCGGCCCCCAGGATCTCGGCGATCTCTGCGATATGCCCCTGCTCGATGATGAGCGGCGGCGACAGGGCGATGATGTCGCCGGTGACGCGGACCAGCAGGCCCCGTTGGAAACAGTCCACGAAGACGTCGTAGGCCCTCTTGCCCGGGGCGTCCGGCCGGGATTCCAGTTCGATGCCGGCGATGAGGCCGATGGTGCGGATGTCGATGACGGCCTTTCGCCCGCGCAGGTCGTGTATGGCCGAGGCCCAGTCGTCGGAGACGGCGGCGGCGCGGGTGAGGAGCCCCTCCTCCCGGTAGATGTCGAGGGTGGCGATCCCGGCGGCGCAGGCGACCGGGTGGCCGGAATAGGTGTAGCCGTGGAACAGCTCGATCCCCTCCGGGCCGTTCATCAGGCCGTCGTGGACCGCCCGGCTGGCGAAGACCGCACCCATCGGAACCGTCCCGTTGGTGAGGCCCTTGGCCGAGGCGACGAGGTCCGGGCGCACGCCGAGGAAGTCGGTGGCGAAGGGTGCGCCGAGGCGTCCGAAGCCGGTGATGACCTCGTCGAAGATGAGCAGGATGCCGTGCTTGGTACAGAGGGCGCGCAGGCGCTCGAGGTAGCCCTTCGGCGGGATCAGCACGCCCGTCGAGCCGGAGACGGGCTCGACGATGCAGGCGGCGATGGTCTCGGCCCCGTGCAGGGCGACGAGGCGCTCGAGATCGTCGGCAAGCTCGGCCCCGTATTCCGGCTGACCCTTCACGAAGGCGTTGCGGGCGGGGTCGTGGGTGTGGCGCAGGTGGTCGGCCCCCGGCAGTTGCGGGAAGACCCGGCGGTTCGAGACGATGCCGCCGACCGAGATGCCGCCGAAGCCGACGCCGTGATAGCCCCGCTCCCGGCCGATCAGCCGGGTGCGGGTGCCCTGCCCGATCGCCCGCTGGTAGGCGAGCGCGATCTTGAGGGCGGTATCGACCGATTCCGAGCCGGAATTGGTGAAGAACACCCTATCGAGGCCCCCGGGTGCGATCTCCGCGAGGCGCTCGGCGAATTCGAAGGCGATGGGGTGGCCCATCTGGAAGGTCGGGGCGAAATCGAGGGTGGCGAGCTGCCGCTCCACCGCCGCTGCGATCCCCCGCCGGCCGTGTCCGGCATTCACGCACCACAGGCCCGCGGTCCCGTCGAGGACGGTGCGGCCGTCATCGGCCGTGTAGTGCATCCCCTCGGCGGAGACGAGGAGCCGCGGCGCCGCCTTGAACTGCCGGTTCGCCGTGAACGGCATCCAGAAGGCATCGAGGGACGGGCTGTTGCGCAGGGGATGATCGGACATGAAGCGGGCTCCGCCGGTGACACGGCAGGGGATACCTTTCGGGGCGCCGCAACAAGTCCTTTTCTGCGCCGCGCCAACCCCTTGCAGGAGCGTGGCCGTCGGCGGCACTGTTGCGGGATCGGCAACAGCTGCAACGGAGCCGTCCCATGAGCGTCGATGTCGGCGAGCGGTTGCGGTTCGTGCGGGTGCGCCACGGCCTGTCCCAGCGGACCCTGGCCAAGCGGGCGGGCGTCACCAACTCGGCGATCTCGCTCATCGAGGCGAACCGGGTGAACCCCTCGGTCGGCGCCCTGAAGCGCATCCTCGACGGCATCCCCATCGGCATGGCTGAGTTCTTCGCCGTGGAGCCGGAGCCGGAGCGCAAGGCGTTCTTCGCCGCGCACGAGTTGACCGAGATCGGCCGCCGCTCGGCCAAGGGGGGCATCTCCTTCCGGCAGGTCGGGGAGAACCTGTTCGGGCGCAAGCTCCAGATCCTGATGGAGCGCTACGAGCCCGGCGCGGATACCGGCCGGGTGCCCCTCAGCCATGACGGCGAGGAAGGCGGCATCGTGCTGAGCGGCCGGTTGGAGGTCACGGTGGGCGAGGAGCGCCGGATTCTCGGACCCGGCGACGCCTACAGTTTCGACAGCCGCCGCCCCCACCGCTTCCGCTGCGTCGGGCCCCATCCCTGTGAGGTGGTGAGCGCCTGCACGCCACCGAGTTTTTGAGGGAGCCGCGGGTCGCGTTCCCTTCCCGTTTCGGGGATCGCCCCGACGACGATCCCACCTGCATCCTCATCCTGAGGTGCCCGCGTCAGCGGGCCTCGAAGGAGGGCTCCAGGGATCGCAAGGCCTTCTGGAGGTCTCCTTCGAGGCGGCTTCGC
>NZ_BPQX01000083.1 GCF_022179525.1 Methylobacterium persicinum
CGGGGAGAGGGGATCCACCGCCCGCAAGGACCCGGCCAGGGCGGCGTCGGGAATCGAACCCAGCCATGCGCCGGCCGGCATCCCCTTCCTTGCCCGGCGCGCTACGTGCAGTGGACGGGAACCGGATCGGGTCCGGGGCCTTCTCCACGATACGACGCTGCGGCCCCGCTTCGCGGTGCAACGCGCGAACCAGGAAGGATGGCGGCCTGATGCGGCATGCCCACAGCATGGATTTCGGGGCCGAGATCGTCGAGGGTGGGGTGCGCTTCGCCCTCTGGGCGCCCACCGCGCAGAGCGTCACCGTCGTGGTCGAGGGGGCCGAGCATCCCCTGCCCGAATCGGGCGGCGGCTGGCGGCGCACGGCCCTGCCGGGGGTGAAGCCCGGCGCCCGCTACGGCTTCCGCATCGACGGCGACCTCGTGGTGCCCGATCCCGCCTCCCGCTTCCAGCCGGAGGACGTGTCCGGCCTGTCGGAGGTGATCGACCCCCGCGCCTTCGCATGGTCCGACGAGGGATGGCAGGGCCGCCCCTTCGAGGAGGCGGTGATCTACGAGTGCCACGTGGGTACGGCGACGCCGGAGGGGACCTATGCCGGCCTCGAAAAGCGCCTTCCCGACCTGAAGGCCCTAGGCGTCACGGCCATCGAACTCCTGCCGCTCGCCGACTTTAAGGGCAGCCGGAACTGGGGCTACGACGGTGTCCTGCCCTACGCGCCGGACGGCGCCTACGGCCGCCCCGACGACCTCAAGCGCCTCATCGACGCCGCCCACGGCCTGGGCCTGATGGTCTACCTCGACGCGGTCTACAACCACTTCGGTCCGGCCGGGAACTACCTGAACGCCTACGCCAAGACCTTCTTCACCGAGCGCCACCAGACCCCCTGGGGCGCCGGCATCAACTTCGACGGCAAGGACAGCGGCGCCACGGTGCGCCAGTACTTCATCCAGAACACCCTCTACTGGCTGGAGGAGTACCGTTTCGACGGCCTGCGGTTCGATGCGGTGCACGCCATCCTCGACGATTCCGGCAAGCACTTCCTGGCGGAGCTCGGCGAGACGGTCCGGAAGACGTTTCCGGGGCGAAACATCCACCTGATGCTCGAGAACGAGAAGAACGAGGCCCGCTGGCTGGAGCGCGATGCGGGCGGCCGCCCGCGGATGCACGACGCCCAGTGGGCGGACGACCTCCACCATTGCTGGCACGTCCTGCTGACGGGTGAGAATGCCGGCTATTATGAAAGCTTTGCCGACAAACCGGTCGAGCGCCTCGCCCGCTGCCTCGCCGAAGGGTTTGCGTATCAGGGCGAGCCGTTCAAAACCCTCGACAACCATCCCCGGGGCGAGCCCTCGGCGCACCTGCCGCCCTCGGCCTTCGTCACCTTCCTCCAGAACCACGATCAGGTCGGCAACCGGGCGCTGGGCGAGCGCCTGAACCACCTCGCCGATCCGGTGAAGCTGGCCCTGGCCCGGGCGGGCTTCCTGCTGGCGCCGCAGATCCCGATGCTGTGGATGGGCGAAGAATGGTCGGCCTCGACGCCGTTCCTGTTCTTCGTCGACTTCGCCCCCGACGAGGACCTGAACAAGGCCGTCCGAGAGGGGCGCCGCAAGGAGTTCAAGAGCTTCGCCGCCTTCGCCGACGACACGTCGAAGATCCCCGACCCGACCGAGGAGGCGACCTTCCTCGCCTCGAAGCTCGACTGGTCGGAGCGGGAGCGCTCGCCGCACAGGGAAGTGCTGGCGGACACGACCCGCCTGCTCGGCCTGCGCCGGGACGTGGTGGTGCCGCTGGCCAAGTCCGGCATCCTCGGCGCGCAGGCGCAGGTGCCGCGGCCCGGCGTGGTCGACTGCACCTGGACCTTCCGGGCGGGCACCCTGCGCTTCGTGGCGAATTTCGGCGCAGAGCCCTTCGCCGTCGAGCCGGGCGCGGCCCGCCTCGTCTGGACAAACGCCCCCGACGGCGCGGGCGCATCGCTACCTTCCTGGACCGGCGTGGTCCTGACGGAGACCCGCCCGTGAGCCGCCTCAGCCAAGACCTCGCCGACCTCGTCGGCGTCGCCGCCGGCTATACGGACGCCTTCGGCAAGCCGGTCGAGACCTCGCTCGACGTGCGGGTCGGCCTCCTCGCCGCCCTTGGCTTCCCCGTCGCGGACGAGACGGAACTGGCCGAGAGCCTCGCCGCCGTCCGGGCCCTGCGGGAAAACCTCGTGCCGCCGCTCCTGCCGGTGGAGGCCCGCCGGGCCACCCGCGTGCCCCTGCGGGTCGGCGGGGGGCAGAAGACCCTCGTGTGGCGCCTCGTGGACGAGCGCGGGGCGGCCCGTGAGGGCCGGGCCCCTATCGGCGGAAGCGACCCGGCCTTCGACCTGCCGCCGTTGACGCCGGGCTATCACCGCCTGACCGTCGCCGTGGGCGACGCCCGGGCGGAATCCTTCGTGATCGCGGCGCCCCAGCGGTGCTGGCGCCCGAGCGCCTATGCCGAGGAGGCCGCCTGCGACTGGGGCCTCGCGGCCCAACTCTACGGCCTGCGCTCCGCGGGCAACATCGGCATCGGCACCTATGCCGACGCAGGGGAGGCGGCCCGGGAGGCGGCGCTCCGGGGGGCGGCTTTCCTCGGCCTCAGCCCCGTCCACGCCCTGTTCGGCTCCGACAGGACCAAGATCTCCCCCTATTCGCCGTCCTCGCGCCTCTTCCTCGAAACCCTGTTCATCGCCCCCCGGGCCTTGCCCGGACTTGCGGGTTCGAAGGCGGAGACGTTGCTCGCCGAGTCGGGGCCGGCCATCGCCGCGCTCCGTGAGGCGGCCCTCGTCGACCATGCCGGCGTCGCCGCCGTGCTCGATCCGATCCTGCGCGCCCTCTGGGCCGAGTCGCCGGCCCGGGCCGGCACCGACGAGGCCTTCGCCCGCTTCCGCGCCGAGGGTGGCGAGGATCTCGATTCGCACGCGACCTTCGAAGCACTCTCCGCCCATTACCGCACCCGGGGCGCCCATTGGCTCGGCGACTGGCCGGAGGAGGTCCGCCGGGCCGGCACGGAGGCCGTGCGCGCCTTCGCCGCCGACCATGCGGAGGAGGTCGGCTACCATGCTTGGCTGCAATACCTCGCCGACACACAGCTCGCCGCCGCCTCCCAGGGCGCCAAGGATGCCGGGATGCGTCTCGGCCTCTACCGGGACCTTGCGGTGGGCGCGGACCGGGGCGGATCGGAGATCTGGTCGCATCCCGAGCGGTTCGCCGACCGGGTGTCGATCGGCGCCCCGCCGGACCTGCTCGCCCCCCGGGGCCAGAACTGGGGCCTGCCCGCCTTCGACCCCCTGGAGATGGAGCGGGACGGGCTCGCCGCCTTCCGCGCCCTGGTCCAGGCCAACATGCGCCATGCCGGCGCGATCCGCATCGACCACGCCTTCCAGCTCGCCCGGCTGTTCCTGATTCCCCTCGGCGAGAGCGCCCATGCCGGCGCCTACGTCGCCATGCCCTTCGAGCCGATGCTCGCCGTGCTGCGGCTCGAAAGCCACCGGGCCAAGTGCCTTGTGATTGCCGAGGATCTCGGCACCGCGCCGGAGGGTTTCTCCGACGCCCTGATGAAGGCCGGCGTGCTGAGCTACCGCATCCTCGCCTTCGAGCGGGAGAGCGACGGCCGGTTCAAGGCGCCCGACGCCTACCCGCGCGATGCGCTCACCGCCATCACCACCCACGACCTCCCGACGTTCGTCGGCTGGTGGCGGGGGGTCGATTCCGACACCCGCCAGTCGCTGGGCCTCTACGACCAGGAGCGGGCCGAGGCCGAGCGGGGCGAGCGGGTCGTGGAGCGCCGCCGCCTCGCCGAGGCCCTGGCGACCCAGCAATTGCTGCCCGACGCCGAGCCCCCCGAGGCCGCGCCGTTCGAGGGCGCCGCGCGCTACCTTGCCCGCGCGCCCTCGGTGCTCACCGCCGTTCAGTACGAGGACGTGGTCTCCGAACTGGCCCAGGCCAACGTGCCGGGCTCGACGGAGGGCTACCCGAACTGGCGCCGCAAGCTCGACCGGGACCTGACGGAGATCGCCGCCCCCGGCGGGCCGCTCGCCAAGCTCGCCGCCGCCCTCTCGGCGGAGGGGCGCGGCGCCCGCAGCGCCTCGCGGCTCGCCGACGCACCCCCGCGGGCCACCTACCGGCTGCAGTTCCACAAGGACTTCACCTTCGCCGACGCGGAGGCGATCGTCCCCTACCTCGCAAGGCTCGGGATCAGCCACGTCTACGCCTCGCCCCTGCAGAAGGCCCGGCCCGGCTCGACCCACGGCTACGACATCGTCGACCACGGGCAGATCAATCCGGAACTCGGCGGTGAGGAGGCGTTCATCCGCCTCGCCGACACCCTCCACGGGAACGGCCTGAAGCTCCTGCTGGACATCGTGCCCAACCACATGGGCGTCGGCGGGTCCGACAACCAATGGTGGCTCTCGGTGCTGGAATGGGGGGCGCTCTCGCCCTTCGCCCACGCCTTCGACATCGATTGGCAGCGCCTCGGCGCGGGCCGGAACCTCGTGATCCCGTTCCTCGGCGAGCGCTACGGCGAAGCCCTGGAGAACGGGCTGCTCGAACTGAAGTTCGACCCCGAGAAGGGCGCCTTCAGCGTCTGGCACTTCGAGCACCAGTTCCCGGTGCGGCCCTTCAGCTACCCGACGATCCTCAGCCGGGTGCTCGCCGCCATCGGCGCCGTGGACGACGACACGACGGCGGAACTGCTCGCCATCTCCGAGCGCCTGCGGGCGATGTCGCTGGACCTCGATGAGGTGCGCCGCCGGGAATTTCCGGAGGAGGCCGAGGACCTGAAGCGGCGGCTCGCCGCCGTCTATGCCAGCTCGCCCCTGATCCAGCAGGCGACCGAGCGGACGCTCGCCCTGCTCAACGGCTTCAAGGGACGGCCGGACAGCTTCGGCTCCCTGCACCGGCTGCTGGAAGCCCAGGCCTACCGCCTCGCCCATTGGCGGGTGGCATCGAGCGATATCAACTACCGCCGCTTCTTCGACGTGAATTCCCTGGCGGGGCTCCGGGTCGAGAAGTCGGACATCTTCCATCTCTCCCACGAGACCGTTTTCCGCCACGTCCGCGAGGGGCGGATCGACGGCCTGCGCATCGACCACATCGACGGCCTTGCCGACCCGGCGGGTTACGCGCGGGCGTTGCAGGCGGCGGTGGGGCCCGGATTCTACGTGGTGGTGGAGAAGATCCTCGAACCCGGCGAGCGCCTGCGCCCCTGGCCGGTCGCCGGCACCACCGGCTACGACGTGCTCAACCAGCTCGACGGGGTGCTGGTCGACCGGGCCAAGCAGACCAAGGTCCGCCGCCTCTACGAGTGGGCGTCGGGCGTGGACGAGCGCTACGGCACGCAGCTCCGGGCCGCCAAGGCCGAGATCCTGGAGATCAGCTTCGCCAGCGAGCTGGAGGTGCTGACGAGCGACCTCAAGGAGGTCGCCGATGCCGACCGGCGCACCCGCGACTTCACCGTCAACGCCCTTCGTCGGGCGTTGATCGAGGTCATCGCCCGGTTCCCGACCTACCGCAGTTACCTCCCCGCCGACCTGGAGGAGGGCGAGGTCGAACCGGAGGACGTGCGGCTGATCGAGGGCGCGGTGGCCAAGGCCAAGCGCTGGTCGAGCCTGCCCGACCGCTCGGTCCACGACTTCGCCAGGGACGTGCTGCTCGGCCGGGTCGAGACCTCCGGCCCGGGCCGGCCGGACCCCCGGGTGGTCCTGCGCTTCCGCCGCCGGTTCCAGCAGCTCACCGGCCCGGTCATGGCCAAGAGCCTGGAGGACACGCTGTTCTACCGCTACGCGGCGCTGCTGGGCCTCAACGAGGTCGGCGGCGATCCGGGGGAGTACGGCATCGACGCGGAGCATTTCCACGACCTCCAGGCCGCCCGCGCCCGGGACTGGCCGAACGCCATGATCGCCACGGCCACCCACGACACCAAGCGCGGCGAGGATGCCCGCTCCCGGCTGCTCGCCCTGTCGGAGATGCCGGAGGGCTGGGCCGGGGCCTGGGACCTCTGGCAGAAGACCGCCGGGCCGCACCTCTCGCGGATCGACGGCGAACCCGCGCCGGACGCCAACGACCAGTGGATGTTCTTCCAGGCCATCCTCGGGGCATGGCCCCTGGAACTCCTGGAGGGCGAGGACCCGCAGGCGGTGGAGTCCTTCCGCGAGCGCCTCAACGCCTACGCCGAGAAGGCGATGCGCGAGGGCAAGCGCCGGTCGAGTTGGGTCAACGTGGACGAGACCTACGAGGGCACCGTCCGCAAGCTGTTCGAGGCGATCATCGCCCCGGGCTCGGATTTCCTGCGGGAATTGCGCCCCTTCGCACAGCGGCTCGCCCATCTCGGCATGCTGTCGGGCCTCGGACGGACGGTGCTGAAGGCGACCCTGCCGGGCCTGCCCGACACCTACCAGGGCACGGAGGTCTGGGACTTCTCCTTCGTCGATCCCGACAACCGCCGCCCGGTGGACTACCCCGCCCTGACCCGGATGCTCGATGGCGAGGGCGAGGTTGCGCCGCTCCTCGCCCACTGGCCGGACGGACGGGTGAAGCAGGCGACGCTCCACCGGATGCTTGCCGAGCGGGCTGCCCGACCGGATTTCTTCGCCCGGGCCGGCTACGAACCGGTGGCGGCCTCAGGGGCCAAGGCGGAGCATGTTCTCGCCTTCCGCCGGACCGACCTCGACACAGCGGGGGCGGACGACCTAATCGTCGCCGTGCCGAGGCTGTTCTCCGGGTTGATCGGGGAGGGGACATGGTCCGGCGAGGCATTCGCCGGCACGGTCCTCGCCCTCGGCGCGGGGACGCGCTGGCGGGACGTCGTCACCGGCCGGGAGATCGCCGGCGAGGGCGCCGACGCCGCCACCCTGTTCCGGGATCTGCCCTACGCCGTGCTCCGGCGGGCGGGGTAAAATTTGCCCCCGCCCACGCTCGACCTCATCCTGAGGTGC
>NZ_BPQX01000084.1 GCF_022179525.1 Methylobacterium persicinum
GGAGGGCTCCAGGGATCGCCGCGCTGTCTGGAGCCCTCCTTCGAGGCGGCTTTCGCCGCACCTCAGGATGAGGGCGAGGGGTGGAGCGGGGACGCACCGGACCCGTGGAACCGGACGCACGAAAAAAGCCCCGGCCTTGCGACCGGGGCTTTCTGCCGTTCAGCGATACGAGCCGGAGGATCAGTCCTCGGACTCGCTCTTCTTCTCGGCCTCTTCCTCGGCGGCTTCGGCCTCGGCCTCGGCCTTCTCCTCGGCGGCCTCGGCGGACTGCGCCTCGGCGATCGCAGCCTCCTCGGCCTCGACCTCGGCGCCCAGCACCGTCGGCGGCACGATGTTGGCCACCGGATCGGTCGCCTCGCCGGTGTAGGTGCCGGCCGGGATCTTCACGTCGGAGACGTGGATCACGTCGCCGATCTGGCGGCCCTTCAGGTCCACCTCGATCGCATCGGGGATCCGATCGGGGGCCACATCGAGCTCGAGGGTATGGGCGGTGATGTTGAGGGTGCCGCCGCCCTGCTTGATGCCGGGGGCCTCGTCCTCGTTGATGAAGTGCACCGGCACCGCGACGGTGACCGTCTGACCCGAGACGACCCGCAGGAAGTCGACGTGCAGCGGCGCGCCGTTCACCGGGTCGAGCTGGAAGTCGCGCGGGATGGCCCGCAGCTTGCGGCCGCCGACGTTGATCTCGAACACGGTGGTCTTGAAACCGCCGGCGTAGATCAGCGTGCGGGTGCGGATGAGGTCGATGGCGATGGAGACCGGCGGCTGGCCCGCGCCGTAGACGACGGCGGGAATCTGGCCCTGGCGACGAACGGCCCGGGCGGCCCCCTTGCCGACCCGGTCGCGTGCCACGGCCTCAAGCGACTTGACTGCGCTCATGGCGTGATCCTTCGATTGAACTGGAGCCGGAACGCGAAAAAGCCGTCCGATGCGGACGGCTGAGGCCTTCCCGGCGCGCCCCTGCCTCCAAGGGTGTCTCGGGGGCGCGCCGTGCGGATACACGAAAACGGGGTGGGAAGGCAATTGCCGGCGGTGCTTGGCCCGGAAGCGAACCTCACCGCACCCCGTGCCGGGCGAGTTCCTCCGGCACCAGTTCGGCCGCCTCCAGCCGGACGAGGATGGCGTCGAGGTCCACCGGTCGTCCGTCGCAGGCGTCGATGCCGACATCGCAGGAGCGGCTGGTGTCGGGGAGCCAGCCGTGGCTGTGACCGAACAGGTGGAGGGTCTCCCGCCACAGGCCGGGCCACGCCCGGTGGGCGTAGTGGGACAGGAACAGGCGCCAGTCCCGGCCCCGCCCGTCGGCGAGGGTGAGGCGGGCACTCTCCACGGGGGGATCGGCCCAGGGCAGGTCGAGCACCCGGTTCGAATCGTGGTTGCCGCGCACCAGCCGCTTGGTCCCGTGCAGGGCCGAGAAGACCGCGGCGCAGCGCTCCCGGCTCGCCTCCACGGCGAAGTCGCCCAGGTGCCAGACCGTGTCCTCCGGCCCGACCACCGCGTTCCAGGCGTCGATCAGGGCCGCATCATGCGCTGCGACGGAAACGTACTGCGCCCGGCCATGACGCAGGACGTGCGGATCGCCGAAATGCGTGTCGGCGGTGAAGAAGGTCGCCATCAGGCTCCGGTCGAAGCATCCCGTTCCGGAAACGAGGTGGGACCGGCCTTCCGCCCTGCAACCCGATGCGGCGACACGTCCGCCGGGCAAGGTCGAGGCCGGTATAAAGTCTCGATAAGTCCTCGCGCCGGAGACGCGGCCTGACGGCACAAAATCCTAACTGAAACGAATCACGTCCCCTCGATGTGTCAAGAACTGGTGGGTTTGTGACACGCGGGCTACAATGGCCAAGCTTGGACCGAGGCGTCGCGGTCCGGTCCAGGCGTTCGCTGAAGCCACAAGGGGAAGCCAAGACCCATGCAGAACTTCACCGTAACCGACCGCGAACGCGACACCGTCCTGGCCGCGCTGCGATACTACCAGTTCTACCGGATGCAGGGTCACCCGTTCGACCCCCGTCAGGACCACCTGATCGACACCATCGCCGGCCAGACCGGCGACGCCCTGGATCTCACCGAGATCGACGACCTCTGCGCCGGCCTCGCCGGGAATCCTCACGCCCTGGCGTTGAACGCCTGATTCGCCGCGGTCCCGGATGCGCCGTACCCCGCCATCAGAAGCGGCGGTGCCTGCCGGGACCTTCATCTCCCACCTTCCACGACGGGCCATCGGCGGCTCTGGGGTGGAGGCTCGCCCCGTCCGCCCTCGATCGGACATGATCGCAGGCCACGGGGCGGGCCATGCCGAGCCTGCACGTCTGCCCCCTCTCGCGCCTGTCCGAGACCGTGTCCGCGACGGGGGCCAGCCACGTCCTGACCCTGGCCACCGTGGGCACGAACCCGGAGCGGCCCGCGTCCATCACCGCCGGCAACCACGTCGTGATCGGCGTGAGCGATATCGCCGCACCGCGCGACGGGCATGTCCTGCCCGCAGAGGATCATGTCGCGGACATCCTCGCCTTCCTCCGCCGCTGGCCGCGGGAGAAGCCGCTGGTGGTCCATTGCTATGCCGGGATCAGCCGCTCCCCGGCCGCCGCCTACATCGCCGCCTGCGCCCTGGCGCCGGAGCGCGACGAGGGCGCCATCGCCGACGCCCTCCGGGCGGCCTCGCCGTCCGCCACCCCCAACCGCCTGCTGGTGGAGATCGCCGACCGCCTGCTCGGGCGTTCGGGCCGGATGGTCGCCGCCATCGAGCGGATCGGGCGCGGGGCCGACGCCTTCGAGGGAACACCCTTTCGCCTCACGCTGGCGTGATCGTTCGGGGAGAAGAGTGTGGCGCAAACGCTCCCGTCCGGGGCAAAAGCGCCGGATGGAACGATCGCCTCCGGGCGAGCCGGGTTGTCCCCGCTTCGCAAGCCGCCTTAGAACCGGACAAAGGATGGGTGAGGGATGACCGCAGACAGACCAGAGACCGATCCGTCGATCGACGCCTTGCCCTTCGAGAAGGCCCTGGAGCACCTCGAAGAGATCGTGCGCAAGCTTGAGCGCGGCGACGTGCCGCTCGACGAATCGGTGGCGATCTACGAGCGCGGCGAGGCACTGAAGCGGCGCTGCGAGGTCCTGCTGAAGCAGGCCGAGGCGCGGATCCAGCGGATCACGCTGACCGCCGACGGTCGGCCCGATGGTGTCGCGCCCCTCGATGTGTCGTGAAGGTCTCGGGTCGATCCCGTGTGAGATGAGGTTTTGACCGTGCCGATCACCCCTGAGCAATCAGCGTTGCTGGATCGTGTGAACGAGCCGTCGGATCTGCGGCGCGTGCCTGAGGCGGAGCTTCAGGCCGTGGCGGATGCGGTGCGTGCGGAGATGATCGACGCGGTGTCGATCACCGGGGGGCATCTGGGCTCGGGCCTCGGGGTGGTCGAGCTGACGGTGGCGCTGCACCACGTGTTCGACACGCCCGACGACCGGATCGTGTGGGATGTCGGGCATCAGTGCTACCCGCACAAGATCCTGACGGGTCGCCGGGACCGGATCCGGACCCTGCGCCAGGGCGGGGGCCTGTCGGGCTTCACCAAGCGCTCGGAGAGCGTCTACGACCCGTTCGGGGCGGCGCATTCCTCGACCTCGATCTCGGCGGCGCTGGGCATGGCGGTGGGCCGGGACCTCGACGTGGCGGCGGCCAAGGCGCGGGGCACCGCGGACCGGCTGAAGCGCCGCAACATGGTGGCGGTGATCGGCGACGGGTCGATGTCGGCGGGCATGGCCTACGAGGCGATGAACAATGCCGGCGCCCTGCACTCGCGCCTGATCGTCATCCTCAACGACAACGACATGTCCATCGCCCCGCCGGTGGGGGCGATGTCGGCCTACCTCGCCCGCCTCGCTTCCGGCGATACGTACCGGACCCTGCGCGATGCGGCCAAGCAGCTCGGCAAGCTGTTGCCCAAGTCGATCTACCAGCGCGCCGCCGCGGCGGAGGAGTACGCCCGCTCGCTGGTGGTGGGCGGGGGCACGATGTTCGAGGAGATGGGCTTCCACTACGTCGGCCCGGTGGACGGTCACAACCTCGACCACCTGCTGCCGGTGCTGAAGAACGTCCGCG
>NZ_BPQX01000085.1 GCF_022179525.1 Methylobacterium persicinum
AGAGTCGGTCGCCGCCAGACCCGCACAACGCAAGAACAACAAACATCCCCTCTCACGTTGCATTTCGCCTATGAGGCGAATGGATCGGGGCTATAGCTCAGCTGGGAGAGCGCCTGCATGGCATGCAGGAGGTCAGCGGTTCGATCCCGCTTAGCTCCACCACACTCGATCCTCTCCTTCAGATGATAGACATCTCACCGCCGTCTCGCGACTGCGGTGCTGTGCCCGTTGTGGTCGCTCGACGCGGCTCGCCTTCTCAGGTTTCGCCCGGCAGAGGGCGCATGAGCACGCCCAGCAGAAACGCGAGTTCCCCACAGACCAGGAGCGCGACGCCGCGCCTCAACCCTGCGCTAAAACCAAGGCCATATTCAAAATAGCCGTAGGCGAGTTCGACCGCGACGATCGGCACGAAGGCGGACAACATCCACACGCCGCCGAACCGGCCGAGCGACAACCCGAGCAGCGTATTCAGCAACAGGCCCTTCATGCCGCGCGGGCCCTCTCGTCAAAACTGCCTAGCCGCGACGCTCGCCGCCGGCTCGACCATCCGCACAGACCCGGAACGAAGGCTGAGTCAGGCGATGACTCCGGCGACGCATCTCCAGGCTTTGAGCTGGAATATGATGAATTGTCAATGAGATCGGTCGGCCCGATCCCTCTTCTGCAAGGAGAGTTCAGTGCCCGTGGCGGTCGCCCACCGGCTTGGTCCGCCACTTCAGAAATTTGCCGATGGCGATGCCCAGCGGCACCGAGAGGGCAAGCCAGTTCCTGAGGAACCGAAGAACTTTCAGCATGGACGTCTCTCGGGTAGAATCGGGGGGCACCCGGTGCAAAGGTGTTCTTCAGGGCGAACAAGCAGGAAACCGCGGTGTTCCTCGATCACGAACAAAGGGCCGTCCCTCCCCAATGGGAGCCACCACCCTCAAGCAAGAAAACCGAATCACGGAGGCGGGAAAACGCCGCAATTGCACTTATTCTGCTCGTCTCGGCCCTCAGCCTCTTCGCGCCGGTGGCTGGAGGGACTATAGTTGGAGTGGTCCTTGCACTTTTGGGACATTGAGCGCGGCAACGTCCGCGAGGAAACGTCAAGCTTTTTGCACTAGGAGTGCGAAAGACGCTGAAGGGTACGACGATGCATTGGACCGCCGTTCTGCTCGCGGCTTACGCGGCAGGCTTCCTGGAATTATGGCGTCTCTGCGAGGAGGCCCCGCCCGCACCCGAAGATTGCGCCTAGGGCAGCGCGTTCTCGCCCGCGGCCGATCGCACGTTCGTCAGCGACGCATCTTTTGCGCTGCGTTGACCGCGATCATGGCCGAGGCGACCCACGCCCGATCCGGCAACCAGACGATCCATCGCACAAGGGCCCCAGCTCCGGCCATCGCCTGAAAGGCCGCCGCCAACGAGACTAGGATGGGTCCGGGAGCTTCGTCCGGCTCCGCATGATCGTACCAGAGCGGGTTGTCGTCGTTCACGGTACGCCCCTTGAGATGGACAACAGGCGGGTCGCCGATCAGCGACTGCCGCGCTGCGCGAACACAGCCGGAACGGTACGCGCCAAGATGGCAATGTCGCGACGGAGGCTCCACCGGGTGGCGTAATCGACGTCGAGGGCGACGCGCTGTTCGTAGGTCGTGTCCGACCGGCCGGAAACCTGCCAAAGGCCCGTGACCCCCGGCGGCACCGCGAAACAGGTCTGAAAGGCTGCTCCATAGCGGGCGACCTCCGCCTGTACGATGGGCCGAGGCCCGACGAGGCTCATTTCACCCCGCAGCACATTGATGAGCTGGGGCAGCTCGTCGAGGGAGGTCTTGCGCAGCACACGTCCCAGCGCCGTGACGCGCGGATCATCGGTGAGCTTGTGGGTCGCCGCCCATTCCGCCCGCGCTGCGGCGCTGGACGCCAGATGTGCCGCCAGAGCCTTCTCCGAATCGACCACCATCGTGCGGAACTTCAGGCAACCGAAGGTCCGGCCATCGCGGCCGAGCCGGGCATGCCGGAAAATCGGAGACTTCCCGTCCCCCATCCAGACGGCCGCGGCCACGAGGAGAAGCAAGGGAAGAAGCAGGACGACCGCCGTTCCCGCCACGGCGATATCGATCCCGCGCTTGGCCGCCATGCCGATGCGCCGCTCGAGCCCGAACGTACGCCGCCGCGACACCTCGCCGAGGGTGTCCGCGAACGGCTCGAGCATATGATGCGTTGCAAGGACGGGCGTAACGGTCGGCTGTCCGTTCGGACGCAGCATGCTCGCGACTCCTCAGGCCCGGGGGCTTAGGCGGTTAATTGTTTCTTAACGAGCGGTGCATAACAAATACGCCCCGGCCGCACAAGCATAGCCTTGCGATGCCAATCAATCCTATCGGCATCGCATTCGCAGATATGCACAATAGGACCGGCCGCTCTAACCAACTAAATTTTGTTAAGACTTGAAACAGCTCAAGAGCGTCTTGCATTTGCGGAAAGGTTTTTCGGTCCAGAAGCCAGCCGCGGGGTCTTAGACGTGTTGATGCTATTACTGATAGCAACTTTGATCGGCGGCGGGATCGGCTTTGCAATCGGGCTGATATATGGCGGAGTATGGACTCTCATCGGCGCGCAACTTGGCGCGACCATCGGAGTTCTCGTCGCGGCGACTGTGCGTGGACTTCGGTGAAGACTACTTGTTGCGATGCCGCAACAAGTAGTCTTCACCG
>NZ_BPQX01000086.1 GCF_022179525.1 Methylobacterium persicinum
TTCAACGCTGTTTGACAGCTTGACGGGCTTCTCGGGGCCCGGCGCCGCGTCGCCCAGGCCGCACCGGCACGGGCCCGCACGCTTGACGCCGTAGCAGCGCAGGTAGTGCCAGCGGCTCCCTCCCCATCTGGGGGAGGGGCCGCGCCCACGGCACGGCGCCCGGGCGTCGGATCCCGCCCGCGCTCGCCTGAAAGCATGGCGCGACGGCGCCGATGGGCCGCGGCCGGCTACCTGCCGCCCAAACTCGCCGCCGCCTTCACGGCCGGGGAACAGGCGGTCCTGGCGGTCGTGGGGCGTGAGGCGGCCCGGCGGGGCAAGTGCACGTTGGCAAAGGGCGCGATCGCCGCGCTCGCCGGCGTCTGCGAGTGCTTGGTGAAGCGAGCGCTGCGGCACGCAGCGTTGCTCGGGCTCATCACGATCGAGGTCCGGCGTCTGAGCTACTGGCGGAATGACACGAACATCGTGCGTGTGGCGAGCCGGGAATGGGGCGCATGGCTGCGCACACGATTGCCCCGTGACGTAGTGCCTGGGTTCGGGGGAGTGGGGGGATGTTTGGCGCCGGCACGTATTTCAGTTGAGGATAGACGGGAACGTAGACGCCGTTTCGAGCCGGTTCCTGGGCGCGTGGCATACCCGCCAAAGCGCGAAAACGGGCCGTCCGGGGCGACAGACGCCTAGGCCGGCCGCACGCTCACCTACAGGGGGCGAGCAGCCGACCTAGGCTATGGGGATTGCACAGACCAATCCGGGGCCGTCGAGGCCAGCGGGGAGGGCAGCTATGGCTGTCGGGGACCGGCTGACGACGCTACCGGCCAGGGACGAACTGCAACCTCGTGGAACAGTAGCGGCATCGGTCTGTTTCTGCCAGAAACTCGGGAGGAAACAGAAATGAAGCACATCATTGCTGGGGGGCTGCTCGCGTTCGGCTTTCTCGCCATTCCAAGCCAGCCGACCTTCGCGCAGACTATCGACATCGGGCCCGGTGGGGTTCGTGTTGATCCTCGGTCGCCGCGAGAGCGGGAACGCGACGAATTTAGAGGCGAAGAGCGGCGCGAAGAGTTCCGCGACGAACGGCGCGACGTGATCCGCCGTGAGAGGCGCCTCCGCCGTGACGACGATGACGACGACTAGGCCAAAGCAAAGGTAAGCCCTTGCTCCGGCGCTGACCTAGGCAATCACAGCACCGACTGACGAAGCGGATCCCGTGGCGATACCGGCACGGGTCATACGGCATTACCAACGCTAGCCCCGACGGTTTTTAAGCGCCGTCGCGCGCAGCTCTACTAAAGTCCGGTGGGCCATGGCATCTGACGAGCGCTTGGGAGAGCTAGAAGGTCGCACGAGCGCAATTGAGGTCGAAATCAAGCGTTTGCAGAATTCTCTTGCGCTAGCATCAGAGCAGATCAGATCTCTGCAAGTTGGGCGTACAGGCGACGCGCATATGGCAGTTATCGCCCTCGGCGTATTGGCCTTGGTTTCTCTCATCGAGGCCGCAGCCATCGGGCTGCTATGGCTGCGTTGAACGGTACAGGAAAGGTCCGAACACATCGCGGAGTGGGCGAGGCTCACCGACGAGAAGCGGAAGGCTCAATCGGCGCAACTTGCGCCGATTGAAAGCAAACGAGATGATGGCAAGGGCCACCGTCCCGAAAGCGGCATCCGCGCCACATCCCGCGACCTCAATCTCCCCCGCGATACCGTGGCCCGCGCGATCAAGATCGCCGGCATCGCCCCCGAGGCGAAGGAAGCCGAGCCGTTCGGGCGTGACCCGCAGACCTACATCAAGGCGGGGATCACCGCCTTGTGCGCGCGGTACGGGATCGCACGGTGATGGGCCCGGCAGGCGGCTTCCCGCGTCGATGGTCCCTGGCCGGTCTGAAGTTGTGGAGCAGAAAATTACGTAGCGGCGTTGATCTGCATCCGTGCCGCCCCGTGGCGGGGGCGCCGGTCAAAAGGAGGAAGCCATGGGACTGCTCGCCTTCATCCTTATCGGCGGCCTTTGGGTGGCAGCAATAGCGTGGCTCTGGCACCGCGAGGGCGGCCGAGTGAGCATAATCCTTCCGCGCGTCGGTCCGAACTAACGCGACGAGACCGAGGGCGCTCCCCGCTCTGTCGCCTTCGCCGGCCTCGCCTTTGCCATCCTGATCCCCGTTTTCCGCCGGTCGATCCGCAACCCGATGGCAGCGAGCTTCCCGCCGATCGCCGCCAGGGCTTCGCGCTCTTGGACGGCGAAGCGAAGGTCGAAAAAAAATCTTGTGGCTAGGGAAGTGGCGGGGTCCGAATTACCCTGGGCCGTTGGGGGCCCTCGGAAGGACCCGTGGGGACCCGGACCCCTCTTGCCCCCCAGATTGCCGCTGCCGCCGGGACGGCAGCGGACACCGGGGCAATGGCCTACGGAGCTTTCAACGCCTCAACCCCGACGCGGGCTACCTGGTCGTCTTGCGGCGGTAGCACGCCAGACACGCCGATTGCGCCGACAATCTTTCCATTGACCAGCAATGGATAGCCGCCCTCGTAGGCGCTGACGCCCGGAAGGGTTAGTATGCGCAAGCCGACACCGCCAGCTGCTACAGCATCTTGGAAAGCCTTTCCGGGACGCCGATAATTGATCGCCGTCACGGCCTTCTGCGTTGAGACCTCGATACTGCCGTACTGCGTATTGTCGAGCTTTTCGAGCAATACTAAGTGTCCCGTGCTATCGATCACAGAGATAGACACGGGCCAACCGTTTTTGGTGGCCTCCGCCTCGGCCCCGGCTATGACGCGGCGGGCTGTTTCGAGGTCAAGCGGTGGCCCATAAGGTGTCACAACTTGCTGTGCTGGTGCGACTGGGGTTGTTTGCTGCGCATGAGAAATATTTGTTATTCCTATAACGCATAGAGCAGCGAAAGCTGCAGTTATCTTGGTTTTCATGCGATATCCTCCAGCTGGCGGCTCTTCAAAGACCGCCTACCATCAGGATAAGAACACTGAATCTCGCCGAGTGCTATGCTTTTCGCCCATGCGATGACACGTCCAAATCATCCGGCATCACAAGATCGCCATTGCTTCAGGCTTTGGCTTCAGGGGCGGGGGGCTTGTAGCCCCGCCCCTCGCCTGCCGATGTGAGCCCTGTTGCTCGCGGCCCGCTAAGGGCGGGTCTATGTTCATCTTAGCCGGCCCTTCGGAATTGTGTGGTCGTCGAACGGCCTGCTGAGGGAGGCGACCTTCGCCGTAGCTTATCCTCCCGCAACTCTGGACGGCTTGGGGCCGCCGGGTCCCCTCCACCGCACGAGGAGCGGTCAGAGAGGGCGTGCGTCGGTCATACCCGCCGCCATCCGGGCTGTGTCGGATCGACGAGCTTGTAATTGACTGGCGCCATGCCGCAGATCGCGATGACCGCGGGCTCGGTCCCGCCCCGCATCACGCCGTCATAGTGCGAGGTCCCGGCCACACGACGGACGTAACTGCCCGCCTTCACGGGGACGCACGAAGCTGGGTCGAAGTCCGGCCCGGAGTTGCACCACCAAGTTCCCGACAAGACCATGCAGAGCCGGTCAGAGGTGTACGTGTGCGGCGCGCTCATATAGCCCGGCCACCATCTGATCAGGGTGAAGTAGAGCCCCGTTCCATTGATGTCCCCAGAGAGCGAACACCTATCGGAGCAATGGGCTGGGTAGCCTTTGGTCGGGATCCACTCCAGCTGGTCGGGCGAGCGGATGATCGTTTGCTCGGGGTTGAGGGGGCTGGCGGCGGCTGGACTGGAAAACAGCGCGCCGAGGCCGATCGGCATCGCCCCAATCAACGAGGCCGCGATAAGATCGCGGCGGTTGGTCGACAGGTCGGAACTCTCGCGGTCGTTCATGTGCGGGCTCCTGCCCTAATTTCCCAAGGGCGGTCGAAGGGCACTCGGGCAACTTGCCGCCCGACTTGCCGTTCCGGAAGCTCCGAGCCAGAGCTCACCAAGACAGTCGTCAGGCTCGATCCATGTCCATCTGCGGCCGGACCTTCGAGACGGTATGGCTCCCGAATAGGTCATCGAGGTCGGCGCGGACGGTCGTCTCCGCCAAAGCGCCCTCCAGCTTAATATGGAGCATGCCCCGCCCGCCCCCCGGCATCCGTATCTTCGGCCCCGTTCCGAGTGCGGCATCGCCGTAGACCGTACCTCACAACCCTCGTAGGGACCGGAGATGGACGTGCAATTAATTGCACCAGGTGGCGTTGTGAGGGGTACGAATGAGCAGTGCTCTGGGCAACTGCTTGCGACCCAAAACAGTCGCCGCGGCGACGGCGCGAGCAACCTGAAAGCGGCCAGTTGGATTGCGACGGTGGCGGGGAATGGGATGACCTCACCCCGCGGAAAAAACCGGTCACGGGAACTGCGTTCGGCTATCGTCAAAGGCCATTCTCAGATGGCCAAATTCGCACCTCGGTCTTCGAGTACCCATATCGGCTCTGTCCCTCCGCGCAGTCTGGTGCCGTGGGCTTCGACGGAGGCAGAAATGGCACGGGATTTTACGACCGGCAAAGCGCAGACGGTCACGACCCAGGACTTCAACGAGCAGGTGAAGCGCCTCTTCGCTGATAAGTCTGACCCACGAGCAGCCGAGCAGCGGACCAAAAATTTAAAGGGCAATACGCCGTTCCAAAAGGGGTGAGTATCAATCGATCTTTGACCGGATGAGTGGCCGGGCGGTGCATCATGCTCATGGATGTGCAGGTTCGCGTCATACCTCTCACGGTTGGTCATACCACCTCCCACATACTGGCTATGATTATCTTCAAGCCGAACCCTCACACTCTGCGTGTGACGCCCTCTGCGAAGGAGCCCGGCCGGTTTGACTGGTCGATCACGCGCGACGGCGTCATCGTACGCCAATCGGTTCGATCTTTTGGCTCGGAAGGCGCGTCGGAGGCGAATGGTGACGTAGCCTTTCGGGACATCACCGCGCGGTGGCATAACGCCCGCTGAGTTGCACCACCGGATTGTGCTTCTGTTGGGGCCCGTCCCGTGTTGCCCCTGTCATCACCGGGAGACGGTCTCGGTCTGAAATGGCAGTTGGGGGCGAGCCAGTGCCGATGGACCGCGACGCCTTGTCGAGACAGCTTCGGGTCTAAAGCCTCTGGCAGGCGTTGTCCTGAGCACCGGGGTGCATCCATCGCCGCCGGCGCAGGACAACCTTAATGAACGTAATCCAATGGCTGCTTGCGAAAATCTCTCAAATTCTTCTCGCCAGCAAAAATAAGCAGAGAATGGATAAAATGATAAGACAAAAGGAGTCTGGCGATTATGTTGGCGCAGCGTCAGAAAAGGCCAGGAATTTCGACGAAGATTATCGGTCGGCTACCTATATGCTTAAGCAGCGCATGAATAAGAAATTTCCTGACAATTACCACGCGCGATTGAGTTCTGGTGATAACAGTCCTTACGATCATGGAGAGGATCGCGCGCTTGCCGTCGATGCGGCATCGATCGCGATAGCCACGGCGCTTCGGAACGGAGCTTCGGTAAGACAGGCGGCGGAAGCTGGCGCAGTAAGTGTTGGTATCTGAGCCCGCTCACAACCCCCTCGACTACGATGCTCGCATGGCATCCGGAGGCCTTTGTGCATGCCGCAAGAACGTTAGAGGCTGTCCGCTGGAAGGCAAATTGCCGGCACGGTGCTGTCCGCTTCGCCACGTTCGACACTGAGAGCAGACCGGCCGAGATCCACCCACCCCGGTCATCCAGAGGCACATTCCAGCGGGCCGGAAGTGGCCGAAAGCGGAACGACTGCTTCGGAGCAGGGCTGCCGGAAAAGCGGACGGCCTAACACCGACCCAACCCAGCCGTCGGGATCGCCGTTTCCGGTTTTCTAAAGCAGTCGTTCGTCGACCAGCAAGCTTGGCTTGTGGCGGGAAGCGGTAGTTGGTCCGCCGTTCGGAAGCGGACGCGATCTCCCCTGCAGTCGGGCATGCGCATAATATGCGCCTACAGGTCCTCGTGCGACCGGACTGATCCCACACTCACGATCCGCACGGCCTGCTGTCGCAGGCAGGGCGAGCTTGGAAGGTGCACTGAGTAGAGGCCGAGTTACTCAACCCGTTCGAATGTGAGCGTCGCGACCATGTCTTGGCCCGTTCGCGAAAACTTGATTGGCGCCGTCTTGATGACCAGGGTTTTGCCATCGGTCTCGAAGAAACGGGTTTGGTTGCCACCAATCCATTCTGGCCGCCACGAACTCAGGATATGATGGATGACCTTATTTCCTTCGACAGTGTAGGTGCCGGCATAGGCACCGACGATGCTCTTGTGGAGCGCCGCTCGCTCCGCGTCGGTGTAGGTTGCCGCCACCGGCCTTGGGACATCGCCGCTCATGAGGAAGACAACCATATGGCCTCCCGGCGAGTACTCGATGTAGCCGGTTGGGCGGTCGCCGAAGGGACGGCTGACCTCCTTGGTATCAAGGAACTCCTGCGAGTAGCCAGTTAGCTGCCACGTCCCGACCACTGACGGGCTGTCCGCCGAGTGGGAAGGCGAGGCCATTGCGACCGCGCACAGCACGAGCCCGACAAATGCGACGCCGCTCCGTTTCACAAATCCCTCCCAGCTAAGCCTTCAAGGCCGCGCCGTTTCGCCTGCGGAATACAGTGTAGGGCCTTTATGTAAGTTGATACCACCCTGCCGAGATCTTTGAAAATGGAATGGCCGAGCTGGCACGGCCGGCTAGATTGGACACGCGCGAGCATTCGATTGCGGCGCTGGCGCTGCAGCCCGACTGATTATCTATATGGGTATAACCGTGAAATCGAAAGACGGACCTCATTGATCGCCTTAACAATATACGTCCGCTTATCGTGATTTAGGCCGGGAAGCAGACCATCTTCAAACCACCCCAAGCGGCTATCCCGCATCCGACCGAGGCCGTGTCAAAAC
>NZ_BPQX01000087.1 GCF_022179525.1 Methylobacterium persicinum
CCCCGGCCCGGCCGCGGAAGCCTGGAACGTCCCCGGGGCGGTCATCACCAGCACCGAGCGGCCGGGCAGCGGGATCGCCCCGCCGACAGGGCAGACGGGCGCCTCCGGATCGGGGGTGCCGGTCGGGCGGGTGGTGTCGAGGGCTGGCGTCCAGGGGCCGCCGACGATGGGAGCGAGGCGGAAGGCCACCTCCCCCTCCCCGCCGTTGAACAGGATCAGCAGCCGGTCGGCCGCGACCCTGTCGTTGCCGATCTGCATGCCGAAGACCCGCAGGCCGTCGTCGCCCCAATGGTGGCCCGCCATCTCGTCGCCCTCGGGGGAGAGCCAGTGCACGTCGCGCAGGGGCTGGTCGGGATCCACCAGTTCCCCGGTGAAGAAGGCCCGGCGGCGCAGGGCCGGCTGCCCCCGGCGGACGGCGAGGCAATGGGCGACGAAGGCGGTCAGGTCCGGGTCCGGATCGGCGGTCCAGTCCATCCAGCTCGTCGGGTTGTCCTGGGCGTAGGCGTTGTTGTTGCCCCCCTGCGAGCGGGAGCGCTCGTCGCCCATGAGCAGCATCGGCACGCCCTGCGCGAGCATGATCGTGGCGAGCATGTTGCGCTTCTGCCGGGCGCGGAGCGCCAGGATCGCGGCATCGTCCGTTTCGCCCTCGACGCCGTAGTTGCGGCTGACGTTGTGGCCATGGCCGTCGCGGTTGTCCTCGCCGTTGGCGTGGTTGTGCTTCTCCTCGTAGGAGACCACGTCGGCGAGGGTGAAGCCGTCATGGCTGGCGATAAAGTTGACGCTGGCCAGCGGCGAGCGGCCGGAGGCGGCGAAGGTCTCCCGCGACCCGGTGAGCCCCTGGGTGAGCTTGGCGAGGGTGCCGGAATCCCCGCGCCAGAAGCCGCGGGCGGCGTCCCGGAACCGGTCGTTCCACTCGCTCCAGCCCCGCGGATAGCCGCCGAGCTGGTAGCCGCCCATGCCGATGTCCCAGGGCTCGGCCACCAGCTTCACCCGGGCGAGGACGGGGTCCTGCGCCAGGGCCTGGAAGAAGGCGGCCCGGGGGGTGAAGTCGACGGGCGAGCGCCCGAGGCTGGAGGCGAGGTCGAAGCGGAAGCCGGCGATGCCGTAGGCGCTCACCCAGTGCCGGAGGGAATCGAGCACCAGCTGCATCACCCTGGGATGGCTGACGTCGAGGGTGTTGCCGCAGCCGGTGCAGTCGAGGTCCCGGGCCGGGTCGCCGGGCTGCGCCTTGTAGTAGCTGGCGTTGTCGATGCCCCGGAAGCACAGGGTCGGCCCGGTGAGGTCGCCCTCGGCGGTGTGGTTGTAGACCACGTCGAGCCAGGTCTCGATGCCCGCCGCGTTGAGTTCGCGGATCGCCGCCTTCAGGCTCCCGATGCCGCCCTCGCCGAGGTAGCGGGGATCGGGGGCGAAGTAGCCGTAGGGCTGGTAGCCCCAGAAGTTGACGAGGCCCTTGTCCACGAGGAACCGGTCGTCGGCGAAGGCCTGGATCGGCAGCAGTTCCAAGGCGGTCACCCCGAGACCCACGAGGTGCTCGATGATCGCCGGATGGGCCATGGCGGCGTAGGTGCCCCGCTCCTGCTCGGGGATGGCGGGGTGGGTGCGGGTGAGCGCCTTGACGTGGGCCTCGTAGATCACCGTCTCGGAGAGCGGCCGGCGCACGGGGGTCAGAGCGAGGTCGGGCACGTCAGGCGCGGTCACGACGCCCCGGGGCATGTAGACGGCGCTATCCCGGCGGTCGATCCGGTCCGGCCGGGCGAGGCCCCTGCGGTGGCCGTGGAGGGCATCGTGCCAGCGGATCCGCCCGCGGATCTCCCTGGCATAGGGGTCGAGGACGAGCTTCGAGGCGTTGAAGCGGTGGCCGTTCGCCGGGTCCCAGGGCCCGTGGACCCGGTAGCCGTAAAGCTGGCCCGGCAGGAGCCCCCGGAGGTAGCCGTGCCACACGTCGTCGGTGCGGCAGGGCAGCCGGACGGTGCGCGTCTCGTGCCGCTCCCCCGGCTCGAACAGGCACAGGTCCACGGCGGTGGCGTGCTCGGAGAAGAGGGCGAAGTTCACCCCCCGGCCGTCGAAATGCGCGCCGAGCGGCGCCGGCACCCCGTCATCGAGGGCGATCATGCGGGGCGTCCCGGAGCGGCGATGACGGCTATTCCGCTGCGGCCGCGGCGGTCGGTGGCTCGCGCTCGGTGGTGCGGAAGGCTTCCAGCTCCACCAGGAAGTTGCGTGCCCACCAATCCACATCCTCGCGGGCCATGCGCTCGGCCATCGGCCGCCAGCGGGCGACCCGCTCGGCCTTGGGCATGTAGAGCGCCATGCGGATCGCCTCGGCGACCTCGAACCGGTCGTAGGGGTTCACCAGCAGCGCCTCCGGCAGCTGCCGGGCCGCCCCGGCGAATTTGGACAGCACCAGCACGCCCGGATCCTCGTCGCTCTGGGCGACGACGTATTCCTTGGCCACGAGGTTCATCCCGTCGCGCATGGGCGTGACGAGGCCCACCCGGGCCGCCCGATAGAGCCCCGCCAGCACCGGCCGGGGATAGGCCTTGGTGATGTACTGGATCGGCGTCCAGGCCGGGTCGCCCAGCGAGCCGTTGATCTCGCCGACCTTCTCGTTCACGTCCCGGGCGAGTTGCTCGTATTCCGGGACCTCGCTGCGGGATTTCGGGGTGATCTGGATGTAGGTGACGTTGCCGCGCTGGTCGGGGTTCGAGGCGAAGAAGCTCTCCACCGCCTCCATCCGCTCGGGCACGCCCTTGGAATAGTCCAGCCGGTCGACGCCGATCAGCAGCTTGCGGGTACGCAGGCCGGCCATGGTCTCCCGGACCACCTTGTTGGAGCCGGCCTTGTCGGCGGCCTCCTGGAAGCCCGCCACGTCGATGCCGATGGGGAAGCTCTTGATCCGGGTCCGGCGCCCGTCGACCATCAGCGAGCCGCCACCCAGCGGGATCGCCCGGAGCGAATCGATCAGGTTGCGCTGCAGGTTCTGCACGTCCGGGTCGGTCTGCAGGCCGATCAGGTCGTAGTCGACGATCGCCCGCAGCAATTCGCCGCTCGCGGGCAGGGAGTTGAACACGTCCGCCGCCGGCCAGGGGATGTGGTGGAAGTAGCCGATCGGGTTGTCGAGGCCGAGTCCGCGCAGCTCGGCCGCCAGCGGGAGCAGATGGTAGTCGTGGACCCAGATGATGTCGTCTGGTTCCACGAGCTTGGCCAGCGCCCGGGCGAAGGTGCGGTTCACCCGGCTGTAGCCGGAATAGTCCGAGCGGGAGAAGGCGCCGAGTCCCAGCCGGTAATGCATGATCGGCCAGAGGGCGCGGTTCGCGAAGCCGGCGTAATATTCCGCGTGGTCCCGGGGGGAGAGGTCCACCACCGCGTACTGCACCCGGCCCCGGTCGATCAGCGTCGGCTCCTCGGACGGGTCCTCCGTGATCCGTCCGCTCCAGCCGAACCACAGCCCCTCGTAGGCGCTGAATGCTTCCTTGACCGCGACCGCGAGACCGCCCGCCGCGACGGCCTTGCCGCCCTCCTCAGGGACGGCCACGCGGTTCGAAACGATCACAAGGCGTGCCACGCGGGTGGGCTCCCGTTTTAGGCGCGAAAACCCCGCGCCGACGCACAGATACCGTGTGTAGAACGCGTCTGGCGGAGAGGCGATCCTTAACACAATCAACCCAAGCGCGAAGCCGGGTGCAGGTCAAGCAGGCGGAGGTTCCAAACGTCGGCCTCGGGTTCATGCCTGTGCCCGAATGAATGCAAGCTGAGCCGAACGGCTTTCCCGATAAAGGAGGAACTGTCGCAGGCGCAGCCGGTTACTCAGCCGTCGCGGGATGCCGCGACACAGGAGCCCACCGCCCCGGCGGACGGGACCTGGCCCCGGTTTCATCGCGCCCCGCCATCCCGGCATCCCAGCCGGCGGGGCGCGCGAGGAGTGTCAGCGCGATGGCCGAACCCGAATTCCCCCACGATGCGCCGCTGGGCGGCCAAGCCAACGCCTCTGCTTCTGCGTCCGGTCCGGACGGCCATGAGGGCGCCCGGGCGAAGGCCGAGTGGCGCGGCCTCCAGGGTGACGTCGAGGGCCTTGCCAACGTGGCCGCGGAACAGGGCCGCGGTCTGCTCGATGCGGCCCGCCTCCAGGCGCAGGATTATGTGGAGCGGCGCAAGGGCGAGGCCGCCCAGTCCGTGCAGGACCTCGCCCGGTCCCTCCGGGGCTCCGGCCGCGACATGTCGGACAAGCCCCATGTCCGCGCCTTCTTCGACAGCGCTGCGGACGGGCTGGAGACGCTCGGCACCTCCATCGAGCGGCGTAGCCTGAACGACTTCTACGGCGAGGCCGAGGCCCTCGCCCGCCGCGCCCCCGTGGCGGTGGCGGTGGGCACCTTCATGGTGGGCCTGCTGGCGGCACGCTTCATCAAGTCGTCGAACGCCCCGGACGAGCACGGGACCGTCGCCGGCGATCCCCGCGACAGCTTCAGGGCCTGAGCCATGAGCCAAGGTCCCGACCCCCGGCAGCCCGCCGGCAGCATCCAGGGCCTGATCGGCGACGCCCTGCGCGAGACCAACGAGCTCGCCCGCAAGGAGATCGCCCTGTTCCGGGCCGAGATGGCCCGGAACGCCCGCCAACTCGTGGCCGGGCTCGCCTGCATGGTCGGCGCCGCCGTCTTCGCGGTGGTCGCCCTGCTCGTCCTCATCGACGCCTTCGTGAAGTGGCTCGCCACCATCGTCGGCTCCGAGTGGCTGGCGGCGCTCATCGTCGGCGGTACACTGTTCGTGCTGGCCCTCGGAATGGCCCTGTGGGCGAGGAGCGTGCTGTCGCTCTCGACCCTGGCGCCGACCCGCACCACCCGTCAGGTTCGGCAGGACGCCCAGTCCCTGTCGGAACGCGTCTCCGGATGAGAGAGCCGTCATGAGTTCGATGAACGACCTCGAGCGCGAGATCGAGGAGAGCCGCGCCCGTCTCGACGAGACGATCGACCAGATCCAGGGCCGCCTGTCGGTGCCCAACATCGTGGACGAGATGCTGGGCAATGCCCGGAAGGTGCCGCAGCTGGCCTCCGTCTATGACGGTGCCCTCGATGCGGTGCGCCGGAACCCGGTGCCGGTGCTGCTGATCGCGGCCGGCGTGGGGATGCTGTTCAGCCGCATGGCCAAGGAGACGGAGCGTCGCCGCACCCAGGTCTCCGCCGCGAGGGTGGATGCCATCGCCACCGACGCGGTGCGGGACTACGACCCGGACGGTCCCGCCGCCCGCCCGGTCCACGACCCCTTGGAAAAGACTGAAATCTGACCGCCCCGGCCCGGGAGGGCTTCACGCGCCCGACGGCGCCAGGGTTCCGAGTCGAGGACACGAGTCGAGGACATGAGCATGACCGACAAGCCGCTCCATTCGCCGGGTTCGTCCGGGGACCACACCCTGCGGCCCGACCCCACGGGCCAGGGCGATCCCCTGAACCATCCGGCGGGGGGTTACGGCCTTCGCCCCGATCCCGAGGGCCGGCACGATCCCCTGCGTGGCGCCGCCGACCAGGCTGCGTCCAACGCAGCCCACTCGGCAGCCCACACCGCGTCGGACCTTCGCGACCGGGCTGCGAACACGGCCTCCGACCTCGGCGACAAGGCGGCCGATCTGGCCGACCGGGCACGGGACCGGATCTCGGGCCTCGCCGACGACATCCACGAACGCCTCGGCGACACCGCCGACAGCGTCCGCGACCGGGCTGGGGTGGCCTATGACGAGGCGCGCGGCAAGGCGGGCGAACTCCACCGCCGGCATATGCGCAAGCTCGACGACCTCACCGTCCAGGGCATCGACGGGCTCCGCCGCAGCCGCACGCAGGTCGAGCGCTTCGTGGACGACAACCCCCTCCTCGTGGGTGTGGTCGGCGTCGCCGCCGGGCTGCTCCTCGGGGCGCTCCTGCCCCGCACCCGCCAGGAGGATCGCAACCTCGGTCCCTATGCTGACGAGGTCCGCGAGGAAGGCCTGCGCTACGCCCGCGAGATGACCCATCGCGGCCGGGAATTCGTGCAGTCGGCCCTCGACCCGGACAATCTCAACGAGGTGGTCCGCAAGGCGACCGACGGCGCGGACGACAAGGCGCCCCCCGCCGGCGATCGGACGCAGCACAACCTGTAAGACTCGCCCCTCCCCCCTCTGTGGAGCAGGGGGGAGGGGCATCTGAACGCCTTCGTCAGCCAATCCCGTCATTGCGAGCGTCGCGAAGCAATCCAGGGATGCGCCACGCATCCCAGATGTCTCGCTGCCCTGGATTGCTTCGATGCGCTCGCAATGACGATGAGGGCATCAGCCCCCGAACAGTCCCGCGAACTGCTCCCGCAGGATGTTCTTCTGCACCTTACCCATGGTGTTGCGGGGCAACTCGTCCACGAACAGGACGCGCTTGGGGCATTTGAACTTGGCGAGCCGGCCTTCGAGGTCCGCCGTCACGGCCGCCTCGTCCGGGGCGCCCTCCCCGCCGACCACCACCGCCGTCACCGCCTCCCCGAAATCGGGGTGGGGCAGGCCGATCACCGCCGATTCCACGATCCCCGGCAGGGCGTCGATCTCGGTCTCGACCTCCTTCGGGTAGACGTTGAACCCCCCGGAGATGATCAGGTCCTTGCCGCGCCCGACGATGTGGACGTAGCCCCGTGAATCGACCTTGCCCAGGTCGCCGGTAATGAAGAACCCGTCCGGCTTGAACTCGGCGGCGGTCTTCTCGGGCATGCGCCAGTAGCCCTTGAACACGTTGGCGCCCTTCACCTCGATCATCCCGACCTCGTCGGGACCGAGCGCCACCCCGCTCTCGGGATCCACCACCCGGAGCGACACCCCCGGAAGGGGGAAGCCCACCGTGCCCGCCACCCGGTCCCCGTCATAGGGGTTCGAGGTGCTCATGTTGGTCTCGGTCATGCCGTAGCGTTCGAGGATGGCGTGGCCGGTGCGGGCCTGCCACTCGCGATGGGTCTCGGCGAGCAGGGGCGCGGAGCCCGAGGTGAACAGGCGGATGCTCCGCGACACCTCCCGGGTCAGGCCCGGCTCCTTGAGCAGGCGGGTGTAGAAGGTCGGCACGCCCATCATGGCGGTGGCCCGGGGCATCAGCTCCAGGATTTTTTTCGAATCGAGGCGCGGAAGGAACAGCATCGTCCCGCCGCTCGCCAGAACGGTGTTCGTCGCCACGAACAGGCCGTGGGTGTGAAACACCGGCAGGGCGTGGATCAGCACGTCGTCGGCCGTGAAGCGCCACACCTCGACCATCACCTTCGCGTTCGAGGCGAGGTTGTCGTGGGTGAGCATGGCGCCCTTGGAGCGCCCGGTCGTGCCGGAGGTGTAGAGGATCGCCGCGAGATCCTCAGGCGCCCGGGGCACGTCGGCGAAGGCGGCCCCGTCCTGCGCGTCCGCCGCCTCCGCGGCGCTGCCGGTGCCGGCCGCATCGAGGGTCCAGACCTGCCGCACGCCCGCGGCGGCCCCGGCCAGGGCCTCGCGTTTCGCCGGATCGCACACAAACAGGGCGGGCTCGGCGTCGCCGAGGAAGTA
>NZ_BPQX01000088.1 GCF_022179525.1 Methylobacterium persicinum
TCGATCAGCAACATCGGCTTGGTCGATGGCAACGTCATCGGCGGCTCAACGTCGGCGTTGCTAGTTGGTACCAGCTTCGGCAAAATCGCGAACGTTTATGCAACAGGGTCGGTAAGCGGCGTAAGAACGATCGGCGGATTGGTTGGCAGCGTCAGCGATCAAAGCGCGACCCTCAGCTACGCCTATTCCACCGTGAATGTCACCGGCTCAGACGGCAATGTAGGCGGACTTGTCGGCGAAAACGTTGGTTCGATCAGCGAAGCTTACGCTACCGGCAACGTCAGTGGTGGCAACAACACGGGCGGATTAGTAGGTTTCAATAACGGCTCTATCGATCACGCCTATGCCGTGGGGAAGGTTATCATGACGACCGGCAGCCATGTCGGCGGCTTGATCGGTGCGGTAGACAATCAATCCAAGATAAGTGGGCTTTTCTGGAATACCGAGACCACGAAACAAGCGAATGGCATCGGCACTGGTGGCAGCACCGGCATCACCGGGTTGACGACCGCACAGATGCAGGATCTGTCGTCCTACGAAGCAACTTACAATGGTTTCGATTTCGACGCGACCTGGTCGCCACCAAACTCGGCGGGCAAGGGCGGTCAGGCGGATGCACACTATCCCGAACTCTACAAGCTCACGCCTGTGTTGACCGTCACCTACATGGGCGCCACGACCTATGGAACCACTAATGCAGACCCGATGAAGACCTTCGTCGGCCTCCGTGCGGGAGACTTTGTTTACGAGACCCCCACCGCTACCCTGGCCTCTAAATCCGATGTCGGCCGCTACGCTGCGCTCTCAGGCGGCAAGATTTCGGGATCGCGCACCTATCGCATCATCGATGCCGGCACGATCACCGTGCAGCCAATTAAGCTGATTGTTACTGGCCAGAAGGCCTACGACGGAACGGGAAATTTCACAGCCGCTCAACTTACCGCCACAGGAGGCCCGCAGGACGAGACTATCACCGTCGCCGATGGCAGTGGCCGAGCGACCTCAGTGGATGTCGGTGAATATAGTGACCGTCCCTTCGATAACCTCAAAATCACGGTGGCAAACGGTAAAAGCAGCAACTACCTCCTGGCCTTAACCGGTAAGCTGACGATCACGCCGAAGACCCTCACCCTCGTCGGGACGAAGACGTATGACGGCAAGGCCGGCTTCGGATTGTCGCAGATCGCCATCCAGGGGGTTGTCGGAACGGACACGGCGACCCTCGTCGGGGGCACCGGTGACGTCGCCAGCGCGGCCTCAGCCAATGCGGGGATTGACGAGGCAGGTACTTTCTCCGGACTGGATTTCAATTTG
>NZ_BPQX01000089.1 GCF_022179525.1 Methylobacterium persicinum
AAGTTGCACGCCGAAACACACAAAAGCGATCCACCTGCGCTTCGAAGGCCTTCATGGGAAGCTTCCACCAGCCAGGCGTCACCTCCATGCCGTTATTGCCACCCCGCGCCAGATCGAACGAGGCTGCGACCTCGCAGAAGTAGGCCTTCAATTGACCGTGGATCTGCACGATCGAAGCGGACCAGAACTGGTTGACATCACAGCGCCCGATCCGCTCCCACATCTCAACCGGTTCGTAGAGATCCTGGATGGCGGCAAGCAATGACGAATGGTCGGAGTGCCCCTCATAGTACAAACCGAGTTGCTTCAGCGGCTCAAGGGAGGCGACCCCGCGCTTGCTGTTGTGCGGATTGAGGTTGAATACACCGAATGTCTCTTTGGACAACTCGGCATGCTTGAAGACATTATTGGTCCAGAGACCCCGCTGTTCCTTATTGGGAATTTCTTCGGCGAAGATCTTACATAGCTCAGCAAATTTTGGATGCATGCAAGGGTTGCCCCCGATGATCGCAATGGTTCCCGGGTAATCCTTCAAGCTCTGGACCGCCAGTCGAAAATTCTCCGGTGACATATCCCAGTGCTCGTCTTGATTGACGAGCAATCGCGTGCAATTCGAACAACCCAAATCGCACTTGTTCGTAATATCGATGCAGATGATTTTCATCTGCGACGGCGAACGCATCGATCCCAGAGCCTTACGGCGTGCATCCCTGACTTTAGGCGGCACGGCGGCTGCGGAGCGAGCCGGCAGAGTCTCGGTCGTCATTAGTTCTTCCATACTCAAGATATAATGGATCGAAAGTAACGAATGGTCTCCTTCAGACCATCTTCAAGCTGAACTCTGGGCTGCCAGCCCAGATCGTCCCGGGCGAGCCCAATATCAGGCTGGCGTTGCCGGGGATCATCGGCGGGGAGGGGATGGTGCACGATGCGGCTTCGGGAGCCGGTCAAGCGCAGTACGCATTCCGCCAGCTCTCGAATCGTAAATTCCGATGGATTGCCGAGATTGATCGGCCCTCCGTAAGACGCCGGCTGATCCATCATTCGGATCATCCCGTCGATGAGGTCATCGACGTAGCAGAAGCTCCGTGTCTGATTGCCATCCCCATAGATGGTGATGGGATCTCCCCGCAGGGCCTGGACGATAAAGTTGCTCACCACGCGGCCGTCATCCGGCCGCATGCGCGGACCGTAGGTGTTGAAGATCCGAACGACCTTCGTATTCAACCCGTACTGGCGCCGATAATCAAAGAAGAGCGTTTCCGCACAACGCTTGCCTTCGTCGTAGCAAGCCCGAGATCCGATCGGATTGACGTTACCCCAATATTGCTCGGTCTGTGGGTGAACGAACGGGTCCCCGTAAACTTCGGATGTCGATGCCTGCAGGACACGAGTTCTCAGCCGTTTCGCCAACCCCAGCATGTTGGTTGCGCCGAGCACACATGTCTTCGTCGTTTGAACCGGATCGAACTGATAGTGGATCGGCGACGCTGGACATGCCAGGTTATAAATATCACCAACCTCTACGTAGAGAGGGAAAGTGATATCATGGCGCATCGCTTCGAATCGTGGCTGCGCATGTAGATGAATGATGTTGTCTTTTCGGCCGGTAAAGTAATTATCGACACATAAGACATTTCGTCCTGCGGAGAGCAGGCTGTCGCAGAGGTGGGATCCGAGAAAGCCCGCGCCACCCGTAACGAGAATCGGCGCGTGGGTCACGGATGGCCCATGACTTGGGACGGGCGACGATCAAGGGCAGCGTTCGCTTTGAGACGACGCTCGTGCAAACCATCTCGAACCGGCCCGGTCCGCTGTGTCGAATAGGCCATCCTGGCCATTCCTCGATGCTATCGGGCAGCCTACAAGGGCTGCCAATTCATCTTCGATAGCGGAAAGGTTGCAGCTTGTGAATATTAATCCTGCATAAATCAAATATTCGACCGTCGATAGCAGAATTCTAGTTTATATACTTTCGGTTGCATTGGCAAAATGAGACACTGCAATACCGAATGGTTTGGTCGAGCGCCTATCAGCGTGCCAGGTAATGCGGCAGGTTTGGATACCGAAGTCCGAAGAGAGGGATGGCATGCTTTAGATACGTCGCATCTCAGGTGGTCGGCCACATTCCCGGTTTTTTACTCCTCACCACCCTCTTGCGTCAGTCATAGACGGGCCTGTGCGGGAGGGGGCTGTAGGGGTACCGGGCGTGCTGGGGCATGCCGGGGGAGATAGCGTGGCCGGTGTGGGGTTTCCAAAGGGCCGTGCCCTTTGGCGGGTGCAGGGCGGTGCCCTGCGTGTCCGCGGCGCAAACGAAAAACCCGCCCGCGTCTTGCGACGGGGCGGGTGGTTCGATGTGCTGGTTGCGGGG
>NZ_BPQX01000090.1 GCF_022179525.1 Methylobacterium persicinum
CGATCGTGACCCTGGCCGAAGGCCACACGATCGCTTTCTTCACATCCGAACGCTGGCCGCGAAGCCCGCGGAAAACCTTCTTCTTGCCCTTGGTGATGAGCGTATTCACGCCCGTCACCTTGACGTCGAACAGCTTCTCGACCGCTTCCTTGATCTGCGGCTTGGTGGCCTTCGGGGCAACCCGGAAGACGACCTTGTTCTGTTCGGTGAGATTCGTCGCCTTCTCGGTGATGACCGGGGAGACGATGATGTCGTAGTGGCGCGGATCAGCACTCATTTGAAGCGCTCCTCCAGCGCGTCGACCGCCGCCTTGGTGAGCACGAGCTTCTCGCGGCGCAGGATGTCGTAGACGTTGATGCCCTGCACGGGCAGCACGTCGATCTGCGGGATGGCACGGGCGGCGCGGCCGAAATTCACGTCGACCTCGGCACCGCCGATGATCAGCGCATTCGACAGACCCATCTTGCCGAAGGTCTCTAGGAGGCCCTTCGTCTTGTGGTTGTCGACCTTGATGTCGTCGACGACAATCAAAGTCTCGGCCTTGGCCTTCGAGGACAGGGCGTGACGCAGGGCGAGAGCCCGGACCTTCTTGGGAAGATCGTGGCTGTGGTCGCGCACGACCGGACCGAACGCCCGACCACCACCGCGGAACTGCGGAGCGGAGGCCGCGCCGTGACGGGCGTTACCGGTGCCCTTCTGCTTGTAGAGCTTCTTGCGGGTCCGGTTCACGTCCGAGCGGTTTTGCACGGCATGGGTGCCGGCACGCCGCTTGGCAAGCTGCCAGCGAACCATACGCTGCAGAAGGTCGGCCCGGGGCTCCAGACCGAAGATCTCTTCGTTGAGGTCGACCGAGCCGGCACCGGCTCCGTCGAGGGTGGTGACATCGAGCTTCATCACGCGGTCTCCTCAGCCGCAGGGGCCTCGGTGGCCGGGGCGGAGGAACCGTTCTCACGGAACTTGCCCGGCAGCGGAACGTCGGCGGGGAGCTTGCGCTTCACCGCATCGCGGATCTGGATCCAGCCACCGGCCACGCCCGGCACCGCACCCTCGACCAGGATCAGGCCCCGCTCGGGATCGGTGCGCACGACGCGCAGGTTCTGGGTCGTAACCCGCTCAACGCCGAGATGGCCCGGCATCTTTTTGTTCTTGAAGGTCTTGCCCGGATCCTGACGGCCACCGGTCGAACCGATCGAACGGTGCGAGATCGACACGCCGTGGGTGGCGCGCAGACCGCCGAAGTTCCAGCGCTTCATACCGCCGGCGAAGCCCTTACCCGTGGTCGTGCCCGTCACATCGACGAACTGACCCGGGATGAAGTGATCGGCCGTGATCTCGGCGCCGACCGGGATCAGCGCGTCCTCGGACACGCGGAACTCGGCGAGCTTCTTCTTCGGCTCCACCTTGGCAACCGAGAAGCGGCCACGCTCGGCGGCGGAGACGTTCTTGACCTTGGCCTTGCCGACGCCGACCTGCAGCGCAACGTAGCCGTTCTTTTCCATCGTGCGGTGGGCAACCACCTGGCACTGATCGACCTTGAGCACGGTGACCGGCACATGCTCCCCCGCGTCCGTAAAGACGCGGGTCATGCCGACCTTCTGTGCGATGACCCCTGAGCGCATAGGTGTCTCCCCTCGCGCGGTGAAACGGTAAGCTCTAAGATCCCAGCGGGACTTAGAGCTTGATCTCCACGTCGACACCCGCAGCGAGGTCGAGCTTCATCAGCGCGTCCACGGTCTGGGGAGTCGGATCGACGATGTCGAGGACACGCTTGTGCGTGCGCATCTCGAACTGCTCGCGCGACTTCTTGTCGATATGCGGCGAGCGGTTGACGGTGAAGCGCGCGATATGCGTCGGCAGGGGGATCGGGCCCCGGATCTGCGCGCCGGTGCGCTTCGCCGTCGAGACGATCTTGCGGGTCGAGGCATCGAGGATGCGGTGATCGAACGCCTTAAGGCGGATGCGAATGTTTTGACCGTTCATGACCTTTGGGCCTTGAGAGGGAGGACGGGGAGGCGGATCCCCGCCGCTCCCTTCAGGTTCTGTTGCGACCTAATCAGTCGTTGATGGCGGCGACGACACCGGCGCCGACGGTGCGACCGCCTTCGCGGATGGCGAAGCGCAGCTTCTCTTCCATGGCCACCGGCACGATCAGCACCACGTCCATGGTCACGTTGTCGCCCGGCATCACCATCTCGGTGCCCTCGGGAAGCGTCACCACGCCCGTCACGTCCGTCGTCCGGAAGTAGAACTGCGGCCGG
>NZ_BPQX01000091.1 GCF_022179525.1 Methylobacterium persicinum
AAAGCCAGCCGGTCAGGTCAGTGCCGCTGGGCTACACGGTCGTGGAGGTCGAGAAACGCGGCGTCCGGATCAAGAAGCGGCTGGCGGTCGACACCGTCGAGGCCGAGACGGTGCGGTTGATTTTCAGTCTCTATCGCCAGGGCGACGGGTCGTCCGGCCCGCTCGGGGTCAAGGCCATCACCTGCCACCTCAACGAACGGGGCTACCGCACGCGGGCCGGAGCCCGGTTCGGCGTGGCGACGATCCACGGGATCCTGACCAACCGCGGGTATGTCGGCGAGTGGGTGTTCAACCGGCGCTGCTCGCGGACGCTGACCGAGAAGCCGAAGGCGGAGCAGATCCCGATCACCGTGCCGGCGATTATCGCCCTGTCCGAGTTCGAGGCGGTGCAGGCCACGTTGAAGGCTCACAACCCGCGCACGACGCCGGCCCGGGTGGTGACCGGGCCGATCCTGCTCACCGGCTTGGCGACCTGCACGACCTGCGGCGGCCCGATGACGCTGCGCACCGGCACGTCGAAGTCAGGCAAGGTCCAACGCTACTACAGTTGCTCGACCCACGGGCGTCAGGGCAAGACCGGCTGCACCGGCCGCACGATCCGGATGGACACCCTCGACGCGCTGGTCACCGACCGCCTCGTGGAGGAGCTTCTGCAACCTGACCGGCTGCGGGCGACACTCGCGTCGCTGTGGTCGCAGCGGGCGGAGAAGACGTTGGAGGTCGATGGCCGGGTCACGGCGCTGCGCCATGAAATCGAGGCCGCGGAAGACAAGCTGAAACGGCTTTACCGCATGGTCGAAGACGGGCTGACCGACCTCGACGACATTCTCAGGGAACGGCTCGCCACCCTGAAGCAGGAGCGGGACCGCGCCAAGGGCGCGCTCGACCGGATCCACGTCGCGAAACGTCCGCCGACGGAGATCGCCCCGGAGATGATCGAGCGGTTCGGGCGATTGATGCGCGAGAACGTGACGACGGGAGAGATCCCGTTCCGCAAGGCGTGGCTTCAGGCCATCGTCGATCGGATCGAGGTCGGAACCGACGTCATCCGTATCATCGGTGGGAAGGCGAACCTGGAAGCGGCCGTCGTCGGAGTGGGATCAACCGACATGCCCGGTGTTCGCAGTTCTGTACGGAAGTGGCGCGCCCGAAAGGATTCGAACCTCTGACCCCCAGATTCGTAGTCTGCGGGCGGACGCTAACGCACCCCCACAGTTTATAACATGCTGTGACGCTAAGTCATTGTTATGACTGCGCTCTATCGCTACTGTTAGGCGATGTTGGGAACATCGCATAGCGACGGCTATCGCGGTTTTGCCGTACCCCGAGCCGTACCCCGAGCGAGCCATGCCCCGTGCCCTGACCGCCGTCGCCGTCGCGAACGCCAAGCCGAGCACTGCTCGACGCGAGATAGCGGACGGTGCGACCCCCGGCTTGCGGGTCGTCATTCAGCCCTCGGGTTCGAAGTCGTGGATCTTTCGATACGAACTAGGCGGCCGAGGCGTGAAGTTGACGCTCGGCCCCGCCGTCGGCCCTGGCAGTCTGACCCTCGCGGAAGCCCGCCAGAAGGCCGGCGACGCCCGCAAGAGCCTAACCACCGGCAATGATCCGTCGGCGGAGCGGAAGGCCGTCAGGGCGGCTGCAATGGCACAACGTGAGGCCGAGAGATCCGAAGCCGTAACGGCCGAGCGACGGCAAGACGACCTGATCGAGAGCGTTGTCGACCGCTATGTCGCCCGCCAAGTCTCGCGCATGAAATCGGCGCAGGAAGTGAAGCGACTTCTTGAGAAGGAGGTCAAAGGCCCTTGGCGAGGCCGACTCGTGACCGAGATCGATCGCGCCGACGTGCTGAAGCTCGTCGAGGGTATTGCCGACCGCGGGGCCGGGACGACCGCGAACCGCACGCTCGCGAACCTCAAGGCGTTCTTCAATTGGTGTGTCGACCGGGGCATCCTCGAAGTCTCGCCTGCAGAGCGCGTCAAACGTCCGAAAGACGAGGTCTCGCGCGACCGCGTCCTGAGCGATCCCGAGCTTCGCCTTGTCGTCCTGGCGTTGCGCCAGCTCGACTGGCCATGGCGCGAGTTCTTCAGTCTCACCCTGCTCACGGGGCAGCGGCGTGAAGAGATTGCCGGCATGCGATGGAGCGAAGTCGATCTCGACGCTAGCGATCCGGTGTGGGTTCTCCCGGCCGCCAGGGTGAAGAACGGGAAGATCCATGCCGTCCCACTCGTACCCGCGGTCGTTGCGTTGATTCGCGATGCTCGTCGGATCGAGGGGTCAGAGTTCGTACTGACGACGACGGGCGACACGTCCGTATCCGGCTTCTCGCGGGCGAAGGCGGCACTCGACGCGAGAATGCTGAAGGTTGCACGCGACGAAGCCGAAAAGCAGGGCGCCGACCCTGAGCGCGTCACGATCGCACCTTGGCGGCTTCATGACCTCCGAAGAACCGCCGCGAGCGGGATGGCTCGGGCAGGTATATCCGTGGCGGTCGTCGAAAAGGTGCTCAATCACGTCTCGGGGACGTTCGGAGGAATCGTCGGCGTCTATCAGCGCCACGATTTCGCGGCCGAGAAGCGGCACGCGCTTGAGGCTTGGGCCGCGCTTGTCGATCGCCTTTCGGCCGACACCGACGGCGGTAGTTCGCACGGTGAGGCCGCCTGATGCCCGCTCTCTTCGATCTAGACAAAGAGCGAGCGGCCGAGTTGCGCCGCTGGCAAGCGGTCTTCCAGCGTGACGGCAACAAGGCGGCGGCTTGGCGCTGCTATCGTCTCGCTCGGGCTTGGAGCTTGCCGATCCCCGAATCGGTGATGGCCGAACTCGATCGCGTGGCGGCGGCTATCGGCGACGAAGTTGAGCGGACTCGCAAGCCTGACCGTCTGTCAAACAGCGTTGAACTT
>NZ_BPQX01000092.1 GCF_022179525.1 Methylobacterium persicinum
GGCTTGGCGAGGCGCGGTTGGCCCTGTTCGGCCTCCTCCTCGTGGTGGCCTTCGTCGGCGGCGCCGTCGTGGCGACCTTGCTCATCGATGCGGGGCGGATGCGCCACGTGCCGGGGGTCTATGCCTACGGGGTCCTGGGCGAGGCGGAGGGATCGGAGGTTCGGTGTGTACCTCGGCTACGACTTCCAGGGTTTCGTAGGTCGTTTCCGATGGAAATGACCATGCGGATCCCGTCGACGTCGTAGAAGTCAGGCTCACATTATCCAGCTGTTCCGGCGGCTGCTGTATGTACTTTCTGGGACTTACTAGTGACGGGACGGTCTGGTCAAAAATTAGCACTCGGTCACACTTCACCTTCTGCACGCCTTCTATCCTGTACTTCGGCAATGGAAAGGAGGAGCACACGATGATGTTTTTGGTGTTATTCATCCTAAGTCTGGCAACCCGCTCCGCGGTCATCGCGTACCGACATAGACACGGTACCGTTTTCGGCGGCGTAGACGAATCGGCGTCCTCTACTGGGCATTTAGTGCGTATGCTGTCCATCGTCTCCCCTAGGGCGTACAGGCAGATCTGCTCGTTAGCATCTTGGAGTCTTGGCCATAAAGTTGATATTTCAGCCATGTCGACCGCCGTCTGGTGGAACCTCGTGCCCTCAAGGTAAGAGTACAGTTTACCGTCAGTTGCACTGTAACCATTTCTGCCGACTAAGCAACTGTCCGGGTGTACCCTAACCAGATCGGTTTCCAAGGTCACGTCTTCGGATACGAGCTCTATTGCCGTCCGCCTGTCGATGGCTTCCTGAATCTTCTTTTCCCAGTTTTTATCTCTGCAGTAGATAACCACGTCTGCATCGGTGGCATCCAATGCCGTGAATAAGTGGTTCAAGGACTGCATCACTCTGTCCTTACCGCCGGAAAAGGTGCCTGTGGATAGCAGCGGTACTGCGACGCTCTTTATGTTGTTGGTACTAATTATGCTAGCCACAGCTCGGTACGCGGCCGCTAGCTCTCTGTCCCCTTCGGCTTCTGTTACGGTGGAGAAGTTCGGTCCCACTGCGTGGATTACGGTCATGCCATCTGCGCGGATCATCTTGGCTGTGCCGACTGGAGTTGCAGCCCCTTTGAAAGATGATGGCCACTTCTTAGCGACCGCCCTGCACACTCCATCGCTCACGGTACCCTTGGCATTGGCAGCATTTACGACTGCTTCCTCACCGTGTCCTGATATATCTGCGCGGCGGACCCTGTATGACGGTGCACAGCCAGCAGTGTGCAGTCCGTTGCAGGCATACATTGAGCTAAGTTTCTGGTTAGCTT
>NZ_BPQX01000093.1 GCF_022179525.1 Methylobacterium persicinum
TATTCAGGGGTTACTGGCCCTTTGAACTAATGTTTTTGTATTTTGCGTTTTGTTACTATTCAGGGGTTAGGTAGCCCTTTGATCTACTTGATTATTTATATGCTTTATTAAAACTATGATGCTTATATATATACATTATGTCAAGCCTCCCGGTTAGCGGCGCATAGTCACACACGTCACCAGTATAAGTACTGCCACAGCGGCGAGTGTTAGCCCGCCGAATCCGCCAGCTACCCGCTGCACCCATGTCATTGCCGTGCCAGACATGTCAGGAAAAACTTGGTTGTTATGGCTCGCCCCATAAGGGACGATGTGATCCTTCGGCGGCTCACACGCTGCCATGCATGTCGTTTTGGCACTGCACACAGATACCTTGAATGCCGGGGATGCTGATGCTGTAGAGAAATGCAGGGTTATCTTGCCATCTGTTTTGATGTCCACAGCTGCCTCCTGTATGGTGGCTACGTTCGAATGAGAATGGACAGCACATTTTCCGGGTTTGTCGGTTTTGAAAGTCAGAGTCGCAATCCCGCCGAAGTCCGATGAGTGCGTGCAGACCGCCACTTGGCACTCCAGGTTTGTGACGGCAGGTGCATCAATCACGCGCGTAAACGCGGAGTCCGGGATGTCCATGGAGACTGGGATGTTGCCAACGGCGCAATTTTCTGCTCTAACTGGGTTGGTCTTGATTACGCATCCAAAGGGAGCCTTGTCATTCAGCGACGTGCCTCTCTCTTTTATCCAGTACTTAAAGCCAGAAGGGGTCTGTGTGTAAGGCACGTGAACAGTACCGGACGAAGGTCTTGACAACTTGAGGGCGGTGTTGGCATACAGGTCCTTGCTCTCTACCGTCCTGCTCTGGATGTCTCCAAACCTTCCTGGTTGTCCTGACCCGTAGGGTGGGAAGTCCAGGTTGTAGACGTCGTTCTTATAGACGACAATCTTGTTGTCGAAAGGCGTCCAGGCAGTGGAGATTGGACCAAAAGTAAACCTGCTGCCTCCGACGGTCACTGTGTGCTCCCCGTTGACGAACGCCGTTGTTGTCTGATTGAGGTTCCCGTAGCTTATTCGGATGGTGGCTTTCATTGCCGCAGTATGCGCCTTGTAGGCCGCGGCATGGTCGTGCTTGCATACGTCCGATCTGTCAACGTATGCTTCACTCAGCTGGGTGTTCTCAGTGTCGCAGAAGCAGTATGCGCCGCCCCACATAAATGGGTACACTCCTGTGTAGACCTGGCATTGATAGTCGGGGCGCTCCATGGATCTGCATTCTGATGTCCCGCAGCACTTGATATAAGGTGACGGCACGACTGTCTTGTATTCACAGGTTATGTACTCTAAGTTTAGTGTGGGTTCCAAGCTGGTTCCAAGTACCTCAAGCTGTAGGGTCATCGGGGAGAAGCCGTTCCTCTCAATGTGAGCCTTATACGGGAATCCCACCACATTCGGGATCGTTGCGGTGTGTTCGTAAGATTTTACGACGGGAGTTCCCAGGCTCACCAACACTAAAAAAGATAGCGGTTTGCAGCAGCAAAGCAGGTTCTTCAGGCAGCATACAAGTATGATTATGGCAGCGAGCGGCGTTGCAAGCTCCAGCCAAAACAGGGTTTGATTCTCATCCCATAGATACGCCATAGATTCCGCAAACGACGCGGCATGCGCTCGTGGTGCGCAGCATAGTACTCCTAGTGTTACCGGGACGACGGCTCCGGGGGTCAGGGCGTATGGGGTCAGGCACTTGCGGCGTGCAGTGGCGAACATGTAACATGACGCCAGCAGCGATAGTACGACTGCGAGACACGCGGCTGAGACAGCGACGATGGTGGCTGCTGGGTATAGCCCATAGTAATAGAGTATGATCTCGTGCGGCCACCCATGGGGTTTGCCTTCAGTTGTCAGCTGGGCCCACAAGCGCACGGGTGGGTTGTTTCCCCATCTGTACTCTATCCCATCTTCGGTCACCGGTATGGTCCGTTCGACGTATCGGTCTATCCACTCCTCATACGGACGCGGATCTGCTCCTAGACTCCGGTACGTCAACAGCGTGGGATGATCTGGATGCAGTTTCACTGTCAGTTCTCTCTTTCCGTATGTGACACCTGGTGCACGTGCAAGGGGCACCCTGCATGTGGAGTTGGTCAGAGGGAAGGGTACGTGCACTTTACCTTTGCGAGACAACTGGTCGGCTCTAGGGACAAACGAGGAGGTGTACTGCCACTTATCGTGGTTAGTCACCGCAGCGTGGCACTGTGCTATTTTGCACGAATTGATAGTCTTGTCGCTACTGGTGGTGCCCACGTTGCCACTACCACACGTGCAGTTGTATCTGATGGTTTTTCCTCCTGCTGTGATCTTTACGTTACCTGACCGCTGCGACAGCAACGTTATGTCTGGGATATCCGGTGGGGTATGCATGTAGATCTCTTCCTCCGTCGGTGCGGTAGTCAGCTGGTACGTTGTGCATGGCACTTCGATACCGAAGTGGGGCCTGACGGTGAATTTTTCTCTGCCTACTGGGGCCGGAGCGTGTTTGTACTGCACTTTGCAGGCCTGTGTGTGCGATTCTGCATCTTGGAACTGGACCTTTAGTTCGCCCCCTGGAGGGCAGTAGGCCACGATGAAGTGGCCCATCGTGCCTCGAATAGCGCACACACCGGAAGTATGCACTTGTAAAGAATCCCGGTTTGCCTCTTTCATGTCATGCCCGGCGATGTACCTGATTTTGCTGTGTTCGTGTGTTCCTCCTTTGTTGATGCCAATTTGCGCTGCGACCTGGATCTTTATCATGCCATCGGAAGCCTCATCCCTAATTTTTTCTATAGCCACCGGGCTGTAACAG
>NZ_BPQX01000094.1 GCF_022179525.1 Methylobacterium persicinum
GCTATGTGGTGACCGAAGGTACGCACACGGCCGGCATCTCCGGCTCGGAGATGGAGGCCGGGATGGTCGCACAGACACCGCTCGGCCGCGCCGGCCGGCCGGATGACATCGCGGGCGTCGTGACGTTCCTTGCGTCCGATGATGCGCGCTGGCTCACCGGCGAGAACATCACCGCCAGCGGCGGCATCCGCTGAAGCACAACGATGTCACCTGCGCGCACAACCCCGACAGACTGCGCGCAGGGGTCATTTTCGAACTACATCAACTATCGAATATTGTCTGCTTTCCTGTCTCTCGCACCGAAAGCAGAACTTTGACTTTCCACCCACAGCGGTCCTACGGCTTCCGACCCATGTCCGCCGTTCCGAAGGTTATCGGCGCTTTTCGAAAGCGGACGTTGGCCGTCGCGTTGGTCCGCACCCCTTCGCCTGGCACAGGGGGATTCCTTTCGCTCTCGACCTGTCTATAGTCGATCTGCCCGCAGCGGAGGCTAAGCCCACCCGATGACGCGCGAGCGCATGACGGCTGAACAGGCCGAAACCGTTTGGCAGATCGCCCAGCTCACCGGACGCTCGATCCGGGACGTTTCTCGCGCCGCCGCCCGGACGCCGGAGCATGCGGCGGTGTTTGCCGCCGCCGTGGAACTAGCGACCGGAGAATGGACCTGGCTCGACGGTGAAGCCGGCCAGTGGCGCACCGACCCCGCGAAGCAGCATGCCAAGCTGCTCCGCTATGCCGACCTGCTCATCGAGGGCGAACCATGCGCCGCACCTTCACCGTCGAATTGACCGAGCGCGAGGCGGCAACCATCTGGCGCATGGCGGCAGCCTCAGGCGTTCCGGCCGCGCAGATCGTGCGCCATCTTCACCGCAGCACGATTTTCGATGTGGTGGCATCGCTGGCGCACGACGACACATGGACCTTCACCGACGACCGGACCGGGCAGATCGTCGCGAGCGAGGACATGCAGGCCGAGCATTTCCGAAACTGGACCCGGCTGCTGATGGATCGCCCCGAGGACCGGCCATGAACCACCCCTACGACGAAGACCAATGGGCGGCCCTGCTAGAAGCTGACCCCGCCCTTCGGGAGGTGTGGGACGCGTTCCAGACCAAGCTCTATGCGAGGGCGCGGAAGGTCATGGCCGGGGATGAGATCAAGCCGGACGGCCTACGGGAAGCGTGTGACGCCGTTTACGCCGCAGTCGGCGAGGGCCAGAGCAAGCACTAGAGCTAAACAGTCCCAGCTTACCGTTCGCCGGGTGCGCATCCACGGGGAGCGAAAGATCTACTGCGGTCTAGGATGCGCCGCCGTTCCAGCTTGGCGCCTACGCCCAGGAGTGCCAGCACGACCTAGGCGAAGTCGCCGGCCGTGTCGATGTAGGGTTCCGCCAGGGACCGCAGCGCGGCCCCGGCCTGCTGCATCTCGCGAGCGAGGACAACAAGGTCGATCGGATCGCGGGCCAGCCGGTCGGCGGCAGGCATGATGATCAGATCGCCGGGCGCGAGTGCCTTCATCAGCCGTTTTAAGCCAAGGCCGTTCCGTCGTCGTGCCGGTGAAGGTGTTGGAGAAGATGCGGGTGCAGGCAGGGGCTTCGAGCTGTCCCCGCTGGACGGCCAGATCCTGCTCGTCCATCGATACCCGCGCATAGCCGTAAATCATGCCGCAATCATGCGCCAGATATATGCAACAAAAAAGGGCAATGATTTCAGCGGGTGGCCCCTGAGCGGTAATCATCGATCAAAGCATCTGCAAGGTTTCGTTCATTTGTTCCCCGAGCAGACGTCACCAATGTCCGCAATGGGTCAGGTGTTCGTATTCCGCCGTGCGACTGTGTAAAGGGCGGATCAATTTCGGGCCGCCGTGGCGGAGTAAAACTAGGCCACGGCCTGCTTACAGCCTGAACGATGAAGGGGGCCCGATCGGGCTCCTTCATCGTTTGTCGCGGATCGTGACGGTCAGGCCGGCTGGATCTCGCCCGTCGCGGGATCGTGCTCATCCGGGGTGGCTTGTGACCTTGCCCCCTGGTCTGCCCTCGTACTGAAGCTGGGGTCAGTCGATCCAGCAGTGCACCGGTGAGCCGCTCCGAGCCCAGGACCGAGGTCCAGTCCTCGAACTGAAGGTTCGAGGTCACCACCGTCGAGCCGCGCTCATAGCGCTGGGACAGCACCTCGAACAAAAGCTCGGTCCCCATCGGCGACAGCGGCACGTAGCCGAGTTCATCGACAATCAGCAGCTTCACGGTGACCAGCTCCCTTTGAAGCCGGAGCAGGCGGCGCTCGTCATGCGCCTCCATCAGCTGGTTGACCAGCGAGGCCGCCGTGGTGAACGCGACCGAGAAGCCCTTTTGGCAGGCCGCCAGTCCGAGAGCTAGGGCGATGTGCGTCTTGCCGGTGCCGGAGTTGCCGAGCACGATGACGTTCTCCCGACCGAGGACGTAGCCGCAGGGCGCCAGCTCCAGCACGAGCATCTTGTTCAGGCTCGGGATGGCGGCGAAGTCGAAGGTGTCGAGGCTCTTTACCGCCGGGAAACGTACCGCCCGGATCCGGCACTCGACCAGGCGCCGTTCGCGGTCGATCAATTCCAACTCGACCAGCCGTAGCAGATAGCGGGGGTGGTCGAGGCCGCTCCGGGCACATTCCCGGGCGACCTTATCGTACTCGTGCAGGACCGTCGGCAACTTCAACTGCTGAGGTGATAGGCGAGCAGGACGCCCGGTGTCGTCTCATCGCCGCTCACGCTCATGCCGCCACCTCCGGCACCAGCACCGTGCAGTCGGCGGCCTGTGTTTCGGCGTGCAACTT
>NZ_BPQX01000095.1 GCF_022179525.1 Methylobacterium persicinum
TCAGTGTCTGTTCTGGTTGTTTTTCATAGCAACAGGGTGCACATGCGGGCTCTGAGCATGGGAATGTAACGTTGGCTTATCTTCATGCACATGCGTTCCCTTTTTCCTGGTTTCTTCTTCTTAGCCGGATTCTTCTGCTTAGGTGGTGGTTTCTTGTTCTCGTTTTTCTTTTGCTGTTCGTTTTTCTTAGCCTTCGCTTTTTGCGGCTTTTTCTTCGGCTTCTTCGGTGCTTTGCCATTTTGCTTAGTCGTCAGGGCAGAAACTGCACTGATTAGCTGCTGCATCTGTTGGGCCTGGACGATCGGAGTTTGCAGCTCTGGAATCATGGGTGGGGCCGGCTGCATCGGCACCCGCCATGGACGGAACGCCGGGCGTGGTCGCCAACGGCGTCCGTAAAAGGTTTGAGTTGGGATGTAATTCATGGTGTCTGTAATACGTGGTCTTTAGATGTAGTGTAATCCTGCATCTATTTAGGACCGCCGTACAGATGTATAATGGGACCTCTTATTTTCCTAAAAGACTTCAAATTCTTAGACAGCGTGGACATCGCTCTAGTGATGTTCCCGACGCCACTGACTTGGTATCTTGAGCTCAGTGCCACGTCTAATTCTTCTCTCAATCCTATGCGGGACCACTTAACTGTTTCGTCTTTTAGTGCCCTTCTTCTGTCTTCATCCTGGTTGTCGTCCGCTGGGAGCGGTTTCCCGAGTTTGAACAGCCTCTTTAACGGGTCTGCAACCCTACACGCTGTACCGGCGACACTGTCGTACAGGATGAATCCTCCACAAAAGTACGGTGGTTTCTCACACATTGTGGCATCGATGATCTTTACTTCCATGTTGACCCAACTCGCACACCTTTCTGCCATTAGCGGGTCTGACCTCACGCCGTGCACTATGTTGTCATCACCTATGAAGGCGGCGCACGCCGAGGACGATAATTTGTCGCGTAAGACGCGGCACGCTATGACAATGTTCAGCAGCGTGTTGATGAAGAGTGTAAGAAACATTCCTGACTTCATCATAGCACCGAATTTAAATCTTGTACCGGTAGGTAGATGCACACTCGTGATCTCACCAAACGCAGCTTCGATAAGGTCCAGCAGTTCTTGGTCGACCCCGAGGTCTTCCAGAAGCATTAGCGCCGTTAGCGCTAAGGAGTAGTCTTGGCTCTTATCGAAGGATGCGATATCTGTCTCCAGTACAGCATCTCCCGGTTGAAAATGTGCCGCTATGATGGCATCAAAGTCCTCCGCCGACATGTCAAACAGAGTGTGAATGTTCGGGGTCAGAACGGCTTTTAGCCGCCTGACTAACTCTCTGTGGATT